>CAXXGD010000049.1:0-81777 GCA_963669385.2 Rhodospirillales bacterium
ATCCGCTGTCGCCTGATAGCGTGTCGTTATCGTTGCCGCCAAAGAAGTAGCTGTCGTCGCCGGAACCACCGTAGAGTTTGTCGGCCGCCGCACGGCCGGCAAAGCGCTGATCGGCATCGCCGTCGCCGTAGATGCGGTCGATGCCGCCGCCACCATAGAAGCTGAGATCGGCCCCGGTGCCGCCATACATGGTGTCCCGCTTGCCTTGGCCCGAAAGAAGTAGGAATCGGCCCCGCTGCCGCCGAACATGGAATCGTTGCCGGCACCTCCGTAGAGGGAATAGTCGTCGCCGTCACCTCCGTCGACCCGGTCCGGGCTGACGCCGCCGTAGAGAAAGGCATCGATCCCACCGCCGCCGTAGAGCCGGTCGCCGCCGCGCTCGCCATCGAGGGTGCGGTCGTCACCCTCCCCGCCGAAGACCAGGTCGTTGGCCCGCTCGCCTAGAAGCGAGGTGTCCGCGCCATCGCCGCCGTAAATCGTGTCGGCATTGGCGCCGCCGTCGAGGTGGGTATCCGCACCGCTGTCGCCCGACAGCCTATCCAGGCCGGCGCTGCCGTAGATGAGGCTGTCGTCACCGCTTCCACCGGAGAGGATGTCGTCGCCCACCCCACCGTAGAGCAGGGCGTCCGAGCCATCGCCGCCGCCGACGAAATCTGACCTTGAGCCGCCGTCCAGGTTGCTGTCGTCACCGCCGTCTCCGGTGAGGCTGTCTCGACCGGTGCCGCCGTCTATTGCGACATCGTCACCACTGCCGCCGATCAGCGTGTCGTCACCTTGCCCCCCATAGAGGCTGTCGGCCGCGCTCAAGCCATCGAGCGTATCGTCGCCGCCATAGCCAAGGATGGTATCGATGCCGTCCGTACCCGAAAGTGTATCCGGTCCCACGGTCCCAGGAATAAACGCCATTGCTCCCTCTCCATTTTATGCATTGTTTGTTCTAGAGAATTGCACGCGAAACGCAGAAGCAGGGCGCGCCATTGCGCAGGCATTGGCAGGCGTCAATGCGCGAGCCAGCGCCTCCTCTGTGCTTGTGGGGCACAGTGTAGCACAACTAGGTACTGCATGGCACGCGTTGCCTGGATCGCATCCCTGGCCCTTGCTTGATCCCGAAGCTTGCCGATTGAAAGAGTGCTAGATCAGATGATTGGCTTGGCTTGGAATCGGGTGGCGAACTGTCTGCCTAGCGCAGGAGGACAGCTCAACGAGCGGCGATAGGGCAGGGGGCGATCAGCAGCGATTCTCCAGGTCGCGCCAAGCCATTGACCCAATGGCCATAGGATTGGTCCAGTTCGACCAGACATGGCAGTGAATCGGCAGCGCAGTTCTAGCTGCCACCCCGCCCAACTTCGGCGCTGATCCCGGCCGATTGAGGCGATCTGCGGTGCGAAATGGATGGCTTGGCGACAGCGCTGCCCCTAGGTTCCGATGGTCACCTCGATGCTGATCAGGTCCGTGCCACCACCGGGAATGGTGGCTTCGTCGTAGAGGAAGAGCGTGTCCGTACCAGTCCCGCCGTTGAAGTAGTAGCTGGCGAAATCGCCCTGGCTGGAGATGACGAAGAAGTCGTTGCCGCTGCCCCCTCTCAGCGTGTCGCTGCCCGGACCGCCGTTCATCGTATCATTCCCGTCACCACCGTAGAGACGGTCACTGCCCGCGTCGCCGAACAGAAAGTCATCTCCACTTCCCCCGGACATTCCTTGATCGTTCCCCGACCCACCAAAATGCTGTCCGCACCGGAACCACCATAGAAGGCGTTGTCGTTCCCCCCGTCACCGAACAGCAGGTCGTTGCCGTCGTCCTCTCCGAGCGCGTCGCCGCCATAGAAGTACTGGTCGCCGTTGGCCCCGCCGTACAGGCTGTCGGCGCCAGAGCCGCCATAGAAGAAGGCGTCGCTGCCGCTTGCTGCCAGGAGCAGGTCATCGCCTGAGCCTCCCTGGAAGCCGATGTCGGCGCCGCTGCCGCCGTCTAGCGTGTCGTCACCTAAGTCGCCGTAGAAGGAGTCATCATAGCCATTGTCGGCTGAGAGGGTGTCGTCATCGAGGCCGCCGAAGAAGGAAGCATCGCTGCCATCGCCTCCGGCCAGTCGATCGGCGGCGGAGCCTCCGTAGAAGGAGCGGTCGTTCTGGGCACCGCCATAGATGCTGTCGTTGTCCTCGCCACCAAAGAAACCTTGGTCCAGGCCGTCGGCACCATAAAGGCGGTCCGATCCGCTATCGCCAAAGAACGAACGGTCGCTTCCGGTGCCGGCATAGAGGCGATCATTCCCGCTGCCACCGGCAAAGAAGTTATCCGAGCCGCTGTCGCCGTAAAGCCGATCCCCTCCGGTTTGTCCGTAGAAATGATCGTCGTCCCCATATCCACCCTTCAGGGTGTCATTGCCTATTCCACCGTAGAAATAGCTATCCCTTCCGTCATCACCATAGATCCGATCGCTGGCATTGCGGCCGAAGAAGTGTCCGTCATCATCTTTGCCGCCATAGAGGCTGTCGATGCCGCCGCCACCGTAAAAGGTCTGGTCGCTGCCGCTTCCGCCGTAGAGCGTGTCCTTGCTGCCGTTGCCGTGAAAGAAAGAGTCGTCGCCGCTGCCACCGAAAAGCAGGTCGTTGCCGGCTCCTCCATAGAAACTGTAGTCCTGCCCCTCGCCGGCCTCCAGCCGGTCCGGGCTGACGTCGCCGTAGAAGAAGCCGTCCCTGCCGCTGCCTCCATAGAGGCTGTCGCCCGCACGCCCGCCGTTCACCGCGCTATCGTTGCCCGCCCCACCGAAGACGAGGTCGCTCCCGCGCTCGCCGATCAAGGATTGATCGTTGCCGTCACCCCCGAAGATAGTATCGGCATTGGCACCGCCGTCCAGAAGGCTATCGACGCCGGTTTCGCCGAAGAGCGTGTCCAGGCCGGCGCTGCCATAGATCAGGCTGTCGTTTCCACTGCCACCGGAGATGATGTCGTCCGCCACCCCGCCGAAGATGGTGGCGTCGTTGCCGTCGCCCCCATCGATGATGTCGGCGCGCGAGCGGCCGGAGAGCGCGATGTCGTCGCCTTCGCCACCGCTGATGGTATCCTTTCCGCTGCCCCCGTTTATGGAGAGCTCGTCGCCACTGCCTCCAAAGAGCCTGTCGTCGCCGTCACCTCCGAAAAGGCGGTCGGCAGAGCTCTCGCCGTAAAGCGTGTCATTGGCCCCGTAGCCACGGATGACATCGTCAAGGTCTGTACCGGTAAGCGTGTCCGGGCCCGGTCCACCCAATATGACTGCCATCTGGCCTTCTCCCCTTTATTCGTGCTCTCTCGCCGGTCTCGTCTTCGGCCAGGGGCCGTGTAGAGACCCAGATCATGAAAGCAGACTGTACTTTTTACACCTGCAGGTGTAACGACCTCATCTCCCAAAGACCACTCTAGCATAGTCCGGTCCTACGCGTAAGATTTTGCCGGACCACGGCCCTTTGGCCAGAAAAAAGGGAGAGAGCAAGGGACGTAACACTTTGGAGAGAATCACGAATAGGTAGAGCAACCCGATCAAGTCTATCCGCTCCACGGATTTGAAAATGGAGAAGAGCCACACAGCCGAGTTACTCCATCCGACTGCAATCTGCCCTAGACGGTGATCGTGAAGTTGATGGAGCTTAAGGAGCTGCCGCCGCCCGGGATGGTGACGCCTGT
This sequence comes from Rhodospirillales bacterium, assembly GCA_963669385.2. Taxonomy (GTDB): domain Bacteria; phylum Pseudomonadota; class Alphaproteobacteria; order Kiloniellales; family JACOMY01; genus JACOMY01. The sequence continues at coordinate 3,655 of CAXXGD010000049.1, forward strand.
GGTGAGAACCAGGGTGTCACTACCGCCGCCCCCGACGTAGGAGTAGTTGGTGAAGTCGGCCTGGTTGGTCACGATGAAGAGGTCGGCACCATTGCCGCCATAGAGGCGGTCGCTACCCGAGCCACCTTTGAGCGTATCGGCACCGGTCGAGCCATAGAGAGTGTCGTTGCCGCTGTCTCCGTAAAGGGAGTCGTCGCCGTCACCGCCGATGAAAGAAAAGTCGTCGCCATCGCCGCCGTAGAGGACGTCGGCAAGCGAGCCACCGAGGAAGCCGCTGTCGTCACCACTGCCGCCGGCAAGAGTATCGCTGCCGTCACCGCCATCGAAGGCCGTGTCGTTGCCACTACCACCGGAGAGATAGTCGTCTCCGCTGCCACCATTGAAGATGATATCCTGGCCGAGGCCTCCGAAGAGGCTGTCATCGCCACCGTCACCTGCGATGAAACTGTCGGCGCCACTGTCGCCGGTCAAGGTGTCGCCGCCCGACCCGCCAAAGAGGCGGGCATCGGCGCCACTGTCGCCGAACAGTCGGTCGACGCCGCTGCCACCAAAGAAGGAGGCATCGTTACCATTGCCGCCGGCAAGCGAGTCTGCACCTAAGCCACCGTCCAGCAAGGTATCGTTGCTATCGCCGGCATAGAGGCGGTCGGCCCCGCCATCGCCATAGAGGCCGTCGGCGCCGCCCTCGCCATAGAGCGTGTCATCGCCATTGCCGCCCGACAGGGTATCGTTGCCTTGGTCACCAAAGAAAGAGTTCTCGTTTCCATCGCCTCCGTAGAGCCTGTCGGCTCCCCCGCCGCCGTAGAAGAAGCGATCGATCCCGCTGCCGCCGAAAAGCGCATCGCTGCCGGACCCCCCTAGAAAGCTCCGATCCGCGCCGCTGTCACCCAGAAGGCTGTCCGCGCCGGCATCGCCGAGAAGGCTTGTGTCATCACCTAGACCGCCGTCGATGGTATCGGATGCAAGGCCGCCGTAGAATTGGCGATCGCCGCCGTCTCCCCCGTAGAGGTCGTCGTTCCCCGTGTCGCCGAAGAAGGAGGTGTCGTTCCCGCTGCCGCCCGAAAGGGTGTCTCCGGAAGAGCCGCCGAAGAAGCCGAAGTCGGCGCCATCATCGCCGTAGAGGCGATCGGCCGCCAGTTCGCCATAGAAAGAGGAGTCTTCGCCGTCGCCCCCTTCGATGGTATCTTGACCGGATCCCCCAAGGAACAAAGTGTCATTTCCGTCACCGGCTGAAAGCAGGTCGGCGCCGGAGCCGCCCTGGAAACTCCGGTCCGTACCGCTGCCAGCGTAAAGCCTGTCGTTGCCGTCGCCTCCACGGAAGAGGAGGTCGCTGGAGCTATAGCCATGCAGCGTGTCCGCCCCCGATCCGCCGTCGAAGGTACGATCGGCATTGGCGCCTCCGTAGACCCTATCGACCCCCGATCCTCCATAGAAGGACTCATTCACGCCGTTTCCGGCATCTAGCAGGTCGTTGTCGCCCGATCCGAAGAAGATAGAATCATTCCCGGCCCCACCATAGAGGGAATCGGCCCCGGACCCGCCGTAGAAGCTTGACCCCAGTCCGGTTTCGCCATTGATGACATCCGCGCCCGATCCACCATAGAGCTCCCGCTCGTTGCCGCTGCCTCCGAAGATCGAATCGTTCCCGTCACCGCCACGCAGGCGGAAGTCGTTGCCCGTATCGCCGAAGATCCTATCGTCTCCGGAGTTTCCGTCCAACTGGGAGTCGTTGTCGTCTCCGCCGTAGATGAGGTCATTGCCCGACCCACCCTCCAGCACCGTGTCTATCGCGCCACCACCGAATAGGCTGTCGTCGCCGTCTTGGCCTCTCAGGAAGAGGTCCGCGCCATCGCCGCCATCCACCCGGTCTGTACCGGAGCCGCCGAAGAGATTCACATCGTCGCCGCTGCCTCCGAAGACAGCGTCCGATCCGGAGCTCCCGCGGAAATTGCTGTCGATGCCGCTGCCACCGAAGAGGGTATCCTCTCCATCGTTGCCGTTGAGAACGGAGTCCGCACCCATATCGCCGAACAGAATGTCGGCCCCCGAACCGCCAGCGAGCGAACGGTCGTCTCCGCTGCCGCCTGCTATCGAGTCCGAACCCGAACCGCCGAGGAGGGAGGTATCGTCGCCGCTGCCACCGAACAGGCTGTCGTTTCCGGAGCCTCCGTCCATACTGTCGGAACCATCGTCGCCATAAAGGCGATCGCTGCCGGCCCCGCCCGAAAGGCTGTCGTCACCCTCGTCGCCCTTCAAGGTCGCGTCGTCGCCCTGGCCACCTTCGAGAAGGTCTGCGCCGGAGCCACCGTAGAAGAAGCTGTCGGCACCGCTGCCGGCGTCGAGGCTGTCGGCGCCGGACCCACCGAAGAAGCCACCGTCGCCGCCGTCGCCGGCGGACAGGCTGTCGTCACCCAAGCCACCGGAGAAACTGAGGTCCTCGCCGCTGCCGGCGGAGAGGGTGTCGGCTCCGTCACCTCCGTCGAAGAGGGAATCGTTTCCGCTGAGGGCAGCCAGGCTGTCGGCACCAGAGCCACCATAGAAGCTGCGATCGGTGCCGTTGCCCCCGTAGAGGCTGTCCGCCCCCGACCCACCATAGAAGGAGACATTGGCGCCATCGCCCGCGTCGAGCAGGTCGTCGCCGTCCTCGCCTTGGAAGATGGAGTCATTGCCGACGCCACCGTAGAGGCTGTCTGCGCCCGATCCACCATAGAAGCGTTCGTCGGCGCCGGTCCCGGCGTCCAGCCTGTCCGCCCCCGAACCACCGTAGAAGCGCCGGTCATTGCCGCTCTCAGCGGCCAGGCTATCGTTGCCCTGCTCTCCATAGAACAGGAAATCACCTCCATTACCACCAAAGAGAGTATCGATCCCGGAATCACCATAGAACAAGCTGTCCGCATCGCTGCCGCCGGCAAGGCTGTCGCTTCCTGATCCGCCGGCAAAGCGCGTGTCCCGTCCGCTGCCGCCGAAGAGGCTGTCATCGCCATCGTTTCCTCTGACGTTGAAGTCGTAGCCATCGTCTGCGTAGAGGCTGTCGCTGCCCGACTGCCCAAAGAGGCCTCGGTCATCGCCGCTGCCACCGAAAATGCCGTCCGACCCCGACCCGCCGAAGAGGGAGGTGTCCGCACCGCTGCCGCCGGCAAGATGATCGTCGTCGTCGTCGCCGAAGAAGCTGTAGTCGGCCCCATCGCCGCCTTCCAGGCTATCAGCCCCGGTGCCTCCGAGGAAGTTACTATCATCGCCATCGCCGCCGAAGAGATAGTCAGCCCCCTCGTCGCCAAAGAAATTGGTATCTATCCCGCTGCCGCCGAAGAGGCTGTCGTCACCGCCGCCGCCGAAGAAGCTACGGTCAGTGCCGCTGCCACCGTAGAGACGGTCGTCATCGGCTTCGCCCAAGAAGAAGGAGTCGTCGCCCTCACCACCGAAGATCCGGTCCGCCCCGCTGTTGCCGAGGAGGAGTGCGTCGAGCCCGCTGTCGCCTGAGAGGCTGTCGTCGCCCTCTCCGCCACTCATGACGGAATCTGCGCCATCACCGCCAAAGACGCTGTCGCTGCCCGCCTCGCCAATCAGCGTGCTGTCCGCCCCGCTGCCTCCGTAGATGCTGTCGGCGCCGTCTCCACCGGCAAGCGAGACATCGCTGCCGCTACCTCCGTCCAGCTTGTCGTCCCCGGCGACTCCGACCAGGGTGGCGTCGTCTCCATCCCCACCATAGACGCGATCGTTGCCCGAGACACCGGACAGTATGGCGTCCATACCGCTGCCGCCCTCGACAAAGTCGTCGCCGGAACCTCCGGTGAAGAAGACGTCGGTTCCGCTGCCCCCGAAGAGGCTGTCCTCGCCGTCGTCGCCACCAAGGCCGGCGTCGTTTCCAACACCGCCGACAAGACTGTCGTCGCCCGAGCCACCAAAGGCGAGGCCATCGTCCCCGCTGCCGCTGTACAGGAAATCCGCCCCCGATCCACCGCGCAGCGTCGAATCATTGCCGCTGCCCGCTAGGAGGCTGTCAGCGCCGGATCCACCGTAGAGCTGGTCGATGCCATCGCCACCCTCCAAGCTATCGTCTCCGCCGTCACCGAAGAGGGAGTCGTCGCCGCCGTCACCTTGGATCGCCGTGTCATCGCCCGTGCCACCATAGACGACATCCGCCCCGGAGCCGCCGGAGAGAGTTCCATCGTCGCCGCTGCCGCCGGCGAGGCTGTCTGCACCGGATCCACCGAAGAGCGTGTCGATGCCCTCGCCTCCGTCAAGCTCGTCGTTGCCGGCGTCTCCGTAGAGTGCGTCGTCACCGCTGTCGCCTTGGATTGCCGAGTCATCCTCAGCGCCACCGAACACGCGGTCACCACCGGAGCCCCCCGAAGAGCGTCGCGTCGCTGCCCGCTCCGCCGTAGAGGGAGTCCTCTCCGCTGCTGCCGTAGAGGGACTGATCGTTGCCGCTGCCACCCTCCAGCAGATCGCCGTCTTGTCCGCCGAAGAAGCCGCTGTCGTCGCCCGAGCCACCAGAAATGCGGTCGGCGGCCGAGCCGCCTACCAGGAAGCTGTCCGCGCCCTCGCCTCCAAAGAGGGAGTCCTCTCCGCTACCGCCAAAGAAGGATGAATCAGCGCCGCTGCCGCCGGAGAGCTGATCGTCGCCGCTGTCACCGACCAGCATGCGATCTCCGCCGCTGCCCCCGTAGGCCCTGTCGTCGCCGTCCGCGCCTCGCAAAAGGGAGTCCGCGCCGTCGCCGCCGTACTGCCGGTCGAGACCGGACCCGCCGAGGAGAAAGCTGTCATCACCGCTGCCGCCGAAGAGGCGGTCGTTGCCCGACCCCCCGTCAAGGTCTCGGTCCGCCCCGCTATCGCCGTGCAGGCTGTCGTTCTCGTTGTCTCCATAGATGGCGCTGTCGTCGCCGAGACCTCCATAGAAGTGTATCGTTGTTGTTGCCGCCAAAGAAGAGACGGTCGTTGCCGTCGCCCCCATAGAGCTTGTCGTTGGAGTTTCGGCCGAAAAACTGAGAGTCCGCGCCCGCCTCGCCGTAGATCCTGTCGATCCCGCCGCCGCCGTAGAAGGTGGCGTCGTCGCCGCTTCCGGCGTAGAGGGTGTCGCGCTTGCCGTTGCCGTGGAAGAAGGAGTCTTCGCCGCTGCCACCGAAGACGCTGTCGTTTCCGGCCCCCCCATAGAAGGTGTAGTCGTCGCCCTCGCCACCATCCAGCCGATCGGCGCCGACATAGCCGTAGAAGAAGGCGTCGTGCCCTTGATCGCCGTAGAGCTTGTCGCCGCCGCGCTCTCCATCGACGGTGCGGTCGTCGCCCGCGCCCCCAAAAACGACGTCGTTGGCCCGCTCGCCGATGAGGTTGGTGTCGGCGCCGTCGCCGCCGAAGATAAGGTCGGCGTTGGCGCCGCCGTCAAGGTGGCTGTCGTTCCCCGACCCACCGGAGAGCGTGTCCAGCCCGGCACTGCCGTAGATCAGGCTGTCGGCGCCACTGCCGCCGGAGATGCTGTCGTCCGCCGCCCCGCCGTAGAGCAGACGGTCGTCCCATCGCCGCCATCGATGGAATCCGCCCGCGAGCGGCCGTCGAGGCCGCTGTCGTCGCCGGCGCCTCCGCTGATGGTATCCAGTCCGCTGTTGCCGATAAGTGCTACGTCGTCGCCGCTGCCCCCAAAGAGGCTGTCGTCGCCGGTGCCACCGTAGAGGCTGTCCGCGCCGCTGGCGCCGTAGAGCCTGTCGCTGTCGCCGTACCCGAGGATGGTGTCCGTGTCGGGGCTCCCGAAAAGGGTGTCCGGCCCCTCTGTTCCGGTGATGATCATGGCTCGTTCGACCTCGCAGCGGTAGGCAGCGCGAACAACTCTTCGCGCCCAGGCGCAAAGCTTTTACGCCTGAGAATTGCCAGTGGCAGAAAGTCTCACACGAAATGAACAGCCGGCCAATTGATCAAAAGGTCAGGAAGACCTGGTCGAAAGGTTAGGTTGGCCGAAACGTGACAAAGAAAAATCTATTATTGATAGAAATATGGCCTTGTGAATCTTCAAATAGACGATGCTGCTCGCGCTGCTACTAGTGGTCGAGATGCGACGGAAGAGACGCCTTTGTCCCGGAGCGCCAAGTGCGCTGCGCCAAGAGCCGACCTCGAATCTCATACCGTTCGGCGTGACAATGTTGGTGCAGTGACGTAGATCTTCAGGTCTTGAAATCATTTGCCGTCCTCACGCGCTGTCATTGCGAGGATCCGAAAGCGACACGGCACTCTAGCGAATAGAGTCTTGGCAGTAAGACCAAGATCGCCGCGCTAACGCTCGCGATTACGGCCCTATCACTTTGTAATGCAGCTCATTTCCTGCCTCCCTTACGATAGGCGCTGCTGCTCAAAGACCCACTCTACGTCATCCTTCGACTCGATCCATTGCTGTCTGGTTCAAGTTCAACGTCATTCAGAAGGAGATCTCTATTCCGGATTCATCAACCATGATCCGTCACGGCCGTGCTTGACACGGCCAACCACGTCTCGACGCCGCTGCCCGACTTTCCAATAGCGTGCGGCGGGGCCACGTGGATCCCCGGTTCACATGCCCGGAGATGACGACAAAGAGCTGAGAGCAGGTGCGCGCAGCACCAGCAATTTCACTGAACCGGAAGCCGCGGGTCAAGCCTGGCCATAACGGGAGTGATAGGACCTGGCAACGGCTAGGCAGGGACCGGTCACCGCAAAACTCCGCCAAGACAGCCTTGACGCGCGAGGCATGCTGAGGGGAGGGGGCAAGGCTGCGCGAGCCCTGCCCGCAGAACGCCATCAGAGGACCGCGATGGTGACCTCGATCGAATTGAGCCCCGTTCCGCCGCCCGGGATGGTAACGCCGGCGGTGAGCGCCAAGGTGTCGGTTCCAGCGCCGCCGTCGTAAGAGTAGCTGGCGAAGTCCGCCTGGGCGCCGACATAGAAGATATCGTCGCCGTCGCCACCGTAGAGGCTGTCGGCTCCGGAACCGCCGAACAGGGAATCCATGCCACTGCCGCCGAGCAGAAGATCGTCACCGCTGCCACCGAAGATCCTATCCGCGCCCGACCCGCCATCGAGCGAGGTATCGTTGCCGCTGGCCCCATAGAGGTGGTCATCGCCATCGTCGCCGAGGAGAGATACATCCGCGCCATCGCCGCCGTCGACCCTGTCGTTGCCCGAGCCTCCGAGAAGGAATGTGTCGTTGCTACTGTCGCCGGAGAGGCTGTCGGCTCCGCTTTCGCCATAGAGGAGGCTGTCCTCGCCACTGCCGCCGGCCACCGTGTCGTCACCATCGCCGTCGCCGCCGAAAGCATTGACAGCGTCGCCGTTGAGGAACACATCCGCACCGTCGCCGCCATAGATCAGATCGGCACCGCCATCCCCGTTCAGGCCGCTGTCGTCACCGCTATCGCCGAAGACGCTGTCTGACCCATTACCGCCCCTGAGGGCGGCGTCGGCACCGCTGCCACCGAAGATCTGGTCATCGCCATCATCGCCAGTGAGGTAACTTTCGTTTCCAGTGCCGCCAAAGAGGATGTCTTGACCGCTTAGACCCCGAATACCCGTGTCGTCGCCATCGCCACCAATCAGGACGTCGTCACCGGACCTGCCGGCCAAGATCAAGTCATCCCCGCTGCCGGCGTCAATGCTGTCCGCTCCGCTGCCGCCATCGATGAAGAAGTCCTGGCCGCTGTCCCCAAAAAGGCGGTCGTCACCATCGCCTCCGTAGAGCAAGGTATCCGCGCCGTCATCGCCCTGGATCAGGTCGTTGCCATCCCCTCCGTACAAGGTCGCGTCATTGCCGCTGCCACCGAAAAGGCTGTCGGCTCCGCTGCCTCCGTTCAGGTAGTCGATCCCGGAGCTACCGTAGAGATCGTCGGCACCGCTGCCGCCGTAGACGCTGTCGTTCCCATCGTCGCCGGAGAGGTTGGAGTCATCGCCGCGGCCTCCTTGGACGACGTCGGCCCCCTCGCCGCCGAAGAGCGAGCTGTCGTTGCCGTCGTCGCCCGAGACGCTGTCGGCGCCGTTGCCGCCGAAGAGGCGTACGTCGTCGCCCGATCCTCCCTGGACGCTGTCGTTCCCATTGCGCCCGAAGAAGCGGTCGTCGGCCCCGCTGCCGCCGAATACGGTATCGGCAGAGCCGCCGCCCTCGAAACGGCGGTCGTCGCCGCTGCCCCCGTAGAGCGTGTCGCGCCCCGGCCCGCCGTAGAAGGTGCGGTCGTTGCCGCCGTCACCGCTCATCACGTCCGAGCCCTCGTCGCCGTAGAGGAAGCTGTCGCCATCGCTGCCGCCCGACAGGCTGTCCGTCCCGATGCCGCCGAAGAGGAAGAAGTCATCCCCTTCGCCGCCGTAGAGCTGGTCGGCCTTGGTGCCGCCGAAGAGGGAGGTATCGGATCCGCTGCCGCCCGCCAAGGTGTCGGCACCGCTACCGCCGTAAAGCGCCTCGTCGTCGCCATCGTCGCCGTAGAGCGTGTCGTTGGCGATCCCGCCGAAGAGGCTGCGGTCGTTGCCGTCGCCTCCGTAGAGGGAATCGGTGCGCGAGCCACCCTCCAGCAGGGCGTCGTCACCCCTATCTCCGGCGAGGCGGTCGCGACCGCTCTGGCCGAAAAGCCCGCTGTCGTTCCCACTGCCGCCGGAGAGCTGGTCGTCGCCCAGGCCCCCGAAGAGCGTGGCATCGGCGCCCTCGTCGCCGAAGAGCTGGTCGCCGCGGGTGCCGCCGAAGAGGTAGGAATCATCGCCGGCGCCGCCCGAGACAGAGTCTTCGCCCGAGCTGCCTAAGAGCGTCTGGTCCACACCGGACCCGCCGGCGACGCTGTCGGCGCCCTCGCCACCGAAGAAGTTGCTGTCGGCCCCGCTACCGCCGGCCAGGGTGTCGTTGCCGAGCCACCGCTCAGGAAGGCATCGTCGCCATCGTCGCCGAAGAGCGTGTCGCCACTGGTGCCGCCGGAGACGTAGCTGTCGTCTCCGGAGCCACCGGCCAGCAGATCCGGCCCGTCGCCGCCGTCGAGGCTCCGGTCCCCGCCGCTGCCACCGTAGATCCTGTCGCTCCCAAGCCCGCCGAAGAGCGAGATATCGTCGCCCTGGCTGCCGTAGAGGCTGTCGTTACCGGAGCCTCCGGCCAGCGCCGTGTCGTCGCCGAGGCCCCCGTCAAGGACGTCGCGCCCGCTGCCGCCGGCCAGGGTGGCGTCGTTCCCGCTGCCCCCGAAGAGGCTGTCGCGCCCGGTGCCACCATAGAGGCTGTCGGCCGCGCTCAGGCCATAGAGGCTGTCGTTCCCCCCATAGCCCAGAATGGTGTCGACGCCGCTGCCACCGAACAGTGTGTCCGGCCCTTCGGTCCCCGGAATGAATGCCATTGTGCCCTGCCTCTCATTTTCTCCTCCGCCATCCTAGCAGGACAGCGGCTTGTCTTGGAGGGGGTTGTTTGCACAGGCGATCCAGTGCTTCGGAACAGCGATCGAGCGTGCAGTCTCTCGGCCGCGATTAGGCCGAGTCCTGGAGCTGCTGTGCCTCACACTGAGGCCAAGTCACTACCTGCTTAAAGAGCATAACTTTGCACTGGATCGCGTCTCTCTGCTCGTGATGACGCAGGTCTCCGCAGTACTACGCTAAGGAGCGGGCGTGTCCTTCGGCACCGCCATATCGTCCCATTCAGCGTCTCGGCCGCCTCCTCACCGTCATCGCGAGAAGGCGAAGCCGACGACGCGATCCAGAGCGGAGCGGCCGACGCCGAGCCCGCCCGCGAGGGTTCGCTGCGACGAAGCTGTGCCGCATCCCGTAAACAAGCTGCCGAGCGGGCAGGCGCTATCGTGAAGCCTTGACATGATTGGCATGATGGGGGCCGGCAACGGCAAAGAAGCTTCCGATCCCCCTAAATCACCGCCAAGACATCCTCGCGAGGACGAGCGAGAGGAGGGGGCGCCGCTACGCCTTCCCCCAACCCCCCTCAGACCGTGATGGTTACATCGATGTTGTTGAGCCCGGCGCCGCCGCCCGGAAGGGTGACGCCGGCAGACAGCGCCAAGGTATCCGTCCCCGCTCCACCGTCGTAGTAGTAGCCGGTGAAGTCAGCCTGGTAGTAGACACGGAAGATATCGTCGCCGGCGCCGCCGTAGGCGGTATCGCTTCCCGATCCTCCGACCAGCGTGTCCGCGCCGCTGCCGCCGTAGAGGTAATCGTTGCCGCCGGCACCATTGACAATATCTTCGCCGTCGTCCCCGTAGACGCTGTCGTTACTGCTGCCGCCGTAGAGATAGTAGTCGTTCCCCAGACCGCCCGAGACACGGTCCTGGCCGCTGTCTCCGAAGAGATACCCATCGTCGCCCTCGTCACCCGATAGGCTATCGTCACCGTCGCCGCCGGACATGTAGCCTTCGGTACCGCTTCCGCCGAAGAGGCTGTCATCGCCATCGGCACCATAGGCATAATCCGTTCCGGAGCCTCCATAGATGCTGTCGCCGTCACTGCCGCCGAAGAGCAGATCGAGGCCGTCGTCGCCGTAGAGGTTGTCCGCGCCGGCACCGCCGGAGATGCTGTACTCGTTGCCCGAACCACCGAAGAGCCGGTCCGCGCCCGATCCGCCGCCGATCGCCAGATCGTCGCCGCTGCCTCCGTAGATGGAGTCGTCGCCGTCCTGGCCCGAGAGGACGAAGTCGTCGCCATCGCCGCCCTCGATTATGTCATTGCCGATGCCACCGGCAAGAAATGAGTCGTCGCCACCACCGCCAAAGAGGGTGTCATCACCAACAGTGCCGAAGAGACTCACATCGTTGCCACTGTCACCATACAATTTGTCATTGCCAAAGCCACCAGACAGGACGGAGTCGGCACCACTGCCACCGAATAGTAGGTTATTTCCGTTAAAGCCTATTAGGCTGTAGTCGTCGCCCTCACCGCCATAGATCGTGTCGCTGTCGAAGCCCCCGCCACCGTTTAGATTGGTATCGTTGCCGCTACCTCCTTGGATCGTGTCCGCACCTGTATTGCCGTGAATGAAGGAGTCATCTCCGTCGCCGCCATACAGAGCGTCGGCACCGGAACCTCCAAAAATGCCAAGATCAAAGCCACTCCCTCCTATGATTCTATCATCACCGTCATCACCTTGTGCTCCGTAGTCCGCTCCGCTCCCCAATTGGATGGAATCGTCACCCTGGCCCCCAAAAAAAAGTCTGTCATCACCCAAACCACCGTTCAGGATGTCGATTCCTGAACCGCCAATGAGGCTCGTGTCATCTCCGCTGCCGCCCGACAGGCTATCGGCGCCAGATCCACCGAAGAAAGCGACGTCTCCGCCGCTGCCGCCGAAGAGAGAATCTTCCCCATCGGCTCCGTAAACAAGTAGATCGGTACCGTCGCCACCATAAAAGGAATCTGCGCCTGATGCGCCGTAGATTGCATAGTCGACGCCACTACCCCCCGACAGCATGTCGGACCCAGATCCTCCAAAGAAAGCGCGGTCTTGCCCGCTCCCCCCGAAGATGTCGTCGTCACCGTCTTGGCCGAAGAGGGATTGATCACGGCCACCTCCGCCGAAGAGAGAGTCGTCGCCGTCCTCACCCAAGAGAGATGTATCATCGCCATCGTCGCCCTGGATCAAGTCCGCGCCCAAGCCACCAAGGAGGGTGACGTCGCCGCCGCTGCCACCGAAGACGCTATCGTCGCCGCCGCCGCCTAGCAAGGATACATCGGATCCGCTGCCGCCGAAGATGCTGTCGGCGCCGCTCCCGCCGCTAAGGGAGGTATCGTCGCCGGTCCCACCGAACACACAATCGTCCCCGTTGCCTCCAAAAAGCGAGCTGTCGTTGCCGCTGCCCCCGTAGAGACAGTCATCGCCGCCTTCACCGTAAAGGCTGTCGGCGCCTGAGCCACCGTCGAGCGTGTTGTCGCCGCTGTTGCCCTGTACCCGGTTGCCGAGTTCGTTGCCGACGCCATCGATGTTGCCGGCATTCTCCGCCAGCACCAGGTCCTCAATGTACTCGCCCGTTGCCGTCGATGGCAGGGTGAAGGAGATCGTGGAGATGACGGTGTCGTTGCCTTCGCCCGGCCCGTCCTCGATCACGTCGCCGGTGGTGTCGACCATGAAGGTGTCGTTCCCCGGACCCCCCACCATGGTGTCGGAACCGCTGCCGCCGTCGAGCAGGTCGCCGCCGGATCCTCCAAAGAGAAAATCGACGCCGCTACCACCGTAGATGCCGTCGTCGCCGTCGTTGCCCAAGAGGGACGTGTCGTCGCCGTCGTCGCCGTGGATCAGGTCCGCGCCGGAACCGCCGAATAGCTGATTGTCGTCGCCGCTTCCTCCGTAGAGGCTATCAGCACCCTCTCCACCCTGGAGACCTGAGTCGTCACCGTCATCGCCGTAGATCTTGTCGTCACCGATGTAGCCCAGGAGATTGTTGTCCAGGTCGTCGCCGCCGAAGAGGCTGTCATCGCCGGCGAAGCCCCGCAGAAGGACGTCCACGCCTGTCCCACCGAAGATCGTATCGTCTCCATCGTCTCCGTACAGTCGCGAGTCGGCGCCGTCTCCTCCATACAAAGCGTCAGCCCCACTGCCGCCATAGAAGGTGGAGTCCCTGTCAGCATCGCCAAACAGACTGTCCGCCCCGGATCCGCCGATGAGGCTGGTGTCGTTGCCACTGCCTCCGAAGACACTATCCGCGCCATCTCCGCCGACCAGGCTTCTATCATATCCACTGCCGCCGAAAATGTCGTCGTCACCATCCTCGCCGGAGAGGCGTAAATCGTCACCATCGTCGCCATGGATCTGATCGGCATCGCTTCCTCCGACCAGAGAAGTATCGGCCCCGTCGCCGCCGAAGATGCTATCTTCACCACCACCGCCTTGAAGGGAGAGATCATACCCGGAGCCACCGGCCAAGGTGTCGGCACCGTCACCGCCATAGAAGTAACTGTCGTCGCCGCTGCCTCCGTCCAGTGAGTCGGCGCCGTCGCCACCGAAGAAGGAGAGGTCTTCACCCAGGCCGCCGAAAAGGGCGTCGCCGTCGCCACCACCGGCAAAGGAAACATCCCCGCCGGTACCACCGAAGATGCTGTCCGCGCCGTCGCCGCCATAGAAGTAATAGTCGTCTCCGCTGTCGCCATAGAGGCTATCGTCGCCGCCGGCACCGTAGAAGTAGTAGTCATTACCGGCACCACCGTCCACCCGGTCCGCGCCCGAGCCGCCGTAGAAGTCGAAATCGTTCCCGCTGCCGGCGACCAGGCTGTCGCTACCGGAGCCGCCCTCGAAATAGGCATCGCTGCCGCTGTCGCCCGACAGCGTGTCCTGACCGTCACCCCCATAGAAGTACTGATCGCCATTCTCGCCGCTGTCCGGCCCGCCCGACAGCATGTCGCCACCACTGCCGCCGAAGAAGGATTCGTCGCTGCCACTGCCGCCAGATAGGCTGTCGGATCCGGATCCTCCGTAGAAGGAGTGATCTTCTCCGGAGTCTCCGGAAAGAGAGTCATCTCCATCGCCACCGTAGAGGCGACTATCGTCCCCGTCGCCGCCTTGGATCAGGTCTACGCCGGAGCCACCAAGGAAAGAGACGTCACTGCCACTACCACCGAAGACGCTGTCGTCGCCGTCGCCACCGAAGAAGATACTATCCGTGTCAGACCCGCCAAACAGGGTATCGGCTCCCAGATGACCACTGAGAATTCGGTCACTACCGTCACCTCCGTACAGTGTGTCGGCGCCTTCAAGGCCGACCAGGTTACCGTCGTTGCCTTCATCGCCACTTATCCTGTCGGCACCGTCGTCGCCGAAGATGCGCGAATCTTCGCCACTGCCACCGAAGACCGTATCGGCCCCCGTGCCACCATAGAAGTATCTGTCCGACCCACTTCCGCCGGCAAGGCTGTCCCCTCCATCGGCGCCGAAGAAGCTAGAATCGGCGCCGCCGCCGCCAAAGAGGCTGTCGTCCCCATCGTCGCCGTAGATGTATACATCGTTGTCGCCGTCACCATAGACCCGGTCGTCACCAAGCCCACCTTGCAGTCTTGCGTCGGTGCCGCTGCCTCCAAAGATACTGTCATTCCCCTGGTCGCCAGACAGAGAGATGTCGGCTCCATCGTCTCCATGAATTGTGTCGTCGCCGGATCCGGCCAGAAGGTATCTATCCGCTCCACTGCCGCCGAATAGGCTGTCGGCCCCCGACCCGCCCGACAGGCGGAAGTCCCCGCCGAGCCCTCCGTAGACACAGTCATCGCCGGCCCCACCATAAAGCGAGGTGTCGTTGCCGCTGCCCCCGTAGAGGCAGTCGTCGCCGCCTTCACCATAGAGGCTGTCGGCGCCGGACTCCCCGTCCAGCGTATTGTTGCCGCTGTTGCCCTGGATCCGATTGCCCAGCTCGTTGCCGAAGCCGTTGATGTTGCCGGCGCCCTCCGCCAGCACCAAGTTCTCGATGTAGTCGCCTGTCGCGGTCGAGGGCAGGGTGAAGGAGATTGAGGAGATGACGGTGTCGTTGCCGCCGCCCGGCCCGTCCTCGATCACGTCACCGGTGGTGTCCACGACGAAAGTGTCGTCGCCCGGATCACCCACCATGGTGTCGGATCCGCTGCCGCCGTCCAAGAGGTCGTTGCCAGTTCCACCGAAGAGTGTATCCAGTCCGCTGCCACCGTAGACACGGTCGTCGCCGTCTTGGCCTATGAGGGAGGTATCATCACCATCGCCACCGTAGATTCGGTCCGCGCCGGATTCACCATTCAGGACTACGTCATCACCGTCACCACCAAAGAGACTGTCGGCACCCGAATAGCCAATCAGGTTGGCGTCATTGCCGTCGTCCCCGTAGATCCTGTCATCTCCGTCATATCCCCGTAGTGCGTTGTCGACGCCGCTGCCCCCAAAGATGCTGTCATCTCCATCTTCTCCGAACAGGAAGCTGTCTGCGCCGCTGCCACCGCGAAGTGTGTCACCTCCATCTCCGCCCAATATGTTCCTGTCGTTACCGGCACCGCCGTCAATGAAATCGTCACCAGAAGCGCCGTAGAAGAGCCTGTCATTGCCGCTGTCACCGGACAGGCTGTCAGCCCCCGAATAGCCGCGGAAATAGGAATCCTCACCGCTACCACCGAAGAGGCTGTCATCACCGTCGAAACCAGCCAAGGAGAGGTCGGCGCCGTCGTCGCCAAAGGCCGTGTCGGCACCTGAGGCGCCGAACAACCGCGTATCGTCACCCGCACCACCGAGAATGATATCGTCACCTTTGCCACCGTTGAAGGCGAGGTCCTTACCGTCGCCTCCAAATAGGATATCAATTCCGGTGTCGCCCCAAAGGTTCGTATCGTCACCGCTTCCGCCAACGACGATGTCGTTACCGCTGTTTCCTCTTAGGAACCTGTCGGCACCGCTGCCCCCGTACACACTATCGTCGCCGTCTCCACCCAAAAGGCTCCTGTCGCTATCACTCCCTCCATAGAGGTTGTCGTCACCGCCTTCACCGGCAAGGCTGGTATCCGCACCACTGCCACCAAACAGGCGGTCCTCGCCGCTTCCACCTAAGAAAGAGGTGTCGGCCCCGTCGCCGCCGTAGAGACTGTCGGCCCCGGACCCGCCGTAGAAGGTATGGTCGTCGCCATCGCCGCCAAAAAGATAGTCAGCCCCGGCATCGCCGTAAAGGCGCTGATCGTCTCCTTCGTCGCCGGATATGCTGTCGTCGCCCTCGTCGCCGGTTAGCCGAAGGTCGTCGCCGCTGCCTCCATAGAGGTCGTCGTCGCTACCACCGCCGAATAGACCGTAGTCGTCGCCGTCATCGCCATGGATCAGGTCCGCATCGCCACCACCAGCAAGGTTTGTATCGTTGCCATCACCGCCGAACAATCTGTCGGAGCCATCTGCGCCTATAGCCGTGGCATCATTGCCATTACCGCCGTAGAAGTCATCGTTTCCAGTACCGCCAAAGATAGTTCCATCATTTCCCTCCCCACCAAAGATAGTATCGTCGCCGTCGCTGCCGCTAATAAGACCGTCATCACCTTCGGCACCATGATAGGTGTCATTACCTTGCCCCCCACCAAAAGCGGAATCATCACCACTTCCACCATAGATCAAGTCATGTCCGCTTCTACCTTCCAAATTACGATCGTTACCACTCCCACCGAATATCGTGTCGTCACCATCAGATCCACGGAGTAAGGTGTCGTCACCATGATCACCGCTGAGAACGTCCACACCAGACCCACCAAAGAGACTGGTGTCGCTGCCGCTGCCACCGTAGATTCTGTCGCCTCCAGACCCACCATAGAGCAGCGAGTCGGCGCCGCTATCACCGTAGAGGCTGTCGGCACCGGAGCCGCCGGATAGGTAAGCATCGTCGCCGTCAACGCCGAACACACAGTCGTCGCCATCGCCTCCATAGAGCGACGTGTCGTTGCCGCTGCCCCCGTAGAGACAGTCATCGCCGCCCTCACCGTAGAGGCTGTCGGCACCGGACGCCCCGCCCAGCGTGTTGTTGCCGCTGTTGCCCTGGATCCGGTTGCCCAGCTCGTTGCCGAAGCCATTGATGTTGCCGGCATTCTCCGCCAGCACCAGGTCTTCGATGTACTCGCCCGTCGCCGTCGAGGGCAGGGTGAAGGAGATCGAGGAGATGACGGTGTCCGTGCCTTCGCCCGGTCCGTCCTCAATGACATCGCCGGTGGTGTCCACGACAAAGATGTCGTCGCCGCTGGCACCCGCCATGGTGTCGGATCCGCTGCCGCCATCCAGGTAGTCGGCGCCCGATCCACCGTAAAGAAGGTCTTGACCGCTGCCACCGAAAACATCGTCGTCGCCGTCGTCGCCGAGGAGGGAAACATCGTCGCCGTCGTCGCCGTGGACCTGGTCTGCACCGGAGCCGCCCCTTAGCAGAGTGTCCTCGCCGCTTCCTCCATAGAGACTGTCGTCGCCGCTGCCTCCAGCAAGATGCTCGTCACTACCGCTGCCACCGTAGACGGAATCGTTCCCGTCATCGCCGTAGAGGCTCGTGTCTTGGCCATCACCACCATCCAGCCGGTCGTCGCCCGATCCCCCGTAGAGCGCGTAGTCGTTGCCCGCATCGCCCGAGAGGGAGTTGGCGCCGGAGCCTCCATAGGCCCTGCCGTCGTCGCCGGAACCACCATAGAAGGTGCGGCCGTCGAAGATGAGGACGTCGACCCCGGAGCCACCGCGAACGATGTCGTCACCCGAACCACCGGATAGGAAGCTGTCGTTGCCGCTGCCCCCGAAGATTTCGTCGTCGCCGTCGCCGCCATAAAGCGTCGCGTCGTCGCCATCGCCGCCTATGATGCTGTCGTTGCCGACGCCACCGTAGAGGGAAGTATCGTCTCCTGCCTCGCCTAGGAGACTGTCGGCACCGCCGCCGCCGAAGAACTCGCGGTCCGCGCCCGCACCACCGAAGAGCTTGTCGGCGGCGTTACCACCAAAGAAGCGGACGTCATCGCCGTCGCCTCCATAGACGCTGTCGTCGCCGTTTCGCCCGAAGAATCGGTCGTCGGCGCCGCTCTCGGCGAAGAGCCTGTCGGCGCTGCCGCCGCCCTCGAAACGGCGGTCGTCGCCGCTGCCGGCATAGAGCGTGTCCCGCCCGGGTCCACCATAGAAGGTGCGGTCGTTGCCATCGTCTGCAACCAAAACGTCCACGCCCGAGGCGCCGTAGAGGAAGCTATCCGCGCCTAGCCCGCCCTCCAGCCTGTCGTTGCCGGCACCTCCGAAGAGGGAGAGGTCGTCGCCGTCACCGCCGTAGACCCGGTCCGCCTTGGTCCCGCCGAAGAGCGAGCTATCGGCGCCGCTGCCGCCTGCCAGCGTGTCAGCCCCGCTGCCGCCGTAGAGCCCGGCGTCGTCGCCATCGTCGCCGTAGACCGTATCGTTTGCCACACCGCCACGGAGGTCGCGATCATTGCCATCGCCCCCATAGAGGGAATCCGTGCGCGAGCCACCCTCGAGCAGGCTGTCGGCACCGCTGCCACCGGCGATGCGGTCGCGCCCGCTGTCGCCCGAAAGGCCGCTGTCGTCACCGCTGCCGCCCGCGACCCGGTCGTCGCCTAGGCCACCGTAAAGCGAGGCGTCCTGGCCATCACCGCCAAAGACCTGGTCACCGCGGGTGCCGCCGAAGAGATAAGAATCGTCGCCATCCTCGCCGGAAACGCTGTCCTCGCCGGAGCCTCCTTCGAGCGTCTGGTCGGCGCCGGAGCCACCCGAGACGCTGTCGGCCCCCTCGCCGCCGGAAAGGGCCGTATCGGCGCCGCTGTCGCCGGCCACGGTGTCGTTGCCGAGCCCCCCGTCCAGGCTGGCGTCGTTGCCGTCACCTCCATAGAGCGTGTCGCCACTGGTGCCACCATCGAAGAAGCTGTCGGCGCCCGAGCCACCGGCCACCAGATCCGGCCCGTCGCCACCGTCGAGGCTCTGATCCCCGCCGCTGCCACCAAAAAGGCTGTCGTTCCCAAGCCCGCCGAAGAGGAAAGCATCGTCGCCTAAACCACCCGTCAGGGTGTCGTTGGCAGAGCCTCCAGAGAGAGCCGTGTCGTCGCCTTGACCCCCGTCCAGCCGGTCACGCCCGCTGCCGCCATCCAGGGTGGCGTCGTTCCCGCTGCCCCCGTAAAGGCTGTCGCGCCCGGTGCCCCCGAAGAGGCTGTCGGCCGCGCTCAAGCCATAGAGGCTGTCGTTGCCTCCATAACCCAGTATGGTATCGACGTCGTCCGTGCCGGACAGAGTGTCCGGACCCTCAGTCCCCGGGATAAATGCCATTATCAAACCCCTCGACCCAAACCCACCTAAGCGTATCAAAATCCCAGTGTGAATCCAAGGTGGTCGCTGACTCACAGGTTGTGGAAAGATCTGTAGTCAACGAGTCGTGATGTCAGTCAAAAAACGTGCTTTACATTTTTTATTGTCATACGATTTGATAATACTGTTAGTATATTTATCTGGTTTTGAATTATTAGAGAGAGCTATCAAAAAGATTAAGAGCGCGTACAGTGTCTTTTGCGATCTGGCCCCTTTTTTTTGGAAGGATGTCGGGTGCCTGAGGGCGCGGCCTTGTGGCTAGCTGACCTTTCTCTTGCCTTGCCCGATCTTCGGCTCCTTGCCTTGCAGGAGGCGCAAGATGTTGGGCCAGTGGCGGATCCAGACGAGAGCGGCTATGGCCCCGGTGATCTGCACCAGCTGCAGGTCGCCTCGGAACAACAGCTCACCAAAGCCAGGCTGAAAGACCTCGCCCAAGCTCATGCCCCAGGGCAGCAGCCAGGCGTAGAAGGGGGCCATGCCCGTGGCCGTGAGGGAGGCGAGGGAGGAGTAGCGGAAGATAAGGGCCATCAAGAGCCAGGTGAGGCAGCAGAGAACCCCCACCCAGAAGGTTAGCGCCAGCAGGGTGCCAAGCGCGGTGGCGACCCCCTTGCCGCCCTTGAACTTCAGCCAGACCGGGAAGAGGTGGCCCAAGACCGCGCCAAAGGCGGCGACCAGCGCCACCTCTGAGCCCGCGATCCAGGAGGCCAGGCCCACCGCGGCTGCCCCCTTGCCGCCGTCCAGGATCAAGGTCACCAGCGCCAATTCCTTGCGGCCGGTGCGCAGTACGTTGGTGGCGCCGATGTTGCCCGAGCCGATCTGGCGGATGTCGCCCAGGCCAGCCGCCTTGGTCAGCAAGAGACCGAAGGGCAGGGAGCCCAGAAGGTAGGCGAGCACCAGGGCACCCAGGAAGTAGGGCCAGGCATAAGACCAGGAGATGGGGTCGGGCATAGGGCTCTAGTCCTCACGCACAAGGGTTGGCCTCGGCCAAGCATAGCAGAGCGACCCTCATCCGCCCTCTATGCCTAAGCTGCAATTCTGCCGCCCATTCTGGCAAAAGGTCTTGCCGCGACGTGGCCGGCGATTGCACAAGCCGCTCACATCCCATATGAGAGGCACCGCTTTCGCAACTGCGAAATGACTTGGCTTGGAGGATAGGGCGCGTGGACTACGCAAAGATCGGTCTGGTGATGAGACGGCTGGTGCTGGAGGCGGGGGCGGCGACCTTGACCTACTTCGGCAAGGAGAGCCTGGCCGTGGAGGCCAAGGCGGATGCCTCGCCGGTGACCGCCGCCGATATGGCGGCCGACGAGATCATCGTCGCCGGCCTCGAGGCCGCCTTTTCCGAGATCCCCGTGGTGACGGAGGAGCGGGCCGAGACCCACGCCGACAAGCCGGCCGAGCGCTTCTTCCTGGTCGATCCCTTGGACGGCACCAAGGAATTCGTGTCGGGCCGCGGCGACTTCACTATCAACATCGCGCTGATCGAAAACGGCGAGCCGGTCATGGGTGCCGTCTTCGCGCCGGCCAAGAAGCGGCTCTTCTGGACCGAATCGTCCGCGCGAGCCTTGCAGGAGTCCGGCGACATCGATCCGGCCGAGCCCAAGGACGCCAAGCCGATCGCCGTCCGTCCGGCCGATAACGCGGCGCTCGCCGTCGTCGCCTCGCAGTCGCACCGTGACGCTGCCACCGACGATTATATCGCGCGCTATCAGGTTGCCGACTTCAAGAGTGCCGGCTCGTCCTTGAAGTTCTGCCTGATCGCCAGCGGCGAGGCCGACCTCTACCCCAGGCTCGGCCGCACCATGGAATGGGACACCGCCGCCGCGCACGCCGTGCTCAAGGTTGCCGGCGGCATCGTCGAGGCGGCGTCAGGCGGTCCCTTGCGCTACGGCAAGCCCGGCTTCGAGAACCCGCACTTCATCGCCTACAGCCCTGAGGTCCGCCTGATCGCCGGCTGAACGTCGCCGGCGATCAGGCAGGGCCAGCCCCACATCTAGTGCCTGCTTTCCCAAAAGCAGGCACTAGCATTTCCAAGTTAAGTGGCCGATTCACGCACTAAAGCCTGCTTCGCCGTGAATCAGTCTTTTGTGCGATCGGGCACTAGATGGTGAGCGTGAACTCGATCGAGTTCAGGTCTCCACCGCCGCCTGGGATGGTCGCGCCGCCGCCTAGGACCAGCGTGTCGGTTCCGACACCGCCGTCGTAGTAGTAGCCGGCGAAGTCGCCCTGGCTTGCCACCAGGAAGACATCATTGCCGCCACCGCCATAGCCGCGGTCTTCGCCGGCACCGCCGCTCAGTGTATCGGCACCCTGGTCACCGTAGAGGAAGTCGTCGCCGTCCTCACCGTAGACAGAGTCGGACGCGGCACCGCCGAAAAAACCGGCATCGTCACCGCTGCCGCCGTAAAGCCTATCGGCGCCATCTGCACCATAGACAAGGCTGTCGTTGCCGTCGCCTCCGAAGATACTGTCGCTTCCCGAGCCGCCAAAGAGCCCGGCATCATCACCGTCGTCACCGAACAAGCGATCGACGCCGCTTTCCCCGTGGAGCTGGCCGTCGTCACCGCTGCCGCCGTAGAGGCTGTCGTTGCCGCTGCCACCGAAAAGGCCTCCGTCCAACCCGCTATCGCCTGAGACCGTGTCGTTGGCATTGCCGCCGAAGAGGCCGACATCGTCACCATTGCCACCGTAGAGCTTGTCGGAGTCTGCCCTGCCGGCGAGGTAGCTGTCATCACCGTCATCGCCATAGATGCTATCGACGCCACCACCTCCGTAGAAGCTAACGTCGCCGCCGCTGCCGCCGTACAAGGTATCCCGCCTGCCTTCGCCGAAGAAGGAAGAGTCGGCCCCGGTGCCGCCGAACAGGGAATCGATTCCGGCCCCACCGAAAAAGGCATAGTCGTTTCCTGCGCCTCCGTCCACACGGTCCGGGTTGAGCCCGCCGTAGAAGAAGGCGTCATCATCAGTGCCGCCATACATTACGTCGGCAGCCGCCCCGCCATAGATCTGTCGGTCATAGCCGGTGCCGCCGAAGAGGATGTCGTTGCCCCGCTCACCATAGATCAAGCTGTCGTCCCCATCGCCGCCGGCGATCACGTCGGCATTGGCGCCGCCATCCAGATTGGCGTCGTTACCGCTGAGGCCCACGATCGTGTCGAGGCCAGCGTCGCCGAACAGGAAACTGTCGTCTCCGCTGTTCCCGATGATGGAGTCATCGCCCACGCCGCCGTAGGCGGAGACGTCCGCGCCATCGCCGCCGAAGATGACATCGGACCGCGAGCCACCAAATAGGCCGGCATCGTCACCCTCGTCCCCGTTGAGGGTGTCCAGGCCGGTGCCTCCGAAAAGCGCTGCGTCTCTGGCGGCGCCGCCGTAGAGCGAATCGTTTCCTTCGCCGCCGTATAGGCTGTCGGAATTGTCGTTGCCATAGAGTGTGTCGTCGGAACCATAGCCCAGTATGGTATCGGGGTCTTCGGAACCGAACAGTACGTCAGGCTTCGGTGTTCCTGGAATGAATGCCATTGCCTTTTCCTCCTTTGTTGCGTCGCCTTAAGGCAACTATTCGGATTGGAATGAAACTGCGTCTGGCGGCCCCCGAAATAGGCCCTCATTGACCCGGCACCGCTTCTTCGTCGCTGGTGCCGCGGCTTCTTTCATGATGTCATTGGGGTGAGCATATAGGGTTTCGTTGGCCGCTTCCAAGCCGTTCCAAGTAAGTGATTGTTATCGTGCCTTCCCCGCGACCTGCTGTGCGGTCCAATGACCGCACAGCTTCCAGGTCGTCCTTTCGGTTCTCGCACGACAGGACCGCCTGCCCAGCCAGGAGCATGATCGCATCTCGCCACGAGGTTGCGGCGATCTTGGCCTCAATCTTGTTGGGCCGATTGGCCCGGAACGCGCTGGGCAGGAGCCCTGAACACTAGATGGTGAGCGTGAACTCGATCGAGTTCAGGTCCCCACCGCCCCCCGGAATGGTGGCACCGCCGCCCAGGACCAGGGTGTCGGTGCCTAGGCCGCCGTCGTAGTAGTAGTCGGCGAAGTCGCCCTGGCTCGCCACCAGGAAGACGTCATCGCCGCCGCCGCCATAGGCCGTATCGCCGTCGGCCCCACCGCTTAACGTGTCGGCACCTTGGTCACCATAGAGGATGTCTTCGCCGTCCTCGCCGTAGACAGAGTCGGACGCGTTGCCGCCGAAGAAGCCGCTATCGTCACCACTGCCACCGATCATTGTATCGGCCGCTAATCCACCATAGAAGGAGTAGTCATTCCCGCTGCCACCGTAGAGCTTATCGGCGGCGTCGCCTCCGTAGAAGAAACCGTCGTCGCCGTCACCCCCGAACATGCTGTCGCTGCCCGAGCCGCCGTTCAGTCCGCCGTCATCTCCTTCCTCACCGTAGAAGCGATCGGTACCACTGTCCCCATACATCTGGGCGTCGCTACCGCTGCCACCGAAGATACTGTCGTTCCCGCTGCCACCGAACAGCTGTTGGTCAGTCCCGCTGTCGCCCGAGACCGTGTCGGCGCCGTTGCCGCCGTAGAGGAAGGCGTCATTGCCAGAGGCACCGAAGAGCTTGTCGGAATCCGCGCGGCCGGCGAGGTAACTGTCATCACCGTCATCGCCATAGATGCTGTCGACGCCACCACCTCCGTAGAAGCTGACATCGGCTCCGCTGCCGCCGTACAGGGTATCCCGCCTGCCTTCGCCGAAGAAGGAAGAGTCGGCTCCGGTGCCGCCAAACAGGGAATCGATTCCGGCCCCACCGAAAAAGCCATAGTCGTTCCCTGAGCCTCCGTCCACACGGTCCGGGTTCAAGCCACCATAGAAGAAGGCGTCATCATCGTCGCCGCCATACAATTGGTCGGCAGCAGCTCCGCCATAGATCTGTCGGTCATAGCCGGTGCCGCCGAAGACGCGGTCGTTGCCCCGCTCACCATAGATCAAGCTGTCGTCCCCATCGCCGCCGCCGATCACGTCGGCGTTGGCGCCGCCGTCCAAGTTAGCGTCGTTACCGCTGAGGCCGACGATCGTGTCGAGGCCAGCGTCGCCGAAGAGGAAGCTGTCGTCACCGCTGTTTCCAATGATGGAGTCATCGCCCACACCGCCGTAGGCGGAGACGTCCGCGCCGTCGCCGCCGAAAATGACATCGGCCTGCGTGCCGCCGAAAAGGCCGGCATCATTACCCTCGTCCCCATTGAGGGTGTCCTTTCCGCTGCCTCCATAGACCGCTTGGTCTCTGCCACCGCCACCATAGAGCGTATCGTTTCCTTCCGCACCGTAGAGGCTGTCGGAATTGTCGTTGCCATAGAGGGTGTCGTCGGCGTCGTAGCCTAGTATGGTATCGACATCCTCGCTTCCGAACAGTACGTCCGAGTCGGGAGTTCCAGGAATGAAAGCCATAACACTCTCCTCTTGTGTTACGTCAACAGAAAGCAACTAGTAGGTTTGAATGTGCGTCTGGTGACCTCTCTCCAGAGGCCTCTTTGAACCCGGCACCGCTCCCTAATCGCAAGTGCCACGGTTTCGTTTTGGTTCGCATTGGGGTGAGAATATAGGGTTTCCTTTCGCCCATCCAAGTCGTTCTTGATAAGTGACTGATTTTGCGCCTGCCTTTCGATCTGGGCGTTCGGAGACTTGGTGGCTGGCCTTGAATGCGTGGCTACTTCGGGACGCAAAGCCCCAGAGAGCCTTGCCTCGGACAAGCCTCCTCACCGGGCCGGCACCATGCCACTGCTGCAATTCTGCCGCCCACTCCGACAAAATGTCTTGCTGCAACCCGCCTGCGATTGCACAAGCATCTGACTTCCCATATGAGAGTCGCCTTCTTTCGCACTTGCGAAAAGACCCCTTGAGGAGAATGGCGCGTGGTCGACCTGAAGATCGGTCTAGCGGTGAGACGTCTCGTGCTGGAGCCCAGAGCTGCAGACCAGCGCCGCTGCAATCGCGCCAGCCAGCGGGCGGCAGCCCCAGCCCGATAGATCAGTAGAGAGCCATCAGGACCCCGTCATGGATCACTTGACCCAAGCCCAGCGCCTGGAAGCCGAGAGCACGCAGACGACCGATGAGGTGCGTCGCCAGGAGGCCGTCATGGACGACTTGACCCATCTTCAACGCCTGGAGGCCGAGAGCATCCAGATCATCCGCGAGGTAGCCGCCGAGTGCGACAACCCGGTGATGCTCTACTCCGTCGGCAAGGACAGCGCGGTGATGCTGCACCTGGCGATGAAGGCCTTCTTTCCCTCCAAGCCGCCGTTCCCTTTGCTGCACGTGGACACCACCTGGAAGTTCCGCGAGATGATCACCTTTCGCGACAACATGGCGAAGGACCTGGGCCTGGATCTCATCGTGCACATCAACCAGGAGGGCGTGGAGCAGGGGGTCGGTCCCTTCACCCACGGCTCCGGCCTGCATACCGACATCATGAAGACGCAAGGACTGAAGCAGGCGCTGGACAACTACGGCTTCGATGCGGCCTTCGGCGGCGCGCGGCGCGACGAAGAGAAGAGCCGGGCCAAGGAGCGGGTCTTCTCCTTCCGCAGCGCGCAGCACCGCTGGGACCCCAAGAACCAGCGCCCGGAGCTCTGGAACATCTATAACGCCCGCAAGGCGAAGAGCGAATCGATCCGCGTCTTCCCGCTGTCCAACTGGACCGAGCTCGACATCTGGCAGTACATCTACCTGCAGAAGATCCCCATCGTGCCGCTCTACTACGCCGCCAAGCGCCCCGTCGTGGAGCGCGATGGCACCTTGATCATGGTAGACGACGATCGCATGCCGCTGCATGAGGGCGAAGAGCCGATGATGAAGTCGGTACGCTTCCGCACCTTGGGCTGCTACCCGCTGACCGGCGCCATCGAGTCCGAGGCAGCGACCTTGCTGGACATCATCCAGGAGATGCTGCTGACCACCACCTCCGAACGTCAGGGGCGGGTGATCGATCACGACGCCGCCGCCTCGATGGAGAAGAAGAAGCAGGAAGGCTATTTCTGATGGCGCACAAGTCCGACCTGATCGCCGAGGACATCGCCGGCTACCTCAAGGCGCAAGAGCACAAGTCGCTGCTGCGCTTCATCACCTGCGGCTCGGTGGACGACGGCAAGTCGACCCTGATCGGCCGCCTGCTCTATGAATCCAAGCTGATCTTCGAGGACCAGCTGGCGGCGCTGGAAGCCGATTCCAAGAAGATGGGGACGCAGGGCCAGCAAATCGACTTCGCATTGCTGGTCGACGGCCTGGCGGCCGAGCGCGAGCAGGGCATCACCATCGACGTCGCCTATCGCTTCTTCTCGACCGATGTGCGCAAGTTCATCGTCGCCGACACCCCGGGACACGAGCAGTACACCCGCAACATGGCGACAGGTGCGTCGACCGCGCAGCTGGCGATCGTCATGATCGACGCGCGCAAGGGCGTGCTTACCCAGACCCGCCGGCACAGCTTCATCGTCTCGCTTCTGGGCATCAAGCACGTGGTGCTGGCGATCAACAAGATGGATCTGGTGGACTATTCCAAGGAGGTCTTCGAGCAGATCGAAGAGGACTACCGCGCCTTCGCCACACCCTTGGGCATCACCGACATCGTTGCCATCCCGGTCTCGGCGCTGGAAGGCGACAACGTCACCGAGCTCAGCCAGCAGATGGACTGGTATCACGGCGCCACCTTGATGAGCCATCTGGAGACGGTCAGGGTCGACGATGCGGCGACGGCCAAGCCCTTCCGCATGCCGGTGCAGTGGGTGAATCGCCCGAACCTCGATTTCCGCGGCTTCTCCGGCTTCGTCTCCTCCGGCTCTGTCCGGCCGGGAGACCGGGTGAAGGCCTTGCCCTCGGCTAAGGAAAGCCGGGTCACCCGCATCGTGACCTACGACGGCGATCTGGATGTGGCCGTCGCCGGCCAGTCGGTCACGCTCACCTTGGAAGACGAGATCGACATCTCCCGCGGCGATGTGATCTGCACGGCCGACGAGCCCTCCGAAGTGGCCGATCAGTTCGAGGCCAAGATCCTCTGGATGTCGGACGAGCCCATGCTGCCGGGCCGGCCCTATCTGATGAAGATGGGCACGCGTACCGCCTCGGTGCAGATCGCCCAGCCGAAGTACAAGGTCAACGTCAACACCATGGAGCATCTGGCGGCCAAGACCCTGGAGCTCAACGAGATCGGCGTCTGCAACGCCGCGCTGGACCGCGAGGTTGCCTTCGAGCCCTACGAGCAGAACCTCGCGATGGGCGGCTTTATCCTGATCGACCGCTTGAGCAACAACACGGTCGGCATGGGCATGATCGACTTCGCGCTGAGGCGGGCCTCCAACATCCATTGGCAGGCGATCGACGTGCACAAGCAGGCGCGCGCCGAGCTGAAGCAGCAGAAGAGCTGCATGCTCTGGTTCACCGGCCTCTCGGGTTCCGGCAAGTCGACCATCGCCAACCTGGTGGAAAAGCGCCTGCATTCCATGGGCCGTCACACCTATACGCTCGATGGTGACAACGTCCGCCATGGCCTCAACAAGGATTTGGGCTTCACCGACGCCGACCGGGTGGAGAATGTCCGCCGTGTCGCCGAGGTCGCCCGCCTGATGGTGGACGCCGGCCTCATCACCATGGTCTCCTTCATCTCGCCCTTCCGCTCCGAGCGGCGCATGGCGCGTGACATGATGGAGGATGGCGAGTTCATCGAGATCTACGTCGACACCCCCTTGGAGACGGCCGAGGACCGCGATCCCAAGGGCCTCTACAAGAAGGCGCGGCGCGGCGAGATCAAGAACTTCACCGGCATCGACAGCCCCTATGAGACGCCGGAGCTGGCGGAGATCCGCATCGACACCACCGCCATGACGGCAGAGCGCGCGGCCGACAACATCATCGCCTACCTCTCGGCCAACGGCTACTTGAACGGGGCCTAAGGGGCGGGGAGTCGAGTTTCTACTCGTATGATGATGCGCGCTTTCAGTAAAAGTGCTCTCCTTTAGCCCCTCATCATTGCGAGGAGCGATAGCGGCGAAGCAATCCAGCATGAAGCGGCGTCAACTTCACGCTGGATCGCTTCGCTTTTGCTCGCGATGACGGAGATATGAGTGGGCTGCGAGGTGAGTGTAGGATTGTATATTTGTGCTTACTGATAGTACTCCAAAATCCTTACCCTTGTTAGCCATCTTATAGCTGCTGCCCAAGCGCGCCACCGCGCAATTGGCGCTTCAAAAGGCCGGGGCGGGGCGCCATAGTCCTCGCCACCATGACGGAAACGGACAGCCCAGCCTTGCTGGTCGAGGGCGTGAGCCACGCCTTCGGCGCCACGCGTGCCCTCGACGAGGTCGCGCTTGCGGTGCCTGCCGCTCGCTTCGTGGCCCTTCTGGGCGTAAACGGGGCCGGCAAGACCACGCTCTTCTCGCTGATCACCCGGCTCTACGACAACGTCAGCGGCTCGATCCAGGTCTGCGGCTTCGACGTGCGCCGCCGGCCGACGCCGGCCTTGGCGCGGCTCGGCGTGGTCTTTCAGAGCCGCGCCTTGGACCGCGACCTGACGGTCCGGCAGAACCTGGCCTACCACGGCGCCCTGCACGGGATGAGCCGCAGCCGGGTGCGCGAGCGCACGCAGGCCTTGGTCGAGCAGATGGGCTTGAGCGAGCGCATGGACACGCGCGTGGCGGCCCTTTCCGGCGGCCAGGCGCGTAGGGCAGAGATCGCCCGGGCCCTCTTGCATAGCCCCGAGGTCCTATTGCTGGATGAGCCCACCGTCGGCCTGGACGTGAAGTCGCGCCGAGAGGTGGTGAGGCTGGTCCGCGATCTGGTGGCGCGCGAGGGTGTCGCCGCGCTCTGGGCTACCCATCTCTTCGACGAGATCGAGGCCGACGACAGCATCGTCGTGCTGCACAAGGGCAAGGTTCTGGCATGCGGCCTCGCCAGCGAGATCGCCGGTGAGCGCAGTCTGTCGGATGCCTTCCTGGCGATGACCGGCGCCATGCAGGAGGCCTAGAGCAGATCGCATTCAGGTGGAAACACCTGATTGCGTGAATCTGCTCTATTTTTCAGTGCTGTAGAGCAGGATTCAGACGGCAAATCGTTTCGATTTGACGTCATCCTGCTCTAGAGTTTACGCCTGAGCCCCAAGCCGGCTATGGCGCCGGCCCGCTCTCGCACTATAGTCGCTGTCGAGAGCCTCGGGGCTAGGTAGGAGAGAAAGGTTCGCCCGACATGAGCGAGCAGACGGAGGAGCGCGACGAGCCATCGGCAGAGGGGCGGCGTCGCTTCATGCTTGCCGCGGCCGGCGGTGCTCTGCTGCTGGGCACAGAGGGGGTGAGGGCCGAACAGGCGCACATGACCAAGCCGATCCCGACCAGCGGCGCGCCCTTGCCGGTGATCGGCATGGGCACCTGGATCACTTTCAACGTCGGCAAGGATCGCGTGCTGCGCGACCAAAGGGTCGAGGTCCTGCGCGCCTTCTTCGAGGCAGGCGGCGGCATGGTGGACTCCTCGCCCATGTACGCCTCCTCGCAAGAGGTCGTCGGTTACTGCCTGAAGCAGCTGGGCGACCCCGCCAGCCTTTTCTCCGCGACGAAGGTCTGGACCTCGTCCGGCAGCAAGGGGCCGGCGCAGATTGCCCAATCGCTGGCGGAGTGGGGCCTACCGCGCTTCGATCTCTTGCAGGTGCACAATCTGGTGGCCTGGGAAGCGCATCTGGAGACGCTCTATCGGATGAAAGCGGCAGGGCAGGTGGGCTACGTCGGCATCACCACCTCTCACGGCGGCCGTCATCAGACGTTCCGGGAGATCATGAAGCGCCACCCGCTGGATTTCGTGCAGTTGACCTACAACATGGTCGATCGCGAGGCCGAAGAGCGCCTGCTGCCCTTGGCGCGCGAGCGCGGGATTGCCGTCATCGCCAATCGCCCCTTCCAGGGCGGGCGCCTGATCGACCGGGTCGTGAGCGAGCCCCTTCCAGCCTGGGCGCCGGAGATCGATTGCCGGACCTGGGCCGCCTTCCTCTTGAAGTTCGTCGTCTCCCACCCTGCCGTCACCTGCGCCATCCCGGCCACAAGCAAGGTTGCCCACATGCGCGAGAACATGGATGCCGGCCTCGGCCGCATGCCCGACCCACAAGAGCGCCAGCGCATGCTGGCCTACCTGCAGCAGCTCTAGATGCGCGATCTCTTCACCTACAGCCTCTCCGACTTCCTGCTCTTTGCGCCGGAGACCTACTTCAGGCTGTTCCAGCTCTACAACGCCTGGCTCTGGCCGGCCCAGTTCCTGGCGGTCTTCTTCGGCCTTGGCCTCTTGTGGCTGGTGCGCCGCCCCGGCACGGCGGGCCTGCCGGCCACGGTTCTGGTCGTCGCTTGGTTCTGGGTTGCCTGGGGCTGGTTCCTCCAGCATTACGCGACGATCAACTGGGCCGCGGACTACATGGCGGCAGCCTTCGCCCTGCAAGCCCTGCTCTTGGCAGTGATCGGCGCCAGACGGCCGGCCTCGCAGGTGAAGCCTCGAGGCCCCGGTCTCTTCTTGATGGCCTTTGCGATTGTCGCCCAGCCCTTGATCGGCCCTCTGACGGGGTTGAGTTGGTCGGGAATCGAGCTCTTCGGCCTCACGCCGGACTCGACGGCGGTCGCGACCTTGGGGTTTTTCCTCTTGCTGGAGGGCCGCATCCGCTGGCTCTTGCTGCCGATCCCGATCGCCTGGTGCGTGATGACCGGGACCACGGCTTGGGCGATGGACTGGCCGGCTGGCCTGGTGGCGCCTGCCGTAAGCGCCGCCGTTCTCTTGCTGGGCTTTCCTTTGCAGACGGGCGTGCGTCGCCGGAGAGGGGCGTGACGGATAAGCCGGACAGACGCGCCTGTCGCCCGGCGACGACACTCTGTCGCCTGCCTCGACCGAGCCTCCGTCCTTTTGTGCAGCTGCTCTGGGCATCGGCGGCCGGTGATTGCCTGCCTTCCGCGCCATCGCGCGAGCTCCTGCTACCCAATGGCTCGATGCACGTCGTCTTCACGCTGGGGGGCCATCGGCCCCGTTTCTTTGCAAGTCGAGCCGACCCTCGAGGCTTCCGTCTCGATTGGGCGACGATCGGCGGGATGCGCAGCCGGCCGCTGCTGAAGGAGCGCCCCGATAGCCGTGCGACGGTCGGCCTCCTCCTGCGGCAGGGCGTGGGGGATCCGCTCACCGGGGTTCCGGCGGGCGCCCTTGCGGAGGCCCACACCCGGCTGGCCGATCTTTGGCCGGCAGCGGCGTTGAGCGCCCTGCGGGAGCGGCTGGAGGAGGTGCCAGCACTGGCGGCGCGCCTGGACCTCGTCGAGAGCTTTTTGGCGGCTCTTTGGGGTGCGCCCTCAAGGCTCAGTCCTGAGGTCGCCCATGCCTTGGCACGCTTCGATCAAGGGACCGGCGTCGCCCAAGTGGCCGCCGAGTGTGATTGGAGCCACCGCCACTTCGCCGGACGCTTTCGCGAGGCCGTTGGCCTGGGCCCCAAGACCTACTGTCGCGTCCGGCGCTTCGGCCGCGTTCTGGATCGACTGAGCGCCTGTCAGCCTGCGCAGCTGGCGGACATCGCCGCAGCAGAGGGCTACGCCGACCAGGCCCATATGAGCCGGGAGTTTCGCGCGTTTGCCGGTCTTTCGCCCGGACGCTATCGGCGGATAGCACCGCGCCAGCCGCATCACGTGCCGCTTTAGCGCGAGCCCCCCGCGGTCAGATTTCTTCAAGACAGCCGGTGCCGGGGCACGCAGACTGCCGGGCGGGTTGTCATGTGAGCAGGAAAGAGAAGATGTCGATACACGAGGTGTTCGCCTATCTGCGTGCCCGGGACGCCGAGGCCGCCATCGCCTTCTACAAGGCGGCCTTCGGCGCGACGGAGAAGTTCCGCCTGGTCGAGCCCGGCGGTCGCATCGGCCACGCCGAGCTGCTCTTCGGGGAGACCATCGTCATGGTCTCCGACCCCTTTCCCGAGTACGGCATCCACGCGCCCGACCCGGATGCCCCCAGCGCCATCACCATCCATCTCCATGTCGACGACGCGGACGCCTTGATCGACCGTGCGGTGAAGGCCGGCGCCACACTGGTCCGAACTGCCGAGGACCACTTCTACGGCGAGCGCTCCGGCACGGTCCGCGATCCCTCCGGCTACGACTGGCTGATCGGCCACACGATCGAGGAGGTCGATCCGGAGGAGATGCAGCGGCGCTACACGGCGATGCTGGGCGGGTGATGGGGATGGGTGGCAGGCCCATTGCTCGAATAGGCCTGCCAATCTCGTCGCTCACTAAGAGAAGAACCCTTGGGCGTAGTCGCAATACCTCAAGTCGAGTTCATTGACTCCTTCATCCATATCGATTTTCACTACGGAGTCTCCCGTAACGGTGACGTCCTTATAATATACCATGCAAGGAAAAAGTGTGTATCCGGCTGAGAAGGTGTTCGGTGTATTCTGTTGAACGATCACCGCTACCATATAATCGCCTGGCGGTAGCGGAATCGATCGAAATATCTTTTCTTCTCGAAGGCATTTTGCGTAGAAGTATCGGTTCTTCTTTTCCACTTCCCACACGCGATTTGCGACGGAGTGTTCGAACAAGACCCGGGTGGTTTCTGTTTTTGGATAGGCATGTGCATAGATGAATTTGCAGGCCTTTGGGTTGCTGGCGTTCTGGGCAAAGAGATCGAACTCCAGCTCCAGCTGGGTCGTGCCGGGCGCCCCATAGGCCGCACTTTCCTCTTGGCTGAGCGTGGGGGTCGGAGGCCTTTTCGGGTGGCAGGCAGTGATCAACACGAGCGAAGCAACGAAGACGACTAACAGCTTCATAGAGGGTTTCCTGGTTCAGTTAAGCATTCCTGCAAGGGGTGCAACAAATCCGTGCAGCATCCTTTGCACGGGGCGCAGGAACTCTTCAAGCCCTTTCATATTGCTGCTGGCGCCCTACATGCAGTTTGTTGCATCCTTTGAAGAAAGGGAGATTAACTGCGATTGAAGAAATATTGTGCGTATTCGAGCAGCAATTGACACGTTGCGGACTATAGCAACGCGACGGAGATCGTGTGGGCGATTCTTATTATTCTTGGAATTCTAATGTTTCCTGGGTTGGTGGATCTTATCAACGAAAGAATATATTTCATTCTAAGTTGTGGAGGCGATCTCAGATATGATAAATACTTTGACATTTTCCTACTGGCGATAGAGTTTGGCGCGATAGCGCTGGTTATTGGGGTGATCGCCTAATCTGATACAGTGCGTTGGTACGGGCGTAGAATTAGTCAAGAGGTAGTGGAGTGTCTTGCCAGCCAAATTAACCTGCCTCGTTTTGTCGGACCACCGTTGACTTGAGAGATCCGCCCTAACATTTACAGTTTGGGAGGGCAAGGTTCAAGCTAAGATAGCAGTGCGCCGAAGGCATCAAAGTTCGTCGCTGTTGGCCTCCAGGCAGGTATCATCAAGATTGGAAAGCAAATCAAGAGTGGGCTCAGTTGTCGGCAATTCATAGCGAAAGACATAGCGGCAGGCGGTGATCTTGCCCCTGAGGAAGGCCGCCTCCTCGTCGGGGATCTCGCCATCCAATAGGCGTTGGACCAGCGAGGCCTGGCGTAGCCAAAGCCAGGCGACAACTACGTGGCCCATAGCTGTAGAAGTCTAGACTTCGCCGGACAGTTGGCATCCGGGTGTCGGTTGGGTCGTGCCTGTCAGATGCCGATCAGGCAGCGATCATTTTCTCCTGTGCGAGCGCCTTAGCGTCAAGGAAAGTCTGCATAGGGGTCTTTCCGAAGCACCAGCGGCCCTGATGTTGGCGCACCTCGTTGAAGCTCTTGATCCAGGCGTCCAGGTCGCTCTGCAGCTCGGCGATCGTGCGCAAACTCCATGAGATGGGCCTGCGGTTGCCGCCGGTGCAGCTGGACCCCATGGTGCTGGCGGTCATGGAAGAGGCCAGCCGCGCGGCACAGGCGAAGCTCTCAGAAGGCTTCTGGTCCGAGGGCAAGAAGGGACAGGCAACACCAGGCAAACTTCCCCGGCAGTTGCAGATGGCAGTCGGCTTCGCACCGACATGACCCGCCGAATTCGCCAACGTCACGACTTCCAGGCCGCCTCTGCGCCCTGGCCAAGCCGCAGGTGGCCAACGTCTCGGCCATGGTCTCGCTCAGCGCGAAGGACGGGCCGGGGCTCCTACGCGCCGTCGCCGTCTCACCCTTTACTCGAAGACGAAGTCTGTGGCGGTCAGCTGGTCGACCTGGGTGATGCCGGCGAGCCGGATCTCGAAGTCGGTGCTGCCGTCGCCGTCGCTGTCCACCTGGACGCGGTTGCTGGGCTCGGCGAAGCGGGCCTGCGGCTCGCTGCCGTCGAAGGCGGCGTCACCAATCCAAGCACCGGAACCGCCCGATACCTGGAGATGGATGACGTCCGCATCCGGTGGCGGCAGGGTGCCGCTCTGCGAGGTGAAGTCGGTGATGACGGCCTCCAGCCCACTGCCCTCCTCGGCGAAGACGAAGCTGTCCGACCCGCTGCCGCCGGTCAGCCGATCCGAGCCGCTGCCGCCGGAGAGCGTATCCGCAGCGTTGCCACCACTGATGCGGTCGTCGCCGCTGCCACCGATCCCGCGATCGCCGCCATCGCCGCCGAAGAGGGAATCTCCACCGGCGCCGCCATCCAAGGTATCGGTCCCGTCGTTGCCGGCCAGCGTATCGCTGCCCACCTCGCCGTAGACCAAGTCGAGCCCGCCACCGCCGTCCAGGCGGTCGTCGCCGCTTCCGCCGACCAAAGTGTCGTTGTCCGCCTGGCCGCGCAAGAAGTCGCTCCCGCTGCCGCCGTAGGCTCGGTCCTCTTCGTTCCCGCCCTTGAGGCTGTCGCCGCCCGCGCCGCCGTAGAGCAAGTCGTCGGCAACACCACCGGCAAGGAAATCATCGCCACTGCCGCCATAGAGCCTGTCCTTGCCGCCAGCGCCATAGAGCTTGTCTGCGCCCGCATCGCCGGAGAGCGTATCGCCGCCTGCGTCACCGTAGATCAAGTCGTCGTCAAGCCCGCCGTAGACGAGATCGCGGGCATTGCCGCCATGGAGGCTGTCCATTCCTTCACCGCCGAAGAGGCGGTCGACGCCGCTGTCACCGTAGAAGAAGCGATCGTCACCATCGCCGCCGAAGAGGCTGTCGCCGCCGCTGCCGCCATAGAAGCGGAAATCGCTCGCCGTGCCTCCGAAGGCCAGATCGGACCCGACCGCGCCGTAGAATCTGCGGTCTTCGCCACTGCCGCCATAGAGGCTGTCGTTGTCGGTGCCGCCAAAGAAGGAGGTATCGTCCCCCTGGCCACCGAACAGGATGTCGTCGGCCTC
The DNA here is from genome assembly GCA_963669385.2 of Rhodospirillales bacterium. GTDB lineage: Bacteria > Pseudomonadota > Alphaproteobacteria > Kiloniellales > JACOMY01 > JACOMY01. The sequence continues at coordinate 38,657 of CAXXGD010000049.1, forward strand.
GCCGCCGTAGATGGAGGCATCGTCACCGCTGTCCCCGTGGATCGTGTCGCGGTCTTCCAGCCCAATAAAGCGCTGATCCCGGCCATCGCCGCCGAAGATGACATCAGCGCCTTCCCTCCCATAGAAACCGAAATCGTTGCCATCGTTGCCTGCGAGCGTGTCGTCACCGCCGCCGCCGTTGAGAAGGAAATCGCTGCCGCTGCCGCCCCAGAGGGTGTCGTCGCCGCCGTCACCGCCAACGACAGTGTCGCCGCCGCTACCGCCCGAGATGAAATCGTCACCGCCTCCGCCGAATAGGAAGGTGTCTTTCCCGTTGTCACCGTAGATACTGTCGTCAGCCGCATCGCCATAGATGCGAAAATCCGCACCCGTGCCGCCGAAGATGAGATCCTTGGCGCTGCCGCCGAAGAAATAGGCGTCGGCGCCCTGACCGCCAAAGAGGGTGTCTCTGCCTTGTCCGCCGCTGGAAGTGCGGTCGCCACCGCTGCCGCCGTAGAGCGTATCGGGGCTGTTCAAGCCATAGAGCCTGTCGCTGCCGCTCAGGCCGAAGATCGTGTCGACCTGATCGCTACCGGTGATGGTGTCGTTTCCGTTTGTGCCGTAGTAAACTGGCATGACTTGCCTCCCGTGTTTCGGCCTTCGCCTCATTTAGCCCTAGTAGGCGAGGGGCTGCAACGATGGGCAGCGACGTCTAGGGGATTTCTCCCGGATAAAGTTTAGCCATGGGCCAGGTCCTCTACGGCGGCCAGGCGGGCCAGGGCAGTGGCGCGGTCCTGTATGGGCTAGGCGACGTCGCCGAGGGCTTCCATCACGGCTTCGGGCTTGCGGTCGATGACGATGAGATAGGCGCGAACGGCGCTGTCAGGCTTGCCGCGGCCCTGTTCCCAGTCGCGCACCAAGGCGACAGAGAGTGCTACGTGGTTGGCGAGGGCTAGCCGTAGATGGTCACCTCGATTGAGGCCAGGCCTGTGCCGCTGTCGGGGATAGTGGCGCCCGCTTCCAGCATAAGGGTATCGGTCCCCGCGCCACCGTCGTAAAGGTATCCGGTGAAGTCGCCTTGGCTGGCTACAATGAAGATGTCATTGCCTTTGTCGCCGAAGAGGGTGTCGGAGCCAGCCCCGCCGGAGAGGATGTCTCTATCAAACCCGCCGTAGAGAAAATCGTCGTCCCCATCGCCGCCATAGAGGCTGTCTTCACCTTCGCGCCCGAGGATGCGACCGTCATCCCCCGCGCCGCCGTAGACGCGGTCGTCCCCACCCCCGCCATAGAAGCGACTGTCGTCACCACTGCCGGCGTAGATCGCATCGTCCAGCTGGTTGCCGTAAAAGTGAGAATCTGAGCCACTGCCGGCATAAAGGGTGTCCGCCTCGGCCCCTCCAAAGAAGGAGTAATCGTCACCTTCTCCGCCCTCCAGCCGGTCCGATGATCTGTTGCCAAAGAAATAGCTGTCATTTCCGCTACCCCCGTAAAGCCGATCGATGCCACGCCCGCCCCCCGTGGAAACCGACGTCGACCCCACTGCCCCCATAAAGTTTGTCTAGCCCGCGGCCGCCGTAGAATCTGCTGTCGTTGCCGTTCCCTCCATAGATGCCGTCGTTGCCAACCCCACCATAGAGAAGAGCGTCGGCGCCCGACCCGCGCCCAGAGCTGGTCAATCCTCGACCCACCAAAGATCTCGCTGTCATCGCCGTCGCCCCCGGAGAGCTTGTCTCTGCCGCTATCGCCGCGCAGGAAGACGTCACCACCGTCTCCGCCGATCAGCGTGTCATACCCGCGCCCGCCAATAAGCTCATCGGAGCCGTCATCGCCGTATAGGATGTCGTCACCCTTCGCACCGTTGAGACTGTCCGCAGCGCTCAATCCATAGAGTGTATCGTTGGCGCCATAGCCCAGAATGGTGTCTATCGCGTCGGTGCCGCTCAGAGTGTCCGGCCCTGGTGTCCCTGGAATGAAAGCCATGGTTCATCCCCCGTTGCTGCAGTTCTGGCGCTTGCAACGAAAAGAGTGTCACAGCGGTGGCGGCTGAGTCTCAGCTGATGGGATAGGCCTGGGCGGCGCTTCTACCTTTGGCGCTCCCCTCTACAACTGTTACGGTCTTGAGTATGAGGAACCCTAGAGAGAACATTGTCGAGCGCGAAGACTGGGAATATGAGAGACGAACAGCACAGCGCTGATGGAGTGTTGTCGCGCTTCGGATACCTCGTTCACTGGTGCTGCACCGGCCTCAGTGTAGCATGGTTAGTAGGCTGGGGCGTTTTACCCTGTACCAATTTCTCTCATTTGGCGATGAAGCTGATTTGAGCGACGAAGATTCTGGAATGGGCTTCGGCATGGCTGACGCACCAGTTGTGGACCCTAGCAAATCGGGGCCAATTACTTCGCCCTTCAGGGCGCCACCGTCTCATTGAGTGCCCTCACTCTTGCAATTCTGCCCACCCTAGGCATCGCCCAGGACTTGCAGACGCCCGACCGACATTTCGATTTCCAGTTCACCGCGAGCGCTACAACGGAGTATGTGGCAGGCGACTACGGCGAGGCTCTCAGGTTCAAGTCGCACGATTCGCACCGGGCCGCGATTTCTGTGCACTACGCGCGAGAGGCTTCACCCTCTTCATGTCGACGGCCGCCGTCATCGCCAAGGGCGTCAGAGCGGTGCTTATGGCGATTTCGTGCTTACAGGGTGCTTACATGACGCAAGCCCTGCCAGCAGCACTCTAGACAAGCGCCCGAGAAGTCATTGAAACAATGATATTTTAATGGTGCTGCCGAATGGACTCGAACCATCGACCCCGTCCTTACCAAGGACGTGCTCTACCACCTGAGCTACGGCAGCGCCGGGTGCCCGGAGCGGGCAATCATGCTCCGGGGCGAGGAGGCCGGAAGCTGCCATCAAGTGGGCCGGAATGCAAGGGGTCTGCTATGCGGTTCGCCCCGCTTGACCTGCAAGTCCGGCATGAGCAGCTTGGGATCCATGGCGGAGAGCAAGGAAGAACGCCTGGCGCGCCAGGCGGCCGCGCTTCGGGAGAACCTGCTTAGGCGCAAGGCTCAGGCCCGCTCGCGGCGTGATGCGCCTCAGCCGGCGGAGCCCGACCAGCCGCCGGAAGGGCAAGGAAAGCAGCCCGACTAGGGTGGCGCCAAAGCAACGTCCTGGTGCCAAGTCCGCCTGCCGGCGCGGCGCTCCTTCGCCTTAACCACATCTTCCCTTGAGCGGGACTCCGCGCGGGGGCTAGAAAGCACGGCTGTACACCGGCTGCGGGGCAGCCTTTCGTCCACCGATTCGAGGAGCCTCGGCGAGAAGACCATGGCGATCATGCCGGACAGCTGGATCCGCGCGCAGGCTGAGAGCGCGGGCATGATCGAGCCCTTCGTCGAGGCGCAGCAGCGCGAGGGGGTGATCTCCTACGGGCTGTCCTCCTATGGCTACGACGCGCGCGTCGCCGGCGAGTTCAAGATCTTTACGAATGTCGACAACGCCCTCGTCGATCCCAAGGACTTCTCCGGGCAGTCCTTCGTCGAGCGCGAGCGCGATGTCTGCATCATCCCGCCCAACTCCTTCGTGCTGGCCCGCACGGTGGAGTACTTCCGGATCCCGCGTGACATTTTGGTCATCTGTCTCGGCAAATCGACCTACGCGCGCTGCGGCATCATCGTGAACGTGACCCCGCTGGAGCCGGAGTGGAGGGCCACGTGACCTTGGAATTCTCCAACACCACGCCGCTGCCGGCCAAGATCTACGCCGGCGAGGGGGCCTGCCAGTTCCTCTTCCTCAAGGGCGAGGGGCCGCCGGAGGTCTCCTATGCCGACCGGAAGGGCAAGTACATGGGCCAAAAAGGGGTCACATTACCGCGCTTGTAGAGGGCGCGTTCGGATCGACCGGCCGAGGCCGGATAGAAAGGGGACGGTCTTTGGATCGCATCGTCATTCGCGGCGGCAAGCCGCTCAAAGGGGAAATACAGGTCAGCGGCGCCAAGAACGCCGCCCTGCCGCTGATGGCGGCAGCACTGCTGACCGAAGAGGGCCTGGTGCTCCACAACGTGCCGGAATTGATGGACATCGCCACCATGGCGATGCTGCTCACGCGGCTCGGCATGACCATGGAGCAGGAGCCTCGCGCCGACGGCACCCGCAGCCTGAAACTGACCGCGGGGGAGATCACCGACAGCGTCGCGCCCTACGACCTGGTGCGCAAGATGCGGGCCTCGGTGCTGGTGCTGGGGCCGCTTTTGGCGCGTGCCGGGCAGGCGACCGTCTCGCTGCCGGGCGGCTGTGCCATCGGCACCCGGCCGGTGGATCTGCACCTCATGGGCCTGGAGGCCATGGGTGCCGAGATCGAGCTGAAGGAGGGCTACATCCACGCCAAGGCCCCGCGCGGCCTGGAGGGTGCAGAGGTCGTCTTCCCCAAGGTCTCCGTCGGTGCAACCGAGAACCTGATGATGGCGGCTGCCTTGGCGCGGGGCACGACCCGTCTGGCCAACGTCGCACGCGAGCCTGAGATCGTCGATCTCGGCCGCTGCCTGCAGGCCATGGGCGCGCGCATCGAGGGGCTGGGTAGCCAGGAGATCGAGATCGAGGGGGTCTGCCGGCTCAAGGCGGCCGAGCATCAGGTCGTCGCCGACCGGATCGAGACCGGCACCTACGCCATGGCCGCGGCGATCACCAATGGTGAGCTGGAACTGCTCGGCGGGCAGATCGAGGACATCCGCTCTGCCGCCGACCTGCTGGAGCGCGCCGGTGTCGAGCTGACCCAGAGCAACCGGGGCCTCACCGCCAAGCGGGCCAACGGCCGCCTGGTCGGCGCCGACGTGATGACCAAGCCCTTTCCGGGCTTTCCCACCGACCTGCAGGCGCAGTATATGGCGCTGATGACCACGGCGGGCGGGGCAGCCATGATCACCGAGACCATCTTTGAGAATCGCTTCATGCACGTGCCGGAATTGATGCGCATGGGCGCCGATATCACCGTGCACGGCGCCTCTGCCCTGGTACGCGGCAGCGATCGCCTGGCCGGAGCGCCGGTGATGGCGACCGACTTGCGGGCTTCGGTAAGCTTGGTGCTGGCCGGCTTGGCGGCCGAGGGCGAGACCACGATCAACCGCGTCTATCACCTGGACCGCGGCTACGAGCGGGTCGAGGCCAAATTGGCCGCCTGCGGCGCCCAGATCGAGCGCCTCTCCGACCCGGACTGATGGACAGACGGACCACAATGCAGGCCTCCCCTGAACGACTGAAGCTGCGCGCCGGCGACGGAGGCAGGACGTCACCGTTCTCTCATCCTTGCTGCAGGACGCCCTGGTGCCTCGTGAAGAGATCACCTATCTGGCTTCCGAGCGCCGCTTCGTGCTGCTGGCCAACCGCTTCTGCTGGGAGACCAAGCCCGAAGCACCGCCGCCGCCCTTGGAAGAGGGGGCGGATGCCAGCTTCGAGCAGGCCTCGGCCGACCTGGAGGACCGGGCCAGCGAGGACGGCAAGCTCTATAGCCGGGTGATCTGCGGGCTCTGCTTCGATCGGGTCCGCGCCGTGCACAGCCGCAACATGGCGCGCAACAAGGCGGGCCAGCCCTTGAACCTGCTCTCTGTCCAGCGCGGGCTGGCCGCTTGGTCGCTGCGCTTTGCCGACGACATCGAGATCCGCCTCGAGGGCACCGCCATCGTCGCGCACCTGGAGGACCTGGGCGAAGCCTGGCCCACCCGCTGGCGCCCCTCGCACGAGGCGCCTGGTGGAGGAGTAGGACAGGCCTAATCAATATTGACGACGAAGTGAGTCTCTCTGGCTAGTCCCAATGGCAAAACATCTCAGTCATTGCAAGCGATAGCGCGGCAATCTAGAGTATCTCAGCAAGAAGAATACACCCTGGATTGCTTCGTCGCTGTCGCTCCTCGCAATGACGAACAGGCGAGACTATGTGGTTGGCCCATGTTTGTATTTGGCGCTGCAGCGATTGACCTAGGGTTTGCTGGTTTGGGTCTAGGTAATCGTATCCTCTACTCAGCCTCCAAAATCAAATCCGGCGCCTCATAGCGCAGAACCGAGGCTCCTTCCGCTAGCGGCGCGTGGCGGTTCGGTTCGCCGGGCTGGCGGCCGCGGCTGCTGTCGCCGGTGATGTAGAGCTGAGTGACCAGCGTCCGCATGCCCTCGCGCGACAGTCGCAAGTGCCAATGGCGCGGGCGGGAGCCATAGGCGCCCGGCACCAAGGTCTCGACCAGGAAGCGACCCTCTTGATCGGTCAAGATCCGCCCGCGCAGATCCAAGTCCTGATCTGCATAGTCGCTCGCTCTTCCGTCGGATGCGGGGTGATAGCGTCCGCGACCGTCTGCCTGCCAGATCTCCACCAGGGCGCCGCGGATGGGCTTGCCGGAGGCCGCCGCCCCGCAGCCGTCCTGCAAGAAGCATCGGATCGCCGGCCTTGCCGAAGCGGTTCAGCTTGTCGGTCCAAGGCGCTTCGGCGATGTAGAAGGGCCCTTGGATGTCCCGCTCGGTCGGCTCGTAGCGTGCCGCCTCGGCGGTGACCGGCAGCAGTGTGGCCACACCGCCAAGCAACAAGAGGCGGCGCGTGCGGACTGGGCCTTGCGAAGATGACGGCATGGCTCCTCTCTTCGGTCTCTCGGCCACGCCCTTGCCATAGGGCAGGGGAGCAGACTGTCCTAGCCGCCGGGGCCTGTCCAGCCGAAGCGGGTAGGCCTCACGAGATCGTCACGCAGCGCCGCCCTGCTGCGGCTTTTGCGAATGCCACAGCCGACAGCCCGTGCTGGACGTGAGCCGCCCTGCGGGCTAATGAGGCGCCATTGCCGTTGAACGAGACCGACAAGCTGGTGCTGGCCCTGCCCAAAGGCCGAATTCTGGGCGAGCTCATGCCGCTCTTGGCCAAGCTGGGGCTTGAGCCGGAGCCGGCTTTTGCCGACGAGAACGCGCGCCAGCTTCGCTTTGCCACCAACGATCCGGGCCTCGACATCATTCGCGTGCGCAGCTTCGACGTCGCAACCTTCGTCGCTTTCGGCGCGGCCGAGCTGGGTGTCGCGGGCCGCGACGTGCTGATGGAGTTCGACTACCCCGAAGTCTATGCGCCGATCGACCTCGGCATTGGCCGCTGCCGCGTCTCGGTTGCCGAGCCGCGCGACCTCTCCGAGCAGGACGATCCGCGCAGCTGGAGCCATATCCGGGTGGCCACCAAATACCCGGCCATCACCCAGCGCCACTTCGCCAGGCGCGGCGTCCAGGCCGAGTGCAATTAAGCTGAACGGCGCCTTGGAGCTGGCGCCCTCCATGGGGCTCTGCCGCCGCATCGTCGACCTGGGTCTCTACCGGCCGGACCTTGGCCGCCAATGACCTGGTGGAGATCGAAACCATTGCCGAGGTCACCAGCCACCTGATCGTCAACCGCACCGCGTCGAAGACCCGGCCACAAGAGCTGTCGCGTTGGGTCGAGCGCATCCGCTCAGTGGTGACAGAACCTGCCCGAGCGGCGTGAACGGGAGAGGGGGGCAAGCATGAGCGCGCGTCGTTTTCGCAGCAGCGATCCCGGTTTTGCCGAGGCCTTCGGTGCCTTTCTGCGCGAGTCCCGGATGGGCGAGGCCGACGTCGGTGCCGCGGTGGCCGAGATCATTGCCGAGGTCCGGCGTGACGGCGATGCGGCCTTGCAGCGCCTGACCTTGCGCTTCGACCGTCTGGACCTGGCCGAGGGCCTGTCGATCCCGGCCGATGCCTTTGCCGCGGCCCGCACGTCCGTGCCGCGCGACACCCTGGACGCCCTGGCGCTTTCTGCCGAGCGCATCGAAGCCTATCACCGGCGCCAGTTACCCGCGGACGAGGCCTTCGACGACGGCGCAGGGGTCGGGCTCGGTTGGCGCTGGACGGCGGTCAGCGCCGTCGGCCTCTACGTGCCGGGCGGCAAGGCGGCCTATCCCTCCTCACTTCTGATGAACGCCATTCCGGCCAAGGTCGCGGGCGTCGAGCGCCGGGTCATGACCGTGCCGACGCCCGACGGCGAGATCGATCCTCTGGTCCTGGCCGCGGCGGAGCTTGCCGGCGTGACGGAGATATATCGCGTCGGCGGCGCTCAGGCGGTGGCCGCGCTGGCCTACGGCACCGAAACCATCGCCGCGGTCGATAAGATCGTTGGCCCCGGCAACGCCTATGTGGCCGAGGCCAAGCGGCAGGTCTTCGGTCGGGTGGGGATCGATTCCATCGCCGGGCCGTCCGAGATCCTGGTCGTCGCGGACGCGCGCAACGATCCGGCCTGGATCGCCGCCGGACCTCTTGAGCCAGGCCGAACATGACGAGGCGTCGCAGTCCATCCCTGATCACCGATGACGCCGGCTTTCTGAATGCCGTCGCCGAGGCCGTCGAGGCCGCACTCGCGACGGAACCGCGGGCCACCATCGCGCGTGCCTCCTGGCAGGCCCATGGCGCCTTGGGTGTCTGGTCTGCTCCTTGGAGGAGGCCTGTCCCCTGGTCGACCAGATGGCGCCGGAGCACTTGGAGCTGGCGGTGGCCGAGCCGCGGGCGCTGATGGCCAAAATCCGCCATGCCGGCGCGATCTTTCTCGGGCCGCTACGCGCCGGAGGCCTTCGGCGACTATCTCGCCGGGCCCAATCATGTGCTGCCGACGGACCGTACCGCACCGCTTCGCCTCGGGGCTTTCGGTGCTGGATTTCATGAAGCGCAGCAGCGTGATCGACTGCTCGCGCGAGGCCTTCCAGGGTCTGGGTGAGGCGGCGGCGCGTCTCGCCGACGCCGAAGGCCTGGCTGCGCACGCCCGCTCTCTCAGATTGCGCCTGGTACGCAACAGCGCATGAGCCAAGAGCGTCACTGCCACTTGGTCTCCGTCGAGCTCGACGAGAGCGCATCCGTGCGCCGCAGCGCGGAGGTCGAGCACGAGCGCGCCGTGGCCGTCTACGACCTTTTGGAGGAGAACGACTTCGCCCCGATCGACGAGCGCAGCAAAGACCACCCGGGCCCTTTTTCTCTGACCTTGGGTTTGGAGGAGAACCGCTTGGTGCTGGCGATCGGCGACGAGAGCAAGCAGCCGATCACCGCAATCCTCCTGTCGCTCAGGCCCTTTCAACGCATCATCAAGGACTACTTCCACGTCTGCGAAAGCTACTTTAGCGCCATCAAGACCGCCAGCCCGGCGAAGATCGAGGCCATCGACATGGGCCGCCGCGGCCTGCACAACGAAGGCTCCGAATTGCTGCGCGAGCGCTTGGCCGGCAAGGTCGAGATGGATCTCGACACGGCACGCCGCCTCTATACCCTGATCTGCGTCTTGCACATCAAGGGCTAGAGCAGGATGACGTCAAATCGAGACGGTTTGTCGTCTGAATCCTGCTCTATTCCTTTGAAAAATAGAGCAGAGTCTCGCAATCAGGCGGTTCCCCCTGATTGCGATCTGCTCTAGCGGGCTGAACGATGCCAGAGCGTCTGCCGGGCGCCGTCCTCTTCGCCTGCACCAACAACACCGTCCGTTCGGCTATGGCCGAGGGATTGATGAAGCACCTGCTGGGCCACCGGGTCTATGTCGATTCCGCCGGCGTGCGTGCTGCCCGCGAGAACGACCCCTTCGTCGAAGCGGTGATGGAGGAGTTGGGCATCGAGATCTCGCGCCATCGCGCCAAGAGCTTCGATGACCTGGAGGATAGCTCCTTCGACCTCATCATCTCGCTCTCGCCGGAGGCGCAGCACTCGGCCGTGGAGATGACCCGCACCATGGCTTGCGAGGTCGAATACTGGCCCACCTTGGATGCCACCATCATCGAAGGCAGCCGCGACCAGCGGCTGGACGCCTACCGCCAGGTTCGCGACCACCTGATGCAGCGGATCAAGACCCGCTTCCAGCTGGATCTGAAGCCGGAGGTGTAGCGCGGTTTCAGGCGGCGAGCCTGCAATCGCCGGCGATGCGGGCTTGCGCGATGCTGTCGGCGACAGCGGCTGTGTCGCGGCTGCGTTTGGCCGCTTCCTCGATGACCTCTTCAATCGTCACTGCGAGGGCCGAGACCTTGTCTTCGATCCAAGCCGGATCCTCGATCTGCAGGATCTCCGAGGCGACGTTGATGATACCGCCTGCGTTGACGATGTAGTCCGGCAGGTAGAGCTTGCCCAGCCGCGCGATCTTCGCGCCGACGGCCTCGTCGGCCAGCTGGTTGTTGGCCGCACCGCAGATCATGCGCGCATCCAAAGCGCCGACGCTTTCACGGGTGAGCACGCCGCCCAAGGCGCAAGGGACGAAGATGTCCATTCTGGCCGTCAGGATCTTCTCCGGCGCCACCACCGTGGCGTTGAATTCACGGGCGGCCAGCTGGGCACGCCTGGCGTCGATGTCGCTGACCAGGAGGTCTGCGCCGGCCGCATGCAGCGCCTGGCAGAGGTGCCAGCCGACGCGTCCCAGGCCCTGCACGGCGACGGTCAGCCCGGAGAGAGTCCTGCCACCCCAGATCCGGTGTGCGCCCGCCATCAAGCAGGTGAAGACGCCCTTGGCCGTCACCGGAGAGGGATCGCCGGAGGCATGGCGGCCCTTCTCCAGGCCCGCCACGAAGCGGGTGGCGGTCGCCACCGCTGCCATGTCGGCCGGGCCGACGCCGACATCTTCGGCCGTCCAGTAGCTGCCGCCCAGGCGGTCGATGGCGCGGCCCAGTGCCGCGAAAAGCGCGCGGCGGTCACGGATCTGTTCGGGAGCCATGATCACGGTCTTGCCGCCGCCCAGAGGAAGGCCGGCCATGGCATTCTTGTAGGTCATACCGCGGGAGAGGCGGAGCACGTCATCCAGAGCCGCCAGATCGCTGTTGTAATGCCAGAGGCGGCAGCCGCCGGCAGCCGGGCCGAGAGCAGTGGAGTGCAGCGCGATAATGGCGCGCAGGCCGCTCGCTTCGTCATCGGCGAAGACGACGGTTTCGTGCGCATCGAAGCTCTTATGATCAAACAGCATGGCAGTCCTCCCGAGACCCTCCAATCGAGGTTCTGCCTAGAGATCTGCCTTCTAACGCCGCGCTTCAACTCTGCTGCGGGCGTTGCGGAAAAATAGCAGGATTCTGTCTTTTGGCGGTCTGGAGTTGATTGGAGACTGCGCTTGCGGGACCCGCTTTCGAACTTTCTTAAGCGGGGGCGGGGGCGCAATGCTTGTGGAGTCTGCAACACAGCCGCGGCCGATGGATTTTCTTGGGCTTGCGCTTCGCACTGCGGTTCTTATCATGCGGCCCCGCGAGCTTAGGATGGGTGCGCTGGCGCTGAGGGGCTGCAGCACCTATTTCGATGGCAGGGAAAAGCCTAGCCTTAAGAAGGAGCCTTCATGGCGAAAGAGGACCTGATCGAGTTTCAAGGCACGGTGACCGAGCTGTTGCCCAATGCCATGTTCCGCGTGAAGCTGGACAACAATCACGAAGTGCTGGCGCACACCGCCGGCAAGATGCGCAAACACCGCATTCGTGTGCTGACCGGGGACCGGGTCAATGTGGAGATGACTCCTTATGACCTGACCAAGGGACGCATCACCTTCCGCTACAAGTAAGCCCTCCCCCGCAACGGAGGCTCTGCCTTGGCCGCCCATGGTGCAGCACCCTTGGTCTTGGCCTCGGCGTCGCCGCGCAGGCGCGATCTCTTGACCCGGATCGGACTGCCGCCGGACGTGATCGACCCGCCGGAGATAGACGAGACCCCTGAGGCCGGAGAACTGCCGGGCGCCTATGTGATGCGCATGGCAGCGGCCAAGCTCGCTGTCGCCGTCGAACGCAATCCCGACTGCTGGCTTCTGGCCGCCGATACCGTGGTGGCGCTGGGTCGCCGCATCCTGCCCAAGGCGGAGCAGGCAGCCGAGGCCGAGGCCTGCCTCGAGCAGCTCTCGGGGCGAAGGCACCGGGTGCTGGGCGCGCTCGCGGTCAGGGCACCCGATGGGCGAGGCGCGCAGCGGCTGGTGGAGACGCGGGTCAAGATGAAGCAGCTGTCGACGGCAGAGCGCGCCGACTACCTCGCCAGCGGCGAGTGGCGGGGCAAGGCCGGCGGCTATGCCATCCAGGGGCGCGCGGCAGCCTTCATCCCTTGGATCAACGGCAGCTATTCGAATGTGGTCGGTCTGAGCCTGACGGAGGCCGTCGCACTCCTGGCCGGTCTCGGCTACGGGCCGGCCCTGCGGTCGGGCTAGCCCGCACCATGGAGGACGGCCTCACCATCCAAGCCATCGGCGGCGAGACACGCGCCTTTCGCTTTGCCGAGGGGCGCTTGGCCGACCTCGGCATCTGGCGGGCGCGTCAGCCGCTGCCTGGCGACGTCTATCTCGCCCGGGTCGCGCGCCTGGATCGCCCCCTGGGCCTGGCCTTCTGCGACATGGGTGAGGGGCCTGCCGGCGTGCTGCCGCTGGACCAGGCGCCGGCGGGCCTGAGCGAAGGCGCAAGCCTGCCGGTTCGGCTGGTGCGCTCGGCGGCGCCCGGCAAGGGCCCCAAGCTGGCCCCGGCGCGCGGTCCGGCCCGTTGGAAAGAGGGATCGGCGCCGCGCCTTCTAGAGCGTGCGGCAGAACCCTTGGCGCGCTTCCTCGATCCGCCGCCGGAGACCCTCCAGGTCGACACGCCGGGCCAGGCCGCGGATCTGCGTGCGCGCGGCCTGGCGCCCCAACTCCATCCTGGCGGCTTCGCCCCCGCATTGGCCAACCTCTTGGATGGCGAGGTGGAGGGCCTGCTGCAGCCCCTGGTCGAGCTGCCTGGAGGCGCAAGCCTCTTGATCGAGCCCGGCGAGACCTTGACCGCGATCGACGTCAACATGGGCGCCGGCGGACGCGGCGAGAGTGCTGTGGCAGCCGAGGCGCTCAATCTTTCGGTCTTGCCGGAGATTGCGCGCCAGCTGCGCCTGCGGGCCTTGGCCGGCCGGATCGTGATCGACTGCCTGGCGCTCGCCGGCCGCGACCAGCGCCGGAGGCTGCGCAGCGCCATGGAGCGCGCGCTTGCCGGCGACCCCGAGCGCACGCGTGTCTTGCCGATGACCGCCGGCGGCCTCTTGGAGGTGACCCGACGGCGCGGGCTCTTCGCCCCGCTCCATGAGCTCTTGACCGAACCGGCCGGCCCCTTTGCCGGGCGCCGCCTCACCAAGAAGGCCGAGGCCATACAGGTCTTGAGACACTTGGCAGCGCTGCAGCGCCAGGCGCCGGGCCAGCGTTTGGTTTTGCGCGCAGAGGCCGGCCTCTTTGCAGAGCTGGAGCGCATGGAGGACTGGCAAGGCCTGTCGAAAGCCTCCGGCGCGCTCCTGCGGATCGAGCGAATCGAAACGCCCGACGGTCGAGGGGGCCGCTATCTCCTGTGGAGCGAACAAGACAAGGCCTCCGGGGGCCGCTAAAGTCTCTCGCGCGGAAAGAGGATCGACGAGCCAGCATGACAGCACAGTCCGGGGTGGGACGGCCGGCCAGCCGCAGCTGCCCGATCTGCGGCAAGGAGGCCGTAGAGCGCTACCGACCCTTCTGCTCGAAGCGCTGCGCCGACATCGACCTTGGCCGCTGGCTGGGCGAGCGCTACCGCGTCCCCGGCCCGCCGGCGCCTGTCGACGAGAGCGAGGACCCCGACAGCTAAAGGGCTGGACAGCCGCCCTGCGAAGCGCTAAACACCCGCGTCTTGCTTGACGGCCCGCGCCCCGGCTCGGCCCAGGACGGCACAAGCCCAGGTAGCTCAGTTGGTAGAGCATGCGACTGAAAATCGCAGTGTCGGTGGTTCGATTCCGCCCCTGGGCACCATCCCCCAATTCTTGCGACCCCAGGGTTCAGGGAACGTCGGCAACCACCACGCCGATTGCTCCAATGCTGTATGTTGTCATTCGACCCGCAACGCTGCACGATTGATGAAAATGACAAGAAGGCAAGGTTTGGAGGGGAGCATGAAAAGGCGCTCGTTCCTGGCCGCATTGAGCATCGCCGCAGCGAATCTGCTCGGTCTGGTGGCTGGTGCGCAAGCCGGAACCAAGCTGATCTATGCAGTCTTTTGGCGCGGCTGCGAAGAGGTGTGCCAAGGCTTTCAAGACTATATCGCCGAAGCAGGCATAGAGGCCGAGGTCGTTATCCGCGACGCCGGACGAGACAAGGCCAAGCTCGCGGGCTTTCTCGAGGAAGCCCGGGAGATGAAAGCAGATCTGATCCTAACATGGGGCACCTCGGTAACCTTGGGGATCGCCGGTACGTTGGACGATGTCGGCGACACCCGGTTCAACAACGACATTCCGCATGTCTTCACCGTCGTCGCCGACCCGGTCGGTGCCGGTGTCGTGGAAAGCCTCGAGAAGACCAACCGTGCCAACGTCACGGGCACCTTCAACCGCGTGCCTGAGGCGGTGAACATCCAGACCATTCGCTCCTATCGTCCCGACTTTGAGCGCCTAGGCCTGCTCTATAATGCGAACGAGCCCAACTCGCTTCTAAAACGCGATGAGATTGCGGCTCTAACCGAGGCGATGGACTTCGAGTTGATCGCCATCGAGCTTGAACTCGGTGACGACGGCAAGCCGCGCGCGGAGGACATTCCGATCAAGGTGGCCGAGCTCAAGAACAAGGGGGTCGATTTCATCTATTTGGGCTCGAGCTCGTTCCTGGACGTGCACCGAGACATCTTCACCGGCGCAGCCGTCGACTTGGGACTTCCTGTGCTAAGCCCCTATGAGCGGTTGGTTCGCGAGTCCAACGCGCTGTTTTCGATCGCGGCTCGCTACCAAGACGTGGGCCGTCTGGCCGGGGAGCAGGCCAAGAAGATCTTGGTGGACGGCATGTCCCCAGGCGATCTTCCCGTGGCCCGGGTAAGCGAGTTCGCCTACGTGGTCAATATGGAGGTCGCAAAGCGGCTCAATCTCTATCCGCCTGTGGCAATCCTGCAGTTTGCCGAGACCGTGAACTGAGGGCGTGGGTGAAGAGCGTCACGGCAAAGGCGACAGCGCCGACAAACACCAAGGCCGCTATCGCGGCGATCGCAGTCACGTAGCCCGCATAGCTAGCCAAGAGCGCGATGGAGACCAGGCCGACGATGCTCCCCAGGCGCTCAAGCGTACGCAGAGATCCGAGCACCGCTGTGGGGCCGAGGTGGGCGAGCTCGCGTTCGGCGATATCCATTGCGGCGGTGACTTGAGGGTCGCGCACCATGCCGTGTGCTACCCCTGCGCCGGCAACGGCGATGAGCATCGACCACGCGGCCGGCCAGGCGACGACCACCGTCAGAGAGATAGCCGATAGTAGAGCGCCGATAAAGCCTACGTGAAAGGGGCTGAGCCTTCGGTGGAAAAGGTGGGGTGCCAGCGGTCCGACAAAGACGATCGCGATGAAGTAGGTCATCAGGATACGACCGGTGTCAGCGGCTGAGGCACCTAGCCTATTCAACTCCAGCGCCACCAGGAAAGAGATGAAGGCCTGAAGCAGGATGTTTGCCGGAATGGCGATCCCGAAAACGAGCGCAGCGAACCTCAGGCTTCCCAGCGGCCGCCAGATTGGCGGCAGAGTTGCGCCCGGCGCCGGCGGCCCGGCGCTATCCCGGGCCGCACGTGCCGGCAGCAGCCGGAAGGTCAGAAATCCAGAGATCAAGACCAGCCCTGCACTGATCGCAAAGACGCTGTTCTGCCCGAGGCGATCGGCCAGCACCCCGCCAAGCGCGGTGCCGGCGAAGATGCCGCTGAACATCGCCGCCGTGAACAGGCCGAGCGAACGGCTTCTGTCTTGGCGCGGCACTGCGTCGAGCACGTAGTCCTGACAGGTGAGCGTCGCGATGGCGTAGCCAAAGCCGGCGATCGTCCGGAACAGGACGATCTCTATCACGCTCGTCGAGAGATAGAGCCCGATATGAGCCAGCACGGTAGGCGCTACGGCGAGCAGTAAAAGCTTGCGATGGCCCAGCCGTTCGCTCAAGGGGCGCGCCAGCGGAGAGCCCAGGACGATGGCGATCAGATATCCTGCGATCGGCAAGCTGATGACCACGAGCGGGTCGAGCCAAGTCAAGGGATTGTCCGCAGCCTTGGTGAAGAGCGGGAAGAAGGCCAGCGGCAACTCGTCGGCCGCGGCGAAGAGGAAAAGGGGCAGGCGGACATCATTCAGATAGGAGAACTGCAGCCGATCGGGCAACCATCGGCGAAGCTTGAACTGGCCCTCCAGCCGTTCTAGCCGGGCTACCTCGCGGTCGGCCCGCAGTTGTGAGGCGGCCTTGTGGAAGGCCCGATGAAGCTGGGTGGCATGGTCCGACAGCTTGCGGCTCAGGCGGTCGATCGCGCTCGCGCCCCTGGCCGTGATCACCTTGGAGAAGTCGCTCGCCGCCTGCAGAGCGGCCAAATGCTGGAGGCGCATGAAGGGCGCGGTCATAGAGCGGCTCATGACCACGGTCATGATCTGGAAGGCCAGTAGCATGACGACGAGAACGACGACCCCGAAGTCCAGCAGCATGTCGCGGAACTGGAGTGCGAAGAACTCCGCATTGGTATCGATGATGATGTAGCCGATCTGCTCGCCATCGTCGGTGATGGGAAAGGTTGGAACGTCCTTTCGCGAGCGCTCAGGCCCGAACAGGGTCTTCTGACGGGTTCCGGACTCGAAAATGATGCGCCCTGTCGCGATCCCGAAATAGGACACCTCCGGAAAGTGCTGGAGGAGATCGCTGAAATAGTGCTCCGCACCGACCAGATCGGTCAGGGGCACGCCTGCGCTGACGGCGCGCTGGACGTTCTCGTTGGCGACGGTGCCGATCACCATCGTGCGCGCAGCCAACTCCGGCTCGAAGGATCGCGTTACTTCGTCCTGCACGAAGAGCCCCAGCGTCAGCGCCGAACCCAAGATGATGGCCGCCGCCCAGGGCGTCAGATTGCGGGCGAAGACCCTGGCCAGGGAGGTTTCGGGGACCGACGCCGTGACCGTTCTCACCCTGGGGGCGACCTCGTCACTCACCGGATCCGACGGCAAAGCTTGGCCCGACAAACAGGAGAGCTCTTGCCGCGCAAGGCGAAATCTCTGGAAGGCCGCGTTTAGCTGAGCTTCGAGTCTTACGATTTCACCACTCATGAATCCGTAGTTCGCGGTCGCTGGGACCGTCTCGCCGGCATTGCTTTGGCCGTGCCGGTCATCGCTGAAGGCCTCCGATAAGCGGTCCAACTGCCCCAGGCCACGGATCGCGCCGCTCAGCCTTAGCCGCAGTACCAAGAGGGCCAGTGCAGAAAAGGCGATGAAGATGACGCCCGCCACCAGGGCGATGTGCTCTGCCATCGCTTGCGACTTGGATTGGAAGTCGAGGTTAGCGGCGGAAACGAGAATGCCGCCGATGGGATCGCCCGTGGAATTCCTGAGGGTGAGGCCGGCCAGAAGGTCCGAATCCGTCTCCGCGTCCCATCGGTCACCCGGGCTCAAGGACTGCAGCAGCAAGATGTCTCGTGCGATGGCCGGGCCCTTGTCGTCCGAGGTGGCGTGGACGACGATGCCGGTCTGATGAAAGACCCGAATATCAGAGACGGCAGGGTCGATCTCCTTGGCCCGGCCCAGGATTTCCCTTGCGTTGCGTACGGTGGAGATGGGCAGGCCGAGGCCGATAACCGACCGGAAGGGAGCGGCCGAGGTTTCCGCAATGACGGCGAGTCTCTCCTGAATCAGCCGGGCGAGGATGGCATTGTATTGTAGGTGAGAAAGGACGCCCAAGACGCTGAGCACAATTGCCAAAATGGCAACGAATGCAACCCAGTTGCGCCACAGCATCGACATCTACGCGTTTTCCCGGATCCCCCCTGCAAGCTCCCCGAAGAGCTCTTTCCTCGAAAAGGATAGGCGAATGTCAATTGTTCGTCGATAGCGACGAGGTCCGGCCGGTCTTCAGTGTGAGACTATGGCGTTCCGACCGCTCCTCTCTTAACACCTTCAGTAGCCGGTTTGACCTCTCCTGTGGTCGTTGGCCGCTGGCGTTCGCCTCTACTCCGCCGCCTGTAAGGCCTCAGGGCTCGACAGGCGCTTCGGCAGGAATGTCACCGCAAGCAGGATCACCGTGGCGGCGGTGGCCAGAATGTAGAACAGCGTGTCGAAGCCCCAGTTTTGGTAGACGTAGGCAATGAGGGGGAGGGTGGCCGCGAGCACGGTGAAGCTCACGACATAGCGCACACCGTAGATGCGCGCGCGGTAGGCGCCGCTCGCGGTCTTGCCGATCATGAAGTCGTTGATGGGGATCTGCCCGAAGGCCCCGATCATGAAGCCCAGCGCCACCAGCAATGCCCAGCCGTCGGCCAGGCCGGGCATGACCGAGAAGAAGACCAGCTGGACAAGGGCGAGGGTCATGAAGATGCGCCGGGGGCCATAGCGGTCGAGCAGCAGGCCGACGACAAGCTGGGCGATCGAGGCCACGGCGAAGACCAGGAAGGCCATCGAGCCGATCACGGTCGCTACGTCCTCTTGCCCGCTCTCGGCAGTGCGGCCGATCCAGTCGGAGACGGTCTTTGCCAAGCCCTGCAAGCGCTCGTCGAAGATCTTGGGCAAGGCGAAGGTGGTCGCCTGGAAGATGACCGAGGATACCGCCGTGGTCAGGAAGACGATGGCCGATACCCGCAAGAGGAAGCGGCGGTAGTCGGGCGTGACCTCCGCTGCTTGCCTCTCTTCCTTTTTTCCATGGCTGTCCGCCGGTGCGCGGAGGCTGTGCCGGCGCAGCACCATGTAGGCGCCGCCCATCGCTATGGAGAAGAGGCCCGGCAGGGCAAAGGCCATGCGCCACCCGCCGTTGTCGATCAGGAAGCCCGTCACCAGCGCCGCCGAGGCCACGCCCAGATTGCCCCAGACCCCGTTGGCGGCGATGCGCATGCCGGTGTTGCGCCACTTCATGGTGACGATGGCCAGGCCTACCGGGTGATAGATCGCCGCGAACATGCCGATGAAGAAGAGGCCGATGCCGATCTGGAGCGGGGTTTGGGCGAAACTAGTGGCGATGGCGGCGAGGCCGATGCCGATGAAGAAGACGGCCATCATGCCATCGCGGCTCCAGCGGTCCGCGAGCCATCCCGCCGGCAGAGAGAAGAGGCCGAAGGCGAAGAACCCCGGCGTCGCATAGGCCAAGAGCTCGGCATAGCCGATGTTCCATTCCTGCGTCAGTGCCAAGGCGGCCACCGTGGCGAAGACCAGCGTGAAGAGGTGATCGAGAAAGTGCCCGATGTTCAGCAGCAGAAAATAGAGGCGGTCCCGATGCATGACAGTGTCGTCGCCCCGATGCGGTGTGATTCCTAGCCCTCGGTGAATGCGCTTGAGCCTGATGCCATTGTGGGCTTGGCGCAGAAGCGTTGTCATGCCAGTCTTCGTCGAATTCCTGCCAAATGCGCAGCATGACCCAGGAGGAGGGCAAGGGCTCGGTGGAAAAAGATCGCAGCACGGATCCGCAGGACTTTCAGGACCTGCCGCAAGCTATCGGCGCGATGTCGAAGCGCTTTGCAAGCGGCTTCGTTATCCCGCTGCACCACCATGCACGCGATCAGCTGCTCTATGCGGCGGCCGGTATCATGCATTTACGCGCCGAGCGGGAAGCTTGGATGGTGCCTCGAGGCAGCGCGGTCTACATACCCGCCGGCACCAGGCATTCGGTCGCCATGCACGGCGAAGTGGATATGCGCACCCTCTACATCGATGCGGAGGCTGCGACTGCGCGGCCTAGCGGGCTAGGCGTCATCGCGGTCTCTTCGCTTTTGCACGCGTTGATCCTCGCCTTGAGCGAAGAGCCGATCATCTATGGGCCGGGCAGTCGTGGCGACCTCTTGGCAAAGCTGATCGACGTGGAGATCGCGCGCGCCCGGGCGCTTTCGCTCAACGTGGCACTGCCGAGCGATCGCAGACTACAGCGGCTCTGTGCCGAGCTCTTGGCCAATCCGTCCGACCGCCGGACTCTTGATGCCTGGTCAGAGGTCGCCGGAGCTTCGCCGCGCACCTTGGCGCGCCTCTTCAAGCAAGACCTGGGGATGAGCTTTCACCACTGGCGTCAGCGCATCCGCTTTCATCATGCATTGGAGGCTCTCTCGCAAGGCACGCCGATCGCCAGGGTTGCCGAGGCGCACGGCTACAAGAGCCCGAGCGCCTTCTCAGCCGCCTTTGCCAAGGTGATGGGAAGGCCGCCGTCGAAGCTGTTGAACGAGCACGAGCGATAGAGCGACTTGGTCCGGCGAAGCCACTGCATAGCCCTGGAGGATCGCATGCCTGTCACCAGGGGAGACCTGCCTTAGGGCGCGTCAGCTCGCCTCGGAAGCCCTGCAGGATCGCTTCCGAAGCGAGTCCGGACGGCGGGAAACTTCGATTGCAGGCGAGTTCCCACTTGATTGCGGCGGCCTTCGACCTCAAGCTGATTTCAGGAAACAGATAGCAGTAGGTAACAGGGAACTCGACGTTTGGGAGAGAAGTGATGGCTTTGATCTACGGCACCACAGGGGCAAACGACGTTCTTATCGGAACGGACGCGCCGGACTCCATTTTCGGGCTGAGTGGCGACGACATCATCTACGGGCTGACGGGCAACGATTCCCTCTTTGGTGGTTCCGGTTCCGAAATAGGGATCGTGGGCGGGCGTGGCCGTGACGCGATCTACGGCGGTCAAGGTCTGGACCGAAACCTGATGGGTGACGCCGGAGACGATCACATCCGGGGCCAAGAAGGCGACGATTTCAATTTCTTCGGCGGCAATGGCGCCGATCAGCTCTACGGCGGTGGCGGCGATGATCGCTATCTGGCCGGCAACAGCGGCGACGATCAAGTCTATGGCGGTGGCGGAGACGATTTCTATCTGCGCGGCGAAAGCGGCAACGACGCTCTCTTCGGAGGCAATGGCGGCGATCTCAACTTCACGGGAGAAGGCGGCAGCGATCTGATCTCAGGCGGCAACGGCGACGACAATTTTCTCTACGGCGGACCCGGCGTCGATACCATCTTCGGCGGAGACGGCGCAGACGACAACTTGCAAGGCGGCAACGGCAGAGACCGGGTCTATGGCGACTCCGGGTCGGATGTCGGCCTCCTCGGCAACAGCGGCAGCGACCGCGTCTTTGGCGGAGATGGGCGCGATGGCCTGCTATGGGGCGGCAGCGGCATCGATAGAGTCTTCGGTGGCGACGGTGCCGATATCGATCTGCAGGGAAACGACGGCGCCGACCGGCTCTTTGGCGGCGAGGGAGACGATGCCTCTCTAGATGGTGGCAGCGGCAATGACTTTGTCTACGGCGACGATGGCGATGATTTCGATCTCTTCGGCGGGACGGGCTCCGATTTCGTCTATGGAGGAGGGGGTGAAGACCACAATCTGACCGGTGGAGACAATCAGGACCAGATCTTCGGTGGCGCCGGAACCGACCGCGTCATGCTTGGAGGCGCGGGCTCCGACATCATCAAGGGTGGTGGCGGCGATGACGGCGGAATCAGGGGCGGCGGCGGCGCAGATCAGCTCTTTGGCGGCAAGGGAAATGATGCCGACATCGAAGGCAACAGCGGCCGCGACAGCCTCTTCGCCGGCAAGGGAAACGACGCCTTCCTGGTCGGCGGTGACGGCGACGATCGTGTCTCGGCCGGGAAGGGCAATGATCTGGAGCTGCAGGGTGGCAACGGGGATGACCGGCTCTTGGCCGGGTCCGGAGCCGACATTTACCTGCGCGGGCAAAGCGGTGAGGATCGGCTCTTCGGCGGCAGCGGTGACGACCGTGTCCTTCTAGGCGGCAGCGGTAACGACTCCATTTTCGGAGGAGAGGGCCAAGACGCCTATCTGCTCGGTGAGGATGGCGACGACTCTATCGAAGGGGGCGACGGCGACGATATTCTTTTCGGTGACGGAGGCAATGACACGCTGAAGGGCGGCGATGGTAGCGACGTCCTCTTCGGACAGACCGGAACACGACTGATCGGAGACCGCAGTGGCAGCGAAGCCGGACCGACAGCCGGAAACAACCTCCTGAAGGGTCAGGGCGGCAACGACACCCTGGCCATGACAGAGGACGACCGGGCCTTCGGCGGCAAGGGGGCGGACAGTTTCGCCTTCAACGGCGATACCTTGGGCAACAACGGTTCCGGCGGTCCGATCATCAAGGACTTCAACGGGGTGAGCTTCGGCGGTGGCGACGGCGAGGACGTCTTTCTCTTCGAGACCGGACTGGAGGTCGGGACCTTTAGCTTCATCGGTGATGCGGCCTTCTCCGGCGGCGGCAACTCCGAGGCGCGCTTTGCCGGGCCGCAGCAGGTGCAAGTCGACCAGGACGGCGACGGCACGGCGGAGATCAACTTCCGGGTCGCCAACCTCACGGCCGCAAATCAGCTGACCACCAGCGATTTCCTCTGGTTGTAGCGACAGGCAACGCCAAGGCCGGCGAGGCCGGACCCGACCGTGCCGTCCTATAAGATGGGCAATCTGAGGAGCGTGGCGGATGTTTCTGTAATTTGCCTCGCTTGTATTGGTCTAGTCAAATACACCTTGCTGATACAGCGAGAAGTATAGGGGCTTTAACTTGAGGTTTGCGCTGCTCGGCGAGCAAATTTTTTGGGATGCCTAGTGTTATCCTGGTCGCTGGCGCTCTGTCGGCCGCCGTCCGACGAGCTGCGCGAGCTCGGTATCGAAAGGGGCCGGATCCGCAAAACGACCAGAGAGACGCTCAGAAATCTTCCGCTGCCAGGAAATAGGCGTCTTTCTTGGCTCGTGAATAGGCTCTGCGGGCGGTTTCGTAAATCTGAGGCCTTGCGGCATCGAACACCTCAAGATATCCCGCTTCCGATTCACTTGTTCGTGGCTTCAACTGGTGGAGGGCGCTCGCCTCGACGAAAAAGGAAATCTCCACGACGCCTTCGTGCCCCCAAAAGCAGACAAGGTTTCTCTTCGCATCGTAGCTTCGGCTCCGGTTCGGGAAGCTCAGTGCCATCGCTGAGGACGGCCGTATAGATCTTGCAACGCGTGCCGAAGCGTTCGAAGTCGCGAATTGCTTGTAGATTTCATTGTGCAGCTCTCCAGTCCGATGGTTGTGACGCTCCTCTGGCGCGCTCGCCCGCGTGACTGGCGGGGACGCCACCATCTTCATCCTATCTCGTCGCGGACGCCCTCATGATCAAAGGTAAGGGAGAGCGGTCGTCGCTGTGACTTTGTTCCTGCCGCCGCTGTTGGGAGAGCTTCTCGCATCATCGCGGACTGGAGATCGAGAGGGTCAATTCTCACCAGGCGAAGAGTGCCGGCAGTTCCTCGTCGAAGCCGCCAAGCATGAAGGGCCTCATGAAAGTCACAGTCTGCTTGATCGTACGTATGGTCGTCGAATGCCTCTTGGCTGATGGCTGGCCTCTCTGCCAGCGCGGGGTGACGGAGGAAGACCTAGTCCCCTCCGTAAACTAGCTACGAATTGGGCGTGGGCGTGACTTCGGCCGGCTTTTGAGCAGGCTCGGCAGTTGCCGGAGGATCCTTGGGCTTGTCGTTCGGCTTTTTTTGGCCTGCAGGGCTGTGTGCTGAGGAAAACGACTTGAATGACATGTGAATATCTCTCCATTCTGAGCAGCAACGATTTGCTTCTCGTAAATATATGGTGCCGATGACGCCGTTTTACAAAAAAATATTTCGAATCCATTTTTGGCAAGATTTTCATATAATCATATCATTTAGAACATGCTGTGCGAATATTGACACCGTTTTTGAAAATGAAGAACGTTTTTGTTTGGAGCGTTGTCCAAGGTTTGGCGCCGACCTACGCTATGACGCAAGGCCGAGACCATGCCTGATATCAGTCAGAGAGGGATAAGGACGATTGCAGAGCGCACTCGGTCTTTGCGTGTTTCATCTCCGAGCGTCAGGACAAGCGCTGTAGCGGAATGCGACTGTCTTGCGCGGCAAACGCGCCGACGTCGCTCGGGCAAAATAGATCGAAAGTGCAGAGAGCTCGATTTCCGCTCGCAACGCTTGTTCCCGCAACGAAGCAGCTGGCCGCAACGCCGAGATTCATGGCGTGGTCGTGAACGTTACCTCTCGGCACGTCGCCATCCTGTCGCGATCTTCGTCCCAGAGCACGTATCGCAGGGCCCGCAGCCCCTCCCGCAAGGACAGCACCGGAACATCGTGAAAAGCGGTGGTCAGCTCGTGGCATTGCTGAAGCTGGTAGTTAGGCACGCGCGGGTTGAAGTGGTGAACATGGTGAAAACCGATATTGCCGGTGAACCACTGCAGGATCGCCGGCAGGCGCAAATAAGCCGAGCTCTGCAGGGCCGCTGAAGTCGGATCCCATGCAGCATGGCGCGCCCATCGCGTCCTCTCGCCGCGGTGTTGTACCGAGAACAGCCACACACCAACGATTGCCGCCACGATCAAGACCGGCAGCTGAACGCCAGCCACGCGCTCGTAGCCAAGCAGCAGGCCGAGGCCACCCAGGGTCACGACGAGCGCGAGGGTGGTCAGGTGTACCTTGCGCCGTTCCCACCGCCAGGACTTCGGCATGTCGAATGGCAGGCGGTAGAGCAGGATGAAAATCAGGGGCGGCAGAAGGACATTGGCGACGAGCGGGTGCCGTGTCGTGCGGTACCACCACCGCCGCCTTCTGCTCAAAGCCCGGTACTCGGCGACGGTCAGGCAGGAGGAATAGATATCGGCGCCACTCTGGCGACGGTCGAGGTCGTTCCAGATGCCATGATGACCGGCGTGCTGTCGGCGCCAGGAAGCATAGGGGGTCAGCGTTAGCACGCTGCATGCGACACCTGTGATGTCGTTCGCACGGCGTGATCGGAAGAACGAGTGATGGCCGCAATCATGTTGGATGATAAAGATGCGTACCAGAAACCCTGCTGCCAACGGTGCGAGCGCAACCGCCAGCAAGTAAGAGACGCCCATGACAGCGTACATGGTGGCGCAAACGGCAAAGAATCCGCCGAACGACGTTATGAGCTGCGACAGACTCTTGCGCAGTATTGGCGCCTGAAACAGCGCCACTTTGCGGCGAAGGTTCGCTTTGTCTGCCATAGGCGCTCTTTTTTTCGAAGCGACTGGTGTGCGTGTGCGATCTGGCATTTGAGTCATCTGAGCAGAATTGGCCCTTGTCTCTTGTGCTAAATAGTCGTCAGATTCAGAAGATTCACTATTCTAGAAAGTGGTTTCTATGTGAAGGTTTTCGGTGTATTAAACAATCAGTATCGATGTTCTGGGTTCTACGCACTTTTTTCTCCAATCTTCAGCGCTTCAAAGCGCATCAGCCAAAGTCAATTTGCTTTTTTGGTTAGTATTGCTTCTAGATATGGTGTTTTGGAACAGCAACGCAATGAGAAAGTGAAATATCACTCTCCTAGTACCCTTAGCCAAGTGTGGAAACTTCGGATCGAGCGGGCCAGCGATCACCAAGTGTCAGTCCTTGGTCCGGATCACTGGTCGTCTAAAGGCTGTCACCGCAGGGACCTCGCCCTCGAGTAACTCCGCATCGACCAGACAGCTGTGTGCGATCGGCCCCTGGGCCAGCTTGGAGGTGCCCTTGTCGATCGTCAGGACGTTGGGGTTGCCGTGCTTGCAGAGATCACCCGAGGCATCGAGGTCAAGCCAGGCCCCGGTGCTTATCTGGATGACGCCGGGGCGGATCTGATCGCTGATCATGGCAGCGCCCAGACATGCGCCGCGGTCGTTGAAGACACGCACGAGGTCGCCGTCGGTGATCCTGCGGGCTGCCGCATCGTCTGGGTGCAGCATCACAGGCTCGCGCTCCTTCACCTTGGCGGCGCGGCTGTGTGCCCCGTGGTCGAGGTGAGAGTGCAGCTTCGAGACGGGCTGGTTGGAGATCAGGTGCAGGGGGTAGGGTGAATTCTTCTTGCCCAACCACTCCACCGGCTCCATCCAGGCCGGGTGCGGCGGGCAGTCCTGGTAGCCGAAGCCTTCGATTGTCTCGGAAAAGATCTCGATCTTTCCGCTGGGGGTCTTGAGGGGGTGGGCCTCGGGATCGGCGCGGAAGTCGGCCAGCATGACGTGCGGGCGCTCCGGTGCCGCGATCTTGTACCAGCCGTCGCGCCGCAACTGCTCCAAGGAAGGCAGCTCGGCGCCGGCTTCGGCAACCGCTTGGCGTGAGATGTCATAGAGCCAGCGCTGCCAATCGGCGGCCTCGCGGCCTTCGGTGAAGGCCTCCTCGACACCCATCCGCCGGCTGATGCCGCGATAGATATCGTACTCGTCGCGCGCTTGACCGGCCGGTTCGGCCACTTGCGCCATGGCGACGACATAGGGATCGCGCGAGGTCATTCCTAAGTCCTCTCGCTCCAGGGTCGTGGTGCAGGGCAGAACGATGTCGGCGTGCTTGGCCAGGGCATTCCAGCACCACTCGTTGACGATGATGGTCTCTGGCCTTTGCCAGGCCTGAAGCAGTCGTCTCAAGTCTTGATGATGATGGAAGGGATTGCCGCCGGCCCAATAGACCAGACGCGTGTCGGGGTAGGTATGGGTCTGGCCGTTGTAGTCGAACTGGCCACCGGGGTTCAGCAGCAGGTCGCTGATGCGGGCAACGGGTATGAAGGATCCGACGGGATTTTTGCCCTGGGGCAGGGGCTTGAAATAGAGTTCTCGCCGTTCCAGCCCGACGGCGTTGGTCGCCGAATAGCCGAAGCCGATGCCGCCGCCGGGCAGGCCGATCTGCCCCAGCATCGCGGCGAGCGTGACAGCTGTCCAGAAGGGCTGCTCGCCATGGTCCTGGCGGGTGAGTGACCAGCTGACCGACAGCATGGTCCGCGACGCGGCCATGCGGCGTGCCAGGGCTCGAATGCTGTCGGCCGGCAGCTCGCAGATCTCCGCCGCCCATTCGGCGGTCTTCGCCATCCCGTCGCTTTCGCTCTGCAGATAGGCTGCGAAGCGATCGAAGCCGACGGTACAACGCTCGAGGAAGCCCTTGTCGTGCAGACCTTCGCTCAAGAGCGTGTGGGCCAACGCCAGCATCAGTGCCACGTCACTGCAGGGCCGTAGCGCCAGCCAGTCGGCCTCTGCGTCCTGCAGCATGTCGCTCTTCAGCGGCGAGATGTTGACGAATTGCACGCCGGCCGCGATCGCCTGGCGCACCGCCTCGCGCTGGCGATGGCGCCCGACGCCGCCCTGGGCGATTTGACCGTTTTTCAGCGGCACACCGCCGAAGGCGACGAGGAGCTCGCAGTTCTCCACGATCGACTGCCAGCTGGTGGCGTTGTAGATGAACTCCACGCTGCCGAGAACGTGCGGGAGTATGACCTCCCCGGCAGCCAGGCTGTAGGTGTTCACCGACCTGGTGAAGCCGCCGATGCAGTTGAGAAAGCGGCGCAGCTGGCTCTGCGCGTGGTGAAAGCGCCCGGCGCTGGCCCAGCCATAGGAGCCGGCGAAGATCGACTCGTTGCCAAAGGCGTGACGGACCCGGTTCAGCTCGTTGGCGACCAAGCTTTCGGCCTGCGCCCAAGAGACCTCGATGAAGGGGTCCGATCCGCGCTTGCCGCCGGCTGCCCCCGGTCCCTGCTCCAGCCAGCTCTTGCGCACCATAGGCGCCTTGATCCGGGTCGGCCCGTCCAGCACGTCGATGATGCCAGGCCCGATGGGCGAGGGGTCCACATCCTCTTCGAAGCCGCGCAGGGCCGTGACCCGGCCGCCCGACGTCTCGACGCGGTAGGTCCCCCAGTGATTGCGGGTCAAGGGCAGGTTGCTTTGGTCATCCATGTCTCAGGTCCACGGGCTAGAAGGTCCCCTATCAAGCGTTCGCGACATCCAGCCCGCGTGGAATTCTCTTCTCCGCGTCGAAGAAGGGAAGCGATACGATATCGCAGTCATGATGCTCGCCCGCCGGGTCGCGCAGCGTGAGTGCTTGACCCAACCAGCTTCCCTTCTCGTTCTCGGGCTGATCAAAAACGGCATAGCCAATACCCTTTTCGAGTGTGGGTGACCAGTCGCCGACCGTCATCTTTCCGACCTGCCGGCCGCCATCCAACACGGTCGAGCCGACACGCGGTATGCCCGAGACCGTGGTCAAGCCGAACAAGCGGCATCTCTTGTCGGCCGCCTGCAAGGCTTCGCGGCCAACGAAATCGGACTTGGAGAAGTCGACGAAATCAGCCAGGCCGGCGTCGAAGGGGGTCAGGCCAGGGTTGATGTCGTTGTCATAGTCCAGGATGCCGGCTTCCACGCGGCGCAGGCCCATCGACCCGCCGGCGCTCATCTCCATGCCGAAGGGCGCGCCGCAGGCGACGATGTGATCCCAAAGGGCAGAGTGGTCGATCTTGGCGTTCCCGTAAATCTCGATCCCCATCTCGCCGGTGAAGCCGGTGCGCGAGACCAAGACCTCCTGGCCGTCGAAGCTGAACATGGCTGCGTGGAAGTAGCCGAACTTGGCCGGCATCTGCCCCGGCGCTGCATGGTCCAGGAAGGCGAGCGACTTCGGCCCTTGCACCTGCAAGACACGCGATCTCGGGTCGCTGACGGTGACCTTCATGCCTATCGAGAGGGCGAGCAGCCACTCTTCGAACGCGCCATTGGCTTCGACATACCAGAAATGGTCTTCGGCCAGGCGGATGAGGACGCCGTCCATGATGATGCCGCCTTGCGGCGTGCAGGCGATGGCGTAGCGGGCGCGCCAGGTTTTGAGATCGGCGATCCGACGGGTGAAGGCGCGCTCCAGCAGGGCCACCGCGTCCGGGCCTTTGATCTCGATCGGCTTCTCAGGGACGTCGTAGAGCAGGATTCCGCGCCTGAGCTTCCAGTAGTGGTCGATGACGTCCTCGCCGAGCGAGACGGGGTAGAGGCGCTTGGCATAGATCCCGAAAATGGTGTCCTCGTTCGCCCATTTATCGATAAAGGGCGATCGCTCGAACCGTTTGGAGTTTAGGCGCAGGATGGGATGCGACCTTGCGTGTATGACCTTGCTTCGGTCGGCCGTCGAGCCATTCTTGGTCATGTCTGTGCGATGTCCCTTCTTGTCCGGAATGGGAGAGAGGTTGGACCGGGTCGTCGTCGGCCACGACAACTATCGTTCACGGCAAAGCCCGCGCGATGACGGCATCGAGGTCGACATCCGGCGGCAGCGTGCCGAAAGCACCGCTCCATCGATCGGCCAGGCGAGACGACAGGAAGGCCGCTGCGACCTCCGGCGGGGCATAGCGCACCAGAAGTGCGCCTTGAAGGACCAGAGCCATACGCTCGGTGAGAGAACGTGCCTGCAGCTCCGGCACGGCTGTGTCTTCCAATTCTCTGCGCAAGGCCTCGATCGCGCTGTCGAGACGGCTGTCGGCCCCTTTGGCGAGATCCAGTTCGGTGAACAGGGCCGGGAGGGCCAGGGCCTCGCGTTGCATGGCGCGTAGGACGTCGAGGCAGACGACGTTGCCGGACCCCTCCCAGATGCTGTTGATCGGTGCCTCGCGATAGAGCCGCGGCATCATCGATTCTTCGATGTAGCCAGGTCCGCCGAGGCACTCCAGGGCTTCGAAGATCTGCGTGGGCGCGCGTTTGCAGATCCAGTACTTGGCAAGCGCCGTGCCGATGCGTGCCAAGCCGGCTGCCATTTCGTCGTTTGCGGCCTCGTCCAGGGCGCGCGCAATCCGCGTGCCCAGCGCCAAGGCCGCTTCGACCTCGACCGCTAGGTCCGCCAGGACGTTGCGCATCAGGGGCTGCTGGATCAGAAGCTTCTGAAAGGCGCTGCGGTGCCGGGTGTGATGCAGCGCTTGGACCAGCGCCTGCCGCATCAGTCCGGCAGACGACATGGCGCAGTAGATCCGGTTGCCTTGCACCATGTCGATGATGGTCCGGATGCCCCGGCCTTCCTCACCGACCATGACCGCGTAGGTGTCCTGGAACTCCATCTCGGAAGAGGCGTTGGAGCGATTACCGAGCTTGTCCTTCAGCCGCTGAATGTAGAGCCCGTTGCGGGTCCCGTCGGGCTTCCAGCGCGGCAGAAGAAAGCAGGACAGGCCTCCATCGCTGTAGGCCAGCGTCAAGAAGGCGTCGCACATCGGGGCGGAGCAGAAGAACTTGTGGCCGGTCAGCAGATAGGCCTCACCCATACCGGTGCCTTGGCCCAGCGCGACCGCGCGAGTCGTGTTCGCGCGCACGTCCGAGCCGCCCTGCTTCTCGGTCATGAACATGCCGATCGTGGCGCCCGTCTTCTCGGCGGCCGGGATGTCGCGGCGGTCGTAGGAGGTCGAGAGAACGCGCGGGATCCACTCTTCGGCAATGGCCGGCGTCGATCTCAGCGAGGGGATGACGGAGTAGATCATGGCCATCGGGCACATGACCCCGCCTTCGACTTGGTTGAACATATAGGTGAGTGCGGCGTGAGCGACTTGCGCGCCCGGTCCCTCGTGTCGCCAGGCGAAGCTGGGTACCTCGTTCTCGATCGCCAGCGCCATGAGGTCATGATAGGCGGGGTGGTAGTCCACTTGATTGACGCGCATCCCGTGGCGATCGAAGGCCTTCAGCTGGGGCGGAAAGCGGTTCGCCTGGTCGGCTTTCTCGAAGGCCTCCGCACTGCCGAAGCTCTTGCCGGCACGTGCCAAGTGACTGCTCATGCCCGCGGCACCCTGCCAGGCGACCCATTGCCGAAGGGTTCGATCGCCGTCCCAAAGGTCCTGATCGCCCAGGAGAGGCGGCATATTGACGACCTCATGCGTCGGTAGCTCGGCGATCGGCTGCTTCGGTATCACGGGAAGGCCTCCTCAGGTCAGCATCTACTGACATTGCAACGATGAAGGCAATCATCGAATTTCGGTCCACCGCTCGCGGTGCCGGGGCCGCCGCGGGCGACGGAACCTGGAGAAGGCATCCCAAGCAAACGTTGCAGAGCCCTGCATCTGAACAACGAAGCCACAATTCTTCACTTTTTGTCAGTCTTTTCTCCACGAAGGCTTTCCACCTGCGGAGGATGGAAGAGAGGAGATTGGCTGATGACGCAGTTCTCCAACGATGCAGGCGAAGGGGCTGTCGTCGCGCGTGACGCAGAAGGAGTATCCGGGGTCTCTCATCGGGTGAGCGAGCTGGAGGGGACTTGGGTTGTCGATGAAGCGACGGCCGGGGGTGAAGAGATCCCCCGCGTCGTCGGCCAGCGGCTCACCTTCGAGGGGGATCGCTTTCGAATCGAGAAGGACGGACGACTGCTGTTCGGCGGACGGTTCACTGTCGACGCCACGGCGGAGCCGCCGGCCATCGAACTCGATCAGAGCGAGACCGAGACCTTTCAGGGGCTTTGGCTCGGGATCTACCGCAAGGTTTGGAACAGGCTGACCATCTCGGACAATGCGCTGGACATGTCGAAGCCGCGACCGAGGGACTTTGCCGAGGCCTGCGCTGGCGGCTACATCATGATCGACTACACGCGCGTCCGCTGACCAATTGTCTTGATCAGTCGTGCGGCCGTGCCTCGGCCAGCTCTTTGAGCTTCACGCGATCGATCTTGCCGGTGGGATTGCGGGGCATGGCCTCCAGGAACGCGATCTCCTCGGGCGCCTTGTAGCCGATCCGCTCGCGCGCGAAGTCGATGAGCTCTCCCGCGCTCGTTTCGGCACCCTTTGTCAGGGTCACGAAGGCCAGGACGTTCTCGCCGTAGAGGGGATCCTTGACGCCGATCACGCCCGCCGCGGCCACCGCCTCGTGCTCCAGCAAGGCGCCCTCGACCTCTTGGGGGGTGATGTTGAGCGCGTTGTGGACGATCACTTGTTTCTGGCGGCCGCGGAACCATAGGAAGCCGTCGACGTCGGCCTCGACCAGATCGCCGGTGTAGAACCAGCCGTCTTGCACGACCTCCGCGGTGGCCTCGGGGTCCTGCCAGTAGCCGGCCATGACGCTGGGCGAACGCACCCACATGCGCCCCACGCTGCCGGCCGGCAGTTCGTTGCCTTCGGCGTCGCGCACCGAGATCTCGACGCCAGGCAGCGGCCGGCCGATGGAACCCGGCTTGACCTGACCGCCGGCGCGATTGAAGGCGATCTGTCCGGCCTCGGTGATGCCCAAACCCTCGCGAATAGTGAGGCCGGTCAAGGCGCGAAACTCGCGCTGCAGCCGATCGGCGACCTTGTCCCCGCCGCAGCGGCAAAGGCGCAGTGAAGCAAGGTCCTCTTTTGTGATGCCCGGGTTGCGTACCACGCCGAAGAGAGCCGTCTGCAGCATCATCAGCACCGTCGGCCGCTGCTCGCGAAAGAGCGGACGCAGATCCTCCGGCAGGGTAGAGCGCGCGAGCACGACCCGCGCCCCGACGGAAAGCGCGGCCAGCGACAGGAAGAAGGCTCCAAGATGGGCCATGGAGCTTGCCGGCATGACGATGTCTTGCTCGCTCAGGCCAAAGGCTTGCGCATTGCCCGCGATCATCGCCGCT
This sequence comes from Rhodospirillales bacterium, assembly GCA_963669385.2. Classification (GTDB taxonomy): domain Bacteria; phylum Pseudomonadota; class Alphaproteobacteria; order Kiloniellales; family JACOMY01; genus JACOMY01. The sequence continues at coordinate 70,871 of CAXXGD010000049.1, forward strand.
AACGAGCGGTCGCAGTGGACGACACCCTTGGCCGGCCCGGTGCTGCCGGAGGTGAAAAAGAAAAAGGCCGGCCCCTCCGGATCCCGGCTCGGCAGCACAAGGTCCGGCGCCTCCATCGCCATCAAGGATTCGTAGCTTGGCGTGCGGCCGTCCTGAGCGTCGTAGCTCAAGGCCCCTCGCTTGAGCCGATCGCCAAGGCCGGCCACATCCGCATCGCGCTCGGCATGATGGAACAGCAGGATAGCGCCGCTGATCTCGAGATGATGCTCGATCTCGTGGGTGACGCAGCGGTAGTTGAGCGGCACGCTGACCAGGCCGGCGCGCATGCAAGCGAGGTAGAAGACCAAGAGCGCGGTCCGGTTCGGCATGAGCGAGGCCACCCGCTCGCCGGGCTCGAGGCCCAGTCCGACCAAATGACGGGCGAGATGGTCAGCGGCCTGGTCCAACTCCCGCCAGGTAAAGCGCGTGAGCAGCGAGACCAGCGCAACCTCGTCTGGCTTCTTCTCCAGCCCGGTGTTCAGCAGCTCCGCCATCGGCACGATGCGATCGATGGGGCCTCCGGACAGCGGCATGGTGCACCTCGGCTGTGATGATCTAGACGACGAAATTGCCCGAAGATGAGCCCCAGTTGCTGCGAAATGCAAGCGTCCCCTGGGGCGTTATGCCGGTCTGGGATTGCCCTCTTGCGTGTTGCGCGCTGATCGGAAAGCCCTGCATCGCCACTGTTGGGAGGCCGCGGCATTGCCGGGTGGCGAGAAGGCTGGCACCATGTCTCGCAAACGAAATAGCAAATGCCGGACATGGCTGTCTGAACTGGCATCCAGTAACGGCAAGAAGGGGGGGTATCATGCCAAAATGGACGTGTGTTATTGCGCTTTTCTGTGCCCTATTGGTTGCGCCTATGGCACTGGCACAAAGCGAGCCGGCCGACGGCAACATCAAGGCGGCGCTCTATGACATCGAGAAGGCCGAGCAGCAGATCCCGAGCCTGACGCCCAAGCGCAAGGCCAACATCAAGCGCCTGCAAAACTCCTTGGCCTTGACCGAGGAGCGCTTGGCAGCCTCGCCGAACAAGGAGCATCCCTCTTGGGTCGAGGCGAACGATCGTCTGCAGGCGGCCAAGGCGGCGCTGGATCAACTGGCCGGCGGCGGAACCACGGCGACCACCGGCACCACTCAGCCGGAAGCCGGTGAGGCGACCGTCGATCCGACCCTCAAGCGGCTCCAGAGCGAGCTCAACATGCTCGCCAAGCAGGTCTCGGGCCTGAAGGAGGGCGACCACGGCCGCGCCACGCGTCAAGTGAGCGACGCGCTGCGCATCGCCCAGGACCTGATCGCCTATCCCAATCGCGAAGACCCGGCCTGGATCGAGGCGGTCGAGGTCTATCGCCAGATCAACAACCATCTGGTCACCGTGATGGCGCCCAGCTGGCGCTCTTATCTGATCGCCACCGCCGAATACATCGGCCAGATGGCCCCGCTGGACTACATGGACGGCGAAAAGGTGGGCAGCATGCGCCAGCGCCTGAATGGCCTCTACAACGAGATTCAGTCCTTTCAGAACCCCAACAACCCGCAGATCGCTGAGCTGATGGAGGCCTTGGTTCAGCTGGGGACCGCCTTCGAACAGCGGGTCGGGCAGGCGGAGGCGGATCTGGCCGCACTGGGCGACTACTCGGGCCAGCTGCAGGCGGTGGCCGAGCGCACGCGGGCACTGAAGATTCCCAAAGGCCTGATAGCGCCTTTCAGTGCCGCGGAGGTCGAGGCTTTTGTGGCCACCATTGCCGCCGCCGAGCAACAGATCGCGCAGGACTTGGCCTATCTGCAGAGCATAGAAGGCAAGGCGCCGCTCACGGTCGAGCAGCGCAACGATTTCAGGGAGGCCAGGACCGTCCTTACTCACTCCAAGCCCGGCGATATCAAGCAGGCTCTGGATCAAACCAATTTCGCCATCGACAGCTGGGTGACGGAGGGCGCGCGTCAGCTGGATCGCCTGTCCAAGGCCGACCCTCGGGACGGCTATGCGCAGGCAAACATCTTTCTGGGCGAAGGCCGTTTCGAAGAGAACCTTGCGCGCCTGGCCGAGGGGCTCGAGGCGGTGCAGGTGGCGGCCGCCTACGATGCCGCCATCAGCCGGGCCGGCGGCCCCGACCGTGCCGCGCAGGAACGACAGTTCCAAGCGGCGATCGCCGCCTTCAAGGACAATCATCGTATCGCGCTGGACAGCAAGCGCATGCCGCCGGCGCAGTCGGAAGATCCCGACCTGCTGGCCGCCGCCGCCGAGGTCCTGGCGCGCCCGCAGTACGGCTTCGACCACAAACGCATGGTGATCAACTACGACATCCAGCGTAAGGAGCGTACCGAAGGCGAGATCGACAGCGGTACCGTCTCCAGCACCATCACCGTGACGCACTATGTCTGGGACGAATTCCAGACCACCACGGCCGAGAAGGTGGGCGAGGACTACTACCTCTTCGTCAACGAGTTCCACTTCTATCACTCGGCCGACCACACCGTTCCCACCGGCAAGTGGATCTTGCACGACCGCTTCCAGAGCAGCCAGATACGCGAGGAAAACATCGACAAGTAGGCCAAGCTCTTTTGGGCGAGACATAGAGGTCGTTAGGGAACAATGGTCGGAAGCACCGAGGCGCTGAGCGTTGCCGTTTTGGGGGCGAGCGGTGATATCGGGAAACGTGTCGTTGCTCTGGCGCTCGAGCGTGGCTGCAAGGTCGCGGGTCAGACCCGTAGCACCGGAAAGCTGGAGTCCCTTGCCGGGCAAGTCAGGGTTTGTGCTTGCGACCCCAGAGACGAGGTCGGCCTAGGCCGCTTGGTCGAGGGTGCCGACCTCGTAGTCTATGCCTTGGGAGTCGACAGCATCGGGGCCACGACGCTTTTCTCGGACTCGACCGCGGCACTTGTTGCGGCGATGAAGAACCAGTCTGTTCGGCGGCTTATCGCCGTCACCGGCGTCGGCGTCAGCGAGACCCGTGGACATGGCGGGCTGCTCTACGATTGGGTCATCTTTCCGCTCTTTACCCGGCGTCGCTATGCGGACAAGGAGCGCCAGGAACGACTGATCGCCGCCTCGGAACTGGACTGGATCATCGTCCGGCCAGCGCCCTTCACGGATCGCCCGGCGCCTGGCACGCTGCAGGTGCACACCAAGATCACGCGGGAGGTCACGCTGAGGAGGATCACGCGTGACGAGGTCGCCGCTTTCGTCGTCGAGCAGTTCGAGAGCGACGCCTACCTTCACCAGAGACCCTTTATCGGGCATCCCTAAATGGTGCGGCTTGCCGCGGCCGGGCCCCTCCGCCGGCGGGCTCACGTCGCGAGGCGGCTTAGAGAGGAAGAGGCATAGTGAGAGTTCGCGATATCCGGGCCACCCCGGTCAACATCCCCTTCGTCGCCCCCTATGTCTTCAGCCACGGCTCGATCGCCTCGCTGACCAAGACCATTGTCGAGGTCGAGACCGATCAAGGCGTCAGCGGACTGGGCGAGGTGGCCGACGGCGATCGCGCCGGCGACGTGCTGGCGATGAAGGAGCGGCTGATCGGCCTGGACCTGCGCGAGATCACACTCGCCGAACGGCGCTGCCTGCCGGGTGTCAGGGTGACGCCCTGGGGCAATCTGCTGGCCCTTAGGCGCGCATTCGGCGGCATCGAAATGGCGCTTTGGGATGCCCGCGCACGGCTGGAAGGGGTGCCGCTCTACACCCTGCTCGGCGGCGCCGTGCGCAAGGAGATCGGCCTCACCGAGTACTTTTCCTATCGCTTGCCGGGCGCGGACCACCCCGGCGAGCAGACGCCATTGGAGATCGCCCGCTACTGCGCGCGCATGCGCGAAGACTTCGGCTCCAGCGTCTTCGAAGGCAAGGTCGGGACGGTCGATCTCGCCGAAGAGATCGAGATGGTAAGAGAAGTCCGCGCGGCGATCGGCGACGGCAAGCTGTTGCTGGACGCCAACGGCGCCTGGACGGTGCCGACAGCCCGGCATGCCATCCATCGCTTGGATCGCTTCGACATCCACTACTACGAGGACCCGGTCGAGACCTATGAGGAGATGGCGCAGCTAAGGAACGTCACGCATGCCTCCTTCTCGACGCACCTGGTCGACCTCGAAAAGGCGGTCCGGCTGAAGGCGCCCGACACCATCGTCACCAACCTGGTGGAGCTGGGCGGTATCCGGCGCACGGTGGAGTTCATCCGGGCCTGCGAGTCCTTCGACATCGGCTTCCGCTTCCACAGCGGCGAGACCGGGGTCGCCAGCGCCGCCTACCTCCAGGTCTCCGCCGCCATGGCGCACATCCGCGAGCCCAGCCAGACTTTGCTCCGCTGGTATGGCGACGACGTGGTCGCCGAGGGCACTTTCCAGCCCAAGAATGGCTTCGTGACCGTGCCCGACGGGCCGGGGCTGGGCGTCACCTTGGACCGCAAGGCGCTCCAGCGCTGTCATGACCGCTATCTGGAAGAGGGTGTCTTCCCGCGCGGGAGGGGAGGCCGGCCCTTTCGAGATCACTTCGAAAGGGCCTAGAGCAAATCGCATTCAGGGGGAATCACCTTAATGCAATTTGCTCCATTTTTGAAAGCTATAGAGCAGGACGGCTAACTCTAAGCCGAGCGGCCGCGCGCCTCGATCGGCCAGATCTCCACCAGTTTGTCGTCCTTCACGCAGTGGTAGAAGTCATAGAGGTTCACGGTGGGATCGCAGTGCGGTGCCATCAGCACCACCAAGCTGCCGGGGGCAGGGGGCTCGGCCCCGTCAGGCAAGACCAGCTTGCCGAACTCGTCGCCGAAGAATTCGTAGCTGCTGCCGTCCGGCGCGCCCGCCACAACCGTCGGCAGCGGCCCGTCGGAGGCCAGGCTCTTGGTACCGGCATCCAGGGTGACGAAGCCGTCGTGATGGCTGCTGACCACGCGGCTATAGACGAAGAGCGAGGGATGATAGGGCACTTTGCCCCACAGCTTGAGGTGGATGGCTTGATACTCGGTATCCATGAAGCAGTAGGAGCCCAGCTGAATGTCGCTGAAGACGGCCTCCTCCATGTCGACAAGATGCGAGCCGGTGCCCGATCCGGTGATGACCTGCAGCGGCACCTTCTCCTCGCGCAAGGTCTTGCGAAGATCCTTCAAGAAAGCCAGCTGCGCATGGCTGGCCTTGCGCCGCTCGGTGGTCTTGGGGATGTGCTGAATGGCGCCGGAATAGGCCTGCAGGCCGAACATGCGGACCTCTTCGGCCTCGATGATGTACTTGGCCAGTTCCAGCACCTTTTCGGGGCTGGTGAGGCCTGTGCGGTTGAGCCCGACGTCGACGTCGATGATGAGCCGGAACTTCTTGGAGACCGCGCGCGCCATCTGCTGCAAGGCCTGCACGTTCTCGACGTTGTCGACGACGACCATCAGATCTTCGGCGTCTTTGTTCAGCTGGCCCAAGCGCCGGATCTTGGAAGGCTCGACCACCGGCGAGGTCAGCAAGATCTTCTTGATGCCGCCCTGGACCATGGCCTCGGCTTCTCCCACCTTGGCGCAGCAAATGCCCTTGGCGCCCGCCTGCATTTGCAGCTTGGCGATTCTGACGCTCTTGTGGGTCTTGGCATGAGGCCTGAGGCTTACACCGTTGTTTCTGATGATCTCTTGGCCGGTGCGGATGTTCTCGACGAAGACCGGCACATCGATGACCAAGGCAGGCGTCGCGAGCTGGAGCCGGCTGCCCTCTTTCCCGATCAGGGGTTTGTTTACTGCTGCTTCCATGCGGCGGATCCTATGTTGAGTTGGCCGCGCCTCCAAGAGGGGGCGCGCTCAGGTCGATTTCTTGCCCGGGCCTCAGAGCGATTGCGGGGCGCACAGGCTTTAGCTAAGTCAGCCGGCGAAGAGAAGAGGGGTTGAGAGATCGCCTTGGCAAAGCTCTTGGGTATCGATACCGGCGGCACCTTTACCGATGCCGTGCTTTATGACGGAGAGGCAGGCGTTTTGGCAAAGGCCAAAGCGCTGACCACCAAACATGATCTGGCCCAAGGCATCGGCGCGGCCATGGCCAAGGTGCTGCCGGCCGATTCGGGTGAGGTGGGCTTGGTCTCGCTTTCCACCACGCTTGCGACCAACGCGCTGGTGGAAGGCCAAGGCGGTCCGGTTGGCCTCGTGCTGATCGGCTATCCGCCCAAGGCGCTGGAGCGAGGCGGTCTGCGTGAGGCTCTGGGCGACGATCCGGTGGTCTTCGTTGCCGGTGGGCATACGCCGGAAGGCGAAGCACGCATTCCGCTTGATCGAGAGGCGGTCTTGCGCGCGGCGCAAGAGATGCAAGAGCGTGTGTCCGCCTTTGCCGTGGCCGGCTTTTTTGCCGTGCGCAATCCTTCGCATGAGCTTGCGGCGCGCGAGATCCTGCGCGAGGAGACCGGTCTTCCGATAACCTGTGCCCACGAGCTCTCCGCTGGCCTCGACGCCCCGCGCCGAGCTTTGACTGCACTCTTAAACGCTCGCCTTATCCCCTTGATTCAGCATCTAATTGAGGCCGTTCAAGGCTTGATGCAAGAAAGCGGGCTCGATGCTCCCCTGATGGTCGTCAAGGGCGATGGATCCTTGGTGTCCGACACGGTGGCGCTGACCGCGCCCGTAGAGACGATCCTCTCGGGCCCGGCGGCGAGCCTTGTCGGCGCCAGGGCATTGGCCAGTGCCGAAGAGGTGCTGGTCTCCGACATGGGCGGCACCACGACCGACATCGCACTCCTGCGCCAAGGCAGGCCGGTGTTGAGCGAGCAGGGTGCGACGGTAGGCGGCTATCGCACCATGGTGGAGGCCATCTCGGTCCACACCTTGGGTCTGGGCGGCGACAGCGAGGTCTGCGCCGAGGCGGCCGGGCGTTTCACCTTGGGCCCGCGTCGGGCCGTGCCGCTCTCGCTGCTGGCAGAGCGCTACCCCTACGTTCTGGAGCTCATGGATCAGCAGGCGGAAGCACCCTTTCCCCATACGGGAGACGGCCGCTTCCTTATGCAGCTGCGCAGCCTGCCGGAAAGCGGTCGCCTGAAGCCGGCCGAGGCACAGGTTTGGGAGGCCTTGATGCAAGGACCCAGACCCTTCGAAGAGATCGCACGCGACTATCTCTCGCAACGCGTAGCAGCACGCTTGATCCATCGCGGCTTGCTCATTCTCTCCAGCTTCACGCCCAGCGATGCGGCACATCATCTCGGCCATCAGTCCGAATGGGAGGTGGCGGGTGCGCTCAAAGGGGCTCACTTGCTGGCGCGACAGCTGGGGCTGGACGATGGTCGAAGCGCCGCAGAAGCAGTTTTTCAAGAGGTCGCGGCCGCTGGGGCAGAGGCCCTGGTGTTGGCTGGATTAGCAGAGGAGGGAGAGCCGGCTTCCCCCCACGTCGGCTTCGGGCGCCATCTGCTGGACCGCGCTATCGGGCGCAAGCGATTGCCGAACAGGCTGCTGCGTCCGCGAATCACCCTGACGCGCCCGGTGGTCGGCATCGGTGCGCCGGCGGCCACCTACTACCCCTCCATCGCCGAGCGGCTGGAAACGACCTTCATCTCGCCCGAGCATGCCGAGGTGTGTAATGCCGTGGGCGCGGTGGCCAGCGGCATCATTCAGCGTCAGCGCCTGCTCATCACGCAGACGGCTGACGGGCTCTATCGAGTGCACCTCCCGGATGGGACAAAGGATTTCCTGACGCTGGAGGAAGCCGCAACGCTGGCCAGCGCGGTGGCGCGCGCGAAGGCCACAGCACTGGCGAGGGAGGCAGGCGCCGAGGAGGCAGTGGTCGAAGTCGAGCGGGCCGACAGCATCGTCCCCGATCGCGGCGGCCAGCCGACCTTCCTCGAAAGCGTAGTGACGGCGACCGCCGTCGGGCGCCCGCGCCTGGCCGAGGGTGTAGGCTAGGGCTTTTCCACATCCTGCGGCTCGTGGCATCGTGCCGGGACCTGTAGGTCTAGCTGTGAGGGATCTTATGAAGACCAGAGCGATCAATGCTGCAGACGCGCCGCAGTCCGCTGGCGGATATGCTCAGGCAATTGAGGTCTCGGAAGCGAGTCGTACGCTTTTCGTCAGTGGCCAGATACCGGTGAACGTTGAAGGTTCCGTCCCGGAAAGCTTCGAAGATCAGGCGCGACTGGCCTGGGCCAACGTCGAGGCGCAGCTGCGGGCTGCCGATATGACCTTTGACAACCTGGTCAAGGCCACGGTGTTCCTCTCCGACCGCGCCTACACGCTTCCGAATCGGACGGTGCGGACCGAGATCCTGGGAGATCGAAAGATCTCGCTGACGGTGATAGTCTGCGCCATTTTCGATTCCGCTTGGCTGTTGGAAATCGACGCGATCGCAATGGATTAGGGGAGTACATTCATCTCTGTTCAAAACAAATGTCCTTGGGGCGACCTATCATAACAGAGCAAAGCGCCCAGGGTGCCGCTGAGGCCCTGATCTCAGAGTTCGCCGGGCGCCGGCCGCTGCGGGCTGGCTCTTTCATCGTCACCCTCTATGGCGATGCCATCGTACCGCGCGGCGGTCTGGTTTGGCTGGGCAATGTGATCGAGGCCTGCGGGCGTGTCGGTATCAGCGAGACACTTGTGCGCACGGCAGTCTCGCGCCTCGTGGCAGGCGGTCATTTGGTCGGGGTGCGAGAGGGACGCCGCAGCTATTACCGCCTAACCCCGGAAAGCTTGAAAGCCTTCGAAGCGGCCGCCGAGGTCATCTATGGAGGGCCTGAGCTGTCCGCGGGCGACAGCTGGAGCCTGCTCGTGTTGCCCGACGGCAGCCCTGACGAGGGGCGGCGTCGCGCCTTTAGGGCACAAGGCTACGGCATGATCGCACCCGGTCTCGCCGCAAAACCGGGGCCTTCGAACGCCCGTTCCAAGACCCTGGCAGAGCGTGATGGTGTTCTGTTCCAGGCCACACTGAAGGGTGACGAGGACCTCAGACGCCTGCGTCTGCAGGCCTCCGACGCCTGGGGTCTTCACGAGTTGGAGCAGAGCTACGGCGCCTTCGTGGAGCGCTTTGCTCTGCTCGGCAAGGTTCTGGCCACTGAGGACCTGGCCAGTGGGCTGAGCCTTCCGACGCGCCTGATACTGGTGCAGGAGTACCGTCACGTCGTTCTCAAGGATCCGCACCTGCCTTCGGTGCTGTTGCCGGAGAACTGGCCAGGCAAAGCCGCGCGGTGTCTCTTTTCTCGGCTTTACCTGTCGCTCACCCGGGCGGCGGACGCCGAGATCAACGTAAACTTCGTCAACGGGCATGGCCCGCTGAAGCCTGACCGCTTGGTTCTGGATCGGCGATTAGGCCGCCTCGCGAGTGCCTCGGCAGAGTCCGAGTGATCTTGAGCGCTCTGGGATGGCTCCAGTCGGATCTGTGGGCACCAAGCGCGCATCAATAGCGATCAAGGCCCGGCGTCGCACCCTTCACTCAATTTCCAGATGTTCGCGATGCCTTAAGAAGGGACTGTAGACGGGCGCGTTGGGCTTCAGCCTCCCGTCTGCGTCCCATTCACTCATGCGATTGAAGGGCGTCGTAGGCTCATCCTCGATCGCTTGCAGGCGAGAGGCGTAGTCAATCGGAATGCGCGCCAGCCTTTCTTTCACCTCACGCGGCTGCGAATACACTGCGACGGCTTCGACGCCATAGGCGACCTGTGGCGTCAGCACGTCAAAGCCGACGTATGCCAAAGAGAAGTTCACGGGCCACAGCAGTAGATCGATGTCGCCGGCTCTGCCATTGAATGCGAAGGTGTCGCGACTGGTGCCGACGGTCACCGACAGAAGCGCCTTCTTCCCGACGAAGCGGCCTTTCTCAAAGCGATAGGTGCTGCGATAGACCTCGCCATACACCAAGACACGGTCGAACCAGCCCTTAAGCATCGCCGGCGGCATGTGCCACCACATGGGGTACTGCAAGATGACGAGATCGGCTTGGTCAAGTCGGGCGATCTCTGCTTGAATCTCTGATGCGATCGATCCGGTCGACGAGGCATGGCGCTGCTCGGCCTGCACGTTGAACCGTTCCAGGTCCTGTCGATTTCTATAGTGCTCGGGCCTTTCGGAAGGATCGAAACCCAGCGCATAGAGATCGGACTTGGTGACGCTCCATCCGCGGCCGATCAGCGTGTCACAAGCGGTGTCGGCCAAATGCGCGTTGAAAGACAGCGGCTCCGGGTGGGCGAGGACTACGTGCGCTTTCATGGATCCCGAGATCACGATTCCGGAGCCACGCCGACACGCTGGAGGCCATGTTTCGAGGCTTGCCAAAGGCTCGCTGGCGAAGTCTCCCGTCTGTGCCAGGGGTTCTAGTCTACACCTTCACCCCTGGCTCAGATCATTTCCTGGCGATGATGGCTCCGCAGGTGCTCGCGAAAAGCCCAAGCGGCGGGAAGGCCGCTAGACGGTGCGGAGACCCTTGTCTGTGGCTTCCTCTTGCGCATCCGAGGCAAAGAGGTCGTCGAGGGAGCGTCGGGCGGCAAAGAGGTTCCGAATGCTCCTGCGCGACGCGCGGGGGTTCCTGAGTTCGCTTGGCTCCAGCCGTGTTGCGATCATCATCGAGTTGGCGAGGACTTGAAACATATCGACTCTCCTCTCTTGGCGTCGCGTTCTGATATGCACCTTCAGCACAAAAAGACCGAGGCAAATCGATTTTCAAAGTGTAAGCTGGGCTTTCAGATGAACTGGTCCGACATGCCCCCGCTCGCCAGCCTGCGCGCCTTTGAGGCCGCGGCGCGGAATCTCGGCTATTCAGCGGCAGGACGGGAGCTCAACATCACCCATGCAGCGGTTGCACAGCAGGTCCGCGCGCTAGAGGCCTATCTGGAAGTGAGGCTTGCAGAAAGAGCGGGGCGCGGCATCGCTCTGACGCCTGCCGGGCAGGTGCTGGCGGCTGGTCTTACCGATGGCTTCGGAACCGTGGCAGAAGCGGTGCGCGCG
>CAXXGD010000050.1:0-5022 GCA_963669385.2 Rhodospirillales bacterium
GCCGCCCGAGAGGCTGTCGTCGCCGAGCTCGCCCAGCAGGAAGCGGTCCGCACCGTCCTCGCCATAGAGAAAGTCGCCGCGCGTGCCGCCGAAGAGGCTGACGTCGTCGCCGGCGTCCCGAATAGACTGTCCTCGCCAGAAGTGCCGCTGATCGGACCGTCAGCGCCGGCGCCACCGTAAAGCTTGTCCGCACCCTCGCCACCGAAGAGGAACTGGTCGACATCGCTGCCGCCGAAGATGACGTCGTTGCCAAGACCTCCATCAAGGGTTTCGTCGGCGGCCATCGCCGCCCTCGATGGTGTCGCCGCTCTCCCGCCGTAAAGCGAGCTGTCGCTCCCCGATCCGCCCTGGATCCGGTCCGGCCCGTCGTCGCCGTAGAGCTGCCCGTCGACCCCGCTGCCAACCGTACAGCCGGTCGCTGCCGGTGCCGCCGAAGAAGCCGCTGTCGTCGCCGTCATCGCCGAAGAGGCTGTCGGACCCGCTCTCGCCCGCCAGGGTGACGTCGTCGCCGCTGCCCCCGTAGAGGCTGTCCCGCCCGGTGCCACCGTAGAGGCTATCTACCCCGCTGGCCCCGTAGAGCGTGTCAGTCGATCCGTAGCCCAGAATGGTATCGACGTCGTCCGAACCGGTCAGCGTGTCGGCCCCTCAGTCCCCTGATAGAGTCCCATGATCCCACCCCGATCAAATAGTTTCTTTGTAGTCTGCGGTGAAGTCTAGACCAGCGGAATTTGATCTGTCCAGCATCGGGTTAGAAGTCGGATTTTGTCAGCCTGTGGCAAGTGGTGCTGGCGCCCGCTGCGCCGATGGGCAGGGCCTGGCAGGTGAGCGGAGATGCGAGGGACGCCTTGGAGGCGCCGTCGCCCGGCTCTGAGCGCGGTTGCTTGGTCTCTCCGCAACGCGAGGAGATTGGACTAGATGGGCTAAAGCCTGGCGTCTTCGGCGTTCAGCAGGCCGCGGATGTCCCGGCCCTGGATTTCGCGGATGGCGAGGCCCTCCTTGAGCGACAGGTCAACGGCCAGACCGGCGGCATGGCCGTATCCGAAGCACTGCGCGGTGACCCGGGCTGAAGCCGAGTGCTTGGCCGCTCTTCCCCGACAGCTTAGAGCATGGCCCGGGCCGAGGGGCGAGACCTCGAAGCCGCGTTCCAATCCCGGCGCTGCGCTCTCGATGGCGGCCCGTCTTTAGTTGACGCCGAGCCCCAGGTGCTGGCGAAAGCGGTTCTTCAGGTGGACGCCGTCGCGCGGCGGCAAGGCGCGCTCATGCGGTCCGGCGCCCACCCGCAGCGTGGCAAAGCGGGGCCCTCCGTCGCGCTTGGCGATCTCGCCGCGAAAGGCGCGCAGCTGCTCCAGGTCGACAAGCTCCACGGCGTGGCGGAAGCCGCAAGCGGCTGCGACGCGATGCAGGTCTATGCCGAGGCCCGTGTGGCTCAGCTGCATGCCGGTCTCGCCGTAGCGGCCGTTGTCCAACGCGACGATCGTCAGGTTGGCCGGTGCCTTGGTGGCGATGGTGGCAAGCCCGCCCAGGCCCATCAGCTGCTCGCCGTCGCCGGTCAGCACCAGTATGGGCCGGGCCGGCTGGGCCAAAGCGAGGCCGAGGCCGACCAGCGCGGCACCGCCCATCGCCCCCCACATGTAGAGGTTCCCGTCATGATCGCCGGCGGCGAAGAGGTCATAGCTCGGCGTACCGAGGCCAGAGACCACCAGAGTGTCGCCGCGCTCTTGCATGAGTTCGCGGACCGCCGTGCGGCGATCCATGCCGGAGTCACTGTTCATTTCGTCGGCCATTGCTTGCGTCCGATCATGCGCTGGGACAGCAGCACCGCCATCTGCTGATCGGAATCGAAGGCCATGGTCGCAGCCGCCGAGACGGTCTCGGCGACATCCTCGGCACGCTCGACGCGGAGCACCTTGACGCCCATCATCTCCAGGCAGCCCGGCACCGCCTGGCCCATGGGGATCTGGTGCGGCACGAACTCGGCCCATTCGCCGCGCATGGTGACGATGGTGAGGAAGGGAATGCGATAGGTGACCGGCAAGGAGAGCATGTTCACGCAGTTGCCGACACCGCTGGATTGCATCAGAAGCACGCTGCGCTGGCCGCCGAGCCAGGCCCCGCAGACCATGGCAACGCCCTCTTCTTCCGTGGTGACGACGCTGGTCTCTACCGCCGGGTCCTCCTCCAGCAGGCGGATCAGGCGCGCATGGCCGGCATCCGGGACATAGCACATCTGGCGTAGCTCGGCGGCCCGCAGGACACGATAGAGGTCCAGCTGCCAGCCTTGTTCCGCCTCGTCGGTTCCTTGCCTGCCGACGGTAGCAACTGCATCGCGCGTCATCGTCTCTCCTATAGCCTCGCGCCGTCCTGAAAGCCCCTCTTAAGGGGCGGGCGGGACCGTCGCCTTGGCGCTGTCACGCTCGGCAATCCGCTCTTGATAGCCGTTGAGGTGACCCAGCGACTTGATGATCTCCCCTGATTCCGGCAGGCCCATGAGATAAAAGACAATCGGATAGAGGTTCAAGTCGGCAAAGCTGAGATCGCCGCTCGCCAGCCAGCCGTTCTTGCCAACTGTCAGGTCCAGCAAGGCGAGCTTGGCCTGCAATTCCTCTTGTTGGCCGTCGATCAGCGCACGGTCGGGTTGGCCGTCATCGGTCTTGGGGAAGTAATAGGCGAAGAGGTATTGCCTGATCAGGAAGTCGTAGAACTCCGTGTTCACGCAAGAGACCCACTGGTCCACCTTGGCCGCGGCGACCGGGGCTTCGGGAAAGAACGTCGGGCCCGCGAAGAGGCGATCGATGTAGCGCCCGATGGCGGCAGATTCGGCCAATTCCAGATCGCCGTGCCGCAGCACGGGGATGCGCCCGAAGGGGTTGATCGCCTTGACCGCCTCGCACTGCGGCGGCTGCGGGTCGAGCGCATAGTCCACGCCCTTCTCCTCGCAGAGCATGCGCAGCGTGCGCACGTAGGTCGATAGAGGCGTTCCGACGATCGTGAGTTTCGACATGATGCCGTCCTTCTCTCTGGCGCGCGGAGTGTGCCAGGCGAAGAGGCCAGCGGCCAGCCTTTGGTAGGGTCGATAGCGACCCGCGTCTCAAGAGGTCCCCTTGAGCCGCCCCATGATGTGGGCATCGACAAAGGCACCGTTGCGGAAGGCATAGGCGCGCATGGTGCCTTCCACGACGAAACCAAGCGCCTCGTAAAGGTGAAGGGCGGGGGCATTGTCGACCCAGACGGAGAGGCTCAGCCGACGCAGCTGCAGCCAGTTGTCGGCCAGGTCGATGATCGTTTCCATGAGGCAGCGGCCCACGCCCTTGCCTTGCCAATCTTTGTGGGTGGCGATCATGTTGACCTCAGCCGCATGGCGGTGGCGCGGCACCTTTGGATGCGTGATCAACTCCGCAAAGCCGACGACCTGATCCTCCGCCAGGGCGGCCAGTGTGATGACGCCTTCGGCGGGTGCCAGCCGCGATTGCGTGTACTCCAAGGATTCGAAGGGCAGCCGCATGGATCCATGATCACGTGCGGGCTCAACAAGATCTGGTGAATAGCCTCCGCGTCGTCCGGCTGAACGCGTCGAATAGTGATGGCCATGGCACTCTCCTACTCTAGTGCCCGATCGCACAAATACCTGATTCGGGACGAAGCAGGTATTTGTCCGTGAATCGGCCACGCTATCAAACAGCCTAATACCAGCTTTTTGTGAAAGCTGATACTAGGGCACAGCACAGCATGGGCGCCGCGCTTGGCGCCAGCCTTTTGGCCGGGCCAAGCGCAGCAAGGGGTCATGCCTCCGCCAGGATTTCCTGCTCCGCCTCCGGCCGGGGCCGGCAAGCGGCACCGATGGCGGCGATGTGGCGATGGTCGGTGCCGCAGCAACCGCCAAGCACGATCATGTGGGGCAGGCCTGCGACGCAGCGCGGCGAAGCGCCCGGCCAAATCTTGCGGATCGCCCTCGTCCAGCACTTCGGACTCGTCCAGCTCCTGATGGCTCTTGCAGGATGCATTGGCCCTCAGGCCGCAGAGCCGCCTGAGCCAGGCCTCGCCGCTGGCCAGCACGTGGGCGAAGTGGGTGGGGTGCGCACAGTTGATCATGTAGTAGAGCGGCCCGTTGCCGGTGGCCCGATCGACGCTCTCGATGGCCTTCTTCAGGCTGTCGCCGGTGGGCAGCTTGCCGTCGGTCTCTACCGTGAAGGAGATCACCACCCGGCAGGCCGGCGGTCTGGCAAGCGCGCGTAAGCCCGGTCGCTTCCGGGATGTTGGTCATGGTGATGGCCGTCACCATGTCGGCCTGGGTGCCGGCGAAGGTGCGAACCTGCTGGCCATGGTAGGCCTCTGCCTCCGCGGCGGTCATCAGCTGGCCCGGGTCATAGCCGTCGCCGCGCGGGCCGACGCAGCCGCTAACCAGCATGGGGGCATCTTCCGGCCAGTGCTTCTCGCGCAGGTCGGCGAGCATCGCCACGCTTGCGCGATTGACGTCGGCCAGCGCCTGGCTGGAGTAGCCCAGCTTTTCCGCCCAATCGCGGCTGGCGCGCCAGGTGGCGCTTTCCAAGATCAGGCCCAGGCCCAGCTCTTCGGCGACTGCCATGTAGCTGCGGAAATAGCGATCCAGCGCCGCGCGGCCTTCCGCCGTCTTCATCAGGTCGAAGGCAGCGAAGTAGGGCAGGTCGAAGCCGTCGTGGAAGACCAAGGTGGTCTCGATGCCGCCGTCGGTCAGAAAGATGTCTCCGGAAAGCTGCGGGAGACTGTGTCGGTAGCGTGCCATGTCATGGCCTCCTAAGTGTTGCCGAGGTAACGCCCGGGAGTATCGGGATCGGGCGTCAAAGCTGCGTCTCGGCGGCCGTCAAAAGCGAAGGATCGGGCGTCGCCAGATCGTCAAACTTGGCTTGGTGGTCGCGCGTGAAGCGCCGGGGATGGAGAAGCCTATTGGCGCCTGGCCCCGGCCTTGGTAATCGCCTTCTGGTCGTTCAGGACGTCCCTGGCCCCGTCGCTCGCCTGGACCGACAGAGCGCCACGCCAGGCTCGACA
>CAXXGD010000051.1:0-51435 GCA_963669385.2 Rhodospirillales bacterium
TGCCTTGGTGACATCCCCACGATAGTCCGACAGTGTATAGTCTGAGAATCGCTTTCCGTTGCCTCTGTACTCTATTTCGAATCTGGCCCCAGTTCGATCAGGGTCTACCTTATCAATGAGAATTACATTGGGCATATGAGTAGGAATACTACTGGACACGAAATCAGAGTTGTCGTCGAATGCACGGATCTCGCCACTAATTACCCGTGAGTTTAGGCCACTCAACTCGAACTTCGTGTCATCTGATAGCACATACCCGGTGAAACCATAGACATATGCCCTTTGAACATAGTCTTCCGTAGTCGGGCTTTCATACGCCTGTACTAACGTTGATTGAAAAAACTCCAATGGAATTTTATGTTCTTCGATGAGCTCCTTTGTTGTATACACACCGTTCGGCAAGTTTAGAAATACATTCGACCGAAATACAGAAGGCGAGCGCAAGATGCTTTGAACGATAGGAAAATCCGATGGCCGCACGAAGCGGCCCGGACCAGAGTTCATAAATGAGTCCATGCTCATTTCAATAACACTACTCAAATCTGGGCGGCGTAAAGGTCCGGACGGGTTTTGAAACAAATACATGTTCGTTGCAGTTTCCAGATTTAGGTCAGACCATTTTTTGGCAACCCATTTTCCTTTCTGATTATCATAGATCATTGTCATGGGACCTTACCTTCCTTTCATACGGTAGTGATCAAGAACAGTTAGACAGGGGCTTTGGGTGGTAATTGATGTATATTCCTTATATTCTATTTGATATGTAAAATAGCTGAATCCGATCGTATCAAACAGTAACTGCACAATGCCTACTTCATTGAACGCGCTTTCTGTCCCAATTTTACTTGTATGCACTAAATGCTCGAAGTCAATATTTTCATGACGAGAGATGAAGTCGTAGGCAGATCTGAGAGCTATCGCTTTTCTCGTCGAATCACTGTAAAAGGCAAACTCGCGCCAGCAGAACCCTGCAACATTGAGACCCATTACCAGCAACAATGCGACGATGAACGCTATAAAGATTCCTTTTACCATGACTAAATGACTTTCGCCTCTCCCCGACAACTCTTCACTCGCGCGAACCGCTCAGTGGCCGACACTGCTGATGTGCTGTCCTCCGTTGAACCCCTTATTAGCACCCTGTTCGATCGAGCCACCGCCCAGCCTCGATGCCGACAGCAAGCTCTTCTAGCAAAAATCGATCTATCCAGTCACCATAAAACCAAGAGGAGATTCTTGCTGAGACATCGTGCCGTCGCTACCGATCGTCATCCCTGCCGCTTTTGCCTCTTGCCGTCAGCACCAAGCCCCTGGCCCTTCCGCTAAAGGGAGGCGGCAGCACCTCAAGCCGCGGAGACTATGTGTGCTTGCGCTTTATGCGAGAGGTGTCCTGTCAAGTCTGGCAATTGGTGAGAGGCTCCACCCGCTAGTGAGCGGGATTCAACCGCGCACCGCTTAGTCTCCGCCGGAGGCGGTCGTTTGCGGCGGCGATTTTCCAAGAAAACTGATCCGTACAACGTATCGTTCTTCCTCGGATTGATGGAAACGCCATACACCACAACAGACCTGGCAATCGTCATTATAGGCGATTGGAAGATACGTAAAGTGCGTACCGTGCGAGCCGTCCAGCGTGTCCATTACACCCCCGACATAGTCGACAAGTGCGCGCTTCGGCTCTAGGCTCGACGCAAAGACGTCGAGATCTAGCCCGATAGCGCCGTGCGACCAGGCGCGACCAGCCATGGCCTTGATCGCAGCAGTGCGAAGCGTGACAAATCGCGTGTATAGTTTGTGGCTAGGATTCCGGATCGAGAAAGAAGCGTCCTTGAACGGAGGAAGGCCGAAAACACTGAACTCGAGGGACTCGCCAGCCTGTGGCGCTGGCATCGTTGGGAGGCGGCCCGGATCGTAAGCGAGTGTTCCGATCATTTCTTAGTATCGCCAACTCGCAATTGGCGTAGCAGCACCTCACGACTTGCAGTGGGTAGTGGGTGCTGCTCTCTTGGGAACTCAGGCTCCACTCTCATACCACAACACCGAAGAGAGCGGCAACGACATCGGCGACGGAAGTCAGCGCCCTGAACTTACCCTTAGAAACCACCCGCAGCATCGGCCTTTCCGCCTTTCGGCCGGTCGCGTCGCCTTTCGTATGGCGCGCCACCTTGTAGCCGGATAGGTCCGGCAAGGGCTTTCCCGGTTCGTCTCCGAACCACAGGAACGGGCCAAGGTCGAGGGTGTTCGCGTCGAACCAAATCCAGATGACACAGCCACTCGGTTTTTCAGCGAGTCTGAGGTGGATCTTCTGGGACGCCGTGCGCGCGCCGATGAAGGAGCTTTTCAGCTGAATGTGGCGGATCAAGGAATTGACCTCGATGACGATGTCGTATCCCGCATCATCGACCTGCGGCTTCATGACTTCCGCGGCTATGGGACCGTTCCGCCAGAGGTGGCTCAAGATGGCGCCGATAAACAGGTGCTCGAGCAAGGCTTCGCGGTACGAAGATTGGCGTGTGTGTGCGGTGCTTTCCATGAGGATCCGTCGGTGGCCTGGTGGTGCCTACTCTGTCCCGCCAAGGATGCCAGCGCGGCATTCGGCAGGGAACCTGTCTGAAGATCGCGGCTCTCTCCGCGGCGGAGCTCAGCCAGGAGGTCCGTTAGGCCGTGCGGGTCTTGGTATCAAGCAGAGAGCCTGCTCGTCGAGACGCGAGGATCGTAACGCCGGACGCCTGCTGTACAGTCGCACCCGGCGACGCCCGGATATCGGAAAGGAGCCTGGCATGGCAGCGCAGAGTAACTGGTCGGGTCGATGAAACCGCCAGCACCCAAGCTTACCCGAAACGACGCGATCTTCATGGCGCACCGCGTCTCGGAACAGACGTCTGCCGGCCTCGGCAGCACCAGCATGGTGTTGCCCTTTCTCTTCACGGCTTTTTCCGGCCCGGCCATGCTGGCAGGGCTGTTGCTGCCTCTCTATCGCATCGCCTCGGTGAGCAGCTCCGCCGTATTCGCACCGCTTGTCTTGATGGCGAAGCGGCGTCGCTACTTCATGGCGGTCGGCACGGCGATGGTGGCGGTCGGTCTTCTGATGGTTGCAGGCCTCACCGGCCCGCAATCCGCGGAATGGATGCTGATCCTTCTCTTCTTCTCCGCAGCCCTTCTCATGGGAATCGGCTGGGGCATGCACTCCATCGCCGAGAACAGCGTCATGGCGAACCTGTGGGAGGTGGAGCGTCGCGGCAGCCTGATGGGCACCACCGATGCCCTCTCCGGTGTCTTTCTGGTGGCCGTGGCCCTGGCAAGCGCCTTCCTGTTTCAGAGCAAGACCGCCACCACCCCGAACCTGAGTCTGGTCTGGGGCGCCGCTGCGGCCGCCGCGGGAGCTGCCATCATCGCCCTTCTGGTCCACGAGGGCGCGCATCCGGCCGCTGCAATCAAGAAAGAACGCAGCAGGCACACCCTCTGGCACAGCGCCAAGGCGAGCTATCTCTCGGTCGGCCGGCAGTCCTGGTACCGCCGCATGATCTTGGCCCGGGTGCTGCTGGTCTCGGTGGAGTACGGCACCGCCTTCTATGCCATCCACGCCGCCGAAAGGCACGCCAGCGCGGCCGGCGCCTTGGCCATCTTCGCCATCGCCACGGCCGCCGGCGTGGTGGTCGGCGGCACCATCTCGCGCTATGTGCTGCGGAAGTCCGAACGCATGGGGCTTGTGATCGGCGGAGTCTTCGGCTGCATCGCAGCGCTGGGCGCGCTTCTGGGCGAAGTCGACCCCCAATGGAAGGCGGTTTGGGTCTACACAGCCACCTTCTTTGCGCTGTCGATCGGCGCCATCTCGATCTACAGCGCGCGCACCGCCTACTTCCTGGCTTGCGTCGCCGAGGAGGACAGGGAAAACGGCCTGGCCATGACCAAGATCATCATGGAGCCGGCCAACACCACCTTCGTCGTGGTGATGGGCGCCTTGGCCCAGTACCAGCAGCCGGTGGCACCGATCATCGTGATCGCGCTGTTGGGTATCGCCGGCGTCTTTGCTGCGCTCACCCTTCCGCCCTCGCGTCACCGGCCGCCCGCTCCCGTCGCCGCGTAGGGCTTGATCAGTGGGCCGCTGCGGGCGCACCTGCCAATGCTGGGCGAGGCGGACGTACGTCGCGACAGGGGTCAAGTGCGTTTGCGGTTCCTGAAGCGCCGACGCAGTTCCTCGTCGCTTAGGCCCGAGAGCCCGGGCCCACCGGTTAGCAACGTCCACCCACGTCCCATCCAGGCGAAGTCATCGATGAGTCTGCCGGGCCTCTTCGGCAGCGCACTGCGCGGCCCGCCGACACCCTGCTGTTGGGCTGGAGCGCGGCTACCTCCGTCGCGATCGAGGGCATTGCTCCGGGCCCGCTCTCGCGACGCTCGTATCGTTCCGGCATGACCGAGCGCTGAAGGCCGCCGTTGCTGCTGAGGTTGAGGTGTACCGCTCCCCGGCCGCGGGCCACGCGTAAATGGGGTCCGTCCGCCGCGCACTGCGCTCTGCTGACGCGGATCACGGACTTGCCTAAAGGGCAGCCCAGCACTCCTGTCGGTCCGACCATCGGAGGATCGGGTTGGTGTCTGCGGTCGGGCCCGTTCCATAAGGGTCAGTCCTTGCATCGGATAGGCATAAGTCGGACTACCGTCGCCAAGCTCCCAGCGCTCGGCCGCACCTTCGAGGTCAAGGACGCGCTTCCCGTCCAAGCGAATGTACTCTCCAGGCGCACGTTCGCGGACACCCTTCGGAACAAACCCGAGGCCCAGTTCAGAAATCACGTCGCTAGGCCCCCACCCTTTCCGTTCCAGCAGGTTCGCCATCTCCACCGTGACCGCATCTGGCCTCGGGCTGTCGATGATGTTGGGGTGCCGAGATTGCAGACCTGTCATTAGGTGGATCACACTTAACCTTCGACTGAACTCACCGTACAAAATCCTCCACTTCCTGGGATCGCGTTCCCTTAATGATTCGACATAAGGTATAGCCAGCGCAGTGTATCTTCCCAGGGCCTCAGGAGTGCCAAGGTAACCAATATCAGCGAGATCTCGCCCAATCTCGGCCAAGTTCAAATCTCGTTCGTGAATTGGACCAGTCTTCGAGAGCTTCCAGGCAGTCATCATCCTCTTATGGGCCCGCAATATGTAGCTGTCCTCATGTCGGCCTAGCTGGCCAGCATGAATAGGCTTCTCCCAAAACTCTTCCATGATAAGAATTCCTTTCTTTTTGTTACAGATTTCAAAGCACTCGCCCGAGGGTTGGCCGAACAGTGGTTCTTCAAAGTCGAATCGGCACCCATTTTTGGCGTTTTGCCAATATTTGACTTGTTTTCGGCTGGCCAGGCGATGGCGCAGCCGGCCACCACGACCACACAGGTATGAAACTTGACCTTACAGTTTAGTGTTTCATCAGCCGAGTATTGACAACGCTCACATCCCAATCGCTTCGATGCGATCCATATATTCAGCCAAATATTGCGCAACTTTTTCAGAGTTTTGCTCTCCGGCAAATCCGACACTGTACACTCTCATCAAAGCAAAATAGGCGGGCCAATGTCCGGCTGCTGCTTCTGATTCGAGCCATGTGACTATGTCGTCCGCTGTCGGGTTCAAACTGTCTGACACATCGGTCTTGGTGTCACGCATGAGCATGGCCGTCAGATAATACCCAATCAGCCTGTTGATCACGGCTGGCCTTCCTGTGTCGGCAGCAACCCTGAGGTGGACGCCGGCCTTGCGCAAGCTTTCCCACCACCAGCCGGCATCAATCACGACTATATGGACGTTCCATCCACTGCATAGTTGCCACGACACGCCGATAAAGAGGTCTCTCTCTTCCTTGGCGACGAGCGGGCTGGTCGTGACCTTGTCGACCAAGGCAAGACAGCAGTCTCTTTGGATCTCTGCGCTCCTTGTGACATCGGCCTTGCGCGGTGCACCGCCGCGCATGCGGGGAATGGCATCCGGCGACAGCAGGGCCGCACGAATTTCCTCGCCCGACTTGGCGGTCATGACGTCATCGATCAGACCGCCGCAGCTTTGCCGCTTCTTCACCCGCGCGCTGGCCTCGTCAAGGCCCGCCGCCAAGAGGCAAACGACTGCCAGCAGCAAGACAAGGCTTGTGCGGCCGAAAGCCCTCGCGACCCGGCACCGCCCGACTACCAGGTTCGCTGTCTGCATGGCCTTCGCTCTCCTCTCTACACCTGACAACCCTAGCTGACACGCGAGGGTAATTCTACTACTTAAAGATTGCAGCGCGTGGTATGCAATTTGTGGACTGTGCTCGCCGGCGGAGACCTTCGGGTAGATCATGGCCCGACATAGGTCTCGTTCGCACCGCTCGTCAGCAGCGAGAGCGCGGCCGGCTCCGCTGGAAGCACGAAGTGGCAGCGCACCTGGCTGCCGGGCTCGCGCTGGCGGGGCAGGCTGGCTTCGCTCAGCACCAAGCCGGAGAACTCCAGGAGGCCGTCGAGGCCGCCGGGCGCGCGGTAGGGTGCAAGCAGACGGAGCGGCAGGTCGCGCAGCAGGTGCTCGATCCACAAGGGCGCACGATAGCAAAGCGCGATCCAGCCCTGGCCGGCAATCTCCGCGCTGCCGGGGGCATAGAGGTGCAGGGCGGCCTCCTGCACCTCGGCCACGGCCCCCTCACCGCCAAAGGGTTTAAGGGAAAGGGCCTGCGAGCGCACCGCCGGCAAGGCCACTAGGCGGGCGATGCCGCCCTCTTTCTCCAACACGGCCTGCCAGGCTTGGCCCGGGCGCAGGCGCAGCGAGACCAGGTCGGGGGCCTGCACCAAGCGCTCCAGGGGATCGACCAGGCGACAGAGCCGCCGCCAATAGATCGCCGAGGGAGAGAGCGCCGCACTGTGCCTAGCCTTCTCTTGGTCGTGGGTATGCCAATGCTCACTCATGGAATCCTCCTGACGCTGTTGCTTGGATCGAAAGTCCGCGTGGGCGGCGGGGCGGCGCCTGCTGTTGCGCGCGTGGGGAGGATCGCGCAGCACTCTCAGCGGCTGCCAAGCCCCGCCGCCGCCGGCCGGCTGGCGGTGGCGGGCCGGCCGGATCACGGAGCGCACTGCTCTGTGGGAGCGTGAGCTGTTTGTAGGAGGTCTATTGAGGCGGGCACTGGCCCGACAAGGCAGAGGCGATGCTCAGGGCTAGAGCAAGATGACGTCAAATCGAACCGATCTGTCGTCTGAATCCTACTCTACAGCTTTAAAAGATAGAGCAGAGTCTCGCAGTCAGGTGATTCTACCTGAATGCGATCTGCTCTAGACCGGCGACTGGGAGGGAACGGCGGCGGTCTGGAACGGCCGGACCATGTCGCCGGCGAGGCTGGCGCTTAAGCTTAGCGCGCCGCGCTCTGGTTCATCTTGTCGAAGAGCGCGGCGATCAGCTCTTGGGGCACGGTGAACTCCCAGATACGGCCGGTCTCGCCGCCGATCTGGAGGGTCAGGCCCGCCGCTCCGCTTGCAACCAAGGTCTCCTCGGGCAGCCAGACGAAGACCACCTCGTTCGACTGGCAGAAGCGGTTGCTGAGATCGGTGCAGGTGCTGCGCTTCTTGCTGTAGGGCTGGACCGAGAGGTCGGGGCCGTTCGGCACCACCTTGGCCTTGTTGTAGTCACGGAAGCCGTCGGCCTCTTCGCTGTCGTAGGTCATCGCCAGGGTGAGGCGATAGCGGCGCTGGCCGGTCTCCCGGTTCTGCAAGCCAAGCAGGGTCCAGGCGATACGGTCTGCCGGGACCTTGGAGCCGACGAAGGCGCCTCCGGGCGAGAACTCGGGTCCGCGCTGGTAGATCTCCTTGCTGGAATAAGTGATGGCGCCCTGATTGGGATCGTCGATCCTTTGGATCTGCATGGATATCGGCGTCGCCGGCGGTTCCGCGCGCTCAGGCCCGCCGATGCCGCATCCGGCCACCAGCAAGGAAAGAGATAGAAGTAGGATCGTCCTCACCACCTGCTCTCGCCCCTCCTCAGGGCCCGACTGGCTCATCGCCTGGGGCCCGGCTGAGGAACAGGGAACACAAATCTCCCGACCCCGGTCAAGACCTGCGCAGCAGCGTTGCTGCGGCAGGCACGAAAAAAGGGCCGCTCCCGCGACCCTATCCTCGCAACCCGCAGTCAATTGGCAGGCTTCGGTCGCCTACCCCTCCACCCGCCGAAAGTTCGCTGCGGTTCGGACACACTTCTTAAGCCGGTGTATTTCCTGCGTAGCAAAGCTCTTTTTGATTGTCAAGAGCCGCTAGCCGGCGGGCTAGAGGTGACTGCGCGAGACCGATGGCAAAGGGATAGGACAGAGCTTGGCGGTGGCGCATCGAGTGATTTCTCAAGGAACCACCGGGCCGTCACGCGCGTAACACGGGGGGGAACGAACGAATAATCTGGAACAGAGGGGGCGACGGGAGCCCCGATCGAGGAGGCAAGATGATTCGGACAGTCGTCGGAACGGATGAAGACAGCAGCGCCGGGAATGGCCTGCGCCGCGCCTCGGCTGGTGCTACGGCTCTTCGACAGTGCCTTTGCCGGCGCCATCGCCATTCTCCTTGCCCTTGCCCTGGGTTTGCCCTGGCCGCCGGCGCTGGTCTTGGCGCTGGGCAGCGGCCTCATGGCCTCCACTCTCTGCACCACGGCTAGGCGCAGCGGCCCTACCCTAATCGGCGTCGTGATCGGCGGCCTGCTGGCCGGTGGCCTGGCTGCCGCTCTTGGCCTGGCCGCCTGGGCCGAAGTTGCGCTGGTCGTCGCCGCCAGTCTATTGGCGACGCGGGTGGGTCGCAGCTCGCTGTCGCACCTGCGCCGCCGCCTGTTGCGCGCTCTCTAGTGCCTGAAACAGGCTAGTGCCTGCTCCTCAGTAAGCAGGCACTAGATCAGCCACGCGTCGCAGAAGCCGACGGAGCCGGCGTCCGGCCGGAGAGACCGAGGAGGCTGGCCAACAAGGCGAGGCCTCGTTGCAAGGCCTCCAGCTCTCGCGCCTCCGCTTTGCCAAGCGGGCGGCCCGCGCCGATCCATGGCGGAAAGCGCTGGATCACGGCGATGTCCCGCACGGCGGCATAGACTGAATCGCCTTCCGCCTTGAGAGCAGTCCTCAGGCGCGTGAAGTCTGCCTCCCGCGCCGCCCGCCAGGCTGCCTGCCCGGCGCCCATTGGTGGCGTCGCCGGGCTGGCGCCCGGTGCCTCGCGCGGGCAGGGCGGCGTCGCTGGCCAGGGGGTGGGTGCGGCCGATCGCCAAGCGATAGAGCCAGGCGAAGCGCTGGCCGGCCATGCGTTCCTCGGCGGTGATCAGGCTGCGCGCCAAGAGCGCACCCAGCGGGCTTTCCGCAAGTGTCTGGTCGCCCTGGCTGCCGACCAGCGCTCTGCGGTGGCGCAACAGCTCCGCCGTCGGCCTCACCGGGTGCTGGCCAGCTCGGCTCAGCTGCCCGCTTGGCGTGCGCCGACGGTCATGCCGGCGCCCACGTCCGGCGCGGCGCCGTCTCATCGCCGGCGCCTGCGCGCTTGCCCGAGCCCCCTTCGGCGCCGGCTTGCGGGACTGCGCAGCCGCGGATCGCAGCCATAGGGATCGGGCGTGGGATCAGGACGGCCGAGGCCGAAGGCGTGCGCAGAGGCCTCACTCAAGCCCAAGGCGCGGCAAATCTGCTGGCGCGGAACACCGCGGCGCTGCATGGCGTGCATCTGCTCGGTCAGCCTGCAAAGCACCCTCGGCGCCGACGCCTGCGGTTGGAGCCAATGCTTGAGCGAGCGCCCTTCCGCAAAACCGCCGCGCAGGTGCCGGGTTGGGCGTCGCTCCTGCCTTGCGCGCGGGGCCGGAAATCTTCCCAACACCCTCTCGCCCATCGCTCCCCTCCCGAGACGCCAAACCTGAAGCTTTTTCATCTTTGCCTCTTTTGCGTGTATTCTACGGCGCTGAGTGCCCCATTAGATCGTAGGATAGATCGTAGGAATCTGTCAGGTCAAGAGGTAGTTTCCTATTGACTTCCTGCGACCCATGGTGGAGACTTCCGATTGCTATGAAACACGACGCGCGTCGCAACCTGGCTCGCTTGATCGAGAAGAACGGCATCTCTCTGGCTGGCCGCGTCCCGAGCTATCGGCCGCAATCATGCCTACCTGCAGCAGTTCTTGCGGCGGGGATCGCCGCGCAGCTTGGATGCGGAGGCTTGCGCGGCCTTGGCCAAGCTCTTCGAGGTACCTCCGGAGACCTTCCGGGCAGCGCGGTTGGCGGTGAGCGACGCTGATGTCGCCCCGGTGAGCGGCAATGCGCGGCCCGCCGCCGATCAGGGCACGCATAGCTTTGCCGCAGCGGCCATGCCCGCGCGATGTACCGGTGCTGGGCAGCACGGTCGGGCGGCTCAAAAGGCGACTTCAGCCTGAACGGCGAGGTCGTGGACTATGTGCGACGGCCGCCGGCCTTGGAGACTATGAGCCGGGCCTTCGCTCTCTATGTGCAGGGCGATTCCATGTGGCCCTGGCGCGCTGCCGGCAGCCTGGTCTATGTGCATCCGGCGCGTCCGCCGCGCATCGGCGACCACGTCGTGGTGGAGCTTCACGGCGAGCCTGGAGGAGATGCCGGCGAGCAGCCTTGCTATGTGAAGCGCTTGGTGGGCCGCACGGCAAGCGAACTGCGCTTGGGACAGTACAATCCCCAGCGCGATGACATCGTCTTCGAGGTCGCCAGGGTCCGTGCCCTCTACCGAGTCCTGGAGTGGGAGGAGCTGCTGGGCCTCTAGCTTTCGCCTGGACGAAGATGACGTAGGAAAAACGTAGGAAACTGCATCAACACTTGACGCCAATTCCTACGCTAAAGACAGGAAGCGCCACAACCTAGACCGGCAGCCCCTCGCCTCAGCTGCCGAAGCGGCGCAGCATCGATTGCGACAGCAGGAGGTCCTGCGAGGTCGTGACCCGCGTGCCAACGGCCTCTCGCCAAGCACTCGTTGCCGTGTCGGTTTCGCCCGCCAGCTGATGGTAGATGCCGATGTACCAATAGGCTTGTGTCAGCGAGGCCTCGACGTTTTGCTGCGGATTGGCCTCGGCCAGATCGCGCCGCCGCTTCCGGCCCGATCGAGCCCAAGAGCAGCGAAACGAAGGGCTCGAGTGCCGGTGCGGGCGGGGTCTGCTGCGCGCGCGTCTCCAGCACATTGAGCGCCGGGACGATGTTGCCGTCTCTGGCCAGGTCCCCCATGGCGTCGGCAAAGTAGGCCGCCAGCATGGCCTGCGTGCGCCGATAGGGGCTGCCCGATTGCTCGTAGGCCAGCGCCAACTCATCCGACGCCCTATTCCCACTGGCCGCGGCCCAGAGCGCCCAGGCCGCGCTGGTAAGCGACCTCGGCCGCCCCTTGGCTATCTCCCCAGTTCGACAGGGCATTGTCGAAGGAGCTGTTGGCAGCCGGCCCCTTGCCGGACAGGCTTTGGTAGAAGCCTCGGCGAGCCAGCAGAGCGCCCGTCACCCGGGTATCGGGGTCCGGCTGCACGGCGATTGCCTGGTCGAGATCCTCGATTGCCGCCGGCCAGCGCCGTTGCGCGGCGTAAAAGTAGCTGCGCGACTCATAGCCCAGCACACTGGCGCGGGCAGCTCCAGGATTGGCGCTCAGCCGTGCCGCATCGGAGAAAGCCAAGAGGTTCTTCAGAACTTGGAGGCCCTCGCGCGGCTTGGCCGATCTGCTGCAGGCCATAACCCAAGAGCGCCTGGCCCATGGCGCGGTCGCTGCCGCGCTTGACGCATTCCTGCGCCAAGGCCACCAGGCGATGGCCCTGGACCTGGCCGTCGGCGGCATTGCCGATCAGGGGCTTCGGCCGCCGGGCAGGGAGCGGCTAGCGAACAGGCGAAAGGTTTGGATCGCTTTCCACACCGGTGATGACCACGGCCGGAGAGCGGCCCCGGGCCCGCGACCCCGCCCTGTCCCTTGGTCTGGCAGGCGGCCAAGGCAACCACAGCCATCAATAATGCCGCAGATCGCAAAGTCATCTCTCCCCCCTCGCCTAATCCCCTAACAAGCAATCTCTTGTTCAAAGGCGCGACAGCGCCCCTTGGGCAAAGAAGTACTCGGCAGCGCCACGACATCGCTGTCCACGACGCGCTCGAACGCCCCCTTCGCATCCTGCCCTTGCCCGCCAAAAGGGCCCCTAAACCAAGGTAATAGTCAACCTGCATTGCGGTGGCAGCCGGATTGAGACGGCTCTCGCCGGCAGCGCGCCGAGGCACCTCGGCCGCCGAGACCTCGCCCAAGAGATAGCGCAGGAAGAGGCCGGGGTAGAGATCGAGGTCCAGCCCATCCGATTCGATCCTGGCAAGGAGGCTGCTGCGCGCCCGCTCCAGGTCCAGTCCTTGCGCTTCGGCAAGATAGATCTGCAACGCCGTCTGCAAGCGCTGCGGTGCCGCCGGCGCCGAGTCGTAGGCTTCGGTGAGATGGCGATAGGCGGCTGCCCAACGCCCGCCGGCCAGTGCCGTCCAGCCGGCCTGGCGTAGGACGTTGAAACGCTGCCTGCTGCTGTCGGCCAGCAGCAAGGCCCGCTGATAGCTATGCTTGGCCTCTGCGCCCTTGCCGGCAGAGTGAGCAGGGCGGCGCGCTCGGAGAAGAGGCCGCTGATGACCCTTGGGTGCTCTGCCCCCGCCCGGCGCGCGGCCAGACTGGCAGACGCGTCGATCTCGTCGAGAGCAGCCAAGGGCCTGTTGTCGGCTACCAAGAGCCGGGCGCGCGCGTCGATCGCCAGCAAGGGGGCAACCCAGGCGCCCGGACCGGGATCGGACGCCTGGTCAAGCGCCTTATCCAGCGCATTATCCGAGGCCGAGAGGTCACCCCTGTATTGCTCGGCGATGCCCAGCAGCGCCCAACCCAGCTGGGGGCGCCCACCACGCTCGACGCAGGCCTCTGCCAAGCCCTTCAAGCGGCGCCCGTCGAGAGTGAGCGTATCGGCGCGCGACAAGAGCCCACTGCCCGCTCGCAAGGCTGCGGCAGGCTGGCCTCGATGACGCCGCCCGCGCCCTCCTCGTCTCCTTCGTCGCTTGAGAGCCCCTCGCAAGCCGCCACGGCAAAGAGGACCACCGTCAAAACGGCGGCCAAGGCGCCCCCTAGTCGGGATCTGGCGATGTCATGCCCGGTCATGCCCACTCCTGCGCTCACTGTTCTCGCAACCTGTCAATTGGCTGAGACGAACCCATTACCTAGAAAAGCAGCGAAGTGGCACAATCCGGGCGAAATCAAGAAGACCGCGCCTCTGCGTATCGACACCGCACCAAGCGCCTCTCCTATGATGTCAGCTGTGCCGCCGACAGGCCTCGCGGCCACGCAGTCTTGTCGCAAGCCTTTGACACTTGGCCTATTCACCGCCGAAGACCTTAGCATTCATCATCGCATTCCTACGAGATCGGCAAGACTGCATGGTTTCTTCGCTTAAGCTATTTGGTGCCGATTAGCGTCACAAATTCGCGCAATAGTGAATTCTCATCTAGTTCATGTCTTAATCGGGTAATCCGGACCTCTCCTGTGCTATACTTCGCGGATGGGAGGAAGGTAGGCCGCGAGGACATCGCGGGCGAAATGGTTGGCTCTGTTGCTTCATCGAAGCAGCGGCGAGGGCTGAGAAGGGGCGCGAACCATGGCCTTCATTCCAGGCACGGGCGGACCGGACAGACTGACCGCTACCAATGGCGTCGACACCATCTTGGGTTACGCGGCAAACGATACGCTCTACGGCGTGAGCGCCGCCGACAGCCTCTTCGGTGGGCAAGGCGACGACAGCCTCTTCGGCGGCAGCGGCGGCGACTCCGGTTTCCTCGGCGGTTCGGGTGACGAGGTGATCTCCGGCGGCAGCGGTGACGACGCCGACCTCTTCGGGGGATCGGGAGCGGATAGCGTCGACGGCGGCCTAGGGAGCGACAATCAGCTTCGCGGCGAAGCAGGAGATGACGGCCTTTCCGCCGGCAGCGGTGCGGACTTCTTCCTCTATGGCGCAGCGGGCTCCGACAGTCTGGACGGCGGCAGTGGCAGCGATTCCCTGCTCTTCGGCAGAACTGGGGCCGACAGCCTTTCCGGCGGCAACGGCAGCGATTTCCTGCTCGTCTGAGGGTCTGGTGCCGATACACTCGACGGCGGCAGCGGATCGGACAGCGCCCTCAACGGCAACGACGGCGACGACATTATCCGCGCGCGGTGACGGCGACGATGCGCTCTTCGGTGGCGTCGGCAACGACAGTCTCGTCGGCGGCGCAGGGTCCGACAGCGGTTTCGGGGGAAGCGGCGACGACATCTTCCTGGTGTCAAGCCAGGGAGACTTCGCCGGATACCTCTACGACGGCGGCTCGGGAACCGATACTCTGGTTCTAAGCTCCAGCGTCACCGTACCGGGCAGCGGCGTCGGTCTGGTCAGCATCGAATTCACCCTTTCCGGCGGCTCTCTGGCTGAGAACGGGCTACTCGCCGAGCCTGGCGGCGAGGACTCCCGCGACGCCGCCGCCGGCCGGGAGACGAGCAGGGACACCGGAGGCAGCGACAACCCGGAGGGTGATGCTGCGGCCGTGACGGCTTTGACGGGAGGGCCGGGAGACGACAGCTTGGCCACGGGCAGCGGCTGCGACCGCGATGTCCTGGGCGGGTCCGGGGCCGACACGCTTTACGGCGGCAGCGGGCCCGACTTCTTCTTCTACGGCGCATCAGGGGCCGATACTCTGTTCGGAGAAGAGGGCGACGACGTCGGCTTTAGAGGCAATGACGGAGACGACCTCCTGTTCGGCGGTAGCGGTGGCGACCGCGGATTTTCCGGTGATTCGGGCAGCGACCGGCTCTACGGCGGCAGCGCCGCCGACGGCGCTCTCTTCGGCGGCACCGGAGCAGATATCTTGGCCGGCGACGATGGAGACGACTTCGACCTGAGGGGCGACCAAGGAGAAGATACGATCTTCGGCGGCGCCGGTGACGACACCAACCTCTCTGGCGGATCGGACAGCGACAGAATCTGCGGCGGGGCGGGCTTCGACTTTCGCATCTATGGCGGCGCTGGCGGCGATACCATCCTGAGCGGCCAGACCAGGGACGCCTACCTTTTTGGCAACGGGGGAGACGACACGATCGACGGCGGCAGCGGTGATGACGTCGTCCTCTACGGCGGCTCGGGGGATGATGTGATCATAGGCGGCAGCGGGTACGAGACCCTGCTCTTCGGAGGGTCGGGCGCCGATTCGATCTATGGCGGCGGTGGGGCAGAGACCTTCCTCGACGGTGGATCGGGCGCCGACTTGATCGATAGCGGGGCGGGCGACGAATCGATCTTCTACGGCAACGCGGGAGACGACAGGATTTTCACCGGGGCGGGCTCGGATGCTACAGTCTTCGGCGGGTCCGGCGCCGATACGCTGCGTGGTGGCGGCGGAGATGATGCCTCCTTTTTCGGTGGATCGGGCGCCACCCACGCTGGTCGACGAAGGGAACGATACCCTTTTCGGTGGCGGCGGCAGCGACACCTCTTTCTACGGCGGTTCCGGTGCCGACCGTCTCTACGGCGGTGGGCAGTCGGACAACTCCTTTGCAGGCGGGTCCGGCGCGGACCACTTGAGTGGTGGCCGCGGAGACGACAGCTTTTTTCGCGGGGCGCGAGGGAGACGATCTCGTGTTCGGCGGCACCGGTGAGGAAAGCCAGTTCAGTGGGAGATTCCGGGGCGGACACCCTTTTCGGCGGGAGTGGAGATGACGCCGTCATATCCGGGTTTTCTGGAGACGACCTCATCGCGGGAGGCGAAGGCAACGATGATGGCCTTACAGGCGGCTTGGGAGCGGATAGCATCCATGGCGGACAGCGGTAGGGATAACTCTTTGAGAGGCGGGGCTGGAGACGATGTTGTCTTCGGTGGCAGCGGTGACGACGCCCGGCTCATTGGTTTCGACGGTGTGGACACCATCTTCGGTGACGAAGGGAACGACTCGATTGCCTCCGGCGGGGACGGTATCGACACGCTCTTCGGTGGCAGCGGCGACGATGAAAGATTCTTCGGCGACAGTGGCGCCGACCTTCTCTACGGTGGCAGCGGCAACGAGTCCAGCTTCCAGGGCGGCAGCGACGCGGACAGGCTGTTCGGAGGCGCCGGGAATGACTTCCTCTACGGCGATGACGGCGACGACACGCTTAACGGCGACGCCGGATTCGACAGCGCGTTCGGCGGCAACGGCGACGACGTCTTCATGGTGACGACACAGACGGACTTTTTCGTCTATCTCTTTGACGGCGAGAGTGGGACCGACACCTTGGTTCTGGGTGCCGGCGTTACCATCCCGGGCGGTGGCGCGGGCCTCCTCTCCGTCGAAGTCACCCTGTAGCGCCGCGGTTCAGGCGCGGCGAACGCCGCCGGCGTGCTCGCCTTTCGCAAGGCTCAGGCTTCTGACGGCGGCATGGGCGAGGAGGCCTCTATAGCAGCGCTGCCAGCTCTTCGGCCTGCCGACGCTGTTCTGCCGTCATGTCCCGGGACAGGGATTCAGCCAGTTCGCCCGCTCCGGCGGCTCCCAGGCGTTGAGCGACCAAGAGCCAGGCCAGCGCGCGCACGCGGTCGAGCTCGCCGAACCCGCCGGGGCCATAGAGTGCTCCCAAGCGTAAAGCCGCATCGGCAATGCCGGCACTGGCGGCCAGCTCATAGTGGCCAAGCGCGGACTCGATATCGCGCGGGCCGCCCAGGCCGCTTTCTTCCATGAGACCCAGATTGAAGGCGGCCGGCGCGATCCCGCCGCCGGCTGCGACGCCGTACCAGCGGCGCGCCGCCGCAAGATCTTGTCTGCCCAGGGCCGATCCGGAATAGATCTGCGCCAATCTCAATGCCGCCAGCGCGTGGCCCGCCTCGGCCGCCAGCCGATAGGCCTCGGCCGCGCTTTCCAGGTCGCTCTCCTTGCCGATGCCGCGTTCGTGGATCTGGCCCAGCCGATAGGCCGCCTCGACGTTTCCGGCACGGGCTTGCCTTTCCAACCACCGAGTGTCGCTGCCGACCTCGGCGTTTCCAGGGACGATGATTTCGCGCCCTTCGGTCCTAATTGGCTCCGTCGCCTGAACCGAAAAACTCAAAGTCAGCAGCACAGCCAGGCCGTGCGCCAGGTTCAACATAGCCCTCATCCGCCCCCTTCCCCGGAGCAATCCCCCTTAAGCTCTTGACCCTAACGCGCAATTGTTGGTGTCGTCGATTATCTCGACAGCGAAAACTCTTCGGAGTCGCAAGAATGACACAGCTGCTGCTTGCGCCTGTGTCTTCCACGTCGAGCGATTTGCCTGCGGAGACTTCCCCCCCTAGAGCTCGACGACGACGCGCCCCCGCACGCCACCCTTCAGGATCGACTTGGCCAAGTCCGGCACCTGCTCGAGGCTTGCGGTCGTGCTGATGCTGGCCAGCAGCGAGCGGTCCAGGTCGCTGGCGATACGCGCCCAGGCGGCCAGGCGAGGCTCCTTGGGGCACATCACCGAGTCGATCCCTTGGATCGCCACGCCGCGCAAAAGGAAGGGCAGCACCGTGGTGGCGAGCGCATTGCCGCCGGCCAGCCCCCACCGCGGCGACCGTCGAGCCATAGGCCATCTGGGTCAAGACGTGCGCCAGCATGGTGCCGCCGACACTGTCGATGCAGCCGGCCCAGCGCTCCTTGTCGAGCGGGCGGGCGGGCGCCTCGGCCAGTTCGGCGCGCTCGACGATCTGGCTGGCCCCCAGGCTCTTGAGATAATCCGCCTGCTCCGGCCGGCCGGTGACGGCCGCCACCTCGAAGCCGGCCTTGTCCAGCAAGCTCACGGCCACCGAGCCGACCCCGCCCGAGGCGCCGGTCACCAGGATCGGCCCCTTGTCCTTGGCCGCGCCGTGGCGCTCCAGGGCCTGG
The DNA here is from genome assembly GCA_963669385.2 of Rhodospirillales bacterium. Lineage (GTDB taxonomy): Bacteria > Pseudomonadota > Alphaproteobacteria > Kiloniellales > JACOMY01 > JACOMY01. Next base: position 17,828 of record CAXXGD010000051.1, read on the forward strand.
ACGGCCAGCATCGCGGTGAAGCCGGCAGTGCCGACCGCCATGGCTTCGGCGGCAGAGAGCCCCTCGGGCAGCGGCACCAGCCAGTCGCCCTTGACCCGCGCCTTCTCGGCATAGCCGCCCCAGTGGGTCTCGCCCACCCGCCAGCCGGTCAGGAGCACCTGGTCGCCGGCCTTGTAGTCGGGATGGTCCGAGGCCTCGACCGTGCCGGCGAAGTCGACGCCGGGCACATGGGGATAGACACGCACCAGGCGGCCGATGCCGTTTACGATCATGCCGTCCTTGTAGTTCAAGGTGGAATGCGACACCCGCACGGTGACGTCGCCCTCCGGCAAGCGGCTCTCGTCCAAGGCCTCGATTGCGTTGGTGACCTTGCCGTCGGCTTCCTTGAGGACCAGTGCCTTGAACATGCGCATACTCCCTTTTCCGTCGGGCGACCGCCCATTGCGGCCCCTCTAGTGCCTGGCAAGAGCGCCAAAGCCAAGCGCCAAGAACCATGGGCCGCAGGGGCGCTGGTGCCACCCGATCGAAGCCTGCCGGCCCAACCGGCGATGCTATTGGCCAAATCTCTTGGAAAGACGCGCCCTCTGCGCTCAAGCTTGGCCCCGGATCGCAGCTACGGGCCCTTTAGCCCGCGGCAAGGGCAAGGCACCTTTTCGGCGCCCGACAAGAAGAAAGGCCCGACAAGAAGAAAAGGAGGATAGCCACGCTATGTCGGACCCAACGGCCGGCCCGCAGCGCAGCAGCCAGCGCGACGAGATCGCTGGAATCTTCTGGATTCTCGCCGGCTCGGCGATCTTCACCGTCATCTACGCCTCCGAGAAGCTCTCCGGCGGAGCGCTGTCCACCCCGCAGCTCCTCTTTTTGCGGTATCTCAGCGGGTTGGTCATTCTGCTGGTGGCCCTGCCGCTCAGCGGCCGGCGCCTTGGACAGTTCCGCAGCTCCCTGCCCACCCAGCAGTTCATACGGACCGTGTTCGGCGTAATCGGCAGCGCGGCCGCCACGCAGGCGCCGGTCTACGTTCCCTTGATCGATGCGACCGCGGTCGGCCTCTTGGAGGGCGTGCTGCTGGTCCTCCTGGGCGTGGCCTTTCTCGGCGAGCGGATGGCGCCGATCCATTGGCTCGGCGCGGCGATCGCGCTTGGCGGTGCGGCGACCGTGGTGTTCGGCCAGGGGGCCTTCACCACCGCGCAGGATATCCAAGGCTGGCTGGGCATCATGTTGGCGCTGGCAGCCGCCCTCACCTTCGCCATCGAGGGCTTGATGACCAGGGTTCTGGGCGCTGAAGGAACGGCCGATGGACCTTGGTGCTCTATGCCAACGCCTTCGGCACCTTGCTGACCGCTGGCCCGGCATTCGCGCTCTGGACCCCCATCGACTTCGCCGACATGCTGCCCTACCTCCTGCTCGGGCCGATCAGCGTCTTGGGGCAGTACTGCTACATGCGTGGCTACTCCCTGGCACCGGCCTCGCTGGTGGGTCCCATCGACTACAGCTGGCTCATCTTCGCCGGCGCCTTGGGCTGGGTGGTCTTCGCCCAGGTGCCCACGCTCCTCTCCGCCCTGGGGGCGGCAGTCTTGATCCTGGGCGGCGTGCTCCTGGCCCAGCGCCCAAGGCAGTGAGGCGATGTCGCGCAACGAGGGCAGGGTCTTGTTCGTCGAACCACCGAGCATGATATCAATCGCCGGCGCCCGGCACCCACTCCTGCAAGACCAGCTCCAAAGTGATGCAGATCGGGTTGGCATCGGGAACGAAGCTGCCGCCATAGACCTGCGCGTTGCAGTCGGAGATGGTGCCCGTCAGCCGCGCGGTCGGCTTGCCCTCGCCGTCCGGTCTCACCTCGCCGCCCAAGGTCAGGATCTCCACGCCGGGGCCCGCCACGTCCAGCCGCTGGTCCTTGCCGTAGCTGAGCGCGGCATCCAGCAAGCTGCCGACGGCGCCGCGCACCTGGGCATGGCGGAAGCCCTCGGCCTCTGCCGCGGCGGCAACGGCCCGGCAAAGGTCCTCGTTGGGGCTTGATCCGCACCACGGCGATGCGGCCCAAACGGCCGGCCTCGACCTCCGTCACTCTGCAGCCTCCTCTCTCTCCAAAGCGGCGGGGTGGAAGATCGCATAGTTGGTCTCGGCGTCGTAGGCGACGGCGAAGCCGCCCTTGGCCAAGCCCAAAACATGCACCGTCAACCCGTCTTCGCCGACCACGCAGAGCTCGGGCGGCAGATGGCCGCCATGGATGCGGCCCTCGGAATCGACCACCACGGCATGGCAGTGCAGCAGCGGATCGCCCTGCTGATCGCTGCCGATCAGGGCATTGGCACCGATCAGCTTGACCGGCCTTGGCGGGCTGGTCGGCGCACCATAGGTGGCCAGGCGAGCCCCGCTGGCATCCCGGCTGACCGGTCAGATAGCCGAAGCGCTCGAAGCTGCCGGCCAGCAGGCTGAGGGCAGCCTGGCTGAGGCCCAGCGCCCTCACCGCATCGATCAGGCCGGCATGCAACTCCCGGCCCGGGGGCAGCACGAGGCGATACTCGCCGGCGCTCTCGGCCGCCACGCTTAACCGCCGCGGTTGCAGCACCTCGCCGGGATGGCGTCCCTGTCGCATCTCTCCTCCCTTCGCTCCGCCGTCACTCCGACACCAAGCCCCGCTCGCGCAGGCGCGCCAGGATCAGATGCTTGGGCACCTTGCCGTAGCCGCTCTTCGGCAGCTCCTCCCAAAAATAGAGGCGCTGCGGACGCTTGTACTTGGCGATCTTGCCGTCGAGGAAGGCCAGCAAGTCCGCTTCGGCCGCCTCGGCGCCGGCCTCCAGCACCACGACGCCGACGCCGCTTTCGCCCCACTTGGGATCGGGCACGCCCAGGATCGCGACCTCGGCGACGGCGGGATGGGTCAGCAGCACCTCCTCGGCCTCGCGCGGATAGACGTTGGAGCCGCCGGAGATGTACATGTCCGACGCCCGCCCGGTGATGTAGAGAAAGCCGGCCTCGTCCAGGCGCCCCAGGTCTCCGGTATGGAACCAGCCTTCGCGCAAGGCCTTGGCGTTGGCCTCCGGGTTCTTGTAGTAGCCGGCGAAGACCGCCGGCCCGCGCACGCAGATTTCTCCTTGTTCGCCGGCCGGCAGCCGCCTGCCCTCGGCGTCCTTGATCGCGATCTCCATCCCGGTGCGTGGATAGCCGCAAGAGCCGACCCGCATCTCGGAGTCCTCCAGCGCATGCAGGTGCGGCGGCAGCACGGTGATGTTGCCGGTGACCTCGCCCAGGCCATAGTACTGCACCAAGACCTTGCCCAGCTTTTCCAGGCAGTGCCTCTGGTCGGCCCGATACAGGGGCGCGCCGGCATAGATCACGTACTTCAAGCTGCTGTGATCGAACTGATCGACGGAAGGATGGCGGCAAAGCCTGGTCAGAATCGTCGGCACGGTGAAAAGATTGGCCACTCGGTGCTGCTCCACCAAGCGCCAACATTCGGCTTCGTCGAAAGAACCCCCCGTGGTCAGCACCGAGACCACACCGCGCGCGACTTGCGGCAGCAGGTGGGCGCCGGCCCCGTGGCTCAAGGGCGCCACCACCAGCGAGGCCTGCCCGGCATGGGTGTCGGGCATGAGGTCGGCCAGGTGGTTCACCACCACGAAGCCCATCTGGTCGTGGGTCAAGACGGGCCGCCTTGGGCCGGCCGCTGGTGCCCGAGGTGAAGAAGAGCCAGCAGGGATCGCCCTTGGCGACCTCTTCCTCCCAGGCCTCGGCCCCGGCGCCCTCGGCGATCAGGCTCTCGTAGGGCGTGGTGCCCGGCAGCGCCGGCTCCCCGATCGTGACGAAGTGCGTGAGTGCAGGCAGCGTCTCGCGGCAATGCTCCAGGGTGTCTGCAAAGCCCTTGTCGGCCAGCATGGCGACGGCGCCCGAGACCTCGCCGATGTAGGCGATCTCCGGCGGCGTCAGGCGGACGTTGCAGGGCACCCAGACGGCGCCCAGCTTGAAGGCCGCGAACATGGACTCGACCAGCTGGTTGGAGTTCTTGGCCATGACGAGCAGCGCGTCGCCCTTGCCTAGCCCGCGGGCCTTCAAGGCCGCCACCAGTGCATTGACCCGCCGATCGAGCTCCCGCCAGGTCCAGCGCGCGTCGCCCCAGATCAAGGCAGGCCCCTCGGGCAAGCGCCGTGCCGCATCGCTCAAGAGGCGTCCGAGATTGACGGCGTCGCTGGGCTTCGACATCGCGCTACGGCTAGCCGGCAAAACGAGGCTCGGCCAGGCCCCGGACGCCCAGCCCATGAATTGCAAAAAGGTTGCCCGCCTGCGGAAAGGCCGCCAGTTCCTCCTCGGTCATGAAGAGCCGCTGCGAGGTGACATAGAGGGTCTCGTGCTTGTCGCCGCCGAAGGTCGGGCAGGTCGGGCGCGGCACCGGCATGTCGATCTCCAGGTCCACGCGGCCCTTGGGGTCGAGCCGCACCACCTGCCCTCCCGCCACCAAGGCGCACCAATAGAAGCCCTCGGCATCCACCGTGCCGCCGTCGACCATCCCCGGCCGGTCCCTGGTCGAGAAGAACTCCTGTCGGTTGGAGAGCGCACCCGTCTCGGCATCGAAGTCGAAGCTGTAGACCATGTTCCCCAAGGTGTCGGAGAAGTACATGCGCTTGCTCTGCGGATCGAAGGCGGTGCCGTTGCTGACCTTGAAGTGGAAGTCGGGCTGAAGCGCATGCACGCTCCAGTCGGGGTCGAGCCGGTACATGCGCCCGCTCTCTGCCTCGATCTTCTTGTTCATGCTGCCGCACCAAAAGCGCCCCTGGCGATCGCACTTGCCGTCGTTGAAGCGGTTCTGCGGCCGGTCGGATTCCGGATCCACCACGGTCTCGAAAAGCCCCTCCTCCAGGTCGATCTTCAGGAAGCCGGCATCGGATGCCCCCACCATCCCGCCCTCTTCGCGCAAGGCAAAGGCGCCGATCGGCCCCGGCGTATCCCAGACCGTGACCGCGCCGGTCTTGGCGTTCCAGCGCTTCATCGTGCAGCCGACGTGGTCCGACCAGTAGAGGCTGGCTTCCTCCTCCACCCAGAAGGGCGCTTCGCCCAGCCCGTCCTGGCTCTCGTAGAGGCATTCGATGTCTATGGTCATGCGCGCACCCTATGGCCTTTCCGAAGGGCGAGCATCGCAGATGCCGCTTCTGACAGGCAAGGGAGGTTCAATGCGCCGGCCCCCTTATCCCACAGTCCGCAAATCGATGACGACGGCCTTGGCTTTCCCCGCTGCCGTCCCGCTGATCGCTTAGGGAGGGGGAACGTAGAACAGGAAGTCGGTCGCGGTCAGTTGGCTAGCCAAAGTGACGCCGAGCAATCTCGAAATCGATGTCCAAAGTGCTGTCGCCATCGCCGTCAAACTCGACCTTGTACGAGGTCTCGTTAAACCGAGCCTCAGGCGTTCCGCCACCGGAGAAGGCCGTCGTTCCAATGAAGGCTGCGCCAGACGCATCCATCGACTATGAACCGCACCACATCACTATGGGTCGTCACCGAAACATCGGAGTCGAAGTCCATGATGGTGCCCTGCTCGCCCGATATATCGATGCTGACGATCTGCTCTGCAGTTTTGCTATAAAACTCGATTCCGTAGGCTATGAAGTCAAAGGTATCGGAGCCGGAACCGCCGTACGCACGCTTCGTTCCGGTGACATTTTCTCTCCCAATAAGATTTATGGTATCACTGCCGGATTCGCCCTTTAGTAGGTCAGATCCCGGCTGCCGCATACCATCGCCAACAAGTGTGTCGTCCCCGAGGCCGCCAAAGAGCGTATCGTTGCCTTCCGAGCCATTGAGAAAATCATCTCCCATCGCGCCGTAGCTAGTATCTTCGTCACCGGACCCACTTGAGCGCTTATCGTTGCCGGAGCCGCCGAATATGGTGTCAGCGCCCGCATTCCCCCTACCACGCGTTTGATATGTGAAGTAATTTAGCACTACAGCATCGGTTCCAGTCAAATAAAGAGTGTCATCTCCAGCGTTTCCAACAAGTGTAACAAGGCCCGTGCCCTCACTCATGGTACCATACAGGATATCATCACCTCCTTGACCGAACGCTTTATTGAAGCCACTCCCAACAAACAAAGAATCGGCACCATTTCCACCCTCTAAAACGTCATCAACTTCTAATCTCAAGCTTTCAACATTCGTACCACTGCCGCCGTCACCGCCATACAGGGTATCGGAGCCTGCAGCACCATAAAGCTCGTCATCACCGCCGCCGCCGTACAGGGTGTCGTTATCCTGCTCCCCTTTGATGTCATCACCGCCGTTGCCTCCTATCAGAACGTCGTGGCCGGAATCGCCGTAAAGCACATCGGAGCCGCGATTACCGGCAACACTGTCATTGTCATCTCCGCCCCAGAGAGAATCACTTCCACTTTCGCCATCCAGCACGTCATTTCCGGCGTCTCCGTATGCACTATCGATTCCGTCGCCGCCTTCAAACAAATCGACACCATCTCCACCGGAGAACACATCGATAGCGCTGCCTCCGAAGAAAGTGTCTAATCCGCTCTCACCATCGAAGCTATCACCAGAATCATCACCATAGCCAATATCATTACCCGAACCGCCAAATAGATATTCCGGACCGCCACCACCATGGAGAACATCATCTCCGATACCGCCAAATACCGTGTCTGCGCCCTGCCCTCCATAGAGCGTATCGTCCCCAATTTCGCCATACAGAGAATCAATTCCGGAGCCTCCAAGGGCAATATCTTTGCCATCTCCACCGAAGAACCTATCGATGGCGCCTCCACCAAAGAGAGTGTCCGATCCGCTGTCACCATAAAAAATATCTGATCCACTGCCACCGATGACACTATCGCCAAATAGATGTCCAGTATCATTGCCAGAACCACCATTCAGGGGTGTCGCTACCGGTATCTCCATATAGTAGATCATTTCTGTTACCGCCATAAATCTTGTCAGCGCCCTGTCCACCTTTGAGCGTATCGTTACCAGTATCGCCTTCTAGCGTATCTGTACCGGAACCGCCGTCCAAGGTGTCAAATCCATTGCCACCAATGAGCAGATCACCTCCGTTACCGCCATAGATCCTGTCGTCGTCCTGTTGGCCATTGAGTGTATCGTTCGCAGATTCGCCGTACAGAAGATCATTACCGGCGCCGCCGCTGGCGATGTCGGATCCGGAATAACCATTGAATGAATCGACGCCATCCATTCCGGAAAATATGTCAGTGGCGATGCCGCCGTAGAAGGTATCAGATCCAGTGCAACCAATGAAAGTATCGCCAGAAGGGCCACCAAAGCCTGTATCGTGGCCAGAACCGCCGTCTATAGTGTCGGAACCAAGGCCGCCATAGATGACGTCATTTCCGTCATTGCCAAAGATGACGTCTTTACCTTGGCCGCCAAAAAGTATGTCGTTGCCGCCCCTGCCTACGAGGGTATCGTTGCCCGGTCAGCCCGTAAATGGTATCCGGATCACCAGTACCATCGAGATAGTTGTTTCCACTGTTGCCAGTAATGATTGCCATCGCCAATCCACCCTTTCTCGGGACTCCACTAGCAAACAGTATAATGCCTGTCAACCAATGATATCAAGAAATCAACACAAGATTGTCAAATATGCTGTGGAAAATCGAAAAATCCTACCAAACGTAGCAGTGGTTGTCGTGTCCTGGCGCACCATGCCCTCCACAGTTCTAATGCCCTTGAGAGTTCATTTTGCCCGTAGCGCATCACGGCCGCTGCCAATAGCTTAGTGGCTAGTCCACTGTGGTGCTGCGACGGGGAACTTACAATTCTGACCCCTTCAGCTCCCTTTGACCCCATCGGCGAAGCTAGCGGTCGGGGCGCGTCCATCAGTTTCCAAGAGCCTGCATGGCTAAGTTGGATCTTGATCTTCCATCCTCCGGGGAGCATAGGGCGCGGGCAATATCATGGCACGATTGCAGCGCTAAATCTCTTTGCTTTCAGGCTGCACAACCATTAGCTTGGCGAAGTCTACACACAGGAACACATTTGAATCTTGGCGGAGGGTTGGAGTATGGCATTTATCCCGGGCACCGAGGGACCCGACACGTTATCCGGAACCGACGACGTCGATACCATTCTGGGCTACGGCGCCGCCGACACGCTCTACGGCTTGAGCGCCGGCGACCGTCTCTATGGCGGGCCAGGGCGCGATAGCCTTTATGGCGGCAGTGGGGTCGGACGACGTGATCGAGGGTGGTGGCGGAGCTGACAGGCTGGACGGCAATGCCGGTAACGATACCTCGCTCATCGGTGGCACCGCACCCGATACGCTGTATGGTGGCCTAGGGGATGACACCTCCCTTTCCGGTGACCAAGGGAACGATACTCTGTTCGGTGGCGATGGGAATGACAGACGCTTTTTCGGTGGATCCGGCTCCGACCGCCTCTACGGCGGCGATAGTAGCGGTGGTTTCATGGTTGGAGGTGATGGCGGTTTCTTCGGCGGATCCGGCTCCGACCGGATTTTCGGTGATACTGGAACAGACCGAGTACTCCACGGTGATGACGGTAACGACCGGATCTACGGTGTCGGCAACGGTGGCTTGGACTATCAGTTCTACGGCGGCTCCGGATCCGACGGTATCTTCGGCGCCGGTCAAGGGTTTTTCGGCGGTTCCGGATCCGACAGCCTCTATGTCGCTGGCTACTCCCATTTTGGTGGGGATGGCGACGACAGCCTCTTCGGTGGCCTCACCCTCTTCGGGGACGACGGAGATGACCTCATTGATGGTGTCTACGACCTATTCGGCAGGGATGGCACCGACACCCTCTTCGGCAACAGGTACGTCTTTGGCGGGATGAAACCGACACCCTCTTCGCCGTCCATGGCTTATACGGCGGATCTGGCTCCGATAACCTCTTTGGTGCCGACGGGAAGAATGGATTCTACAATTTCTTCGGAGGTGATGGCGACGACGGCCTCTCCGGCGGCAGTGGCGAAGACTATAGGTTCTTTGGTGGCTCTGGGTCAGACAGCCTCTTCGGCGGCGATAGAAATGACGCGAGCTTCTACGGCAGCTCCGGCTTCGACAGCCTGTTCGGTGACAACGGGAATGACAGCGGCTTCTATGGCGGTCGCGGCCGGGATGGCCTTTACGGCGGTACCGGTAGCGACAGCAGGTTCGAAGGCGACGGCTTTGCCGACAGCCTCTTTGGCGGCAGCGGTGATGACACGGCTTTCTTTGGCCGCGCAGGGCGACGACAGCCTCTTCGGTGGTGACGGCAATGACAGCGGATTCTTTGGGGGCAACGGGGACGACTTTTTGAGGGGTGACCAGGGAGACGACCAGCTCTACGGCAAGGCCGATGAAGACGCTATGGAAGGCGGCGAGGGCGACGATAGCTTATTCGGTGGCGCCGGCTTCGACGGCGGGCTCTACGGTGGCGCGGGCGACGACTTCATTAGGGGCCAGGGCGGCAACGACCTCCTCTTCGGCGGGGCAGGCGACGACGTCATGCGCGGCGATGCGGCGCGCGATAGCCTCTACGGAGGTGCCGGCGACGATCTCTTCCGGGTCAACCGCCAGGGCGAGATGCAGGACGGCGAGACCTACGACGGCGGCGATGGGACCGACACCCTGCAGCTCGGCGCCGGCGTCACCCTGCCGGCCGGCGCGGCGCTGATCGACATCGACACCATCCTCTACGGGTGAGGTGCGGGAAGAGGCGGCTCATGGCTGTGATCCTGACGGGCAGGCCCCTTTGGACAGCCGTCGCCATGGGCGCGTCTTACCCCCTCTTCTGGTTTGCAAAGAATTGGACGGCAACGAGGTCTACGCTTCTTGCCGGCCAACAATAATGTGCCTGCCGATACTCGTCCGACGTCATCCTCCGGCTTGATGTTCTGTCCGGAGACAAGGTTGACAGATGTTCGGAGACATCGTTGACACAAGGATGTTGTGGTTTGCTCATGGTCTCAGGTCAATGTCGGCGATGTGTGTAGCGCCGAAGAAGATGCCGTAGTGGCCGTCTTCTCCGCGCGCTCTGATGGCAAGGCGCTCGCCGCGGAAAGCCCTGGGCACTTTCCAACGGCGTCCTTTGAAGCGGATGTAGAGACTGGTGGTGCCGACGCGGCGCACGATGTCGTCGGGTCCGTAGTGGGGCTCCGGCAGGGTCTTCGGCATGTCCCGCGGAGAGGGCCGGTAGCGCTTAGCTGGCACGGCCATGTCCAAGGCCTGGTGGGGGCGCTTTGTGTTGTAGATGGGGCGCCAATCATCGAAGGCCTTCTGCACCTGGTCGAGATCGCGCAAGGGCTGCAGGTCGAAGACTTCGGCGTCCAGCGTGCGGTGGAAGCGCTCGTTCTTGCCGCGGCCTTGGGGATGGTAGGGCCGGCTGTGGATGACCTGGATGCCGAGCTTCAAGAGCCAGACGCCGAGCGGTGTCCACTGCCCGGGCACGCCGCCGCCCCAGGGCGAGCCGTTGTCGAGGTAGAAAGCCTCGGGCAGGCCGTAGCGCCGGAAGGTGCTTTCCAGCAGGGCCTGCACCGTCTCGGTGCGTTCGTTCTCGCAAGAGTGAAGGCACAGCAAGAAGCGCGAGTGATCGTCGAGCACGGTGAGCGGGTGGCACCACCTGCCGGGCTCGATCTGCACCCGGCCCTTGAAGTCCATCTGCCACAGCTGGTTCGGCGCATCCCTCTCGAAGCGCGTGTAGCTGCGGCTGGTCTGCTCGCGCGCGCCAATCCGGCCATGGCGCTGCAGGATGGCGTGAATGGTCGACACCGCAGGTGGCTCGCTCCCCCCGCGCGCGAGACAGCACGCGATCTTGCGCGCTCCCCAGGCCGGATGCTCATCGCGCAGCTCCAGCACTGCGCTTTCCATTTGCGCCGGGGTGCGCGTCGGGCTGCGCAGCGGACGGCGCGAGCGGTCAGCGAAATCCTCACACTCCGCCTTACCCCGCCGCAGCCACTTGTAGGCGGTCTGCCGGCTGATCCCGAAGCGCGCGCTCAAGGCACTCACGTTCGCGCCCGCCTGCGAGGCCAGCATCACAAACTCTCGTCTCTGCTCCACGATCGACACCTCTTGCCAGGGCATGGCGACCTCCACGTCTCTGCCTGCCATGCTCGTTTATGTGTCAACCATGTCCCCGAACAGCTGTCAGCTATCTCTCCGGGCCATACACTTGACCGGAGGATCATTGTCCGTTCGCTCAGAAAGCGGGTAAAGATCCTCCGGTCAAGTGTTCTGTCCGGAGACAAGGTTGACAGATGTTCGGAGACATCGTTGACACAAGGATGTTGTGGTTTGCTCATGGTCTCAGGTCAATGTCGGCGATGTGTGTAGCGCCGAAGAAGATGCCGTAGTGGCCGTCTTCTCCGCGCGCTCTGATGGCAAGACGCTCGCCGCGGAAAGCCCTGGGCACTTTCCAACGGCGTCCTTTGAAGCGGATGTAGAGACTGGTGGTGCCGACGCGGCGCACGATGTCGTCGGGTCCGTAGTGGGGCTCCGGCAGGGTCTTCGGCATGTCCCGCGGAGAGGGCCGGTAGCGCTTAGCCGGCACGGCCATGTCCAAGGCCTGGTGGGGGCGCTTTGTGTTGTAGATGGGGCGCCAATCATCGAAGGCCTTCTGCACCTGGTCGAGATCGCGCAAGGGCTGCAGGTCGAAGACTTCGGCGTCCAGCGTGCGGTGGAAGCGCTCGTTCTTGCCGCGGCCTTGGGGATGGTAGGGCCGGCTGTGGATGACCTGGATGCCGAGCTTCAAGAGCCAGACGCCGAGCGGTGTCCACTGCCCGGGCACGCCGCCGCCCCAGGGCGAGCCGTTGTCGAGGTAGAAAGCCTCGGGCAGGCCGTAGCGCCGGAAGGTGCTTTCCAGCAGGGCCTGCACCGTCTCGGTGCGTTCGTTCTCGCAAGAGTGAAGGCACAGCAAGAAGCGCGAGTGATCGTCGAGCACGGTGAGCGGATGGCACCACCTGCCGGGCTCGATCTGCACCCGGCCCTTGAAGTCCATCTGCCACAGCTGGTTCGGCGCATCCCTCTCGAAGCGCGTGTAGCTGCGGCTGGTCTGCTCGCGCGCGCCAATCCGGCCATGGCGCTGCAGGATGGCGTGAATGGTCGACACCGCAGGTGGCTCGCTCCCCCCGCGCGCGAGACAGCACGCGATCTTGCGCGCTCCCCAGGCCGGATGCTCATCGCGCAGCTCCAGCACTGCGCTTTCCATTTGCGCCGGGGTGCGCGTCGGGCTGCGCAGCGGACGGCGCGAGCGGTCAGCGAAATCCTCACACTCCGCCTTACCCCGCCGCAGCCACTTGTAGGCGGTCTGCCGGCTGATCCCGAAGCGCGCGCTCAAGGCACTCACGTTCGCGCCCGCCTGCGAGGCCAGCATCACAAACTCTCGTCTCTGCTCCACGATCGACACCTCTTGCCAGGGCATGGCGACCTCCACGTCTCTGCCTGCCATGCTCGTTTATGTGTCAACCATGTCCCCGAACAGCTGTCAGCTATCTCTCCGGGCCATACATCAAGCCGGAGGATGACGTTGAAGAAGTTTGAAACAACAGCTTTTTTGACTTTGAGCAGGAGGAACCGGCACGAGCGGCCTCCACCCTTGACCGCGGAGGCTTGCACCAGCCCGTCTATCGTGGCCGGGGGCATCACACCGGATCGCGCAGCAGGGGGCCGGTGGAGCAGTGGATTGAGCCGCCGTTGGTCTGGATCTTGTCGTAGGCCAGGGTGGTGACGGTGACGCCGGCCTCGCCCAGGCGGTCCATGGTCTGGTTCGACGCGCCCGGCGGCATCAGGACGTCGCCAGGTGCCACCGCCAGGCAGTTGATGATCCAAGGGTCGTCCTGAGGCGTGATCTCGATCGCGCGCACGCCCAGCGCCTTCAAGCGCTCCAGGAAGGTGAAGGGCAGGCCTTCGGCGGCCACCAGCGCCAGATCGCGGTCGATCATCATGAAGCTGCCGTCGATGTGGATGTCGTAGCCGCGCAGGTCGACCACGATCAGCTCGACGCCTTGGGCACGCAGCACCTCGTCCAGCTGGCGGATCGCCTCGTCGTTCACCCGGATCGAGCGGCCGATGACGGCGGTCTTGGCGTTGAGCCAGGCGAAGCTGCCGCCCTCGATCATGCCGATGCCGGTGATGGTCCTGAGGATCGGCATGCCGATCTTGGCCAATGTACGGGTGACGCAGAGCTCCTCGCCACGCCGGATCCTTGGCGCCATGCGCGAGACGATGGCGCCGCCCTTGACCGCGATCACGCTGTCACGGGTATAGCAGGCCTTGATGTTGGGGGCGCCGACGCCCTCCAGATGGATGACCTCCACGCCCTTGGCCTCCAGGGCGGCGGTCAGCGCATCGTGCTGCGCCTGCATCTCGGCCACTTCGGGAATGCTGTTGTGCTGCCAGTACCAGCCGGTCTCCGGATCGCCGAAGGCGTCGATCTCCGCGATGTACTTGGAGCGGTCGACGATGGCCATTTCCTTGCCCGGCCGGTGCACCAGCACCTTGCGCAGGCGGCCGACGTCGCTGTCGCAACCCCAGACCGCGCCCCAGGTGGCCTGCTGCTCGCCCGGATCCTCGAAGGCGGGCTCGGGAACGGAGCCGAACTTCTTGATCGTCATGGCATAGCGGAACCCCGACACGCCTTCGCCGGACATGGCCTTCTCCCTCGAAACATTGTCTTGGACGACAGGTAAGCAGAAGCCGGCCGGCGGCTCAATCGTCGGGCGGCGGATCGTAGCTGAGAGACCAGCGCGGCGACCAGAACCAGGCACGGGCCGGATCACCCGGATCGCCCCAGCGCAGCGACTTGACCTCGGAGAGGCCGCGCCCGGCAAAGGCGGCCGCGAGACCCTCCGCCTCCTCGACCTGGCCCAGCCCGGACTCGGCAAAGACGAAGGAGACGGGCATCAGGCTGCGCGCCGCGAAGCCGCCGGCGCGTCGCTCGACCCACAGCATCACCGCCGTATCGCTGCTGCGGAAGCCGGCGCGCACCCGGCCCGGCACGCCCAAGGGAAAGACCAGCCGCCCGCCCAACCGCAGGCAGTCCAGCCAAGGGGCTGCGGGCGCTGCCGCGGCGACGCTCACATAGACCCCGTCGACCTCTTCGCGCGGGTAGAGCGCGCCGTCGGCGCAAAGCACCTCGACCTGCGGCCAAGGCTGAAGGCTTTCTTTCGCGGCGGCCGCGAGCGCTTCGCCATACTCGACGGCGATGACACGGCCCCGAGGCCCCACCAGCTCGGCGATGATCGCAGAGTAATAGCCGCCGCCGGCCCCGATATGCGCGACCGCTTCGCCCGGCCGGGGCGCCAATTCGTTAAGGAGCTGGGCGTGCAGCGAGGGGCTGCCGTTGTTCACGCCGCGCGTCGGCTCCAGCTGGATCAGGCTGTCGCAATAGAGATCCTCCGGCTTGCTGGTCTGCCGGGGGAGGCCGGCGCAGAGCCCCTCCAGCGCCACCATGCGCCACGGCGGCGGGCCGGCGAAGGCCTCGCGCGGCACGGTCGCAAAGGCGGCTTCCAGGCGCTCGTCGCTAAGGCCCGTCAGGCCCAGCACGTGCCGGGCGTAGGCAAGCCTGCGCGCCGGCCGAACCATGGCGGACCCGCTTATCCGCGCAGGGGCTCCAGGATGGAGGCGTAGTTGGCCACGGCCGCCCCGCCCATGTTGAAGATGCCGGCCAGCTTGGGATCGGCGACCTGCATCTCGCCGGCCTGACCCAAGAGCTGCATGGAAGCCATGATGTGCATGGAGATGCCGGTCGCACCGATCGGATGGCCCTTGGATTTCAGCCCGCCCGAAGCATTGACCGGCAGCCTGCCGTCCTTCTGGGTGATGCCCTCTTTGATCACCTCGGCAGCCCTGCCCTGCTCGGCCAGACCCATGGCTTCGTACTGGATCAGCTCGGCGATGGTGAAGCAGTCGTGGGTCTCGACCAGCGAGAGGTCGCCGACGCTGGTCCCGGCCTCACCGTGGGCTTCGCTCCAGGCCCGACGGCAGCCGTCGAACTCCAGAATGTCGCGGCGCGCCATCGGCAGGAAGTCCTGTATGTGGCGGGCGGCGCGGAAGACGACCGCCTTCTTCATCTGCAAGGCCGTCTCGACGTCGGTCAGCACGATGGCTGCGGCACCGTCCGACACCAGCGAGCAGTCGGTGCGCTTCAAGGGGCCGGCGACGTAGGGATTCTTGTCGCTGACGTTGCGGCAGAAGTCGTAGCCGAGGTCCTTCTGCATCTGCGCCAAGGGATTGACCGCGCCGTTCTTGTGGTTCTTGGCGGCGATCATCGCCAGGGCATCGGACTGGTCGCCGTACTTCTGGAAATAGAGCTCGGCGATCTTGCCGAAGACACCGGCGAAGCCGCCCTCGATGTCGGCCTCGTCCTTGACGTAGGAGGCCTTCAGCAGCACCTCGCCGATCTCGCGCCCCGGCAGGCCGGTCATCTTCTCGACACCGACGCAGAGCACGAAGCGCGCGTCCTTGGCCTTCAGCGACTTGATGCCCTGGTGCAAGGCGGCCGAGCCGGTGGCGCAGGCGTTCTCCACGCGGGTGGCGCGGGTATAGCGAAAGCCGTCATCGGCCTGCAGCACCAAGGAGGCCGGAAAGGCCTGGCGCGAGAAGCCCTCGTTGAAGTTGCCGACCACGATCTCGTCGACGTCTTCGACCGCGATGCCGGCATCGCTCACCGCTTGGACCGCCACCTGCCGGATCAGGCTCTCCAGATCGTCCCCTTCGTGCTTGCCGAACTTGCTGTGCGCCCAACCGACGATGCAGGCAGACATGGCGATGCTCCTTCCTGACCCTGAGTGCCCTTAGGTCAGACTGACATAGCGAGGTGAATGCTGCAGTGCAACGTTCGGCCGGGGTCAGCAGCTGTGCCGAGGGTGCAAGAGGTCGCCTAGTGCCTGCTTTTACAAAAAGCAGGCACTAGGCATTTTTTGGACTAAGTGGCCGATTCACGCACAAATGTCTCCTTCGTCCCGAATCAGGCATTTGCGCGATCGGGCACTAGCGAGCCGGCAGTCCCGCGACGAAATCTGCCAGCAGGCGGCTAACCGCCTCCGGGTCTTCGATCATCGAGAAATGACCGAGACCGGCAAGGATCTCTATCCGCGCCTTCGGGATCTGTGCGCTGATGAACCCGATCCAAGGCATGGTCTCGCCCTCCTGCAGGATGCGCCGCCGCCCATCGTCATCGATCACCGTACTCTGCAGCACCATCGTGGGACGGTCATGCAGCGTGGCCAAGGCGCCCTCACAGTCCTCATTGTCCCAACGCGCGCCATCCTCCAAGAGCCGCGCCAGCTTGTCGGCAGGCATGGTCTTGGCCCGCTTGACCAGGTGATCGGCCATCTCCGCCGGCATCTTGGGGCCCATCATCTGGCCGAAGAAGTCCTCGACGAAAGCAACGGGATTCTCCTCGACCGTCGCACGCAGCGCCGCCGGCGATGCGAACAGCAAGCGACTGCCGTCGACAAACACCAATCCGGCGACGGCATTAGGCTTCTGCTTGGCAGCCTCTATTATGACACGGCAGCCAAGACTGTGCCCCACCAGCACCGCCGGGGCCTTCATCAGCTGCAGCTCGACCACGACCCGCCGCGCCAGTGAGGCGATGGTCGGTGCGCGCGCCTCGACCGCCACCGGATCGAAATAGCCCAGGTTCGCGACAGAGCGTGCCTGCAGCGGGTTGAGCGTGGCAACGATTCCGTCCCAGTCCTCCGGACCGCAGGCCAGGCCATGAACGAAGCAGAGCGGCGGCGCAGACATCAGGCGGGCTTCGGCTGCGGAAGCTCGATCCATTCGGGCAGGGCCACGCGAATCTCTTCCCCTTCTACGGTCATCGCCGCCTCGTTCTCCAGAGCCTGCAAACGGAGCAGGGCCAAGGCCTGTCTTCCGTTGCGCGAGCGCAGCTCACCAACGGCACGCCCTTCCTGCTCGACGGTGTGTGACTCTTCCGAGAATTCCGTATCTTTTTCAATGGGGAGAAGGCGTTTCTTTACCAAACCTCGATACTTAGTCCGGGCCGTGAGTTCCTGTCCCATGAAACAACCCTTCTTCCAGTCCACGCCGCCCAGCTCGTCGAAGCCGTTCTCCAGAAGGATCGCCTTGTCGACCTCCATGTCACGGCTGCCGTCGGGCAGGCCCAGGCGAATTCTCAGGGCCTCCCAATCGCTGCGGTCGCCCGCCGGCAAGTCCGGCGGCGCGGCGGAGACCGGCTGAAGCAGTCTTGCACCCATGGCGGCGTGGCGCGGGTCGACAAAGGCCAAACGCGATCCGCTTGAGACAACCTTGCCCGCCCCGGCCGGCAAGCCCAGGCGGGCCGCCGCATCCGCTCCCCAGACGGCGGCGACGCGCCAGGCATCGGAGACATCGCTGACATCCACCTTCGAGCGCAGCTTGTAGAGCTTCAGGCGTCGCAGCAGATCGCCGAGGCGCGCGACCTCGCAATCCAGCAGCAGAGCACCCTCGTGCTCCAAAAGGAAGAAGTCGTAGAGATACTTCCCTTGCGGCGTCAAGAAAGCCGACCAAAGCGCTTGATCAGACTTAACTTTTGTCACGTCGTTGCTGACGATGCCCTGCAGGAAGCTCCGGGCGTCCGGCCCTTCCACTGCAATGACCCCGCGGTCCTCGAGCCAGCAGAAGCGCGCCATCTGCATCGAGCTGTCACTCGTCCCAACCATGGCCTGCGATGTGGCCGATTGGGGAGGCAAGCGCAAGCCCTGAATGCCCGGCTCTTGACGGAAAGGCTGTCGTGCCGCCAGGGAAGGTGCATGGAGACGGATGCTTCCCAGGCTGGCGAAGGGTCGCTGGCGCAGGCACGGACTCCCTTGCGCCTGCTGATGACCATGGCCGGGCGCGCGGAAGGCGGGGCCGAGACCTTCTTCTGCCGGCTGGCAAGCGCCTTGGCCCGCCGGGACGTGGCGGTCTCCACAGTCGTCAGGCCTCATCCAAATCTTCTGGCCCGGCTGTCGGGCGCCGGCATCGAAAGCGAGACGGCACCCTTCAGACGGCGCTTCGACAGACGTACGGGCCAAGCCATGCGCACGGTCTTCGCAGCACAGCGGCCACAGATTGCGCTTGCCTTCATGCAGCGGGCCGCCGCGCTGACCCCAAAGGGCCGGCACCTGCTGATCGGCCGCTTGGGCGGCCCCTACCCCTTGAAGCGCTTTCGCAACTGCGACCACTTGATAGCCCCTTCCCCGCATCTGGTCGAGCATATCGCAGCTGCCGGCTGGCCGCGCGAAAAGGTGAGCTTGGTCGCCAACTTTCTGGCCGATCGGGCGGAAGAGCGGCGGCTGCCGCCCGGCCTGCCGCGGCCTGAGCGGGGCCCTCTGCTCTTGGGCTTGGGCCGGCTGCACCAGGTCAAGGGCTTCGAGGTTCTGCTGCAGGCCTTGACCAAGGTGCCGCGCGCGACCTTGTGGCTATCCGGCAGCGGCCCGGAAGAGGTCGCCTTGCGTCATCAGGCGGGTGCCTTGGGTCTAACCGCCCGCGTGCGCTTTCTGGGTTGGCAAGACGATCCCCTGCCGTTGCTGCGCGCAGCAGACCTCTTGGTCGTTCCCTCGCTCGAGGAGCCCTTCGGCAACGTCGTGCTGGAGGCCTGGATGGCCGGCTGTCCCCTCTTGGCCAGCGATGCCGACGGCCCGGCCTGGCTGATCGAGGATCGGGTGAGCGGCCGGCTTTTTCCGCGCGGCGAGCCTGACGCCTTGGCCGGCGCCATCGCCGCCATGACCGGCGATCCGGAGGGCCTGAGGCGCCTGGCCGCCGGCGGGCGCGCGGCCTACCTGAAGGGCTTCACCGAAGAGCGGGGTGCGGCCGCCTACCTCGCGCTCTTCGCCACACTTCTGGCTAAGCAGGGCGAGAAACCTTGAAGCCCCCGCCCTTGCCGGGCCAAGCTGCGCCATCCAACGAGGAGAGGGCCTGATCCGACGCCATGACCCAGAGCTATGACCTGATCTTGCGGGGCGGCAAGGTCTTCACCCCAAGTGGCCTGACGGACGCGGACATCGCGATCGCCGGCGGCAAGATCGCAGCGCTCGGTGCGCTGGACGAGGCGCCGACGGCGCAGCGGATCAACATCGGCGGCCTGACCGTGCTGCCCGGCGTGATCGACACCCAGGTCCATTTCCGCGAGCCGGGCATGGAGCACAAGGAGGACCTGGCCAGCGGCACCAAGGCGGCCGTCCTGGGCGGCGTGACCGCCGTCTGCGAGATGCCGAACACCTCGCCCACCACCACCACCACGGATGCCATCCAAGACAAGCTCAACCGCGCCAAGGGCCGGGCCTGGTGCGATCACGCCTTCTTCGTCGGCGCCGCGGCCGAGAACGTGGACAAGCTGGGCGAGCTGGAGCGCCTGCCGGGCGTGGTCGGGGTCAAGCTCTTCATGGGCTCCTCGACCGGCACCTTGCTGGTGGAAGACGACGACACACTGGAGGCCGTGCTGCGCTCCGGCACGCGCCGCATGGCGGTCCATTCCGAGGACGAACCCCGCTTGCGCGCCCGCATGGCGCTGGCCGGCAACGGCGGGCCCGCGCAGCATCCCGTCTGGCGCGACGTGGAGACCGCGAGGCTCGCCACCGAGCGCCTGCTCAGGCTCGCCCGCAAGACCGCGCGGCGGGTCCACGTGCTGCACATCACCACCGCCGACGAATTGCCCCTGCTGGCCGCCCACCACGACCTGGCCACCGTCGAGGTGACGCCCCAGCACCTCACGCTGGAGGCGCCCGACTGCTATGAGGAACTACGCAGCTTCGCGCAGATGAACCCGCCGATCCGAGAAGCCCATCACCGACAGGCGCTTTGGGCCGCGGTCGCCAACGGCCTGGTCGACGTGATCGGCAGCGATCACGCCCCGCACACCAGGGCAGAGAAGGCGCAGCCCTATCCGGCCAGCCCCTCGGGCATGCCAGGCGTGCAGACCCTGCTGCCGCTGCTCTTGGATCACATGAGCGCAGGGCGCCTCAGCCTCCAGCGCCTGGTCGACCTGACCTCGGCCGGCGCCCAGCGCATCTACGGCCTGGCCGGCAAGGGCCGCATCGCCCAAGGCTATGACGCCGACCTGACCTTGGTCGACCTGGAGGCGCGGCGCCGCATCGAGAACTCCTGGCTCGCCAGCAAATGCGGCTGGTCGCCCTTCGAGGGCCGCTTCGTCACCGGCTGGCCGATCATGACCGTCATCCGCGGCCACAGCGTCATGCGCGACGGCCAGGTGATCGGCGACCCGAAAGGCCAGCCGCTGCGATTTCTTGAGACCATGGAAAGAGCGACCTGAGGCAATCCAAACAAAAGGGGGGAAAGGCCATTGATCACGACGATATTCGGCGCCGACGTCACGGTGACGATCACCGGCACCAGCCTTGCCGACTTGATTTACGCCAACTCCGGCGATGACCGGGTGCTCGGTCGCAACGGCGATGACGACCTCCGCGGAGGCAGCGGCAGCGACAGCCTCTATGGAGGATCGGGCTCCGATTTCCTCGACGCAGGAAACGGAGACGACGAGGTGTTCGGCGGCAGCGGCGAGGACACCATGACCGGCGGTATCGGCACCGACAACGTCTTCGGCGGTGTCGGAGACGATAGTTTCTTCTACGCTTTCGGCAGCGGCAACGTCTTTCGCGGCGGCGCCGGCGACGACGAGGCCGACGGCTTGGGCTATGACGACACCTTCCTCGGACAGAACGGGAACGACATTCTCGACGGTCAAGGCGGTTCCGATGTGCTTCGCGGCGGCGCCAACAACGACCTCCTATATGGCGGCGCCGGCGCGGACAACATCTACGGACAGGGAGCGAACGATTTCGCCTACGGCGGCGCCGAGAACGACAACATCGTGGGCGGCGGCGGACTGGATACGCTCTACGGTGAAGATGGCGCCGACACGCTGCAGGGCAACAATGCGATCGATCTGATCTACGGGGGAATCGGCGACGACGACATGCGCGGGGGAGACGGCCGCGACACTCTGGAGGGTAGCCTGGGTGAGGATGTACTCCGAGGCCAGAACGGCGGCGATGCTCTCTTCGGCGGATCCGATAGAGACACCGCCTTTGGCGTCGCCGATGCGGACAGCATTTACGGCGGTGCCGGACGTGATGAACTCTATGGTGACGGCGGGGACGACGTCGTCTACGGCGGCGATAATGCGGATGTCCTGTTCGGTGGTGCCGGCGCCGACAGGCTTCTTCCCGGCACGGGCATCGATCTTCTTTACAGCGAGGTGCTCTTCGGCGGTAACGGCGATGACACACTCTACGATCGCGCCGCGGCAGTCGACCTGCTTTACGGCGGCATTGGCCAAGACACTTTTTCATTCGATGGCGGTGCCGGATTGCAGGCGGTGATTTTTGATTTCACCTCCAACGTGACCTCCTCGACCTCTGCCGACCTCATCGCCTTGCAGGTCTCGGGCGGCGGCGGCATGTGGATCGGCGATGCCACCTTCGACGGCACCGACCCCCAGGCCCGGATGGACCCGGCGAGCAAGCAGGTCCAGGTCGATACCAACGGCGACGGCAGCGCCAACTTCACGCTCACCATGACCGGCATCACCCAGGCCGCTCAGCTGACCACCACCGACTTTCTCTTCTCTTAGAGCCGACCCAATCGCTTGCCAGACGACGCCGGGCAGCATAAGTTACGGCTTCTTTACCAAGGGGTGCCCCCGGCAGGGGGCTGAGATGGCGCTGAGGCCTCGCGCCGGACTCTTAGAACCTGATCCGGGTCATGCCGGCGAAGGGATGGTGTCTGACCTTCCCGAAGCCCGACAGACGAAGAACCGGATCCAAGCGGAGCTTGTGCTTTGCCGCGTGTCGAGGTGATCGGAAGTGGAGTGGTCGGGCCTCACCTGCGCCCTGGTCTTCGCCAGGCGCGGCTGCGAGGTGCGCCTGGTGACCGCCAGCCAGGGCCCGGACGCCGACTGCTGTTCCTGGTGGGCGGGTGGCATGCTGGCGCCCTTCTGCGAAATGGAGTCGGCGGAACCGCTGATCGGCCGCCTGGCCCAGGACAGCATGGCCTTCTGGCGCGAGGAGGCGCCGTCGGTCGCCTTTCAGGGCACGCTGGTGGTGGCGCCGCGTCGCGATGCCGGCGAGCTGGAGCGCTTCGCCCCGCCTGACCGAAGGCTGGCGCAGGCTTGACGGCCCGGCGCTGGAAGCGCTGGAGCCGGACTTGGCAGGACGCTTCACCCGCGGCCTCTTCTACGAGAGCGAGGGGCATCTGGAGCCACGCGAGACGCTGCAAGCTCTTTTTCGACAGCTCGAAGGAATTCGTGTGGCGATCGAGACTGGCCGGAGACTGTCGCCCGCCGAGCTGGCAGCCCCGCCGCAAGCCGACTGGCGCCTCGACTGCCGCGGGCTGGCCGCGCGCGACAGCCTGACCGATCTGCGCGGCGTCAAGGGCGAGATGCTGCTGCTCAAGAGCCGCGAGGTCTCGCTGTCGCGTCCCGTCCGCCTCTTGCATCCACGCTTTCCGCTTTACGTCGTGCCCCGCGGCAAGGGCCTCTTCATGGTCGGTGCCACCATGATCGAGACCGAGGACAAGAGCCGCATCACGGCACGCTCGATGATCGAGCTACTGTCCAGCGCCTATGCCCTGCACCCTGCCTTCGGCGAGGCGGAGGTGGTGGAGATCGGCGTCGATTCCCGCCCTGCTTTCCCAGACAACCTGCCGCGCCTGGTCCGCCAAGGACGGCGCCTGCACGTAAACGGCTGCTACCGCCATGGCTTTCTGGTGGCGCCGGCCTTGGCCGAGCGCGCCGCCGAGCTGCTGTTGGAGGGACGCAGCGATCCGGAGGTGGTTTATGACGGTGACGGTGAACGGCCGGCGGCTTGAGACCGCCGCCGGCACGCTGGCGGAGCTCTTGGCCGAGTTGGGCTACGGCGAGCGAAAGGTGGCGACTGCCGTCAACGGCGACTTCGTGCGCGCCGCTTTGCGCTGTGAGACCCCGCTGTCCCCCGGCGACGCCGTCGACGTCGTCGTCCCCATGCAGGGAGGCTGATGCCATGGCCTTGACCCTCTACGGCGAAAGCTTTCGATCGCGGCCTGCTTCTGGGCAGCGCGCTCTACCCCTCGCCGGACATCCTGCGCCGCTCGATCGCGGCTGCCGGATCGGAGATCGTGACCGTCTCCCTCAGGCGCGAAGCGGCCGGCGGCAAGGAAAGCGAGGGTCTGCTCGCAATCATCCGCGAGGCCGCCGTGCGCGTCCTGCCCAACACCGCCGGCTGCCACAGCGTGAAGGAGGCCGTCACCACGGCCCAGATGGCGCGCGAGCTCTTCGACACCTCTTGGGTCAAGCTGGAGGTCATCGGCGAGGAGGACACGCTGGCCCCCGACCCCTTCGGCCTGGTCGAGGCCGCCCGCATCCTGACCCGCGACGGCTTTCGCGTACTGCCCTACATGACCGAGGACCTGGTCGTCGCCGAGGCCCTCTTGGACGCCGGCTGTCAGGTGCTGATGCCCTGGGGGGCGCCGATCGGCAGCGGCCGAGGCTTGAACAATCCCTACGGCCTCCGGACCCTGCGCAACCACCTTCCCCGACGTGCCCTTGATCGTGGATGCCGGGCATCGGCCGCCCCTCGCAAGCCGCCGAGGCGATGGAGCTGGGCTACGACGCGATCCTCTTGAACACCGCCGTCGCCAAGGCCGGCGATCCCGTCGCCATGGCAGCTGCCTTCGCCAAGGCAGGTGGCGGCCGGCCGCGAGGCCTTCGAGGCGCAGCCGATGGAGCCGCGCGACATGGCCAGCCCCTCGACGCCACTGGCCGGCCTGGCCTTCCGCCTGACCGAGAAGGCGTGATCCCCATGTTTCCGCCATTCTATCAGATAGTCGATGCAAGCCATTGGTTGGAAAGATTTTTGCCGCTTGGCTTGAAGCTCGTCCAACTGCGTGTGAAGGATCTGCCGGAGCGAGCGGTGCGGCAAGAGATCGTCAAAGCCCGTGATCTCTGCCGGAAAGCGAACTGCCAGCTCGTCGTCAACGACTATTGGCGATTGGCGCTCGATCTCGGCTGCGACTATATCCACTTGGGCCAGGAGGACCTGGACGAGGCCGACCTTGGCGCCATCCGCAGAGGTGGCCTGAAGATTGGTGTTTCCAGCCACGACGGCCGGGAACTGGACCGTGCGCTGTCCTTCGAGCCCGACTACGTCGCCCTGGGCCCGATCTACCCCACCATCCTGAAGGCCATGAAGTGGGGCGCCACAGGGCTTGGAGAAGATCGGCCTGTGGAAGAAGAAGATCGGCAGCCTGCCATTGATCGCCATCGGCGGCCTGACAGTTGAGCGCGCCCCCGGCGCCTTCGCCGCCGGTGCCGACTGCTGCTGCGTCGTCACCGATGTTCTGCGAAATGAAGACCCGGAGGCGCGCCTAAAGGCGTGGCTGCAAGTCGCGGAAGAGGCCCGGACTGCGCAAATACAGCAGTCCTCCTGACACTGGCGCATATGTCACTTGTCAAGCGTCACTAGTTCCCCACCCATGTCATTGCGAGGAGCGGCAGCGACGCGGCAATCCAGAATAAGGCTTCTTGCCGATACATTCTAGATTGCCGCGCTTTGCTCGCAATGACGGAGGTATTTACTTGAACCGCCCATTTCACAAGTAACTTGGCATCTCAAGCCTTTAAGGTTCGAAGGAACGTCGCCTCAGCCCCGCACCTCCAAAGACCGCCGGACATCCGCCAATGCGGTGAAGGGAGATGTCAGCAGCTCTACGCAACAGCGGCGCGCTCTTCGCTAAACCCTTGCGACCGTAGTCGGCGCGAACGGCCTCGGCCAGCCAAGCCTCGCCTTGCGCCCTGCGCTGGGGACCGAGCAGCCCGCGCTCCGCCAGGTGACTGCAGTGCTCCTCAGCCAAGTCCAGCAAGGTCTCCGCAGCGCCGGGCTTCTGTGCCGCCAAGGTCAGACAGGCAACCGACCAGCCGTCAGCGGGTGCACTCAAGCCGACAGCCGCTTTCCAGGTCAGCCAGGGCCCGCTCGGCCGGAGCGCCAAGATCCGCCTTGGTCACCACCGCGATGTGGGGGATTTCGATGATGCCGGCCTTCATGAACTGCACCGCGTCGCCGGAGGCCGGCTGCACGCAGAAGACCACGGTGTCGGCCATGTCGGCGACATCGGTTTCCGACTGGCCCACGCCGACCGTCTCGACCAGCACCAAGTCGTAGAGCGCACGCAGCAAGGTGATCGCCGGAAAGGCCTCGTCGGCCAGGCCGCCCAAGCGATGGCGCGCGGCCATGGAGCGCACGAAGCAGTCCGGGTCGCCGGCCGGGCTCATGACGCGCAGACGGTCGCCCAGCAGGGCGCCGCCGCTGCGCCTGGAGGAGGGATCGATGGCCAAGACGGCGACCCGCAATCCCTTGGCCCGCGCCTCCTTCAAGAGCGCCCCCACGAGGGTCGACTTGCCGACGCCGGGCGGACCGGTGATGCCCAGTACCTGCGCGCCCTTGCCCGCCAGCGCCAAGGACCAGGCCTCGGCCAGCAGGTCCAGGCTCCAGGCCTCCTCGGGCAGGCGTTCCAGCCGCGCCAGCGCGGCGGCCACGGCCGCCTTGCCGCCCGCACGCAGCGGTTGCCAGGCCCTCGCTTGTCAAGCTTCCTTCCATGCGCCCTGCCTGCCCGCCCGCCGTCTCGGCGTCAAGCCTCGCCGTCGCGCCGCTGCAGCACGAAAAAGACGTAGGAATAGCTGCCCCTCGCTCTGCTCGAAGATGGCGATCTCCTCGGTGATCTCGTCGATCAGGCGCTGCATCGCCGGATCGGCTGCGCCCCCTTGGGCCAGCTCCTCCGTTCGCCGGCGCAGCGGGCCGTAGTAGGACCACCAATCCCCCCGCCGGCAAGGGCCAGGCATCGAGCACGCGATAGGCCAAGATCGCCCGCCAGCGTCACGGCCTCCTGTCGCGATAGCATGCCGGGGTAGCTGCGTTTCCAGAAGGCGGCGACGGCGGGCGGCGGCGGCTTCAGCCAAGCCGCTTCGCTCAGCGCCAGAAAGCCGTCGACTGCCAAGAGCCGGCGCCAGTCTCTGAGCGCCCGCTCGAAGCCAAGGTTGTAGGCCGCCCCTTCCGACCAGACGAGGTCGTAGCCCGCCTCTGGCGTCGGCAAGGAAGCGAAATCCTCCTGACGAGGCAAGATCAGCCGCTCCAGCCCGGCCGCCTTGGCGCGCTGCCGCAAGCGGTCCAGGAAGGCGGGAAAGAGGTCCACCGCCTCGATCGGACTGTTGAGCGCGGTTGCCAGCAACAAGCTGGAAGGCACCGGTCCCACAACCCAAATCCAGCACGCGCGGTCGGCTCGGCAAGCCCACGCAGGCAGCCAGCGCCCGCCGTGTGGCCGATTCACTGCCCGGCCCCAGTCGATCGAGGGGCTCAAAGAGCCTTGCGAGTGCAGCTAGGTCGTGGTCCTCCATTGCGTCTTGTCCCTCTTTTGCCATAGTGATGTCACGCTCTTCGCCTTTTCAGCCTTATAGCATGAGTCTTATACTCGTATTACGAGAGGATCGTTGTGATGGCTCTTGAGAGATATAGGCATTGGCCCGGACCGACGCGAAGCTGCTTGGCGATACTCGCTATTCTTGCTTGCGTCATTTTCGCCAGCGGCTGCTCTCCAAGCCGAAGCCTGGAATCACTCTCGCTCTTGAAAGCCATGGCCGGAGGCGAGCGGGCGGAGGACATCCAACGCCTCGCCGTCAGCTTCCCCGGCCAAGGCGGAACGCGTCAGGCCGACCTCTACAGGAAGCCCGGAGCCGAGGCGCAAGCCGCGATCATGATCTTGCCGGGCGCCAGCCCCAATGGACGCGACGACCCGCGGGTCGTCGACTTCGCCTCGCAGTGGGCCGAGGCCGACTTCCTGGTCATGGTACCGGAGATCGAGAACCTGCGGCGCCTGCAGGTCTCCGCCGCCGACGCCGGCGTCATGGCCGACGCGCTGCGCTATCTGGCCCATCTGGCCGGCACCGATCGGCCGGTGGGCGCCTTCGGCCTCTCCTATGCCGTGGGGTCCGCTGATGGTGGCGCTGCTGCAGCCGGATCTGGCCGATCGGGTGGACTTCCTGGTCGCGCTCGGCGGGCTACTACAGCAGCGAGACGGTGGCCACCTTCTTCACCACCGGCGCCTATCGCAAGCGGTCGGGCGACCGCTGGCGGCGGGGCGAGCCCGGACGCCTTCGGGCCTTGGGTCTTCGCCCACTCCAATGCCGGGCGCCTCAGCGATCCGGGTGATGAGTGGCGCCTCAGGCGGATCGCCGAACGCCGCCTTGACGACGAAGCGAGCGACATCGGCGACCTTACCGCGGGTCTGGGTCCGGAGGGCTTGGCCGTCCTGGCCTTCCTGGAGAACAGCGATCCCGACGCGGTCCCGCAGCTGAGCGCTGCCTTGCCGGAGGCGATCAAGGCCGAGATGCAGGCCCTCGACCTCTCCCCGCTACGACCTCTCGGGCCCCGGGCCGCAGCTGCTCTTGATCCACGGCAAGGAAGACCGCGTGATCCCCTATACCGAGACCTTGGCGCTGGCCCGTGCGGGTCAACGGCCCCGACGGCGACGGCAGGGCGGAGGTCTTCCTGCTCGACGCCTTCCAACACACCGAGCTTGGGCGCACCACGGTGGGCGACATCATCATGATGACCAGCGCGCTCTACCGGGTTCTCAAGATTCGCGACCAGAGCAGTGCCGCCGGCAGCGACGCCGTTCGGGAATAGGAGCCTCATCCACGACGCAGGAGACGCAGCGCTCCAGCGCTCACTATACTGCAAGGCGTCAGCCGGCCCGCGTCGGCGTAGGCGTTTGGGAGAGGCCAATGGCGAGCGATCGAAAGACCCATCCTGATCACCGGGGCGAGTGCAGGCATCGGCGCGGCCACCGCCGTGCTGGCCGCGCGTGAAGGCTACGCGATCGGCCTCAACTACCATGCCAACGACGCAGGGGCCGAGGCCGTGGCGGCGGAAGCCCGCAGCCTGGGAGCCAAGGTGGCGCTGCTCAAGGCCGACGTATCGCAAGAGGCCGAGGTGGAAGGGATGTTCAAAGCCTTCGACGAGGCCCTGGGGCGGCTCGACGTCTTGGTGAACAAACGCCGGCATGCTCTTTCAGCAGAGCCGGCTGGACGAGATGTCGGTCGATCGCTTCCGGCGGGTGCTGGACGTCAATGTGATCGGCTGCTTCCTCTGTGCCCGCGAGGCAGTCAGGCGCATGTCGAAGGCGCACGGCGGTCAGGGCGGGTCCATCGTGAACATTTCCTCCGTCGCCGCCAGGCTGGGATCGCCCAACGAGTACGTGGACTACGCCGCCAGCAAAGGCGCGCTCGACAGCATGACCATCGGCCTGGCCAAGGAGCAGGCCGATCAGGGGATCCGGGTCAACGCCATCCGCCCCGGGCATCATCGAGACCGAAATCCACGCCAAGGGCGGCGTGCCTGACCGCGTCGAGCGCCTGAAAGGCATGGTGCCGATGAAGCGCGGCGGCACGGCGGCAGAGGTGGCCGAAGCCATCCTCTGGCTCGCGTCGGACAAGTCCTCCTACACCACCGGCAGCTTCATCGAAGTCTCCGGTGGTCGCTGAGGGCGATCAGCCGTAAATGGTGACCTCTATGCTGAAGAGGCCGGCACCGCCGCCGGGAAGGGTCGCGCCCATTCCCCAGGAAGATCGTATCGGTCCCCGGCAGCGCCGTCGTAGAGGTAGCCGGGACGAGATTTCGCCCGCGCTGGCCACCACGATGATGTCGTCGCCGCTCAAGCCATCGAGAAGGTCGGCACCGCTGCCGCCGGAGAGAATATCGGCGCCGCTGCCACCGTAGAGGTCGTCATCGCCGCTACCGCCAAAGATATCGCCGTCGTCGCCGAGACCGCCGAAGATCGTGTCGTCCTCGCTGTCGCCGAAGAGGCCGATGTCGTCTCCGTCTCCGCCGAAAATCACGTCGGCACCCTCGGCGCCGCCGAGGAAGGAATCGGACCCCGAATCGCCATGGATGACATCGGCGCCCGGCCCGCCGTCAAGAATGCCGTCGTCACCGCTGCCGCCGAAAGGCTGTCTATGCCGGAGCCGCCGATGAGGAACGCATCGGGCCCATCGCCACCATAGGCCGTATCGGCGCCACTGCCGCCGATGAGGTGGAGATCCATTCCAGCACCGCCGAAGACGGTGTCATCACCGTCGTCACCGAGAAGGGAGAAGTCGTCGCCTTCGTCGCCCAGGACCATATCGTCCGCCGGTACCGCCGAAGAGGAAGAAATCCTTGTCGCCACCGCCTGAGACGATATCGGCACCACTACCGCCGAAAAAGGGTACCGTCGATTCCGCTGCCGCCGAAGACGGCATCGTCGCCGTCGCTGCCGTAGAAGGCGAAATCCATCCCATCGCCGCCGGAGAGCACATCCATCCCGGACATGCCTACGACAGAGACGTCGTCGCCGCTTCCACCGGAGAGGGAGTCGGCACCACTACCGCCGACAAATAGGACGTCCATCCCGCTCCCACCGAAAATCGATATCGTCTCCCAAGTCACCGAAGAGACCACCGTCCGACCCGTCACCACCGTAGATCTTATCGTCCCCGCTGTCGCCGACCAGACCTCCGTCCGACCCAGAACCGCCATAGATCGAGTCGCTGCCTTCGTCACCGAAGAGACCGCCATCGTCTCCATCGTCGCCGAAAACACCATCATCGCCCAGTCCACCCATTAGCCGTCGTCACCACCACTGCCGCCGAAGATCGTATCGCTGCCTTCGTCACCGTAGAGACCGCCATCGTCTCCATCGTCGCCGTAGATCGAGTCGCTCCCTCCGTCTCCGAAGAGACCGCCATCGTCGCCATCGTCACCGTAAACGCCATCGTCGCCGAGCCCACCGCTTAGGCCGTCGTCGCCACCACTGCCGCCGAAGATCGTATCGCTGCCCGCATCGCCCTTGAGCACGTCGTCGTCGCCGCTGTTGCCGGAGACCGTGTCGATGCCCGAGCCACCGGCGAGCGTGGAGTCGGCACCGTCGCCCCCGGCGACCCGATCGCGTCCGGTACCGCCGTAGAAGTCGCTATCGGTTCCGCTGCCGCCATAGGAGTCTGTCGCCTGCCGGTAGCCCCATAGAAGGCGCTGTCGTCGCCGCTGGCACCGGAAAGCGTGTCGTTGTCGTTGCCTCCGTAGAACCCGGTATCGTCTCCCGCGCCGCCATAGAGCTTGTCGGCGGCAGCCCGTCCATTGAAATCCGTGTCCGCCCCATCGTCGCCGTACATCCGGTCAATGCCGCCGCCACCGTAGAAGCCAACGTCGCTTCCGCTGCCGCCGTACATCGAATCCCGTTTTGCCCTCCCCGAAGAAGAGGGAATCGCTTCCGCTGCCGCCGAACACGCTGTCGTTGCCGGCACCCCCGAAGAAGGAGTAGTCGTCGCCCGCCCCTCCGTCCAAGCGGTCCGGGCTGACGCCACCGAAGAAGTAGGCATCGGGACCCAGCGCCGCCGTAGAGCTTGTCGCCGCCGCGCTCACCATCCAGCGTACGGTCGTCGCCCTCACCACCGAAGACGGTATCGTTGGCCCGCTCGCCGAACAACGAGGTGTCCGATCCCTCGCCACCGTAGATCAGGTCGATGTTCGCGCCACCATCGAGAACCGAGTCAACACCTGTGCCGCCGAACAGGGTATCGAGACCAGCACTACCGTAGAGGTAGCTGTCGGCACCGCTGCCACCCGACAGGGTATCGTCTCCCACTCCGCCGAAGAGGAAGGCGTCCGCGCCCTCTCCACCATCGAGCACGTCGGCCCTCGACCCCCCGACAAGGCTATCGTCATCACCTGCGTCACCGTAAAGCGAAGTCGCGACCAGTGCCGCCATAGAGCGAGACATCGTCGCCGCTGCCCCCGTAGAGTGTATCGTCGCCTTCGTCGCCGAAGAGCGAGTCGGCAGCGCTAAGCCCCGTAGAGCGTGTCGTCGGACCGTAGCCCAAAATTGTGTCGACGCTATCGGTCCCGCTCAGCGTGTCCGGTCCCGGAGTCCCTGGAATAAAGGCCATTTTTCCACCCCTTTCGCCGTCTGTCTCGCATGAGTCGCTGAGGCGAAAAGGGGGTCGGAGATTTGCCACTCGCCCCAGAGGGTGGCGATCGTCACGCGATCCAGCGCCCCCGAGCCCCTGCCTTTCGGCTCACAGTGTAGCGCGGAGTGCCCTTACCTGTAAAGTTGGCTCCAAAGCCTATCGCCGGTGCCAAAGCCCGGATTGGTATCGACGTCACTGGTCCACGCCGAGCCAATCCGAGTCCGGCGTGGCGGGAAAAAGCGCCCTCGCCTAAGCCCATCTCGAATGCGCCCGCCAGAGCATTGATGTTTGGAGGGCTGACCAAGGAAGCCAATCGTCCTCGGTGCTGCGCTCGATGTTTGCCTGGCCTGAACATTGTCCTCCCCAAGAAGAGGACAGGTCTCGATCAAGCTCGCTCAATAGCGCTCCGGCACCTCCAGGTCGGACTGATCCTCGCGCCGATAACCCGGATGGCGGACTCGCTCCGGCAGCATCACCGGATCGTGGCGGGATCTCGTCGTAGGGTATCTGGCTCAAGAGGTGGCTGATGCAGTTGAGCCGGGCGCGTTTCTTGTTGTCGCCCTTGACCACCCACCAGCGGGCCTCGGGGATGGAGGTACGGTCCATCATCTCCTCCTTGGCCTTGGTGTAGGCCTCCCAGCGGCGCCGCGATTCCAGGTCCATCGGGCTCAGCTTCCACTCTGCTTCAGGGGATCGTGGATGCGCATCTGGAGCGGGAAGGCCTGCTCCTTGTCGGTGATCGAGAACCAGTACTTCAGCAGGATGGTGCCGGAGCGGATGAGGGTGCGCTCGAACTCCGGCACGGTGCGGAAGAAATCCTCCAGCTGCTCGTCCGTGCAGAAGCCCATGACCCGCTCGACGCCGGCACGATTGTACCAGCTGCGGTCGAAGAGCACGATCTCGCCGCCGGCGGCAAGTGCGAGACGTAGCGCTGAAAGTACCACTGGGACTTCTCGCGCTCGCTGGGCGCCGCAGAGCGGCCACCCGGCCAGACGCGGGGGTTGAGGCGCTGGGTGATGCGCTTGATGGCGCCGCCCTTGCCGGCAGCGTCGCGGCCTTCGAAGAGCACCACGATCTTGGCCTTGCTGGTCATCACCCCAGTCCTGCAGCTTGACCAGTTCGCGCTGCAGCTTCACCAGCTCGTTGAAGTAGACCCGGCGCGGAAGCTTGCCGTCCTTGGGCGGCGGTTCCTCGTCCAGCCGCAGCATGCGGTCTTCGTCGAGCCTCCAGCTCGATCTCCTCGTCGAAGGTGTCGAGCATCTCGTCGAATATGCGCTGATGCGCCCGCTCCAGGTCTTCTTCCATAGCATCACTCATCTTCACTCTACCTCGCTCGCCCTTTCTTCGATGACCGTCGATCGGCCTAGGCTGGCCTCTCCATCCATTCGCTTGTGTTAGAGCACACTCAGCCTGCCAGTGCACGCCAGCCTATGTCGCGCCGGCAGAAGCCCTCGGGCCAATCGATGCTGTCGACGGCGGCGTAAGCGCTGGCTTGTGCCTCTGCCAGCGTCGCCCCTCTTGCGGTCACGCCGAGCACGCGGCCGCCGCTCGCCAAGACCCAATCGTTGTCACCCTGCCTTGGTACCCGCATGGAAGACGACGACACCGTCCATCGCACCGGCGCGCTCCAGCCCGCGGATCTGGCTGGCCCCTTCTCGTAGGGGCCCGGATAGCCCTTGCTTGCCATCACCACGCATAGGGCGTGATCTTCATGCCAGCGAAGGCTCATGTTCTTGAGCCGCCTTCGGCTGCGGGCCAGAAGCGCCGGCAAGAGATCCGATTGAAGGCGCGCGCAGAGCACCTGGCATTCCGGGTCGCCGAAGCGGACGTTGTACTCGATCAGCTTGGGGCCTTCCTCGGTGATCATCAGGCCGGCGTAGAGGACGCCGCGGAAGGGCCGGCCTTCGGCCTCCATGCCGGCCACCGTGGGGCGGATGATCTCCGCCATCACCCGCTCGGTCATGGCCTCGTCCAGCAAGGCGTCGGCGACAGCGAGCCCATGCCGCCGTGTTGGGGCCCTTGTCACCGTCGCCCACCTGCTTATAGTCCTGCGCGCCCGCCAGCGGCAGCACGCTCTCGCCGTCGACGAGCGCAAAGAAGCTGGCCTCTTCGCCTTGCAGAAACGCCTCGATCACCACTTCCGCTCCAGCCTTCCCGAAGACACCCTCGTCCAGCGCGGCAATCACCGCCCGCTCGGCCTCGGCCAGACTGGCCGCCACGGTCACTCCCTTGCCGGTCGCCAAGCCATCTGCTTTTACGACGATGGGCGCACCCACCTCCTTGACGTAGGTCAAGGCCGGCCCGCTCTCGGTGAAACGCCGATAGGCGGCTGTCGGGATCCTGTGGCGATCACAGAGCCCCTTGGTGAAGCTCTTGGAAGCCTCCAGTTCGGCCGCCGCGGCCGAGGGACCGAAGACGGCGATCCCCTCCTCGGCCAGGCGGTCGGCCAGGCCCAGAACAAGGGCGCTTCGGGCGCCTAACCACGACCAGGTCGACGGTCAGGTCCTTTGCCGCTTATGCACCAGGCCTTCGACGTCCTCGGCGCCGATCGCCAAGCACTCCGCCTCCTGGGCGATGCCGGCGTTGCCAGGCGCGGCATAGAGCTTGTCGCACAGCGGCGATGCCGCGATCGCCCAAGCCAAGGCGTGCTCGCGCCCGCCGCCGCCGACCAATAGAATGCGCAT
>CAXXGD010000052.1:0-432627 GCA_963669385.2 Rhodospirillales bacterium
ATTGCAGGTTATTTACTGCGAAATCCTGCTCATACATAAATATCAAATATATGATTTGTTAACACATTTTGTTGATAACATTTTTAACCGGCCCTGAGCTCATTTTTTCCACACAATTTTTTGGTTTTACACACAGTTAAGTAATCAAACAGTTCTATTTCTAACAATTCAATTCAGCATAAGTCATTTGTTTGTGCACAGTTTAAATATCAAACAATTCTATTTGACCCATAGATAGAACCTTATCAGCTACTACCACTCCGAGTCCGAGTGTATCTGGGAGGGGTATTCCAAATTATCCAAAGCTACAATATTGAAGGCACACCATCAGATCTTTTATGTCATATTGTGGACATTCAAGAGGGGTGTGTTACCTCTCAACTGAGATGCAGTTGGTGTATTCTTCAGCTGCAGCCGACTGGGTTGTGCCTATGATTAGAACTTAGTTACACTGACTCCCGCTTGAAAGACTATCGTGGCGTTTGGCCCTCCTCATGAGTGTATATATATATATATATATATATATATATATATATGTGTGTGTGTGTGTGTGTGTGTGTGTGATTGGGCAGTAGTCTTTCATTTAAGCCTGTTTTGTCCATAGAATTTTATAAGATCCTTTCAAGTTTTCTGATAAGTGTCTTGGTTCCAGGTTGGAATTGGTGGATGAATAGCACTTGAATTTAATAAGCTACGGCGACAAATCTTAGAAGCCCTACATCTAAGAACAAAAAACCTAAAATCAATATAATTAATTTTGAAAAGAGCGACAATGTTTTGAAATGCCTTATTGTTTTTTTTTTTTGTTTTTTTTTTAATATTCTATATTTCTTGATAATATTCTATTTCTGTTGATAGCGTTCTGTCTTTTAAATTCATCAGTATCTCAGTTTTATCCAACTCTGCGTTCACGTAATTTTGTAATGTTATAAAAAAATCCCTGTCAAAAACACTTTAAAAATCCTCTTTACACATGCAAGCAACCCCTGATGATGGCCTATGAAAGGTCCAAAAGTGCTCAGGACAATTTTGGTAAATTCATCCGCCAATTCCAGCCAGAAACTAAGATACTTATCACGAAACCTGAAAGAATCTTAATTAGATTATATAGACAAAATATGTCTTTATTATATATATATATATATATATATATATATATATATATATGTATGTATGTGTGTGTGTGTGTGTGTGTTAAATGCAAATATATCTTTGAGTCTATCTTGAAGAAGAAAGCTATAAAAAAAATAAACGTGTAATTAAAAAGCGTGACTTAAATTCTGACTTTTTTGTTTGTAAAAAAAAGATGGTTATTGCCACGTATTCCCTACTGAATAGAATTGTTAAAAGAAAGATCTGAAATACTGAATCGACATCAATACAGAATTTAATGGCTGTTCAATCGTTAACTTTTAACTCCTGCTATTCGTTCTCCTCCAATTCATGCTTTCCTGCTCATTGGTTTTGTGGTGGGCGCTCAAAGTAGAAACAGGTGCACTTTCTTCCCCCTTCATATCTTAATATATGTATGCATTTACCCGAACCCTCTGCCCAAGCAGGATACCACATAAGATCAATTTCTATGTGGAGTATCGGTTTTAATTCAGAGTATTCTTTCTCCTTGCCATACCGAAGTTAACGAACCCAGTATTCCTTACAACTAGCCCATAGAAGAATGAAAAATAGTTGGATGCATAGCTGACCCTATGTTATTAGTGTTACGTTTTTAAATTTAAATGTGATACTCAAAATGTTTGTACAATTGAAGCTGTGCCACTGTGGGTCCGATTTCAACTAACCTCCAGGAATTGTTTGAGACATAAATGGAAAAAATATTGACGAATACCCCCCTGGTTTTTAGACGGAATCTCTTTCTCACCTTTTATGTCTTGCTCTTCTCTTTGTAGTAAAACTATGTCCGTCACATGCCTAATACTTCCCCTCTTTTTTTTTTTGGCTTGGGATGGAGCGGGTAGAGTTAAAAAATGCAGCTGACTCTTTTAATTGTCATTTACATTTGCACCATCTCTGTCACGACCGGATGTCAAAAGAATTCATTTCGTTTCAATAATCACCCAATTTTTTTAAAAATGCCTAAAACCCATCTCTAAGAAATAATACAAGTACTCTAACTTTTGAAAATAATAATTTTAAATATCCATTCGAAATATTTATTCATTTTCAAGGGTTTTCGAGGGATTCTAAGATCTTCGAAAGACGCCAAACGAACCTGAAACCGTATTCCGCACACAACGTTCGGTGTAGAAAAAAGTTTTATTTGTAGTAAGTAAAAGATTAAAAACATGCCTATTAGATATGGATAATTATCAAAAGCTTTAATAAAGTTACTCAACATGTTTTATTTTAAATAATGACCATCTTAAAAACCGATTGTAATTTGGGTAAGTAACGAGCCAGACATGCGGGACACTGCTGGAGAAGCAGGGATAAGCTCATAAGTGATGTACTCCTATGGACCCCCACATATGGCCGGGCAAAAGCAGGACGACCTGCTCGAACATACATTCAGCAGCTATGTGAGGATACAGGATGTGGCCCTGAAGACCTACCAGAGGCGATGAACGATAGAGAGAAGTGGCGAGAGAGGGTCATGGATATCTGTGCTAGCGGCACGACATGATGATGATGATGATGATGATGAATGCTTCCCAATAATAGTCCTAAAGGTTAATAAAAGGGACTCTACATTCTTTAATTTTGATATTGATCATCTTAAACCCTGTATGTAATATAGTTAATTACTGTTATTTAATATAATTTCGATTAATTAATTAATAAATTTGCCTATAAAATAAAGGAAATTTAAAATGATTTATGATAAAATAATCGTTTTAAACCAACGATGGTGTTTAAAAACAACTATACTCAAGAGCGAGGAAAGTCAAAGTAATACGGCACTATGAATACGAAAGTGTAATAAATATTAATTAATTTATTCATTTATTTTTATTTATTCGCTATTTTTTTGCATCCTTTTACATTAAAATTAATGTTCGATCCGAAATTCTATGAAATTTAAAATTGTAAATTTGATGCAATTTATTTTAAAGCTGGCCACACTACTGAGGAATGAGACATTTCGTTGTTATAGCAACTCGAGTGATGTTCGCTTTAAGTGGTATTTCGTGTCCTCATAACAACCTTATTATGCATTATTCTGTCGTAAGCACAGGTTACATAACCGATATATGTATATCATTAGGATACTTAAATGCTGCAGCATCTACAGAGAGAGTGATTGATAACTGGAATAGAACACATTGAACACAATATCAAAGAAATTAAAATCACTTATTGCAGTTAATAGCTTTATGCTTTCGTGATCATCAAGCATGACTACATTCTGAAATAATGTATAGATATTATTACTTTTTAATTGATCTCATGTAAAACGTACTGAAGAGCAAAGCAAGCAGTATTGTCATAGGTCAGGAAAAGAAGATTATACCATTGTTGTCATTGTTATTCTACTCTTTTCAGAGTTTTTCCCATCAGCATTCGCTGATGGTTTCTCACTGGAGTTTGAGAGACAGCAAGCCTCCTCAAGTCTTCTGGACTCTTCTCAGCATTTTGCCCAATCTTTATAATGCTATTGTTTGAATAGTCTCCATTCGTCCTCTTATGTACAAGTCCTCCAGCCCCTGTGCCAATTCTTTGTGATTGTACCGAGCGCAAAAATTAAATTGGTTTCACTGCCAGATTCATGTTCCATTGATTTTCAGTTTTCTATCAAGGTCTTGGTACTAACCTCTCTTTTCGCTTTTTTTTTTTCATTTTACCCTGAGTTCTGCCGGAACAGAAAAGTCCACTATTCGGCAGGAATTTTTTTTTTATTGTTATTGACTATCACTACGTCTGGTCGTTTGGCTGAGATTAGGTGATCAACTTGCATCACAAAATCCCTAACAACTGTGTACGTCTCATTTTCTAGGACGGATTATGGATTGTGCATATACCATATGTTCGTATGGTTAAATTCAAACTTCTTTCACAATTCCAAGTGGATCATCCCCACTAGACTCTTGTTGCATATTTCCCCCGGCCAAGCTGTCAAAAGAAGAAATGCACCCGTGTAAATAACAGGTGCATCCGGTCGAAGATATCAAGGGGTGACCTTGACTGTCGAGGGGTTGAACTGGGTGCGAATTGTGGACGCTCGCAGGAAGTAGGTGGGCGCCAAATTATTATATAACCCCCGGCGACAGGAAGTTCTGATCAGTTGGAGAGAAGATGCTGGAATGAGAACCATGTCCCAGCAGAAGCTGGGCCCCCAGGCCCCCCAGATGAGCAGCCAAGGAGAACGGGAAAAAAAAGGCTGTGATAGCCAGAAGAGTTGGTGGGGGTCAAAATGTTGCAGTCTTTGTTCGGTCTCCAACTCCCTCTCACACACAACCATTTCAATAAAGTGAGAGGTATATTTTTTCTAAAGAACTGTGTCCGCTCGTCGTTATTGCGTCGTTATGTTTCTGCATGTATTTGTGTATGTATAGTTGTTCATGGTTATACAACACTCTAGTCTTATACTCATTTTGTGTTAACTTACTGCATTCGCTTATTATATAATTGATCGTTTCATCTCTATCACTACATAACTTACATCTGCTATTTTGTTGCGTCTTAGGAGTTTTTCACATCCGTGTTAGCTGGTGGCTTTTCACTGGAGTCTGAGAGATAGCAAGACTTCTCAGGGCTTCTTCAGAAGCATTCAAGCCGATCTCAACAATTCTGCAGTCTGAATAGTCTCGATTTTACCTCTGATTTCCCATGCCTCTTCTCCCTTTTCTAAGACTTCTAGTGCGTTTCCAAGCGCACCAAATACAATCGTCATCGCTGAAACACTCATATTTGATAACTTTTGAAGTCCTCTGGCAAGGTCAAAGTATTTTGTTCTCTTTTTCTTTTAGATCATAATAGTAATAATTATTATTATTTTTGTAGTAGTAATAATAGTAGTCGTAATAACAATAATAATAATAATAATATGTGACATCTCCACACTAACAGATTGTTCCTTGAAACTAGAGGACAAATTTTATTACCGCGGAAGCAGCGTCTCATCAACAGAAAGTGACAATCAGTTTCACCACTAGTAAAGGTATGGTCAGCTATCGATAGGTTATATGGAAGTCAGACAAATCCAATAAAATAAAATGCATTTTTTCCAAGCAGCTGTCGTGTCAATTCTACGATATAGATGCACCACAAGGACGCTGACTAAGCGTATAGAGAAAAAGCTAGACGGGAATTGTACTATAATACTACGAGCTATATTGAACAAGTCCTGGAAGCAACATCCCAAAAAACAAAAGATGTACGACCACCGTCTCCCATCTCTAAAACCATTAAAAAAAGACGAACCAGACATGCGGGACACGGCTGGAGAAATAAGTGACGTTTACCTGTGAACCCCTTCACACGGACTAGCAACTGCTCGACGCTCAGCCAGAACTTATCTACAACAACTCCTGTACTGACACAGGATGTAGTCTAGAGGACCTACCGCATGCGGCGGTCGATAGTGAAGAATGGCGAGGGAGAGTCAGGGAAATCTGTGCTAGCGGTACATCTATTTCATAATGAAATTTGATTCATTTCAAAATACTTGATTACAATCATGACTGTATTTATAATATTTCTTTGCACTTGGGTTTTAAATTACTCTTTTTTGAAATTTGTCTAAAATGATTTGTTTGCATTCAATTATATCAAGTATTCCTATCTAAAAGAAAAAAAATTTGTACACAGTTGTGTGGCTTCAAGTATTCCTATCAAACCTTAATTTATACTCAGTTATAGGATTATTTCTATTCAATAATGATAATTTGTTTGCACAGATTTATATGATTGGGAGAAAATTTAAAGTGGACAAGGGAAAAACGTCAACAAATTGAATAGAGAACATTACAATGCATAAGGCCTTACATCCCAGAGATGATTGGATAGAGTTCTATCTATGGGTCAAATAAAACTAAACTGCATACTTATTCTAAACGGAATTGCTTGAAATAGAACTGTTTTGACATTTAAAACAGCGTACTTATGCCATAATGATTTTTTTGAAAATGGACGTTTTTTGTGCTAAACTGAATTGTTTGAAACAGAACTGTTTTTAATATTGAAACTGTACTTACGCAAAACTAAATTGTTATAATTAGAACTGTTTGACTAAATTGAATATCTTGAAATAGAAATGCTTTTGACTATTAAACTGTGTATTTATGCTAAATTGAATTGATCGAAATAGAACTGTTTATTTATATAAAAATGGATTTGACATTAAATAAACGAAAAAGGTTGATATGCCATAAAACCCAAAACAAACAAACAAAATAGTGTACTTATGCTAAACTGAATTGCTTGAAATAAAAGTTTTTATTTGTTTAAAAATAGATTTGGAATTAAGTAACCCAAAAAGGTTGAAATGCCATAGAACACAAACAAACAAACATAGAAAGGATACAACAAAATAACAGATATAGATTATGTGAGGATCGAAACGAAATGATTGATCATACAATAAACGAATGCAGTAAATTAGGCCAAAAAGAGTATAAAACGAGACACAACTGGGTGGGGGATGATAATCCAATGAAGCTGTGCAAAAATCTAAATTTTTTACCATACGAACACACGGTATATGCACAACCCAGAATGCGCCCTGGCGAATGAGACGCAAAAACATCTCGGGGATTTTGAGTTACATTAGGATCACTGAATCTCGGCTGGACAACCAGACCTAGTGATAGTCAACGAAAAGAGAACTTGCCAAATAGTGAACTTTGCCGTGGCCGGGGGACCACTGAGTGAAAATAAAAATAAAGCGAAAAAAGAGATCCTATTTACCCAACCCCTCCGCTCGGGCAGGATATGACACATGGTCAATTTTTTAAGCGGAGTTTAACAGGTTTGAATTCAGAGTTTTCCTTCTCCTAGACTAGTTGCCTTACCAAGGCTGAAAAATTCAGTCTGTCCTACTATTTACCCATAGCTGGAGGGAGAATAATTGGATTCATACCTTTCCCAAGGGTATTAGTGCTATGTGAAATGCAATCAGTCTCGTCCAGGACTTGAACTCGTGTCGCCGTGTCCACTTCCTACGACGATAACGATTACACCACGGGCACCTCCTAAAGCGAAAAAAGAGATAAGTACCAAAACCCCGCCCGAGAACTAAAAGCTATGGAATATGAAGGTGACAGTGATACCAATTGTGGTTAGTGAACTTTTACAATTCCCAAACGAATGGTAAAGGATCTGTAAGACTTGGAAATTAGAAGACACGTATAGATCACCCAAACTCTAGCATTATTTATATCAGCCAGAATAAAGAGAAGATTCCTGGATATTTAAGGAGATTTTCTGTTACTCAAACTCTCGATAGAAACCATAAGTTAATGTTAGTTTGAAAAAACTATCAAAAGAGTAACTGATAATAACAATAATCCTTAGTAAATAACTCTATATTTCAGTAACTATTCTTAATAGTAAGAATTTACCCACTGTTACAACGTATCAAGTTTTCATATCCAATACAAAAAAAAAACTCCACCAATTCCAGCCTGAAACAGAGGACACTTATCAGGAAACATGGAAAGGATCTTAATAAAATTATATAGATAAAATGTGTCTTTATTATTTAACATATATAATATATATATATATATATATATATATATATTGGCCTATTGATAGGACCCTAACAGGTGTTACCATTCCAAATCAGAGTGTGCCTGAGAGTAAGGGAATGGAAGACGTGATTTCATAACCAACTGGAGATTCGGAAGTGGAGCTTCACCACCAGACTTAGTTTAGGGCCCATAACTAGAAAATCCCTTTGGAAGGGTTAATCCCCCTGCAAAGAATGCAGTTGGCATATTCTAAACATCGCCGCGAGGACGATTACAGGCATATTATGCATTACTAAGAATAAAGATCACTTATATGTATACTTAGATATTTCGC
Organism: Rhodospirillales bacterium; assembly: GCA_963669385.2. Lineage (GTDB taxonomy): Bacteria > Pseudomonadota > Alphaproteobacteria > Kiloniellales > JACOMY01 > JACOMY01. The sequence goes on from CAXXGD010000052.1 coordinate 7,984, forward strand.
TTCTTTCTAATGCTTTTAAGAAAAAACATGCATCAATATATTCTCCCAGCAATAAGAAATTATAGGCAACCAATCGAAGAAAATGAAAATCTTTGAATTTGATACTAGACGAGAGTTGTTCAGAAGATTTGTGGTGTATCATTCTTCTTTTACAAACTACCCCTAAAGTATGGCTGGTGCTACACAAGCCTTCACCGCTATAAAACAAATCACCCGCCTTGACAGCCTAGCTAGTTACAACCAAACTTCTTGGCAATCATACGCCCTGTGCGACAGAGAGTTAAAAACAAACAAAAAAATTATAATAATGAGCACTTTTCTATTTTCGCAAGAAAAAAGATATCCTTTTATTTACTTGCTTTGATTATTGAATAACTTTTATATACATAACGCTTTTACAATTTTCAGTACTTTTATGTCTTGAGGTAACTATGTACAATGTCATTGCAATTTAATAAACTTACTATCTCAGGATACAAAGGTAAACCTTTTGAGAGTATATGCTCATAAAGTATTTGTCTATACATTGTTATGTGAGTATACACACACGTTTAAAAATTAGCAGCAAAAACGAAGACAGTGATTTCATTAAAACATATATAAAAAATATCATATGATAAACATTCTAACTGCTAACGAAGAACTTCTCTGTTATTACCTCACGATATAATCAGCCTTCTCTAGTTTTCAGTTACACCATATACCGCTTGTAGCACTGTCATGCAACTTCAACCATGAGTAAAAAAAAATATTGATATCATTTGAGATTTTAAAAATCGATATCATTTCGTAATCTGATAACTTGACCAATATTCGTTTAAATGATCTCGAATTTTAAGTGCAATCGTAGAAACAATATAAAATTCCATATTCAATGTTTCATATTTCTTTCCTTTTAAGCATATGACATTTCTATCCCTAAAATTTTATTAAACATAGAATGCTGTGCTCGTTCTACACGTGCTGTTAAAATTCAAGATCGTTTGAACGAAAATTATTAGATTACAAAATTATATCAGATTTTTTTTATGAAATGCCTTGTATATACAAAAACAGAGTGAATAGGTTTTGTATAATATTTCATTTCAATTAAGTGTTAGTAGAAAAAAAAAGTTATTCATCTCTAGAATTTAATGTTAATATCTTCACGCTAGTTGTGTTTTCTAAAAGATTATTTTAGTTTTTCATCTTTAGTTCCTACTGTTTGATTTGGCATTAGCATCGTACGTGTCCTTAGAGCTTGTTCAGCATTCGCTAAAATCATATTTGGAGTTGGGTTTTTTTTTCTCCAATACCCCTATGTATTACTCTGCATTTTGTTTACCTAAGAGTTAAGATTTTGATTGAGATTTGAATTACTGCCTGATCTAAAATTCATCAGATGTTCTCTCGATATATTTCTTTCCTCCTTTTCTCTTGCTGTATATGTATACATATTTATTGCAATGTACTTGAAAATTCTCACCTGATGATCGATAACGTGAAACTCTAATTTATGAGGGATCTTTATTTCATATAGCAAAATATCTTATTATAACATTCTTATATTTACTCTCCACATTTGTATATTGAATACTGTTATCATTCCATCCAGGGATGATTTTGCCGAATTTTATTTAGGTGAAGATGAAAATAAAAAAAAAAGTTTTGTTTCTAAACACTTGCAATAATATTTTGCTCCCTGTATCTGTTGCTGTTTGGGTAGAAATAAATAGTAGGGTTTACTTTCCAGACGTTTCTTGAATGAAGGGCAATCCCTTTTTTATAATATCCAAAGTAAATGAGACATAAAGAATAAACTTGTATATCTGATATACAGAATTAAATTTGGACTGGAGATGTACTTAAGAGAAAATTTCTTTCAAATCGTATCGAATAACAAAATATGTACTCGCATTAGAATCAATTGGGAGCGGTTTCTCTTATTATGCAGTTCAAGTTTTGTTATGTTTTATTTGTTTAATGGCATATCAAATCCTTATGGGAGATTTTTGCTAAAATTTATTTGTAAATTTTTTGATAACTATCATAACTACTTATGTTTTCAACGTGTTACAGCATTTTTAAATGCCTTTCATTCGCATGTTAACTACACAGAGATTATGCATGTTGCTTTAAATAAATCCGGGAAGCAACACCTTAAAAACTGAAGCTATATGGCCTCTTACCTCCCATCTCATATGCCATCCAAGTGAGACGAGAAAAATATGCTAAGTACAGCTAAAAATTCGGGGGACGAACTCATAAGCGACGTTCTTTTCCGGAGTTTTATACATAGACATACCAGTGTTGATCGACTAACACATTAATATTTATCAGCTTTTTTCAGATACGTGGTAACGTCTAAACGACTACCCACGAGCAATGACCGATAGAGATGGATAAAAGAGAGAGAGACAGAGACAGAGAGATAGTCAAGGGGATCCGTGCTGTGAACGGGTCATAATGATTATCATATTTACCAACCCCTCCGCTCGGACAGGAATATGACACAAAGTCAATCTTTAAGCGGAGTTTAAACAGGTTTGAATTCAGAGTTTTCCTTCTCCTAGATCAGTTGCCTAACCAAGGCTGAAGAACTCAGTCTGCCCTACTATTTACCCATAGCTGGAGGGAGAATAACTGGATTCATACCTTTCCCAAGGGTATTAGTGCTATGTGAATGCAATCAGTCTCGTCCAGGATTTGAACTTGTGTCGCCGTGTCCATTTCCTACAACGATATCAATTACACCACGGGCACCTCCACGGGTCTTAATGATTATGAAGATTTCTCTTTACAGTCAAATCATATCAAGAAAGCTTATTTGATACAAATAATTTCCACATAAATGTCTGGTTTCAAATATTTGTATCATTCTTATAATTTATAAAGAATTATATGGATTAAAATAACTCTACCTATTTAACAATAATCATTTCTTTTCACACAAATACACGGTTTCAAGTAAATAATAATAATAATCCTTAGTAAAACCAAATAGATTCAAGTACCGTATTTGACGGTATATAACGCGCACATTTTTTAACTAAAATATCTTTTAAAATTCTCCTGCGTTTTATATGCCATACATCAATTTAAAATTCGCGATAGTCCGCTGAAATTAGCTACCGAGCAACTCCTATGAGCTTAGACTTGGGAGTAACTTTCATATGCTGATTGGCATTATTTAAAACGTTAAAATTTAGATGAAAAGTAATATCATTGATATTCATTATGTTAATTTCATCACGTTTAATATTAGTAATTTGTTTTTTCTTGATTTGCTCTGCTTAAATTGGGGTGCGTCGTATATGCTGTCAAATATGGTTACTATTTTTTGCACACAGTTATATAGTATCAAATATTGATAATTTGCACTTGGCTTCAAGTATTCTTATCTAATACCAATAATTTTGATACAGATCTGTTCGACTCATGAGAGCCAAATAGCTTATGTTTTTTTGGTTTAATGGCATTTCCACCTTTGTCGGTTATTTAATGCCGATTCCTGTTTCAACACAAATATATTATAAATGATTTTTGAGTGTATAGTTAGTTGGTAACTTTATTTTTAAACAATTTAGAGCTCATTGGTTTCAACTATTGCTGTTTGTTGTTTGCTCGCAGATAAATGGTTTCAAGTATTGCTATGAAATACTTAGAATTAAATTAAACGCTAACCAGTTGTTTGCGTACATTTAAAAGGTTTCAAGTATAGTGAAAGTTTGAATAATTATATTCGAACTATAAATGGGATCCTACCAGGTGCTACCACGCCGGACCACAGTGGACCTGGGAGCGGCAACAATGAAAGCGTACTTCAGATTTTCCAAAACTCACAGACTGAAGTTTCTCGATTTGATAGTTTAACATCATACCAAGGACACTCATGGCCCAGTCAGCTGGGGCTGTAGAATACACCAGCTGCATCTCTGCAGAGGGGTAAGGTTTCCCTCCGACGGGTGTCCTAGATATGACAACAATATGATGGTGAGGCTTCAGTAAATCTGGGGCTTTGGGGAATGCGGAGTACTCCTTTATTACTATCACTCCTAGGCCCACTCTGGCCCGGCGTGGTAGCACCTGATAGGGTTATATGTCAGAGTGAAATAGAACTAAACTGTAATTACGCTAAATTGAACTGTTTTCGCATTTAACTGTGTGTAAACAAAATTGTACTTATACTAAACAGAATTGGTTGAAACTTTATGAAAATGACTTAATTCGACGTTAACTGACTTGAAAAAGGTTGATACACCGTAAAACAAAACAACCAATTCACCAGGACATTCATTGTGTGGATTGTTTAAACCTCGGCAGAGATGCACTTGACTTATTCTATAGACACAGCCGATTCAGATCAGATTGGACCTAAGCGTAATGGCCATGAAAGGGTATTCACATTCATCAGAAGTTCTGAACTGGAGCCTCACCACCGGATGTAATTTATCATCCTACCCTATGTAGTTTAAGTTTACAAAGTCTTCGTTATTCTTTTTACTTGAGCTGTTCCGTCTAATTTTCTTTTATGTTGAGCCATCTCTAAAATTATTCAAAATATTCACATCAAACCCATCAAGTTTTTTTTAAGAGGCCCTCTGCAGTACGCGGTTAAAAAGTAAAACATATGTGCATATATTCTAAGCATATGAAAGACAGAGACAGAGACACAGAGAGAGAGACAGAGAGAGAGAGAGAGAGAGAACTTTCTTAAAGGAAGACGGAAAGAAAAATTTGAAAAGGAAGACAGTGATGTAGAGGGTGGGGGATAGAAACAGCGTAATAAAAAAAAGAAAAACATGCAATTAACTTAATTGCTTTTCCTATCATCAGATTGAGAGCTGAATGGTGTGGAGCAAGGAGTAAATATCAGCGCTAGGTGGTGGGTGCAACTGAAAAGTGAGCGGTCGTTGAAATTTGCTTGAATCAAAAGAAAAGATTTAAAAAAAAAGAGAGCGAAAAAAAAAAAGGTTATATATCAAGAAGAAAATTGTTATTTGCAACGCGTAATGAATAAAAGATGTGATCGATGATCAATTTGATTGGTGGAATCGATTAGCGGCCATTTTCTCGTCTTCATGTCTTTTGTTTGTAGCTTATTTTATATCTATTAATTTGTTTATTTATATAAGCCGATCTGCTTTCTTTCTTTCTTTCTTTCTATTTTTTATTTATTTATTTCTATCATTTATTCATTTTTTCCAAAACTTTTCCTTCTGCCATTTCTCTATTTGTCTTAAACCTTTTTTTCTAGCAATAACTCATTTTCTTTCTTTCTTTCTTTTTTTCTTTCTTTCTTGAAATTCTCTTAATTCTTTCTTTCTTTCTGTTTTTAATTTTCTTTCATGCAATTATTTTTCTTTCAGCTCTCCATTTTTCTTACAACTTCTTTTTTTCTTTCTTTTTCTTTCTTTCACCTTTCTTTTTCTTTTTTCTTTCATTCCTTTTTTCTTTCTTTCTTTCTTTCTTTCTTTCAATTATTCTTTTCATTTCAATTCTTTCTCGCTTTTTCTCTTTATTTATTTGTTTCCATTCTTTCAACTCTTCGGTTCTAAATTTCAATTCTTCTGTTTTTTTAATTCTTTCTTTCTATCCTCATTTCTTTCATTCTTTACCGTGACATTTCTATTGGTTTTATCTAATCTTTTCCTTCTACTTCCCTTCTTCGTTTAATATTCTTAATTCCGTCATTTTATTTTTCTTCTTCTTTCCATTAAATAGTTTCGTCTCTCTCTCTCTCTATCTATCTATATATATATATATATATATATGCAGAGAGAGAGAGAGAGAGAGAGAGACGAAGCTATATAATTGACAAAAGTAAAATAACCAAAAAATAACCACTATCTATCTATCTATATATATATATATATATATATATATATATATATATGTGTGTGTGTGTGTGTGTGTGTTGTTTCTTTCTTTCTCACGTGCTTCACTTCCTCAAATATTCCTTCAATATTTCCTTCTGGCCTTATTTTCGATTTGACTTTTTTTTATTCCTTATTTCTTCTGCATTTCTTTTTCTTTTATTCTCTGTCTTTGCTTTTGTATGTCTCTGTATCTCACTGACTTTCTCTGTCTCTATCTCTCTTGTCCAGCAGTTAGCAATCTTTTATTTTGTTCTCCTTTTTCTATATTAACATACTTTTATTTTCAGACGTGTTTCAAAGATTGAAAAGAAAATCATTTTATCATATGAACAGAAATAAACATAAGAATTCGGATCGTTATTATATGAGCGAGCAGGACTATAACAGATCATGGATTATTTGTAATATAGATTATCAGGCTAAACACGTATGCAGATATTTCACATATTTATCATCGTCCTCCAAACAAAATAACCACGATATATATATATATATATATATGGGATCCCGCAGAAATTATTGCGAATACAGACTACGCAGATGATTCAGCGCTTCTTGCAAGTTCATCTTCATGAATCGAATGTCTGTTGCATAGCCTGACACAGGCAGTAAGATGCATTAGGTCTCTCTATGAACTCAGATAAAACGAAGTTCATGCGTTTTAAAAAAAGATGGGACTTATATCACATTAAACTGCACGCCTCTGTAATAAGTAACCCAGTTCGTATATCTAGATAGTAATACCACATCGACTGAAAGCTATGTAAACCGACGCATAGGAAAGGCATCGACGACTATGGTCAGGTTATCGACCAGATGAAAATCTCTAAGATGAAATAAAACAGGAAATCGTCCAAGTTGTAACCATATCAAGACTATTTTATGGCTCCTCCACTTTATCAAAACACTCGTAGGAAAAGCTAGATGGGCACTAAACAAGGACTCTGCGAGCCGTTTTGCACATTTTGTTGAAGCAGCACTGTTCGAACCTGCAGCTATACAACCACTTGTCTCTAATCACACGAAGAAGACATGCAAGCAACTTCTGAAGACTCTGGAACGAAGTTATCAGTGAACATCTCCAGGGGGGTTCGATGCATAGGCATGGCAATTTGGGCCGACCAGCGTAGACTTATATTCATAAGCTCTAAAGGTGCCCGTGGTGTAATGTTTTTGGTCGTAGGAAATGGACACGGCGACACGAGTTCAAGTCCTGGACGAGACTGACTGCATTTCACATAGCACTAATACCCTTGGGAAAGGTATGAATCCAATTATTCTCCCTCCAGCTATGGGTAAATAGTAGGGCAGACTGGTTCTTCAGCCTTGGTGAGGCAACTGGTCTAGGAGAAGGAAAACTCTGAATTCAAACTTGTTAAACTCCGCTTAAAAATTGACCTTGTGCCATATCCTGCCCGAGCAGAGGGGTTGGTAAATATGGTTATTCATAAGCTCTGTGCAAACACTGGATGCTAACTGGAGGATCTGCCAAGAGCCATGGCTGATAGGGACGGATAGCAAAAGAGAGTCAAGAAGATCCGTGCAACCAGCATGACTTGATGTGTATATACATATGTAAGTATTTTATGAATCTATGCAGAAAGGTCTGAAAGGCGTACTCGAACACTAGTTTCTCTGAAATAAATGTCTCCTAGTGGATTATCTTAATCCACAACACATATTAGTACGTGCAAAGGAAAACCAACCCAATTAAAATAAATTACTTGCATCATCATCATCATCATTATGTCGTGCCCCTAGCATGGATATCCCTGACTCTCTTTCGCCACTTTTCCCTATCGTTCATCGCCTCTGGCAGGTCTTCAGGGCTACATCCCATATCCTCACATAGCTGCTGTATGTATGTTCTAGCTGGCCGTCCTGCTTTTGCTCGGTCATATGTGGGGGTCCATAGGAGTACATCACTTATGAGCGCGTCTCTGTTTCGTGTCTTGTTCGTCTAACTTGGATAGTTTTTGTGATGGGAGGCAGGTGGCCGTATAGTTGGTGCTTTGTGAGGTGTTGCCTCCAGGACTTATTCAATATTGCTCGCAACATTCTTGTGTAATTGCCGTCTATCTTCTCCAGCCGTTTTGTTAGCGTCCAAGTGGTGCATCCACACAGCAGTATCGACACGACCGCTGCCTGGAAGAAACAGCGTTTCATTTTATCGGTCAGGTTTGATTTCCATATGATCGATAGCTTGTCGATAGCTGCCCATGCCTTCGTTAACCACGTGTCGATGTCCTTTTCGGTTGATGACACTGCTTCCTTGGTAGGTGAATTTGTCTACCAGTTTCAGAGAGGTTCCTACTAGTGTGGAAATATTGCCTGCTTGATTAAAGCCCATATATTCAGTTTTGTGTGCATTGAAATGGAGGCCAATGCCTGCTGGGGCTCGTTCCAAACTATGCAGTAGTGTTTCGGCTTGGTTGGGCATATTTGCCAGCATCGCTATGTCATTGGTGTAGTCGGCGTCGGTAATTGTTTTTGTGGGGTACCTTCTTCTTTTCTTTGTCAGCTCGAATCCGTTTTCTCTGATTCTATCGATCGATGTTCTAAGCACGTAGTATGATAAAGAGGTATGTGGCTAGTGTGTCCCCTTGTAGTACTCCCGCTGCAATGTGGAAGTATTCTTTGTCTACATCCGGTGAACGTACTTTGACTTTGGTGTTTCTTTCGAGAATCGTTATTGCTGCTATGGTTTCTTTTGGTAGGCCGTATGCTAGTAGGATTTGTTCCATCTTCCCTCTGTGAATGGAATCGGCCTTGATAAAGTCGACAAATAGTAATGTCACCTGAAGGTTTTTTGCCCGTACGTCTTCAAGGATTCTACGGATGGTCAATATTTGTGAGGTCGTGGATCTATTTCTTCGGAAGCCATTTTGGTTTTTCCTAAGGATGTTGTCGATTTTGGGTTCTACGCAGTTTCGTAGTAGGGCATTGTAAATTTTGGCTGCTATAGATGTAAGCGTTATACCTAGGTAGTTCTTGGCTAATCCGAGGTCATCCTTTTTAGGGAAAGGGAGGATGCATCCCTTCATCCATCGGTCTATCGGATTTTGGTTATAGACTGTGTTGCAGTGTCGGAGCAGTATGCCGTCGAATTGTCTGGTCTTCCATACTTCTGGGGGAATCTTGTCCAGCCCTGAAGCTTTCCAACTTTTAATTTTTTTAAGAACAGAGTCGAGTTCTTCTTGCGTGAACGGCCCTAGTTTAATGTCCAATTGTTTACTAATAAATCTGCTGATTGGTTCATGCCTAAATTTCGGTGGGTTTCCAAGTAGATTTTCTAAATGTTGTTTCCACATTTTTATGCTTTCCTGCTGGTTTGCAGTTTTCAATTTTGCTTTGGTTGTGCTATTCCTTTTACTCCCTTCGATTATTTTTTGCCACGCTATCCTAGATTGCCTGTCTTCCACTGAGTCTCTAATCTTATCTATCTGATTTTGTATGTATTCTGTCGGTTCTTTTAGATATATGCCTGTTAATTGGTATTGTGCCTTTTTTTAGTTTTATCGCATTTCTGTTTGTTGGGTTCTTCCTATAGCTTTTGGGGGTAGTTTTCACGTGTGCACGTTTTTCTCTAACCGCTAACGTTTCCAATGAGACTCTATATTAAGTTCTAGATTTTGTTGGAATACACTTCGCTGCCGCCTCTAGGTGTGCGTTGACGAAATTCTCATATTCGTCATTTGGGGTACCTAATCCTGTCTTCTCTTGTAATGTCTCAAATCTCTTTCTTAATTCTAATACATATTTATCTCTAATACCTCTGTTTTTAAGAAGAAGCCAATAATACTGTTTGGTGGATGCTGTTCGTGTGGCATTTTTTCGTAGGCTTAGTCGTATCTTTGCAGTGATTATTCGATGATCGGAGGACACACCCTCGAAAGAGGGGTATGCCTCTCAATTCATCGCGCTATTTTTCCATTTCTTGTTTATAAAGACTATTGTTCGCGTAGGTGTAGGTCCATAATTTTCCCTCCCTTTTTTGATAGTTTGTATTGAGACATGTTAATGTATTTTCCATCATGAATTCTGTTAGATGTTGTCCATTCCTATTTCATGTATTGTGAAGACTGTATCTGTTGTTTCCGTTTTTACCGATTTGGGCATTCATATCTCTGCCAATGACTAGTACGTTGTGTTTTCGGTATGCTACGAACTAGAGAGGATTGCTCATCGTAGAAGGAGACTTGTTCAGTTTATTCACTAACATTGGTAGGGCTGTAGCAGGAGATGATTGTTGCTCTGGGGTTGCCATTAAACGTAGCTGCCATCATCCTATGTTGTATTTTCTCAATGCTATTAAGTGTTTTTAACGCTCTTGGTCCTATAAGTATTCCTACCCCTCGTACCGTGGCATTTACAGAGTTTTTCCATGCTGATACAGTAACTAGCGTTCATCCATTGCCAGTATCGTGATATGTGATATCTTCGGTGTACGTGTATCTGTGTTCCTGTATGCATATTATGTCTATCTTATGTTCTACGGCCGATGCAGTCAGCTCTAGTAGTTGGCCTATTCTATTTAAAGTTCTAACGTTAAATGTCGCTATTTGAATTGTTTGTTTGCATTATAGTCGTTTTTGCTGTTTGAGCTCTGAGCTCATTTTTCGAACACTGAGGCCAGGGCTTCAACCTCAGCAGCCCCTTTTTACCCGCGCAAAGAGCGATGCGGTTTATGTATGTGGTTTGATTGTGGGTCATTGTTTCCTTTCGATGGCTGTTTTTATTCTCATCTATAGAAGCCACTCTTATAGATGAGCAGCAGTAGTTCCCTGATCGAACTGACGATTCTGAGCGTTGAGCCGCATGTCTCACATGTCCAGGACCAGGTTAGGCATTGCGTTTGGCTGTCAGAGGGTTTATTCGCATACCTTTACGTCCATATTGCTGCTTCCCATGTGTACATAAAAAAGGTTGGGGTCTTTTACCCCTTTAAAGTCCTTGGACTGATGTATATTTATAGAAGTATTTTTTTGTTTATTTTCACCTGTTTTCTGAAACTGGCCCTAAGCTTCTTTTTTTTTTTTTTTGTATTGGGACTTCCTTTACTCAACTTTTTTCTTTTTCTTTTTAAGACTACTATGGGGTTGGGAAGAGCAGTGGGCATTCTCAGCTTTTGAAGACTTTCAGAACCTTTCGCCGTGTATACTAACACATTTGGCCAGAAGTCATATATTCAAATTGGATTTACGGTAAAAGTGTCTTTACATTTAAAATACAAACGGCATTTTACAAAGAATAAAACGGCATACAATTTTGTAAAATTTTTGGCATTTAAATTAGGAGGACTTAAAGACATTAAACTAACCAGCATTGAAACTGCTTTTCTGGTGGCGCAAGCTAAGTTCTTCATCTTCCGTTCTGCTCTACCGTTTACTCCCAAATGAATTTAAATATTATTTGGGAATGTCTACTACTTGGGGAGGGGGACACTAGTTATTTCGTCATTTTGGGGGTTTGTGGGGGGGGGCTTTTTTAAAAACTTGCAAGATATATATATATATATATTTATATGTGTGTGTGTGTATGTGTATTAGTTCGTGTTAAGAAAACTACGGAAAAGTAATGCCTTATCTTTTTTCAACAACCCATATAAAAATAAATTTATATTTGTATATATATATATATGTATGTATGTGTATGTGTGTGAGATCACGTGTGTTTGTTTTAGTGTATACGTATGTATGTATATATGTATGTGTGTGCTGTGGCTGCTGATAACAATGGTAAATAAATGCTTTATCTTTTTAAATAACCCCAGTAAAAATAAATTGCTAGCGATTTATGTATATATATCGAGAGAGAGAGAGAGAGAGAGAGATTTGTGTGTGAGTATGTGTGTGTTTTCAGTTGTGCATCTGTTCGTGTTGGTGTGTGTATGTATGGCTGTGTGAGTAAAAATATAAAGGAAGTCCAATAAAGCACCAATTTTTATTAACATTACGTCCAGACACTTTCCGACTGTGTTGAAACAAGTTTCAACGTCAGCGAGTCATAGATTGACTGTGAACTCTTGCAACAAAAGAGTTTTAGAACAGGCTTAAGTAGAATATGAAACTGCCATACATAGCGGTGTTTAGAATGAAACTACACTTGTTTCCTCTGAAAAGAAGAGAAATAAAAAGAAAATGTCGAAATATAATTTGATTTAACCCTCCTTTTAATGAAGGAGTTAAAACTAAGGTGGGAAAAACGTTTCTAAATTTGATTTACAAACATTTCCCCCAAAATAACCACATTGCTGAGAATATTTAACAAAATTATTGAAATAATAACTAGAGCTGTATGAATATTATGCAAAGTAATATGAAAACAAAATGAAGAAAAGAAAAGAAAGTAATATGAAACATACGCGCTATTGTAGGTGGAACGAATACCTATCAGAAGGTAAATACTTAACAAATAATATGGTTTACGACTCTGTATAAAAAATTATTACGCATTAGAAATGACCTATATAGAATCTACTGAGGTTTTTTGTAAAGAAAGATATAATAATCTTAAAGCTTCTTTCAGAAGTAAATTCAAAGCAAATAATGTCATCCTGTCAAAATATATTTCGGTGTATAAAGGAAGAATTGATGAAAAATCTGATATCCAATAATCGATTTTAAAGAGCGAGTTTCTATTTGTAATGAGGGATTCAAACAATGTAAATTTTGATAGGAAGAAAAATTTTTGAGACGTAAAATTTCCTAATCCTCAGAATAATTTAAATAAAAGATTTAAGTTGACATCAAAATACCGCCATTTAAACAAACGTCTGTTTTTAATTTGGTTGATTTGTTTGCTCCTTTTTTTTTACAATATCAACTATTAGTTATAGTTTATTATCCTTTATATTTCACTTCACAGGCATGTGTTATACATATCAAAAATATTATTTCATAAACAGGTTTTCAAACAATTTCTTTCATACATTTTAAACTTTCATGACGATTAACATTCGTATTCACGTTACCATGACAATTTCGTAGACAGTATTCTTTCTTCTTTTTTTGCCCAAATAATTATCTGATGAAGCGAAACTTTATCAAAAACAATTCTATAAAATATTTGTTATATCTTCCATATATATATATAGGGGTAGAGAGAGGGAGAGAGAGAGAGAAATGAACAAAAGCGGTAAGTCAAATTGTACTATGGACACATGGCGTAACGGTTATAGGCGTTGGTTCCCTGAGCTTCTAAGAAGACAATCATCTGAAGGTTGCAGGTTCAATCCTCACTACAGGCGTTGAGTAATATAAAGGAATACTTAACAGTTGTACCCGGTTATGGCAAACGGAATCAGAACAGGCGACCCCCATGGTTTCAATAAAGGACGTAGTTCGAAGTTCCGTGAAGGTTCCCGAGTTCGACAAACACCTGAAGAAGGCCGGAGGACATATCGGCTGAAACGTAGTGGAAATAACAATAAAGATGAAGACAATAGTCCGAAAAACCTTAATGATAAAAATCAACAAGCTTCCTCTCAGAAATTTAGACAACTAGTATTTCATTGTTAGATAAAACCTCAAAAATTGGCAAAACCAGTAAAATTATAAGAGAAAGTTTGAATTACTACGTAACGACATAACAAAAATTAGAATATTACAATAATAATATATTTCAAGAGAAAAAGACGATTCACGTCTCGAAGTTTCCCAAAGTTGGCTGTCAGGTGAATTATTTTCAAACATGTCTAAAGGCTACTGAAATCGTTTGATATAAGTCATCATCATCATCATGACGTGCCGCCAGCACGGATACCCCTGACCCTCTCTCACCACTTCTCCCTATTATTCATCGCCTCTGGCTTGTCTTCAGGGTTACATCCTGTGTCTTCACATAGCTGCTGTATGTAAGTTCGAGCTGGTCGCCCTGCTTTTGTTTGGCCATATGTGGGGGTCCATAGGAGTACATAACTTATGAGCTCGTCCTTGCTTCTCCAGTAGTGTCCTGCGTGTCTGGTTCGTCTAACTTGTATAGTTTTCGTGATGGGAGGCAAGTGGCCGTATAGTTGGTGTCTTGTTGTCGCCAGGACTTGTTCAATATTGCTCTCAACATTCTTGAGTAACTGCCGTCTAGTTTCTTCTCCAGCCGTTTAGTTAGCGTCCATTTAGTACATCCATATAGCAGTATCGATACAACCGCTGCCTGGAAGAAACTGCGTTTCATTTTATCGGTCAGGACTGATTTCCATATGATCAAGAGCCTATCGATTTCCATGCTTTCGTTAGTCGTGTGTCGATAGTCATGCAATACTGAAGTCATGTGGTTTACTTTTTCATCCAATTTATCATTTGCTTGGTTGGTTGGTAGTGTTTGAAGACATATTAACTCTTGTTGGCTATTCAATGTCAAATCCTGTTTACATCTATTTACTAAATATAGGATTTGTAAACGCAAAGTATTTCGGTAACATTGTTCTTAAACGAGTCAGAGCACATTTGTATATTAACAGTGAAACGATTTAAAACATAAAACAAACAGTTTTATTTACACACAGTTAAATTGCTTGACCCAAGGATGGAGCAAAGTGAACTTGAGATTAATGGCAATGAATAGTTCTACATAATCTTCGAAGTTCTGTGACAGGAGCCTCACGATCCTATTGTTTAATGTTATAAAATGGATATACGTTGTAGAGGTTTTGCCCTTTCGGAGAAATGCAATCGGTGTATTATTCTGCCCATGCCGACTGGGCTGATATTTTTTTATCACTTTTATTTTATCAATCTTATTTTACACTATTCATTTTTTGTTAGAGGCAAATTCAAAAGCCTCTCTGTCGGCTGCAACTGGAGAATACGCCGACTGCACTCCTGTAGAGGGGTAAAAGTGTCCTGGATTTGACACTATCTGACTGTAAGGGCTCCAGTTCAGGAGATTTGGCTAATATGGAGTCCTCTTTCATTGCCATTACTCCCAATTGACCGGATTGGTAGTACTTGTTAGGGTACAATTTATTGATCAAATAGAACTATTCAATGATTTACTAAGACTTATTATCATTGGTTATTTGAAAACAGTGTTATGTATAAATGAATAGTATTAAATAGAAACACTTGAAAAATAGATTGTACATTCGCCTGGGGTTGTAGAATACACCTCTGCAAATTGGTAAAACCCTCCCTAACGAGTGTTCTGGATATGACACTAAACAATCTAATGGTGAGGTTCCAGTAATGCTGGATCTTTGGGGAATGCAGAGTACTCCTTCATTGTCATCACTCCCATGTCCACTCTGGCCCAGAGCTGTAGCACTCGATAGAGTCCTATCTATGGGTCAAATACAACTTTAGGGTAGTTTCGATAGTTTAATGTTTAGAATTTAAACAGCATATTTATGCTAAACTGAACTGTTTTGATATTTAAATTGCGTACTTATGCTAAACTGAATTGCTCGAAATAAACTGTTTTTGACATTAAAACTTTACTTATGCTAAACTGAATTGTTTGAATTAGAACTGTCTGGCTAAAGTGAGCAGCTTGAAATGGAAATGTTTTTGACAATTGAATTATGTGCTCTTGCTAGACTGAACTGTTTGAAAAAGAACTGATTATTTGTATAAAAATTGATTTGGCATTAAATAACTAACAAAGGTTGATATGCAATAAAAACCAACCAAACAACCAACTAACAATTTGATGAATAGACCGATTATGTTAAATGGAAATACTTGAAACCATTTAATTATGTCCAAACAAATAAATTCTAACTGCTCATTTCAAAGTTACCTAGAAATTATTCACTTAGAAATCGTATATAAATATTATAATAATATATATATATATATATAATTTACTCATTACACTATATATATGTAAATGTTTGCGTGTGTGTGTGTGTGCACTAAAAAACACATGAGCAAGTAACAACGCCTTCATTCACCAGCGAACTTTACTATTTCATCTCTTAATCTTTGGTGAAACTTTTCTACTACGTTTGTTATTTCTTGGCCATCATTCTAATAATATTTTAAACCATTTGTCATACCTCGTTCAAGCTATGTGTCCTGCTTAAATGAATTTCTGTCAATGAGTAATTTCTATATGACTGACTTTTTTTATGAATGCTGTCTATTTTATCGCATAGAATTTTTCGTTGTCTGTAAGTTTAACATCCATATGTCATAGCGGTTTTACAATTAATTGTGTACATTTATCCCACATCTTCACAACAGGTGGGATGTGACGGAAGGTAAATTTTTAAACGGGGTACAATTGATTAGAATTAAGATTTTTCTTACTACAAGAACGGTTGCCATACCAAAGATAGAGAGTCCAGTCTATTTTCCATATTTTCCATATCTGAGGGTATGTATTCACCCCATCCCTCAGCTGGAACAGTAACAAAGTCAATTTCTAAGTGGATTTTGACAGGTTTGAATGCAGAATATGTCCTTCCCATATACTGGTTGCCATAACAAGGTTAAAGGGACTAGCATGTCCAACTATGCACCCATTGCTAGAAAGAAAATATTTTAATGTATACTGTTCTCGAGAGTATTAGTACTATATGGAAGGTAAAGAGCATTGTCCAGGATTTGAACTCGGTTCACAGCGTCCATTTTTTTTTCGACGATCTCAGTTACACATTAGTAAAGTTTACGTCATTATAGTTCTATTTTAGCTTTAAGCTTTCCAGCAATAATTATAGGTCTTCTTCTTTTCCTGACTTTTCTCTAATTGTAGCTTTGCCCAGCCAGTTGGGGCTATTCGAATACCCCGACTGCACTTCTCCAGAGAGGTAAGACCCACTAACAAATGTCCTTGATATGACACAAAACTATCTGATGGTGAGGTACTAGTAATGCTGGAGTTTTGGGGAATGCGCAAGCACCTCTTCATTGCCATCGCTCCCAGGTCCACTCTGTTCCGGAGTGGCAGCACCTGATAGGGCCGTATCTATGGGTCCAAATGAACTAAACTGCGTACTTATGCTAATTTGAATTACTTGAAATAGAACTGGGTTTGATATTTAACTGTGTGTGGACAAAAACTATACTATACAAAACTGAATTGTTTGAATTAGAATTGTTTAACTAAACTGAACAGCTTGAAGTAGAAATGATTTGCCAATTATACTGGATACTCATGCTGAATTGTTTGAAATAGAACTGATTATTTGCATAACATGGATTTGGCATTAAATAACCTACAAAGGTTGATATGCCATGAAACCCAAACAACCAACCAACCAATCTAATTGTATCACCTGTTCTAAGCAGTCGCCTGCCTTCATTTTTTTATTATTTATTTTCTAACTTTTTGTCTTATATTCATCTTTAAATCAATTATTTACTCTCTCTATTTATCTATCTCTCTCTCTATCTCTCTATCTCTATCCATGTATCCCCTTCTAAATTACATAAAACTCTCTGATATTTCGGGCCTTCATCCAATGTTTTAAATAAAGCAAAACTAGTAAAAATACTGAAGCAGAAAAAATAAAAGATTTTTTTTTTAATCAGCGAATTCTTGAATTGTTATCATTCAACTTTTTCTCTTAACATTTTGTTAAAGTCCAAGCGGTGCAAGCATACAGTAGCATTGACACGATTTGGTTTCGCTTCGTTGTTTAATGTCATATCAACCTTTGAAGGTTATTGAATGCCAAAGCCACCGTTCTAGAAGAACTTAGTGGTACTATTTAACCCAGAGCTGGTAGCATGATGGGTTCATAACTTTCCCAAGGATATTTTTCCGAAAGTGAACGTAATAGTACGACTGGAGTTTGAACCCTCTTACAACGATTCCGCAGTCAATCGCTTTTACCATTCTTACACGAAGACACCCCTTCAGACACGGCAACAGCTTGGAAAATTTCCCGTTTTCTTTTATCAGAAAAATCAGATTTTCATGTGATTGATAACTTGTCAATAGCTGTCCAAGCTTTCCCTATGCCCATGTTTACATCGCGTTTAGTAAAGGAGATACTGCTCCGAAAGTACATGATTCGATCTACTAATTCAAAAGGCTCGCAATTCATGAAATCTGTTTTATCTGAGTTCTCGTAGTGTATCTTACTGATTGCTGCAGTTGTAAGCAGTATAAGCTAATGGCCACTCAGGTGCTAGTTTATAGAGTTCAATCACTTTTGTAACGTGACCTATGCTTACGGGACCCACTCAGCAATTTCTGACGGGACCGGAAGCGTCACTTATCGGAAACGGAAGTAAGGTTTGGATGTTTTGTTAACCCAAGCATAAAATATCACCTAATCTCGGGATCATCTCTACTTTTCCCGTCTAACGGCTAGGGTGTGAACGCACGAGGCGAGTCACAGTGACTTTAATGACAAAGAAAGCTGACACGTGTGTCCAGTGTCAATTTTTTTTTTCTGCTTTGACTGCCTCAGCAACTCAAACGGATAGAATAAAACCACAAAAGGTTCTTACACTAAGAAGTTGAGTTGTGTTAAGTGTGTTCATTATTCTCAGCCAATAAAATATCCTTATTTAGGTAGCATTCCAAAGCTGACCATCCTCCAGGCATATTCTCATTGGGTGCCCCTTTCATATGGCCTTGTGCCACATCTAAGCAAAAGCTTAGTAAATTTCCATCCTCCAGGCATACGTTCGGAGCTTCTGAAAACACCACAGACGAGCCTCTACGTGAAAACCAAACAGGTATTAATTTGGCGCCCGTGACTTCCCATCATATACGAGTATTTCTTTAGGACAGTGAGCATGCTGATTTTGTTACAAAGGTGGGGGATTTAGAGATGATGACCTGACTACGAACATTACTTATGGAACAATCTTACACACGATATGCAGCAGAGATACGGTTTGTGCTGGTGTGTTTGCAAGAAGCGCTAGATCATCTATATTGTCTGCATCAGTGGTAGCTTACTCTGGATATTGTCAGCTTCTTGTCTTTTGT
Source organism: Rhodospirillales bacterium (assembly GCA_963669385.2). Classification (GTDB taxonomy): domain Bacteria; phylum Pseudomonadota; class Alphaproteobacteria; order Kiloniellales; family JACOMY01; genus JACOMY01. The sequence continues at coordinate 26,727 of CAXXGD010000052.1, forward strand.
GAAACCGTTCGATTGCCTGTAAAAGGGTAACTTCGCCATTAAATATGTCAACGAGGGTTCAATTGCTGTAAACTCAACTATACAATTTGACCAATCAATTAACTTATTGGGTATTGATTTCGTGCACACAGTAGCCAAAATATATTTCTGATAAAAACAAAGGCACCCCAATGAATAAATCAATATATTCCAGTATATGACTTTGACTCTAATGCCTGAACGTATTTACAAGATGATAACGCACTCTCAATTTACTATCTATTTTCTCTGATTTTTGTTTTTAGCAAAGAAAGCAACATTCTGATAACTAATACACAGCAACATTCACTTTGTTCCACATACTCTAAAGGAAATCATAGAAAATTCCCATATTCTTGGAACCCAGATGTGTGGCATTCAATTTTAGGCTTTCTTAGTCGTACGGTGTTCCATGTATCACGTTTTTTTTTACTATCTTAAGTATATTTCTTTTTTTACGATTTCCATCAAATTTTCTCGAAGGTTTCTGTAGCAAACGTTGGTAAAATATCTTTTTTTTTATTTCAGCCAATAGGCACATTTCTTCTCTCCTCTAATAAGCGCATGATATGCTACTTTGGAAACATCGTATTTGTTCGTATCCCAAAATTTCTGTTTAGTTAGAGGGCATATATTCTTTCTACATTTATGCATGATATATATATATATATATATATATATATATATATATATATATATATATATAAATGTATGGATAGCATATCAGGCAAAATTGAAGCAAAATAACATGTGTAACTCAACTTAATGAAAATTATTGCATGATGTAGAAGAGAATTAAAAAAACACACATGCCAAATTAAGTGAAACATTGTTCTGACTTAATACTAATCTTGGCAGAGATTTTGATACGTTGTAAAATTCGAGTTATCCGGTGAATATATATATATATATATATATATCTTTATGCAGCAGCAGAATCTGACACAAGATCATTTTTAAGTGGATTTTAAAAGGTTTGAATTCAGAGTTTTCCTTCTTACAGATTGGTTGCTATGCCAAGGTTGAAGATCTCAGTCTACCCTTCTATTTACCCATAGCTAAAGAGAGAATAATTGAATTCATATCTTTCCTAAGAGTATTAGCGCTATGCCATGTACAAACAGCCTCGTCCAGAATTAGAACTTGCATCGCTGCATCCATTTTCTACGACGGTACCTATAATACCACGAACATCTCTCTCTCTCTCTCTCTCTCTCTCTCTATCTTCCTCTCTCTCTATATATATGTATATATCTATATGCAAAATATCATATGAGAAGCAAAAATCGTGAATATTTGAGCAAGCACAAAATGTTTTGATTACCCCACGAAAAAAAATATTACTGCCCTCCAAGTTTTGATTACCCCTGGAAAAAAAAACATTACTGCCCTCCAAGTTTTGATTACCCCTGGAAAAAAAACATTACTGCCCTCCAAGTTTTGATAAACCCTCGAAAAAAAACATTACTACCCTCCAAGTGAATTTCGGAAAAATCTCTCTGAAAACAAAACAATATTAGAGCAGAAAGCGAAAATTATAGATTCTCGAAGAGCTACACATTAGAAACAAACATTCTAAATTCAAAATAATTAATTTTGACTCCAGTGCTAATGAACTCAAATGTCTTTAGCTGCTGCTGCTATTTATAGAAACAAATTTGAAAATGAACGCTACAACAATACACCAATATAAACAATAAACGATAAATTCTTACAATATAGTAATGTACATGGAAAGATTGTATCAATTTTGCAATATACACCCACCACTGATTCTGGCCCAAGATGGATTTAATGTAATGTCCGAGGTTAGAGTATATATTATAAATCCAAAAACATATTCCTATACAAACACTTAACTTAACCTTCATTGCTTCCTGTGAAGAAACCTATATATTCTACGTTTGTGAAATTCTTTAGGTTTTTATGCAAAATATTGGTCCAACTCGTGTTCAACTTCGTGATAGTAATCCAAGACAATCCAAACAATTCAGTAATCACCAAAATAAATAATAATCAAAAGAAGCAAGGACATTAGCCTATGGAGGATGGAGCAATTTTTCACTACTGAGTTTATTTAAAAGATCTTTGGTCGATCGTGTTGAGTGAAGATGGGTAATATTGTGAAGTAAGATGACTTCCTTTCTCACATATGTCTCAGTTTGATATCAAGAAAAGAAATTGAACACATATTGGTCTCATATTTCATTTGAAAATCTTTCATCTGAAAAATAATTTTCAAGTAGAAAGATTATTTTTCAGATGAAACAAGAAACATCAATTACATTACCATGAATATTTTGTCTCATATTTTATATATATATATATATATATCGTTTTGGACTATTAAAGAGTGTAGAGTACTCTTTTGTTACCATTAATCACAAATTATATCTGACCAGGAGTGCTAGGTTCCAATCCATGGGTAGCATAGACGTGCTTGGAAATTATTAATAATTGATCGGAAAATTTAAAACCATAGGACTGTTATGAAATTGGGATAGTTACTTGAAACCATGGGACTGAGTAAAAATCATTAGTATTCGATAAAAATATATGTAACGATATACCTGTGTGCCAAAAATGTTTGCAGACAAATAAAAAAAAATGTGCAAATTGAAAAATACATCATAATCAAACACTGAAAATATCGTTGTGATTACCATCAAACATTTATCAATTATTCAAATTTAGTCATTAAATCTCTCTCTCTCTCTCTCTCTCTCTCTCTCTCTCTCTCTCTCTCTCTGAATTTGTGTGTGTATGTGTTTCTGCTTATTTATCTATCTATTGTCACCTTCATGTTCCATAATTATTTTAATTCCCTAGGAAGGCCGAGGTAGTTATCCTTCTTTTCACTTTCCTTCAGTTTTCTTCTGTGGTTAGCCGGGACAGCAAAATCCACAATTTTTCAAATTTCATGTTCAAATTATAAGTAGTTGATGGGAATACTTAAAATCAAATAACCTTGTGCAAACGCATGATTACTTTAAAGAAATTGCAATTTAAAAAATGCAATAATCATTGAAATTACAGTTATTATTAAACAACGCATAACGATAAACAGATAGAATCTCTCTCTCTCTCTCGCTCTCTCTCTCTGGTTATGTTTTTCTTTATTTACCGACGTCTAGCTATCTATGTAGCTAACTGTCAGTCTGTGTGTCTATCAATCAATCTTTTTTTTTTTTTCAACAGAAATGTAAGTAAACTGGTTGATTGTAAAACCTCGTTTGGAAAGATGTTACCGGCTGTCATTCTCAACCTTCTAATTAAATATTTAGCCGTGAGATAGCAACGAAATATTTCGTCCAAAACAGCGTGTGGAAAGCAAATAGATAAACTTTTACAGAAGATCTGGACGCTACATTAATTTGAATCCTCAGAAAGATAAATGAAAAGCCAACTAGATGAGCGAGGAAGAAATGAAAAGAAAGAAAACACTTAGTCATAATGCAGCGGATACCATGAATAAAAGGAAGAATAGAAACAAAAAATCAAGAAATTACTCAGTAAACTGGGAAATGTTGCAAATCTTCTGAACAAGAAAAACTAAATTGAAATGCAGATGATGACAATCGAAATAAAATCTGGAATTGCTTTCGTCTTTAGTCATATTTTGTTTTTAAATCATTTCCACAGTTAAAGAAACAACGGTTAGAAACTAACATTTGTTATAACTTCCACAATTTTTCAATGTATTTGTTCTTTTTGGTTTCATTAGTAATTTAACAGGATCACGTATTGCTGCAAAGATTTAAAAAAATAATAGACTAAGCGTCGAATCCAAAAAAAAAAATATATATTCCTATTTGTTTTCAGAAAGAATAATTCTTGGCTCATGATAGATAGGTAGATAAGTAGGGTGTTATCCAGATGAATAAAAAAGACTTCCTGATCAGTTTTAAGCCATAATTTCCAAGCACATCAAGGATTTAGAGACTGGAGATATGCTCAGTGCCACCAACAAATACTAGAAAAAAAAACGGTCTTTATAGCAAAAGGAATTCACGTGTAAAATTTCATCACGATTGGCTGATTAGCTAAGAGGTCCATAAGTAAAAACAAAAAAGCAAAATTACATTTATATATATATATATATATATATATATATATATATATATATATGTGTGTGTGTGGACCAACCTTTTTTTAATCTAGTAAAAATCTTGACGCAGCCCCAGTAGGACACATGTCCTACTGGGGCTGCGTCAAAATTTTTACTAGATTAAAAATTTAGGAAAATTGTTAATTCAGGAATTTAGTTCCACATGAATTTACGAGAAACACTACTATTAGAATTTAAACATATTTTATAGTCTACTTTTTGCCCGTTACAAGAAATAAGCAATTTTGGAAAGTCTCTCAATGGAAAGGCAAAATCCATTTATTACGAAACTCCCAAAAGAAAATCCTGATGAGATCCAAGACAACCTTAAACAAAACATCCAATCAGAAACCTTATGAGAAAAATTTCCTTCTCTATGTGTTATGGTGATATACTCTATGACATCACTGCATGGACCCTCCCCGACTCTATAAATTGTGACAGACTCGATAAACGAGGTAAGCGAGTCTTTTCAGTTACTGGTAACCGTTACTGTCTGTATAGCCGTAAATATATACTGCTGTAAACCTTACATCTGTTTGTGTTATTCAATTCTAACCCTTCAAGACCACCACACTGTGTTCGTTAGGCCTCAAAGGGAATTCTTTATAATAAATTACAATGATCTTGAAACTTATTATGAACAATTCTAAACTAAACAATCATTTCGTTGAAATGAGGAATTGGAACTCAACTTAATTTAAAGAAATCGACTGATTATTTTGCAGCATGAAAATTCCCGTCTGTATATTGCAAAAGCACTTGGGTAAATAAGCATGGAACTGGGATTGAAAATACAAATATGTATGCAGTGACTTCTGCAGACTTGTTATCTTCAGAATACCAATATTTTCTCTTAATGTGGAACATGTACTGGTATTAACGGCATTGGTAAAAAATAGAATAAAATGTCAATATATTCTTTCAAGAATTCCTTGAATAAAACATGCAATTGTTTACCGACCAGAAGTAGAGGAAAGATAATAGAAAGCTGGTGCAAAATCTTTATATTGCAAATTTCAGTTCTTTTTCTCTTTATAATGGCAGTTATGAGAGGAAAACGCGTGGGCGGCAATTGGCTGATGAAATGGGACGGGGTAAAAAAAATCCCATTATACTCTCATAGACTGACGCACCGGAAGAGAGTGACCTCTGAACTGCATGACAGTTATTTCCGCTCGATGACGATCACACATGCCATTCCAAAGATAGCGGAAGTGATACATCCCGATCGCCAGATATCGGAAGAAATTGCGGAGGCGTGGAGGCGTGTCCATATCACAGCGTGGGAGTTTGAAGGTAATATAAGGCCGACGAATTGAACAGAAGGCAGCCAGTTGAGTTGGAGAGAGATGTGGTAGGGAAAGCCACACTCGGCCGAGGGAGCCCTTGGGAACCCCGATAGAGTTTGGGGACCAGAGAAGTTGCTAATAAGATGCAGTAAGGAAAGCCAGCACCCAGAAGAGTGGACCCCTGGGGCTCCGGTTGAGCAGCCCAAAGAGAACGAGAAAGACACAACGCTGAAGGCCATAAATTTGGGGTCAAATATTTCAGTTATGTTCGGTCTCTAGCTCCCTCTTACACGCAAACTTTGAGTAACCCCTTTCAAACCCTTGCAATAAAGTGAGAGGTAAATATTTTGTTAAAGAAGTCTTCCTGCGCCTTGATCATTGCGTCTTTTTATTTATTGTGTCGTAATGAGGCTGTCGATGAGTATATAACAGTAACCTTTAACGTCAAAGAACGAAGATGTCATGAAAAAACTTGAGGATCGATCTAATCATCTCCCAAGGTCAATTCTTACTCTAATGCTTACCCTGTCAGTTAAACAACTCCCCAAACTTTCTGTAGGCGAATACTTTTTCTTCCTAAAAGATCACCGATATCGGATGATAAAAGAAACGAAAACAACTGTTATGTTATCAAGACAATATCCCTCAAAGCAACTTACGGAATGGTGAGAATCCACGTGGAATAATGGTCAAAGTGCTGCGCAGTGACATCGTATTAATTTAATTCGAATTCCAGTCGAACTAAGACTACTGGAAAAAGGTAGGTGTTAAATATTACAATTACTTGTCTAAATTTCTTAGATGAATCTCGATTATTTTATCTCTTACAATCTTACATCTTCATTGTTATACTAAAAACGTTCCGGTCGATATGTCCTTCGGCCTTCGTCGGGAGTTTCATGTCGTACTCTAAAGCCTACACAGAATCTTGATCTGAACTTTTTATTTCATATCACATGAACTCTGAGGAATGGTATTTTCTTCCGATACAGAGGTTTACTTGTCGCAGTTGGGGGGGAACACATTTCCTTTGATCTCTCTTTGAACCCTTATGGTTATACATTCGTCTTTCTACGAAGCAATCTGGCTTTTGACAAAATACCAGAGAATGCAAACAATATAAGAACAAACGGATTAAAAAGGATTTCAATATCCTTAACAAACTTTAAATCTAGGTCGTGAGGCGCAGATTTATTTATTAGAAATGAATGGAAACATTTATAAAAGATATCTATCCTTAACAATATTTGAAATATTCCTCTACTCATATTCTTCTACGTGTTTTTTGTTTGTTTTTGTTCTGGTCGTTTTGGAAGAGCGATTTGAGAGCAATAATTTCCTTGCTATAATTTTATTTCCAAAAGAATTCATTTTATTACTTTTTCCTAATGTTCACTTCTTACAATTCATTAATCTCTGCTTACTTTCTCCTATTATTTTCTCTAATTCAACTTTTCTTCTTTGTTTAGCTTATATATATATATATATTCCTCTTCCTCTTTTCATTCCTTCCACCTCTCTTACTTTGTCTTTATTCCTTCCACCTCTCAAACATTCATTCTTTCTTCTTCTACCAACGCCAGTTCTTTCCGTCTCGTATTCATTCCTTTTTTTCATACTTTAATTTATCGCCATTATGTCTTCCTCTTATTTCAGTTTATGCTTTCTTCCTCTCCTGATTTCATTCCTTTTTTCTTTCTCGCCTTCAGTCCTTCCTCCTCTCTCCACATTATTCCTTCTTTCTACCTCACCTTGACTACTTCCTTCTCTTCTGACATCTTTCTTACCTCCTCCACCAAATTCATTTCTTCTTTCCTTCTGGTTTTCATTCCTTCTCCTTCGTCCTATTTACTTCCTCTTCTCTCGACTTTATTTCTTCTCCTCTTCCTTTCATTTTCATTTCTTTTTCTTCTCTTAACTTGGTTCTCTCTTCCTCTCTTATGTTCATTCTTGAGTCCGTCCTCGAATTCATTCTTTCTTCTTCTCTCGCTTTTATTTAATCCTTCTTTCTTGCTTTCCTTCCGTCTTTCCATTTCGCTTCTATCCTCTATTCCACTTCCGAATTAATTCCTTCCTCCAATCGCACCTCCATTTATTCATCCCTCTTTCCTTCTTTTTCTCTATCTTTCTTCCTCTCTCTCGCCTTTTTAACTTACTCTTCTTTTGTCATTTATTCCTTCTTCATTCCTATTTTTTTCTGACTTTTGTTCTGCCTTCTATATTTATTGCCAAACTTTACTGTTTTTTTTCTTTTTTCATCCGCTCCCATAATGAAAAAATATTTTTGCAACGAAACGAAATAAGAGTAGAATGAAATTACTTCATTAAATAATAAAAGATCCCATGTGCACTGCAAATGTCAATATCTCCATTTCTCTCGACTCATAAGTTTTAGGAGGCGCTTTTCTATAAAGAGAGACAATCGCTGCTGTTTTCCCTTCTTATTCGAAGCCACCATTTTCGAAAAGAATTCATTAGTAATATTTTTCGCTCAGGTCAGTATCATAAACTTTAAGAACCGACGTTATATCTATTCAAAGTCTACTGCGTGATGGTGAAAAATTATTAGCCCAACCAAGATGGAATTATTTTACAACAATAACTTCGCTCTCATTCACTGGCTTTGCAGCCTGCTACTGGAGGTTATTCATGTACCGTGACTTAAGTAGGAATTGCCTAAAGGAGCCTATCCCTCTCCAGGTCTTCAACTGATTTGAATCCATACTTTTTCTTCTTCTTGACCTGTTGTCATACCAAGGTTAAAGAGACCAAGTTTGCACGAATATTTACCGATAACTGAAGAAAAAAAGGATATTATTGCTGTGGGAAATGCATACTCGCGTCAATGAATCCATCGACGATAACCGTTTGGCCACAAGTCCTTCCACTTTGACCGAGACACAGGCTATTATGAATATTCAAACAATTAAAATTCAAAACTCTAAGCACATAGTTCTTTGTTGTTTATGGTTTTGTTTTTTTTTTAAACAGTAACACTTTTAAAAAATTGAAGATAATTTTATTTTTATTTTTTTAATTTTTGGTGAAGCTGATAGGTTTTAATTTCTCCCCAGCATCTTTATTCTCATTATTGACTAAACTTATTTTAGCAAAAGTCTGTTAGTGTGAAGAACCAATGAAAACTGAATCGATTACAGGACAAACTCCATAATGTCACCCTACCGCAAGAAACTTAAAACTTCAATTTATTTATCGAATGTTCCAAGTATAAGGTACGAGATTGAAGATTGAACTTACTACCCACTTCAAAATATTAGATAATATCGTTAACCCCTGCTTATCGTGAAGGGGTTATTATTATTATTATTATTATTTACAATGATATTGTAAAAATAAAAGAAAAAACCGTAATAGTTCTCTCTTGAAATGCTAGTTTTTTCCTGCCTTGTAAATACTATACAAAATATTGTGATTTACTGTTTTCTGTTTAACTTACACAAGTACGGTACAAGTTAAAATGGGGATGAGAATGGAAAAAATACTTTATATAGGTTCAATCTGTCAAGTAGTGGACTGTCTTGTCTGCCTCTAAAATCAGTATTCATTTTCAGACGTATTTTGATAATCGAGAAAGAAAATAATACGAAAATTGTGTTGCACAAAGCACTCAAGTATTGTGACTCTAAAATCAGTTTTTAAAATATGTAATTTTGCTTAGTAAGCCACGAAACCAGTTGGTAATATATTATTGTCTTCAAATATCTTAGGAAACAATTAGGTAAAAGATATAAAAATATACGTAAAATGGATGCGATGTACTAACTTCTAAGTATAAAATAACCCCAGACGTGTTGACATGTCATTAAAAGAAACAGTAACAGAATCAATCAAATATAAAATAATTATTTGAAGCAATAATTGTAAACTAATTATAATTTGCAATAATTCTCTTTGTAGTTTTTTTTTTTCTCACCAACGTTCGCTGATTGTCTTTCACTGGATTCTGAGTAACTGCAAGTCTCCAGGATTTTTCTCAGCATTTTTGCATATCTCAGTTATATAATTTGCATTGTTTCTGTTCATCTTCCGAATATTCACTTGAAACCATATAATATCAATTTGAAACAAAAAGTAAAAGACAATGTTTTGGATACAGATTTTAAAGACCGGCAAGCCTGTAGGGTAGATCAAGGCAATTGTCTTGCGATATATTTGTTAGGATTTAAAGAGAATGATTTATTATGGATTCGCAGATTCTTGAAAAATCGTCATGCGCAACACTACACCGCCAAACTGACTAATTTGTCTGAGGAATTGGAACCATAGAGAATTTAGGAAAATCGATGGTTTGTTTTTCTGCATGACAATCCTCGTCTTTATTTAGTAAAAGCAAGAGAGGAAAGGATCACAGAACTAGGACTAAAATGTCTGCGGCATATTCTACAGACTTGTCATCTTCAGAATACCAATTCTTTCGCTCTATATAACAATACTTGTATGGTCAACATTACTAACAATTTAAAACGAAGATGAATTCTTCCATGAATTCCTCAAAACAAGAAAGGAATTGTTCTCCAACCGGAAGAACTGGAAGTTAACAGAAAGCCAGAGCAAATACTTTGATGATTAAATAATGATGCTATGAATATATATATATATATATATATATATATATATATATATATGAATACGAATATTGTTTATATACATGTGGACAGGGAGGCAAGTCTTCGTGGCGTAGTGGTTAAAGTGCTAGACAGTGACATCATACCAAGAGAATTCGACCTCTCCTTACCTTCATACGTTTACTTTCGCTCAAATCATGTATTTAATATATGTGTATAAACAAGACTTGGCATTTAATAACCTACAATGGTTGATTTTCCGTAAATTCTAAACAAACAAAAACATATATGGGTGTTTGTATACACACAGATACACACACACACACAAATACACACACACACACACACACACACACACACATATATATATATATATATATATATATATATGCATGCTTTTATGACCTTAGACGTTGATTATTTTATCTGTTTGATATATAAACAATTTTTTTTTTTTTTTTTTTTTTTTAATTTTTAACCTCTGGGCATATATTTCTGAATAAAATTTAACACAAAAAGCTAATATTCTTGTTTTATGATAATTTCTGTTTTTATTTATAAATCATTAAAGTTTATGAAATCCCTGAAGAACTCATAATAAAGACGTAATTCAACTGGAAACCTCCTAAAATTATTGCGGGAACAAAATATCGAAAAATGATATGCACTAAAGCACCAAACCTTTTCCACCAAATCACACCCGTGAAATATTCTGTTTACTTGCTTACTATTTTTTTCACATTAATTTAATGCATATTTCTTTGAAAAATCGGATATAATCTTATTGTGGAAAGAGATTACTGAAAATTGAATTTTGCGTAACAGTATGACATATTTTCAAAGGTGAATAATTGCTAAAGCGTTTCAAGTATTCATCTTAATTGCTATTAATTCACTAAATTTTCCTTAAGTACTATGCGATACAAATGCGTTAAACTTGAAAAATGAAGATATTTTAAATTTTGCACGGAAAAATTTCCATAATGTGAGCTTTGAGTACTTGTCTCTTTACTTCGTATGAATATACGACACTTATATATAACTGTGTATGTGGGTGGGTGTGTATCTTAATTTCTCTTTACTCAAGTTTTGAGAGACGTTTTTCCTTAAAGACAGACAATCACTATTGTTTTTTCTTCTCATATGAATTTATCACTATTGAGTTTATATCTTTTTAGATAATCAGTTTGTTTGTTTGTTGTTGTTGTTGTTTTTTGGTCGGGGGCAAGATTTTAAGAAAAAAAATCATTAATAACATTCCTGGTGATGTCAAAATAATAAACTTAAATAAAATACGTGGTATCTATGAAAAACAATTTCACCCACCTCGCGATTCTAAAAAAATTATTAGCCCAACCAAAAAGAGTTTTGTCCATAGCTACGATCTAGAGAAAAGCTACTTCATTTTTTTTATCCAGTTTAATAATCCCGGCAAAAAAGAGGTTATTCTTGTCTAGGTGAGCCTATAAATTTTCAGTCCTTCTTAGTTCCTTATTTATTATATGGACTAATCTTATTTTGGCAAACGTCTATAAATATGAGGTAAGGGCACCTCGGATGACGTATAGTTAGTAAGCTAGACGAGCAAACCTTGAGGAGCGAGATTTAGTCTCATTGGAGGCCCATTCATACAGCCTTGTGCCATATCTAAGCAACCAGCTTAGTAAATTACTAAATGATAGGCACCAATGAAAATGGAAGAGAAGGTACAATGAAATATTTAATAATACTCAACGGCAAGGGGCCCAAAGATTTGGTTCCTCAGTCACATTTTTCCTTGGAAGGCGTTGAGCACTGCCATAGTCCTAAGAGATTACAATGCTTGAAGTACTTTTCATGCCACACTGCCAACCGAAAAGCATATGGAAGAGATGATGGTAACCCATATTACTCTGAGAACTGCTCGAAAATACTCAGCATGTCGATTGCCCACTCGACCAGGGCTACAAAATATAACGACTGCTTCTCTGCAGAGGGGTAAGACTCCTCCAACGAGTGTCCTGATATGACCCTAAACCATCCAGCCCAGTCGGCTAGGACTGTAAAATATATCGACGGCATTTCTGCAAAGGGCTGCAAGCAATATTGAACAAGTCCCGGCGGCAACACCCCACAAGGTACCAATTATACAGCCACTTGCCTCCCATCAGAGAAACTATCCAAGTTAGACGAACCAGACACGCAGGACCCTGCTAAAGAAGCAGGCACGAGCTCATAAGTGATATACTCCCATGGACCCCACATATGGCCGGGCAAAAGCAGGACGACCAGCTCGAACATACACTCATCAGTTATGTGAGGATACGCGATGTGGCCCCGAAGAGCTAGCAGAAGCGATGAAAGATAGGGAGAAGTGGCGAGAGAGAGTCAGGGATATCCGTGCAAGCGGCACGACATTATGATGATGAATAACGCTGAAGCTTTGGAGAATACAGATGACTTCTTTATTGCCATCGCTCCCACGTCCAGTCTGACACGGAGTGATAGCACCTGATAGGATCCTATTTATAGGCCAAAAAGAACTAAACAGTGAACTTATGCTAAACTGAATTGTTTGAAATAAAACTATTTATGACATTTAACCGTGTGTAAACAAAAAACTATACTTATGATAAACTGAATTATTTGAAATAGAACTGTTAGTTTCTTCCAGGCAGCGGTCGTATCGATACTGCTATATGGATGCACTACTTGGACACTAACTAAACGGCTGAAGAAGAAACTAGACGGCAATTACACAAGAATGTTGAGAGCCATATTGGACAACTGGCGACGATACCCCACAAGACACCAACTATACGGTCACTTGCCTCCCATCACGAAAACTATACAAATTAGACGAACCAGACACGCAGGGCACTGCTGGAGAGGCAAGGACGAACTCATCAGTGATTTACTCCTCTGGACCCCTGCATATGGCCAAGCAAAAGCAGGACGACCAGCTCGAACATACATACAGCAGCTATGTGAGGAAACGGGATGTAACCCTGAAGACCTGCCAAAAGCGATGAATGATAGGGAGAAGTGGCGAGAGAGGGTCAGGGATATCCATGCAAGTGGCACGAAATGATGATGATGAATAACGCTGAAGCTTTGGAGAATACAGATGACTTCTTTATTGCCATCGCTCCCATGTCCAGTCTGACACGGAGTGATAGCACCTGGTAAGATCCTATTTATGGGCCAAGAAGAACTAAACAGTGAACTTATGCTAAACTGAATTGTTTGAAATAAAACTGTTTATGACATTTAACCGTGTGTAAACAAAAAAACTATACTTATAATAAACTGAATTATTTGAAATAGAACTGTTTATATGTATAAAAATGGATTTGGCATTAAATAACCAAAAATGGTTGATGCGCAATAAAACCAAGGCAATCAGCATGTCGAGATTCGAATCAGTTGATGACTAGACATTCCAAAAAGCACTCTTTCTATCTCTCACTTAACCAATTACATCATCCCACAGCTGGAGAGGGAGAAGTTCATCGCTCGTACAAACCTTATTTTTCTTCTATCACGTAAAAATGCATTATGTAAACTGGTCTTTTCCCCGAACAAGTGGTTAACCCGTCGCACTCATCTCCAACCACTCCCTGAATCATGGTTCATACATTCGTCTTTCCACTAAGCGGCTCCGACAATTAAATAACACTGCAGAATGCAACGAAAACATTCTCTTTAGAACAAAAGCAATTAAAGTGAGTTTTAGAACCTGACCCAACATCTTTATACTTATTCTTATTGCCGTTTTTTTTTCCTAGTTGAAATTTTTATTTCCACTTTTCTTTTTATTACTTTTCTCTAAGGTCTGCTTTTACAATTTGTCTCTACATTCTTTTTTCTGCCCAGTCGGCTGCGGCCGTAGAATACGCCGACTGCATCTACAATGAGTGTCCAGGATATGACATTAAACCATCTGATGGTGCGCCTCCAGTCCTGGAGTTTTGGAAATGGGTTATACCCCCTTCATCGCCATTACTCTCCATTCTACTCTGATTCGGGGTGGTAGTATTAATATTACATGACAAAATGTAAAACCATTCAACTATGTACAAATAAAACTATTAGTGTTAGATAGTAATATTTGAAACCATTTAACTGGGTGTAGGCAAATGAGCTCTGGCTCGTTTAATAATTGTTACCCCGAAACTATTTTTTTACAAAACATATCAATATTCAATATCAATGTATAAAAAGGATTTGGTTGGTTGGTTAGGTTTTATGGCATATCAACCTTTGTAGGTTATTTAACGCTAAATCCAATTCAAGTAAATAATCAATTCTATTTCAAAGAAATCAGTTCAACACAAGTACGCAGTTTAAATGTAAGTACAGTTTAATTGTCAAAAACATTTCCATTTCAAGCTATTCAGTTTAGTCTAGCTGTTCTAATTCAGCTAATTTAGTTTAATACAAGTAAAGGTTTTGTTAACATACAGTTAAATGTCAAAGCAGTTCTATATTTAAAAAATCAGTTTAGTGTAATAACTGTTTCAATGTCAAAAAACGGTTCCATTTCAAATCGTTTAGTTTAGCATAAGTACGCAGTTTAGATGTAAGTACGGTTTAATTGTCAAAAATATTTCTATTTCAAGCTATTCAGTTTAGTCAAACAATTCAGTCTAGCATAAGTATTCCGTTAGTTCTATTTAACCCATAGAAAGGGCCCTATCAGATGCTACCACACTGGGTCAGAGTGGACCTGGAAGCAATGGCAATTAAGAGGTGCTCCACATTTCCCAAAACCCCATCAGATTGTTTAGTGTCATATAATCAAGACACTCATTAGGGCGGGTCTTACCCCTCTGCAGAGGTGCAGTCAGTGTATTCTACAGCCCCAGCTGACTGGGCAATACACAGAGTTAAATGTCAAAACAGTTTTATTTCAGATAATTCAGTTTAGCATATGTACACAGTTCAGACGTTAAAACAGTTCTATTTCGAGCAATCCAGTTTAGCATAAATTCGCACTTTAAATGCAAAAGTCAGTATTGTGAAGGGAGCAAGGTTTTGTTCTATTTAACCCATAGATAGGATCCTTATCAGGTGCCCCATCTCTGGGCCAGAGTGGACCTAGGAGCGATGGCAATAAAGGAGTACTCCACATTCCTCAAAGCTCCAGCAATCATGGAACCTCGCCATCAGATTGTTTAGTGTCCTATCAAGGACACTCGTTGGTGGGTTCTTACCCCTCTGTAGAGAAACAGTCGGTGTATTCTACAGCCCCAGCCGACTGGGCAAACAGGATTTGGCATTAGATAACCAACAAGGTTTTATATGCTATAAAACTGAACCAACTAAACAACCAAGGAATCTTTTTTGTATCAGTTTCTTGCATTCAGTCTTCGTTCTTTTTTTCCTTTCCATTTTCATTACTTTCTTTCTCTATTCTCGTTTTTATTACTTCGTTCTCTCTTTATTTTTCTTTTTACGTCTCTTTTTACCTTAGTTCCTTTCTTTTCTTTTGGCTTCATTTTTTTTCCTTTTCTCCTAAACTGATATTTTTCCTCCGAAGCTTTCATTCCTTTTCATTTTATCACATTCAACCTTTTTTCCTCTCTTGAATTCATTGATTCTTCTTTTCTCACCTTCACCCTTTCCTCTTCTTTCAGATTCATTCTTTCAATCTTTCTTCTTCCATTTTTGGCTTCATTCTTTACCCCTGCTTCTACTTCAGTTCTTCCTCTCTCGCCTATATCACTTCATTCTTTTTCGACGTAATGTTATATAATTAAGGTAATTATTAATTATGTTAATTATTTTCCGTTAATTACATTTTATTATTTAGTTTAGTGAGGCTTTGAATTACTCGATGTCTCTTGGTTCAGGTGCCATAGTCCGACAGTGCACTTGCACGCCCGTGTGGAAAGGATATGACAATCATCATCTGTCATGATAAACTCCCATACAGAAAATGGGCCGGGGGCGCCATTGGAGTGAATTTTGTTGGTGGGTGATGTCAAAACCAGAAGAGAAGTTCCTGAGAATTTAGGGATTTTGAAGAAGACGGAGTTGAGATTTCACCGATGAAGTGACCGGTTAGGTTTTTCGGGTTTGATGAGAGCAAATTAGTTTGGATCTCGACCGGTAGAAATGAGTCGAGATCATAGACACGACAAAATATGCTGTGTGTTGGGTAGGGGTTCAGCTTATTATAGTTAGTATAGACCCGTATGAATTGTGTCACTCTCCTCGTTTCGCCAAGAGTGAAGACAGAAAGAATTAAACCCGTTCGTATCGCCTGTGTAATTGAATGTTATTATTGATATCATTATGGCTATATAACAGTAATTATTTCCTCCTGTGGTAACTTTATTCCTTTTCTCTTTACAGTTTTCATCGTTTTTTTTCCCTGTCTCATGCCTTCATTCTTTCCGCTTCTTTCGACTTCCTTTCTTTCTCTCTTGTTGTCATTCCTTCTTTGAATTTATATTACTTTTTCCTGCTTACAATTCATATTTCTTTTTTTACTTCTTTTGGTTCATTAATCTTCTTTCTCCTATCTTTTCCTTTCATTCAAATTTTCACATCAATTCATCCACTCTGGAAGGCGCTGTTCCCATGAAGAATCGGTGCTACACAATCTTTTTATTTCCTTTTCTCTGACTTTGCGCTATTCTAATCGTTTATTTGATATTGAAAAAATAAAGCATCCAGAGGAAAATACAAAACCAAAATATGAGAAAATTCAACCAATGAAAGTGCAAAAAATAAATAAAAGAAAGAAAGAAAGAAAGAAAGAAAGAAAGAAAAATAAGTAGTGGGAGGAGAGCGAGAAGGAAAATGGAAGAAGATTTATATTGTTAAAACTTAACGCAGAAAAGGCAAACAAGCCCAATGATAAAATAAAAATGTCAGCTCAAAAATCGATAGAATGAGTTAATTATATTTTGATTATGAAAGAAGCAAACGATTTAAAAAAATCTAGAATAAAATGAACTTTTCCTTAGTTTACTCTTTATTTTTCATTTTTTTTTTTTTTTTTTAGCTAGATGAAAACGTTAAAGTAAATGAAGACAAACCAAAATAAAGCCTCGAAAATAAACAAGGATTGGACTGAATGAAATCACTTTGCGGTCAAATATGAAGGAATTTTATAGTCCATATTACATGGTTACGCAGAGAAAAAGAAAAAAAATGCAAAATAAAAAAGAAAAAGAAATAAAAGCAAAAATAAACGAAAAAGAAATATAAAGAAAAAAACGAAAAAAAGTAAAATTTAAAAAAAATTAAAAAACAATTAAAAAAGAGAAATATTTTGGCTTTTATTGGATCAATAGTCAGAGCCTTAAACATTCCGTTCTTCTCACTTTTATGTATTTATTTTTTTATTAATTTCAGACTTTTTAAGATTATGTTTATCTTCTGTTTCCTTTGCTTCTTATCCCACTCTTTTTTCGGATTTAAATCTCTTCAAGTCGATCTCTTTCTTTCTATGGACTTAGCACATCGATCTGATCATAATAGGAGTATTTTCATTGCAATAATCCAATCACACACGGAAGTCTACATGTATGAGGTTTTTCATAGCAATATACTCTAATTTATATATATATTCATATATATATATATATATATATTAGGATCGAAGACCAGTGGGAGCTGATAACTGTCTTTTGGCTTATACATCGCTAGACAAATGTAGTTAAAAAAACTGCCCTTGCACAGTGATCAAATTTTCATCTGATTATGGTCTACTGACTGTCTAGCTGGTTGATCCAACCATAAGAACACATTTCTTCCAATATAGCTCTTCAGATAAGCAACCTTTGTTATTTATTGCTAAATCCTGTTTATACACATATTCATAACATCTTTATGATCTGTAAACGAATTGTTTGTTGATAACATAGTAAATAAGCCAAACCACGTTTGTTTGCACACAGTTAGATGCTTTCAAGTTTTGCTCACATTAATCGCTTTTTGTTTGCACACAGTTGAATGGTTAAATAGTTCTAGTGGACACATGGATGCAGTCGGTATATTGTGCAGCCCCAGCAAAGAGGGCTATATATATATATGTATATATATATATATATATATATATATATATGTGTGTGTGTGTGTGTGTGTGTGTGTGTTTATTGTAAAGCTTGCATGTGCATAAAAAGAGGAGAACAAATTGACAGACAACTTAACAAAAGTATAAGTAATTCATTCAACCGAAATAACATATTAACAGGAAATAAGAGAAACAAAAGATTGTTAATATCCGTAACACTTCCGGCTAAGCAATTTATGAAAGTCTTTTTTCTCTCTGAAGTCCGTCTGAGTGTCGTCCGCCTAATCTTCGTTCAACAAGTTGCCCATCTTAACAACACGGTATCTTTATTTATATTATCTGGAGGCTCACCACTTCCGTCCACTGGTGATCTGTGTTCAATCCCCTGGGTCTCATTTTATCTTTATAAGATATATATATATATATATATATATACTTTCTTTAAGAAAAACAACGAAACCGGTCATATATGAGGATCATTTAATAAGTTTCCAGATTTTTTCATATGGGCACTTTTATTGATAGTACACACATGAAACTCTAGACCCCTTCGAAGTAATCTCCTCCGGCTGCAATTCACTTGTTGTATCGTTCCAACACCTTCTGGAAGGCCCCATAGAAGTCCTCTTGTGTGATCGTGTCTATAGCCTTCGTCACAGTCTCTTTCATCTCCTCAATTGTCTCATAACAACAGCCTCTGAACTTATTAAGGAATAACCAAAAGTCACAGGGAGCAAGGTCTGAACTATAGGGAGGGTGAGGAACTGTCTTGATGCCCATCTTGCTCAAATAGTCTGTGACATGGATGGAGTTGTGGACTGGTGCATTGTCCTGGTGGAAATGCCACTGATCCAATTTGAAGAGTGCTGGCCTCTTCCGACGGAATCTCTACCTGAACTCTCTTAAAACCTCAACATAGTAACCCTAACCCTAAGCCTTTGGCCAATCAACCCTGATGTATTGACTTCCTTACTCCTCCCTTACCTCTCATCATCCTTCACAGACTCCCTGCCTTCCTTCAATCTCTTATGCCACTCGAAAGCTGATGCTCAATACATGCAAGATGGTCGAAAAGCAGTCTGAAGCATACCATACGTTTCTGTGGCATTTTTTTCCAAGTTTAAAACAGAATTTTATGTCATAATGTTCTTGTAAAGTGTCCTAACGTCCAGATTGCACTTTTGAAATTCACCAGCTGTTACAATCAGGCTTTAGTAGCGTGTATTCCAATTGCTACAGTAGGTGTTCATTTGAACCTGAAATCATGAAAATTGGTCAGTCATCTCATAAGATGTATTGCAATAACATATTGACTTTTCAAGAGTCTACGACAATTTCAAATGCCTGTACAAAAAAAGTCTGAAAACTTATTGAAGGCACCACGTATATATACATATATATATATATTTTGAGAGAGAGAGAGAGACGTATGAGGATTTAGTTTAATTTGATTGTTTCCCAGCTTATTAACTCCTTATAAATTATTCAATGTAAAAATATAAATAATTATTAAATATTTGATTATAACCATGACTTAATTTTAAATGCTCCATAGTATATTTTTTGCATTTTTTCTTTGTCTTTGATTGTTTGTTATACAGTTCTATGACACCAAATATTCCTATCCATTTCTAATAATTTTCAAAGAGATCTATTTTATCCATAAGTTGGTCCCTATTAAGTACTACCATTCCACGTCAGAGTTGACCCGGGAGTAATTCTTAAATAGAAGTTTCACAATCATCAACGACTACTGGACCTCGACAGCTCACAAGTGATCTGTGTTTATCTGCGTGATGAATGTTGGTGTGCATCATATCATATTCTTTTCTGTTCAGCTCTGCAACCAAAAGAAGGTATATGCAGCAATCCAGAAATAAATACACCACTACAAAAAATATGTATATATAAAGTATATTTCAAAACGACCTCCACATTTTTGTTTGGCTCCTTTGTTAAAAGGTATAGCAACCTTTGTGGGTTATTTAATATCATATTCAACCTTGTAGAAGATCAATAGTTTTGATATTAGTCTCAAAGAGATTTTGATAGCCCGACTGGAGTTCGAACTCGTTTAATTTGATGCTGCATTCCAGCACTTTAGCCACTACGCCACGGGAAGAGCCCTGCCATTGGGCAGATTGTTTTCTTTCAACTCGATCTGGTAACCAGTCTAGGAGAAGGAAAACACTGAATTCAAACCTGCTTAATTCAGCTTAAAAATTGACCTTGTGTTACGTCATGCCTCGTGTGGAGGGGTTGGGTAAATAATTGGCTTCGTTTCATTGTTTAATGGCATATCAACTTTCGTAGGTTATTTAATGCAAAAACTAACCTAGTAGAAGAACAATAGTGATACTATTTAACCTATAGTTGGAGCATAAAGGAGTTCGTGCCTTTCCCGAAGGTGTTGGTCCGAAAGTGAACGTAACAGTCATTATGGGAATAAATACCTTCTCTCACCCTGGGTCTGAGGTAAGTAACCGGTGCAAGTTGATAAAAAAATAATAATTATAAATAGCAGTTCTAGCATCATCTTCGACGCCAATACTAATAAAATGTCTCTGCATTTTCTCTCCTCTTTTAAGCAGTAACATCGACGAAGCAGTGATAAGCACAATAATAATTATTAAGAATGAGCCGACAGTCAAAAAGATAGCGATGAGAGTTAATGAAATAGCAATTATTCTCAAAACGATCGTCAATGGGATCAATAAATTAGTTTACATCCGGGTTCTTCGTGAAAGATCTTCAAAGATATTTTCAAATTTCACGCTTTTAGTAAAGCTGGCGTTTTCTTTTATTTCCACAGTGCCATAGAAGATTATATTTCTTGGATACAAATAGAGTTCTGAGACCAACGAGACAGGATTGGCGACTGTACGAAGAAGAGGCGAGGGAAGGATTCTTCTTGCTTTATTTATTTCCGTTGTATATGAAGGTATTTTTTTTATTCTGAATTTCCATTTTCATCCGTCGTGGAAGCCATGCGTGAAACACGAAAAGAAGAGTCTATACTAGACTTTCACATGTATTTCCGGTTTTACTGGCGTCCACACGTCGTGCTTTGAAAAATGTGATATCAAATAATATCAGCTACAGCAAGGCTTTCTTAAAAATAAAATCTTGTAAAAGGCGACCATTTGTCAGTTGTTTTGATAAGTAGCTGTTGCATAAGACACGAGATGCATTGAATTTTTCTTATATGTCAAAGATATAAATCTCTTGAGAAGACACCTAATGACGAAGTGGATGTTCTCATTCCAGGAAGCAATGCTGTAAGTTTTGAACTTACAATATATTCACTTGATTCATTACAAATTATTTCATCGTCTTAAATGTTTCCAAACGACGATCACGGAGCTGAGATTTGATGTCCGTTTGATTGGTTAATTGGTTTTTACGGCATATCAACCTGTCTAGGGTTATTTTATGTCTAGAGGGTTGAAAACTGCATTCATTATACGGACATTTTTTACATCTTTATGTAGCTATTTCTTAAGAGTTTTAACTCACCGTCATAAGGTATCAAATATTCTTATCAAATACAAAAAAAATGTTTTCAAGCAATGATTTCTTTTTAGTAATAGTCATTTGTTTGAATAGTCATATAGTTTGAAGTAACTTATTATAATCGTTAAGTTACTATCATAGCTTCATGTAAGTATTCTAATTCCAATAATTTTCAGGTATATGGAGTCAAATATTCCCATTGAATTAGGAATATTTTTAAACGGATCTATTCGACCTATAAATGAGACTCTTACAGATATTATAATGATGGGCCAAAGTGGACCTGGGAGTTATAGCAATGAAAAGATACTCACAATCCTCAGATTTCCAGTTGGTTGGGGCCGTGGAATATACCGTCTGCATCTCTCCAGTGGGGTAAGACCCCACCCCAATGAGTGTCCTGAATATGACATTTAATAATCAGACGGTGAGTCTCCAGTTATGCAGGAACTTTGGGGAAGGCGGAATACCTAATCATTGCCGTCGCTCCTAGTTCCTGTCTGACCCGAAGTGGTAGGACCTGAAAGGATCCTATCTATGGGTCGAATAGAACTGTTTGGCATTTAAACTGAATGAAAATATATGGACTTACGTTAAATTCAGTTGCTTAAAATAGAACTGTTTGATCAGTTTACTGCGTGTAAACTGATGTTTAATTAAATTGTGTAAACTGATGTTTAATTAAATTGTGTAAACTGATGTTTAATTAAATTGTTAGTGATACATAGCAATTCTTGGAACGATTTAACTTGTTGACATGCTAAACTGACTCGCTTGAAATAGAACTGTTTGATCATTTAACTGTATGTAAACAAATAACTGAGGTTTAATTGAATTGTAAGTGACAGGTATATATCTGACATATATTTATATACCGGATTTGGCATTAATTATTCTACAATGGTTGATATGTCATAAAGCCAAACCTAACCATACCAAATCTCAGATCTCCACAACAAGAGCCTCACAACCAGATCCAGTCTATTAACATACTTAAGAAATCTATTTTCTTTAGTTTTTACCTCTCTGCAGAAGATATTGTCAGCGTATTCTAAGCCCCTCCGACAGGGGATTGAGAGCACTGACCGTTAAAGACATCTAGTGGTGTTTACCTGAGTGAAAACAAAGTCTTCGTTGTGTGTATCCCTATGGATATTACTTTGAATGAGATATGCGTAAAAATTAAGTTCAAAATATTTTTTAAAAGCACTTGGAATTCAAGAGTCAATAGATGAAGAAAGTGGTTAAAAACATAGCAGAAATGAAAGTAAGAGTTATCTTAGGATACATGAACTTCAACAGACAACAGTCACCTGGACAGAAACGCAAAACTAGCAACATCAAAAAGGCAAGACGAAATTATTTCATTATCTCTTCCAAAAACCAGACATCGTAATTCAGAGTTTACAGAGAAAAGAAATTGTGGCGTCATAATTAAACTCATAGTAGAAAGACAGATCACGCATAAACACACACACATATATATATATATATATATATATATATATATATATATATATATATACGCAACATGAAATTTAAACGAAAATGCATAATTTTTTTTATTTTTATTAATATTTTCCGTCTGATGATCTAAGAAACCTAGAGTAACGTTGGTAGTACAGCAAGTTGCTATTTTAAAGTTTCTTGTTATATATACTGTACTACTTTTCTTACACAAGGCTTCTTTGATCATCAGACGGAAAATGCATTCATTTGCGTCTAATGTTTGTGGTGTCACATAAAGTGATGGGGGGAGAACAGCAGAGTTCTAATTTAAAAAACTGAAGAGTTTAAAACAGCTCAGCTCAAAAAGCATGGAGCACTTTTAACTCACTTTTATTAAAAGCAATTTATTATTTTTACTTAATGCGAGTTATTCTCACCAGTTTTAACTGAAGGATTTTTGATAAAATCTCCTCGAGTCTCCATAATTCTTCAAAGTATTCTAGCTAATTTTAATAGTGCAGTGGTCTGCATGGACTTAATTCTTCCTCTAATCTTCAGTTCATCCCAGTCTCTTTTCCTGGATTTTGAAGTTGATTCCTGGAACACCAACCGCAATTGGTATCATCGCTACCCTCTTGTTCCACAGCTTTTTCGTCTTTTTGATACGACGGAGGTATTTTTTTTTTCTTTTCGCATTCTTTTAGTGAAAGATTATTATTTTACTCAAGGTAAATTTTTCACACTAGATTTAACTGGTACTTTTTCACTGGAGTCAGAGTGATTGCAAGTCTCTTCAAGTCTCCAGGACTCTTCTGCGTATTCTAACCAATCTTAACAATGCTATGGTCTGGATGGTCTCGATTCTTCATCTAATCTCCAGTTTTCCCTATATCTTTTCCAGGCCTTTGGAAACCTTTCAAAAGGCAACAACTGAAGATGATATCACTGTCACTTTCATGTTCCACAGCTACTTCTGCTCTCTGCCAATATTATCATTATTATTGTTATTTTCCGAGTTTTTCACAGAAGTAGTAACTGGTGGTTTAGCTGACTAGTTTGTTTTTTTTATTTTACTCCTTTAAGAGTTTTTCACACCAGCTGATGGTTTCTTACATGAGTTTGAGTGACAGCAAGTGTCCTCATGTCTACTGGACTCTTCTCTGTATTCTGGCCGATCTTAATAATAATGTTATCTGGACGTTTCCCCCTTGACCACTTATTTCCATGTCTTCGAGTCCCTTTACCAGTCACAAATGATATATCATATTTACCAACCCCCTCCGCTCGGGCAGGATATGACACAAGGTCAATTTTTAAGCGGAGCTTAACAGGTTTGAATTCATAGTTTTACTTCTCCTAGACTAGTTGCAACACCAATGATATATCACCCTAACCTTCATGTTCCATTGTTTTTGCTCCCTAACAAGGTCTAGATATTTATCTCTCTTTTTGCTTTCTTTTATTTTCATTCTGTTGTCCTCTGAGGCGGTAAAGTCCACTATTATTATTACTTTACTCATTAGAGTTTTTCACATCAGCGTTAGCTGATGGTTTTTCACTGAAGTGTGAGTGAGAGCAAGTCTCCTCAAGTCTCCAGGACTCGTTTCAGGATTCTGCTTGTTCCCAGCAATGTTGTCGTTTGGATAGTCTTAACCCGTCCGCCAACTTCCAAGTCCTCCAGGCCTTTTAATAATCCTTTAGTTATTGTGCCTAAAGCAGCAATCAGAATTGGCACAATCATTACTTTCATATTCTACAGCTTTTTCAATTCTCTAGCAAGGTCGAGGTAATTACCCTTCTTTACACTTTCCTTCAGATTTATTCTGTGGTCCGCTGGGACAGCAGAGTCGACAGTTTTGCAAATTTTCTTTTTTGTTGTTGTTGTTGATTATTATTCCTTGCGAGTTTTTCACACCTGCGTTAGCTGATGGCCTTTCACTGGAGTTAAAGCAAGTCTTCTCAAGTCTCCAGGACTCTTCTTAGTATTTTGACCGACCTCAACAATGCGTCTCTTTGAATGGTTTTAGTTCGTCTTCTGATTTCCAATTCTTTCAGAACTCCTTACCAAGTCGTTGGGAAATGTTCCAACGGCACTTATTAGAATTGTTACCATTGTTACTTTCATATTCCATAGCTATTTTAGTTCACTGGCTAGGAAGGTCTAAGTATTTGTCATTCTTTTCATTTTCTTTGATTTTTACTTTTTGGTCCAGTGGAAGGGCAAAGTCCACTATACGGCAATTTCTCTCTTTTTTTAAAATTATCACTTGGTATGGTTTTCCGGCAGGGATTAGAATGTTATGCGCCCTTTTTCTCACGGAAGGATTCCAGTTTATGCATATACCATTTGGTAGTATGGTCAGATTTCATTTTTTGCAAAACTGCCAGTAAATAATCTTCCCCCATCAGTCGGGTTTAGTATTGTATACTTTTGGCGCTAGTTTGCTGCATTCACCTATTAAGTGATTAATCGTTTTGTCTCTATCAATACATAACCTACACTTGGTACACTATTGCTTCTTACCCATTTCACTTTTACATCATAGTTACCCAACCCCTCTGCTCGGGCAGGATATGACACTAGGTCAATCTTTTTAAGCGGAGTTTAACAGGTTTGAATTCAGAGTTTTACTTCTCCTAGACTAGTTGTCTCACCAAGGCTGAAGAACCTAGTCTGCCCTACAATTTACCCATAGCTGGAGGGAGAATAATTGGATTCATACCTTTCCCAAGGGTATTAATACTATGTGAAATGCAATCTGTCTCGTCCAAGATTTGAACTCGTGTCGCCGTGTCCATTTCCTGCGACGATAACAATGGGAAATGGACACGGCGACATGAGTTTCACTTTTACATAGTTGCTCCTTATAGCGCTGTTTAGTGCTGCTATTAGAAGAGGTTCAGTTTCATTCTTAAGGTTTCTCTTTCTTAGCCATGTCCACGGATTCTTGTATATGTGATTTCACCAGTTTGTCACTTGAAATATCCATATTGAAATAGTTCTTCCTATTTCTATTTCCATTTTCTTGTTCTTCTGTTGATTTTTATGGTGTTAATGCTGTTTTTCGTTGCTATAATTAATCTTTTTATACTTTTTATTATGTAGTTTTCCAGTCCTCGTATTTATACATCCAAGTTATCTTCTTTTCTTGCCCTTTTGCATCGTCTTTAGGTTTCTTGTCCTCTAGTCCGTTTGTTAAATTTCTTCGTTTATACTTTTCAAGAATGATTCCAAGTATCTTATGAGGAGAACAGTCCAGGTGTTTATCCGTTTGATGAGGTTCCTAGCGTAGAGTTTGGTCTCGAAAAGTTTTCTGGTTCGTCTCAGATACTCTTTTGCTATTTTTCTCTTTAATCTCCGCTTGTTTTATGGTGTCCACTTCCAATATTCCCAAGTATTTGTAAGTTTCCTTTTCTCCAAGATTTCTGATTCTTATTGGATTTGGTTGTTCTATTCCTTCCGTCATATCTTGTTTTACGCTTCTCGTTAATAGCATGGCACAGTATTATTATTATTACTTCTTTTTTACAGGTTCAAAATTTCAGTTTCAGCTTTTCAGTTTAGATTGTTCTTCCATTTATCACACACACACAATAAAGCACTGATGTTGCAATGGCAATATTAAATAAAATCATACATGCATTTTAAATGACAGTTTAGCAAATTACAAAATAGTAATAACCAGTTTTGAACTTGTCTTCGAATGGAACTGTTTACTCATTCCTACATTATTTACGAATGGTCTCTTAAGTAGTTTTTCAGGTCTTATTCTGTAGAAACATCACAAGTAGACATGATTTGCATTTCATTACTATGTTTTTAGAGAGTAAAAAGAAAAGAAAAAAGCAACAACCATAGACAAAATATTTAAAAAAAAAAAAACAGTCTCTGAATCTTCAATTGCACAAAGATGTAATCTTGAGTTAAAGAGTCGATAAATTCAATCGCCAATCAAAAAACGCAGAATAATTGGAAGCCAAATGAAACAAAAATACTATCTAAAATACAAAAAAAAAATATGTCTGCTCTGAAATTCACACTCCGTTTGTACTTTGTAGACATTTTTAATATGTCTTTTGGCAAATTTCCTTAACGTTTTATCCACTTTGTATTTGTATGCATTTCTATTTCTATAGATATTTTTAGCTTGTGTTACATTCCGTATTCGACTTGTGAAATCGTTCCAAAGAATCATTCAAATGAAAATAGAAAAGCTTTAAGATTCTCAAAAAGATGAAATTGATTTTATTTTATTTTTGATGTGAGATTTAAAATGACTCTTAGTTTTTATAACTTTTTATAAATGTTAATATCTCCCTTTTCTCTCTCTCTCTCTATATATATATACGTACGTGTATATTTGCATAGATACCTTCATATATATATAGGGTGCGGAAGCAAAATTAGGAATATAATTGTATCCTAATAAACGGCTCTATCATAAAACAAAATTAATTTTGATTTTAAAAATAAACAACAAAATTGGAAGATAAGCACAAAAGAGTAAAATTACTCAATATGGCCACCATTTTTTCTATTATTGTATTGAAACGCCTTCGAACCGATTTGAATGCCTTCAAAATAAATTCTTCTGACATTTTATTCATCGCATAGAGGAAGAGCTAGACGGAAACTGTACAAGAATTCAACACACTATATTGAACAAATCCTGGAAGCAACAGACAACAAAACAACAGCAGCTTAGCTACTTACTTCCCATCCCTAGAACCATCCAAATATGACAAAAAAGACATGCAGGTCACTGCAGGAGAAGAAACAACGAAAGCATAAGTGACGTTCTCCTATGGACCCCTTCACATGGACGTACTAGTGTTGACCCACAAGCTAGAACTTACCTACAACAGCTCTACGTAGACACAGAATGTTGTTAAGAAGACCGGCCGGGAGTGATGAAAGATAGAGACCGGGGAGAGAGATTCAGGTAAATCCGTGGTAGCAGTGCTATTTGATGATGATGATGATGATGATGATATATATACACCGCAAGCAAGTTGACTTGAAATGTAAAGCCTGAGGGAAGTATATCGTAGCCTAAATTAAAAAAAAAAAGCATACCGATATTTCATGAGATAAAGAAACTAATTCGTGACGCTGTGCGATGGTTCGTGTAATAATCTTTTTTAAAATATGCTAAGAGATTTTTACTTGCGATGTAAATTTCACAGACGAGGCGTTGTTTTGTTAGAAAATATCTTCGCTGGACAGATTAATCTTCTATTTTTTAATTACGAAATTAAATGGAATCGCGTCTAGTCAATATTTCTGAAAACAAGCCAAATGTTTCTATATTTGATTTTTTTTATATAATTTTATAATTAAGAAAAAACAAATCTCAATTTCACTATTTCAAGGCAAATGAATGAGGCAAAAAATAACCACGTGTTCCGTTTATAGCAAAATTACCCAACTCAGCGTGCAATATTGTCAATATAGGTCGTCTGAGATCTTGAGGAAGACGTGACTTGCTGTAAGCGCGACGTGACTGTTGAATCTCACCCAGAAACAATTTCGTTGTTCACATATAGTTTTAAATAATGCTGTTATCATTACGGCCAGGGTTGATTTTTTTTGTAATTGCTTTACTTGCCCTTAAATTGTAGTTTGTTGTTATCAGTGTCTGTTTAAATCAAGACGAAACTTGCAAGGTGACAAAATATTATCAGTTTTGGTTTCGATTTTTATCGAAGAAAAAACTCAGTGAAGAAATGAAATTAGAAAAATGAAGCGATACAAAATAAACAAAAGAAAACAACAAATATAAATAGGAAAATAGTAAAAATGAAAAAAGAAAACGAAAAAGAATAATGAAATATATAAAAGATGCACAATTTATAAAGAATAATAAAGGAAATACGAAGAAAGACAGAAAAAACAAATATACAAACGTTTAGAAAGAATGAAAAAGGAAAAGAAACAGTTAATGTAAAAAGAAAGAAAAAGCAAGGAATCTCATTCAGAGAAAAATTAATAAACACTTAGAAAGAAAGAAAGAAAAAAAAAAAGAAAGAAAGAAATTCTAAACAGTGAAAAATGGAAAATATAGAAATATGAAGAACAAGCATGAAAAAATCTTAAAATCATAAACAGAATGAAATCTGAAAAAAGAAAGAAAACCATGAAATGAAAGAAACAAAGAAAGAGCTTGGGATTGGAAAATTTAAAAAAAAATCTTTATTATTCAAATAAACTTGAAGAAAATTTAAAATATCTGCATTGTTAATCTTGACGTTTTTGTCAACATACGAAACATTTTTCGTCGTGATTAAAGAAAAAGAGTTTTACATGATTTTCGTGAGAGAAAAACAATTTAAAAACTTTTAGTAACGGCAAAAAAATGAAAAGAAAAATGAAAAGAAAAAGAAAAAAAAAAAGAAAAACATTGCAAAGTTAAGAGGTAAAACACGCCTATGACGTCAATGTACCTACACTTTCATTTTCCTTGATTTCTTAATTATTAAGCTTTGCCTAGTCTGACACACAGGACATCGATTGAATACAGTACATTCTCTTTCTAAGCGATCGTCCATCGTGTAATTTCTTAATCTTTCATTTTTGCCGCGTAATTCAAACTAAGATGTACAGATATATCTAACTTTTATCATTTATAATGTATTGATATTTAGATTATATATGTGTGTGTGTAAGTTCATTAGAATATATAAGTACCTTAGCACACAGTGATATATATGTATTTACTGAACTGCTCCGTCACTAGGAAGATGCGACACAAGGTCAATTTCGAGGGGACGACAGCTGTTTGAAATAAAAAGTTTTCCTTCTACTAGTTTAATTCTATAGCAAAAAGAGCCTAGCCAGCCCTGCCATTCTAGTTATAACTAGACGTAGATGAGATTGTGTCAATCCCTACCACAAGAAAATTAGTACAAAGTAAAATGCAGGAGTTGACCTTAATAAGCAGAGACCATTTTCTACGACAAGAACGACGACATTACATGGGCATCAATATTTACGGAGTTTTCTTTAAACTTACTAACATTTTATTTGAATCTAAGCTCTAAGTATATGCCATTTAATTCAAATTTATTGGTTTGGAACAAAAACATTTGTGTTTTTTAGGGATTAAATAAATTGAAAATATGCTAGTTGAAATTAATAATATTGACAATCTACATATAAGGAAATATATATATATATATATATATATATATATATATATATATACATGAGTGTCATTCAGTAAATAAAAAGATTTTTGTTGAAATTTTTTTTCGGAATTTTCTGCTTAAATGTAAGTTCTGCATGAATTGGTTTATAGAAAAAAAAATTGAAATTTCGTAAAATATTTGGTTTAAAGCTTTTGATAATGGCGACAGAGTTCCAGGTTTGGATAGAGGTCTGCTATTAAATTTTTGGGTGACTAAACATTGCAAAACAAGAGAAATTTTGAGAAAAATGTCTGCTGGTATAGTAAAAAGTTTTTACAAATGGGTTAAACATGGTTCGAAAAGACAACTCATCGAGTAGAAACACACCGAGTCTCTGGTAAAGGATAAGTTCAATTCATAACCAGACTGGAAAGAAGGTGATGCTGCAAATCTTCTTAGAGATGGAAGAAGATTTCACTCTTGATACGTGTGAAAAAGGATTAACTGTAAACAGAATTTCCTATGGCCAACAACTTTTCATCTTATTTATTCATTGACCACTGTTGGAATATTTCAAGTAGTAGGGGGGTCGTACATCTGTTTTTTCGTGGGATGTTGTTTCCCCTATTTGACAGGACTAGACACAAGGTCAATGACCCGAAGGTAGATTATAGTGGGGATTAGGGGAGGGGAATATCGGGCACAAGCCGAGGCTCAAGCCCTGCTGGTCTATGCTGGTCATTGGCCCACTTAGTGCAATGTGGGCCTGATGAGCCTAGCCGGTCTTTGATCCAAATCTGGGTCCAGACACGTAAGCCTGATAATAGCTTAAACTAGACAGCAAGGTCCACTGCTATACAAAGAGGACAAAAGTGTCAATGTTGCAGCTCACCCACCCGAAGGTGGCTCAGCTCAAACTAGAGACCTTTCAGCCTCGAACCTGCCACTATTAGTTCAATATAACTCGATGCATTCTTGTGCAGTTCCTGTCTAGCTTTTTCTCGATATGTTTTTATGAAGTCTGTTTTCCATCTCTCTATTGTGTTCTGGTTATATACGACGTTACAGTATCTGAGCAGTAAGTCTCTGAATTTCTGTGTCTTCCATACATCTTCGAGACCGGCAGCTTTTCTGCATTTAATCTTTGTTAGTAATTCTTCTTGAGTGAACTGTCCAAGTTTGATGTCTTGTTGTAAATAAATAATTTTCGTGATAGGTTTATCCGTGACTTTAGGGGAGTTTTCAACCAGATTCTTGAAATTTTCTTTCCACAACTGAATCCATTACCCAACTAATGACAACACTCAGAAACTTAAGAATGCACAAAGAGAACTAATCAACGCATACAAAAAAGTACAAATAGAGTACATTCAAGGCAAGATCAATAAAATTAGAACCTCCGTAGAAAATAGACAATCTCGAATAGCGTAGCAGACTGTAAATGGAATGAGTAAAAGGAAGAGCATCTCTATATGAAATAATATAATATAATATAATAAAGTGCATTTAAAATTGGATTTGTCATTTTTTCATGGGTAGCATATTATAGCTATACCAGACTCATGTGTTTTTTATCTGCGCTCCTGTCACATATTGAACCTGATATCGTTTCAATAAAGAAGACAACCGGACCACACAAAAAAGTAAAACACTCCATATTAAACCTTACTAAGTTTTAACTCAGTAAAAATCCAACTGTCACCATTTTTTCTCTTCGCCTGTTGGGTTAAATCTTCATTCGTTACTTATGCTGCTACGTGGATCGGCATAAAAATAATACGACTGTTTGGTTGTTTAAAGCCGGACCATTTTCTGCTTTTCCACAATACTCGATCATTTCTAACAATTTCACATAGATTCAAAACTAACTTAAACATGCATATCTGACATTTTCCTTTAACGCCTTTTTGTAAAAAAAATTCTTATAACATTACTAAAGGACGCAAAAAGATACGTGATGCATTCAATAAGTTTCTAGACTTTTTTTGTACAGGCATTTAAAATTGTCGTAGACTCTTGAAAA
The DNA here is from genome assembly GCA_963669385.2 of Rhodospirillales bacterium. Classification (GTDB taxonomy): domain Bacteria; phylum Pseudomonadota; class Alphaproteobacteria; order Kiloniellales; family JACOMY01; genus JACOMY01. Next base: position 58,852 of record CAXXGD010000052.1, read on the forward strand.
GTCAGTATGTTATTGCTATACATCATATAAGATGACCGATCTATTTTTATGATTTAAGTTTCAAATGAACTGCTACGGAAGCAATTGGAATACACCCTACTAAATCCTGATTGTCACAGCTGGTGAATTTCAAAAGTGCAATCTGAACGTGAGGACACTTTTTACGAACGATATGCAATAAAATTCTGTTTTAAACTTGGAAAAAATGCCACAGAAACGTATGGAATGCTTCAGACTGCTTTTCGACCATCTTGCATGAATCGAGCATCAGTTTTTGAGTGGCATAAGAGATTGAAGGAAGGCAGAGAGTTTGTGAAGGATGATGGGAGATGTTGGAGGAGCAAGGAAGTCAATACACCAGAGTTGATTAGCGAAAGGGTTAGGGTTACAATGTTGAAGTTTTAAGGGAGTTAAGGAAGAGACACCGTCGGAAGATGCCAGCACTCTTCAAATCAGGTCAGTGGCATTTCCACCAGGACAATGCACCAGTCTACAACTCCATCCTTGTCACAGACTATTTGACTAAGATGGGTATCAAGACAGTTCCCAACCTTCCCTGTAAGTCCAGACATTGCTCCCTGTGACTTTTGGTTATTCCCTAAGCTCAGAGGCTGTCGTTATGAGACAATTGAGGAGATGAAAGAGGCTGTGACGAAGGTCATTGACGCGTTCACACAAGATGACTTCCATTGAGCCTTCCAGAAGTTGTTGGAACGGTACAACAAGTGCATTGCTGACCAGTGGATAACTTTTTAAGAGGCTTGAAGAAGCAACAGAGTTCAGAAGTACCTGTTATCGTCTTCCAAAAAAGGTGGGGACATCAGTGGGACCAGTGACCAAGCCACGATTGACAAAAGTACACATAAAAATACGTTTGAAATGGGTAAAGAAGAACATGAAGTTAAATTTCTCGAAAGTTCTGTACACAGATGAAAGTCGTGCAACACTTGATGGATCTGATGATTGGAGCAAGGGTTGGGTCATAAATAGGTGAGATCGCTATCAACGCTTGCGACGCCAATTAGGTGGAGGATGTATTTGAATTTGGGCTGGTATTATTGAGGTATCATGGTTGGTCCAAGAAAAGTGCCTGACCGTATATGGTATTATATGGTATATACGCTATATAGTATTATAGCGACGGCCACGGCCTGACGGTACAAAAATAACCAATGAGCACCTGGAATCTTGGAAACACCCCCACACCAAAAAAAACTCAGGATCACTTTCAGAATAACCATCGTATTTTTGTAAGATAATGTTTCTTCACATAAAACTACAGAGTACATGCAGAAATGGACCTCGGAAGATGAACTCTAAACTTACACCCAAATGAAATGGAGCATTCCGAAGCGACGTATTTGTGAGATTAGACGCAAAATTACATGCAATGAAATTTGTAGCAAAAAATAGACAACATATCACGTTAAATTACATCAGAAAAAAATTCAGAAATTGACATGTTCCATCGACTTGCGCTTTTTCTTAGTCATTTAAAAAATGGATCCCAAATGTCATATTAAACTTTGTTCGCTTTTTTTTATTTTGATTTTATTTCATCCTTGATAATGTTAGTATCCATAAAAATCTGCAAAGGAAGCAATTATAATATAACTTCCTTTTTTTTTTCATTATTAGACATACTTAGAATTTAAGTAAATTAGGTAAATGAGCGTAACATGTTTCTTTTTATAGAACCTTACACTTTTTACAGACTTGGTGTATATAAATATTATCATGGTTCTCTGATAATTGTATTGAATTTCTACATGTAGATTTTGGATCGGATGAAAAAGAGTCACCACGTTCATACTTTGAAACGCAGTATATATATATATATATATATATATATATATAACACACATACACACACAAATATAAAGAAAAACACTATATTTTACTTTGACAGAAACGAGCAAAATCCTAGCATAACAACGAAGAAAGCACATTTAGAAAATTCAAGGTATGTTTACCCTACAATCCATTTATGTTTCAAGTCTATTCCCATCGTTTCGTTTATATAACAAACTTCTTTCAACATCACTAACAGTCGCTTTTTGTAAAAAAGAAAAACCTAGTCACGTGGCTTGGGAAGAGGAAGAAGAAGATGCTACTCCTAAAATCTCTTTGTTCTTCATATTTTCTCAAAATGTTTTTTTTTCTACTATTTATTTATATAATTATTTTATAAATGTTATTCATGCAGTCTATGTGAACATGTCTCTTCCAACGTAATTAACAATGGAAAGATGACTGCCCTTTGATATTTAATATAAAATGATGCATCTTTGTAAAAGAGCACCATATCAAAATTTAACAAAGCCATCTTTGTTCGGTTTGTTTGACATTTCTTAAAGGAAGCGGGCAATCCAAACAAGAGAGAATGTTCAACAATCTAATAAAAACAAACAGCAGACCTGCTACAGTACAATGTTTATAGTACACGTTTTATTTGCTAAGCTTAGTCCAACACAATGAGATAATGTTTTAACAGTTTCCACTTCATTTCTTTTATAAAATACTTTACAATAAATTGTTCAAGTTATTTGGAACTCATTTCTCCGTTGAAAATTACTCCTAATGCTTTTGCATAAACTATATAATAGTGCCTTTTAGTTATCAATGCGTTTATTAACTCTTAATCACTGAAAATGCTTTTCTCATTAATATTCAATGCATTTTCCTTGCCAAAATAATTATTTTGTGTTTCTGTCATAAATTTGTTCATAATAGTAAATTCATTAGCAATGAAAGTGTCTTAAACATATTTTCGTTTTTTTTTGTTTTGTTTTGTCTTTTATCTTTTTCATAAATATTACTTATATTCATTCCTGACTTTTGAGAAAAGTTTTCTCCTTAATTTCCAATGTATTGCTATGGTAAAAATCATTAGCAATGCATCTATATTGTAAAAACATTAACCATGCATGTCTATAGTAAATTCATTAGCTGTGCATTTCTAAGAAAAAATTATTTGCTATGAATTTCTTTAAAAAAAGTTAGCAATTCCTTTCTATTGTAAAATTATCAGCAATATATTTCTGTAATGAAAGCATTGGCAATTCATTTTATCGGAAAATCATTAGCTACACTTTGTATAGTAAAAATTAATAGCAGTGTTTTTCTGTAGTAAGATTATTAGCAATGCATATCTATAAAAAAATCTTTAGTTATACATTTCTCAAGTAAAATCATGAGAAAAGCATTTACATTGAATACATATACAGTAACGTTTTTGGGAATTTCGAAAACATGTCACTTGATTCCTTGTGAAAGGAATGGGCAGACATTTTGTTACAAAAATGAGTCACGTTTATTTCGGATTTTATATGTAGTTTGTTGAGGTGTTTTCATACAAAGGAAGATTTGAGATTTTTTGTTTGTGTGCGTGCGTTTTTTTTGGGGGGGGTTGTCAGTCAATAAAGGAAAGATTCATTATCTTGTGAATAGAAGCCCATTTTCTCTAAACTTTGCCGCAAATTATAAATCGAAAACTAAAAGAGTCTCTATGCTTGAGTGCTAACATGCTGAAGAAAACTTTTTTTTTATGTTATGCTCACTCATTGAGATCAAATTAATTGAGATTTAATTTGGTTTCTTCGTTTAATGATATATCAGGCTTCATGGGTTGTTTAATGCCAAATCAATTCTTTTAGAATAGGGATTATACAGTATAACCCATTGCTGAGAGAATAAGGGCTGCATACCTTCCCGATGTCTATAAGTAAAAGGGCAACTGGAGTTCGAACTCGCTAACTTCGAGGCCGCATTCCAACACTTTAACCAATAGGCCACGGTGACACTCCCTTATAAAGACGGAAAAGGACAAATCAAATAGATGAATGATGACCGAAATTACTATCCTCAATAAATGAACAAAACTTTAGAATCCAAAACGACATTGTTAGCAGAGATTGCTCGATAAGTATTCAAAGAAATTCCATACCAACGTCGAAAGTAAACGCCGAAATTTTCTCACGTTAAACTATAGGAGTTATCCAACACCGCTTCCAGTTACGAGGTCAGTTATTTTACCAGAAGCAAACCTATCCATGAGATAGGGGATAAACTATTCAGCATCATGACATCTCACATTGAAATATCAGTATAGGCATTTATCTAGCTTCAAACTGTGCCAGAACGCCCTATAGGTTCAGTTTAAAGTGGAGTGCCCCTCAGGAAGCAAGCTTCTTCGTGGCGCTTCAAAACAGTTCAGCCTCCCAGGCATCTCATTTTAAAGAAGGGTAATCTATGTACCCACTACCAATGGTAGCCATAAACAAGGTGGTAAGTCATCAATCGCGTTTCGTCTCCAAGCAAAAGAGATCAGGAGTATTTTTGTTCCGTAATGATCACTCATCAACGGTTGCCTGTGTTACTACTGTAGAGACAAGTATTTCAGATAAGCTCCAAAGTTTTCATAATAGAACTACAGAATAAATCAAGCCGTTTGGTTGCATTATTCAAGCATTCATTTTTGGACTGTCTGTTGAAGAACTGTTTTACCTTAAAAATTGGTACCTGGGGCACCTCTGGTGGTGTAACGGTTAGCAAGCTAGACTAGCAAACCTACACAAGTGAGTTCGAGTCTCATCGGGCGCCCCATTCATTCGGCCTTGTGCCACATCGAAGTAAAGAGCTTCGTAAATTACTTACAAATTCGTACCTGCATTTCAATTTGACACATAAAATACATATCAAATATTTAAGAATTTATACTTAAAGAAAGTCTAATTAATTGAAAAAAAATACTTGCCAAGCGTCAAATTACGGATGTTCATAATGAAATAATGTCCTGTGGCAAAGTTGTAAGAAAAGATAGTTGAATTTTACAGGAAAGTAAAAAAAAACAAAAAACTTAATCACTTGTTCTGGTAAAAGGATTTGCATTTAATTTTTTTTTTTTGTATTTCCTTTCGGGCGAGGCGGCTTCCTTCCCGTCAGCCACGATTGATTTATAGTTTATTTGTTTAAAAGCATATCAACTTTTTATGTATTATATAATACAAAATTTTATTCATTTTTAAATGTTTAATTTGTAATCATTATATTATCAATATTTCATTGAACCTTTTTCTTATCAATAATCATTTATTGGCTCACATTTCTATTGTTTTACGTATTAATAACATATATATCATCCACTGTTTCATTGTATCACAACTCATCAGTGCGGTTAGACACGCTTGACGCTTCTAGCTGGGATCGAAATACGGCTAACTTTTACGTTAACAAGACATTACCCCACAACCAGCAGCAGGCGCAACGCAAGCTTGGGAATTTAACATACATGTGTTAACTTCTTGATATTTACATTTTACGCTATTGGAGACTGAAAAAGCTCAATTCGTGAGAAGATCTTTGCATTAAAGTAACAATTTATATTTAATAATAATTAACTTACGTAGTAATAAAGTTTAAATATTTTCTATCGTACATAAATCATTTGCATTACCCAAATATGTAAATATTTGTTTACGATAATTACCATTTATATTATCAATGTTCTGTTGTGATCATTCTTTTTTTAATCTTACCTTTTCAGATCCGTCTATAAGAACTATTTATTTGCATATTTATTCGGTATCAAATATTTCTATTTCATACGAATAATTTATACACTGTCTGTCGTATTTTAATCCAATAACAATAACTGTCAAACGTATCCATCTGGCCCATAAATAGAACCCTAACAGATACTACTACTTCTGGTCAGAATCGACATGAAAGCATTTGCGATTTTAAAAAAATATTTATCAGGGTGTTGTTTATAATGATTTGTTTGTTATATTATATCAAGTTGCCTTGTCGGCTGGAGCTGTTGAATACACCGACTGCACCTCTGCAGTAGGGCAAGACCATCCCAACAATTGTTCTAGATAGGACACTAAACAATCTGATGGTAAGGTTTCAATGATGCTGGAGCTATGAGGAATTTGGAGCACTCCTTCATTGCCATTGCTCCCTGGTTCGCTCTAGCCAGGAATGGTAGCACATGATAGGGCCCTCTCTATGGGTTAAATAGAACTAAACTGCGTACTTATGCTAAACTGAATTGTTTGAATTAGAACTGTTGGACTAAACTGAATAGCTTGAAATAGAAATCTTTTTGACAAATAAGTTGTCTACTTTCATTTAAACTGCGTACTTATGCTAAATTGAACTGTTTTTGAGATTGAAATTGTACTAACGCTAAACTGAATTGTTTAATATCGAACTGTTTTTGATATCTGTGTGTAAACAAAATCTATACTTATACTAAATTGAATTGATTGAATTAGAACTGTTTGAATAAACTGCACAGCTTAAAATAGAAATCTTTCTGACAATTAAATAGTGTACTCAAGTTAAACTGAATTGTTTGAAAGAGAACTGATTATTTTCATAAAAATGTATTTGGCATTAAGTAATCTCTAAAGGTTGATATGTCATAAAACACAACCAACCTATCAAACATGATATCAAGTATTCTCAACTAATCGTGGTTATTTGCATATTTGGATGGTTTTAATTATTCTATTGATTATAACTTGTTTGCACATTGATATATGTTATCAAAGATTCATATCTAACTAATAATTTACAAGATTAAATGGTTTCATGTAACTGATTACAATTATTTGTAATGAAATTTTTAGCTTTAAGTAACTAGTTTTTATACAAATAATTTACGCACTGTTATATCGCATCAAGTATTCCTGTAAAATACTAATGATTTTTTTAAAGTGATCTATTTGATCCATAGATGAGACCATAAAAGGTACTTCCAGAGAGTAGACCTGAGAATAATTTTAGTGAAGGAGTGACTCTGCTCTTTTCAGAGCTCCAAAATTGGAGTCTCACCATTAGATTTAGTTTAGTTTCATACTCAGGACAAGTCAGCCACGAGGCTTGATTTGTCTGCGATGATCAGTATATTATTTTCCAGCAAAATATCATATCCCAACAACTAACACAGTATTTAGCAAACTTGATTTAGTAGGGTAAAATGTCACATGATAGAGAAAACCAATCATAACTGAATACACAAGAACAATGATAGTCTGCACGATACACTGACAAATCAGTTCGCTTCGTGTGGCAACCATAATTAACCCGATCGTTAATATAAAAACACTAATATAGTGCTATTGTAATTACTGTTTAGCATTAGCTTTGGACCACATTACCTTTGTCTTAGGCAGATGCCAACGGGACAATGTTCTGTTTTATTATAAGCTAATCACAGAGTCTTTGCCAACTGTGAAGATCGATTTTATATCTCAAAAATACGTTGGCTTGTTGAATCATATTGATCGATTGATAATACCCTGTATCCTTTGATCTCTAACGTTAATCAACATTAGGTTAGATCGATATCAAAACGCTGACTGGCTAAAAAGTTTGTTACCAATAAATATGTAAAATGGAAATTTCGATTTTCAATCAAGACATCATATTCATTTCATTCATAATCAGTATACAACACGATATAATAAAAAGTTAATTTAAATCCCATCTGATAAGACATATGGTTTGTTTTGTAAATGCCACCATCTTCATATCATAATATGCATTAAAATTTGCTTACTAGAATATATACTACATCGATACTATATCATGTGGTTTTCTTTCGTTAATAAATACCTCTATATTTCTATTTACAATACGGTATACATTGCTTTGGGCATATCACCATAACTATATTATGCTATACAGTATACTTTCTTCGTAAATATCATTCTCTTATATTATGACAGAATATACTTTGCTAAACAAATACTACTAATTTTAGATTATAATATATGGTATAATATGCTTTGTAAATATATATATCTTTATTTAGTGCTGTAAGGTATAATTTGCTATGTAAATATCCATCTCATAATATTAGGTATAATTTGTTTAATAAGTATACATTATCCCAGTATTATACTATATAGTAAACTTTGCTTAGTAAATACTTCTATCACTATATTATACTATACGGCATAATTTGCTTTGTAGATCATCCCATCTTTATATTATACGAAAAGATATATTTTCCTCAGAAAATATCACCATTTCTATATTATAGTGATCCGATTTTTGTATGTTTACATGTTGCTGTGAAATAGCAAAAATGGAAAATCGTACCGTGTTTTTTGTTCGGGCAATAATTTTGAAATGGGTGATATGAATAAGTCAGTCTATTGTTAAAATCACCTTCATAGGTATCTTTAAGGTTTCTCAAGAATAATTAATAAATGGTCAATGTTCTTTCTTATAGGCATATAATTACATAAATGTTATAATTGGTTCGATATTGACCTCAAAAGTTGACATAAGAAGCGTTTGATCAAATTATTTTGGGACATAGTACTGCATGCACCCATACACATACAAACATATATATCATCAGAAGGCGTTTTTTGTTCCACATTGTTTTTATTTTTGTATGTTTGTTTTCCTTTTATTGTGGTGGTGGGGGGGTCGAAGGAGTGTGTCACTTCCATCCACGAGAGACTAGCGATCGAAATGAAGAGATACTTAGAACAAACAGAAATACCCGAAAGGATACCCAAAGAAAAAACAACCCTTGTCAAGAAAGACGTCCCAAACGAAATCGCCCAATAAAATTATAAACCCATAACGTGCCTACCGATGATGTGGAAAATACTAAAGGCACAAATTAAGGACGAGATTTACAACTCGTTAATAAGTCGCTGACTGTTCCCAGAGGAACAGAAAGTATACCGCAAGGGAACCAGAGGAACAGGAGAGCTAATACATATTGATCAACACATCCTTTACGAGAGCAAAACATAACGGAAAAATGTCGTTAGAACGCGGATTGACTGCACAAGTGCATATGATATTGGTCCCACAAAGCTGGAAAATATACTGTCTAAAACTGTACCAAATATCCAACGAAGCCATAACATTTATCGAGAAAACCATGGAAAACTGGAGAGGGGAATAGACAGCAGGAAAAATGTTTTGCTGCAGGGAAAATCCAGAGAGGTATATTCCAGGGAGATGTGCTATCACCATTACTATTTTTGGTAGCGATGATGCAACTCAATCTGATACTTATTAAATGCACAGGCGGATACAAACTTTGTAAATTGCAAAAAAGACCAATAACCTAATTCATATGGACGTCATTAAGCTGTTTGCAAATTTAGAATTGAAATCCTAATGCAGTCAGTGAAAATATACAGTCATGACATAGGGATGGAATTTGGTATAAAAACCTGCCATGCAAATATTTAGATGCGGCAAAAAGACAAATAACAAAAAGAATAGAACTGCAAATCAAGAAAAACTCAGAACGCTCTGAGAAAAGGAAATTTACAAATGCTCGGGAATATTAGAAGCAGACACCATCAAACAAGTGGAGATGAAAGAAAAAAATTAAAAATGGGTATCTCAAGAGATTGAGAAAACAACCCGAAACTAAACTATATTGCAGAAATCTCATGAAATGGACCAGGGAATAAGAAAATTTATGACGATGCATAAGGCCTTACATCCCAGAGAAGATGATATACTATACATGCCAAGAAAAGAAGAAGGGAGAGGACTTACCAGAACTGAAAATAGCGTAGATTCATCGATACAACGATTTGAAAACTACATTTTATTCAAAGATGCCTTTAAATACAATTTCAATTTTTTGCCTTCTCTTTAATACTTACGAGATTTGATTTGCCACTTGGTGTAAATTATTTCAGGATTTTAAAATCAATTTTTAAAAAATAACAAAATACTGTTCCAATGGTACAATCATATTTCTCTTCAAACAGCGAGGTTTTGGTCAAATTTAATTGTTGATTGAAAACAGCAATCAGTATTAAATCATCATTCAGTGTTGGGTGTATATTTACACCTTGCATTTCCATTTAACTGGAAAATTTTGGTTATCTCAAAAATTATTCTGTGTGGTTAATGAGGAAAAGAAAACATTATGTTTCTCACAGTAAACAATCATAATCGAGTAAAATGAATTGTGGGACCAAATTTAAACTTTACGGAAGTAAGAGAAGAGGGGTATGGGAGGAGAATTCCAGAGTAAAAACTCATAAATAAAATATACTGTAGTTACTGAAATTTTATTTTTTACTTTAGAAAATAGAAAAATATCTTATTTTAAGCAGCAAACACTTCGTACATAGTATATATATCTCAAATATAAAAGTCGATCAGTTTCGATCCTCGCTGATCACAACCTTTATCGAGCGATTAAGAAAGAAAAGTGGGGGAATTTGTCATGAGTGAAAAAAAGTGAGGGTGAATTTGAAGGCTGATCAAATATAAATTCAGTAAACAAAGGGACTGTTTACTGGGTTTGAATTTTATCATCATTTGAATTTACTCCCCTCCCTTTTCACTCATGACAAATTACCCCACACTTTTCTTTCTTGATCGTTTATCCTCAATAAAGTTTGTGATCAGCGAGGATCGAAACCGATCGGCCTTCACATTTTGATATTTTAACATGAAGGAAATAGGTCTCTTTTGGACTTTTATTAGATTTTGTACGCCCCATAAAATCTCTCTCTCTCTCTATATATATATATATATATCCAATTGGCGTCAGAGGACTATGAATGTGGATTATTCGTGTATAGAATATATGAAGGATTTTATAAAAATCTATGGGAGTGTTCGATGTATTGTAATATATTCCTTTTTGGGTTTATATAAGAAAAATCACATTGAGAGCATATACAGTGTACCTGGAAGAAAAGTCAACCATGGTTAAATTTATTTCGACGAAGAATATACTCTTCGTCTTTTCAGGTGGCATACACACTGATTTTGAGAGTGAACGGGTTTTTTCTCCCATTCCCGCCATATCCATTGTAAATAAATCATATATTGTAAATAAAATCATACACCACTTTCGGGTTTTAAGTAGGTCTTCTTCATAGAGCAAATGTGGTATTTTGGTGATTGCTGCGCGCATGGCGATGGATGAATGGTTATATATTGTACTGTTGAATGGGTCGGAGAATGTGGCTAGCTAAGTCCCCTTAGAATACATAGAAAAGCATGACCGCTACCTTCCCTCCCCCAAAATTTCAAGGCCTTGTGCCTACGTTGTACATACATTGAAAAAACTAATTTCATTGTCTCTGCCTTGTGATCTCTATCCGCATTGTGTTCTTTCGATATGCAGCTTTGTTCCTAAGTAATCTCGAACGACTCTTACTTATTACAATCCAGAAAATAGACTCTCTTAAGAGCAAGATCTAATGAACGCGCTTTTAAAAATCAATGAGCCAGAGAGTTTGTTCTTCACTGAGTCTACTATTTTTATAGGCTTATAGTTGCCATAAGAAGCGTTTGATCAAATTATTTACAACGAAATAAAGAAGACAGTATATATGTATATATAAATTTAAAAATGTTCCGCTAAATCAAAACATTTAAAATATTAGGAGCCCAGAAAAAGGGTGTTCTCGTAGCCGACCCAACCCAAGGTGCACACGTGGTGGGTTAGTATTTGGGGTTTGGTTTAAGAATAATACATATCATTATCATTTTATTTTTTCTTATTTAATCCTTTTACATATAAATTTACAATGACAATTTAACCGTAGTTGAGTTTTCTTTCATATATATATATATATATATATATATATATATATATATATATATATATATATCGTTAGCCAACGTGGTCCGCTTAGTGGCCGAGAGATCTGGAACTTAGTCTAACGTAAAGTTGGACGGGTTTCGATCCCGGCTTTGAGCGTCCTGTGTGTTTAGCCACACTGAAGAGTTCTAATAGAGTTCTGTGGACGACTATATATATATATATATATATATATTCTTCAGTCTGGTCAATCTGGAGTTTTGAATAATTCCGTCAGGACAATTAAATTATTCAAAATTCGAATATTTAAATAATCCTGGTAAGGAGCTCAATGTAAATGACATTACTGGGCAACAATTCCTTTAAGAAAAACTAAATTCAGGTGACTTTAGGATATTAAACTTATTCCCGTCCTGCTATGAGTATTGAAATTAATTACTAACTCAAAATTCAACAGGACTTCTTCAGATCCAATGAATATAATGAATACAGCTAGAATGGGTTACTGGAGGGAAGGGTGTGAGGGGGAGATGAAGAAGGGTGAAGAGTTGCTTCCTCTTTCGGCCAATTCCGGTTTTTCTTTCGTTACCAGTCGGGACCATAACAAAATATCGAGACTAGGTTCTATTCTTCTTTCTACAGTAAATTAACCTACATTTTAACGTAATTCTTCCGATTTAACAATAATCTAAGGAATTACAATTCCTTAGATTTATTTCTGAGGATTTTATATATATATATATATATATATATATATATATATATATATAATCCTCAGAAATACCCAACGTCTCACATGGTGCCGATGGGACTGAGTCATGGCTGGAATCTATGAATCGTGCCAAAGAACAGGCTGCAGAATATTTCTTGGAATTTTATTTTTCTAACGGATTTTATGCTTACTTCATACTGCATCCCTTGTGAAGATACGTCTTAGATGCATCTAAAACGCAAAGGGTTATTTTCCAAGGAATAGCATTGCAAATAGTCGCATCTTTAAATATTCCACGAGACCAGTTTTGTCATTAGCGTTATAAAATTTTTATTAATATTTTCCTTCTGGCTATAAGCCTATAAAAATAGTAGACTCAGTGAAGAACAAACTCTCTGGCTCATTGATTTTTAAAAGCGCGTTCATTAGATCTTGCTCTTAAGAGAGTCTATTTTCTGGATTGTAATAAGTAAGAGTCGTTCGAGATTACTTAGGAACAAAGCTGCATATCGAAAGAACACAATGCGGATAGAGATCACAAGGCAGAGACAATGAAATTAGTTTTTTTAATGTGGCTCCATTACAAGATCATTTCATATGAGCATATTTACAAACCCATCTGTCATCAGACCACGAGTGATGGGATACATGATAAGCGTCACAATTCTTAGCTAATGGTTTACATTATATATATATGTGTGTGTGTGTGTGTGTGTGTGTGTGTGTGTAACTGAAATATTCCGCTAGAAAGATGGCTTTTTCATAAAATGGCTTAAGTAAATAAGTATATTTTACTAAAGGAACACGTTCAAAGAAGAAACAATACTTACAATAGCGCACCAATTGAATTTGGGCAGAGTTTAGATTTTGAAGGTTCATATAAAGTGAAAGATGTTTCCGACGTTAATACGACAACGATTGGCTCGTACTTGGTTAATTATTGATATGAACATTTCTATTTTTGCCCATTGTTAGTCTTAAATAAGGGAAAATGCTGTTCAATTATTATATATTTACAGCCAGAAGAAATCTCAATAAATATAATAAGCAATTTCTAATGAGATTGTCATAATTTCTTTTGAAATTAGAGAATTTAAATTATTTACGGCTTGTTACATCTTTTCAACAACGTGTAATCCTGTAGATTATTGTTTTTTTGGATTGAGAATGCTCTAAGCTAATTTTATACCTTGAAACTTTACCCATGAATCCAATAAGTCGGTTGAGGACTCCCTGTGGTTCTGTGGTTAACGTACTTATCGGTAACATCGTAATAAGCGTGTTTGAACTTCAGTCACGCTATTATGTCATGTTTCGGACTAAAACTCTTGGGAAAGGTTACGAACCCCGTTGTCCCCCTATCTATGGATAAAGTGTGCTTAGTATGCCAAACAAATGTTATTGCTTCAAAAAAATCTGCTTGACTGTTTATTAAGAAGAGAGACCTCAAATATTTACAATCATTAAATCAAATTTAATAATACGAACTTAGTTGATCAGAAATGTGGAAACACCCAGTGAATACTGAAAAAAAAACTACTCTTATCTGCGAGACTATTTTATTTCACATAGATTTAGATACTGATCGGAACATGTAGCTATTTCATAATCAACATTCACATATTTTCGGGTATGTTGTGAGCAATATTGAATAAATCCTGGCGGCAACACCCCACAAGACACCAACTATACGGCCACCTGCCTCCCATCACGATAAACTATCCAAGTTAGATTAACCAGAGCATGCAGGACACTGATGGAGAAGCAGGGACGAGCTCATAAGGGATGTACTTCTATGGACCCCCACATATGGCCGAGCAAAAGCAGGTCGACCAGCTAGAACATACATACAGCAGCAATGTGAGGATACGGGATGTATCCCTGAAGACCTGCCTGAGGCGATGAACGATAGGGAGAAATGGCAAGTGGGGGTCAGGGATATCCGTGCGCATGATGTAATGAGAAACTACACATTCTTACAAATTTCTTACTTCTGTTTTATGAGTTCGATTCCCAATCGGTACCGCAAACTTGTCCAAAATAGAAGCTTGACTTAGTTTTAAATAATTTCGTTTCTAACTTGGCCGCATATATTTGGCTTTAAGACACACATAATTGGTTTTTGTTCCTTTCTTTTATGGCATAGAAACCTTCGTCGACAATTTAATGCCTAAGTCATCCCCGTGGAAGAAAAATAGTGGTATTCTTTAACCTATTGCTGATATTTATGAGGGTTCATGTTTGTCTAAATGGTATTAGTCTGAAAGCAAACCTAAGATGGTGATTAGAGATCGAGCTTGCTTACTATAATGTTGAGCAGGTTACAGACTTTACAACTGAGTCTCTGCAATTACAAATGATTTAAGCTTAGTCAAGAAATGAAAATAAATTTGAGTTATCTACTGTGTATTAAAATTTCAAACTTATAGTCGAAAGCCTAGTTTATTAACCTCAGCTTTACGATGGGTGATGAATATATGTGACTATTTCATAATTCTAATTTTATTATTGGGTAATTTTGGGGATACTTTGTATATGTTGTGCTATCGATTTTCTAATAACTGGTTCACGTTCTGTTTGCTAAATCTGTTGCTCTTCAAGAGAAGACGCTTATTGAATTAGCTATACAATTGGTATAGGCAACAATAACAACAAAAAAGGAGAACACGACAAAAAAACACCACAACAATAAACTCAACTAAAAAAAAAAGGCAACAAACAGCAATCTTCATATATTTTTCAAAAACATAATTCAATCGTTATATTTTTTTCTCAAAGACCGAATTTTCTTTTAATCATTATTTGTGCAAACATTTTTATCTCGATAGAAATCGATTTCAATTATATTTCTCAATTGAGTAATGTGAGGAATTCAACTTGCATGCAACACATTTTGCCACTATCAGTTCGAATATCTTGCACGCGAGGCACAAAGCTAAAACGATTCACACAAAGACGAACTCGGATGAACCGCGCTGTAACGCTGGAATTCGTTATTACTGTAAGAAATATACCTGATGAATGCAAATTATAAAGCAGTTCGAATATAGAGCATTGAGAAAATCGCTTTTATACATCACTTTTTAAAAGCGTCTAAAAGAGACGCGGCTGTCACAATCTTTTTTCATTACTATCAGTTTCATGGTGATACATCAATCATCTGATTCTTTTCGTCTTCACCTACAGTCTATCACCTTGCATTATAAAATTACAAGTCTTACAATTTAATGGAGGAAGCCACTTTCTAACTATATCACAGTACTAATTTACTTTATATGCTCTCTGTATGCAATAAAATAAATTAATAGTTAGGGTGTCAGCCAAAAATCCAGGAGACCTGGGTTTCAATCCAAGGTTGAGTCATTACAAAGATTCAAAAAACGGCACTTCATGCTTTTTATTAACACTCAGCATTATAAAATACGGATCAAGGGTAAGTGGAGTAATCCAAGGAAAGGAGTAGCACTCTTCCCCACACTTTGATGCTGTACCTATTGAAAAACGAGCTTTCGAGTCGCCCTCGACGACGGTCGGCCAAATTATAAATATATATATATATATATATATATATATATATATGTCAAAATATGCTTATATTACGAAGTTCCCTGAAACGTTGTTTCGTCATGGAAAATACCTGCGCTGACTGACCAGCAAAGCCTTGCATACATCTGTTTCGTGTGGATACAGTGCAGTCTAGAGGACCTTCTAGGAACGATGAACAACAGGGAGGGATGGCGAGAGAGAGTCATGGGACTCTGTGATATCAGCACGACTTAGTGATTTTATATATATATATATATATATATATATATATATATATATATAAATTAGAATTTGTAGTGATTATATAACAGCTATTTAGCATTGTAGTAATAAACAACATGAATCGAGTTCGATTTATTTCATTTTAATTTTACATTGAAATTTTATATGTATATATCTGTTTCTTTGTTTTATGGCATATCAACATTCTTGGGTTATCTACTGTCAAACCCATTTTTGTAGAAGAACTGTAGTGATACAATTTAACGCAAGGCTCGGAGGGGAAGGGTGTTCAAGCCTTTCTCAAGGATGTTAGTTTGAAAGTGAAAGCAATTGTACAACTGGAATTCGAATTCGCTTACTACAATGTCAACGATAATTCCTTTACATATATAATATATATATATATATATATGAATATATATTAGTTTTTATAACAATGTTTGTTGACACTATCTCATTTCTTGGGTTTATGGCAGACCAGACGTGGGATATAATTTGGAAAGTATTCAATATTTGAGATAGAGATATTATATGATGATCATAATTAAATATATATTAGTTTTTTTTTTTTATATACGTTTAATAGCCTGGAAGCTTGTTTGCTACCAGAGGCTTCATGCCATCTCATAAACGACAATCATCAGGCAGAGAAAGCAAGATATTGAAAAAAATCGAAAAATACAGTCAAGAGAACGTTAGGATTGTGTACAACTCTGTGTGTGTGTGTGTGTGTGTGTGTGTGTGATTGTATGCATATCATTTTACGGCAATCTTTAGACAGAAAGGGGAGATTTTGGAGGAATCGAAAAAGTGGAAAAATATATTTTAAATTTTTTTTCGTTGAAATTGTGTATCGGCGTGCCCTTGGGTTTTTTTGTGGGGGTTATATTTGTGTATTGTTGTATGTGGGCGTGTGTTAGTGTTGTGTGTGTGTGTGTGTTTGTGTTTATGTATCATGATGATATATTCATCTGGTAGATTTGAGTCTGCCTCGAGAATGTATTTGTGTAGCTATGTCAAAGAAAAGGCGGCGGGAGTCAAAGGACGATCGGGAATTGGACCGAATAATTGTTTTTTTTATTGTGTACTGTGATGATTTTAGCTACGGGACAAAGATATCATCATCATTGCATTATGAAAAAAAAATGAATTTATATCTAAAAGAAGATGCAATCTTAAATGAAACTTTACAAGTTAATAAAGTTTCAGTCAAAATTTGATTAACTTTTAATTTTTTTGTTTATTTTCAGAACTATATTTTGAATCGGCCTCTGTAATTTTGTTCATTTTTCAAATTGCACTTTTTTTTATTTGTCACCTATCAAAGTATCAAGTATTCGTATCAGATATGAATAATTTGCATAGATTTGTATAGCTTCCAGTGTTCATTTCTAATCCTTATAGTTTATGCAAAATTATATTGTTTCAAGTAATTATATGTTTGATAATAATTCTTTGTGCATTGGTTTTAAGGTTTCAAATAAGTAATAATAACCCTTAGTAAACAATTAAAGCTCCATGTCACTATTCTTAATCCAAATTATTTTAGTTTTAAGTATTTCCATGTTATGCAAACAGTTTTTAAACTGAACTATTTGAGCCATAGATTGGACGTTAATAGGTACTAACACTAAATCAGAGTTAACCTTTGAGTTATGGCAATGATGGTTTACATCACACTTACCGGGTCTCCAGAAGAGAACCCTTACCATCAGACACTCAGAATAACATTTTTGGTTGGGGATACCTCTCTGCAGAGGATGAGAACAATGGCCATAATTGAGTATTCTGAGCTTTCTAGAAATGGAGTCTCACCATCTGAGGCTGTTTAGTGTAATACCAAAGACCCTCCATATTTTTAGAGAAGTCTCATCCCTCTGTAGGAGTTAAAGTCAGTGTATTCTTCGACCCGCTGATTCGGCTCTACGATAGCGAGGCCGGAAAGAGTGAAAGTGACATAAATCTGTCTTTTTTACTTGTTATTTTCTTTTTTGATTTTCAAATCGTTAGTTCCAATTCTGCAGGTTTTATGTGCAATATTGCTTTGTCAACTGCAGAATATATGCTTATTACCTGTATGTCTGTAGCGATATGCAGATTGTATATGTTCACATTTTATTGACAGTGAAAATTACTCTTGAGAATCGACAAAGAAGTGTATATAATTTTCTAAGATGCTGTGTGGGAATATTTTCAATAGAAGATAAATATGAAATGCAACGAAGAAAGAGAAATACACAAAATGACTTGCGTTACAAGTGAATTGATTGAAAAGAAGAGAATTACAAGGGAGAATTCGCTTCATATTTTATCACGATTGTAAATGTAGAAATTGGACGATAAAATGGTGTAATTATTAAGGTAGTATAAGAAAAATAAGAAAAATGATTGTCTGATGGAAAACACATTAACTTTCATTTGGAAGCGTGTAAATTCACTTATGGTAGATTTAAATGGCGTAAGGACAAATTGAAGAAAATAAATCGCGAGGAAAAGAGGAAAAAATTTAAATCCACAGTGTACGAGATGTGTGTATAAAAAGAATATGAAAAAGTTTCTAAAACAAATGTATTGCTTTAGTTACAGTTTAATGAGACTTTTCTCCTTCAAAACAGTCATCACTATTACTGATTCACCAATAGCACTGTTTTTCGTATCCTGGTATGGTAACAAGTAAAATTCACTGGTGTGGCACTTGTTCTTTACTTCTGAAAAGTGTTAAATTGTATATTCTGTTATTCACAGTTTCAATTTGACCCAGAATTGTTTTACCTATTAGAACTTAATCTGTTGGTCAGTTTGATCTGTTTGAAAATTATTAGTTGGTTGGTTTTATTGCATGTCAGCTAGTATCAAATTATTTTAAAATGAAGTAGATAACCAATACGTTTTTAATAGAGGTAAAAATTTATACCACAAAGAGACCTCTCAGAGGATAAAGTTGTTGAGCACACCGCTCAAATAAGAGACCAGTGGTGATCAAAACCTTCATTAGGCTGCCTTAACGCCCTTGTCTCAACGCTGACTATCAAAATAAGAATCGGGTTCACTATATAAACTCTCATCATTTTTTATTAAATTTAATCACATAATTTAGTAATTGATGAATATAAAAACAACTTATTCTCATGTGTTCAGTTTATATAAAAGTAAGTAAAGTTGGCGACCGTAGTCGAGGGCGACTAGAGGGCTTCTTTTTTCAATAGCTACTGCACCGAGGTGTGAGGAAGGGCGCTACTCCTTTCCGTGGATTGCTCCACTTTACCCTTGATACGTACCCTATATTGCTGAGCGTTAAGCAAGGAGGTATCAAGTACCATTTTTAAAGTCTTTGGTATGACGCAACCTGGGATTGAACCCTGGTCTCCCATACCATTGGCGAACACTCTACTCATTAGGCCAATGAGCCGGTTTATATAACCGACTTTTTTTCTCTGTTTTTTTCTTTAAAATCTATCTCAAAAGCTTTCGCACTTCATTGCAACAAGAAAATCATTTATATGTTCAGGTGCATATGGATCGCAATAAAATATCTCTATACCCACATAGAGAAAAAAGCTATAATCTATATCATTTAAGTGCAACATTTCTGTCATTGATATATTTTGGTGGAATAATTTTTAAGGATCAACGCCTACCTCGGGATGTTAAAGCAATGCCGTTCCATTCACTGAATGAGCATCGTTTTCCAGCTTTACGAGACAAAATGATGGTCTGTAAAATTAATACGAATGAAATCATACTGCCATCTTAAATAGGTTCAGTTTATCTCTGAACCTTCAGAATTCTCTGATCTCAGGTGCAGTTTCCATTTTTTAGCACTTTTCTATTCAACAATTTTCTTAGATGTTAGAATCTAAAACAAGCATATATAGTTTCTTTTACAAAATTTTTAACGAGGTGAAGTTAAATTTGAAAGGTTTAAAAAACACCATTTACGCACCTAATAGTGTGTATATATATATATATATATATATATATATATATATATATATATGATGTATGCATTCACATACACACACATGGGATGCGCGTTTAAATACATTAGAATAAAAGCAGAAAATGAAAATAGAATAGAAGAAAAAAAAAATACAATGAAAGGAGTATGATAAGAATAAAAAAGAAAGGGGAAACAGAAAAAGACGAACGAAATAAAACGGGGAAAAGGACAATATAAAAAATAGAAGAAACAGAAGACGTTGAGAAATATACATACTCATTCTCTCAAACAAACACCCACGTGTATGTATATTGTGTATATATATATATATATATATGCATATACGGATGCAAACATACGGATACATATATATATACATATATATATATATATAAGGTACATCTCTCTGCTCGATTCCTCTCTCTCTCTCAATATATATATATATATTATATATATAAATGCATAATGTAGTGCTATACATACATTTGTGTGTGTGATGTATATTTTAGAACAATTTTAAGCAGGTATTCGAAATCGGCTCATTCGATTTCGTCAACAACACACCTTTCGTACACATTAGCAAATTCTTCGTTTGCCTATGCAATCGAATTATTTCAAGAAAGAAAACAAGAAGATGATGTAAGTGAAGTAAAAAGGCAAATAGAAAGAGACAAGAGAAAAAAGAAAAGAAAATGCTAAATACAAAAAAAGAAAAGAAATTGAAAACACTTTTTAAAAAACAAAGACAATTGAACAAGTTGCGATAAAAAGGAAAAGGGATGATGAAAATAGAATACCAAAAAAAAAAAAAAAAATTGCAAAATATTCAATGAAACGAGTAGAAAATAGAAAAATAAAAAACAAAGAACTAGGTAAAACAAGAAAAGAAGAAAAATAGAAAAAAAGGTAAAAAGAAGAGTAGAGAATATAATAAAGAAGGAATTAAAACATAGGACAAAAGAAAGAGGGTAAATAAAAAGGGAAGAAAAAATGAAAAAAAGAAATAGAAATAAAAGAATAAAACATATCAAGGAAGATGAAACATAAAAATTATAAAAGGAACAATATGATATAAGATGAAGAAGCAAAGAAAGAAAATAACAAAGTAGAAAAATTTAAGTTGTTGAAAACTAATAGAGGTCAAAAATACAAATATTAACCAACCAAAAAAAGGAAAGAATAAAAAACATGTAAATGAAAAGAAAGACCGAGAAAATATGAATATAATTAAAAGGAAAATATCAGAAAAAAACAAAACAAATAGAAAAAAAAGTAGAACAGAAAGTAGAAAAAAGAAAGAAAACTCGGAAAAAATAAGGACCTCATGGAAAAAAAAAGAATAATATTTGAAAATCAAGAAATTATTTATGAAGAAAATGTGAGAGAAAAAAGAAAACAAGATAAAAACATAAGAATTTGTTTTTAGCGGTAATTAAAAGTGAGAAAAATTTTAAATTTATTTGAAAATAGAAAAAAAGGAGAAAAATTGAAAGAGATTGAAATTTTCAAAAATTTATATTCATAATGTAAAAGAACCAGGAAAGATAATATAAAAAGAAAGAAATTAGAAAAAAATTTTTTTAAAATCTAACAGAAAAGAGAGGAAAATAGTAAAAGATTAAAATCATAAAAAAGAAATTACGTAGAAAAAAGAAAGAAAAATAAATAGATAAAATTATATATATATATATATATATATATATATATATATATATTGTAAAAGAAAAAAAAGAGGAAAATAGGAAACGAATAAAAATCGAAAAAAAGAAAATATACAAAAAAATGCACAGAATTTGGGGAGGATAGAAAAAGTATTAATTATATATATATGAGAGGGAGAGAGAGAGAGAGAGAAAAGAAAAAGAAAAGACTCATGAGAAATTGAAAAATGCAGAAAGAACATGAACAGAAATAAATCTCAGAAATAATAAGGCAAAAAATACAAAAACTAAAATAAACAGAATAAGCTTAAATACTACCCACCACCAAAAAAAAAAAAAAAAAAAAAAAAAAAAATGAAATAAGACCTAAAATCTTTTTCAACTCAATCTTTGATGTCACGACTACTATGTAAAACATTATCCTCAACTTGAACTTGTCGCCAACATCAATGCCTGGAATTTTTTCCCTTTCTTCCATGTTGATATTCAGAAAATCCTTTTGGTTCCAATGGAAACTAACCACTATTTTCTAGTTCGTAGTTAGGCATTGTTTGGCATGAAGTAAAAAAAGATCCCAAAAAAGCATTTTACCGAATAACCTAATACTCCAGGGAATTGGTTCAAGAAAAGTCAACTCTTTGAGCTTTACAAAGACTTTGTTGGTAGTTTTTAAAAACTTTTCTCGCACTATGCATTCTAGTAAGCATTGTTAGAAATGTAAAACTTCAAATATGTTCATTCTGTTCATATCTTATTGGCTATCGATGCATTTTATTGTCTTCGTGCCTAGTTTCCCTAACCTCTTGTCATGGAATCAACCAAGATAGTTTGATATGCAGTTGAAAACCATCAATCAATTTATTGACTTCCTATATAGTAATCTGTCCTTAGTGTTGTGTTAATTCCATCTATCTATTTATGTCTGTGTTGGTATCTGTTTCCCTAGTGTCGATCAAGCTGTCTGCATTTATTCGACTTCTATTTTCAAATCAATCTCTATATATTTCCGTGTCTCCGTTCGTCTCCCTATTACCTTTTTTTTTTCAAATCTATCGATCAATTTGTGCATTTCATTTGTCTCTTAGATTTTGAATTTAGAAATTTTGCATCTTCAAAAGAAAATATGTGTTTATGGTTCGTGAGTGGTCACTTATTACTTGCGAATATTTTCCCACTCAACAGAAACAGCCATTTTATTAGAGATCTTTTATCAATGACCCTTTAATAGAAAGTACGCTAGATTAAAAACATTTTCTTTTTTATTTACATTTTTCTAAATCTATTTTTGATAGAGTATTAAGTTCTATACATTTCATTGAAATGATGAAATGTTTTCCTCAACATATTTTATATCTTCAATTTTTTTTCTTATAAAATCAATTTTTCACGAATTATTTTAAAACAGTCCATCCGTCTCTACCGGTAAGGTCTACCATTCTTTGCCTTATTTCAGCAAAATTTCAGAAAGGGTTACAGTCTATTTTCATCTGTACCAAGTGACCCCTGATTAAAGTTGTCTCAATTAGGAATAATTTCTCACTCTCTATCTTACTGACATCATCGCTGTGAAAGGGTGTTCATCTCACTTCATCTCAACTACTTTCCTTGTAATTATTTGAACGGTAAAAAACTTCGTATACCGCAATCGAGAAATAAAAGCATATCTTATTTATTTATCCTTATGTTTCCAGGATTTATTTTAGCCAGTTGATATTTTGCTGCATTTTATTATCAGTTGTTACTAACAACAAGAATTGTCTCAGATTTATAAAGATATTAGCTCGGCACATCAAGTTTTATTTTACATTAGTATTTAATCACCAACTTTTTTCTTCTTAATTGCTGTGAATTTCTAATCGGCTGCTATGGTGCTATGATGTCTGATAGTGGTATGGAGTAAAACGAGAAATGGATTCATGCCTTTGTCAATGGCATTAATGCCAGAGGAACATAACCATTAAAAAATTCAGATCTTTCACCGATTCTTTTCGTGATAATGATATATGTACGTTAACCATAGGTTGCTTACGAACCCGTTAGAACAAATCAACCTCTCATGTCGGCAGAACTCACTTTGAGTGAATGGTTTTGATTGCTGTTCCTGCTTTCAGCATAAATGATTTGTCCTGCCAGCTACAATTGTCCTTAAATTTATCTGAAAAGACTACTTCATTTTCTCTTTTTAATCCACATTTCAAAAGAGTGCTTACGACAACAGTCCTCTGCTACTCCCGACTCTCAAACGGCACGTTGACAATTATCCATTTTCAAGGCAGATGTCCACGTCAGCTACATAATCATCCTGTCTTTGAAAGGGGTTTAATGCTATGAAGAAAGTGCATGTGATATTTATAAGACATATAGGGGAGCAATAGCGAAAATATTCTGATTTTCTTCATAATTGTCTTACTTTCCTCGAATTTCACTGATGTTTTTTTTTATTATTATGAATGCTTTGAGGATTTTAATATTACTTTTTGTTCGGTATCACCTACCTTTTCAGCATAATGAGCTGTTCCATCTGCCATATATTGTAGTAGCGAAGATCAGTCTGAAAGAATAGGCCTACGAGTGAGACCAGAAGAGCCGTTCCTATTGTTGAAGTATATTATTACTCTATCACAAATACTATGTCCTTATTACTAACCGTCTCTCTTTCCTGTAAATATAACTATTTACCTCACATATCGTGGTTTGTCTTATAATTACTACTACTTGTGTTCACTAACCAGAACACAACACTTTTACTTTCGTTTTCCGCGTAATACTTTGTTTTATCGATGAAATTCGGATAATTTTACAAAGTCTCTATTATGATTTTATGACAAGTTCTTCTTTCATAATATTTTCTTCTCCGGACAACAGTTTCGTTTAGTTTATTTATTTAATGGAATATCAATTTCTTATAGGTTATTTAAGACCTAAATTTTATTCGTTTGTAACTGACGATTATGGTTTATTTTTATTCATTTTGTGTGACGAAATATAAACACTCTGTATGGATAGTTGAATGCCAAAATTTCATTCATTTATAAATAAGTAAAAGTAAAGTTAGCGACCATAGTCGAGGGTGACCCGAAGGCTCCCTTTTCGATAGCTACTACACCAAGGTGTAGGGGAGGGCGCTACTCCATTCCCAGGATTGCTCCACTTTACCCTTGAACCGTACCTTATAATGCTGAGTGTTAAGCAAGGTGGTATCAAGTTCCATTTTTAAAGTCTTTGGTATGACTCGACCTGGGATTGAACCCAGGTCTCCCGGGCCATTGGCGAACACTCTAATAATCCGGGCAATATTTTCAACGTTCCATTGCAATCCTTTTTTTTTTTTCTATCGCACTTGTTTATTTGACAATAACATTTTTATATATCAAACAATCAGCGCATATTTATATGGTATCAAGTATTCCTATCGAATACTAATAATTTACACACTTTTATATGGTTTTAAGTAAAAATTCCAATTTGATAATAGTTATTTTAGTTTGTTTCGGTTTATTTGTTAAAAGGTATCTCAACTCCTTATGGGTTATTTAATGCTAAAATTTGATTATTTTGTAAAATGTTTTTATTGTGATCATGAATATATTTTCTACGTCCCATCGAGTTCTTTTTTAGATTGCCCGTTTTCATTTGTCGATGATTATTTGTTTGCACATAGTTACACATCAACTATTTGATTTTGATAATATCCACATTGTTGGATGGTTTCAAGTAAATATTCCCATTTAAAAATTATAATCATTTATTTTTATAAAGTTATATGATTTCATGTATCATTATCCAATACTGATTGGGTACCCCGTGGTACAGTGGCTGAAGTGCTAGTCTGTGAAATCCTACCAAGTGAGTTCGAAATACACTTGTAACATTACGTTCATTATCGGACTAATACTTTTGGAAAAATATATCTTTCCCACGCACTTGAGATGGGTTTAAATAGTGCCACTACTGTTTTTCTACTATGATGGCTCTAGCATTAAATAACCCACGGAGATTAATATACCATTAAACAAAGAAACCGGTTAACCAATATTGATAATTTTTAAATGCATTTATTTGGACTCATAGGTGAGATAACAAGTTTTACTGCTTGGCATCCATGGGAACCCGGGAGAAATGTCAACGCAGATGTACTTTAGAGATTCAGGGCTAAAACATCTACAGCGATTGAAAGTGAGTGTCTGACCCAGGAAAACACTTAGCGAGGTTATACTATCACTGCATGCGTGTGTTTGGTTCGTTTTAATAGCATATCAATCATTATTGGTTATTCAATGCCAAATGGTTATCGTCGCAGAAAATGGACACAGCGACACGAGTTCAAATCCTGGACGATACTGATTGCATTTCACATAGTACTAATACCAGTGGAAAAGGTATGAATCCAATTATTCTTCCTCCAGCTATGGGTAAATAGTAGGGCAGACAAGGTTCTTCAGCCTTGGTGAAGCAACTAGTCTAGGAAAAGGAAAAACTCTGAATTCAAACCTGTTAAACTCCGCTAAAAAATTGGCCTTGTGTCATATCCTGCCCAAGCGGAGGGGTTGGGAAAAAGAGGTGCCCGTAGTGTAATGGTTATCGTCGTAGGAAATGAACACGGTGACACGAGTTCAAATCCTGGACGAGACTGATTGCATTTCACATAGCACTAAAACCCTTGGGAAAGGTATGAATCCAGTTATTCTCCTTCCAGCTATGGGTAAATAGTAGGGCAGGCTGAGTTCTTCAGCTTTGGTGAGGCAACTAGTCTAGGAAAAGGAAAACTGAATTCAAAACTATTAAACTCCACTTAAAAAATTGACCTTGTGTCGTATCCTGCCCGAGTTGAGGGGTTGTTAAATATGGTTATTTAATGCCAAATCCTTTTTATACATTAGATATATATGATTTGTAAACATAAGTCTACAAAGTTAGATAGTTCATTGTTTTGCTATCTTCTAAAAACAATTCAATTAAAAATCAGTAAGTTATTTACAGACAGTTAAATGAATAAACAGTTCTATTTCAAACAATTCAATTTAGTCATTTGTTTGCACGCAGTTTAATTGTCGACAGTTCAATTTGAGCCATTCATAGTATCCTTTAAGGTGCTACCACTCCGTGCCAGAGTCAACTAAGGAAATGAAAGGGTAGTCCACATTTACCAAGGCTCCACCATTACTGAGCCTAAACTATTTTATTTTTAATGTCATAAACAGGACACTCGTTGGTGAGGTCTTACTCCTCAGCCGAGATGTAGTCGGAGGTTTCTATAGCTCCGGCCGACTTGGCTGGCGTGTGTTTAAGTGTACTTGAATGTTTTTCTGCAGATTATATATATATATATATATATATATATATATGTGTGTGTGTGTGTGGATGGGTGCATGAGTGTGAAACCTCATTCCGAAATTTCTAAGATTTAAAATGTATACATAGATATAAACTTGTTTATACATGCACATAAATATGAATACGTGTGACACTGTCAGTCTGAGGGGTGATTATACGTGTGTGCGCTTCTGTTCACTCGACGTCTTCGTTTATAGACTTGTTTATCTACAGAAACATATATAGCAATTTATTAATTTTCGTCTAGTTCGGATACATTCACAAACACCTCTTTTTTCCTTCCATTTCTCTCCCTCAGATTCATTTTACCAAAGACATTTCGACCCACCTCCCTCCCATTGGTCTCCAAGCAGGTGATGATATCATTTCCGTTTGCTTGAATACTTATAGTAGAAAATAAGAAAGCAATTTGGCCCGATAAGATTTGGCAATTTGCCGCCGTTGGAATTCACCCGCCATTTTCGTTAACTTTGTAGATGACTATCATTTTTAGTTCAAAGCTATTTATAAATTTATATTCTCTCCAAAAGAGATACCGACAAGAGTATTCAATCTCCTCTCCGAAATTCTGGGAACAGAGAACTATTTTTCTTGTATGTCAACTGCATGCCTAAGCTCTGGGTTTGGCGCCAAAACATGACCCTACGAGAACAATGTCTCGAAATTTACTTCCGAATCACGCTTCGAAATTTGCTTATTTATTACTTCCAGACGGCCTTGGCTCAACCCACGCCACGCCGTTATGTCTCAGTGCTACAAAGAGTCAGACGTGCTACTGCTGCTAACGGATACATATTCTTTGATTTTTCTTTTCTCTTCCTTTTTTTTTTCTTTTTTTGAAGATTGTGAAAATGTTTAAGAACTACTGATTACTCTACATATAAGAATCGACTATACTGTCTACCTTATATACACGAAATGTATTTACCTTTCCGAAATTTGAAAAATTATGAATTCCAAAAAGAACCTGGTAGCCAATAGTTTCAAATAATATATTGTATCATTGAAAAAAAATCATCTGTGCCTTACCAACACACATACACATGCATATATCTGTGCGTGTGTGTGAGAGAGAGAGAGAGAGAGTGCATTTCCTCTGTCTTTGAGATTTAGAATATGCTGTCTTCAATATGGTAAACAATGCAGGTTCCTGGGTATAAAACTACATTTGATGGTGAGGTTCTAGTTCTGAAGTGTGTGGGGTACTGTTGTAAAGCAGAGACAGACAACAACGCTGATGTATAAATATATAACCTGCTTCTTTTCTTTTTAAATCTCAAAATATACGTATGGGTAGAGTGAGAGTCGGAGATTGCCGATATGCACACACTTAAGTTCGACGGTGTGGTTCTTCTGTTAAACATCTCTGCGTTTCTACTTCGTTCTGCTCGGGTCGAAATCTTCTCTGGTTTATTTAATTTTTCGGACACTCACTCCTAGTCACATCTCCTGCCTACACTTTGCTCGTGTATACCCCTCTTTCTGGCAAGCCACCCACGCAATTTACGTGAGAATTCTGCAGGGAAAGAAGCTGCATCCTATTAACTTTAGGAAACAGGTGCACTTTCTGTTATGCCACGCATGCATCTTATGTTGCATATTTGCTGGGGAAAAACTGGCGTCCTGTTTACTTTAGGAAACAAATGCACTTATTATGGGACATTTTAAAGGGATCTTCCAGTTAAAATTCGAGAGTAACCCTTCTCTGACATTACTCCCAGGTCGATTCTCACTCGGAGTGGTAGTACTTCTCAGGGTCCTATTTATGGGTAGAATGAATGCTTAGAATTATTCATATTCGATAAGAATATATGCAAAATAAAACTTCTTAAAAACGACTGCACAAAAAATATAAATATAAAATGAACGCTTTTCCCAAACTTCTAGGAATAAAATCACCCAAAACGAGTTGACATGCAGTTAAAATCAATCAATCAATCAATCATAAAAAGTTATGCATTCCAAAAAGTGCCTGAAAGCAAGGGTTGCTAATAAGATATTGACTACTTCAAACGACAACCTGTCCCTCACACAGCTATACACAAACACATACAAATATATATATATATATATATATATATATATATATTTACATGGTAAATCAAAAACGTTAATGGTTTTATGGTTGTACATTTCTATGATTTCAAACTTTCCACCTGTTCAACATCACTGTCAACTAAAATTAACGTTAACACTTTTATGGGTGTACTGTTATCAGAAAAGTAGAACTGAAATTACACAGACCACCAAGGGAATATTCCAAGAATGTGTTGACAAGTATGGTGAACAGACGATGACTGTTTAAAAACATAATATCATTTTAAAAAAAACTCCCATGGACGTGTTATTATTTCAAAATCATCCTGCATACATGTGAATCAACTGAAAAGTGCATAGGCTGACCAAGATATTCTCATGCAAATGAAGTTTATTTTTTCACATTGTCCCCATTGCTGTTCCCAGACTTCTTCAAAGAGCATAGGGCAGCGAGTGCGGGAGCAAGGCTTGAGCACATGCAGCGGCAGTGAGCTCAGACATGAAGATTCAACCCAGAATCGAAGAAGGAACAAACACGGAACATGTAGAGCAGAACCTAGTTCGATCCCAGTGTTGCAGTACTTATATCTCATTGGACCAAAAGTCAGCTGCAGATATCTGATCATCATGTGAAATTTTCTATCTATGAACTTTTCATCTCACTCTCGCATATATATATATATATATATATATATAAGATAGTACATTTTGCTATTTAGAAAATATTACACAAACTATCCGGGATAAAATTGCATATGAAAAAAGACTAAAAACATACATACTACTTGAAATTAATCAACCAATAACGCATACTTAGTCAAAAGAATAAACACCGACAGAATTCCTTAAACTTAACGTAAGAGTGCTCAATACATTACTCTCCCTATTTTTTGACTCTACACATTAATATATATATAGATAAGCAAATGAGAACAAGCAATCGATAAAAAATCTTTTAAACTTTTGGTAAATCTAGTGCTCTCGAATATTGGCCAGCGGAGCAGTATAAAAACTGAAAACAATTCAATTCTCACCTTCTTAGGGCTATTCCATAATTAATACTTTCATATGTTGTCTATAAAATGGAGACCATAATCGTCAAATGGAACTTTTTTTAAGAGATAGATGGCAAAGTTGATTATAAATACTTAACAAATTCTGGCTTGATACAGTGGAATAAATTGAAGGAATCTTTAAGAGTCTAAAATAAATAAACTTTGAATTAATGTCTACAAAAAAAGTGATATTTTATAGTATAGTATATCCCATATACAAGCCAACTTTCAAATTGGAATTGAGAAGAATTGGTCTTCAGAACTTAACTCATATAAGGCAATAGGCAGTATTACGAGTTGTCTCTTATATAGCGTAGCGTAGCAAAGCTGCGTCTAAAGACAAAGTATGACAATCAAACAAGGCTGTAGACAGAGTAGGATCTTAGATGCGTCAGGCAGACAGACATGTCTTCTTAACAGCGTTATTCGATAGATTCACAAAAAATGTTAAATAGACCAAAGAAACGATATATAAATAAAAATAAAATAAAATCTGATAAAAGTCAACCTAAGTATGAAAAATAAAAAGAATGTCGAATGTAGCTAATAAACACTTATGGAAATTGCTCAAAACGCTGTCGGTCGTGACTTCTGTCAGGTTGATACACTTGAAAAATTGACAGATGTTCAAATTCAATCAGACCAGCTGTCAGAGCACGTCGCTGACGTCATTTGAAATGCAATCAATGATGAGAACTATTTGGGAAATGGCCAATCACTCTGACATAGACAGAACACAAAATATTAGAGAGAAATTATCATTATTATTATTTTTACACCTTGAGAGTTTTTCACATCAGCGTTAGCTGATAGTCTTTCACTGGAGTGTAAGTGACAACAAGTCTCCTCAAGTCAACAGGATTCTTCTCAGTATTCTGGCCAATCTCAGCAATGCTGTAGTTTGGATTGTCTCCACTCGTCTTGTTATTTCTAAGTCCTCTAGTCCTTTTACCAATTTTTAGTGACTCTACCAAGAGTACCAATTACAATTGGTATAACCGTCACTTTCATGTTTTACGTTTTTTTCAATTCCTTGTAAGGTCTAGGTACTTATCCTTCTTTTCGCTTTCTTTAAACTTAACTCTGCGTTCAGCCGGACAGTAAAGTACATAATTCTGCGAGTTCTATTTTTCTTGTTGATTATAAGTAGGTCTGGTCGTCTGGTCTTGATTTAGGGATCCGTTTTTATCTCAAAATCCTCAAGGAGTTTGTGCGTCTCATCCTCCAGTACAGACTCTGGATTGTGCATATATCATTTGTTCAAATCAAAATCTCTTAAAGTTCCCAGCGTATCACCTTCCCAACCAGTCGTATCTAGTCTTATACTCATCACGTGCTAATTTGCTGTATTCGCTTATCATGGGATTGGTCGTTTCTTTTGTATCACCACATAATCTACATCTCCAGTTTCATTGCGTCTTAACTATTCTTGCTTTTAAATGGTTGGTCCTTTTGGCATTGTTTTGCGCTGCTATGAGAAGAGATTCAATTTCTCTGAGGTTTCCCTTTTTTAAGCGACGTCATCGTTTTCTCATGTGAGATGTCGCTTGTTAGTTGTTTATTATTATTATTATTCCTTGAAATCTTTTCAAACCAATTTCAACTTTTTTTCATGAGTTCTGCGTAACAGCAAGTCTCCTCGATTCTTTAGGACACTTCTAAGTATTTAAGCTAATTGATACAATGATGTGGTATACATGGTATCGATATTGCTTCTGATCACGTGTTCCTCCAGTCTTCTTTCCTCTCCCTTGAGTGCCGTACCAAATGCACCAACTACCGTTGGTATAACTGTCACCTACATGTTCCACTAATTTTTTCAGCTTTTTCCTGCAAGATCTAAATATTAGTGTATTTCTTTAATTTCCACTACGGTTCGCAGGAACAGCAAAATCCACTAGATTACAAGTTGTTTTCTTCTTGTTAATCAACATCAAGCCTGGCTTTCGGACCACCTTTGGCTTATCCGTCTGTATCTCAAAATAATAATAATTATTATTATTATACTCATTGCTACTTTTTCCAACCAGTTTTATAAGGCTTTCTTTCACTGAATGACAAAATATTTCCTCAAGTCTCTTGCACACGTAAAAATCTATAACACAAAGACTGTAAGAAAAACAACTGTATGGACATTTCAAGTAACAAACTAAGGAAATAGTTCACAGGAAAATCTGATCAATAAGAGGAAACATGAAGAAAGAAACTGAATTCCTTTATTTGCTGCAAAACAATGCTCTAAGAACCATTTATCCATAGGCAAACATTGATAATATATAAAAGAACAGCAAGTCTGGGTCATTTGGTGACAATGATAAAACGGCTAATTACACGATAATCGAATAGCAGAAAAGGAATACAAGTCTAGGCACGATTGTGCAGAGAAAGTGACTCACGGAAAATTAATCATGTCCTGTTAATCTCGTATGCCATATCGTTAGTTTATCGCTTGAAGTAACTATTCTGTTGTTTTTTTCCCCCATTTTTTGTTTTCCAGATATCTTGAAAGTTGTTTTTTCTATTTAATTCTGTTGATGATATTATTATTAATATTATTGATATTATTATTTATGAAATATGAGCTTTCACATTGGACAAGGCGTGGGGTATCATCGTTGTCTCAGTGACAGCAAATCTCTGCTTTTCAGTAATTTCGCTGTTTCGCCGATTTCAACAATGCTGCGGTCTAATTTTTTTGTTATTTTTTTTTTCACTTCTTTGAGAAGGTCTTGGTAATTATCAATTTTTTCAAATACAGCAAGATCTAGTCGTCTATCCGAGGCAGGATAAACCGTTTGTATGTCAGCATCCAAGAGAATTTTGTGTGCTTCTGGTTCAGTTTATAGTTCTGTATTAATTTACCCAGCCTCTTGAGAGGATGTCCTCGTGGTGTCTTGGTTAAAGCGAAGGACTGCGGAATCATGTGTAAGAGAGTTTCAACTTCAGTCCCACTACTACGTTCACATTTGGACAAATAACCTTGGGAAAGGTATGAACTCCGTTATCCTCCCAGTTATGGGTTAAATTGTACCGCTACTGTTCTAGAAGGATGGCTTTGGCATTAAATAACCTTTAGAGGTTGATATGCCGTTAAACAAAGAAACGGAAACCAGCCTCTCGACAGGAGGTGACCTCTTATCATTTTATTCTTAAATTAGAGCGCAATTGAATATAGAGTGTTTCTTCCCCTGGACAGGATACTTTAGTAAGGCAAAAGCATAACTAGTTACCCACTGATGGTTAGTCTCATTGGGTGCCCCATTCGTTCGTCCTGGTTCTACATCTAAGCAAAACGCTTAGTAAATTACTAGCCATTAATGGTAAGTACAATAGTTTTATTTACATTTTCCCAAGTTTAAAATGAAACGCAAATATTCCATATATTATAATTACTTCATTTTTTGTGTGTTTTTTGTCATAGTCAGCAGGTGGTCGAAACTGAAGTCTGAGTGTCAGCAAATTTCTTTAGATCTCCAGGACTTTTTAGAATATTCTAGCCGATCTCGGTAATACTGTAGCCTGGATGGTTTCGATTTTTCCTCTGTTTTTCAATTCTTCTTGTTCCTTTTCCTAGTTTCGTCGGACCATTCTAAGCTCACAACAACAATAGGAATCACCGTCACCAGCATGTTCCACAGCTTTATAAGTTCTCTGGCAAGGTTCAAGGATTTATTTATCTTTTGGCTTTTTTTCCCGCAGTTTGATCCACCAGAACAACTAAATAGCTAGTTTTTTTTCCTTGTTAATTAACACTTGGTCTAGTTTTCTAATCGAGGTTTGGTTCTTGGTCTTTATCTCAAAACCCCAGATAATTCTATGCATCTCATTCTTTAGAACGGATTCTGATTTGTTCACATAAGTAAGTAAAGTTGGCGACATTAGTCGAGGGTAACCTGAAGGCTCCCGGTTCAATAGCTACTACACCGGGGTGTAGGGGAGGGCGCTACTCCTTTCCCTAGATTGCCCCACTATACCCTCGATACGTACCTTATATTGCTGAGTGTTAAGCAAGGAGGTATCAAATACCATTTTTTGAGTCTTTGGTATGACTTGACCTGGGATTGAACTCGGGTCTCCCGGACCATTGGTGAGCACTCTACCCACTTGACCAATGAGATTTTCTGAGGATTTGTGCACATACTATTTGGCAATATGGTCAAAATGTATTATTATTCCTTGCAAGTTTTTCTCGTCAACATAAGCTGAAGTCTGAGTGCCAGTAAGTGACCACAAGTCTCCAGGAATCTTCTCAGAATTCTGGCCGATCTTAATGCTGTAGTTTGAATGATATCGGCTCGTTCTCCATTGTCTCACTCTTTAAGACCCCTTACCAAGACTTTAGGAATCTTTCCACACTCACCAATTACAATTGGTGTCAACGTCCCCATCCATGATCGTTAGCTTTTTTAGTTATTATTGTAATATCACAGATTTCTACAATATTGTTTGGTTTCGAGTGCTTTTCTCGTTTGCCAGAGTTCCGGTTTGAAATGTTTTTTCTTTTATCTCCACTTGTTTGATAGTGTCAGCTTCCAATGTTCCCAAGTACTTGCAAATTTCCTTTTCTCCAAGCGTTCCTCTATTTTCTTGATTTGGTCCTTTTATGCCTTCCGTTTTTTGTCTTTTTCTGTTTTTCTTTATTAGCATAGCACAATTTCCTGAGCCAAATTCCATCCCTATATCCTGACTTTATATCTTTATTCTTTGTATTATAGAGTAGAATTATTTTTCATTTTTTTGTTAACAGCTTGATGTCGTCCATATATATCAATTGGTTATGAAGGGTAAAGTTAAAAAGAATATAAAAGTAGGGTAAGGGCAAAAAAATAAAACCTGACTTAACGAACGATTGATGGGGTGATTGCAATAAAATTTGGCTCATTGATAATGTTCCTGTTTTAAACGTTGAATGCAAGTGATTAAAAGCACTTTATCTGTTTGTTCAAAAATGTATCTTTAATATATATATATATACCTTTAAGAAAAACAAAAACCGTTCACATATTCTTTACCAGGAAAATTAATTGTTTATAGCTGAATGTTTTTTTTGACGGAATTATTCCCGACTCCGGTTTAGCTGGATTGAATTATATATATATATATATATATATATATATATATATGGGGTGGTACGAATATGTACATGTAATATTACTGATCTTACGAGTCACTGGTATTTCAGAAGTGTTTCTGATTAAGTTTACAATTAATCAAGTTATGCTCAAAACAAAATCAAATGCCTATTAAGAAAAAATATCATCAATTACAATCGTGAAAAAAAATCCCATAATATCTACATTCTTTGTTTTGATAAACGTTGCATTCACAAAGAATTTAAGTAATTACTTGTATGGAAATCGTCTTTTCCAATAGAAGTGACATGGCTCAAAATGAATTTAGCATCCTTCAAGTTGAACTTAAAATCAGTAAACTGCAAAGATAGAACCTAAAGTAATTTAAACTTTTCAAAGCAGAGATTGATTACGAAGAGAAGTTCTCAAGAAGCCGCGATTTAAGGTTTTTAACCTGTTGTTAATTCATTGAATTATTTTAAAATCATACAAATTCAAAATGTTTTTACGATGTCTATAATTCACTCTAGCCTTTTTTCAGGCTTACGACTCGTAACCAGTCATTTCCTCATTTTTTCAGTTTAAATACTAATGCATATTTACTAAGCTTTGCGTTGTTCATAATTATCTCTTATGCAATAATTTTAACTTAAGTGTACTATTGTATAGCCATAAAGACATCAGTAATAACAGTAATACAAATACAGGTGGACTCTGTCATTTCAGATACAGGTTATTCAGTTTTTGGCTTCAGTCCTTGGCGACACGAGGAGAGCCACTATTCTTAAAAGCCTATGCTAACTATACTATGCTGACCCCACTCCTCAGCGCATTGTGGTTTTTGTGGTGTTTAAGATCTTTGCCGGCAGTAATCCGAAAAACTCAACCGTATGCCTCAACAGCAGAAAAATCTACTGTCTTTTCAAAATCCTCAAATTATCCGGACCATCTCTTCTAGGCATGACGCCATCCTAATTCCAGCCCCATTTCCTGTCTGGAGGTTTACTATGACTTATCATGATTGTCGTATCCTTTCTGCACGAGCGTAAAACTGCACCATCTGATTATGCATCTGGACTAAGAAACCCGAGTAGTCCAAAGCCTTACCAAAGTAAATGATAAAACATAATTAAGGAAAAAGGATTAATATAAAGAACATCATTACCTTACTTATACAACAGTACCCCAAAGTGAGAATTGAACTCACTAATAATAGGCATTGAGCTGATATTTCTAAATATTATACAGCCTATAATTAAGTATTTACGATCTTACCATTTTAATTTAGTATCATACCAATGTTTCATCCGATGAAACATCTATATATAAATATATATATATCCGATGAGGTGTTTATGTGAATTACGCCAAGTAAGTATTTCTGAGAGTGTGCACGCATGCGTGTTTGTATGTGTGCATGCGAACTCATAAATACGCGGGAGATGAATCGACTGCTCAATCAAAAGTCTGTGAATGACGCTTTAGAGAAGACCTAGTTTTAAAAGTTCTGATGTCGGCGCATGAGATTAAAAGAACGAGGCGGACACAATTAAATTTAGCATGGGAATGGAAGTTGATTGACAAAGGATCAGAGGGATAAGCATGAGATAAAGACTGCCAATGACACAGCATCGATTTCTTTCGACAAGATGGCATCAGGTTAAGATGACATAGCGTCAGAAAATCTTAGAAAAGCTCGGCGTATAGGAAGCTGTTGAGCTATTGTGAGCATTTCCGTTTTGTATTTTGTCAACGTAATTAATCAAATTTGCATCTGATTTCGCCAAACTTTAATCTTTTTTTATTCTGTTTCATGTTAAAATTTCTCTAATGTCTTAGTTTTTCTTTATTTTGCCGTTTTCCTTCTCGTCTCTGGCTTAAATATCTTTTCCCTTTTGTTCCTTTTCTTCTTTCTTTGATTTTAAACTTTAATTTCTTTTTACTTTCATTTTTACCATTTTTGTTAATTTGTTTTTTTGTATACATATCTTTTCATATAGTCACTGTTCACATTTTTTCTTGTTATATGTTGTAATATTCATCTACGTTTTCTATTGATGTTTCCTTCTTAAGCTTCACCCTCCGTATCTTTATTACTTTCTGCCACTTCATTTTCTTTTTCTACACTTTTATAATGTTCTTTCTTCCCTTCTTTGAACAATTCATTTTTTCAATTCTTTGTATTCCTTGTTCAAATTCTACCATCCACTTCTACACTTTCCTAATTTTATTTCTCTTCTTCCTGTTATTCATTTTTTTTTCTTTTCTTCGTATTTCTTATCATCTCCTTCACATTCTACAAAAATTCATCTCCCTCTCAAAGTTTTCTTCTTCTAAAACTGACCACCTTTCACAATACATCCGCTTTTAAAAGCCAATTAAACAGTGAACAGTCCGAACAGTTTCCGTGTGTCCATTTCTCTTTCTCTTCCCCCTCTCTCTTTAATTCTTCTCTTCTTCTCTTTGTATTAATCTGTACTCTCCCCTTTCTCTCTTTTCATTCTCTCCTAAATTGATTCTACCTCTTTGTCATTCCTCAAGCTTGGCTCTCTCATTACGATCCTCACCAACTATTTATTCTTTCACTTCTTATTAGTATCCTCGGCTTAAATATAATATTGTATCCTTTACTTCGTAGCGATCCTTTTTTCTATCCCATTCGAAATCGCTTTCCAAATTTTGATTCATTTTTTTAATTGGTTGTTGGTTGTTTGAGGTTCACGGCACATCAAACACTATGGGTTATTCAATGCCAAATCCGGTTTACGTATATGAATTATATATGATTTGTAACCATTTTTTATATGAACTCACTTTTTCTTCATAAACTCACTTTTCTTTTAAATTCATGTTTTGATCCATTCGACCAGAAGTAGGATACATTTTTTTCTGTCTTTTTCTTTCGAGCCTTCATTTTCAGACTGTTTTTCCTCTTTATTTTCATCCGTTTTCTTTTTTTATTATTCTACTCTTATCACCAGTTGATGGTGTTGTCATTATTCTTATTATTAGTCATTCTTGGCGAGTTTTCACACCCGCGTCAGTTGGTAGTTTTTCACTGGAATCATCATGACAGCTCGTATCCTCATATCCCCAGCACTGTTCTAAGTATACGAACCGATCTCAACAAAACTGTAGTCTGGAGGATGTTAATTCTTTCTCTGATTTCCATTTCCTGCTGTCTTTTATCCAAGTATTTGTGGAACGCTCCAAGTGCATCAACTACTATTGGTATACTCGTCACCCAAATGCTCCATATCTTTTTTTAAATCCTCAGGCAAAGTTTGTTTATTTTTTTCACTTTCTTTAATTTTCCTCACTGGACGACCGGCACGGCAAAATCTCTTTATGACAAATTATTTATTTTCATTATTTATTTTTATTTATCTATTCATTTTTATTTATCTTTTTATTGTATTTTTATTTATTTATTTAGTTTTATCTATCCTTTTATTAATTCATTTCATTTCAATTTTATTTATTCTTATTCCTCTTTTTATTTAGATATGTTATTTTATTTTTATTTATCAGTTTATTTTTAATTATCTTTTTATTTATTTATTTTATCTTATTTTTATTAATTTTTTTAATTTCCATTTATCTATTTTTATTTATTTTCTTATTTATGTTATTCGTTTATTTTTATTTTGTAAATCAACACTAGGTCTGGTGTTCTGGCCGGGATAAGGTGATCCGTTTGTATCTCAAAATCTCAGGGGATTTTATACGTCTCATTTTCTAGAATGGATTCTGGTTTGTGCATTTACCATGTGGTTGTATGATGGAATTTTAATTTCTTGCATGATTCCCCGTTGATCACATTTCCCACCCAGCCGTGCCAAGTTTTGTACTCCATGTGTACCAGTTTGGAACATTCACTTATAATGTGATTTACCGTTTCATCTCCGACTACACATAACCTACACTTCCTATTCTGCTGTGAATTAT
Source organism: Rhodospirillales bacterium (assembly GCA_963669385.2). Lineage (GTDB taxonomy): Bacteria > Pseudomonadota > Alphaproteobacteria > Kiloniellales > JACOMY01 > JACOMY01. The sequence goes on from CAXXGD010000052.1 coordinate 97,942, forward strand.
CATTTTTTGCTTCAATAGTATTGGCTCTTATGGCATTACTTTGTTCTTCTAACAAAAAATATCCCCTTTTCTCTCTTACTTAGCCATGTCCACGTCTTCTTGAGTGCAATACAGCTTTAGATTTGTCACTTGAAGTCTTCCTACCATTGTTTTTCTTTCCATTTAGGTTTTCTAATTTTTGTTGAATTTTCCTTTAAGCTTTGATGTTTTCATTGTTGGTGCTGACAGTTGTAATTAGTTTTTCTTTGCTCTTTTCCGAGTATTTTTACAGTTCTAGAATTGTTGCATCTAGGCAATCTTGAATGTCGATGAATCCCTTTTACCTGTTTTTTGTTACGCATATTCTGTCTGTGTCATCGCTTCGGTGTTTTACTTTGTGCATCGGCATAAATTTCCTTGTTCTTTGGTCTGTTTGTCTAAGTCCCCCCTTGTCCATTTTAAGAAGAGTCCAGAGTATCTAACAAAGAATAGGTGCTTATTCCTTTGATGAGATTTCTGCTGCAGAGGTAGGTCTCGAGAAATGTTCGTGTTCTTCTGAGATACTCTTTTTATACTTAAATGATTCTTTCTGATGATGCCCACTTTCAATATTCCCAAGTGAGTGAAATTTTCAGTTTCTCCAAGTATCTTATTTACTCTCCTGCTTTAGGAGTTCTTTTCCTTCCGTTGATTCTCTTTTCCTCCTTTTAATTGTCAGCATGACTCATTATATTCCTATACCCTGGCTTTATATCCTTGTTTCTACTTTTTTAAAATAACTTTTGGTAAATACTTTGATGTCATCCATATTCATATATTGGTTCATCTTTTCTAGTGATTCTGGAAATTTGAAAACCCCGGTGCATTCACTCGGTTTTTAATGGAGTGGCATCTTTGCTCTAATACATTGCAGTTAAAGTGAGTCACCCAGGAAGATGCCTTTTTAAATGCTTACCTCTACAAGAGATTGTCCTTTTATTTTCTAGTTTCTTTTGCTTTTGTGCCGAAGTTCAAAACGTTTTTGGATATTATTATTATTATCACAATTTTTTCACATCAGTGTCAGTTGATAGATTCTCACCGGAGTTTGAGTGACAGCAAGTCTCCTAAAGTCTCTAGGACTTCTCTTAGAATTTTAGCCGATCTTGATAATCCCGTAGTCTGGATGGTCTCTACTTGTCCTTTTTCCACGTCTTCCATCGCCTTTACCAGTCCTTTGAGGATTGCCTTAAGTGCACCAATTACAATTGCTATCACCGTCACTTTCCTTACTATAATTCAGTTTGAGAGTATTTCACACTAGTCTGAAAAACAGCAAGTCTCCTTAGATTTCCTGGCTTCTTTTAAGTATCCGAGTCGATTTCAACAATGCTGCGGTCTGGATAACCGTGATAATTCCTCTGGTCTCCAATTCGCCACAGTCAAAGAGTTTGAAGAGAATTCTAAGAACTCCAACCACAATTCGTACCAACGGCACTTTCATGTTGCACAGATTTTTAATATCTCTGACAAAATTCAAATATTTCTCTCTCTTTTCGTTTGTTTTTTTTTTTTTTTGGCGGGGGGGGGTCATTCTACGGTCAGCTGGAACAGCAAAATACCTATGATGACAAGTCTGTTTGTTTTTTTAGTTTAATTAACTCTAGGTCTGTTATTTTCGCCGACTTTGGGGGTCTAATTACATCACCAAAAAAAGTATGTGTCTTATTTTCTTGGACAAGTTCTGGTTTTTCAGAATATACCAATTGTCAGCGTGATCAAAATTTAGTTTCATACACATTTTCCAGTTGATCACCTTTCTCACCCCGTCATATCTACTCATGTCTTCTTTGTTTTGCCAGTTTCCTGCATTTACTTATGATGTGATTAACTGGTTCATCTCAGTCACCACATAACCTACATAACCAATCAATTTTTGTTTGTTTCAATATGCGATAATTATAATAATTATTTTTTGTTCTTTTGAAAGTTTTTCACACCAGCGTTAGCTGATGGTTTCTCACTAAGGTTTTAGGTGCAGCAAATCTCCTCAAATCACCAGGACTCTTCTTGTATTCAGACCGATCTTAATAATGCTGTAGTTTGAATGTTATCCAATTGTATTCTTATTTTTAAGTCTTCCAGTGCCTTTACTATTTCATTGGGGACTGTTGCAAATGCATCAATTACAAATGGTATCACTGTCACTTTCATGTTCTGTAGTTTTTTTTTAATTATCTACGAAAGACTTTGTACTTATCTCTGTTATTCTTATCGTTATTATTATTTGTGAGTTCTCACACCAGAAGTTACTGGTGGCTTTCACTGAACTCAGAGTGACAACAAATATCCACAGTTCGAGATTTTTCCAGAAATCTAGCCGATCTCAGCAGTGCTGGTGTTTGGATAATTTAAAATCTCCTGCTATCCTATTCTCTTTTGCGGGGTATTCGGGATTGTTCTAGGAGCTTTAACTAGTATTGATATTAATTCCGCGTTTATATTCCTGAAGTTTTAGGTATCTGTTAAAGATGCGTTAATTATCTTGTGTTTCGCTTTCCTTTAGTTTTAATCTGTTCTCAGCTAGAACGGTGAAGTCAAATAGTTAACATGTTCGTTTCTTTAGGATGATTTCGTCTAAGTATGTTCTTCCGGCGGAAGTTGGATGATTAGTTCTCTTCGAACACCCACCCAGCCGAGATTTATGTGTATCTCATTTTTCAGAATAGTTTCCAGTTGTGCATATACCGTTTATCAGTATCGTCAAATTTTTATTTTTTTCAATTCCCAAGGGGTGTCCTCGTGGGGTAATGGTTAAAGCGATGGATTGCGGAATCGTAGTAAGCGAGTTCGTTCTCCAGTCACGCTATTTTATTCACTTTCGGGCAAATACCCTTGAGAAAAGTATGAACCCCCTTATCCCCCCAGCTATGGGTTAAATAGTACCACTACTGTTCTTCTTGAAGGATGGCTTTGGCATTAAATAACCTACAAAGGTTTATATGCCATTAAACAAAGAAAACAAACATCAATTCCCAAGGAATCATCACTCCTCTCTCAGCCGTGCTTGTTCTTGTACTTTAAGACCAGTTACTATCATTATTATCATTTCACTCCTTGTGGGTGATATATTCCCTCTAAAGTCAGCAGGTACTCTTTCTCTAGAGTCTGAAAATCGCCTCACATCTCCAGGACTCGTTTGAGTACTCTAGCTGCTATGGACTATATATATATATATATATACCCTTCCGCAAGAGCAAGATGCGACAAGGTCAAATTTAAGCAGAGTGTAACAGGTTTGAATTCAGACGTTTCCTTCTCCTAGACCGGTTGTTATATAAAGGTTAAAGAACCCAGTTTTCTTTGATATTGACCTTGGACAGTGCTACAATGGTCCAGCTGTGTATAAACAGGATGACAGCAATACATGGGTGTAATCAGATCACGCGGGTTGACAGAATTAAGCAGATCGTATGGGTTGAACAGGTTGTGAAATTATATAATCAGGCACCCACAGCAGATACGGTCCTTCTCGAGTCAAAGAGATTCGGGAATTCAAGAAATCTTGATAGCGCCAGTGAGTGGCTTGGTGCTCGAGTGGGGGGATAGCGGACCACAGTTGACTACTTTTCGTCAAAGAAACAGAAGCGCTCAGTGGGCCCTGAGTGTGAATATAGCTCAATGCGGCTAAGAAATCATGGGTCAACATAGCAGTCCTCCACTTGTCTTTGTCTCGCTATCTCAATTTCACACTTACAAGAGGTTTCAACCTTCTCGAGAAATAAAGTTGAGAGAGTTATATTTTTGTAAACCAAGTGTTATGATCCATCATCAAAAATACAACAGTCTGCTCTACTATTCAACCATAGCTGGAGGAAAAATAATAGTATTCATACCTTTCCCAAGAGTATTAGCGCTACGTGAAATACAAACAGTCTCGTCCAGGGATTTGAACACCAGTTGTCGTGTTCATTTCCTACGCCGATAAGCAGTACACCGTGAACACCACTGTTGTTTAATCTCTCCTCTGATTTCCAATTCCTCAAGTATCTTTTCTAAGCTTTGGGAACTGTTCCATGTGTTCCAACCATTATTGGTATCACCGTCACCTTAATGTCTCACGGCTTTTTTAGCTCTCAGACAAGATCTAAATATTTGTCAACCGTTTCGATTTATTTTCATTCTTTCGTCCGCTGGAACAGTAAAATCCGGTTGATGACAAGTTCTTTCATTCTTATAATAATAATAATAATAATAAACTATTATATATATATATATATATATATATTTGCTGCCTCTTTTGGGTGATATTTTTAAAAATCATATTGATAAGACTCTTCTTTGAAGATGAGCCATCCCACAAAGAGTATCTTTTATATTTCACATTGGCTAGGATAACCAAGTACTAGTTAAGGTTTGGATTTGGTTGGGTTTAATGGCATATCAACCATTGTAAGTTATTTAATACCATATCCATTTTTTAAATTTTAGCAGTTCTATTTCAAACAATTCAGTTTAGCATAAGTACGCTGTTTAAATGTCAAAATAGTTCTATTTCAAACAATTCAGATTAGCATGAGAACAGTTTGAGTATCAAACACTTCAACCCAACCCATAGATGGGACGCTGGCTGATGCTACCACTTCAGGACTGAGAGGATATGGGAGTGATGGCATTAAATGGGTACTCCGCATTCCCCAAAGCTCCAGCATTACTGGAGCCTCACCATCAGATTGTTTAGTTTCATATTTAGGACACTCACTGGAAGAGATGAAGTCGGTGTATTCTAGCCCCAGCCGACTGGACCATTTGTTAATGTGTTTGACTTGGTTCGTTGGGTTTTATGGCATATTAACCTCTGTAGGTTATTTAACGCCAAATCCATTTTTATGTAAATAATCTGTTCTATTTAAAACAATTCAGTTTAGCATAAGTACAGTTTAATTGTCAAAAATATTTCCATTTCAAACTATTCAAGCAGTTATATGTAACAATTCAGTTAAGTGTAAATACAGTTTTAATATCGAAAAACAGTTCTATTTCAAATAATTCAGTTAAGCATAAGCACGCAGTTTAAATGTAAGTACGGTTTAATTGTGAAAATCATTTCTATTTCAAGCTATTCAGTTTACTCAAACAATTCATTTTAGCATAAGTATACTGTTATTTCTATTTAACCCATAGATAGGGCCCTATCAGGTGCTACCACTCCGGGCCAGAGTGGAGCTGGGAGCGATGGTAATGAAGGGGCACTCCGCATATTCCAGCATTGCTGAAACCTCACCATCAGATTGTTTAGTGTCATATCCAGGACACACGTTGGGTGGGGGGCTTACCCCTCTGCAAATAAGCAGTCGGTGTATTCTACAGCCCCAGTCGACTGGGCAATTGTTAATGTGTCTATCTGACCATTTGTTGACTATAAAGCAAAGAAAGAACAGTATCTGCTCTGTTGTTTTGTTATTATCATCACTTTGCTCTTTGTTTTAAATAATATATCGTCCGAATGCTTACACTGAAGTTCAGTAGCACATGCCTACACGTTGCCTCCGGTATTCCTGCAATTTCAGAAAGAATAAAATCTTCCAGTTCTTCAGTTACCTGTGGCCAACGTTTAAAGCCATGAACCTTCAAATATTCCCTTAGGAAGTAATCACAAAGAAATGGATCTGATGAGCGAACCGGCAACGGGATATTCCAACGCACTCAGATTTGGAGCTCTGGAACAAAAGAAAAATTCTCAGAAACTTCCTTTCAAAGGAAATGGCGAGGCTGCTGCTTTTCAGTGGTGGTAGTTGCTGGAAATCCGGGAAAACGTCTGTTCACATAAGCGCAGTAAGGTCCCTTTTAACTGATTATGAAGTTACCTCAAGTGCGCTCTACTAGTTGTAGTTACGCTTTAGAAACAGCTTCATTAGTTCAGTGATCACCTCTGTTCTCGATTTAGATGTTATAATTGTTCCATTTTATTATTAATTTTTGGTTTTAATCTCATTCATTATCGTCTTTTCTCTCGTCCTAATTTTCTTTTTCATATTCTTCCCTTTTCATCTTCGTATTCATCTAAATCATCATCCTTTTTGCAATCGTTTTTTTTTCATTTTTCTCCTTTTTTCGCTATCATAATCCTTTTCTTGGACATTTTTCAAGAATCCTTACCTTCTAATGTTTCTTTCCTCCTTCCTATCAATACACATTTTTCTTCTTATGTTTCTATCCTCCTTCTTATCAATACACTTTCTTCATCTCATGTTTCTTTCCACCTTACCTATACACTTTTTACTTTTTCTGTTATTTCTATCTTCCATCTTATCAATACAATTTTTTCTTCTTGTAATGTTTCTTTCTTCCTTCTTATCAATGCACTTTCTTCTGTTTCTTTCCTCCTTCTGATCAAAAATATTTTTTCTCCTTCTAATGTTTCTCTCCCCCTCCTTATCAATCCACATTTTTCTTCTGTTTCTCTCCTTCTCACTATCAATCAATTTTTCATTCTTCTGTTTATTTCTTCCTTCTTATCAATGCATTTTATCTTATTCAAATATTACTTTCCTCCTTATCAATACACTTTTTCTTATTCCAATGCTACTTTCCTGTTTCTTATCAATAGACTTTTTGCTACCAATGTTTCTTTCCACATTTTTATCTATACATTTTCACTTCTGTTTCTTTCCTCCTTCATAACAATACATTTTTCTTCTCATATTTTTCTTCCTCATCTATTATTCTTTTTCATCTTCGAGTATTTTCTTCCCCTTTTTTGTATATATTATTCTTTTCCATCTTCAAATGTTTCGTTCCTCGTACCTTTTCCATATATTTTTCTCCATCTTCAGATGTTTATTTCCTTCTTCTAATCAATACATTCTTTCTTCTTCTTCCGATACTTCTTTCCTCATTATCAATATATTTTTTGATTTCTTTTATCTTCTTTTTTTATCTTTCTTTCCTTCTTCTACTGCATACATTCTTCATCTTCTGATGTTTCTTTCCCCTTCCTCATCAAAACTATTTTTTCTTCTTCTGATGTTTCTGTCCACTTTCTTCTTCATTCTTCTTTATGTTTCTTTCTTTTTATCCATACATTCTTCTTCTGGTGTTGATGTTTCTTTCCTCCTTCTGATCGATACATTTTTCTTCTCCCGATGTGTCTTTCCTCCTTGTCAATATATTCATATTTTTCTTGTTTTGATCTTTCTTTTTTCTTTATGGTCCATATATTCTTCTTCCTCTTCGTCTAAATGCCCATCTTATTTTACTATTTCCTCTTCTGTTCAGTTTTTATTTTTCGGAAATATTTTCTGCCCTCTCCTCTTCTTCAACATGCCTTTTAACCTTTTCTTCCGCCTCTTCTTCTCACCATCTTCATTTTTATCTCTTTCTTCTGAGTTCTTCTAAATCGAACCAACTTCCATAAACTTCCGCTGTTTAAAGTCAATCAAAGAAGAGCGTACGACCCGACCACCTCCCCTCCACCCGCTACTCACTCCTACTCATTCTGATCCGACTCAACGCAAATAGGAAAACCACATTTTTCATTTGCCAATCGCTCATGCGTACCAAATGTTCTTGTCTCGGCCCCCAAATGACGCTCTGCAATTACGCATACTCGCTCCCATCCACCATTTTGCCATGAACACTGATCACGATAATTACCTTGCTCGTTCGCTCCATTTTGCTTCCGTCATCAAATGCCAATAAAAGAAAGAAAGAAAAAAAAGGCTGCTTTCGCGCGTAGCAGTGTTTTTCTGATTCACACTTTTGCCCACACTTGCCGTTTGTGCTCAAGGGGTAGAGGATTAAAATAACCGTTTGAAAGTGTTGAGGTCTTCAAGAAGAATAACCGATTTCTCTAACTGGATATGCGTTCAGGTGGTGCACTGACTAAATGGTAATCTGTCGAAGAATTTAATCGACTAGCAGAGTTCAGATTCCAGCTCAAAAAAGGTTTAAATTCCATTCATAATGAGGCCCTTAGAAAAATAACCATAAATCTATCTCTTATCCCTCCATCCATGTTTATAATAACAGAAAAGCCAAGGCTTTTTAGCCGTTTCTGGTAGCCAGTCTTAAAGAGTGACATCCCTGAATACAGACTTTACTTTCTATAATATCAACATATTAGAAATAATTCAGTTGGTGGACACGAAGTGCTACTGACAAAATAAAGAGCTGACAAGATGAAGAAACGATAAGTCAGACTCGTGATCAAAGAAAAATCTGACTCACTGTCGATGTCACAACCTACCTCTGGACCGCTCTTAAAAACAGGAAGGCGTCAAATGGAATTTTCAAATCAATCAACCAAAGATCTATTCTTTAACGATTCGTAGCCAACCTCCTGTGGGGAACGGTGGTTTTACAAACAAAGAAATTCAGACAGTTATTATTGCTCTTTCGGTTATCAATTATCAGACCGTTTTCAAAAATGCCCAAGTCTTGCGTTTGACCGTCTCTCACACCGACCAGAAGACTTATGATTGACCCTTTCTTGATGGTAATACAGCTGGACATTAGGCTCCGTGGGAATAGTAGGTGGCCAGTATATTAACATTCAAGAGTTAATATTGAGAACAAATCCACTGTGGGGATCCCTTGGGAGTTTAACACTGTCTTCTCTTTCTCGTAACCCCTACGACTACTATGATATCAAACTATATCGAAATGACTTCTGCCCTGGAGAACACTGTTTGCATTAGGAATGGGGATAAATGAAAGTAACCAACAAGTGTCTTCCATAAAAACGTGTCTACCTGTACACCTTTGGTTTGGTTTGTTTTGGTTTCTTTGCTTAATGGCATATAAACCTTCGTAATTTATTTAATGCCAAAGCCATCCTTCTAGAAGCACAGTTGTGGTTCTATTTAACCCACAGCTGGGAAGATAAGGGGGTTCATGACTTTCCCAAGGGTATTTGCTCGAAAGTGAAGACATTACTACGATTCCGCAATCCAGCGCTTTAACCATTACACCACGAGGACACCCCCTCTGTATGCTTTGAGAAGAAACTAAACTTTTTGGTTAGAGTGTAACATGATTACCTCGAAGTAAGCCGGAAATAACCCCGATTTCGTCGGATATTTGTTGAGGAAATGCAGGTGTTATCAAAGAAACCCGAAAAGAAATTGTAGCGTAATACGTTCTATCCTAGAAACTGAACTAGAATAGATATAGGCCCTACGTACTGGATATGAATACTCACTCACACACTGATAAAGAACACCCCAGACACGTGCCACCCGAAAAAGAATAAACGTCTAAAGGACATGAGACAAAAGAAGTTCTTCGTCGAGGTGAGAATAAACAGATAATTGAATTTTCCACCCATCTAGTAAACTGATATAAACACCTGGGGTGCTTATCTCTAACGAGCCTGTGAAAATAATAAATTCAATTTCTTCAATAGTTTATAGGATTTTTTTACTTCGTTTCTTCTGATGACACAGCTCTGTTGATGGGACTTAGAACATCTTCTGCAGTGGGGTAATACCCCGTCAAAATGGATGTCCTGGGTATAACATGAACTTGCATCAGGTGGTGAGGCTACTGTATACCACCCCTTTATTTCCATTACACAAACGTTCCTTCTGATTTGTTAGAAACCCAATGGCATATAAACATTCTTGGGTTATTTAATGCCAAATTCTTGAAAAAGAACTGTAGAGATAGTATTTAACCCATAGTTGGGGAGTTATTGAAAAAGTCCTGGCGACAACACCCCACAAGGCACCAACTATACAGCCACCTGCCTCTCATCACGAAAATTATCCAAGTTAGACGAACTAGACATGCAGGACACTGCTGGAGAAGCAAGGACGAGCTCATAAGTGATGTATTCCTATGGACCCCCGCATATGGCCAAACAAAAGCAGGACGACCAGCTCGAACATACATACAGCAGCTATGTGAGGATACGGGATGTAGTCCTAAAGACCCGCCAGAGGCGATGAATGATAGGGAGAAGTGGCAAGAGAGGGTCAGGGATATCCGTGCTAGCGACACAACATGATGATGATGGTGATGATGATGAGGAGATAAAAGGAGTTCAATCCCATTCACCAGGATATTAGTCAAAAAGTGGACGTAATAACACGACTTGAGTTCGAACCCGCTTACAGTATAGCATTTTTACAATTATGCCACTGGGATTCGACCTGTGTTGAAAATAATAATTATTATTATAGGATAGGAATAAGTTAACCACGTTACAGTAAGCATACAAATATTCATTATTAAATAGAATTATCAATCTTAAAAACTAAATCAGATTTTTCTGCTTTTATAAGATGTGGTAGTGTGTTTCCAGTCCAAAGATGTTCAGCTATACTCTTCTTTCTGGAAGAAGCTTAGAACCTTTTAAACAACCCACGTGGGAATTCATGAAAACATTAATCTGCATGTAAATTATCTATATTAAGACAAATCAATTGAAATTATAATCATTTATGAAGGATTATTATCAGTTACTTAAAACCATATAATTGTTTGCAAATTATTAGTATTAAATAGAAATAATTGATACTATTATAACAGTATCCAAACAACTGATTATTCATCATCATCATCATCATCATGTCGTACCGCCAGCACGAATATCCCTGACCGTCTCTCGCCACTTCTCCCTATCATTCGTCGCTTTTGGCAGATTTTCGGGGTTACATCCCATATCTTCACATAGAGTGACATCCCTGAATACAGACTTTACTTTCTATAATATCAACATATTAGAATATGCTGATATTATAGAAAGTAAAGTCTGTATTCAGGGATGTCACTCTATGTGAAGATATGGGATGTAACCCCGAAAATCTGCCAAAAGCGACGAATGATAGGGAGAAGTGGCGAGAGACGGTCAGGGATATTCGTGCTGTATGTATGTTCGAGCTGGTCTTCCTGCTTTTGCTTGGCCATATGCGGGGGTCCATAGGAGTACATCACTGATGAGCTCGTCCTTGCTTCTCCAGCAGTGTCCTGCGGGTCTGGTTCGTCTAACTTGTATAGTTTTTGTGATGCTAGGCAAGTGGCCGTATAGCTGGTGTCTTGTCGCCAGGACTTGTTCAATATTGCTCTCAACATTCTTGTGTAATTGCCGTCTAGTTTCTTCTTCAGCCGTTTAGTTAGCGTCCAAGTAGTGCATCCATATAGCAGTATCGATACGACCGCTGCCTGGAAGAAACTGCGTTTCATTTTATCGGTCAGGTAATAAAACGTATCATTGAAATATGAAACTTACAGAATATAGTTAATTATAAATGTAATCAATCATTTACAAACCAATAAAACTTTAGCACCAAATAGCGCACGTGGAGTTGATATGTCGTTAAACAAAAAAAACCAAACCAAATCTTTATACAACAAAACAATCACACTATTACTCGTGTTCTGTGGCAAATAATGCATCACCTCGTTGTCACATCCACTCTTGGGAATAGATTCGGGAGTAAATCAATCAATGTGTCCCCTCAAGGAATAGAACGCTGTCATCAGCCTTTTTCAAGTAAGCTCTTCAATGACTCTAGTACCAAACCAGATCGGTCCTCGCTTATTCCGGGGACAACGTATTTGAAGTAGAGAGGGGAGATTAACTAATGAGCAAATAGGTGTCTTCATTGTAACTTTGCCCCGATGTCTACATTGAAAAGGAAACATAGCGTTCCAGGCGCAAATCTCGTGAGATTATCAGTGGTTACAAATATAAGTTTATTTCTTTTTATATTACGGTCAGTTCAAAATAACTTCCATGTGTTTTCTATTACAACGTTTAACCAGTTTCCCCTTTCCGGCTTTTTTTTTTTTTTCGTGCTGAATTATATGTCTGATGTTGATCAGAATGAAAACTTACTTTCCCCTCACACAAATGCCTGAGTCTGTGTGCTCATTAAATTGACTTATTCTGAGCCGCTTCCTTAATTATTATTCTATTCCAAGCGAGATTTTCACACCAACTTTCACATCTAGATTTTCACTAAACTCTGAATGAGAGCAAGTCTACTTAGATTATTAGAACTCTTCTAAAGTATCCGAATAAATTTTAGTGATGTTGTGATCTGAATTGATTTTTATCTGGGTACCATAAAACCCGTCTCTTTTCCAGGTCCTTTAAAAATTATTTCAAGGACTCCAACTACAATTAATTACACCGACACTTTCATGTCCTCTGAATTTTTTAAAGGTTTTTGGCAAGGTCAGGTTATTTATCGCGTTATTGTTGACTTTTTGCATTCTTTTAATTTCGGTTTGAATCCCGCAGGAACTACAAAATCCACAAAATCATAAGTTCTTTGGTTATTTTTATTCAACACCAGGTCTACTTTCTTGGCTTGAATTAGGTGGCCTCTTTGTATTTATATTTACTATCCCCTTCGCTCGGGCAGGATATGACACAAGGTCAGTTTTTAAGTGGAATTTAACAGGTTTCAATTCAGAGTTTTCCTTCTCCTAGACTAGTTGCCTTACCAAGGCTGAAGAACCTAGTCTGCCCTATTATTTACCCATAGCTGGAGGGATAATAATTGAATTCATACCTTTCCCAAGGGTATTAGTGCTTGTGAAATGCAATCAGTCTCGTCCAGGATTTGAACTCGTGTCGCCGTGTCCATTTCCTACGACGATAACCATTACACCACGGGCACCTGTTTGTATTTCATTGTCCCAAAGAATTGTATACATCTCATTTCCTGGGACAGATTCTGGTCTCTGCATATAGCATTTGTCATTATAGTCAAATTTCTATCTTTTGCATAATTCCCAGTGGATCAATTTCCCGCCAACTGCTTTTTTTTTACTTTTGTGTAATTTTGTGTCATTTTTTATGTGATAAACTGTTTCATCTATTACCGACACTTAGCCGACACTTTCAATTAATTTTTTTTTTTTTTGCTTCTTACAGATTATTCACACTAGTTTTAACTGGTGGGTTTTTTCTTTGAAAGTAAGTCTTGTCGGGTCCAAATCTCCAGAATTTTTTAAATCATCATTATTATTAGTAGTATTAGTAGTAGTTGTCGTCGTCATCTTATTAGTAGTATTCACTATTTACGAGTTCTTCTAACCATCTCCAATTGATGGTCTTTTACTAAAGTCTGAGTTACAGCAATTGTCCTCAGCTTTCCAAGGCTCTCCTAAGTATTCTAGCAGATCTTAAGAATCTTGTGATCTGGATATTCTCGATTCATCCTCTAATTTCTGAATCAGTCTTTTTTTTCAGACCCTTGGGGAGCATTCCAAGGTCACCAACAACGATTGGTATCACTGTCAACCACATGTTTCACAGTTTTTACCTTCTTTGGTATGGTCCAAGTATTTATCAATCGTTTCCCTTTCTTTTTTCCTCCCGAGGTCCGTAGGGACGGAAAATATTCATAGATGACGTATTTATTATCATCAAGATACTGTTTTGATCTCTGCATTATGTGACCTTTCTCATAATTTTGGGAAATTGCAATCTCAAAAGGATTTCGTCAAAAATTCCCACAATTTCGAGATTAAATTCGGTTCATTTATTGATATATGAATACATTCGATAACTCTTAATTTCGATGTCGAATCAAATCCTGTTTAAAGCATTGTTACAATAATTAAACGTCAATAAATAAATAATACGGCCACTCTACAATCAGCATTAAATATATAGAAAGCTAGTTTTCTGTTTTGCTTATTCCTGTGTAATGACAGCACCGACGCCACCACATTCTCACTTGGGACTGTCTCTTCAGGCGAGTATCATAATATCTGGGCTTAGAAAGACAATTGAACAAAGGCATTGATTGAAGTTGAATGGAAGAAAAAAGCACATTGCTCAGTGCTGTAATCAACGTTTTCTTTTATAGTTCTCGATTTAAACCGCAAAATTATCATCTAAAGAACAATATTTCTGACTAATTAAGAAGGGAATGAATGCAAATGATGACGAGAAGAAAGGGCATTAAGAGAGAACGTAAGAAATGCAACGGAATGTGAGGGAAGGAGATGCGCTCAGCTTCTTAATGGCTGCATCTAAAATGATGTAGCCATTGCGCAGTCATAGTTCCTTTGGCCCTAAAGGATATAACCGGGTGCATATTAGTGCATCTCTGATGTTAATTCCCATTTGTGAATTGCAATAAGTATATAAAACCTTTATATACGTATATAAAACCTTTATATACAAAGATGGTAATCTATAAGAGTCTTTGCTGTCAGATATCACAAACAGCTACTGTGTGTGAAAATCAATTCTTACATTCTTGTCCTCTTCTTCAAAACAGTCAAAGAAATAAATATATTGTCAATATTTTTTTGTTTTAAATGGAGAAAAATATGAATAATGGAATAGATACATACAAGATGCTCTAAAGTCTGAATCCATATTACTTTGATTTTTTTTATTATCTTTTATTTGATTTATTTGTTTTTATTATTAAACTTTTACTCCCCCAATCATCAGGGCTAAGAATACCCCGATTATATCCCTTGTAGAGGGGTAAGACCACCATTCAAGAATGGGTATCCTGGATATGTATTTCATCTCCCCTCGCCAGGATCAATGTGACACTAGGTGAAATATAACTGGTTTGATTTAAGAAGTTTTTTTTCTGATAAACTGGTTGCCAATCAAGGCCAAAAACCCAGTTCGCCTTATTATTTACTCATAGCTAAGAGGAGAAACACTGGATTCAAGCTTTTCTAAAAGAATTAACGAGAAGAGAAACGCAAGCAGTCTCATCCAGGATTTGAAGTCGGGTAACCGATTCCATTTCCTACGCAGATGCAAAATTGCATACAAGGGTGGCGCTGCTGTTTTGGAGACTTACAGAATGTGGAGTTACTCCTTCATTGGCATGACTCCCAGATACTGTATATATTCAGCTCCCTACGTGGCAAAAATGTGATGTGAGGTCGGTTTCGTGTGAGAATGAAACCAACCATGAGAGGGTACAAAATTTGCTCATGTCTCCGATACTTACTAGTCATCGCCACTGAATAAACCTATCAGGAGATCTTCCAAAGAAGCAGTATCATTTTTAATTTACAACGAAACTAATTTTTTTACACCCACACATATACCAATAAACTTTTTCAAAAATTAAATTGTTTTTTTCTCTGCAATTATACTAAAGTCTACTCTGACCCTAATTGGCAGTTCCTATTTGCGTCTTATCTTTGGGTCAAACAGAGATGTGCAATCATTTACAAATGATTATTATTGTGTGTTTTTACTTGAAACCTAACAGCTGTGTATAAATTAGTTATATTACATAGAAATACTTGATAAATCAAATTGTTAGTGTTAGATAGAAATACTAGAAGCCATTTATCTGTGTGCAAACAAATGATTGGTTTGGTTTGGTTTCTTTGTTTAATGGCATATCAAACTTTGTAGGTCATTTAATACCAAAGCTATTCTCCTAGAATTTTGTGCCTTACTTTTGGACGATCCTATTTTGAAAATAAATAAATAATTGTTATAATTGTTTTTCAATCTTTTGCAAATGATTCAAATTTTAGCCTGTTATTATGGATGATAACGACTACCAGTTGTCAAAATTTCAGCTTTTCACAGATGTTATTTCAAACAAATATTAGGTTTTAAAACTGTGTCCCTTAGTTTTGGACGCTACTGTATATATATGCATTTACTCTCTCTCTCTCTCTATATATATATATATATATACACACACACACATTTATTTATATATATATATATTACACACACACATTATATATATATATATATATATATACACACACATACTCGAGAATCATTAAATAAGTTTCCAATTTTTTTTCCTATGGGCACTTTTATTAATAGTACACACATGAAACTTTAATCCCCTTCGAAGTGAGTTTTTAAGGCGGTTCAGAAAGATATTCCGTCAGAAGAGGCCAGTACTCTTCAAATCGGGTCAGTGACATTTCCACCAGGACAACGCACCAGTCCACAACTCCATCCTTGTCCCAGACTATTTGACCAAGATGGGCATTAAGACAGTTCCTTAGCCTCCCTACAGCCCAGACCTTGCTCCCTGTGACTTTTGGTTATTCCCAAAGCTAAGAGCCTGTCGTTATGAGTCAATTGAGATGAAATGGGCTGTGATGAAGGTCACTGACATGTTCACACAAGAGGACTTCCATGGGGCGTTCCAGAAGTTGTTGGAACGGTACAAAAAGTGCATTACAGCCGGAGGAGATTACTTCGAAGGGGACTAGAATTTCATGTGTGTACTATCAATAAAAATGCCAATACGAAAAAAGTCTGGAAACATCCTATGCATCTCGTATATATATATATATATATATATATGTATATATATATTTAAATATATCCACTATGTACATACACGCATAGATATATGTGTACACAAATTCCTCTGAAAATTTGGGTGTGGGGTACCTCGATCCGATGGTATTAGTATACATATTCGATTTTATAACAACTTTCCGCATAAAAAAATTTACTAAGAAGTTTATTTAGTGGAAAAGAGTAGAATACAGTTTTGAAAATTTGTACTTAACAGAAAAATTGTGCAAAATTCAATATTTACTTTAACTCACTTTCAATTGTAATATTTCTGCACATCTGTTGTGCATTGAATCAGTGGATTTCCTCAAAGTTTCAGATGGAATTTCATGCCAATACGGCTAAATGTAAGATTCTAAAGTTTCTCTCTCTTCAAATTAACGTTTTATTTTTGTATACTCTTCTTGACAAAATTCCTCGCAAATTTTCTATTGGGTTTAAATATGGAGACTTAGTGGACCAGTTCAAAACATTTTTTGTTTTGTTTTAAACCAGTCTCTCGCGAGCTTAGAAGTGTGTATGTCTGCATTGTTCTGTTGAAAAATGGCATTATTGGTGTCTAGACGATTCATAAATGAGAAAATACTTTTTCTAACACATTGATATATCGAGCAGAGTTTTGTTTTCCTTCCATCACTACTAAATCAGTCTTTCCAGACGTAGTAAAAGCTCTCCAAACCATAATGGATCCTCCTCCAAATGATCTTTTTAAAAACAGCTGCTTCTCCTTTCTTAAATCATGCCAATAACACTGGGAGCCGTCGGGGCCATACAAATTAAACTTTTTCTCATCAGAAAACACGACAGTTTTCCATCTCTCCTTTGTCCCAGTTAATTTTTTCTTTTCCCAACCTACAAACATTTTCTTGTGTTTAGCAGTAAAAGAAGGGGCTATCTTTTGATATTTTAGATTTGACGATTCATAGAGAAGTTGCCGAACTCTTCTTGAAGTGATAGGTACATTCTAAGATTTTTGCAGATCTCTTGAGCTTGATTGTCTTTTAGAAACTTCTCGAAAAAGCCGACGTCTAGCTGCATTTGTAATTTAAGGTGGACGACATGGATTTTTTCTCAAACCATGCGATTTTGAGTCCTTTAGATAATTTCTCACAAGTATTTGAGACCTCGATAGATCTCTGGCAACGAAACTTATAGATTTTTCTTCCGGTTTTTAGACAGAAATTCGACTTTTTCATTTTCATTAATGGGGGAGTTTTTAGGCATTTTGCAGTAATTGTATTCAATTATGAAATGTTTAAATAAAACTAGCGTGGATTAGAATCATGATAAGGGTTTTTTATTATCTGCGCATGCACTTAATCTTCTTTTCTAAAGTAAATTAGATATACAAATTTTCAAAGCTGTCTCATAACTATTTCCACCTTCGAAAACGAAGTTTTGTTTATAACTTTTTCTTTTTGTGAAAGGTTGTTATAAAATTGAATATGTATACTAATACTCGTCGGATCCAGATAGCACATAAACTTTCAGAAGAATCTATGCAGTAATATGAAAATTATATTAATTTAATGGAATGTCATATACTTTTTCCACCACTTTATGTATATATTTCCTTTTCACACACAGAAACACACACACACAAACACACATATATATATTATGAATAAATACTTTTGATATTCACACTCACACACACACATATATATATTTCTACCTCTCTCTCTCTCTCTTTATATATATATATATATATATATATATATATGAAAGATAGAATTTATTTCTTATATATAAGAAACACATTTTATTGCGAACTGTATAAGACTTATTCACGTTTTGGGGCGACTTAAATGTTTAATTATGCAATAAAAATTCTTAGTCATTTAAAATATTGTCCAGAAAGGCAAAGGAGATTGAAAAATCAAAATCAGATCGCTATTTAAAAGAATTGTCAGACTAAGGTGTTGATTTGTTCTCATTCTCTACCTGGTTGTTAATCTTCTTTGTAACGTCACCTAATAAAAGCGAGTTTTTTTCAGTTTGTTCAAATATTTATGAACTGTTGTTTCAGCATGATAATTTTCTTAAGGTCTATTATGTAAAATTCCTGTTTATAACACTCAAACTGAAGCGTTTGAAAGCAAATTGTTTGTTGAAACTCTCTAAATAGTACTCTAACTCCCTCCCGGTTTATATCTATCTATATATATATATATATATATATATATATAAAATGTGTGTGTGTGTGTGTGTTTGTATTAGAATGACATTATTTCGGGTTAAACTCACTGCAGATCAAACAATATCATTAGTAATTAATTCAAGTACGAACAATTATTTGTAGACAATTAATTTTCACATCAGATTTGCTGGAGGTGACTATTCTCTCATTATCTTATAAAGGACATAGGTCTGCTGGTTTCGTTATTGTCTGCTTGACCAGGCCAAGGTAGTCTTAGTTACTATGGTCACAGATAGGCTCCAGCGAGTCAAGACATGGCTGGACAACCCACTGGTCGGCAGCCAACGTTTAACGCTAGAGGGCGCCAGTAGTGTCCTCTCCAATGGCGGACACTGGTTTGCCAATGGCATTGTTCCAAAGTTCTCTAGTTGCAATTAAATATAGAAATACTTAGCTTGAAGGCTAAATGTTTATTGTGAGAATGAGACATCTATATTACTCGCTATATTCTCTCTAGGGCACGATGTCGCATGATGTGGCTTCGCTAAACTGTTTGTCGTTACAAACCTACTCGTTCATCTACCGGCCCCGTCGACAATTTCGTAGTATGTGCTGATAGAGAAGTATTAATTCAATGTTTACGTGTTAGTTTTCTATTACACGTGGGCATTTCATATTGTATTGGTTCCCATCAGTTTTATGGTTTGTCGTCTTAAATGTAGAATTGAAATTAACATAAGTTGCTTCAACTAACAATATATTACTAAACATGTTGCCTAACAATACCGAGTGTATTTGGTTTCACATGATGATGAAGAATATGGAAGATCGCTGCCAGTTCAAGCTACCATAGTATTATGCTGTCTCATATTTTAACCTGAAAAGGATGCAGAGGGATGTTTTTTAACTTGAACTCCTCAGTGAGAAGATATATTTGACACCCAAACGTAACAGAGTTTAGGTGAGGATCCCTCGTCGTTAAGGTCGCATGAGATCTTCTAAACTATTAAGTGTGGTCTTACCCAGGTTTGTCAAATGTTCGATTATATTCGCTCTCCTGCGCTATAAAACCTTATTCCCCAAATGTTCCTTGAGGGAAGCCCCTGTTTGGTAATTGCTAAAGTGCTGAACGGCGACCACGAAGTAAGTGAGTTCAAACTCCAGTCACGCTACTAGGCTCACTTTCGAACTAAGACCTTTGGGAAGAGTACGAACTCTCTGATCCATTCCCAGATAGGAGTTAAATAGTAACACCACTGTTCTTCTAAAAGGATGGTTCTGAAATTAAATAATCCACGAAGGTTGATATGCAATTAAACAAGCGAAGGAAGAAACCAAATCTTTCTTGGAAATAGGAATTTAAAAGAATCATTAAAAAGTTAGTTGAATTGTTTTAAGTAATGATTGACCTAATTTAAGTTATTAATTGATACTTTTAAATTTACATGTTAGATATCTATTCTACGTAGTCCATTGTATTATATTTCGCTCTAAAAACAAAAGAAAATTAAATCAACGATATGCTATTAAACATCTTACCTATCAATAAAGAATATACGCGTTTTCACACGATGAGGAAGAATATATCGGAGAGAGATCTCTGTCTCCAATGAAAGTAAAGTAAAGTTGGCGACCGTAGTCGAGAGCGACCAGAAGGCTTCCTTTTCAATAGCTACTACACCAAGGTGTAGGAGAGGGCGCTTCTCCTTTCCCTGGATTGCTCCACTTTACCCTAGATACGTACCTTATATTGCTGGATGTTAAGCGAGGAGGTATCAAGTACCATTTTTAAAGTCTTTGGTATGACGCGACCTGGGTTTGAACCCAGGTCTCCCTGACCAGTGGCGAAACTCTACCCACTAGGCCGATGAGCCGGTACTATTGTGTTATTTCCTGAGTTATGCTATTTCTCATAGGATGAAAGGAAAAGGACACAGAGGGTGTTTTATTTTCTTTTGCATCCCTATGTGTGACGGTATATTTGACGCCAAAACAACAGGGAGTGATGTAGTTGAGTTGGTGGGAGGTAAGAAAACTGGGTCCTTAAAGTCACATGTGATCTTCTAAACCATTGACTCCAAAATTCTACAGCTTTGTCGAAAGATCAATTCAAGCCGCTCACCTTCATCGAAAATCTGATAACTCAAGGCGTTCCTTGGAATTAAGTTGGATACGTAATAATATTCAAGGGAATTGGTAAATTAAATTCAGATTTCTGTATTACCCAAAGCAAAAATAATCTCAAAAAGTCGTTAAAAAGTTTGTAAAGTTTTCGTTTCTTTTAAGTACCATATAATTAATTTTGGACTAAATTATTAACATATAATTTAAAAATTAAATTTCGTTTTAAACATACTAAGGATTTATTAAATGCGAGCTTAGTAGTAAACAATCAATGGAGACTTTAAACTTGAAAGATACCCTATCACTGAACTAATTTTCTCCTGTTCCTCTATGAGTGAACATATGATTGATTGACTTTAACGGCATGTCAACCCGTCTAGAGTTATTTTATGCCTATAGGTTAGGAAATCAATTTCCTTATCCGTTCGTTTTTATATTTAGTGTAAGTTTTTTCTTAAGAGGTTATATTTTGCACACAGTCCTATCGAAAACGATTAATTTTTACATAAATCCATTTGAACCATAGATGAAACCCTAATAATATTACCACTCTGTTTTCGAGGGGGAGTCTCAAAATAAGGATATTGAAGGCGTACTCCAGACTCCTTAGGTCTCTTATGAACATCAAATACGGTTTAGGGTCATGCTAAGGTCATGTTAGTGAACACAATTCGGTGGTTGATGAACACTATTGCCCATAATTAATTACAGCCTACCATTGTATTATTCTTTGAACAAAAAACTTAATTTTCTCCAAAACTAGAGATAGCAGAATTTGAATACTTCTAATGGAACATTTTAAATTAAAATGTATTTTATGATGCGTTTTTATTTACGTTCCGTTATCCGAATACTTTGGCATGAAAAATGGATCTAAGATAAAATAACGTATCATATACAAACATCTCTACATGTTCAAAAACATTCATTTAGTGGCTCACTATATTTAGGATGTCATCTGTTGTTCCATACTTTATATAAATAGAAAATTTGAGAATGTACTAGATGTTCAGTTTGATATATACTAAGAAAACACTAAGAAGGCTAAACATTTACCAAGTTACAAGAATTTATACCCTATCTTAAGTATAAGATATTAAGATATTTGCCAAACAAGAAAAGGAAGTAGAAACCCATATTCACACTATTAGAATAAATAGCTAAGATATAAGAATGAAATTTGGGATTTAAAAAATGTGTCATGCTTATAATAAAAAAAGTAAACTACTAAAGCAATAGAACTGCCCAGCAGAAAAGCACAAAAACACTTAAAGAAAAAGAAATCTACAATTATCTGGGAATACTGGAAATAGACACCACCAACCAAACTACAATGAACAAAAAGCGAGGAAGGAGTACCTCAGAAGAACAAGAAAACTCAAGACCAAACTCTGCAGCAAAAATCTCATCCAAGGAATAAATACCTAGGAAATCATTTTTTAAGATACTCTGGACCCTTCTTAAAATGGACCGGAGGAGAAATCAAACCCATAAATTAAAGTATAAGGAAATGAAAGATGCACTTTATACTCCAAAGGTGATTCCGTCAAGCTCATCAAAAATTATTAGTATTATCTTTACATATAGACACACTGTTGGCGGGACTAACAATAAGTTGACTGTATACCCCATTCTTTGACATTTTTATCAGGTCGACTCTGAACCGAAGTGCTTGTACCCGTAAAGTTCCTATCTATGGCTCTAATATATCTGTTTAATCATCACATGTATTTGATAGGACCGAATGCAAAAAAAAAAAAAAAAAGAAGAAATCTCGTAAGATACAAGTATGCTAATAATGTAAATATAAACGAACTATGAATGCGGTTCACTTACCAATATATGACACAGTCGACTAGGGCTATAGAATTCATTGATTGCATCTCTTCAGAAGGGTTAGACTCCCTCAAGAAGTGTCCTCAATAGTGTACGAAAAAATCTGATGGTGAGGCTTCAGTCATGATAGAGATTTGGGGAATGCAGGGTACACCGTTATTCCCATCGCCCCCAGGTCTACTCCGGCCTTGAGTCGTAGCATTTGATAGGGTCCTATCTATGGGTCAAATAGACTTATTTTATATGTAAACTGTGTACTTACGCTAAACTAAATTGTTTGTGATAGAACTGTTTTACATTTAACTATGTGTAAAGAAAAACTGTACTTAACCTAAATAGAACTGTTTAATCATTTAGCTGTTTGTAAACAAATGACTGTTGTTTAATTGAATTGTTTGTATTA
This sequence comes from Rhodospirillales bacterium, assembly GCA_963669385.2. Taxonomy (GTDB): domain Bacteria; phylum Pseudomonadota; class Alphaproteobacteria; order Kiloniellales; family JACOMY01; genus JACOMY01. The sequence goes on from CAXXGD010000052.1 coordinate 120,682, forward strand.
AAAATCAATACTTGAAAGCTACTGTTAGCAAACAAATAATTATAGTAAATAAAATTATTCCTATTAAACAGAAATAAGTGAAACCATTTAACTGTGTGAAAAAGAATAAACTTAGGCTCGTTTGAAAATGTCATCTACAAAACGTGTTTACAAATCGTATTTAATAGATATATAGATAGATATATATATATATATATATATATATATATATATATATATATAAAAAGGATTTAATATCTAATAACCTTCAATAGTTCATATGCAACCAAACAAAACAAAACCCTTAGGCATGAAATAACCCTTAACGGGTTGAAGAGGAAACTTATTCTGTAACCTGGTCTTGTTTTTGGCCGTTAGTTTATGACGTATCCTTGGCAAGAATAATATTGCAGAGACCATCCATATCCAGGACAACAACTGGTTTGAATTCAAAATTATCCTTCTCCAAGACTGCTCGCCATATGAAGGTTAAAGAGTTCATCCTGTCCTACTAATTTTGGAATCATAACAGCATCAGGCTCTTTGTTTTTTTCAAATGCAAACAGTCTCGACTAAGATTTGAACTCGAGTTGTCGAGTTCATTTCCGACGACGATAACGGTCACACCCCGATTACCTTCAATAACTATTAACCCAGGAGACGGATTAACACGCCATTAAAATCAATAAATCAATCAATCTTGCAAATAACTTTACTTTTGATATTTAATACAGTTTTAAAACATGTTATTTAAACGTTGAATATGAAAGTGAGAAATTTCGACTATTCTAAATTTAAATTTCTACTGTAAAAAAAAAAAAAAAAAAAGAAATCAAAGTCTCAACAGAAATAAAACTCGAAATAAACGAACTTTTGTTATATGATTGTTTTTATAATTTTATATTTGCTTTTGTATATTTTCTGTATAAATGGTCGATAATTGGAGTGACTCGAAACAATTTGTCTGCGATATTTTTGTACAAATTGATATTATTTTACAGTAATTAAAGAACACAGGTCTGTAATAGTAGGATCATTAAAAAGTGTTTCAATTCTGAGTTTTGATTTGTTTTGGCACTTACGAATATAACAAAAAATACATTTACAAGGTTTCCATAATCTCACATTTTAATACAAAATCAAAAATATATTTAGTGAAAATATAGCAAGTCATACATTTTAATGTATTAATATAAATAATAAAGTATAGAAAATAAAAGAAAATAAAAGGTAATATAATGACATAAAAATAATTAAAAATTGTCAAAATTACTTTTTATGAAATATATTTTAAGAATACTTCTGGCAAAATTATGTAATTAACACATTGAGACGATGTTCACTTACACTTTGTTTTTGTTTGTCTATTTGTTTGCTTTTGTTTATTTGATTTTCTTTTGCTGCTGCTGCTAATGCTACTGTTTGTTTGTTTTTTGGATTTTTTTTTTTCTGGTGGTGGGTTGCAGTAAATAAACTAATAACCTATACGATGCAAAACATGTATTTGAATATTCTGAAAATATTCCTGAAGATTTATTTGGCACCCAATTAAGAGATATCAAATATTCCTATGAATTACAAATCGTTTTTTTTTTAAATCAATTTGACCATAAATGAGACCCAAACAGGTACTGCCACTTGGGGTCAGAGAGGACCTGGCTGACGTTACCAATGTACAGTTACGACACACAACCCAGAGCTCCGGAAATAATGCCTCACCACCAGATCCAGTTAATTATCATACTCTGGACACCCCTTTTCCTGGTTTGCGTTTTACTGCTTTGCAAGGGATACAATCAGCATATTTTAAGCCTTGCCAACAGAACTTAATGCATTTTGATCAGTGGTTTTCTGAGTCCCAGCTTACATTTCTTCCGAAGACATTTCAGGTATCCAGAAATCCTACTTCACTTAGAATCCTTTTCTCATAATTTTTTGTTTAACTACTATACGTATCTAGGTCCAATCGGCTAGTGGAGTAGAATACACTGACTGCTTTTCTGCAGAGGGTAAGACTCCCACAAGCAATGTCATAGATATGACAATAAACATTCTGATGGTGAGGTTCCAGTAATGCTGGACCCTTGGGAAATGCAGAGTACTGCTTTATTACCATCGCTCCCTGGTCCACTCTGACTCAGAGTGGTAGCACCTAAGAGGGGCCGATCAATGAATCAAATAGAACTTTTTGACATTTAAACTGTGTTCTTATCCTAAACTGAACTGCTTGAAATAAAACTGATTTTCATTTCACGATGTAAACAAACAGGTATTTAACAGATTTGTTCGTGATACATAGCAATAGTTGGAACTATTTAACTCTGACATGCTAAATAGAATGGTTTAAAACGGTTAAATGTAAAAATTGATCTATTTCAAACAATTTAGTTTAGCATGTCAAAGTTAAATACTTCCAAGTTTTGCTATGTATCACTAACAATTTAATTAAACATCAGTAATTTACTTACACACGGTTAAATATAAAAACTGTCCTGAAAGTGAATTGCTTGAAATTAAGTGAAACCATTTAATTGTGTGTAAAAAAAATGAGCTTAGGCTTGTTTTAAAATCTTATCTACAAAATGTGTTGACAAATCATATTTAATATATATTTATTAAAAGATTTGGTATTAAATGACTTACAATGGTTGATATGCTATCAAACCAAACCCAATTATACATTACGTATATTCGAAAACCCCCAGATTTTCATAGCAAGGGACATACAGGTTAAGTAGTTCAGGGTTCCTTGGGCTAAATATTAGAACTGCACTTAAGTGTTGGGTTAGGGTAAATATCTATAACAGAGGCGCATAAAAAAACTCATACTTACACTTGGATTGGTTCCGACTTTAAACTTGATCTCTAAGTAAATGTTTCTTCGTAGAGTGTCGCATAATAATACACTTACGATTTATATGGGAGGTGCACATGATGTAACAATTGTCCTAGAAAATAGACTTGCCTATAAGCAAAATTCAAATCCTGTTCGAAGAAGTTGGCATTTTATTTTGCAATAATGCCCGAGGGAAAGACATGAATCCTTCTTTTTAGACCTCAGACTGTGGGTGAATAATTAGGCAGACTGAGATATTTCGTCAGAATTCGTCCAGGGATAGAACTTGAGTCTCCATGTCCACGATAACAGTTATGCAACGCACCTCTATGAATTTGCTTTAATATAAGTTGTACTATCTATTTAAAAAGAGTTAACTTTTTTTTCACCAATAAGGTAAGGTTATCTACCAAAAAAAGTGAGTTAATTCCCAAAATTTAATCTTCAATTTTTCCATTCACGTTTTTCTTTTCTTTTTTCTTATTGTAAAGTCAGGTTTCCAATTTTAGAATGTTCTGTATAGCGCAAATTTGTGCAGTTCTTATACATTTATTCTGAGCAACTTTAACTGTTACAACCTATAAAGAGACAGACAGACAGAGAGGTGTTGTAGAAGATGAGTTTTCGAAATCGCTTTCATATATTACTGTCTTATCTCAGAGAGTCGTTCGTAATACAGAATCTGACGAAGAACTGATAAATAAATTACTATATGCGATAACTAGTAAGAACGGGTAAGGACAAGAAAACAACGTGAGAACTATAAGTATATTACTCTCCTAATTTCATTCCATGTGAGTTGTTACAAATAAAATATGATAAGGGGTTCCCATAAAAATGCCTCGATCCAGCTAAGAAAATAACAATATTCCAACAATACCATAAAATTCTGTATCAAATGCCTTTATGTCACATCTAAATTCCGATAAATCACTATTGACCTTATCACAATCCTTTTCATATTTCCGCTGTTTGGCCTTACTTAACTCAAACAAATCGGTAAAAGATTTAGATAGCTGCACTTATCCAACAATACAAAGCCTGTTCATATGCTGATTTTAAAATAAGCGTTCGAAAGTTTGGCTTTGTTTTAGCCTCGAATCCTAAGTACTGGTGCCGGGGATAATAATGAAATTTCGTCAACCAACAAGAAGTAATTAGAAAATTTTTATAAAATAAATATATGATAGTGATGTTTAAAAAAATCAATGTGTTCAAGTTTTGTTATTCATAAATTTACCAAATGGTTTTAAATCAATGTACTACGAGTATACTTTATGTCCTGGTTTGGTTTAGTTTATTTGCTTCATGATATATCAACTTTAGTGGGTTAGTTAATGCCCAAACCACACTTTTAGAAAAATAGTAGTAGTAGTCTTTCATCCATGTTTAGGAGGATAAGGTGGTTCATGCCTTTTCTTGTGTTATTAGTTCGAAATTTAACACTGTTGCACGATTGGACTTCAAATTCTCTTACGAAGATACCTTAGTTCAGCACTTTAGCCACTGCACAACAAAGATTCCTTCACCTCAATTCCTGTCATGTACGGGCTATCTACGAAGACATATTGGTAGAGAGATTCAGCAATTGCTTTTAATTCAGTGTTGTCTCTCTTCAATACTAACTGCTCCCTAAGACTGGAGAGTCCACATTTCTCCAATATTTTACTAATACGCATAGTTTGCGTAAATATTATCGTCGTAGAAAAAGGAATCGGCGACCTGGTTTCGAAACCTGCACGAGCCTGTTTGCGATTCACTTCTCAAAAATGCTATTGAGAAAGCCATTAATCTATATGTTCTCTCGCCTGCTAGATAGTAAGAAAGACTGAGTTCTTAAGACTTGGTTAGGTCAACAATCTATGCAAGGGAATATTCAGAATTCCAACCAGCTGTCCTCTACTCAAAAATTGACATTGTATCGCATCCTACCTGTTGTGAAAGGGTTAGGTAAATACTTTCAAATTTTCTATTAGCAAAGATCATAACTGATGCTTTCCTCAAAGGCAATTGTGTGACAAAACAGGGTCAGAATTTGAATCTTTCTTGCTGATTTTTAGTCAGGACTGTTTATGAAGAAACAGTACTACTCCTTCAGAAATTTGGAAACGACATATTGTACTGGTGGACATTCACAATCGAACCTCCAATACAAAGATTTCCGAATGTGTTGATATCAATGTGAGGACAAATTCATAATCATTTAGATGAAACCCAAAAAGCCGGCCGACATCCTGAAGTTTGGTAGCGGTCACTAGCGATGGTGACATTACACCTTGATTCGTCTTCCCACATGGACTGAGACTAAACATGGAGGCCTACATCAAGTGCCTTGAGGAGGTAGAGCCAACCTGGATAAAGAGGGAAAATGCTGAAAGGGCCTTGCAGCAATACTGTGTTCCATGCAAAACAAGCAGTTGAATTTAGTGTTGGTTGGAAAACATGTCTGTGACCATCACCTGATATCAGACTGCCTAACTCCCCAGATTAAAATCCCATAAAATACTATGTGTGGGACACATTTGAGTGAGAGACAAACAAACATTTGTGCGGTACTAAAGATGAATTCAAGGTAAGGATAATTGTACCATTTACCATTTTAAACAATGAAACCGTCTGAAAGACTTGCTGAAGAAACTAAAAGTCGTCTGGTGGCCGTAATTAAAGCCAATAACGATTTTTTATAAATTTGATTTATATTATTTCACGATATTTTCATGTAATTTGATAAATAAAACACACACAAACACACACACACACACGCACAAACCTAGGTAGATAGATAGGTTGATAGAATCTGGTAGACAATGATCATAAATTTAAATCATTTCAATATCTTTAAATAATATATTTGATATGTACGGTCAAAAAATAATAAAAGAAAAATAGATGTCAATTTTTTCAATCTCCTAAGACAAAAACAAAATTCTGCTCTTTTCCAATGTCTGGTAACTCATGAGGAATTAAAATAATAGCCAATAAAAATTCGTAAACCAAATAATGAATTATAGGCGAATTGAAAAAGTAACATCAATGTCCAACTGTGTATCATAAACAAAATAACTATTAAAATGCTAACGCAGAATAGTGCGAATTCTTAAACGATTACTATTTTTTCTTTGTTTTTTTTTTTCAGTGAAATGGCGGAAAAGAAGGCGATTATTTTACTGTCTTCTTCTTCGCTATTTCAATAAATAAAAAAAATTAAAAAGCCTACGGTATCATTTTCCAACTATGGATGACAGAATGTCTGAAAATGCTTAAAAAGTATGATTTTCTCACCCGCGAAAGTAGGGTATGAATATATCCAACCTTATATCAGGCCAGATTTATTAACGGGTCATTTTAATGTTGAAGTTTACACAAGAATGAAAAATCATACCTGGCTATCACAAAAAAAAATCTTGATCTCCTCTGTTCTCCTCTTTTGGTGTGCCTCAGGCACCAAGCAAAAAATGTACTCTTGCTAAGTAGGAATAACCAGGAGGAAGCCTCACTGGGACCAGGCGATCAACTTAATATATCTCACCGGGCCCGAATACTGAAGGAGCCCGACCAAATTCAGATAATTTGCGAGGGCAAGGTATAGCATGAGATCATGCTTATTTTGTGGACTCTACAGCATACGGGTAAATATTGCAAAATAGCCAAGCTACTTCGGTATTTTCTTTTAAGGGCACCTCGGACACCAGGGACTGGGCTTGACACCAATGGTAAGTACTATCTCGAGAAATGGGTGACCGGTGGAGTTTGACCTACTCTAGATAAGATATTGAAATAAAATAAAATAAAAAGGTAGTGAAGTTCTGTATGAAGACATACAAAATTTGTAATATAGAACTAATTTCAGAAAAGAAACCATCAAGTTGAAGTCAGAATAATAAGAGAGGTGTTTAATAACTGGGCGAGAAAGTAACACAGAATCTTGGACTGCAAAACAAAAGAAAAAATGCTTATGTTAGCATGTAAAGTTGTGCACAATGTTGACAGTCTGTAAGTGAAAATGGAAAGTGAAGAACTCGTTAACAGCAAGGGTTGCGTCGAACCTACAATCGAAGAACTTAATATCACACAAGTTGGAGGAAGACATTACTAATTAAATCAGCCAAAAGCTGAAATTGAACTAACAGGAGGACGAATAGAGGAATCAGAAAATATACACGAGCATCCATAAGTTAAAAGGAAACAATTATAGGATGCAGTAAAACTACAACAAGAAATTGTCATAATTAACTGTATATCCACCGCGATAAAACCAGCAATAAGATACAATAAAGAAATTAATCAAACCACACCGAAAACAATTCATCTTATAATAATAATAATAATAATAATAATATACAAGCTGTTCGCCTAATCTTGGCCAGATAACCAGAACTTGTGAAAGTCAACAAAAAAAGAAAGCCAGCCGAATAGTGAACTTTGCCGTCCCGGCAGACCACAGGGTAAAATTGAAAGAAAGCGAAAAGAGAGATAAATACCAGAATCTTGTTAGAAAACAAAAAAAAACTATGGAACATGTTGGTGACGGTGATACTAACTGTAATCGGTGCACTTGGAACAATGCCCACAGAATTGATAAAAAGACTGGAAGACTTGGAGTTGAGAGGACAAGTGGAGAGCATCCAGACTACAGCATTACTAAAATCGGCCAGAACACCGAGACGAGTCCTGGAGACTTGAAGGGACTTGTTGTCATTCAAACCCTAGTGAAAAACCATCAGCTAACGCTGGTATGAAAAAAAAAAACTCACAAAAAGTAAAATAAAATTAAGTACACCAGTTGTAATCTTTAATAATATACGTGTATCGCCCTAATAAAGGAAAGAATAAGATCGAGTACAACTGGGAGTTAGTTAATATTGAAATTGAAGTACATGTAGACGCTGAGTAATAGGTTTGGTTTGGCTTCTTCGTTTAATGGCATATCAGTTTTCGTGGGTTATTTGATTTTATTGTAGAAAATTTTTACTTGTACAGCTCAACCAATGGCTGAGGAAATCATTGGAACCATGACTGTTCCAAGTATATAAGTCCCTAAGTGAACGTCATAGTGCAACTAGAGGTTGAACTAGCTTACAACAATACCTCAGTCCAGCACATTAGCCACTACACCACGGGGACTCACTCAAAGAGAGACAGATAGACTGAGAGAGAAATTATTAAGTATGCCTTCTGAAAAAAAGCCACGTACATTTCTTGTTATATTTCTATTTTACCCTTTGAGAGTTTTCATAGACAGTATAAGATTGTGGATTAAAAGGAATAGCATTAAGATGGATTAAAACTATTACTACTAAAGAACAAGAAAACTTCTCGAAATAAATTTCTGGAGCAGAAAACTCCTTAAAAGGAATAAACATCTGCGTAGTCTTTCTTTTAAGATACTCTGGACCATTCTTAAAATGGACAAAGGAACTCACATAAATGGACTAAAAGACAAGGAAATTGATGATGTACAAACTAAAAGACAAGGAAAGTGATGATGTACAAATTCTACGTGTCAAGAAAAGAAGGGAGATGACTTGCTAGCATCGAGCACTGTGTAGATATATCACTTGAAAGTGTGTGTTATATGGTGACAATAATTAAATAAAGCGAGTGGGCGAATGTATCGAACTGTATAAAAAGAGAAGATTAGACACGCTTTGGTTGGAAATGTAATCCACTGGGAATTGTGGGTGAGATTAAAATTTTACTGTACTGTATAAATCAGAATCAGTCTTTAAAATGGTACACGAATAATTATCTGGGATTTTGAGATATAAACGAATCACCTAGTCTCGCCCCAAATACCTGTTAATAGTGTTAACAAGAAAAAAAGAACAAGTCATTTGGTGCATTTTCCTGTTCCAGTGGACCACAAAGTGAAAAATAAAAGAAAGTGAAAAAGATCGACGAATAACTCGGATTCTGCAAGAGAGATGAAAAAGCTGTAAAACATGAAGGTGACGATGATATTAATTGTAGTTGGAGCACTTGGAACGGTTCCCAAATTCATAGAAAAGGGACTGCGGGAACTGGAGATCAAAGGAAAAATCGAGACCATTAAGATCAAATCACTTTTAAGATCCACTAGAATGATTAAAAGAGTATAAAAGTCCAGAGGAAACTTGCAGTCACTCTGACTCAGTGAAAAAGTACCAGTTAAAAATGATTTGAAAACTCGCAAGGAGCAAAATAATAAGAACCTGCTGTCACTTAAACTTTAAAGGAGTAAATAATAAGCGAATACTGGAAATTAGCGCAAAAAGAGTATAAGATTAGACACGACTGGGTGTGGAAAGCGAGACCCTGGGAATTGTGCAACAAATTTAAATTTCATCATAAGAGGTATATGCACAATCTAGAATCGTTCCTTCAGAATGAGATGCTCTAAATGTTCAGTGATTTTGAGATACAAGTAGATCACCTTATCTCAGCCAGATGACCAAAGCCTAGTGATAGTCAACAACAACAAAAATAAAATAAAATCTGCCGAATAGTTGACTTTGTTGTCTCGACGGACCACTAAAAAAGTGAAAAGAGAACTAAAAAAAAACTATGGACTATTAAAGTGATAGTGATACCAATTGTGATTGGTGCTCTCAGAATACTTTCCAAAGGATTGGTAAAGGGACTTGAAAACTTAAAAATCTAAGGACAAGTGGGGAAGATCCAGACTACAGTATTGTTAAAATCAATGAGTGCCCGTGGTGTAATGGTTATCGTCGCAGGATATGGACACGGCGACACGAGTTCAAATTCTGGACCTGACTGATTGCATTTCACATAGCACTAATACCTTGGGAAAGGTATGAATCCAAATATTCTCCCTCCAGCTATGGGTAAATAGTAGGGCAGACTAGGTTCTTCAGCCTCGGTAAGGCAAATAGTCTAGGATAAGGAAAACTCTGAATTCAAACCTGCTAAACTCCGCTTAAAAATTGACCTTGTGTCATATCCTGCCCGAGTGGATGGGTTGGGTAAATATGATTAAGATCAACCGGAACACAAAGAAGAATCCTGGAGACTTGCTGTCACTTAAACTCCAGTGAAAGACCACCAGCTAACGCTGGTGTGAAAAACTCTCAAAGAAGCAAAATAATAATAAGGGAAATATTTTATGTTGATCGTTGTAATGGACATTATTTCTCTATTTTTGAGGTAATTTATTCTTTTCTTTTCATTCTGATTCAGTAGTGATGAAAAATGAGTAAATGGACACTTATTATGGGCATCGACATTTTTACTACAGAGAGAATCGTAATGAATCAACCAGCACTAACCTCCCTACCTAACACTCTCCTCTACCCCATCGTTCTCATTACCTTTCCTAAGACCCAGACTCATCATTAACCAAACACCTCCTCTCCCCACGGCCCATCAACAACACTGATCACGTCAGCTCCCAGAAGTTGACAGGAGATGAATCTCTGTCTGCTTTTTCAAAGGCAGATTGTAATTTCTGAGGTGATATCGATCTCTGTCAATCAATACATATTGGCTAGCCAAAAAAAAAAAAAAAAATATATATATATAGAAAATACACAAAAAAGCAAGATTTATTCTCTTATAGATATTTACAAAGATTAGCTTAGGGCGTTCCGGCGTGGTCTAATGGGAAGCAAGCTAGTCTTGGAGATGCTATGGCTTCGGAATTGTGAGTTCGACCCTCACTATAAGCCCTATACTTGCAGCCTCGTGCTAAATCTAATATACGCTTTGTTTTTCTTTATTTATTACAGAGACGGTTAGTTTATCAACCTGAGAAACGAAAGCGACAAATCAAGTTCAAATCCTGGCGGGAGCTAATGCTGGTGTTAAAAAGTCGCCAAAAGTAAAATAATAATGCTTATAAATTCTCAGACTAGGTTCTTCAGCCTTGGTTAGGCAACTAGTCTAGGAGAAGGAAAACTCTGAATTAAAACCTGTTAAACTCCGCTTAAGAATTGACCTTGTGTCATATCCGTCCCGAGCGGAGGGGTTGGTAAATAAGATAAATTCTCTGGTATTTTGAGATACAAACGGATAACTGACCTTGTGGTGATAACCAAAAAAAAATAAAAGTAAACTAACCATCTATTGAAATTTGTCAATCCGGCAGACCACAGAGTAAAAAGAAAACAAAACGAAAAGATTAACAAAGTCTTGAAACTTTCCAGTTAAAAAAAGTTGTGGAAAAGGCATAAATCCATCCCTTCCAACACTGAGTAGATAGTGGAGTAGACTGTCTCTAAGCAACCAGTATTGAAAAGGAAAACATAATTCTAACGAGCAGTATTTCCTGAATTGAATTACCATGACCAGAAAATCCGGCGAACACTTCCGAGCGACATACGGAAACACTGGACAGCTGTTTCGACCTTATTAGGTCTCAGCAGCAGAGTATACCGTGATCTTCATCACTGGAGATCGAATCAGTGACCACAGATTGCAGAGCCAAAACTCTACAACTGAGCCAACAGTCCATATCGAACATAAGTGACATTAAATTAACTAATCATTGCGCGGCCAATTAACCTGAATGTGTCTTGTAAGTTAAATCCGTACTCTTTACAGAGGACACTGTCACCCCCAGGGCCACGTCTTCCCAAGAGGATTAGAAATACACATCCGCGTAATTATTACAACCACAAGGGTGTAGGTGTTCGCCGGGTTTTCTGGTCATGGTAATTCAATTCACAATATAATTCCTCTACGTAAAAAAGAAAAGCATACAGCTGTATTTCGTTTAAAAGGGGACCTTGTCTCGTATCGTGACCGTATAGGAGGAATTGGGTAAATGTGTACTTGAAAGGATTTAATTGCATGAGCGAGAAATATATATTGGCAGAGAGAGAGAGACAGAGAGTTATGCTAATAAATATTTGAGCATCTGACAATATGTTCCTAACGTTTGAATTTTGAGACTGAAAAAAAAAAAGAAAACAGAAGCTATACACAGAAAAACAAAAATATACCTTAATCAAATTGATTATACATATATTTGATCCTGTTTTGTTATTTAAGCACAAACAGTTGTTTTGACTCATACAAATTCTCTAGTTTGTGCCACTCGATATAGACTGAATCTTTCACGCGCAACGGTTATATTAAATATTTTACTATATCCCTGCTAGTGAGCATTTCGCTAAGCTTGGCGTAGTTTCGCAGGAGGCCAGAAGGATTGGACACTCAGTGAGAATTGAACCTATAAACAACATCTGTCTGCCTATCTCGTTAACCCTTGTATCACAAAAGACAGTCATTTTTCATTTAATAATTTTTTTCTAAATAAACAGGCCTCGTGATGTTTACAACACGTGCTATTACTTAGTGATCACTCACATTCAAGTACTTAGCAGATTTACAGCTGCTTTAGTTCTGACGGAGCCCAGAACTTTCAGTGTAAGTTAGCACTGAATGGGTAATTAAATACGTGAAAAAAAAAAAAAAAAAAAAAAAAAAAAAAACTGCTGCACTCTAAAGGACAGTGCAAATTTTGACCAGGGTGTAATATTCTGATATATGCTTTTTCGGGCATTTTGTAGTATAGTAATACTTCAACCTGTGCACAGTCTCCATCCGAGCTTAAGATGGGGATGTATGCAGTAACAATGTTCCAGGAGGAGCAAAAATAACAGGGCAAGCAGTTATCATATCACGTAGGCGCTCTTTTTCTTTACTTAAAGCCAATTGACGGAGATTCAGGGTCGTGCACATTCAAAATGCTGGGTGGTCATTTCAAGGAATTACTGTTCATGCTGAATTTGACACGTCGTTGGAGCTTCAATATCTGCAACAATAGTCAAATCATTTTTCTACGTCGTTGTAGTAGATTCTTCACTGCCAGATCGTAGAGGCACTTGCTAAAATTAACTCAATCTAAAGGCAGTTTCTTATGGGTACCCACAATTCATATACAAGAAAATGCATCAGCAGAGACGCTTGGGAGTTGTTTATTTGTAACAGGACAAGTAGTAGGTCTGCCTATTGTTTGAATGTTTCCAGTCGTGTTGCGAGAGGATCCCTCGTAGGACTCAGTAATATTCAGTGATGAGACCAGTTTCTGTTTATGAGGTCACGATCTGATTACTATGCTACGTTCATGATCAAGATTGAAAGTCTTCACCAGTGATGAATCTTAGAACTTGTTTCCGATATAGTGGAGGGGTTCCTAATCGCAAAACACACACCTCAATAAGAGGGAAATACACAGAGGGAATACGAGCAATTGTTTGTTCCCCAATTGTTGTATCGTTGGTTCAATAAATGTATTCCACAGGTACAAGCCGAAGAGTTGGCAAGTCTATCAGAGAGCGATTAACGCTTTCTCCCTGAAGTAGTCAGACACCGTCCATTTATATCTTTACCGGTATCATACTAAAAAGAGTCACTGAGTGTATAGTTCCGGTATAACACTAATAGTAAAAACGTATATTGGTATGCACCCCTTACCTCTACGAGGGTTGTTCAAAACGTTCTAAGCCTCTTCCTGAAGGAAGAACCGTAGCTTAACATTTTTGTTGTGGCAACACATAATCACCAAAAAAAATTCAGCTTTCTGCTCTAATTTTTATGTAGGTGATACCCATAGAAAGAAAAACGGTATGTAAGAAATATATAAATGGACAAAACAGACCTAGGCAGTCGTGAAATATCTACCAAAGAAAGATATAATACTCATGGAAATCCCTGAAGACAGATACTTGATGGGGACGTTGATGCCAGTCATCATATGGTTTAGATAATTATCTAAACCATACAACAATAGATTTCTTACTATCCAGCTGATAAATCAGTTCATAGGCATTATTTCTAGTTCTAATACCCAATTTTAACAGAGATATTGAGAATAAGCAAGGTGTCTCTAAGATTGTTCCAAATCATGCTGACAATAGAGTAAAAGCTAATGGGATTGACAATTCCAATGAGTTAACTAGCTTCTAAGAACTTCCATCGAAGATTAGTAACTCAAGATTAGATAAAGGATTCAACGCAAATAGTGGAAATACTGTGGTTCTCCACCCCCGAACAAGTTCAAGCAGTCAGCGTCTTCTAACAAGGTGATCGCTTCTTTTTGGATATTCTGAGGACGTAATCATGACTACCTGTTGAAGAGAAAAACATTTGCATCGGACGACGAAAGGACGCAGTCTAGTTAAAACGTAACGAGAAACTGATGGTAGTTGTGCTTTTGCTTCAGGATAACCAATCCATTCACACTGCTGAGCTCAAAGTTGCTGAAGTTGCAAACTGTGGCTTTAAATTGCTATCTTATCTTTCTTATTTGCAAGTCTCAGCTATACCTGACATCATTTCTAAATTGCATGGTTGCCATTTTGGAAACAATGAAATGTCCACATGTGCTGTCAAGACGTTGTGGGAGGATAAGTGTACTACCTTCCTCACAGATGCGATTGTAATGCCGGAGCATTGTTAGAACAAGTGCATTGATTTCAAGCGAAACTATAGTGAAAATATTGAAAATTGTTTCTTTGAATTCTTCTGTGTGAAGCTTAGAACTTTTTGAACGACTACCGTACGCTATGATCGATACTCTGACGCTTGTGGAGACCTCGACACGAAACATAGGTGTCTCATTTTTATCTTGATCTCTTTTTTTAATTACAAACAGTTTATCAACCTACTTTTTAAAAATGTTTTTTATAGCTTTATATTCCGTAAATTCTAGTTATTTGACATTTCGATATTTTCAAATAATTTCGTTCCATTTTCTTTCTAAAAAATGTCTTCTTCAATTAAACTATTCATCCACTGATCTATTAACGCAATGCCGAGTTGACACCTGCCGCACCAACAAAAAACATGTCAGTTATGTTTCTATATATCGAGTGATCGAACTCATTCTCTTCATATCTTTCTCTTTTTGTTCATATCCATCTAACAATATATATATATATATATATATATATATATATATATATATATATATATATATATATATATATATATATATATTTCGTTAGTTACTTATATCTGTCAGTCAATCTATCTGTCTCTCTTAGGTCATTTCTCTATATTAATCTAGGTTCATAACTGTCTATCAATCTCAGTTCATATCTACTGATCTATATCAGTCTGTTCATCCATCAATCTATAACTGTTTCTTTATATACATCTATCCTATTTGTTTTTGAATTTTCCACAACATGAAATTTGTCCTTTCTCATAAGTGTAAATATCGATCATACCACTGAAGTTAAATTTTGAGCCCAAGTACAACTCAAGAGAATTGATCCAATTCAAATCTCTAAACGCACATACACTCAGATAGACATTCTGTGACAAGTTTATGTTAATGTACCCAAGCTTGTTTTCTTACCGAGGACATTGCACTATTACCACATGAACCAATGGTCGTCATTCGAATTTAGATTACAAGAACAAACAAAAATTAGAATGCTGATTTTCAAAGCACGAGGTTTCGAACTACGTATGAATATTGAGAATGTTTCAATCATAATTTACCAACATTATATTGCATAATTTAATATAGGATCACTGGGGAAATATTTATTATGAGAGAAAGAACGAGTATGATTTCTACTCAGAGAAATGGCGCAATCTAATCTTCCACGCGCCTACACGTAGTTGGTGCAAGTGGTAAAACTTAAGCTTAGTCGGTCAGCAAATAAGCTTATTTAGCATATACAAAAATACTTACCAGCTCTAATGGTGGCGAAGAAATTCCATTCCGCCTTATATTCATACTACTTATTTTCTAACACAGGCCCCAACTATTGAGAGCACTCCAAATTCATATCAGGTAATTTACTTTGACTAGTTCTAATCTCTTTAATTGCCGTTTATACGAGTATAAAAGTTGACCTTTAGTTTGAGTTGACTTTTGCTTTATGATCAAGAAATCATTAATTTATTGCAATTAAAATTGAGATCTTCAAAATTCCATCTATTTCTATTTATGTAAAGTATTTTGTCGTATATTAGCTTATATCTAAGAGAGAAATCTATTAAAAAAATTGCAACACAATTTCACTGATACATTTACATACATAAATTATATCATTGATTTTTCGATAAAACTGTCAACTTCGAAACGTAACTTTTTTAGGCAAAAATGATACGAATTAAATTTATAAACGTGTGTCTGCCCAAATTTTCACAATTAAGAACATGCATATATCCTGCTACATGAATAATGTTTTAAAATAATCAGTAGCTAACCATAGCCCACTGTGAAGAATTTAATAGTACATTTAAATTCAGTTCTTAATTCGCGAAATATATATATATATATATATATATATATATATATATATATATATATATATATATATATTCATCCTGGTTTAAAGTGTCAGTTTTCTGACGATATTACAACGGATTCTTTGCAAAAAATAAATAAAAAACATGTTTAAAAAGACTGGCTGATTAGAACATTAAAGTGTTTGCTGAAGTAAAAATTCACAAAAACAAGAACTTTTAAAAATTACGATAAAAAATAGAATCAATAAAAGAGCGGAAATAACAGATAATTGACACGGATTATAGCTATTTAATCTTATAAATATTAATCTTTATCTTTCAATGGAAGTGTTAGGTTAAAAGATAACGTCACACTAATTTTGTATCTTAGTATCGTTGTATCTTGTTAACGGTTCGGTCGATTCGATTTTTATCACTTCAGACGCGCAGAATTAGAAATAAAAAGTATCTATAACCTCCCAGACAGATTTGCGTTCCAAAGGTAAAAGTTTAATAGTCTATTGTTTTAAGAAAAGTTATATTAGCGACCATATAACCTGATACAAATAAATAAACAAATGAATAAAAGTTTCCACTTTCAAATGCCAATTGAAAATTAGATAAAATAGTTTCGTCTCAAGCCACGAAAGAAATTTTTTTTAAAATACGCTGTGATGTGATTCAAGTAATCAAGAATTCTGCCGCTTATAATTTTTGCTTTCCAGTAAGTGTTATTGATTATTCAAGAGCAGGAATGAAAATTATATACACAGACTATCATAAATAAATACCCCCAATAATCTTTATAATAAAATGTTAATTTTTTTAATTGCAAATATACCAGCATCTAATTATTTCTGATATACCATCATCAATCAAAACTGTTTATTAATCGGAAAGACTTCCATTGAACTTTGCACCCCAAAATAAAAGTATGTTGCAGTTCAAAAATAAGTGTGTCCCTTGTATATATTCATTTAGGTTTTGATTGACAGTTTTCCATTAAAAATGATAAAATCCTTGTATCTTTGCAATAACAGAAAAATAACTTTAAAAAACTATAAGGATTTTATTTTTAGAGGTACTTGATAGAGTCAAACCGATTGTATCACGTTACACTAAAAATAATAAAATTCAAGAATATTTAGTTTTATTATGTTCGAAACTATTCCTCGTCACCACTTATATAATGTTCCGTGATGGGAGGGTAATTTTGGCCGATACTTATAATCTCTTCACTCTCGTTCAATTCAGAATATTGAGAAGGAAATGCTTACGCAATACTAACTCGCAATGTTACATTTAACCCCTATTTCACATCCGCTCTACTCGGTATCTTGTATTTGTTGTACGTCCAACCGACCAGGAGAGTGTAGCACAAAGGATTTTAGGGGGGGGGAAGGTGCTTCTGGAAGGCAGCTTTGATCGCTTGATCCCGGTGTTGAATGCAACGAAATTCTTGGAGCCAAGGGTCATAGGGGTCAAGCACGACTATCAGATCCCGCAATGGTGGATTGATCTCTTTTCTAAGGATGTTGAAGAGTTTTACGCGACTCAGTGGTGGGCGGCTATGAATCTGGGCCCTCAGGCGGTGCGATGCACGAAGCTGTTTGAAATTGACATACCAAAAGGGAGTAACTTTGAAGACCTTCTGCGAATTTGCGATCAGATGCGGTCATTTTATCTTGAATAAATATGTGATTTATTGAATTAGGGGGCAAAGCGACACTATGCGGTTGGAGACTGGATCGAAGTGCACCGCTATGAGACGGGTGGTCGAAGAAGCGGTTGGGCGGATCATCGGCTTTTTGAGCTGTACAGATTCCGATCTGCCAATAGCGGACAGAAGCTTTCGTGAGTTCCTGGTTCATTCCATCGTCTACATCTTGCAACACGAGGCCTATTCCGATGGGGGGAGGCGGCAGGATTTCTTATCTGATTTCCTGTTTCCCTTGGAGATCGCCGCCGGCGGCCGCTTCCAGTTTGCGCTCGATCACGCGCCCTGGACCGAGTCCGGACAGAGCCACAGCCCTACCATTCAAGTGACCAGCACATCGCCGGGTTTTCATGGTCTGGTGTTGCAACGTTCGGATCGTCCGCTTGCGAGTTGCTGCGACCATCATGCGATGGAGACGCCATTTGGAACCCTGCAGATCGGCCACATACGCAATCGGGTCGTCGACCGCGTGGATTTGGAGCATAGCCACCCTGAACTCTATACATTCAAGCAATGGTGCCTCGAGCACAAGGTACCGATCATCTACCTGCTGGGCTCGGCAAGACAGTTTCCAAGCAGCAACGGCGAACACGCCAAAGCGGTAGGCTGGCAGAAATCCGCGTTGGACAGGATCTTCGCTGTGGCTGAGGCGCGCTATGGCGATCGAATCGTCTTCGGCACCGGCGGTTGGGCGGGAAGGATCGAGGGGTCTCTCGGGGTGCCGCGCCTCGGCTATCTGGCGGCGATCGAGCGGGGCAAGAAGGTACTGACGACCATCCCGCGTTGCGGATCCTACGATAAGCATGAGCGCTCGACACTGGAGGCCGTATGCGGCGAACACTGGGGCGACGATTCTCCGGTCTTGGCCACGATGTGCGATGGCGCCTTTATCTTCGGGACCTATGGCACCTGGACGAAGATCGAGATGCAGAATCTGCTGAAGCGAGAGAAGCCTTTCGTGGTGATCAATGCTCCCGACGAGGCTGAACCATCAAGCCAGCGGATGCGGGACCGCGTCACATCGGGGCAAGGTGACTATCAGGTCTTTGGTCACGCCGATGTGGCCGCGCACACCTTGTTCGATAGCATCGATCTGGCGTCTTGTCCGGCCTGATCCGACAGGTCGCGGCGGGCAGGCATCGAGACATCGCCCGGTCGAGCCGGGAAGACCGGGCGCTGTGCGATCGGCGGCGTCCCTTGTATGCGGGCTGTGTACATAGAAGAGGGGCGGTGCATATAAGAGGCGTGAAGCACAGGGATGGCCCGCATGTCCATGACCAACAAGGAACGCCTCTACGCTGATCTCAAGCGCAGGATCCTGACCTTGAAGCTCGATCCCGGCGCCAGCCTCGACGAGACCTCGCTCTCGGCCGAGTACGGGATCTCGCGTACGCCCTTGCGCGATGTCTTTCGCCAATTGGCGGGCGAGGGCTACATCCAGATCCGCGACAACCGCGGCACCATCGTCTCGCCGATGAGCCACAAGTCCATGCGCGACTTCTTCATGGCCGCCCCGATGATCTATGCCTCGATCGCCAGGCTGGCGGCCCAGAATGCCCAGCCGGCCAAGATCGCCGAATTGAAGGAGGCGCAGGCCCAGTTCCGCGCCGCCGTCGCGGAGGGCCGGCCCGAGGACATGGTCTTCTGGAACGACCGCTTCCACTTCGTCATGGGCGAGATGGCCGACAATCAATTCCTCATGCCGAGCCTGAGGCGCCTCCTGATCGACCACGCCCGGATCGGAGAGACCTTCTGGCGGGCGCGGTCGGCCGATATGAAAATGCGCATCGAGGTCGCAGCCGATCACCACGACCGCTTCATCGACCTGATCGAGGCCGGCGACGCCGAGGGCGCGGTGGCCTTGACCCTCGAGCACTGGTCGCTCTCGCGCGACCACATGGAGATGTTCGTCAGGCCCGATCCCCTGCCGATCACCCTGCCTGACGAGGAATGAGCCCGAAAAGATCCACCCAACAGAGCCCTTGCGTTCGCTGGCCTCCTGCATTAGGTATTGTGCACGAAATGTATACAGAAGGCATGCCATGCGTTTCGAGGGAATCTACACACCGATCGTCACGCCCTATCGCGACGACCATTCGATCGACGAGGATCGCTTTGCCGAGGTGACCGAGCATCTGATCGCGGCCGGCGTCAACGGTATTGTCGTGGCCGGGACGACGGGCGAGTATTACGCGCAGACGGCGGACGAGCGGGTGGCCTTGATGCGGCTCGCCAAGGAGGTGATCGGCGATCGCGTGTCGCTGATCATCGGCACGGGTGCCTTCAGGACCGAGGAATCGATCGAGTTCGCGAAGGCGGCGAAGGCGGTCGGCGCGGATGCGATCCTGGTGGCGACACCGCCCTATTCGGTGCCGACGGGCCGCGAGAACGCGCTCCATGCCTTGGCCGTCGACCGGGCGGTCAACCTGCCGATCATGCTCTACAACTATCCGGGCCGCATGGCCGCGCAGATGGACGAGGACTATCTCGACCGCGTCGGCCGCTCGCCGAACTTCTGCGCGATCAAAGAGAGCTCCGGGGACATCAACCGCGTTCACCTGCTGGCGCGCGACTACCCGCACATCCAGCTCTCCTGCGGCATGGACGATCAGGCCTTGGAGTTCTTCGCCTGGGGAGCCCGCAGCTGGGTCTGTGCCGGCTCCAACTTCGCGCCCGAGGCGCACATCGCCTTGTGGCGGGCCTGCGCGCTCGAAGGCAATTTTGATAAAGGCCGGCGCATCATGTCGGCCATGCTGCCGCTGATGCGTGTCTTGGAGCAGGGCGGCAAGTTCGTGCAGTGCATCAAGCACGGACTGAGCTTGCGGGGCCTGCCGGTGGGGCCGCCCAGGCGCCCCTTGCAGCCGCTGAACAAGGACGAGAAGCGCGCTCTGGCGGAGACGGTAAAAATAATGGATGCGGCGATCCACAAGATCGAGGCGGAGGGCTGAACCATGTCGGAGTTGTTGACCCGGGCGGACTATGCCGCCATTGCCGACGGCCTGACCCTGCCGCGCACCGCCTTCATCGACGGTGCCTTTCGACCTGCGGCCTCGGGCGCGACCTTCGAGACCCGGAACCCGGCGACCGGCGAAACCCTGGCCGAAGTCGCCGCCTGCGGTGCCGAGGAGGTGGACTTCGCCGTCGCCAAGGCGCGCGAGGCCTTCGAAGAGGGGCGCTGGGCGCGCCTGCACCCGGCCGAACGCAAGCGCATCCTGGTCCACTTCGCCAAGCTGATCGAGCGCAACCGGCACGAACTGGCGGTGATGGAGAGCCTGGATTCCGGCAAGCCGATCCGCGATTGCGTGGCGATCGACCTGCCGGAGACGGCGAACTGCATCAAGTGGCACGCCGAGGCCATCGACAAGATCTACGACCAGTCGGGCGCCGGTGGGCGACGATGCGCTGGCGATCATCGCGCGCGAGCCGATCGGCGTGGTCGGCCTGGTGCTGCCCTGGAACTTTCCGCTGTTGATGATGGCCTGGAAGATCGGCCCGGCCTTGGCTGCCGGCTGTTCGGTCATCGTTAAGCCGGCCGAGCAGACTTCGCTGACCGCGCTTCGCCTTGCCGAACTGGCCATGGAGGCAGGCCTGCCGCGCGGCGTCTTGAACGTAGTGACTGGCGATGGTCCCGGCGCCGGCGAGCCCTTGGGCCTGCATCCGGACGTCGACATGATCTCCTTCACCGGCTCGACCGAAACCGGCAAGCGCTTCCTACGCTACGCTGCCGATTCCAACCTGAAGAAGATTACCCTGGAATGCGGCGGCAAGAACCCGGCCCTGGTGCTGGAGGACGCGGAGGAGCTGGACCTGGTGGCCGGCCACCTGGTCAATGCCGCCTTCTGGAACATGGGCGAGAACTGCTCCGCCAACTCGCGCCTCATCGTGCACGAGAAGGTCAAGGATCCCTTGATGGAGCGGGTCCTGGCCCGCGCGCGCGACTGGCGCACCGGCGATCCCTTGGACCCGGCCAATCATCTTGGCGCATTGATCGACAAGGAGCATTTCGGCAAGGTCTGCGGCTACCTGGAAAAGGGGCGGGCGAGCGCGACCGTGGCGCTTGGCGGCGAGGGCAACGACGGCTTCGTGCTGCCGACCATCTTCGACGGCGTCAAGCCGGACGACCCCTTGGCCAAGGAAGAGATCTTCGGCCCGGTGCTCTCCGTCATCTCCGTGGCCTCGACGGAAGAGGCGGTGGCGATTGCCAACGACACGCCCTATGGCCTTGCCGCCTCGGTCTTCTCCGCCAACGGCAAGCGGGCGCTCAGGGCAGCGCGGGCCATCCGCGCCGGGACGGTGACGGTCAACTGCTACGGCGAGGGCGACATCTCCACGCCTTTCGGTGGCTACAAGCAGTCCGGCTTCGGCGGACGGGACAATTCTCTACACGCGCACGAGCAGTACAGCGAGCTCAAGACCATCTGGGTCGATCTCGGCGACCAAGCGCCCTCCGAGGCGGTCGAGTGACCAAGGTCTCGCGTCTGCCGAAAGATCCCGGACCCGCTGCCTGGAACGCACTCCTGCCGCCGCAGGCCCCGGCCCGCGTGTTGGAAGAAGACATCACGGCCGACTGGCTGGTGATCGGTGCTGGCTGGGCAGGCCTGGCCGCCGCGCGGCGGCTTGCGCAGCTAAGGGCCGGGGACGCCATCGTCGTCCTGGAGGCCTCTCGCGTCGGCGAGGGGCCGGCGGGACGCAACTCCGGCTTCATGATCGATCTGCCGCATGACTTGAGCGGCGACAGCTACGGCGGCGCCTTGGAGGAGGATCGTCTGCACACCGAGATGAACCGGGCCGCCATTGCCTTCGCTGCCGAGGCGGCCGAGGAACACGCGATGCCGGCCGAGGCATTCGGGAAGGCCGGCAAGGTCAACGCGGCTGCAAGCGCTACCGGCCTCAAGCACAACGCCGACTACGTACGCCATCTGCGGGCCCTGGGTGAAGATTGCGAGGTACTGGACGCCGAGGCAATGCGGGCCCTTACCGGGACCTGCTACTATCAGGGCGGTGTCCGGACCAAGGGTGCCGCCATGGTGCAGCCGGCCCTCTTCGTGCGCTCGTTGGCCGACGGACTGGCACCGTCGGTGACGACCTATGAAGAGAGCCCGGTCGTCTCTCTCGCGCGCGAGGGAGAGGGCTGGCAGGCCCGGACACCCAAGGGGTCCGTTGCGGCGCCGAGGGTCATCTTGGCGGTGAACGGCCACGTCGAGAGTTTCGGCTATTTCCGCCGGCGCCTCATGCACCTCTTCACCTATGCCTCCATGACCCGCGCCTTGAGTGCCGAGGAGGTCAGGCAGCTGGGGGGCGAGTCGCGCTGGGGCGTGCTTCCGGCCGACCCCATGGGCACCACGGTCAGGCGCATCTCCGGCACCGGCGGCGACCGCATCGTGGTGCGCAACCGCTTTACCTATGACCCCGGCATGGAGGTCTCGGAGGCCAGGCTCCGTGCCGTTGCCCGAAATCACGATGCCAGCTTCGCCGCCCGCTTTCCCATGCTCAAGAACGTCGAGATGGCCTACCGTTGGGGCGGACGCCTTTGCCTGTCGCGCAATGGCGTCCCGGCCTTCGGTGAGATCGACGAAGGTGTCTTCTCCGCCTGCTGTCAGAACGGCCTCGGGCTCGCCAAGGGCACCTTGTCCGGCATGCTGGCAGCCGAACTTGCCGCCAAGGGCAATAGCCCTCTGGTCGCCCAGATGCTGGCACAAGACGCTCCGCGCCGCCTGCCGCCCGAGCCCTTCACCTGGCTCGGCGCCAACGCCACCATTCGGTACAATGAATGGCGTGCCGGGCGAGAGCTATAGCCCGACCCGCTAGGTCATCGCGAGGAGCGTTAGCGACGCGGCAAACCAGGAACGGCATGCGGCCGCCGTGTACTGGACTGCCGCGCTATCGCTCGCAGTGACGGATCTTGGGTCTTGCTGTTCACATGAGTGCAGGAGCTGGGTATTGGCGCAGCCTCTGGTGGAGTGTCGGCCCTGGCCGAGTGCCTAGGGAAGAACGGTGCGGCTTGCCCAGGCCGATTGCGCGTCGGTCTCGACGGCGCCCGGGCGGACGCTGCGTAGTCGCTGCAGCCCGACGGCAGGGTCCTCGCCGCGTTCGACCAGCAGGCGCAAGGCCAGCATGCCGGACCGCCCTTGGCCGCCACGGCAGTGCACCAGCACACCAGAGCCTCGATCGAGGAGCGCATGCAGATGCGACGACAGCGCAGGCCAGGCCTCGGCCATGGCGCCATCGAGACCGCCGAAGTCCCTGATCGGAAGGTGCCGCCAGTCGATGCCATCCCTTGACAGGCGTTGGCCGAGATCTCTGCAGCCGTAGGCCTCCATCTCCGCTTGCTCGGTCAGCGAAATGACGATGGCCGGCCCCCAGCTCTTCACGCAGTCGAGGTCGGATGCCAGTTGGCCCATCAGCCCTGGCAAGCGACAGAGACCGATGCGCCCGCCGGCGCCGGCTTGCAGTGTGGCGATGGCGAGTGGCGGCTCACCGCTTGAATCGCCCGCTGCTGCGCGCTTCTCACTCATCGCGCTCTTCTATCACGTTGGAGAGTGACGTGCCGTTTCTAATTGCCCTGTGGCAGGCTGAGCTTGGCCGTGCGCCCGCCGTCCACGACATAGACTTGGCCGGTGACGAAAGCGGCGTCATCCGAGGCGAGCCAGATCACCAGGGCCGCGACCTCCTCCGGTGTGCCGCTGCGGCCGATCGGATGAAGCGCGCCGATGCCCTGTCGAAAGCGGTCCGGATCGGGCTGCGCCTTGACGAAGTCGACGTTGAGCTCGGTGTCGATCCAGCCGGGCGCCACGGCATTGCAGCGTACGTCGTCCGATCCGTGATCGACCGCGATCGCTCGGGTCAGACCGTGCAAGCCAGCTTTCGAGGCACAGTATGCGGGATGGCGCGGATTGGCGCCTAGACCCTCGATCGAGCCGATGTTGACGATGGCGCCACCGCCGCGCAGGAAGGGCAGGGCGTGCTTGATCAGCAGAAAGGGCGCGGTGAGGTTCACGGCCAAGCTGCGCTGCCAATCGGCCAAGGAGGTCTCCTCGACCGTGGCCTCCTGCATCACGCCGGCATTGTTGATCAGGACGTCCAGCCTTCCTGCCTTGGCCGCGATCTCCGCGATCACCTGCGCCGGTGCCGCGGGATCGGCGAAGTCGGCTTCCAGGCTCTCGAAGCCCTCATCCCTTTGGCGCTGCGCGGTAAAGACCCTGGCACCTTCGGCCGAGAGGCGGCGTGCGCAGGCTAAGCCAATCCCGCTGCGCCCGCCGGTGACCAGTGCGACCTTGCCGGCAAAGCGGCTCATCCCACCGGCTTCCCGCCGTTGACCTCGACGAGCGCGCCGCAGATGTAGCGTGCCTCGTCGGAGGCCAGGAAGACGACCACCTCGGCGATGTCGTCGGGCTGGGCGATGCGGCCCAGCGGCACGGTGGCGTCGAGCTGGGCAATGGCCTGGTCGGGGTCGAGGCCGCGGATCTGGAAGCCGGAGCGCAGCATGGGCGTGTCGACCTCGTTGGGGCAGACGGCGTTGACACGGATCGCCTGGTGGGCGTGGTCGCGGGCCAGGCATTGCGTGAGGGAGGCCAGTGCCGCCTTGCTCATGCAATAGAGCGGATGGTCCGGCCCCGGATGCAGACCCCAGCACGACGCCATGTTGACGACGGCGCCGCCGCCACCCGAGGCCAAGATCGGGAGGGCCGCCCGGCAGAGGCGAAAGGGCGCCTCGACATTGACCTTGACCAAGAGCGTGAAGTCCTCGTCGCTGGCCTCGGTCACCGGCCCCCGGCGCATGAGGCCGGCATTGTTGATCAAGATGTCGAGGCCGCCCAGCGCCTCGGCCGCGCGCGCGGGAAGTTCGTCGCAATAGGCGGGATCGGTCAGGTCGCCGGGAAGCGATGCTTCGGCGTCCAAGGCGTCGGGTGCGATGTCTGCTGCTGCGACCTTGGCCCCTTCGGCGCGCAGGCGGGCCAGAATGCTGCGGCCCATGCCTCCGGCAGCCCCCGTTACCAGCGCGCGGCGGCCTTTTAGGCGCATCGCCTCAGAAGTCCTCGTTCAAGGCGTCGGCGGCCGGGATCTCGCGCTCGCGGCGGGCGATGTAGTCGCGCAGCTCCTCGTCCTTGGCCTCGTCCAGGCGCGGCTCCTCATAGTCGCGCAGCATGGCCTTTGCGCGCTCCAGCGCCCTTTTGGTGGTGTCCTTGGAGCCGTCGGCGATCCACTGCTCGACCGAGTTGTTGTCGAAGAGCTTGGGCATGAAGAAGCCGCGCTCGAAGTTGGCAAGCGTGTGCGGGTGACCCAGATAGTGCCCGCCGGGGCCGATGTCGCGCACGGCGGCCAGCGCCTCGTCGAAGTCGTCCCAGCGGATGCCTTCCGCCATGCGATGGCCCATCGCGCATTGCTCGGCATCGACGACGAACTTGGCGACCGAGCAGTGCATGCCGCCTTCGTTCCAGCCGGCGGAATGCCAGATGTAGTTGGCCCCGGCCATCAGCACGGCCATCAAGGTGGTGGCGCTCTCGTAGCCGGCCTGCGCGTCCAGGGTCTTGGCGCCTCCCAAGGTGTTGGACGTGCGCCAGGGGACGTCGTAGTAACGCGCCATCTGCCCGATCATGAAGTTCATCAGGCTGATCTCTGGCGTGCCGGCCATGGGCGCGCCCGACTGCATGGAGACGGTCGAGAGATAGTGGCCGTAAATCGCCGGCGCGCCCTTTCGCACCACTTGGGTATAGGCAAGCGCCGCCAGGGCCTCTGCATTAAGCTGGGCCACGGCCGGCGCGGTGGAGGCCGGCGTGTTGGCGCCGCCCAGCACGAAGGGCGAGCAGAGTACTGGCTGATTGCGCCGGCAGAAGGCGCGCATGGCGCTCAGCATGATCTCGTCCCAGACAAGGGGCGAATTTCCGTTGCAGTTCCCGACAGCGACCGGATGGCTGTCGATGAACTCTGCGCCGAAGAGGATGGCGCAGAGGTCCAGCACATCCTCGGCGTTCTTGCCCGATGTGGTCATCCCCATGAAGGTCTTATCCGAGTGCTTCATCGAGGAATAGGTGATGCGCAGGTGGCGGTGCGAGACCGGATGGTCCATCGGCTCTACGATGTGATGGGCCGAGGAATGCAAGGCCGGTGACATCTGCGCCAGCTTATGGAACATGGCCAGGTCGTCGAGGCTCGGGTTTCGGCGCACGTCCTCGAGGTCGCGCAGGAAGGGCGCGCCGGTCATCGGGACGAAGATGGAGTGCGGGCCGCCCAGCGGCACGTTCTTTTTCGGGTCGCGGGCATGCAGCGTGATGGTGGACGGGATGGTCTTGATCAACTCGCGAACGAGGCCCCGGTCCAAATGGACCCGCTCGCCGCGGACCTCGGCGCCGGCGCGTTTCCAGTCCTCCAGTGCGACCACATCACGAAACACGATGCCGACCTCTTCCAGGATCGCCATCGAGGCCTCGTCGATGCGCAGGACCTGCTCCCGGGTCATCGGCTCGACCAGCGGCAAGCCGCGCCGAAGGGCCGGCAACATCTCTACGTTCGGCGCAGACCTCAGGTCTCGCCGCGCCCCACGTCCGCCCCTGCGCGCAGTCGCTCTCGCTTCCATGCCTGCCACCTAAGTTGTATACATAATGTGCACATTACGCCTCTTGGCCGGGCCTGTCAATTGGGTCCGTGCGTGCGTTTCTTGGATTTGAAGCATTCGATGGGGCGGCGGCAGCCTTGACATCCCTGCTTCCGATTGCGCGTCGAGGCATCCGACGAAGACTGGTCGTTACGGTGCTGCCATCGAACGCGCGAACAGCGGCTATTGGAGCTCTGTCAATCTGGCTGGGATCCGCCGCACTCGATCGTTGCCGGCGTCCATTTAGCCTGCCTGCGCGCGCGACGTGACTGAGGCGTCTCGTCGTCGAAGACGTTCGCGACCGGCTCCGCCGAAAATCGCTCATGATCTTCCAGCGCATTCACGATGACGATGGCACGCAGCGGCTCGTCCGAGGTGAGCGCGCCGACATAGACGCCACAGTTGCGGCACAGCAGAAAGTGAGCCGTCCGCAAGCCGAAGGCATAGCGATTGAGCGCTTTCGGGTCCTGAACCTTGACGAGGAGGTGTCCCTCCGGGTCCGAGATCGCCCGCGCGCTGTGTTTGCGGCAAAAGCTGCACTGGCAGGCACGCACCTCGAAGGCCTCCGGCTCTACTGCAGTTTCCAGCGAAAGCTCGATGTTTCCACAGTGGCATCCGCCTTGGTAGGTCATGCTTCAGCCTTTCTAAACTATTGCATTGAGGCCTAGATAGCACAGGGGCGAGGGCCGGCACTATGTCAACCCTGCACCAAGGCATAGGGCCGGGACTATTGCCAAAAGGTCATCAGTAGGGCGAACCGTCCTTGTGCGTGAAGGTCCAGCTCCCGTCTTCGCCTTGAACGGCAACGAGGTCATCTGCCGGAAAGTCGGCGTTGTCGCCGCTGGTGCGATCACCGACTTCGAGAAAGAGCACGTCGGTCCCGGTGCGATTGACCAGCTGGTGCGCCAGACCTCCGGCCGCGAAGCCCGCGCACATGCCGGGGCTCAGTCGGGCCTCGCCCCGGTCGGTCACCAAGGTCGCTGTGCCTTCCAAGACATAGACGAACTCGTCCTGGTGACTGTGCCGATGCAACAGTGCGGAGATCCCGCCCGGCGGCAACCGCGTCACGTTGACCCCGAAGGTCTTGAGGCCAAAGATCTTCCCCAGCCGTCGCTTCTCCCGCATGGCATAGAGCGACCGGAAGGGCTCCGGTTTTCCCGAAACTCCAGTGTCTGGGGGAACGCTGGCCGCATCGATGGCAAGCACCTTGGTCGGTCGCTGCTGTTTCACCATTGGTCTTTCATCGGCCGCTAAGCGCCGTCCGCGAGCACTTCCTCGATTGTGTGTCGAGAGATGTTGGCCAAGACAGGGTTGCTGTTCAAGTAGTAGGCGAGGGCTATCAGCGATATGGAGAGCGCCCAGCCACGGCCGCGCATCCAGGTCGCCTCATCGACCTCGAGGGCAGTGCGAAACATCCGACGGCTCTTTGCCGGCAGCAGCGACCAGGCGATGATCAGGTCGCACGCCGGATCGCCGACGCCCAGCAAGCCGAAGTCGATCACGGCACGGATCCGACCCGCTCTCGCGAGCAGGTTTCCGGACTGGATGTCCCCGTGGATCCAGACCGGATGATCGCGCCAGGGGGGCGCTGCGAGCGCAGCTTCCCACACTGCGCTCAAGGCTTTCCCATCGAACAGGTCCCGCAGGGAGTCTATGGCCACCCGGGTCAGGGGATCCCTTTGTGCCAGAGGTACACCGCGAAACTCGTTGTGTGTGCCGCTGAGCGGACCCCCGAAGGCATCGACCCGTTGCAGCGCCTTCTGAAAATCCGCCAAGGTGACCGCCGCCTCATCGGGGTCGTCCAGACGCTCAAGGATGGCGTTCTGGCCCTCGATCCAGCCGTAGACGGACCAGGCGAAGGGGTAGCCCTCGGCTGGCTGTCCCTTACCCAGCGGCACCGGAACATCCAGGGGAAGGGGTTTCAGGTGCGGCAGCCAACGCTGCTCCTTCTCCACCTGCCCCGCCGCTCTCTCCAGTCGCGGCAAGCGCACGCACAGGTCCTCGCCCAGCCGAAAGATCGCGTTGTCCGTTCCCGCGGAAGCAACAGGCCGCAGCGGCAGTCCGGCCCACTCAGGGAACTGGCCCGTCAGCAGGCGGCGCAGCAGTGCTGGGTCGATCTCTACCTCCTTTGAGGCTGGGTTATCGGAGGCCATTCATTCTCTCGCCACGCCAGATGGAACAGACCGAAGATCGCCGGCGTCCGAGCGCGTCACCTCATCCGCCGTGCAGGCGACATCGACAAGAAGCCGGCGAAGCCAGCGCAAGGCAGGATCACTATGGGTTCTCTCATGCCACAGCAAGCGATAGGCGAAGCGGCTGATCTCCAGTGGCGGCTTCAGCACCATCAAGGAGTCCATGGCGAGGAAGGCTTGGGCGATCTTCGATGGGAGCGTCAGGATGGCGTCAGTTTGCTGGATCATCAGTGGCGCCACCGAGAAGTAGGGGACCCATAGCACTACCCGCCGCGTGAGGCCTCGCTCCGCCAAGGCAGCGTCGACGACGCCGCGGCGACCGCCGAAGACCGTCACCAGGGCGTGCGGCCAGGCCACGAAGTCATCCAGCGAGATGCGTTCCGTCTTTGAACCTGCCAAAGGATGGCTGCGGCGGACCAGGCAAACATAGCTCTCTTGGAACAGCGGGCGGGTACGCAAGCTAGGGGGCACCTCGGCGCCGGTGTAGAGCATAAGCTCGATCTTGCCCGCTGCAAGGTCGCGAAAGGTCTCCGCAGTCACCGGAACCACCTCTATTGCCGCCTTCGGCGCCTCGGCCGCGAAGCGCTCGAGCGCCGGTGCGATGACGGCAATCGCGCCATAGTCGGTGGTGGAGACGCGAAAAACGGCACTGCTCTCCGCCGGATCGAAGCGTTCGGCGGAGATCAGCCCGACCGCCGCCTCCAATGTCTGCGCCAAGGGCGCGGCCAGGGTCTCCGCCCGCGGTGTCGGCAGCATGCCGTGTGCGCTGCGCACGAAGAGCGGATCGCCAAACATCTCCCGCAGTAGGCTCAGCGAGCGGCTGATGGCGGGCTGGCTCAGATGCAGCTTCTTCGCGGCACCGCTGACGCTGTGTGTCTCGAGCAAGGCATCGAGCACGACCAGGAGGTTCAGGTTCAGGTCACGTAAATCAGGTTTTTGCATATCATTCTTCAGTTCATTCGATTGGAATTATATCACGGGGGAGCCGATAGTCCAGCAGACGGCGCAATCATCCGGGAGGCGCCGCAACAGGGCAGCAAGGGGCTCAAGGGCGCGGCAGGAGAATGCTCCTTCGATCGCGTAAGGCCGCAAGTTCGCTCCTGCCAGGTGGGCGGAGCGAAAGCCCAGAGGATTCAATCGGCGGAAAGGAACGTTCAGGATGACTGGCTGCACCAAGAAGGCCTTGTTGGCCGCAAGCTTCTTCTGCTTGGCCGCACTGCCTGCATTTGCCGAGGACACGTCCAAGACCCACAAGGTCGACCTCTCTGGACGGGCCTTCGAGTATCAGGTCGCCGGCTATCACATCTGTCTTGCCTTTACCGGCGAGGACACCTTGCGCTGGGTCTACCTCGCCGCTCCGGGAGAGGAGGCCGGCAAGACCGCGGACGAACGTTTCGACCGCCGTGATCTGCGCGCCGACATCGTCATGCTGGCCTGGACCGAGGCGAGCGGCGCCAACATCACCGACGTTTTCGACTTCGGGGAAATGGCGCTCCATGCCTCCTTCATCACCCCCGACGGCAAGCGCTTCCTATCCGACGCCAACATCACGGAGCGGGCCGACTGCAACAGCGAGTGACGCTAGCCGGAATGCCCCTTTGCCCCAACGACGCTTCTTGGAAAGGAGACAAGGCTATGTCTGAAGAGACCAAGAGAGACGAGATTGACAGTACCCGTCGCCGCGCGCTCGCCATCGCGGCCGGAGCGGCGGTGGGTGCCACCGCCATGGCCGTGTCTTCGGCGCGGGCCGAAGGTCCTGCAGTGTCGCGCAGCGAGTTTGCCGACAAGGTCCTGCTGATCACCGGCGCTACCTCCGGGATCGGCAAGGGAACGGCCGAGCGGTTCGCCCGCTACGGCGCCAAGGTCTTCTTCTGCGGGCGCCGCCGTAACTTGGGTAAAGAGGTAGAAGAAGCCATCCGCGCGCAAGGGGGCGAGGCCACCTACATGTTCGCCGACGTGCGCGAGGAAGACAGCGTGAAGGCCTTTGTCGAGGCTTGCCTCGAGCGTTACGGCCGGATCGATATCGCGTTCAACAACGCGGGCGTCGAAGGAGACATTCGGGCCAAGGTCGCGACCGACACCCAGGGCAACTGGGACGACATCTTCAACACCAATACCCGTGGCCTGTGGCTGTCGATGAAGTACGAGATTCCCGTCATGCAGAACCAGGGCGGCGGGCGCATCATCAACATGGCCTCGCTCCTGGGCCTGCGGGTCATCCCCCATATTCCGGCCTACATCGCCAGCAAACATGCGGTCGTCGGCATCTCGCACGCCGCAGCCGCGCAGCACGCCGGCGACAGTATCCGCATCAACGTGGTAGCGCCCGGTCCGACCGACACGCCGCTCTTGGCCAAGGTGACCGGCGGCGATCCGGACCGGATCGCCGCCTTCAACGCCGGGATCCCAACGGGCAGGATCGCCACGGTCGAGGACATCGCGGGCGGCGTCGAGCTATTGGCCTCAGAGGCCGGGTCCTACCTGCACGGCACCCTGCTCGTGCTGGACGGCGGCAAGTCCTTCCGCGAGTACGGCACTTGAGATCTCACGCGATGGAGCGGAGATGCACCTGCCTCTTCTTTGGCTTCCCGAGCCTCTATCGAGCGCTCTGGCCCAGGCCACGGTAAAGCTCGGGATCGCTGCGGCGCAGATGCAAAGCCATGGCGATGCCCAGAAGGCCGACCATTAGCACCACCAGTGGGAAGAGCTTCACGATCAACGCATTCGAGCCGCTGACCAGCGAGAGATGATTGATCATGAGAAACAGGCAGGTTGTGAGACCCAGCGCACTGATCATCGGTGCTGCCAGCCTCCGCCAGAAACTGACGTCCTGCGCATCCCGGAAAAAGAAGCCGATGACTGCTAGGGATACCAGGGTCTGCATGGTGAGAATGCAAAGGGCCGCCATGGTCCCCGACCAAGCGAAGACGACGTTGTAGGGGTGCGCGCCGGCCAGGGCGGAAAGAACAATCAGGGCAAGGGCGATCGCGGTCTGCACCGCGCCGGCGACATGCGGCGAGCGATGGGACTGATGCGTGCGGGCCAGACCTGACCATGCCAGCCCTTCGCTGCCGATGGCATAGAAGTAGCGGTTGAGCGTATTGTGGAACGACAGCGAGCAAGCGAAAGTGCTGGTGATCAGCAGCGCGTCCATCGCGTGTCCGGCAAAGGCGCCGAGCAGCACGATCGCTGCTTCGTCGTACATGGTTGCGGTGTGCTGGGCGGCCTCTTCGGCGACCGAGGCGGGCCCGTAGTAAAGGACGATGCACCAGGTGACGAAAGCGTAGAACAGCGAGATCAGGATGACGGCCGTGTAGGTGGCGATGGGAATGGTGCGCCCGGGGTCGCGTGCTTCCTCGCCGAAGATCGCTGTCGCCTCGAAGCCGATGAAGGCGGTGACGACGAAGACCAAGGCGATGCCGAGGCCGGGGGTGAAGACTATCCCGGGGTCGAAGGAGACGAAGGTAATGCCCTCCGGCCCGCCGCCCGTCGCCAGGACGTCCGCGCTCAAGAGCAGCAGGATGGTGATCTCGGCGAGCATACAGATGCCGAGCACCCGGCCGCTGAACTCTATGTTGCGCCGGCCGAAACCGAAGACGACCAGCGCCAGCAAGATCCCATAGATCCACCAAGCGATGTCGGGGCCTCCGGCAGACCCGATGATGCTGTTCAAGAAGAAGCCGAAGAGCCCGAAGATTGACAGCTGGACGGCATGATAGGCCAAGAGCGCGATGAAGACGGCGGCTACCCCGGCCGGCCGGCCGAGGCCCGCCGCGACATAGGAATAGAACCCGCCGGCCGAGCCGACGAAGCGGCTCATGGCGGTAAAGCCGGCGCTGAAGACGATGTAGAGGAGACCGACCAGGACGAAGACCGCCGGCACGCCGGCGCCGTTGCCGAAGGCGAAGGCAGCCGGAGAGACGCCCATGACGGCCATCAAGGGAGCCGCCGCCGCGATCACGAAGACGACCATGTGGGTCACGCCGACCGCGTTGCGCTTGAGCCCGCTCTCTCTGGCCTCGCATTCGGCCATGCCGCGCGTCCTTTCACTCCATCGTCGCGTCAGCCTACGTCACTATCCGGAAGGCTGGGTAGCCCTGCCATGAAGGCTGCTTCCGAGGGGACAGTAAAAGACGAAGAGGGGACAGCCTTCTTACCTGCGTTCCCGGTAAAAGAACAAAAGCCTAATGAGATCGGACCCCCAACAGAAGGACCGTCAATCACGTGACCGCTGGCCCCCTTGACGGACGCCCATGCACATCGACCCGGTAACCAGGCGAGGGTCCGGTGGTGGCCGTGGCTAGGATGTCCCTGTTCGCGCCGGGTGCGCCGGGCCCGAGCTATCGTTGGGGCGTCGTCCTGGTGCTGCTGGCCGGTACCTGCTGGTCGAGCATGGGAATTGCCGTCCGCTCGATGGAGGTCGCCAACGTCTGGCAGATCCTCTTCTACCGCTCCTGCGCCATGGCCCCGGTTCTCTTCCTGCTGCTCAGCCTGCGTTCGGGCGGCAAGCCTCTTGTGGTGATCCGCAGAGCCGGCTTGGCCGGCGTGATCGGTGGCTCCTGTCTGGTCGTCGCCTTCGCCGGCGGCATCTATGCGATCCAGACCACCTCGGTCGCCAACGCCATGTTCCTCTTTGCCTCGGCGCCCTTCATGGCAGCCATTCTGGGGCGCATGCTGCTGAAGGAGCAGGTGCCCAAGAGCACCTGGACCTCGATCGCCCTGGCGATGATCGGCATCGCCATCATGGTGACCGAGGGTGTAGCGCTGGGGCACGCGGTCGGCAACTTGGCGGCATTGGGATCGGCGCTTGGCTTTGCCGGCTTCACCATCACCCTGCGCTGGGGCAAGCAGGAGGACATGCTGCCGGCGGTCTTCCTTTCCGGCCTCTTCGCCATCGTTATCGCCAGTGCCGTTTGCTTGCTCCAGGGCCACGGGCTGGCGATCCCGCTCAACGACATCGTCATCGCCTCGATGCTGGGTGTCTTTCAGCTGGCCCTGGGTCTCACCCTCTACACGCTCGGCTCCAGAGCCGTGCCGGCAGCCGAATTGGCACTGCTGTCCACCAGCGAGGTGCTGCTGGCACCGCTCTGGGTCTGGCTCTTTCTGGGCGAGGGGGCGAGCCCCTACACCTTCCTGGGCGGCGCCGTCTTGATGTCGGCCATCGTCGCCAGCGCGCTGGTCGGGTTCAAACGTAACGGTGGGGTGTCGGCTTAAGGGGTGCCGCAGACTCCCAGACCGGCGCTATCGTCGGGCGATGGTAGAGGCACGCCACCCCAAGAAGCTGAAGCCGGGCGACCATGTCCGCTTCGTCTCGCCGGCAAGCCCGCCGGAGCGTGAGAGCCTGTTGCGCCGGGCCCGGATCCTGGAGAGCTGGGGTCTGGTCGTCGAGTACGGCGCGCACGTCTTCTCGCAGCATGGCTTTCTTGCCGGTCGTGACGAAGAGCGACTGGCCGACCTCAACGACGCCTTTCGTGATCCGAAGGTCCGGGCGGTTATCACCACGCGCGGCGGCAGAGGGTCTTACAGGATTGCCGACCAGCTGGATTTCGAGGCGGTTTGCCGAGATCCCAAATTCCTGGTCGGCTTCAGCGACATCACCGCCCTGCACTTGAGCCTTTGGCAGCGCTGCCGACTGGTCACGCTCCATGGTGCCTTGACCGAGAACGCCGATGGAGAGATTCCGGAAGTGACGGCCTCATCATTGCGCAACGCGCTCATGGGCAGCGAAGCGGTCGTTCTTTCCAGCGATCCTGAAGAAGGCACGGCGCGCCTGACCAGAGGTGACAGGGCCGAGGGCATCCTGCTTGGCGGTAATCTCGAGATGATCGGGACGGCCGCCGGGTGGTCCTTGCCTGATCTTCGCGGTGCCATTCTTCTTGTCGAAGCCGTTGAGATGCCCTTGGGCCAGGTGGATCGCCTGCTGACGCGCCTGGTCAAGTCAGGTTGCTTGGCCGGTCTCCGCGGCCTCGCACTTGGCCAGTTCGTCGGCTTCACCCGACACAGCAGCGGCTGGCATGTCTTGGACCTGCTGGAAGGGCATCTCGGCGGGCTAGGCGTGCCAATCCTCGGCGGACTGCCGTTGGGCCATGGCGAAAATGCCAGGACTGTCCCGCTAGGCCTACCGGTGCAGATGGATGCTTCAGGCGGGAGGCTCATCCTCAACGCTGATTGTAGCGCTCCATTAGCTTAGGGCGCTTGTTGGCGGACTCGCGGCCATCGCATGAGAGACGGGCCTGCCGAGCCGTAGCTTGCGAAGCAAGCGAAGGCTGGTGGGCGCGGCTGGGATTGAACCAGCGACCCCTGCCGTGTGAAGACAGTGCTCTCCCGCTGAGCTACGCGCCCGCTTTGCACAGTATAGGCCGGGAGGAGGGTGGGTAGCGAAGAGGCGGCGGCAAGTCAAGCGTAGATGCGAAGCCGGCGGCTTGCGTAAGGCATTCTGAACGGCTTGTCCTTGAGGGGGGCAGGCCCCGGGATCGAAAGGATAAGGCCGATGCCCCTTGCCGCCCATGCCAGCCGGCTCTTCGCCGCGGTGCTCCTACTCTCGCCGGTTGCGGCGAGTGCGGAGGAGACCGCACTGGTGCCGATCCCCGGAGAGCGAGTAGCGCTCGCCTTCAAGGCCTACAAGGGCGGCTTTCGCGTGCTGGAGGTCGAGGTCGGCCTGGATCTGACCGAGGGCGATGGCTACGAGATGGCGGTGGATGTGGAGCTGGTGGGCGCGCCGGCCCTGCTCTTCACCTACGAACTGGCGATGAAGTCCGAGGGGCAGCTCACTGCCGAGGGGCCGGTCCCTCGGCGCTACCGGACGGACTCCATCAACGGCAAGAAGCGCAAGCCCGAGTGGCTGGAACTCACTTTCGATGATCGCGGGAACATCGCCGTCTCAGGCGATCCCTTGCCGGAAAAGGAGGCCCGGCCCAAGGTAACGGCGGGCCAAAGGCTGGGCGCGCTGGACCCCATCACCGGTATGCTGTCGGTGCTGCTGCAGGCGGCCCAAGCAGGCACTTGCAACCTCCGGGCACCGGTCTTCGACGGGCGGCGGCGCTTCGACGTGGTCCTGGAGGATGCCGGCATCAAGGAATTGCCCAAGAGCTCGATCAACATCTACTCCGGGCCCGCCAGGCTCTGTCAGCTGACGGTCAAGACCCGCGCCGGCTATCGCTACGACGGGCGCGACAAGCGCACCTTGCCGAAATCGCTGGATGCCTATCTGGCTTCGCCGGCGCCGGGCCTGCCGGAAATGCCGGTCCGCCTCATCGTGCGCACCGGCTGGGGCACGGTGCTGGTGCACCTGGTGGAGGTCTTGGAGCCGGCCCAGGGCTGATCGCTCCCTTGCTGGCTGGGCCCGGCCTCCGTACATAAGACCGGCAGCCAGGAGGACAGACCAAAGCGATGAGCGAGATCAAGCAAGAAAGTGTTGCGATCGGCGCGTTAGAGGTGGCCAACAGCCGCCCCCTGGCCGCGATCATGGGCCCCTGTCAGATCGAGAGCCGCGATCATGCCATGACGGTGGCGGAAAGCCTCTCCGCCTCGGCGCGGGCGGCCGGCGTGCCCTTCATCTTCAAGTCCTCCTTCGACAAGGCCAACCGCAGCTCGCTCTCCGGCGGGCGCGGCGTGGGGCTGGAGGAGGGCCTCAAGGTGCTGGCCGAGGTGAAAAGCGAACTCGGCTGTCCGGTGCTGACCGACGTGCACGAGCGCGAGCAGTGCGCCGCCGTGGCCGAGGTGGTCGATGTCCTCCAGATCCCCGCCTTTCTCTGTCGCCAGACCGACCTGCTGCTGGCCGCCGCCGAGACCGGCAAGGCGGTCAACGTGAAGAAGGGGCAGTTTCTGGCCCCCTGGGACATGCAGAACGTGGCCGACAAGCTGGCCAGCGGCGGCAACCGCAAGATCCTCTTGACCGAGCGCGGCGCCAGCTTCGGCTACAACACGCTGGTGACCGACTTCCGCGGACTGCCGACTATGGCCAAGACCGGCTTTCCGGTGGTCTATGACGCCACCCACTCGGTGCAGCAGCCGGGGGGCCTCGGCGGCGCCTCGGGCGGTCAGCGGGCCTTTGCGCCGGTGCTGGCGCGCGCCGCCGTCGCCGTCGGTGTGGCGGCGGTCTTCATGGAAGCGCATGACGATCCCGACAACGCGCCCAGCGACGGGCCGGTGATGCTGCCGCTGGAGTGGGTGGAGCCGCTGCTGCGCGAGCTGGCGGCGCTCGATCGCTTGGCCAAGGATCCGGGACGCCTGCGCACCTTGTAGCGAAAGAGACCGACTCTCCGCTTCCCGGCCTTACCTCCTTTACGCCGCGCCTCTGCCACAATTAGAAAATCATCATCCCAACTGCGTCATGGGGGCATCGTCTAGCAGGGAGCGCGAGACGACATGGCAACCGCATGGAAGGGCAATGCATTCGACTTTGCCGAAGCCCTCTTGGCTTTCGAATCCGGTTGGGACAGAGACCGCTTTGAGGCCGGCATCATTCAAGACTGGCAGTTAAACGCCTGGGCCGGCGGAACGGTCCAGGATTTCTATCCGCAGTACGGCAGCTGGTCCGAGTTGAGCGATCAAGAGTGGGAGGCCATGGCCTACCGCTCGATGAATTCCCTGGGATTCGTCGGCTATCAGTTCGGCGAGGCCCTATTGATCGACCTGGGCTACTACGACGACGACGTCTACTACGGCAACGGGGCCGCCAAGAACACCTGGGATGGCACCTGGACCGGTAAGAACGGCGTCAACTCCTTGGAGGAGTTCATGACCAAGGAGGCCCAGTCCGTAGCCATGGCGGAAGCGGTCGGCTTCAACCTCAAGGTCATCAGCGAGGGCCTGGAGCAGCAAGGCAAGAGCCTCGACGACTATCTCGGCGCCAACCGGACCTACATGGAGGGCGGCGAGCCGGTCGAGGTCACCTTGACCTTGAGCGGCATCATCGCGGCTGCCCATCTGCGCGGCGCCTACGGCACGCTGGATCTACTGCTGAGGGACAGCGTCACCACCGACGAGTACGGGACCTCGATCCTGCAGTACATCGACCAGTTCGGCAGCTATCGCATGCCGGATGCCGCGGTCATTATCGAATTCTACGAGTCGCGCTTGACCGGCGACGAGGGCATCGGCCCGCCGGTCGACCCCAATCCCGATCCTGGTCCCGGACCCGGCGGCGACGGCGAAGCCTTTGACATCACTTGGAACTGGGGCGCACTGGAAGTCGTTCCTGACTTCGATCCCGGCGAAGACATCCTGGATTTTGGTGCGCTTGCGCCTGAGGACGTCCTGATCACCGAGCAAGGGGCGGATCTTGTGATCGCCGTGTTGAACAACGGCGGACACAGCTACACGCTGGAGGACCTGCAGGCCGAGGACCTCTCGCGGGCCAACCTGCAAGCGGCCACTTGGAACGGGGTGATCGATGCGCCTGGCGGCGTGGTCGAGCAGCTTGCGCTCATGGGTTACGACGATATGGCGCTTTGATCCTAGTCAGGGCCGGATCCAAGACAAGGCCCGTCCGGGCCAGGGCCTTAGCCTGGCGGAAGCTGGAGGAGACGGACTGCCATGACGGACCTGGAACAGCTAGTCGAAGGAGGGTGCCTCTGCGGTGCGGTGCGTTACCGGGCCGTCGAGCCGCCCTTCGTCGTCGGTTATTGCCACTGTCGTCGATGCCAAAGGGCGCTTGGCAATCTCTTTGGAACGGCAGCCTTGTTCCGGCGCCACACGCTGGAGATCGCGCTCGGCAAGCTGACGCTCTATCAATCGAGCCAAACCCTTCAACGCGGTTTTTGCAGCACCTGTGGCACGCCGATCATGGCTCAGCACGCCGACAGAGACTACACGGCCGTTTGGGCGGGAACGCTCGACGACCCCGGCCGTTTCGAGCCCAGCGTGCAGTGGTACAGCGAGAGCAAGATCGCCTGGCTTTGCATCGGCGGTCCGCTCCCCGACGAGACGGGCCTTCTGGCCGGCTAAAGGAGTCCTCTTTGGCGGGCCCTCGCAAGGGACTTATCTCGCCCAAGCTGCCGCCCCCGAAGCGTTGTCCCTGATCAGAGCGTCAACTCGGGGTTGGCTCTATCCGAAGCCGCGAGCGCCGCAGCGCCCGGCTTACCGGCCGCCTTCCGCTAGGGAGGGATTGTCGCCGCATCGGACCGTCGTGCCCAGATCGTCAAGACCCATGGCTCCGATAGCGGCGGCTCAACAATTGCTGGTGCCATCAAAATCCTTCAAAGTGGTCTTGGCCACTCGCTTCTTTTAGGGCGGGTCTACGATACAACCATCATTGATTGTATTCGATCGCAAAGATTTTTGTCAGGTTTTCCCCTAATCCCTTATTAAATAGACTAATTCGCCAAAATGGTTCAATTAAAACAAGAAATAATTTTTCTACAGTTCGACGTAGCCCGAACCTAGTCAAACGAATAGACGTTCCTAACCTTTTGATTGCGAGTAGTCACCTTTTGGACAGGTTTCGCCACTGACGGTAGATTTGTATAGTTGTTCATGTTGTAGACCCGTGAAGGTCGGCAGCCTCCAGATGAAATTGCGGAGATCTTGATATGACAGCGGTAATCGGAACGAGTGGCGCCGACGTCCTGGACGCGACCCTGAGTGAGACCACCCTCTATGGAATATCAGGAGACGATACCTTGTTGGGCGACGTCGGGGCTGACAGCCTCTACGGCGGGGCAGGCGATGACACGGCCTATGGGTCGAGCGGCAACGATACGATCGACGGAGGCAGCGGGGCCGACAGGCTCTATGGTGGATCCGGCGACGACCTGGTGATCGCCGGTAGCGGCGGCGACAGTTATCTCTACGGCGGTCAAGGAGACGATGCCATCAGGCTTTCCTTCAGCATCGGCTCGCCATTCCCGCGCTACATCTATGGAGGCAGCGGCAGCGATCACATCTACTCGAACCATAATTTCCAAAGCGCGTTCGGCGGCAGTGGTGACGACACCATTACCAGCGGCACAGGAAGCGTGCGCTTTCTCCA
Organism: Rhodospirillales bacterium; assembly: GCA_963669385.2. GTDB lineage: Bacteria > Pseudomonadota > Alphaproteobacteria > Kiloniellales > JACOMY01 > JACOMY01. The sequence continues at coordinate 161,161 of CAXXGD010000052.1, forward strand.
TGGCGGGGATGGCGACGACACCATCACCAGCGGCGATGGCCGTGCCTACTATCTCTATGGTGGGTCCGGAAACGACCTTATGTACGGCGAGACCGATATCGATCGTCACTTCTATGGTGGATCGGGCAGCGATCGCCTCTACGGCGGCGGCGCTGCGGAGTATAAGCTCTACGGTGGCGCCGGCGACGACTATGTCGGCGGCGGCGGCGGCAAAGACATCAACCTGCGTGGTTCGGACGGCAACGATACGGTGGATGCAGGCGGTGCGTCCGATCGGAACATCAATGGGGACCTTGGCGACGACACCGTCTTTGGCGGTGATCATGACGACACGCAGATCTTAGGTGGCTCCGGCGATGATCTCCTGTTCGGAGCAACCGGCAACGAGTTCTTCCTCCGGGGAGGCAGCGGCGACGATCGGGTCTACGGCGACGGGAACGAGGACACGGCACTCTATGGCGGCGCCGGCTTGGACCTGGTCTTCGGAGGGTCCGGCAACGATTGGGGCATTGCCGGCAACGAGAGCGATGACCAGCTTTTTGGCGACAGCGGTGACGACTCTTTCCTGTGGGGCAACGACGCCTCCGACCAGGTCTACGGAGGCGATGGTGTCGACATCGAACTGCGCGGGGACGATGGCGACGATCTCGTCAATGCCGGTGCCGGGGACGACGCTTCGATCTTCGGTGGGCTTGGTGACGATTCTCTCTTCGGAGACGTCGGCAATGATACGGCTCTCCATGGTGGTTCTGGCGACGACTTCATTCGAGCTCAAGGCGGCGCTGATGGCCAGGTCCACGGTGACAGCGGCAGCGACAACATCAACAGCGGCGGCGGGCATGATAGTGGCCTCTACGGGGGCGACGGAATTGACCATGTGAGGGGCGGCGGCGGCCGTGATTCCGGATTGTTTGGCGGCGAGGGTGCCGATCTCGTCAGGGGCAACGGCGGCCGGGACAGCGGTCTCTTTGGCGATGGCGGCGACGATGAGATCATCGGTAACGCCGGTCATGACAGCAGCTTCTATGGCGGTATTGGCGACGACCTGCTCTATGGCGGTACTGGTGACGACTCCGGTCTATATGGCGGGTCCGGAAGCGATCTCATCGACGGCGGTGACGGCAGCGACATGCTTTCTGGCGGAAGTGGCACCGACAGCCTCTATGGGGGCGCAGGGGACGACCTCCTCGTGGTAAGCGATCAGGCCGAGCTAGGCGCTGGAGAAATCTTCGATGGCGGCGCCGGCAGCGATACCTTACAGCTCACATCGGGCGTCACCTTGCCGGGCGATGCCAGCCTGAGCAGCATTGAGGTTATTCTTTACGCCTAGGCGAGGAGGACCGGGTGTCCCGCTGCAGTGGGTCACCCGGTTGCTCCTTGCTGCCAGTTAGCTGAAGAGGAAATCGGTTTCGGTTAGCTGGTCCACCCGCGATATGCCGGTGAGCCCGATTTCGAAGTCGGCACTGCCGTTGCCGTCACTGTCCACCTCTACCCGCTTGCTCGCCGGGTCAATCCGCGCCTGCGGGCCGCTAGCGTCAAAGGTCGCCTCGCCGATCCAGAGGCCGCTGGTGCCGGAGACTTCGAGGAGGAGCAGATCCGCCATGCCGGGGGCCGTGACATTCGAGGTGAAGTCCTGGATCTCGGCCTCCAGACCACTGCCGGGAAAGTCGAAGACGAAGGTGTCCTGCCCCTTGCCACCGGACATGGTGTCGCTCGCACCGCTACCGACGAGATAGTCGTTACCGGCACCGCCGAACAGCAGGTCCTGATCCTCCTGGCCGAAGATGCGATCGTCGCCACCGTCGCCGGACAGCGAGTCTTCGCCTTCGCCACCGACCAGGCTGTCATCTTCTGCGCCGCCATAGAGGGAGTCGTTGTCGATACCACCGAACAGCCTGTCGCTGCCGTCCTGGCCCCGGATCAGGTCTTGGCCGAACTCTCCCAGTGCGAAGTCGCTGCCGCCGCCGCCGCGGATCTCATCGGAGTCGATGCCGCCGTAAAGGCTGTCGGCACCATTGTTGCCGAGCAGCGTGTCCGAGCCGCCGGCGCCGTAGACCTCGTCCCGACCGCCGCCACCGACGACGAGATCTCCCAGGGTCTGCCCGAAAAGCCAGTCGTCGCCGGCCTGACCGTAGAGCGCGTCGTTACCCTCTCCGCCGAAGAGATAGTCGTCGTCGGCGCCACCCCGCAAGTTGTCCGCCCCTCCGAATCCCCTGAGCGTGTCATCGCCGTCCTGGCCCAGAAAGACATCGGAGGCCGTGCCGCCCCTTGCGCTATCGACTCCATTGCCTCCTCGAAAGCTGGAGCGGTCGTCAAAGGCGCGGAAAAGGTCGTTGCCGTCACCGCCGAAACCGGAGTCCGCGCCGGATGCGCCATAGAGCAAATCGTCGCCGGACCCTCCATAGAGCGCATCGTCACCGTAGCTGCCGGAGAGGTGATCCGGGCCGGAATTTCCTTTCAAGGTATCGTTGCCGCTGTGGCCGAAAATGCTGTCGTTGTCGTTGCGCCCGACGATCAAGTCGTCACCCGACAGTCCCCGGATGTTGTCGGCCAGGTCACTGCCGAAAAGCGTTTCGGTCACGGGCAAACCGGTTATTGTCGCCATCGTCTGCTCTCCCAAGTCATCTTGTTTGCCGGCGGTGCCGCCTCGCGAAGGGCTGGTGCTTTAGCCGAGGCGCGCTTCCAGGATCATGTTGAAGGGTGTTTCGGTGGCCCGGCGCACCTGCGCAAATCCGGCTTCGTGCAGCACCTCGGATAAGGCCTCCGGACCCGCTTGGGCGCCTAGGACATGCGTGCCCTCTTCGGAGAGCGCGTGCGCGCAGCAGAGAGTCGTCGAGGCGGCGTAGTAGAGGCGCCCGACGGGATTGATGTTGTCTTCCACCCGGTCGCCGGCGAAGGGCTCGATCAACATCAGGCTGCCGTCGGTGGCCAGGGCCTTGGCAGCGTGCTGGGCGGCTTTGACCGGCCAGCCCATGTCGTGCAGGCAGTCGAAGAAGCAGATCAGGTCGTAGCCCTGCTTGGGGTAGTCGTCGGCCTTGGCGACCTGGAAGGTCACCCGGTCGGCCACGCCGGCTTCGGCGGCGACCTGGCGCGCGGCGACGATGGACTCGCCATGCACGTCGAAGCCCCAGAACTCCGACTTAGGGAAGGCTTTGGCCATCAAGGTGGTCGAATGGCCATGGCCGCAGCCGATATCGGCGACCTTGGCGCCGGCCTGCAGCTTCTCCACCACGCCGTCCAGCGCCGGCAGCCAGTTGGCCATCAAGTTGGCGCTGTAGGAGTTGCGGAAGAAGGCGGCGACGCCGCAATACAGCCGCCCGTCATGACTGCCCCAACCGACGCCCTTGCCGCTGCGAATGGCCTCCAGCGCCTTTTCCTCGTCGGCCCACATGGAGGCGACGACCTGCCAAGCATGCGGCAGGAAGAAGGGGCTGGTCGGGTCCGCCAAGACCTTGGCCTGCTCCGGCTCCAGCTCGTAGCTCGCGCTCACGCTGTGATAGGTGACGTAACCGCCGGCGACCTGCGCATTCAGCCATTCTCGGACATAGCGCTCGGCGCAACCGGCACGAGAGGCAACTTCCTGTGAACTGAGCGGGCCAGCGCCCTCCATGGTCCGATAGAGGCCCAGCTTATCGCCAATAGAGACCATGACGCCGCCGTAACCGGCCGACAAATCCCCGAATAGACGACCGACGAGTGTTTCGAGTTTTTCTTGATCTATTGTCATGCTTCTTCCTTTCAACCCCTAAGGTGAGGCAGCTTTGCTCCGCTTGCCGGTTGAATAGGTAAGCTTGCGAAGTGGAAACGTGAGTGTCAGACTGGCCAGAAGCGGTTCAAACGTGCCAAGAGGCCATTTTTTTGTCGTCCAGATCAGGTCCACTCCACGTCAGCATTCTGGCCTTTCCCGATGCCGTGGTCTCGACCACCACCGGGATCTACGACGTGATGAACTCCTTCGGCATGCTGGCGGGGCTCGATCCCTCCATTCCCGAGACGCCGCCCTTCGTCGTCGAGATCGTCGGTGTTGAGCGGGGCCCGGTTGCCCTGGCCAGCGGCATGTCGGTCGAGGCGCAGCGCGCCGTTGAAGAGGTCGAGGCAACCGACATCATCATCGTGCCCTCCGTGCTGCTGGAGGAGGGTGGCTGGCGTCACGGCCGCTATCCCGATCTGGTCGCCTGGTCGGCGCGCATGCACGAGGCCGGCGCTCTGCTGTGCTCCGGCTGTTCCGGAGTGTTCCTCTTGGCCGAGACCGGGCTCTTCGACGGCAAGGAGACCACCGTACACTGGGGATACGTTGAGCCGTTCAAGCAGGCCTTCCCGCAAGTGCCGCTCTATCCCGAACAGGTGCTGGTGGTCGCCGGCGAACGCGAGGAGCTGATCTCCTCAGGTGCTGCGATGAGCTGGCACGACCTGGTGCTCTACCTGGTCGCCCGCTATGTGGGGGCGACGGCAGCCCAGACGGTGGCGCGCTTCTTTGCCTTGCAGTGGCATCACGACGGGCTCTCGCCCTACATCGTCTTTCACGGCCGCACCGATCATGGCGATGCCCTGATCGCCGATGCGCAAGCCTGGCTGACGACGCACTTCTCCGTCGCCTGTCCGGTCGAGGAGATGATCAAGCATGCGGGTGCGGCCGAGCGCACTTTCAAGCGCCGCTTCAAGGCGGCGACCGGCTTCGCGCCCTTGGACTACGTCCAGCGCTTGCGCGTGGAGGATGCCAAGCGCCGGCTGGAGCGCACCAAGGCCTCGGTCGACGAGATCAGCTGGAAAGTCGGCTACGAAGACCCGGCCTCCTTCCGCCGCCTCTTCAAGCGGGTGACCGGCCTCTCGCCCGGCGCCTACCGGCGGAGATTCGCCATTCCGGGCTTCGCTCAGGGCTCAGCGGCCTGAAGCGGGTTTGAGAGCCGGTCAATTTGTCAATCTCGTCTGGCCGGTTTTGCATTCGACCACACGACGAGTTTTCGTGTCGCAATGCGCCCGCGTGTCAGGATTGTACCGCACTGCGACCAATTGTGTCAAAAAAGGATTCTTAGCTTTTGTCTGATTTGATTAGAAGATTGGTTGAAAGGCAGGCAAATGATGTGATCGGAGGTATAGGCGAATGGCGGTCATTGAAGGAACCTTAGGCGAAAGCAATACGCTGACTGGGACCGATCAGGCGGATCGGATTTATGGATCCAGGATTAGGCACTATGGATGGAGCGCAAGCGACCGGCTCTACGGGCTTGCCGGCAACGATCGGCTCTTTGGTGTCAGTGGAGATGACCAGGGCCTTTTCGGAGGCAGCGGCGGCGACCGGCTGTTCGGCGGTGATGGGTTCGAGAAGAGCTTGTTCGGGAACAGCGGCGCGGACCGGCTCTACGGTGGCACAGACAACGACAAATTCTTCCGAGGTGAGAAGGGCGACGACACGCTGTTTGGCGGTGACGGGCACGAGGACCGCTTCTTCGGAGGTAACGGCACCGACAAGCTCTTCGGGGATGGCGGGCACGACAAGAGCTTCTTCGGAGGTGACGGTGCCGACATGCTCGTCGGTGGTAGCGGGCACGAGGATAGCTTCTACGGAGGTAAGGGCGCCGATACTTTGTACGGCGGCAGCGGCCACGACGGCAGTTTTTCCGGAGATGAAGGCGCCGACCGGCTCTTCGGGGACAGCGGGCACGATTTCAACTTCTTTGGGGGTGACGGCGCCGATCGCCTCTTCGGTGGTAGCGGGCAGGAACACGACTTTTTCGGAGGTGACGGCGCTGACAGGATTTTCGGCGGTAGTGGGAGCGACGGTTATCGTGGATACGGGGACAGCGGAAGTGACTACTTAGCGCTCTACGGTGGTAATGGCGCCGATAAGCTGTTTGGTGGCGCAGGTGACGACGGCTTCTATGGCGGCGACGGCGACGACACCGTTCGCGGCGGGCTGGATAATGACTGGTTGGCAGGTGATAGTGGTGATGACCTGCTGGCCGGCCAGGCCGGCTCTGACAGCCTTTACGGTGGCCAGGATTCGGACAGCCTTTATGGCGGCAATGATCAGGACCGAGAGTTTGGTGGCCAGGCCGGCGACCTGATTTGGGGCGGCGATGGTGCCGACAGCCTTTACGGCGACGGCGGTAGGGACAGGCTGTTTGGCGACCGCGGCGCAGACCAGCTTTTTGGTGGGGGTAAGAAGGACATACTCTATGGGGGCAGTGGCAAGGACACACTTACCGGCGGCGGCAAGTCGGACAGCTTCGTCTTTGCCGAAGAGGCTAGCGGCCTGGAAGCCGTGATTACTGACTTCAGCTCTCACAGCACCGCTAAGACCCAAACCAACGCGGATGCTGTGTTGCTCAATGTGTCGGGCAGCGAGGGTACCTGGATTGGTGGCGCGGCCTTTGACAGCCGTGGGCCGCAGGCGCGCTTCGATGAGACAGACGGCCGACTGGAAGTGGACAGCGACGGCGACGGCAGTGCTGACTTTAAGATCTCGCTCAGTGGCGTTACGCGCGCTCAGGACCTGACGGCGACGGACTTCATCTTCGAGTGACGGCAGAGCAGGGGCGTATAGGCTGGTGCCGTTTGGTCGGGGCGTTGCCGGCTGCCTTGCAGGACTGGTTGGTGTCGACGCCCCGGCGGCTATCGGCGCAGGTTCGCTATTCCGGGGTTCGCTCAGAGGCCAGGGGTCTGAGCGCCAGGCTTGAAGAAGGCGTCGAGTTCGGCAAAGTCCGGCACCGTGTCAAGGAAGCGGAAGCTGCCGTCTTGGATCATCTCTCGCGCAGTGGTGAGCAGGGCACCATAGGCCTTGAGCGCCAGGGCCGAGCCCAGGCTGATGCGCTTGACGCCGGCGGCGGCGAGCTGCTCCAGCGTGAAGGGCGTGGCCTTGGTCTCCAGGACGACGTTCACGGGCTTCTCCACGGCGGCGCAGACCTCCCGCATGGCCTCCAGGCTGGCGAGCCCCGGCGCATAGAGCACGTCCGCGCCCACCGCGCCATAGGCCTGAAGCCTTTCGATGACGGCGTCGAGGTTGGGGCGGCCCCAGAGCAGGTTCTCGCAGCGCGCGGTCAGCACGAAGTCCCGGTCGAGCCCGCGGCAGGCCTGGCAGGCGGCAGCGATGCGTTCTACCGCCAAGCTCTTCTCGAAGATGGGATCGTCGGGTCGTCCCGTATGGTCCTCGATGGAGCAGCCGGCCAAGCCCGTAGCAGCCGCCGCCTCGATGGTCTCGAACAGGGCTTTCGGGCTGTCGCCGAAGCCCTTTTCAAGATCTGCCGAGACCGGCAGGGGCGTGGCCGCCGCCAAGTCCCGGCAGTGCGCCAGCACCGCCTCGCGCGGCACCCCACCATCGGGCAAGCCCAGCGCATGCGCCATCCCGGCACTGGTCGTCGCCAGAGCCTCGAAGCCCAGGGCCGCCAGGATCCGCGCCGAGCCGACGTCCCAGGGATTGGGAAGGATGAAGGCACCCTCGCGGTGATGCAGCGCGCGGAAGGTCTTGCCGGGGTCGGTCATCGCTGTGTTCCTTCCTGCTCGATCATCTCGCCGTTCTATCCGCAATTGAATGCCGTGAGGGAGGGCCACCTCTGAGCCTTGACGCTCTTCGGGGTTTTGCTCCAAGTCCCCTTGTTACCACGCGCTGAGCACAAAACAAGAACAAACTGGCAAGAAACGGCAAGGGCGGCAAGCGCCCCTTTGCCCGGGATGGAACGCACGGCGTGATTGCCTTGCGGACGAAGGGGAGCCATCTTGGTTGCGTTTCGTTTCAAGAAGGCTACTATGAAGGCTACTATAAGGTCTGAGAGGAGGAATTGGCAGCCCGCCAGACAGGTCGCCTGAAGCCGGCGTGGGTATGCTTCTGGTCGAGACGGGTCTGGCACGGCAAACAAAAAGGAAGAACGAAGATGCATGCCACTTGCAAGACTGTAGCGCTTTCAAGGCTGGGCAGGTCGGTTGGCACTGGTTGGTTGCCGCCATTTCCGGATCTGCGTGATCACACCGAGAAGACGCCTGAGGTTACGAGAATGGCTAAGAAGTTGGGCTTGGCCGACAGTAAGCGGCTTAAGGCACTGCCGCCGAAGGTCGATCTATCCAAGTGGTGCTCACCCATCGAAAACCAATTGAGCCTGGGGTCCTGCACGGCCCATGCTGCTATGGGGATCGTTGAGTACTTTCAACGCCGGGCGTTTGATAAGCATATCGATGGCTCTCACCTCTTTGTCTACAAAGCGACACGCAACTTGATGCAGGTCACCGGTGATACGGGAGCGTGGATTCGAAATACGATGGGCGCCTTGGCGCTTTGCGGTGTGCCGGATGAGAAGTATTGGCCCTACACCGATTCGGATCCTCAATTCGATGACGAGCCGCCGAGCTTCGTTTACGCGGTTGCCGATAATTTCGAAGCCTTGCAGTACTTTTGCCATGACCCCTTTGGCGCCGGCTTGCCGGGCAGCAAGGTTCTGGCCAACGTCAAGAAGTTCTTGGTCGCGGGAATACCTTCCATGTTTGGGTTCTATGGGTTCCCGTCCTTCGACTACAGCGATACGCCGGGTGGTATCCCCTATCCTTGTTCGGTCGAGAATTCGGATTGGGGTCATGCGGTCGTTGCCGTTGGCTATGACGATGCCAAGAAGATCACGAACACGCTGTGCAATGAGACGACCACTGGCGCCCTCCTCATTCGGAACTCTTGGGGACCCGACTGGGGTGACGGTGGGTATGGCTGGATGCCCTACCTGTATGTCGAGGATCAATTGGCGGATGATTTCTGGTCCCTTTTGAGCATGGAGTGGGTCGACACCAAAGAGTTTGGCCTCTGAATGGGGAGAAGACATCTTTGTGCGGACGTGATCGCTTATAGCGACGGTGTCCGGACCAACACTAAGTAAGGCTGCCGGGCTGTTTTGAACCCGGGCCGGTGCTCGTGGCGTTGTCGCGAGGCCGGGTCTCTGTTGCGGCCAGAGGTTGGCCTTGGTGCTGTTGCTGGGGACTCTGCTTCACCACACCTCAGCCACCAAGGCCTTGACCGAGGCCTCTCTTGCCGCCATTCTAATGAGAACAAAACAGGAACATAGTGAACGATGGGCATGGACGGCAAGCTTTCACTGGTGGGCAAGACACCGACGGCCTTGCGGGACTGGCTGGCGCGGCAGTCGGCCGGGGGCGGCGGGGTGCCCTGCCGGCCCTTGGGGGTGGCGGCCTTGGACGGGGCGCTGGCCGGCGGCGGCTTGGCGACGGTGGGGTTGCATTGCTTGGGGGCCGCGCCCGGGGCCTCGGCGGCGGTGCCGCTGGGCCTGGCGCTGGCCTTCGCGGCGCAGCTGAGGCGCGCTGCGGCGGGGCCGCTGATCTGGGTGGCGCGCGAGGACTTTCCCTATGCCGCGGGCTTGCAGGCCTTTGGCCTGGCGGCGCGCGATCTGCTGCTGGTCCGCGCGCACCGCGAGCAGGCCTTGCTCTGGGCTTTGGAGGAATGCCTGCGCTCCGGCCAGGCGCCGGTGGTGCTGGGGCGCCTGCAGGGGCTGGAGCGGGTGGCCGGGCGGCGCCTGCAGCTGGCCGCCGAGCGGGGCAGGGCGGCCTGCCTGCTGGTCGAGACGCGGCCCAGCGGTGCGCCCTTGCCGGCTCTGACCCGCTGGCAGGTGGCGCCGGCGCCCTCGGCCGCGAAGGGCCCGTTGGCCGACCTGCCGGGGACGCCGCGCTGGCACCTCAGCCTGCTGCAGAGCCGGGGCGGGCGCCCGGCCGATACTTTGGTGGAGTGGGACGATGCGACGTATACTTTCTCTCTGGCTGCCGAGCCTGGCCACGGAAACCTGGCGCCTCAAGCGCAAGCCTGCGGCTGAGGCAGAAGCGCCCTTCGCGCTTGTCGAGCAGGTAGGGCAGCGCCAGCAACTGGCGGCCCTCGATCCGGCCGCCGCGGCGCTCGGCCTGGCCCCTGGCCAGCCCTTGGCCTCGGCCCGCGCGCAGGTCCCCGACCTCTGCACCGCCCAGCGCCAGCGCAGCGCCGAGGCCCGCCGCCTGGCGCAGCTGGAGGCCTGGTGCCGGCGCTACACGCCCTGGGTCGCCGGCGATCCCTTGGGTGACGGCAGCGGCGGGGGCAGCCTGGCCTTCGGCGGCGGCGGCGGCCTCTATCTCGACGTCACCGGCTGCGCCCATCTCTGCGGCGGCGAATCCGCCTTGCTGGAGGACCTGGTGCAGCGCTTGGGACGCTTGGGTCACCAGGCCCGCGCCGGGCTTGCCGGCACGGCCGGGGCAGCCTGGGCCTTGGCCCGCTTCGCCACCACGCCGGAGCAGCCCTGGATCCGCATCGAGCCGGAGGAAGAGGCCAAGTCTCTCGATCCCTTGCCGCCCGCCGCCCTCAGGCTGACCGCCGAGGCCGGTCAACTTCTCTCCAGCCTGGGCGTGAGCGAGATCGCGCAGCTCAGGCGCCTGCCGGCCGCCAGCCTCACCGCGCGGGTCGGCAGCGAAACGCTCTACCGCCTGCGCCAGGCCCTGGGCAGCCAGGAGGAGCCGCTCTCGCCCGACGCACCGGCGGAGCTGCCCTGGGTGCGCCAGGCCTTCGCCGAGCCACTGCTGACGCCGGAGGCGGTCTCGGCCGTGCTGGACCGCCTGATCGAGGCATTGTCGGTCGAGCTGGAACGCCGCGGCCTGGGCGCCCGGCGCCTGGAGGCCCTGGGCCACCGCGTCGACGGCACGCAGGTGCGCCTTGCCGTCGGGACCAGCCGGCCCAGCCGCGATCCGGCGCATCTCTGCCGCCTGGCCGCCCCGCAGCGCGACCTGCTGGATCCCGGCTTCGGCCTGGAGGTCTTGAGCCTCTCGGCCCCCGTCACCGAGCTGCTGGAGGCCCAGCAGCTGGTAGCGCCGGAGGCAGGGGAGGGGTCCCGCAGCGCCGGCGGCGTGGCTGATCTGGCAAGCCTGGTCGACCGCCTGCAAAGCCGCTTGGGCGCCGCCAGCGTGGTGCGTCCGCGTGCGCGGGCCCGGCATGCGCCGGAACGCGCCGTCGCGCACGCCACCCCCTTCGCCATAGAGCCGGCCACAGCCGAGGAAGACTGGCCGGAGAGCCTGCCGCCGCGCCCCTTGCTGCTGCTTTCCAAGCCGGAGCCGGTTTCGGTCGTGGCCCTGCTGCCCGACCACCCGCCGCGCCGCCTCGACTGGCGCCGCCAGCGCCTGGAGATCACCCGCGCCGAGGGCCCGGAACGCCTGGAGCCCGCCTGGTGGCTGCCGGAGGAGGCAGGGGCGCGACCCCGCGACTACTACCGCCTGGAAGCCGCCGACGGCCGCCGCCTCTGGGCCTTCCGCGCCGGCAGCGACTGGTTCCTGCACGGGCTCTTTGCTTAGAGGCGCATGCAGGCGCGCAAAGCTGCGTGATTCTCCTGGGCGAGCAGGCCGATTGGGTCAGAGGGTCACCTCAATGGAGACCAGCCCGGTGCCGCTGCCGGGAAGGGTGACACCGGCGCCCAGCACCAGGGTGTCGGTTCCGGTGCCACCGTCGTAGAGATAGCTGTCGAAGTCCGCCTGGCTGTTCACCAGGAACACATCGTCACCGCTGCCACCGAAGGCGCTGTCGAACCCGGCGCCGCCGGTCAGCGTGTCGCCTCCATCGTCGCCGTAGATGCTATCGTTGCCGGCGTCTCCGTAGACACTATCGTCGCCAACACCGCCGTAGAGCTCGCCATCGTCCTTGTCGCCGCCCATGATGACGTCGGCGCCGGCGCCGCCCAGCAGGAAGTTGTTGTAGCCGCTGCCACCCAAGACCGTGTCGTCGCCCGCGTCACCATAGAGGAAGGCGTCATTGCCGCTGTTGGCCGCGACCGTGTCGTCGCCCGAACCACCGTCCAGCGTATCGTCATCATCATTGCCGCCTTCGATCACGTCGGCACCGCTACCGCCATAGAACCTGCTGTCCAGCCCGAGGCCGCCGTAGAGGCTGTCGTCTCCATCATCGCCGGCGAAGAAGTCATCGCTTCCTTCCCCGCCGAAAAGGCTGTCGGCTCCTGACCCCCCGTAGAATCCAGCCTCCTCACCGTTACCCCCGTCAATGACGTCGGCACCGGAACCGCCGAAGAAGCGGGTGTCGTTACCGGCGCCGGCCGATAGGCTGTCGTCACCCAGGTCGCCATAAAAGTAAATGTCTGTACCGCTGTCGCCCGATAGGCTGTCGTCTCCATCGGCGCCGCGAAAATTGATATCGTTCCCCTCACCGCCCAGAAGGGTGTCCGCGCCTGATTTGCCGTTGAATATGTCGTCCTCACCGCTTCCCCCGGCAAGTACGTCGCTACCCGAGCCTCCGTAGAAAACGCGATCGGCGCCACTGCCGCCGGACAGGCTGTCGTCTCCGTCTCTGCCATCGAACACGAAGTCGTCGCCATCTCCGCCGAAAATGCTGTCGCTTCCCGAGCCACCGTAGAACACCGTGTCGGCAGAGCTGCCCGCCGACAAGCTATCGGCCCCCGAACCACCGTAGAAGTTCCGATCGATTCCGCTGCCGGCGGAAAGGCTGTCGTTTCCTTCCTCCCCGGAGAAGTCGAGGTCGTCTCCCATGCCGCCGTGCAGGGAATCCGTTCCCGAACCGCCATTGATGATAAAGTCATTTCCATCATCGCCATAGAGCCTGTCGGTGCCGGTCGCTCCGTAGAAGCTAAAATCGTCTCCGCTTCCGCCGAAGAGCCTGTCGTTCCCGGTTGCGCCATAGAAACGAAAGTCATTGCCGCTGTCTCCCGACAGCGTGTCGTTGGCATTGCCCCCAAAGAGGGAATAGTCGACGCCGTCGCCACCATAGAGCTTGTCGGAAGCCGCACGCCCGAAGAGGCGGAGATCTACGCCCGAACCGCCGTAGAGCCGGTCGACACCACCGCCGCCATAGAAGCTGAAGTCAACTCCGCTGCCGCCGTAGATCGTGTCCCTCTTGCCCTCTCCGAAAAAAGCAGAATCGCTGCCGCTGCTGCCAAAGATAGAATCGTTCCCGGCGCCACCGTAGAGGAAGGAGTCGTTGCCTTCTCCACCGTCTAGCCGATCGGGGCTGACGCCGCCGAAGAGGTAGGCATCCGCGCCCTTGTCTCCGTAGAGCTTGTCGCCGCCGCGCTCTCCATCCAGGCTGCGGTCATTACCGGCCCCACCGAAGATATAGTCGTTCGCGCGCTCGCCCAGCAGCGAGGTGTCGGCCCCTTGGCCGCCATAGATCCGGTCCGCATTCTTGCCGCCATCGAGGCCAGTATCGGCGCCGCTGCCGCCCGAGAGCGTGTCGAGCCCGGCGCTGCCGTAGAGCAGACTGTCGCTCCCGCTACCCCCGGAGAGCGAATCGTCGCCGACACCGCCGAACAGCAGCGCGTCCGTGCCTTCGCCCCCATCAAGGAGATCGGCCCGAGACCCGCCCGAGAGATTGCTGTCGTCACCGGCGTCTCCAAAAAGGGAATCCTGTCCGGTGCCACCTGAAAGCGTAGCATCGCTGCCGCTGCCGCCGAAGAGGATGTCGTCGCCTTGAGCGCCGAAGAGGCTGTCGGCCGCGCTCAATCCGTAGAGCGTATCGTTCGCGTCATACCCCAGGATCGTATCGACGCTGTCGGTCCCGGAAAGCGTGTCCGGCCCCGGTGTACCAGGAATGAATGCCATCGCCTCAGCCCCCAAAGTCCGTTCCGATGCGGCGTTCGCAGATCTCTGCAATCAGTCGGCAACGTCACCGTGGCAATTCTGCCTTGTCGGAGCAGCTTCGCCGCCTCACCCACAATCGACGATAACACAAGGATAAAGCGACGCGGCCAAAAATGTGCAGCCAAAGGCCCGTGGAGTGGTCAAGGAGACGTCCCCCGTCACCGGTTGCCTTTGTCTTGGCCCGTTATGCGCAAGGTTCACCCAACAGCCCCGCAGGGGACCGGGAAGACGGTCCGCAAGCGCCTTGCCCCGTCAAATCGTGATCGTGACCTCTACCGAGTAGAGGCCGCCGCCGCCGCCCGGGAGGGTGGTGCCGCCGCCCAGGGCCAGGGTATCGGTTCCGGCGCCACCGAAGTAGGAATAGCCGACGAAGTCTCCCTGGCTGGCTACGATGAAGATGTCATCGCCGCTGTCGCCGAAAAGCGTATCGGCACCGGCTCCGCCGTAGAGCGTATCGGCGCCGTCCCCGCCACAGAGGGAGACATCGTTGCCCGACTCACCGAACAGCAGGTCGGCGCCCGACTCACCGAGGAAAGCCCTGTCGTCGCCACTGTCGGCCAGCAAGCTGTCGGCACCAGATCCTCCCCTGAACAAGTAGTCGTCACCGCTGCCGCCGGAAAGCAGATCGTCGCCCTTGTCCCCATAGAAAAAGCTATCGATCCCACCGTCACCAAAGAGGAAATCGTTGCCGAGGACCCCCAGAAAGCCGTAGTCGTTTGCGCTTCCTCCGGAAAGGCTGTCGTCCCCGTCGCCACCAAAGAAAGCGTAGTCCACACCGCTGCCGCCGCTGAGTGTATCGTTTCCGCCGTTGCCACTAACGTAGGAATCATCGCCGTCACCGCCGTTCAGATGGTCCGAGCCTGTTGCCCCACCCAGGCTATAGTCGTCACCGGCATCGCCGAAAATGCGGTCGTCACCGCTTTGGCCGAAGAGGTCCCGGTCCAGGGCGTCGCCGCCGTAGACACTGTCACTCCCATCTCCGCCATAGAAGTTCGAATCGTCGCCGCTTCCACCTCTCAGCGTATCGGTCCCCGAACCGCCGTAGAAATACCGGTCGCCGCCGCTGCCCGCGGAAAGGCTGTCGCTTCCGGTATCGCCATAGAAGAGGCTGTCCTGCCCAGCGTCACCGAAGAGCTTGTCGTTGTCCGCGCCACCCAGGAAGAGCCTGTCTAGACCTTCTCCGCCATAAAGCCCGTCTTCCCCGTCGCCTCCGTAGAAAGAGGTGTCATCGCCCTCGTCCCCGGAAAGCCTATCGACACCAGTTCTCCCGAAGAAGCCGATGTCATTTCCGCTCCCTCCCCAAAGGCTATCCCCGCCGGAGCCCCCGTCAAAGAATGACTCGGTGCCGCTGCCACCCAAGAGCCTATCGTCGCCATCGTTGCCATAAAAGATACTGTCCGCGCCTTCATCGCCATAGAGGCGATCGGCGCCAGACCCGCCGCCCAGGCCAGAATCGCCGCCGCTTCCACCGAAAATGCGGTCGTCCCCACTAGCCCCATAGAGGATCTCATCATCGCCCTCCCCGCCGAAGAGAAAATCATCGCCGGTTCTGCCATAGAAACGGCTATCGTCTCCATCGCCTCCGCTGATGCTGTCCGCACCTGACTCGCCTCTCAGATAGTAGTCATCACCGGCGCCGCCAAAAAGGCTGTCATTACCATCGCCGCCGGCAAGGCTGTAGTCCACATCAAGGCCGCCGTAGAGGCTGTCGTTACCATCTTGCCCGAAGAGGAAACTGTCGTTGCCGGATCCACCGAAGAGGCCGTCGCTGCCGGAGCCGCCGAAGAAGCGGCCATCAACACCGCTGTCACCGGAAAGGCTATCGTTCCCAGTGTCACCGCGCAGATAGCTGTCGATACCCAAGCCGCCATAGTGGAGGTCGTCCCCCTCACCGCCGTAGAAGAACCGATCCCTCCCCACATCGCCAAACAGATGGTCGCTACCGCTTCCACCAAAGAAGCCAGTGTCGTCTCCGCTGCCACCGAAGAGGCTGTCCTTGCCGTTCGCGCCGGTGAAGGAGCCCTCCGCTCCGCTGCCCCCGTAAAGGCTGTCGTCTCCGTCATCGCCGTAGAAGTAGGAGTCGTCGCCTGCGCCACCGTCTAGATGATCCCCATCCCGACCGCCGAAGAAGGCGATGTCACCGCCGCTGCCGGCAAAGAGGCTGTCACTGCCATCCGCGCCGGCGAAAGAGCTGTCGGTTCCGCTGCCGCCGTAAAGGCTGTCATCGCCATCATCGCCGTAGAAGTAGGAATCGTCGCCCGCGCCACCGGCCAGGCGATCATCGTCGTCACCGCCAAAAGCGCGATAGTCGTCACCCACGCCTCCGTCCAGGTGATCGGCGCCCCGGCCGCCGAAGAGGCCGATGTCGCCGCCGCTGCCGCCGAAGAGGCTGTCCGCGCCGGTCTCGCCGTTGAGAAAGGTGTCGGTGCCGCTGCCACCGGCCAGGCTGTCATCGCCTGCATCGCCGAAGAAGAGGCCGTCGTCGCCGTCTCCGCCGAAGAGGCTGTCGGTCCCCGACCCTCCACGCAAAGCCATGTCCTGTCCGAGATCCCCGTAGAGACGATCGGTGCCGGAACCACCGTATGCATAGGCGTCCGCACCGCTGCCGCCAAAGATCCGGTCATTGGCGCTACCCCCGTAGTGGCGGGCATCCGCGCCACTGCCGCCCGATAGTGTGTCGTTGCCGTTGCCCCCGAAGAAGAAACTATCGTTTCCCTCTTCGCCGTAGAGCTTGTCGGCGGCCGCGCGCCCGGAGAAGGACAGGTCCGATCCTGCGTCGCCGTAGATGCGATCGACCCCGCCACCACCGAAGAAGCTCTCGTCGATGCCGCTGCCGGCAAGCATCGTGTCTCTCTTGCCCTCGCCGAAGAAGAGCGAGTCGTCGCCGCTGTCGCCGAAGAGGGAATCGTTACCGGCACCTCCATAGAATGAATAGTCGTCACCCTCGCCGCCGTCCAAGGCATCCGGGCTGACGTAACCAAAGAAGGAGGCGTCGACGCCACTTCCACCGAAGAGTGCGTCGCCGCCGCGTCCGCCGTAGACCTGGCGGTCGTCGCCCTCACCGCCGAAGAGGCTGTCGTTGGCGCGCTCGCCGATGAGTTCGGCGTCGGGCCCGTCCCCACCGAAGATCACATCGGCATTGGCGCCACCGTCGAGATGACTGTCCGCCCCGCTGCCGCCATACAGTGTATCGAGACCGGCGCTGCCATAGAGGCTGCTGTCGTTGCCGCTGCCTCCGGAGATGCTGTCATCGCCCACGCCGCCGAAGAGCAGGGCGTCCGCACCCGCGCCGCCGTCCAGGAGATCGGCCCTGGACCCGCCGGAGAGGTTGCTGTCGTCCCCCGCATCGCCGTAGAGGCCATCCTGCCCGGTGCCACCGGCAAGCGTCGTGTCGCTACCGCTGCCGCCGAAGGCGGTGTCGTCGCCTTGCGCACCGAAAAGACTGTCGGACCCGCTTGCGCCATAAAGACTGTCGTCCGCGCCGTAGCCGAGGATAGTGTCAACGGCGTCTGTGCCAATGAGCGTGTCCGGGCCGGGCGTTCCTGGAACAAAGGCCATGTCTACACCCTCTTATGGTCGTTTTCTCAAGGTCGTCTCAAGAACCCAACTGGGGTCGATGGTCTTATAGGGAAGGGGCCCATTGGGCGTTAAGTGGGCGCCCCACAGAAGCACATTGGTACAAACATAGCATCTTTCGGGTGGGCGTGTCTGCCCTTTGTGCTTGCTGCGAGCAGCCCCCCTGAGTCTTGCGTCGGGGTACTATCCGTAGAGGGTGACCTCAATCGAAGAGAGACCGCCACCGCCGCCGGGCAGGGTCGCGCCGTTCTCCAGCATCAAGGTGTCAGTTCCGGCGCCACCGTCGTAGAAATATCCGCCCGCCAAATCGCCCTGGCTGGCAGCGACGATGACGTCGTCCCCACTGCCCCCGTAGACGGCATCGGCGCCACTGCTGCCTGACAGGAAATCAGCCCCGCTGCCGCCATAGAGAGTGTCGTCGCCGCCATCGCCATAGACCGAGGTATCATCGCCACCATCTCCGGACAGCCTGTCGGCACCATCGCCGCCGGCAATGCGCAAGTCATTGCCAGCGCCACCTGAGATGCTGTCATTTCCGTTACCTCCATAGAGGATCAAGTCAGCGCCGCTGTTGCCGTAAATCTGGTCGTCGCCGTCCTCTCCCGATAAGACCTGGTCGTTGCCACTGCCTCCGTAGATCCTGTCACTACCGTAATCGCCTTCGAGATTGGTGTCGTTTCCATTGCCGCCGAAAAGGGTATCGAGTCCGGTCGACCCACCAAGAGAGGTATCGTTCCCGTCACCACCGCTGAGCGTATCGTCGTCCGCGCCGCCGAACAGAAAGGAGTCGAACCCCGAGCCACCATAGAGCCTGTCTGATCCCAGTCGCCGAAGAGGCCACCTTCATTCCCTGAATCGCCGTAGATGACATCGGAACCCGCCTCTCCCAGCAATTGGCCGTCATTGCCCTCGCCACCCTCGATGAGATCGTCGCCCTCGCCCCCGGCAAGCCTGAAGTCGTTGCCGTCATCTCCATAGATGCTGTCATTGCCTTCGCTACCGTAGAGCGTGTTGTCGAACCCGGTGCCGCCGAATAGCGAGTCGTTGCCCGAACCTCCGTAGAGGCCTAGGTCATTCTGGTCACCGCCGTCCATGCGGTCGGAGCCACTGTCGCCGAAGAAGGAGTGGTCGTACCCGTTGTTGCCGTAGAGCCGGTCGGCGCCGCTGCCTCCATAGAAGAGGCTGTCGTTTCCGCCCTGACCGCTGATCGTGTCATTGTCGTTGCCACCGTAGAAGAGGCTGTCGCCACCGCCGCCGCCATAGAGCTTGTCGGAGGCCGCGCGGCCAAAGAAGGCGGCATCCAATCCCTGGTCGCCGTACATACGGTCGATCCCGCCGCCGCCGTAGAAGGTCGCGTCATTGCCGCTGCCTCCATAGAGGGTGTCGCGCTTGCCGTTGCCGTGGAAGAAGGAGTCGTCTCCGGTACTGCCGTAGAGGCTGTCGTTACCGGCGCCGCCATAGAAGCTGTAGTCATTGCCAGTCCCACCTTCCAGGCGGTCCGGGCTGACATCACCGTAGAAGAAGGCATCGATCCCCTTCTCGCCGTAGAGCTTGTCGCCGCCGCGCCCGCCGTCGACCATGCGGTCGTCACCATTGCCGCCGAACAGCATATCGTTGGCACGCTCGCCGATTATCGAGGTATCCTCACCGTCACCACCGTCGATGAGATCGGCATTGGCGCCGCCGTCCAGATGCCTATCGGCGCCGTCGCCGGCGTAAAGCGTATCGAGCCCGGCGCTGCCGTAGAGAAAGCTATCGTCGCCAGGGCCTCCGTAAATGCTGTCGTTGGCCTGCCCGCCGAAGAGATAGGCGTCCGCCCCCTCGCCACCTTCGAGGAGATCGGCGCGAGAGCCGCCGGAAAGGCTGGCATCATCGCCCGCGTCGCCGTAGAGCCTGTCCTGGCCGGTGCCCCCCGCCAGGGTCAGATCGTCTCCGCTGCCACCGAAGAGCCTGTCGTCGCCTTGTGCGCCGTAGAGGCTGTCAGCCGCGCTCAGGCCGTAGAGGGTATCGTCGGCCCCGTAGCCCAGAATGGTGTCGATAGCGTCGGTCCCGGAGAGTGTATCGGGTCCTGCCGTGCCTGGAATAAAGGCCATTTACGCCTCCCTATCGCGACTTTCGCCAGTCGGCGGTAAGTGTAGGGGCACCCGCAGTGGCCTGTAAACGCCTGGACAGCTGGCGATCCATGGCTAGCCTCCAGTCCGGTTGCTAGATCATGGTCACCACGTCGATGCTGGAGAGATTGGCGCCGCCGCCAGGCAGGGTGACGCCCGGGCCCAAGATCAGCGTGGTCTGTTCCCGGTCCTCCGTCGAAACGATAGCCGGTCAGGTCGCCCTGGCTGGCGACGATGATGACGTCGTCGCCGATCCCACCGAAGGCGCTGTCGAACCCGGACCCGCCGATCAAGGTGTCGTTACCCTCATCGCCATAGAGGGTATCATTGCCGCCGTCACCGCTGAGATTGTCGGCACCCTGGCCGCCGAAGAAGCGGAAGTCGTTCCCATCGCCACCGAAGAGCGAGTCGGTCCCGTCGCCACCGTAGAAGCCGAAGTCGTTTCCGCTGCCACCGGAGAGGCTGTCGTCGCCCGTGTCGCCCATGAAGGAGAAGTCGTCGCCGTCATCGCCGGCCATGCTGTCGGCCGACGAGCCGCCGGAGAAGAAGCCGTCGTCTCCGCTGCCTCCGGAAAGGCTGTCGGCGCCATCGTCGCCGAAGACCGAGGCGTCGCTTCCGTCACCGCCACCGATGCTGTCCGCACCCGATCCGCCGGAGAGCAGCAGATCGTTTCCGCTGCCACCATCGATGCTGTCGGCGCCACTATCGCCCAGCAAGCTCACATCCTCTCCGTCACCGCCGGATAGCTGATCGTCGCCGCTCCGTCCTCTGAGCGCCAGGTCGTCACCGCTGCCACCAAAGAGGCGATCATCGCCGTCATCGCCGAAGAGATAGGTGTCGCTGCCGCTGCCGCCGGAAAGGCTGTCGTCACCGTCGTCGCCCGAAAGGGCGATGTCGTCACCGTCACCACCGTCGACGAGGTCGGCTCCTGACCCGCCGTAGATCACGATGTCGGCGCCGCTGTCGCCGTAGATCGAATCGGCCCCAGAGCCGCCGAAGAGCGAGCGGTCGTTTCCGCTGTAGCCGAAGAGCGTGTCCTTGCCCAGGTCACCGACAAGCGTGGTGTCGTCGCCGGCACCACCGTAGATCCGGTCGTTGCCGCTGCTGCCGAAGAGCTTTGAATCGTTGCCGAACCCACCGTAGAAGCGGTCGGATCCGCTGGCGCCGTAGAAGCCGACGTCGTCGCCGTCGCCGCCGAAGATCCGGTCGCTGCCGCTGCCCCCGTAGAAGAGGCTGTCGGCCCCGCTCTCGCCGGAGAGCGTGTCATTGTCGTTGCCGCCGTAAAAGCGACTGTCGTCGCCGTCGTCGCCGTAGAGCTTGTCGGCGCCGTTGCGGCCGAAGAGGTCGGAGTCCATCCCGCTGCCGCCGTAGACGCGGTCGACGGCGCCGCCGCCGAAGAGGCTGGCGTCGTTTCCGCTGCTTCCCGACAGCGTGTCGCGCTTGCCATTGCCGTGGAAGAAGGAGTCTTCGCCATCGCCGCCATAGAGCGTGTCGTTGCCGGCGCCCCCATAGAAGGAGAAGTCGTCGCCCTCCCCAGCAAAGAGGATGTCGGGGCTGACATCACCGAAGAAGCTGGCGTCGAGCCCGAGGTCACCGTAGAGCCGGTCACCGCCGCGCCCGCCGAATGCCATGCTATCGTCGCCGGAACCACCGAAGATGAAGTCACCGGCGCGCTCCCCGATCAGCGAGACATCCGCGCCGTCGCCGCCGTAGATCACGTCGGCATTGGCGCCGCCGTCCAGCGCGCTGTCGGCACCGCTGCCGCCCATCAGCGTGTCGAGCCCGGCGCCACCGTAGAAGAGGAAGTCATCCCCGCTGTTGCCCGCCAACGTGTCGTTCGCGAGGCCGCCGAAGAGATAGCCGTCTGAACCGGCGCCGCCCAGAAGCTCGTCGATACGCGAGCCGCCGAAGAGGCTGCTGTCGTCGCCGGCATCACCGCTCAGAAGATCCGCTCCGCTGCTGCCGTATAGGGCGGCATCATCGCCGCTGCCTCCGTGCAAGGTATCGTCATCGTTGGCGCCATAGAGAAAGTCCGGCGCGCTCAATCCGAACAGCGTATCGCCGCCTCCATAGCCCAGAATGCTGTCAACAAGGCTGGTGCCGGTCAGTGTATCCGGTCCCGGCGTGCCGAGAATGGTAGCCATTGCCGCCTCCTCTTTCAAAAGGCGTGCAGCGGAGCCTCT
This sequence comes from Rhodospirillales bacterium, assembly GCA_963669385.2. Classification (GTDB taxonomy): domain Bacteria; phylum Pseudomonadota; class Alphaproteobacteria; order Kiloniellales; family JACOMY01; genus JACOMY01. Next base: position 182,636 of record CAXXGD010000052.1, read on the forward strand.
GGCGCGGCAAGACAGGGGTCAGGATGCTCGATCGCCTCGAAGGGGAGGTTTTTCGCCCAATCCGGCGTCCCCAGGCTCTGCCCAATCCAGGGGACAGTGTAGCGCCGATCGTTGCGAGGTGTAAATGGTTTCCCGTCCGGATGGCCTGATCGCCAGGCCGGGCGATCTAGCCTTGCGCGGTCGCATGGACCGGCCGCTGTCACACCAGCCGTAGCGCCGCTCTAGACGTAAGTGATGACCTCGATCGAGCTCAGCGTGCCGCTGGCGGGAAGCGTGGTGCCGATGCTGATCATCAGGGTGTCGGTCCCGGCACCGCCGTCGTAGACGTAGCCTGGCGCCAGGTCGGCTTGCGCGAAGACCCTGATCATATCATCGCCGCTGCCTCCGTAGATCGTATCGGCGCCGTCGAGGCCCTCGAGATAACGATCGTCACCGTCGCCGCCGAAGATCAGGTCCGCGGCGGACCCGCCGAAGAGGGAGCTGTCGTTCCCGTCGTTGCCGAAGATCCAGTCGACACCGGTCGAACCGGATATTTGTACGTCGTTTCCGGACCCGCCGGAGAGCGTGTCCGCGCCGCTGCCACCATAGAGAACGCTGTCATCCCCACTGCCACCGAAAAGCCTATCGTTACCCTTGCCGGCGTAGAATCGGGAGTCGTCCCCCTCGCCACCGGACAAGCTGTCGGCACCGGTGCCGCCGAAGAAGGACACATCCGCTCCATCACCGGCGGAAAGGCTGTCGTCGCCGCTGCCACCGAAAAAGTTGGAGTCATTCCCACTTCCACCGGAGAGAAGGTCCGCCCCATAGAAGCCGAAGAAGCCGACCTCCGCACCGCTACCGCCGAAAAGGCTGTCGTCGCCGCTGTTGCCGTTGAAAGCGGAATCATCCCCGATGCCGCCGAAAAGGCTGTCCTGACCGTCATTTCCGGAGACGTAACTATCGGCACCGGTGCCGCCGAAAATCGTGTCGCCACCACTGCCCCCGGACAACTTGGCGTCGTCTCCATCGCCGCCGTAGACCAGGTCATCCCCGTCATTAGGGATGATGGCTTGGTAGGTACCGCTACCGTCCAGATAAGAGTCATCCCCGCTGCCGCCGAGGAGTGTATCGTCGCCATCTCCACCTGCAAGACCTGACTCATCGCCGCTACCGCCGAACAAGATATCTTTCCCGGAAAAGCCGCGCAGATCGGCATCATTCCCCTGGCCGGCATAGATCAAGTCGTTGCCGCTGGAGCCGAAGAGACGAGAGTCATCGTCGGCCTGACCGCGCAGCAGGTCCGCCCCGGCTCCGCCCCAAAGGAATGAATCCTTTCCGGTACCGCCGTAAATCGTATCGTCTCCCTCACCGCCGTCAAGGCCGGCGTCGCCGCCGTCACCACCGAACAAGGTATCGCTGCCGGCTTCCCCGTCCAGACTAGAATCGTCTCCGGAGCCGCCGTAAACAAGGTCTACTCCCGCTCCGCCAAGAAGCATATTGTCGAACCCTGAATCGCCGTAAAGCCTGTCATTTCCGGACCCGCCCCACAAGCGCGTATCGTTATCCTCGCCGCCGAACAGCGAATCATCGCCAGTGTCGCCGGATAAGTACTCGTCTCTACCGGACCCGCCCGTAATCGTGTCAGCACCGTCTCCGCCATAAAAGTACCGATCCTTTCCAAATATATCCTTTCCGCTGCCACCGTCCAGCCAGTCGACTCCGCTGGCACCGAAGAAGCGGGAGTCTTCCCCATCACCGCCAAAGATGCTGTCGCTCCCGCTGCCGCCGCTAAGTGTCTCGTCCGCACCGGCGCCACCGTAAACGAGGTCGTCCCCATCCCCGCCGAAGAGACTAGTGTCGTCCCCGACACCGCTGTTGAGCAGGTCCTCTTGAGCCCCACCGATAAGACCGACATCGTCTCCCGACCCGCTGTAGAGGGTGTCCATACCAGAATCGCCGGTCAGCGAATCCATACCGCTCCCGCCAAAGAGGGTATCGTTGCCGGCGCCTCCGCCAACACGATCGTCGCCGGCACCACCCAGAAGGCTTCGGTCGTCGCCCTGCCCTCCGAACAGGCTGTCGTTTCCATCTTCGCCTTCGAGATAGGCGTCGGCCCCGTCGCCGGCCTCGATGAAATCGTCTCCGGATCTGCCGCGAAGAAAGAAGTCGTCGCTGGACCCGGCGGAAATCGTGTCAGCCCCCGATCCTCCATAGATGGCGACATCGGACCCGCTTCCGGTGGTGAGCCTGTCGTCTCCATCGGCGCCGGCAATCTTGAAGTCTGCACCGTCGCCGCCATCGATCGAATCGTTACCGCTGCCACCGTAAACGGTGGAGTCGTCGCCGGCTCCGGTAGCGATCCGGTCGAAGCCCGAATCTCCGTAAAGTGACGTATCGGCACCCGCCCCGCCAAAGAGGCTGTCTTCCCCCAGGCCTCCGTAGAAGCGGCCGTCCGCTCCGTCGCCGCCGGCGATCGAATCGTCGCCAGCTCCTCCGAAGAAGGCGTCGTCGTCGCCGGACCCTCCGAACAGCGTGTCGAAGCCGTCTCCGCCGAACAGGAAAGAGTCGCTACCGCTGCCACCTGAAAGAGTGTCGATGCCGCCGTTGCCCTCGAGGCTGCTGTCACTGCCTGCACCGCCGAAGACAAAGTCACTGCCGCTCCCGCCTTCCAGGCTGACATCGTTGCCGAGGCCACCGTAGACCAGATCAGTGCCGCTGCCACCGAGCAAAGTAGTATCGCCACCCTCACCGCCGCGGAGGGTATCATTGTCCAATCCACCCAGAAGCAGGACATCGGCCCCCGCATCGCCGGCGATGGAATCCGCGCCCTCGCCCCCGAAGAGGCGGGAGTCGGCGCCGGAGCCACCGGAGATGGAATCCTTGCCCTCGTCACCGATGAGGAAGGCGTCGAACCCGCTGCCGCCGGCGATAGAATCCGCGCCGGAGCCTCCGTAGAAGAAGGAGTCGTTGCCCTCGTCTCCATAGGCCCGATCCAGACCGCTGCCGCCCTGGGCGTTGCGGTCGTTCCCGGGGCCTCCGAAGATCAGGTCGTTCCCCAGCCCCCCATCCAGGCTGCCCTCGCCGCCCGAACCTCCATAGAGGGTATCGTCGCCGGATCCACCGAAGAGGCTGTCCTCGCCGCTGCTTCCCCTTACCAGGTCGACACCGCTGCCGCCGAGGAGGCTTTGGTCGTCCCCCTGGTCGCCGTCGATCAGGTCGTCACCCTCGCCACCCACCAGGCTGACGTCGTCTCCCGAGCCTCCGGAGAGCGTATCGGCCGCCAAGCCGCCGTAGAGGTTGTCCGCGCCGCTGTCGCCCATCACCTGGTCGGACCCGCTGCTACCCAGGAGGCTGAGGTCGTTTCCGAGGCCTCCGTAGATCAGATCGGCGCCGCTCTGGCCCAGAAGGGTGCTGTCGATGCCATCCCCGCCGGAGAGCCTGTCGTCGCCCAGACCACCGAGGAGAAGGCTGTCCGCTCCCTCGCCGCCGTCGATGCTGTCGTTGCCGGCGCTACCGAAGAGGCGGGCATCGTTCCCGGAGCCACCGGCGAGCGTGTCGTCGCCCTCGTCACCGATGAGGAAGCTATCGGCGCCGCTGTCGCCGGAGACCCGGTCGGCGCCGGAGCCTCCGTAGAAGAAGTCGTCATAGCCCTGGGCACCGTAGAGCCGATCCGAACCACTGCCGCCTTCGACGTTGAAATCGTTGCCGGAGCCACCGTAGGCCAGGTCATCATCAAGGCCGCCGAAGAGGCCGTTGTCGCCTCCCGAACCGCCATCCAGCGTGTCGGCACCGATCCCGCCGGTCAGCGTGTCGACACCATCGCCGCCCTCCAGCGCATCGTCACCCGCCTCGCCAAAGACCTGGTCGGCGTCGCTGCCGCCGCTGAGTGCCTTGTCGTCACCCAGGCCGCCGTAGACCAGGTCGGCGCCGTCGCCGCCGAAGAAGGAGGAATCGGCCCCGCTGCCGCCGAACAGCAGATCCGCGCCGCCGTCGCCATAGAGGTAGAAGTCGCCGCCGCTGTCGCCGAAGAGGCGATCCATGTCGAGTCCGCCGAAGAGGTAGTAATCGACGCCGTCACCGCCGTAGAGGGAATCGTCGCCCGCATCGCCCAGCAGGAAGAAGTCGTCGGCCGTGTCGGAAAAGATAGTGTCGGCGTCCCCACCGCCGTAGAGGCGGACGTCTCGCCCGCTGCCGCCGGTCAACGTGTCGACAGCGGCCCCGCCAAAGAGGAAGCTGTCGCCATCGAGGCCGCCGTAGATCCGGTCCTGGCCGCTGCCACCGTTGAGGCTGGCGTCGTTTCCTTGGCCTCCGTAGATGAGATCACCACCCGACCCACCGTAGAGGCCGGCGTCGTTCCCGCTGTTGCCGGAAATCCGGTCGATGTCTTGGTCGCCGGCCAGCTGGCTGTCGTCGCCGTCGCCGCCGTAGATCTGGTCGAGGCCGTTGCCGCCGTAGAGAAAACCGTCGCTGCCGCTGCCCCCGAACAGCCTGTCGGCCCCGGTCTCGCCGTAGAGCAGCAGGTCGTCGCCACTGTCGCCGCTCACCCTGTCGATGCCGGATCCGGCTGCGAGAAGGACGTCCGCGCCCTCTCCACCGCCGATGGAATCGTCACCTGATTGGCCGAAGAGCAGGGAATCCGCGCCGGATCCCCCCGCAATCAGGTCGGCACCGTCGCCGCCATAGAGCGCGATATCCTTTCCACTGCCGCCGTAGAGCGAGTCCAGGCTCGAGCCACCATAGAAGCTGGCATCGTCATCGCTGCCGCCGAAAAGGCTGTCATCTCCATCGCCACCTAAGAAGAAGCTGTCCTTGCCCTCGCCACCGTAAAGCGAGTCCGCACCGGACCCGCCGTAGAGGCGGCGGTCGTCGCCCTCGTCACCGGCCAGGCGATCGCTCCCCGAGCCGCCGCCGCCATAGCCGTCAGCCCCGGCGCCCCCGCCGATCGAGTCGTCGCCGTCTCCTCCGTCGAGGAAGGCGTCGTCGCCCGAACCACCGTCGATCCGGTCGGCTCCATTGCTGCCGAAGAGGAAATAGTCGACCCCGCTGCCGCCGAAGAGGCTGTCGTCACCGTCATCGCCGTAGAGGAAGTAGTCCCCTCCCGCCTCGCCGTAGATCCGGTCCAGACCGCTGCCGCCCACCAGGCTCCAGTCGGCGCCCGCGCCGGCGTAGAAGCGGTCGGTGCCGGTGCCCCCGAAGAAGAGGCTGTCATCGCCACTGCCGCCGAAGAGCCGGTCGTTGCCGGTGGCCCCGAAGAAGCTGGCGTCCTGCCCGCTGCCTCCGGACAGCGTGTCGTTGTCGTTGCCGCCGAAGAAGAGGCTGTCGTCGCCCAGGCCTCCATAGAGCTTGTCGGAGGCCGCGCGCCCGGCGAAGCGCTGATCGTTGTCGTCGTCTCCGTAGATACGGTCGACACCGCCGCCGCCGTAGAAGCTGAGATCGGCGCCGCTGCCACCATACATGGTGTCCCGCTTGCCCTGGCCGTAGACGTAGGAATCGTCCCCGCTGCCGCCGAACATGGAATCGTTGCCGGCACCCCCGTAGAGCGAATAGTCGTTGCCATCGCCCCCGTCGATGCGGTCAGGACTGACGTCGCCGAAGAGAAAGGCATCGACCCCGTCACCGCCGTAGAGCTTGTCGCCGCCGCGCTCGCCCAGCAGCGTGCGGTCGTCGCCCGCGTCACCGAAGATCAGATCGTTCGCCCGCTCGCCGAAGAGCGAGGTATCCGCGCCGTCACCGCCGTAGATGGAATCGGCATTGGCGCCGCCATCCAGGTTGCTGTCCGCGCCCGTGTCGCCCGCCAGTCGATCGAGCCCAGCGCTTCCGTAGAGCTGGCTGTCGTTACCACTGCCTCCGGACAGGCTGTCGTCACCCACCCCGCCGAAGAGCTGCGCATCGGCGCCATCGCCGCCGGCGACCACGTCCGCCCGGGAGCCGCCGTCCAGGTAACTGTCGTCACCGCCGTCTCCGGTGAGGGAGTCCTGCCCGGTGCCCCCTTCCAGCGCGACGTCATCGCCGCTGCCACCGACCAGCGTGTCGTCGCCTTGCCCCCCGTAGAGGCTGTCGGCGGCACTCAAGCCATAGAGCGTATCGTTGGCGCCGTAGCCCAGGATGGTATCGACGTCATCCGTGCCGGTGAGCGTATCCAGCCCCGCGGTCCCGGGAATGAAGGCCATCGCCCCTGCCTCTCTCATGGCGCCGCCATGATTGCTTTTTGAGGCGATTGAAAGGGTTAGGCGCTCCCAGCCGTCTCAAAGGCGGGACCCGCTTGGCCGGTCCGCACCCCGCTTGCTTCCCCTACGACCAAGACGCTAGCACAGCATCGTCCGGGCTGACAGATTGCAAAGGTTGCAATGAGGGGAGGGGGCATGCCGCTGCGTCCACTGCAGCCCGGCGAAGGAAAGGCAGCTGATTTCGACGAAGGAGCAGACAGGCGAGCGGGCTGGAGGCCTGCACGGGAACCTCGTTCCGGCCTCTCATCGCCGGACTTCTCCATCAGACGGTGACGGTGAAGTCGATGTTCGTCAAGGTCACGCCGGCGCCCGGAATGGTGACGCCGGCACTCAGCGCCAGGGTGTCGCTTCCCAACCCGCCATCGTAAAGACCGGCGAAGTCCGCCTGGTTTGCCACCATGAAGATATCGTCTCCGTAGCCGCCGAAGAGGCTGTCGGTGCCATTCCCGCCGGTCAGTGTGTCTTCATTGTAGTCGCCATAGAGCGTATCGTTGCCGGCGCCACCAAAGACCAAGTCGTCGCCGTCTCCGCCGAAGAAACCGGAGTCATTCCCGGCACCGCCGTAAAGGCTATCGGCGCCAAAAGAGCCGAAGAAGGAGGCATCGCTGCCACTGTCGCCCGAAAGGGTGTCGTTACCCACTGCGCCGAAGAAGTAGGAATCGCTGCCGCTGCCGCCCGAGAGGCTGTCGGCTCCCTCGTCGCCATAGAGTGACCTGTCACCCCCATCGTCTCCGAAGAGGGCATCCGATCCCGAGTCACCTTTGAAACCACCGTCTTCGTCACCGCCGCCGAAGAGGCTGTCGGCGCCGCTGCCGCCGAACAAGCGGAAATCTTGTCCACTGCCGCCGTAGAGGCTGTCGACTCCGTCACCACCGAATAGGTAGGCGTCATCGCCGACCTCGCCCGAAATCCTGTCGGCGCCCTCGTCACCGAGAAGGAGGAGATCGTCCCCCTCGTCGCCGTCGATCCAGTCCAGGCCGCTACCACCGACCAAACTCGTGTCGTTCCCATTGCCGCCGTAGAGGCTGTCGGCCCCGGACTCGCCGTAGGCGCGATCCGCATCAAGGCCTCCGAACAAGCCGTCGGCACCGGAGCCCCCGAAGAGGCTGTCGTCGCCGCTGTCGCCGTTGAGAGCTGCGTCGTGCCCCTGGCCACCGAAGATCTGGTCGGCGCCGTCTCCGCCGAAGAGGTAGGAATCGTTGCCGCTCCCTCCGGAGAGGCTGTCGGCTGCTTCGTCGCCATAGAGCCGCAAGTCGGCTCCCGCGTCGCCGTAGATCCGGTCGGCATCCAATCCCCCCCTGAATCCCGAATCATCGCCGCCACCGCCGAAGATGCTGTCGTCGCCCTGATAGCCTCTGAAGAAGCTGTCGTCGCCCTCACCACCAAAGACCCTGTCAACCCCGGAACCGCCAAAAACGAAGAAATCGTTACCGCTGCCGCCGGACAGCTCATCATCGCCGGCGCCGCCAAAGAAGTAGGAGTCACCGCCATCGCCGCCCCTCAGGGTGTCGACCCCCGTATCGCCGTAGAAGCGCAAGTCGGTTCCAGCTTCACCCAAGATCAGATCGGAACCCGATCCCCCGGTGAAGGCATAGTCATCGCCACCACCGCCACGAAGCCGGTCGTCACCCTCTTGACCTCTCAGAAAGCGGTCGTCCCCATCGCCGCCGTAGAGGCTATCGGCTCCATCACCGCCCAGCAGGAAGCTATCGCTGCCGCTGTTGCCAAACTGCGTGTCGTCGCCCTGATAGCCCCTGAGGAGGTTGTCGGCGCCCGAGCCTCCGTAGATCCGGTCGTTACCACTGTCGCCGATAAGGTTGGTATCGTCGCCGTCGTCACCGAAGATGCCGTCGTCCCCATCGTCACCGCGCAGGAAGGAATCGGCCCCCGCGCCGCCAAAGACCGTATCCGCACCAGAGCCGCCGAAGGCGCGATCGGACTCCTGTTCACCGAACAAGCCGTCGGCACCGGAACCACCAAAGAGGGTGTCGCCGCCGCTGCCACCCTCGAGAATGGCGTCGTCCCCCTCGCCACCGTAAACCCTGTCGCTGCCCGAGCCACCGAACAGACGGTTGTCGGCACCGCTGCCGCCGTACAGCTGGTCGGCATCTGCGCCGCCGTAGAAGGAGCCATCGGTGCCGCTCCCTCCGGAGAGGCTGTCGGCTCCCCCGTCGCCTTCGATACGCGAGTCCGCCCCATCGCCGCCGTAGATCCGGTCGGCATCCGATCCCCCTCTGACGTTGGTGTCATCACCGGCGTCACCGAAGATCCAGTCCTCTCCCTGATAGCCTCTGAGGAAGCTGTCGACCCCTGCACCGCCGTAGAGGCTGTCGGCGCCGTCACCGCCTATCAGGCGGGCATCGTTACCGCTGCCACCGGTCAGCCGGTCGTTTCCGTTACCGCCGTAGACGTAGGTATCATCACCATCCCCGCCGCTCAGGCCGTCGGCGCCCGAATCGCCGTAGAGACGCAAGTCGGTACCGCTGCCGCCGAAGACCTGATCGGCGCCCGATCCTCCGTCGAGGGCATAGTCGTCGCCACTACCGCCACGAATTCGGTCGTCACCCTCTTGGCCTCTCAGAAAGCGGTCGTCCCCATCGCCGCCGTAGAGGCTGTCGGCTCCGTCACCGCCCTCCAGGAAGCTATCGCTGCCGCTGTTGCCCGAGAGCGTGTCGTCGCCCTGATGGCCTCTGAGGAGGTTGTCGGCGCCCGAGCCTCCGTAGATCCGGTCGTTGCCACTGTCGCCGATAAGGTTGGTATCGTCGCCGTCGTCACCGAAGATGCCGTCGTCCCCATCGTCACCGCGCAGGAAGGAATCGGCCCCCGCGCCGCCAAAGACCGCATCCGCACCAGAGCCGCCGAAGGCGCGATCGGACTCCTGTTCACCGAACAAGCCGTCGGCACCGGAGTCGCCAAAGAGGGTGTCGCCGCCGCTGCCACCCTCGAGAATGGCGTCGTCCCCCTCGCCACCGTAAACCCTGTCGCTGCCCGAGCCACCGAACAGACGGTTGTCGGCACCGCTGCCGCCGTACAGCTGGTCGGCATCTGCGCCGCCGTAGAAGGAGCCATCGGTGCCGCTGCCACCGAAGAGGCTGTCGGCTCCCCCGTCGCCTTCGATACGCGTGTCCGCCCCATCGCCGCCGTAGATCCGGTCGGCATCCGATCCCCCTCTGACGTTGGTGTCATCACCGGCGTCACCGAAGATCCAGTCCTCTCCCTGATAGCCTCTGAGGAAGCTGTCGACCCCTGCACCGCCGTAGAGGCTGTCGGCGCCGTCACCGCCTATCAGGCGGGCATCGTTACCGCTGCCACCGGTCAGCCGGTCGTTTCCGTTACCGCCGTAGACGTAGGTATCATCACCATCCCCGCCGCTCAGGCTGTCGGCGCCCGAATCGCCGTAGAGACGCAAGTCGGTACCGCTGCCGCCGAAGACCTGATCGGCGCCCGATCCTCCGTCGAGGGCATAGTCGTCGCCACTACCGCCACGAATTCGGTCGTCACCCTCTTGGCCTCTCAGAAAGCGGTCGTCCCCATCGCCGCCGTAGAGGCTGTCGGCTCCGTCACCGCCCTCCAGGAAGCTATCGCTGCCGCTGTTGCCCGAGAGCGTGTCGTCGCCCTGATGGCCTCTGAGGAGGTTGTCGGCGCCCGAGCCTCCGTAGATCCGGTCGTTGCCACTGTCGCCGATAAGGTTCGTATCGTCGCCGTCGTCACCGAAAATGCCGTCGTCACCATCGTCACCGAAGAGGCGGGCATCATTCCCGCCCTCGCCGAAGATCCGGTCCAGCCCGCTGCCGCCGTATAGGCTAGCGTCGTCGCCCTCGCCGGCGTAGAATCGATCGGTGCCGCTGCCCCCCTCGAAGCGGCTGTCCGCCCCGCTGCCGCCGAAGAGCCGGTCGTTGCCGGTGGCCCCGAAGAAGCTGGCGTCCTGCCCGCTGCCTCCGGACAGCGTGTCGTTGTCGTTGCCCCCGAAGAAGAGGCTGTCGTCGCCCAGACCCCCATAGAGTTTGTCGGAGGCCGCCCGGCCGGCAAAGCGCAGATCGTTGCCGTTGTCACCGTAGATACGGTCGACACCGCCGCCGCCGTAGAAGCTGAGATCGGCGCCGCTGCCACCATACATCGTGTCCCGCTTGCCCTGACCGTAGACGAAGGAATCGTCCCCGCTGCCACCGAACATGGAATCGTTGCCGGCACCCCCGTAAAGGGCGTAGTCGTCGCCATCGCCCCCGTCGACCCGGTCCGGGCTGACGTCGCCGAAGAGGAAGGCGTCAATCCCGTCACCGCCGTAGATCCTGTCGCCGCCGCGCTCACCCAGCAGCGTGCGGTCGTCGCCCGCGTCACCGAAGATCAGATCGTTCGCCCGCTCGCCGAAGAGCGAGGTGTCCGCACCATCGCCGCCGTAGATCGAGTCCGCATTGGCGCCGCCGTCCAGGTTGGTGTCGGCACCGCTGTCCCCTGCCAGGCGATCCAGCCCGGCGCTGCCGTAGAGCTGGCTGTCGTTCCCGCTGCCTCCGGAGAGGCTGTCGTCACCCACGCCGCCGAAGAGCTGCGCGTCCGCGCCATCGCCGCCGGCGACGAAATCGGCCCTGGACCCACCGTCAAGGTTGCTGTCGTCTCCCGCCTCGCCCAGAAGGCTGTCCTGTCCGGTGCCTCCCTCGATCGCGACATCGGCGCCGCTGCCACCGAAGGCGGTATCGTCGCCTTGGCCCCCGTAGAGACTGTCCGCCGCGCTTAATCCATAGAGCGTGTCATTCGCGCCGTAACCCAGAATGGTGTCGACGTCATCGGTGCCGGAAAGAGTATCCGGCCCGGCCGTTCCCGGAATGAAAGCCATCGCCCCCTGCCTCTCTCATGGCGCCACCATGATTGCTTTTGAGGCGATTGAAAGGGGTTAAGCACTCCTTGCCGCCTCAAGGGCGCGAATTTCTTCTCGATTAACGCCCCAATTCCTCCCCGTACAAGAATGACGCTAGCATGAAGCAACTTGGCCGGAAACAGAGCGCAAGTTGCAGTGGGCTTGCGGACGCTTTCGGCTTGACGGCGTCACGCGCGGACTACGACCGAGCGCTCTACTTGCCGATGCGGAACAGCAAGGTCTTGAAGGGCTGACCCACCACCTCTTCCAGCAGCGCGCCGGAGCTGCCTTGCGGGGTGAAGGTAGTCTCGATGTCGACCGCCTTGCCCGAAGCGCAATGGATCGACCCGGCGACACGCAGAATGCCATCCTCGCCGACTTTGCCACTGGCGCGCTCCAGCCCCCGGCTGCCTTCGCAGAGGCTCCAATAGCTGTCGTGGCCCAGGACTTCATAGGTGCCGTCGCCGTCGAGATCCTCGATCGAGAGCGTGCGCAGGCTGCCGTCGACACTGTCGACGCCTTGCCAGAGGCCGGTGAGGGCCGCTTCGCGCGCTTGCGTGTCGGCGCTGACCATGGCCGTGAAGGATAGAATCGCCGCGGCGAGCCAGGTGAACGCCTTCTTGCCCATCGTCGTCTCCAGGTCCTTATCGTGTGCCGTCAAAAGTGCGTTGGGTTGAGGTCGTCGGCTCAACCCAACGGCAGAGTGGCCAAACCCAATAGGGCGGGGTCGGGATGCAGGATCAACTCCACGCAGAGGTCCTGCACCACGGCGCGCAAGGGGTGGGGGTCGTCCAGCACCTGGTCGAGGCCGGCGGCGATGTCGTCGGCAAGCGCGTGGGCGACGCCGCCGACCAGGGCGATGCCGCCGAAGGCGCCAGTCATCAAGGTGGCGTCGCGCAGGAACGAGGCGGTGGCCTCGCCGAAGACCCGCCTGGTGCGACGCGCCGCCTGGCCCTCGCTGGTGGTGATCGTTTCGGGCGCAACGCTCTCGCCGCAGAGCGAGGCGTGCAGGCGGGTGAGGCCGGGGCCGCTCAACCAGTCTTCCAGGGTCCAGGTCTCGGGCTCCGCGCGCCGGGCCAGAACCAAGGGAAGGCAGCCGGCGTGTCCGGTCTCGGTCGCCTGCACCAGAAACTTCCCGTCCGCCTGCGGCAGGAGAATGGCCATGCCGACGCCGGTGCCCATGCCGATCACCAGCCTCGCCTGATCGGGCGCTTGGCTGCCCTCATGCAAGGTCCGTCGATCGTTGGACGCGATCCTCGGCAAGGCATGGGCGACGGCGGCGAGATCGTTGATGACGGCCGCCTTGGTGACGCCCAAGAGGCGGCGCAGCACCGAGACCTCAAGCGCCCAGGGCACGTTGGTCATGTGCAGGACGCCGTCCTGCAGCGGGCCGGCAGCCGCGATCGCGGCCTCGGAGATGGCGCCGCGCGCGACCGCGGATTCCGTGCGGTAACGGCTGAGCGCCGCGCTGAAACTGCTGAAGTCGCGCGTGCGAAAGTCAATGCGCCGGGTGATCTGCCCATTGGGCAGCACCACGGCGAAGCGGGCTTGCGTCCCGCCGATATCGGCCACCAGCCTACTGGTCATAGCTTTCCTGTCGCCTTCGCGGGACTTTCCGCGGAGGGTTCTTGGCCGTCGTGGCCCATGCCGGCGCCGCTGTCAACGCTGACGCCCGTTCCCTCGCCGTCAAGCGGTGCATCCGGACGCCAGCCGCAGGCGCTCAGCGCGGCATGCAGCCTGGCCGGCGGCGGTGCCACGACGACCACCGTCGCGCGGTCGTCATAGAGTGGCAACGACAGCGAGCGGGCATGGAGATGAAGGCCGCCATCGCCTGCGCCATAAAGCGGGTCGCCTAGGATCGGGCAGCCCGACGTTGCCAGATGCACCCGCAGTTGGTGCGTGCGCCCGGTCAGTGGCCGCAAGGCCAGCCAGCTTCGCTCGCCTTCGTGCCCCAAAAGGCGATAGCGGGTGACGGCACGCTGGCCGTCGTCGCGCGCCTCGATGCGCCATTTCCGCCCGTCGCTCACCTTCTTGAGCGGCAGGTCGATCTCGCCTTCGTCCTGCGGTGGCCGGCCTTCGACCAGGGCCCAGTAGCACTTCTCGACCCGCCCGCCGGAGAAGAGGCGGCCCAGCTTGCGCAAGGCGCGCTGGTTGCGTCCCAACGCGAGGCAGCCGCTGGTGTCCTGATCCAGGCGGTGCGCGAGGCGTGGCGTTTCGCGGTAGCCGAAGCGAAAAGCCGGCAGGAAGTCCTCGACGTTGGCCTTGCCGGAGGGCCCGCCGTGCACCGGAAGGCCGGCGGGCTTGTCCAGCACGAGGAGCAGCTTGTCGCGATAGAGCAGGCGCCCCGCCAGCGGTCCTGCCGCCTTGCCGCCAGCCGAGGGAGCGTCTAAGCCCTTGCCGCCGCTCATGTCCGATTCACTGCCCATCGACCCCTTGATAGCCGACATCCTGGCCGCCTTGGAATGCCGAGGTGCCGCGGTGCTGCAAGCACCGCCGGGGGCCGGCAAGACGACGCGCGTGCCCTTGGCGGTGGCGGCGCACCGGCAGATGGCGGGGCGGAAGGTGCTGGTCCTGGAGCCGCGCCGCCTGGCCGCCAGGCTGGCTGCCGGCCATATGGCGGCACAGCGCGGTGAAGCGGTTGGCGCCCATGTCGGCTATCGCGTGCGCTTGGACCGCAAGGTCGGGCCCAAGACCAGGGTCGAGCTGGTGACCGACGGGCTCTTCCTGCGCCAGCTGCAAGACGATCCCGAACTGCAAGCTGTGGGCTGCCTCATCTTCGACGAGGTGCACGAGCGCGGTCTGGAGAGCGATCTCGCCTTGGCCTTGGCGCTGGAAGCACGCGCCGCCTTCAGGCCCGATCTCTGGCTGATTGCCATGTCGGCCACCTTGGAGGCCGAGCCCTGGGTGGCCTTGCTGGGCGATGCCCCGCTGATCACCAGCACCGGGCGCAGCCATCCCGTCGAGCTGCGCTGGCGCCCGCCGCCGCGCGGCGAACGCCTGGAGCGCAGCGTTGCGCGCGTGGTCAAGGAGGCGCTGAGGGAGGAGCCCGGCAGCCTTCTGGTGTTTCTGCCGGGCCAGGCGGAGATTCGCCGCACCGCCCGGGCCATCGAGCAAGGCGGCCTGCCGGAGGACACCGACCTGGCGCCGCTCTACGGCGAGCTCTCTCGCGCCCAGCAGACGGCAGCGATCACGCCGGCGCCTGCGGAGCGCCGCAAGATCGTCCTGGCCAGCGCCATCGCCGAGACCAGCCTGACCATCGAAGGAATCCGGGTGGTGGTGGACAGCGGGCTCGCTCGCCTGCCGCGCTACGATCCGCGCTCCGGCATGGCGCGCCTGGAGACCTTACCGGCCAGCCGAGCGACAGCGACGCAGCGCGCCGGCCGTGCCGGACGGCTGGCACCGGGTGTTTGCTATCGGCTCTGGGAGGAGGCGGAGCATCGCGCCCGCCCGGCCCAGCCGACACCGGAAATCCTGGCCGGCGATCCCCTGCCGCTGGCGCTCGATCTGGCGCTCTGGGGGGCGGGGGAGGGCGAGGGCCTGGCATTTCTGGATCCGCCGCCGGCGAGTTTGATCCAGCCGGCGCGAGCTTTGCTGCAGACCCTGGGCGCGCTCGACGAGGCCGGGGCGCCGACGGCGCACGGCAGGGCCCTAGGGCGCCTCGGTTTGCATCCGCGGCTGGGCCATATGGTGCTCTCGGCCGCGGAGCGTGGCCTGTCGCGCGAGGCCTGCCGATTGGCAGCGCTGCTCAGCGGCCGAGGGATCTTGCGCGGGCAGGAGCGCCGGGACCTGCGACATCACCTCGAAGCCTTCCTTCGACCGAAGGAGGCCGGGCCGAGCCTCGACCGCGGCGCCTTGCACGAGGCGCAAGCCTTGGCCCGCCAGCTGGAAGCGCAACTGGGCAGGCCGCGCAGGGGAGGAGAGGGCACCGGCTCTATCGGGCAGCTTCTGGCCTCGGCCTATCCCGACCGCATCGCCAAGCGGCAGGACCAAGACCCGGAGCGCACGCGCTATCGCTTGGCCAACGGGCGCCAGGCCGAGCTGCCGAGCGACGAGCCCTTGGCGCTGGAGCCCTGGCTGGCCGTTGCCGATCTGGGCGGCGGAAGCCCGCTGCGTATCTATCGGGCCGCGGCGATCGCTCCGGCCGAGATCGAGGAACTCTTCGAAGAGCGGATCGCCTGGCGCCGGCGGGTTTCCTGGGACCCCAAGACCAAGAGCGTCATCGCCCGGCAGGAGCGGCGTTTGGATGCCTTGGTCCTGGACGAGCGGCCCTTGCCCGATCCGGCGCCGGACGAGGTTGCCGCTGCCTTGGCCGAGGGCATTCGCCGGCTGGGGGTCGGCGCTTTGCCCTGGACGACAGAGGCGCGCGCCTTGCAGGCCCGCATCGCCTTCGCCGGGCGTCAGCGGGAAGGCGCTTGGCCGGCGGTCGACGACAGGCACTTGCTGGCCGATCCTCTGGCGTGGCTGGCCGGCCAGCTCATGGGCCGCAGCAAGGCCTCGGAACTGCAGGACTTGGATCTCGTTGCCGGCCTCTTAAGTCTCCTCGACCACAAGCAGCGGCGCGACCTGGACCGCATCGCACCGCCGCGACTGACCGTCGCCAGCGGCCGCGCCGTGCCGATCGACTATGCCAGCGAGCCACCTGTCGTTTCGGTCAAGCTGCAGGAGATGTTTGGTGCTACGGAGCTGCCCAGGGTCGCCCAAGGTGCCGTGCGCCTTCGCGCCGAGCTGCTGTCTCCGGCTGGCCGGCCGCTTGCGGTCACCGGTGACTTGGCACACTTTTGGCAAGAAGGTTATCCCCAGGTCCGAGCCGAGATGCGCGGTCGCTATCCCAGGCATCCTTGGCCGGAAGATCCGCTAACAGCCGCTGCGTCGGCCCGCACCAAGGCCAAGGGCCGCAAGGTAAGTGATTGAAGAATTGGAGAGAGCGGGGGCGCAGCAGCTGCGCCGGCCGTATCACCTTCATGGGTCCGTCGCATGAGGACCGAAAGTAGTGGGCCCGGTACTTTCGTCGGGCGGGGCAACTGGTCGCTCGTCCGGTGGTCGCTCGCGGTCTTGACGCTCATCTGCTGCCGGCTATAACGGTTCATGCTAGGTGGATGCTGGTGTCAGTCGGGATTGTCCCTTTCCAGGCCGACGCTGATTATGGCGACATGAGAAGCACGCGCGCTTGCCTTTGGGCGACCGCGCGACCGCTGAGATTGCCTCGTAGGCAAGACCCCGAGGCCGGCGATCGATCGAGATGGAGAGGGATAGGTCGGCGCCTCTTGGGCGCAGGGCCGAGCATGAAAAGCGTGCACCCCTGCGAACACGGGTTCCGGCGGAGGGGGCCGGAGGTCGGTAAGGAGGAGACGACTTGGCGTTTGGCGACGAGAAGCCCCCAGGCTTAAAGGACCGCGCTCGTGCGCTGATAGACCGCCTGTTCATGGAACGTGAGCTGCTGCTGCGCAGCGACGGGCAGGTGCGCTATCTCAGGTTTGGCCGCAGGACACAGATGCTGGCCGCCAGCGTTGCCGTTACCGCCTTGCTGTGGGGCGGCTATTCCAGCGTGACGTCGTTCGTCCGCTCGAACCAGCTGACGGCTGCCTCCACGGATCTTCAACGCGCCGAAGCGAGCCGCGAAGTGCTGCTGGAGCGTGTGGCGGAGCTGGAGAGCGACCTCGAGACCATCGAGCGGCAGCAGGCGGCGACGGGTGAACGCCTTGCCGGCCTGACCGAGGCCTTGACCGATAGCCTGGAAGACGCCGCCAAGCTTTCTGCGGACCGCGACCGCTTGGCGTCCAGTTTCGAGACCCTCGAGACAGAGAAGACGATTCTGCTGGGACAGCGGGACGGTCTTAGCCGGCAGGTTCTCGACCTTAAGCGCTCGCTCACTCTTGCGGACGGCCGGCGCCAGAGCTTGGAAGAAGATCAAGCTCTTTCACAGTCGACGGGGCAAGCGCTCGCCAGTCAGCTGGCGGCCAGCGAAGCCCAGCTGGAAGAGGCCGTGGAACGCCTGGCAGCCCAGGACCGGGCGCTGGCCGAAACCGAGGAGCGCTCTGCGAGACTGGCCGACCAGCAGCAAACGCTGCAGGCCAAGGCGGCCGAGGCTCAGAGCCGTCTCACGCTGCTCGAAGGCGCCCATGCCAGCCTTACAAGCGACCTGGCATCACAAGAGGATGCCTATGCGCAGGGCGTCAGGCTGGTGTCCTTGGCTCGAAACGAAGCGCAGGATCGTGCCGCCGCGCTCGCGAGCCGCAACACGATCGCCGCAGCCAGCAATCGCGAGCTGCGCCACGCGCTGACGCGTAGCGAAGAGGCCCTGAGCCGTACCGAAGAGCGCCACGCGGCTCTGACCACGGCGCACGCGGAGCTGCTCGATCGCTCATCGGATTGGCGTGGCCGCCTCCAGGGGACCGAAGAGGCCAAGCTTGCTCTCGAGCAGCAGCTGAGCGCGCAGACGGAAGAGTTGGCGGCAGCCGAGCAGCGTGCCGAAAGCCTGCGCCAGGCCTATGAGGCCTCGCAGAAGCGTGCCGCGGCGCTGGAGGGGAGCCTCAAGGAAGCAGAGACGCGGACGCTGGCGCTCGCACGGGATCTCGAGACCCGAAGCGAGGAACTGTCGCTCGTCAAGCAACGCCACGAAGGGCTCAGCGCCGACTATGCGCGGCTGAACGATCGCTCGGCGCGCTTGGAAGGCCGCCTGAACAAAGCCGAGACAAACGCCCGCGACCTCGAACGGCAGCTGGAGACCCGAGGCCAGGAGTTGTCGCTTGCGGGCAAACGCGAGGATGGATTGCGCGCGGAGCATTTAGCGCTGCTCGAGCAGTCGACGGCCTTGGAGAGCCGCCTGAAGCTGACAGAAGAGGCCGGCATCAAGCTCGAGCGCGAGCTGGAGCAGCGGGTCGGCGAGCTGTCACTTGCAGAGGAGCGCCACGAGACTCTGAGTTCTGACTACGCGAGCGTCCTCGATCAGTCGGTTGAGCTTGCGGGCCGCTTGGAAGAGGCCGAGGCGGCCAGCCGTGACCTCGCCGGACAGCTGGAGGCGCGGACGGCGGAGCTGTCGCTGGCAGCCCAACGCCACGCGACGCTGGCCGTTTCGCACAAGGAACTGCAAGACACCGCCGCCGCGGCCGAATCCCAGCTGATGGAAAGCGAAGCCGCACGCAAAGAGCTGGCGGCAGCGGTTGTCGAGCGGAACAAGTGGGTGGCCGCACTGCGTGAGGAACTCGCAAACCTCGATCACCGGCATTTGGCGCTTACCCAAGAGTCAGCTCAGCTGCGCAGCAACCTGGCTGTAACCGAAGAATACCGCTCGGTCCTGAGTGAAGAGGTCGACCTGCGCGACAAGGCCTTGCAGGACGCAGCCGAACGGCGCGCCAGACTGCAGGCCGAACAGCAGCGCCTAAAGCGCAAGATCGCCGCCCTCGAGCACGACTTCGCCCGCAGCCAGACGGACGTTCAGGAGCTTGAGGCAGATCGCGCGACCTTGCAGCGCGAGCTCAAGGTGTCGGAAGAGCAGATGGCCGCGATTAGGGACCAGCGCGCCGAAGAGTCCGAGCGCATCGTTGCCCTGCAGCAAGCCCTGGGCCGGGCCGCCGAGGAAAAGAGCGATTTCAAGAACGAGATCGAAGACCTCGGCAAGGATCTGGCCGAAGCGCGCCGCTCGCGCGCGCGCCTCGCCCAGCGCGAGGCGGCTCTCGTCGAAGAGACCAAGCAGCTGCATGCCCGGGCGGCCGGGATGGCCGATCTGGGCGAAGCGCTGCGCGAAGAGCGGCGGCGTATCGCTGGCGCGCTGATGGCGGAGCGGCGCCGCAACGCTGCGCAAGGTGAGATCCAAGAGGCCCTGCTGATCGAGATCGATTCCCTGTCGGCGCAGCTCTCCCTGGCGACCGACAGCAACCGGCAGCTCAGCACGCTCTTGGCCAGCACGCGCAACCGCTTGAACCAGAAAGACAAGCTTCTGCGCGAGCTGAACATAGAGCGTGATCGCCTGACATTGGCGGTGGCCACCACCAACGATGCGCTCGTCGCCGCGCAAGAAGGCCACGAGCGCCTGGCAGGCGAGCGCGACGAACTGCAGGCGGCCTTGATCGATCGCAACAAGAGCCCGAGGACCATGGACGCCGAGCGGGAGCGCCTGGCCGAACGGGTGGATGAGCTCGAGACCTTGATCGTCGACATGCGTGATCGCCAGCGCGACATTGTCGACCGTCTGGAGGTCAGGACCCTCGACACCGTGGCCTCACTGGAGACGGTTGTCACCATGGCCGGCCTGGACGTCGATTCTGTCTTGGCACATGTCGAGGGCGGCGGCACTGGAGAGGGCGGCCCCTTTATCCCGGCCGATGAGATGCTGGGCTCGGACATTGCCTACGAGCTGCAGGTCTCCGTGGCCCTGCTCGATCTTCGGCTCGATCGCTGGGACGCTTTGCAGCGTTTGGTCGACTCACTCCCGCTCAAGCCGCCCCTCGAGAGTTATCGCCTGACCAGCGAATTCGGTTTCCGCCGTGATCCGGTGAACAAGCGCCGTTCTTTCCATAACGGTGTCGATCTGGCCACCAGCTACAAGGCGCCGCTGATCGCCGGCGCCTCGGGGCAGGTGACCTTCGCCGGCTGGCGCGGCGGCTATGGGCGCGTCGTCGAGCTGGACCACGGTTTCGGCCTGAAGAGCCGCTATGCGCACATGTCTAAAATCAGCGTGAAGAAGGGGGACAGCGTAGATACCGGCCAGCTGGTGGGATTGGTTGGCACATCAGGGCGTGCAACCGGGCCGCATGTGCATTATGAAGTCCTGTTCAATGGAACGTACTACGATCCCATGAACTTCTTCAGGGCTGGACGTCATGTTCAACAAGGGCAGTAAGGGGCGCAACTCAGGGCCGAACGGCGCAGCAAAAACCCCCATCGCCCCCACGATTATCAGCGCCGACATGCTGATCGAGGGCAATCTCAGGACCAAGGGCGAGGTCCACGTGGACGGGCGGATCAACGGCGATGTCGAGTGCAGCGCCGTCACCATCACTCAAGGTGCCAAGGTGGACGGCCACGTGGTGTGCGAGAACGCCCGGATCGATGGCGCGATGCTGGGCGAGATCCGCGCCAAGTCGGTGGTGGTCTCCAAGACCGCCCGCATCATCGGCGACGTGGTTCACGAGAAGGTGACCATCGAGGCCGGGGCCCATATTGAAGGCAGCCTGCGCCGCATAGACCATGAAAACCCCGTCCGCCTGCCGCCGCCGAAAAAGATCGAATGGACGGCCGGCGTCGAACCGCTGGTCGATCTGGACGAGCTGACCAAGGAGGAAGAAGAGGAGTTGCGGTCGGCGAAGGCGGGCTAGGGGTCCCGGGGGCAGCTCCGTTTCGACCAAGTGCCGCAACTCAGGCACGCGCAATCTTCTTCTCGCTGTAGTACCGCCTCGGGGTTTCACCGAAGGCATCCCGGAATGCCGAGATAAAGGCGCTGACGCTGTCGTAGCCAACCGCGAATGCGACCGTGGTCACCGGCTCGTTGGCTGCCAGCCTCTCCAAGGCCGCCAGCAGGCGGGCCTGGCGACGCCATTGTCGGAAAGTCAGTCCGGTTTCGGCGTGGAAGCGTCTAATAAGGCTCCGCTCTGACAATCCAAGATCCCTGGCCCATTCCGTCAGCGCACGGCCGTCTGCGGGATCGTCGGACAGCGCGTCGGTGAGGCGCCTCAAGCGCAGGTCCTGAGGCGCCGGCAGGACCAGGGGCAAGCTGTCGATCGTCTCGATTTCCGCCAGCAGCAGGGCAACCAGGTGCACCAACTGCTTGGCGTCGGGGCCCGTCGAGATGCGAACGGCGATCTCCCGCATCAGCGGCGAGACTGCCCACACCTGGCAATCCCCGGGGAAGCCGGGTGACCGGCCGCTCAAGTAGACCGTCCGCATCTCGACGGCCGTGTGACAGCGAATGGCGTGGCTGCGCCCTGCCGGCATCCAGATGGCGCGTCCGGGCGGGACCACCCAGGACGCCGTGTTGCTGACCACCCGCATGACGCCTGTGCTGGCGTGGATCACCTGATGGGCCTCGTGCGCATGCGTTTCGA
This sequence comes from Rhodospirillales bacterium, assembly GCA_963669385.2. Classification (GTDB taxonomy): domain Bacteria; phylum Pseudomonadota; class Alphaproteobacteria; order Kiloniellales; family JACOMY01; genus JACOMY01. The sequence goes on from CAXXGD010000052.1 coordinate 203,734, forward strand.
TCCAGGCGCCTGCCGGGTAGTCGGTGGCGAGGCCCTCAACCTCGAACCTCTGTGAGCACTTTGGCATTTACAAGCAATTCATTGGCTAAGTAGCGGAAGTATGATGCCAACAGCGCGGCTAGCCTGTCCAGTGTTCCTATCCATGAGGCACCGACATGACGGCCCGAAAGCAGCTTGCCTTCCTCAACGTCGCGCACTTTGCCTGCCACTACTATCTGCTGATCTTTCCCACCGTGGTGATCGCGATCGAACGCGCCTGGGATCTCGAGTACGGCGCCGCCTTGACGCTGGGCTCGCCGCTCTATCTTTGTTTTGCCCTGGCGACGCTGCCAGCGGGCTGGCTGGGTGACCGCTGGGACAGCGGGCGCATGATGGGCCTCTTCTTCGTCGGCTGCGGAACTGCGAGCTTGCTGATCGCCGTCGCGCCCGGTGAGGCCTTCGTCATGGCGGGCCTTGGTCTGCTCGGCCTTTTCGCCGCGATCTATCACCCGGTCGGCCTCTCCCTGGTCACCAGCTTGAGCGAGCGGCCTGGGCATGCGCTTGCCGTCAACGGTGTCTATGGAAACTTGGGCTTGGCCGCGGCAGCACTCTCGACCGGCCTCCTGACCGATGCCTTCGGCTGGCGTAGCGCCTTCCTGCTGCCGGGCATCGCCGGCATCGTCATCGGGATATCCTACCTCCACCGGCTTCGGCGGACCGCCGGCAGAGCTTCATCGGCTGAGCGCGGGGCGGTCGGCCAAGCCTTCGATGCGCCGCGTTCGGCGCAGGTCCGGGTGGTCGGGGTGGTGCTGCTGGCCGCGCTCTTCAGCGGCCTGGTCTTCAACGGTGTCAGCATCTCCCTGCCGAAAGTCTTCGAAGAGCGCGTGGTCGGCGATGCGGGCGGACTTGCCGGGATCGGCGGCTACAGTGCCCTGGTCTTCGCGATCGCCGCTTTCGCGCAGCTGCCGGTCGGCGCCCTGCTGGACAGGGTCGGCGGCAAGGCGGTGATGCTGGGGCTCTTCGGCTTGGAGGTAGTCGCGCTGGTCGCCATGTCTCAGGCCGGTGGCTTTCTGATCCTGCCGGCGGCGCTCGTCACCGTGACGCTCCTCTTCGCGGGCATTCCGATTACCGGCTGGCTGCTCGGCCGCTATGTGCCGCTTTCCTGGCGTTCCCGCGCATTCGCCGCGGAGTATGTGCTGGCGCTCGGCATCTCGGCACTGGTCGTTCCGATCATGGCTTGGCTGCACCAGTCCGGCTACGGCTTCGACCGGCAGTATCTGCTCTTCGCGGGATCGGCCGGCGTGGTTGTCGCCGCCGCCCTGGCCATCCCTGCGATGGCTGCCCGGGTGCGTACCGCCGGCGCCTAGCGCAAGATCGAGGCAAAGAGCGCAGGATCGACGTTGCCGCCGCTCAGCACGATGCCGACCGTCTTGCCGGCCAGCGGCAGCTTCTCGGTCAAGGCGGCGGCCAAGGCCACCGCACCCCCTGGCTCGGCCACCAGCTTCAAGCTGCGGAAGGCGAAGGCCATGGCGGCGGAGACCTCGTCGTCGCTGACCGCCAACCCGCCTGCCAAGAGCGTGCGGTTCAGCTGAAAGGTGAGCTCGCCGGGCGCCTTGGCCAGCAGCGCATCGCAGAAGCTGCGCGCCTCGGGATCGACGCTCTCGCGCCGTCCGGAACGGAGCGAGCGGGCGGTGTCGTCGAAGCCTTCCGGCTCGACCGCATAGACCTTGGTGGCGGGGCTGGCCTCGGACATCGCCAGCGCGGTGCCGGAGATGAGCCCGCCACCGCCGCAACACACCAGGAGGCAATCCAGCGTCACGCCCATCTCGGCTGCTTGCTGTGCGATCTCCAACCCGACCGTGCCTTGGCCGGCCATGATGTCCGGGTCGTCATAGGGGCGCACAAGCAGGGAGCCGCGCTCATCCACCAGGCGCTGGCCCACGGCTTCGCGCTCCTCGCGATAGCGGTCGTAGAGCAGGACCTCGGCGCCATAGCCGCGGGTGTTGTCGATCTTGATCGCCGGCGCATCGGCCGGCATCACGATGCTGGCCTTGGCACCCAGCAGCTCCGCTGCGGCGGCCACGCCTTGCGCATGGTTGCCGGAGGAGTAGGCGACGACGCCCGAGGCGCGCGCCGCGTCGGCCAAGCGCGAGAGCTTGTTGTAGGCGCCGCGGAACTTGAAGGACCCGGTGCGCTGCAGCATCTCCGGCTTGACGAAGACTCTGGCCTTGAGCTGCTGGTCCAGCGCCGGGCAGGGCAGAAGCGGCGTGCGCACGGCCTTGCCTGCCAGCCGGGCGGCCGCAGCTTCGATGTCGGCGAAGACCGGCAGGTCGCGATCCCCTTCACTCATCCGTCGATCTCCTCCAGATAGCGGTCGATCGCCGCGATCGAGATGGGTTCTTTCAAGGTCGGAGAATGCCCGGCACTCGGCACCGTGACCACCGACATCTGGCCATGGGCGGTTTGCATGCGGGCCATGGTTTGGTCAGTGACGAAGTCCGACTTGCCGCCGCGCACCAGCAGGATCGGCCAGCGCTTCAAGGCCAGGAAGATCGGCCAAAGCTCTTCTTCCCTCGGCGCTTTTTCGATCTGCCCGGCGAGGAGGGGATCCCAGGTGGCGATGAGCCGGCCGTCCGGTCCGGGCTGATAGGTGCCTTCGGTAAGGGCATCCCAATCGCTCTCCAGCGTCAGTCCGGTGTGGGCCAGGGCCTCCTTCAGGGCGGCTTTGGCTTCGGCGACATCCTTGGGGCGCAGGTGGGTGAGGTGCTTGGCATTGCTGCGCAGCCGGTCGATCAAGGACTGATCGATGACCGGGCTGGCATCATTGAGGATGGCGCCGTGGACCGCGGTCGGGAAGAGCACCGCCACGCCCATGGTGAGGAAGGCGCCCAGCGAGGTGCCGCAGAAGATGGCCGGGCCCAGGTTCAGCGCCGTCAGCACGGCGTGAATGTCCAGGAGATAGGTCTCCGGCTGATAGCTCTTGCCGCTGGGGTCGCGGCCGGAGGCGCCGCGGCCGCGCATATCGAGGGCGATGATACGCCGGCGCTGCCTGAAGTGGCTGGCCGGCACGTCGAAGTCGTTGCTGTTGCGCGTGATCCCCGCCAGAGAGACGATCGGCGTGCGTCTGCGCCCGGCGGGATCCAACGGCGGGTAGTCGCGAAAGGCGATCTCTAGCCCGTCTTGCGCGCTGATCCGCCTTTGGATGAAACCCCGATCCCCTGCCATCACCGCTCGCTGAGCGTCTCCCTAGAGACCCAGCAATCCGGGCAAGGCGTCCAAGTCCTTGATCACCGCGGAATAGGCGCCGGGCAGGCGGTCGGGCAGCTTGCCGAAGCGATCCAGCCAGGCCACCCGGAAGCCGAAGTGCGCGGCCCCGCGTCCGTCCCAGGCGTTGCTGGAGACGAAGCAGATCTCCTCGGCCGCGAAGCCAAGGCGATCGACCGCCAGCTGGTAGACGGCCGGGTCGGGCTTGTAGATGCCCAGTTCGGCGACACTCAAGATCGCGTCCAGCTGATCGGCGAGTCCGCTCGCCTGGCAGGCGGCCTCGATCATCTCCGGCGCGCCATTGGTCAGGATCGCGGTCTTCTGGCCGGCCGCATGCAGTCGCGCCAGGGCGGCCACCGCATCGGGATAGGCATCGAGCTGCCAATAGAGATCCAGAAGGCGCTGGCGCAGCGCCGCATCATCGATGCCGAAGGTCTCCAGCGCGTAGTCGAGGCCGTCCTGGGTGATCTGCCAGAAATCGACATAGGCGCGCATCAGGCTCCTGAGCCAAGTGTACTCCAGCTGCTTCTGCCGCCAGAGGTTCGAGAGCGGTGCGGCCTTGTCGCCCAAGGCGGCACTCTCTCGGGCCGTTGCGGCATGGAAGTCCAAGAGGGTGCCGTAGGCGTCGAAGACGCAGGCCCGGCAGCCGGCAAAGGGCTGATCGCTCATCGACGGCTCTGCCCGTGCCGAATCACTGGCAGCAGAAGCGTTGGCGGGCGCCGCTGCTGCCTTGACCCAGAGGATTGTAGCCACTCCACGCCAGCGTGTCGGTGTCGCCGAGGAGATGGCGATAGACGATCAGGCTCTCGAGGATGCGCATCACATAGTTACGGGTTTCGGAGAAGGGGATCGACTCGACCCACAGCACGAAGTCGGACGTGGGATCGCGCGGATCGCCGTTCTGGCTGAGCCAGCGCGTCGTGCGATTCGGGCCGGCGTTGTAGCTGGTGAGCGCGAAGAGATAGGTGCCGCCGAACTGTTGGATCAGCTCCTGCAGGTAGGCCCGCCCTAAAGAAACGTTGTATGGCGGATCGCCGGTCAGCTTCGCCTTGCTATAGGCGACCCCCAACCGCTTGGCGACACCGCGCGCGGTGCTGGGCAGCAACTGCATCAGGCCCATCGCATCGGCACGGCTGACGGCCAGCTCGTTGAACTCGCTCTCCTGGCGCGTGACGGCAAGGACCAGGGCTTGCTCGGGCGTGCCGTGCGGGATGATCGCCGGGCGCGGGAAGAGGTCGTCGACCAAGAGGTGACCCTTGCGCCGGGCGGCCTTGCCGGTCTTCACCTGAAGGTCGACCCGGCCGAGGCTCTTGCTCAGGCGGGCGAGCCCCAGGAAGTCGTCCTGGCTGGCCGCACTGCTGCGCAGGCTGGAATAGAAGAGGTCGGTGCGCCAGCGATGACCGGCGCGTGCCAAGGCGGACATGGCCTGCGCGCGGCCGTCTTGCAGAAAGCGCGCATAGGCGGCGTCGGTCAGGATCGGTTGCGGCGGCAGGCCGCCCCCCGGCATCAGCCCCAGGCGGGCGGCGGAGAGCTGGCCGTAGAAGCTGGTCTCCTCAGCCGCACCGGTGGCAAGCCAGCTGCGCGCTTCCTGCGGCTTGCCCATGGCCTCGACGGCGCGAGCCGCCCAGTAGGCCGCCTTGCCCTTGGAGATGGGCGAATTGCTGGAGCCCTCGTAGTAGCGGGTGAAGTGCCTATAGCCCGTCGCGGGGTCCTTCAGCTCTTCGAGCGCGATGAAGCCGGCCAGCCACTCCAGCTCGGCGAAGCCGCTGCCGGAACTCATTCCGTTGTCGCGAGCCAGCTTGTAGGCCTGGCGCGTGTTTCCGCTGCGCAGGTTGCGGTAGACGGCGGAAAAGCGTAGCCGCCAGATGGCCTCTGGCATGCCGGCATTGGCCGGTCCCATCCGGATCAAGAGGGCATCAAGATTCCCGGTCTGCTTGGCGCGATGATAGTAGCCGGCGAGATCGATCTGCAGGTGCGGATCGTTCTTGAGCGCCTTCGGCACCTGTCCGACCAGCGAGGCGGAATTGCGCTTGCGCGCCTTGAGCGCCAGCCTGGCCTTGGCCAGCTTGTCGTAGCCCGGGCCGACAAGCGCGCCTTGCTGGATGGCGTCGTCGTTGTCGTTCTCGATCAGGAAGCTAAAGCGCGCCAGATGGTCCTCTTTGGTCAGCGCATTGCGGTATCCCTTCAACAAGGCTGCCGCGTCGGTCTTTCCCAGGTAGGCGCCGCGCCAGGCCGCACGGGCGGCGTCCTGAGCGCCTTGCAGGTCGCCTTGGGCGTCCAGCGCACGGATATAGGCAAGCGCTCCCGTCCCGGTTTGCGGCGGGAAGCGGCGGAAGAATGCGATCAGCTCTTCATGGCGCACGCCGCCGCCAAGCGATTCCTCGGCCTTGCGGGCGATACGGCTGGCCCGCGGCCAATCGGGATGGCGTTCCAGGAGCCCGGCGATGGTCGCGAAGTCCGCGGTCGCGCGTTTGCGCAGCAGGTCGAAATAGAGCACGAGATCGCGGATGACCTGGTTGTTGGACGCGCGTACCAGTTGGCGCGCGCCGAAGCCGTCGCCGCCTTCGACGAGGGCCAAGCCCTGGGCCAAGATCGCGATGTCGGCTTGGGTCGGTTCTTGAGCCTCGGCTTCGGCTCGGGGCCAAGCCAAGGCAAGTGTGACGAGGAGCAAGGGAAGAAGAGGGCGTAAGGCTTGCACTTTGGCCTCCTATCGCGGGCGCCTGTCTTAGAATGCGACCGGCCCTCGCGGTTGATTTCTCCTATGTGGCGCGCACCATAGGGGAGCGCCGCCGCGCCGGGCAATCACGCCGAGCAGCGCCATTGCTCACATTCTTGTACGCGCCTGTGCCTCTTTGCCGCTTATGCACTTGCGGCCACCGGCATGCATTGCGTCGGGCTTGCTGCCCTGCCCTAGGCGGCGCTATTGTCTGCCAGCGGTTGCGCACACCGGTGTGTGGGCCGGCGTGACCGTTTATCCGAAAGGAAAGCATTGATGATCGGTAATCCCATGTTCCGCGGCTCCTGCACGGCGTTGATCACGCCGATGAAGGACGGCGCGGTGGACGCGGAGGCCTTTCAGCGCTTCTGCGCCTGGCAGATCGAGGAGGGGACAGCTGCGCTGATCCCCGTGGGTACCACCGGCGAGTCGCCGGTTCTTTCCCATGCAGAGCACAAACGCGTGGTCGAGCTCTGCCTCGAGGTGGCCAAAGGGAAACGTCCGGTCATCGCCGGCACGGGCTCGAACGCAACGGCCGAGGCGATCGAGTTGACCCAGCACGCAGAAGCGGCAGGGGCCGACGCCGTCCTGGTGGTCACGCCCTATTACAACAAGCCGACGCAAGAGGGTCTCTACGGCCACTATCGTGCGATCCACGATGCCAGCGACATCCCGATCGTGATCTACAACATCCCCGGGCGCTCTATCGTCGACATGTCGGTGGAAACCATGGCGCGCCTGGCCGAGCTGCCGCGGATCGTCGGCGTTAAGGACGCCAGCAACGACCTGACCCGCCCGGCCCGGACCCGGCTCGCCATCGACGCCGACTTCACCCAGCTTTCGGGTGAGGACGCGACGATCATGGCCTTCCTCGGGACCGGCGGGCACGGCTGCATCTCGGTCACCAGCAACGTGGCGCCAAGGCTCTTGTCGAACATGCACAAGGCCTGGCAGGAGGGCGAGGTCGAGGCCGCGCTCACCATCCACGACCGCTTGCAACCTTTGCACAGCGCGCTCTTCGCGGAGAGCTCGCCGGCGCCGGTGAAGTTCGCAGCCAGCCTCTTGGGCCTCTGCGACAACGAGGTCAGGCTGCCTCTTGTCCCGATCAAGCCCGAGACCGAGACCAAGGTGCGCGAGGCCATGGTCAGTGCTGGATTGCTGAACTAGCAAAGCTGGGCACGAGGCCCCCGGCCGGCCTCGTGCCTATCTCTTCGTCATGGGCAAATCAAAGAAAGACCGGGATGCGGCCCGCCGCTTCGTCGCGCAGAACCGCAAGGCCCGGCACAACTACTTCATCGACGACACGGTCGAAGCCGGCTTGGTCCTGACCGGGACCGAGGTCAAGTCCCTGCGCGCCGGCCGCGCCTCTCTGAACGAGTCCTTCGCCCAGGAGCGCGAGGGGGAGTTCTTCCTCTTGAACGCACACATTCCCGAATACGGCCCGGCCAACCGCTTCAACCATCAGCCGACCAGAGACCGCAAACTGCTGCTGCGCCGGCGCGAAATGGGGCGACTGATGGGCCAGGTGCGCCGCGAGGGCTACACCCTGGTGCCGCTGTCGCTCTACTTCAACGACCGCGGCTTCGCCAAGTGCCAGCTGGGCCTGGCCCGCGGCAAGCGTCAGTTCGACAAGCGCCAAACCATGAAGGATCGCGATTGGGGCCGACAGCGCCAGCGCCTGCTAAGGGCGAGGGGATAAGGGGGCTGTTCAAGTCTCCAACCCGGAACGCTGTTTCAACAGCGGTGCATCCTGGTCTACTTTCATCGCGCTCTAGCCTTGAAATCGTTTGCGGGTTGCCAAAGCTGCAGGCCGCTCGTAGCAGTGCATTAGCCAGTCGCTAACCCGACTGTGAGATCGAAGGTCAAGGTGAGTGGTGCGGGATGGCGAGAGGACAGCCGCGACGTTGAGGTCGCCAACTGTGAAATGGTCGCCAACAAGCCACTTTCGATTGGAAAGAGCATCATTCAGGATAGCGAGCGCGGCCTGAACAATAGTGGGCGTATGATCGCTTAACGCCGCCCGCACGTTCTCTAGAAGCAGATCGCGCTGCACCCAGGGTTCCAAATGGGCCTGCGCCCACAAACTCCAACGCCAGACAGTCGCCTCACCCTCAATTGAATTAGGGTAAAGCGCATTAGGACCATTCGAACCGTACTTTTTTGCGAGATAGAGATTGATCGCCAGCGACTCCGCAAGCGCGAAACCATCATCCACTATCGTTGGAATACTGCCAGCAGGATTGATGCTCAAGAAGTCCGGTTGCTTGAGCGCCGGATCGTCAAACTCAATCGGCCTGTGTTCATAGGTGAGGCCAAGCTCTGCCGCCGCCCAAAGAACCCGCATGGTCCGGGACCGCGGCGAGCCATAGATGACAAGCGTCATGAGCCGTTCTGCCAGCGCTGGTGGCACAAATCAAGGTGCGTGATCGCTTGGGACCGGACTCAGGCGAATGGCTGCCAAGTTTAGTCACTAAGTACCTTGCGCAGCCGATCAAGCACCGCAGAGAACATTTCTTCGGTCAGGCGGCCGGTGTTGGTATTGTAGCGCGAACAGTGATAGCTGTCGGCCAGCAGCAAGCCGTTCGGCAGGCGATGCTGGGCGCCGTGCTTGAAGGGACAGTGGTTCTGCTTCAGGCCGAAGGCCCTCAGCACCGCCTTGTGGGCGACCAAGCCCAAGGCCAGGATCGCCTGCAACTGGCCGAGCGCTGCGATCTCTTGCGCCAGGAAGGGGTTGCAGGTGGCGATCTCTGCCGTGGTCGGCTTGTTCTCGGGCGGCACGCAGCGCACGGCGTTGGTGATGCGCACACGGTCGAGCCGCAGGCCGTCGTCGGGCCTGCGATCGTAGCGGCCCTGCGCCATGCCGGCAGCGATCATGCTTGGGTAAAGCAGATCGCCGGCAAAATCGCCGGTGAAGGGACGGCCGGTGCGATTGGCTCCCATTACGCCCGGTGCCAATCCGACCACGAGCAGGCGCGCCGATGCCGGTCCGAAGGACGACACCGGCGCATTATGGCCATCTGGAATGCGAAGCCGGTTAGCGGCCCGATACTCGGCCAGCCGCGGGCAGAGCGTGCAGCCCCGAGCGGGCTCCATGCTTGGCCTAACGCGCTGTGTAGCGCCGCGGCAGGGCTTCCTCGGTATCCTCGTCGTCGTCCGACTCGCGGTCGTTGTCGGTGGGCGCACTGATGCCCGGCGGCAGCACCCTGGTGCGGCGCGGCGTGCCCTCGGCCATTGGCGAGCGGGCGATCAGGTTGTGCAGGTCCTGCAAGTCGACGAAGTTGTCGGCTTGGCGCCTAAGCTCGTCGGCGATCATCGGCGGCTGGGTGGAGATGGTGGAGATCACCGTGACGCGCACGCCCTTGCGCTGGACGGCCTCTACCAGACGCCGGAAGTCGCCGTCGCCGGAGAAGAGAACGATGTGATCCAGGCGCTCGGCCATCTCCATCATGTCGATGGCCAGCTCGATGTCCATGTTGCCCTTGACCTTACGACGGCCCATGGAATCGGTGAATTCCTTCAGTGGCTTGGTGACCAATGTGAAACCATTGTAGTCAAGCCAGTCGACCAGTGGCCGGATCGGGGAATACTCCTGATCCTCCAGCAACGCGGTGTAATAGAAGGATCGGATAAGCCGCCCTTGCTCCGAGAAGCATTCCAGCAGCCGCTTGTAGTCGATGTCAAAACCTAGGGTTTTGGCCGTCGAGTAGAGGTTGGCTCCGTCGATGAAGAGCGCTATGCGCTCCGTCGTGTAAAAATGCATGTTGCTTCCTCAAACCGCCTTAGGGAACGGCCTGGCCGTACCCCGCACTGCGGTACTACCTATTGAACGGGAGTTCGCCGATGTGATTACACGCCGCACCGCAGCGAGCCAGCCGGCAGACTGCGGTCTGACGCGGATTTGGCTTTCGTCGTACTCGCTGCCCAATGTATGGGAGACGCCGGCTTAGGCAAGGAAATTATTAACAGATGACAGCAATTTTGGTGGCACTTGGGGCAAATCTCCCCAGTGGCCGCTTTGGGCTACCGCAATCCACCTTGGAAGGCGTGCTGTCGCTCCTACCATTGCGCGGAATCGCGGTTCGCGCTTGCTCGCGCCGGTACCGCTCGCCGCCTTGGCCGCCCTCCGGACAACCCTGGTACTTCAATGCCGTGGCGCTTTGCGAAACGCTCCTGACGCCGGCCGAGGCGCTAACGGCGCTGCACGCTCTGGAAGGCGATCTCGGCCGCTCGCGGAGCTACCGCAACCAGGCGCGGCCGCTGGACCTCGACCTTATCGACTTCGGCGGCCGCGTCACCGGCGGCGGCGATTGGCCGATCCTCCCGCATCCGCGCTTGCAAGAGCGGGCCTTCGTGCTTCTGCCGCTTGCCGAGGTCGCGCCGGACTGGCGCGATCCGCGCGACGGCCGAGCGCTCAGCAGCCTCATCGCCGGCCTGGAAGCCGGACACCGCTGCCAGCCGCTTTGAGGCATCAGCCAGGCCCCCCGTGACAGATCGAGCTTCCAGCCCAGAGGGCTGTTGTTTTTCCGCAGGAAAACTACTATCTAGGAAGGCTGTTCCCGGTCATGGACTGCAAGGAGACGGCCCCATATGGCGCGCGTAACCGTCGAGGACTGCGTCGAGAAGGTCCCCAATCGCTTCGATCTGGTGCTGCTGGCTGCCCAGCGCGCACGCGAGATCGCGGCAGGCTCCACCATCGCTATCGAACGCGATAACGACAAGAACCCCGTTGTGGCCTTGCGTGAGATCGCCGAAGAGACGGTGGAATTGGACGAGGTGCACGAAGGCCTGGTGCGCCGCTACCAGAAGCAGGCCGAGCGCGACGAGCCGGAAGAGGATCGCCCCGACTTCGATCCGATTACGGCAGAGCTCGGGGCTGCGATGAACGCCTTGCAAGGCAGCAGCGACGAGAAGGAGACCACGGTCTCCTTGGAAGCGGAGTTCGAGCGCGAGATGTCGAACTACGCCGCCGAAGAGGCGGAGCAGCAAGAGACCTACTAGCCTTGCTGGCGGGCGGGATTTTTGCTGCCGTCGCGGCTTGGCGCGGGGCCGCCCAATCCCCTTATCTGAAGGGGCCTGGCTGCTGCTCCCGCGGCCTCTGCTTAGGCCGCCGCGAGGGTTGAGGCATGCTGCGCCAGTTCGAGCTGGTCGAGAAGGTCAAGGGCTACGACGAGCAGGCTGACGAAGAGCTGCTGAACCGCGCCTATGTCTATGCGATGAAGATGCACGGCTCGCAGAAGCGGGCCTCGGGCGACCCCTACTTCTCTCATCCCGTCGAGGTGGCCGGCATCCTCTCGGATCTGCGCATCGACGGTGAATCGATCATCACCGGCTTGCTGCACGATGTCGTCGAGGACACCGATGCGACGATCGAAGACGTCGAATCCCTCTTCGGCGGCAACGTGGCCCGGCTGGTCGACGGCGTCACCAAGCTGGGGCAGCTGGAAATCCACTCGGAGCAGAGCAAGCATGCGGAGAACTTCCGCAAGCTTCTGCTGGCCATGTCGCAGGACATCCGCGTTCTGCTGGTGAAGCTGGCCGACCGCCTGCACAACATGCGCACCTTGCATTTCATCAAGTCTCTCGACAAGCGCCAGCGCATCGCCCGGGAGACCGTGGAGATCTACGCCCCGCTCGCCGAGCGTATCGGCATGCAGCATTTCAAGGACGAATTGCAGGACCTGGCTTTCGCCGAGCTGCAGCCCGACGCCCGCAGCTCCATCGTCGCCCGGCTGGAGTTCCTTCGCGGGCACGGCGAGGACCTGACCAAGGGCGTGATCGAAGACCTGGCGAAGACCTTCAAGGAGGAGGGCGTCTCTGCCCAGGTCTCCGGCCGGGTCAAGAGCCCCTATTCGATCTGGAACAAGATGCAGCGCAAGAACGTGCAGTTCGAGCAGCTCTCCGACATCATGGCCTTCCGCGTCGAGGTCGAGACCATCGAGGCCTGCTATCACGCGCTGGGTGTGCTGCACAGCCGCTATCGTGTGGTTCCGGGGCGCTTCAAGGACTACATCTCGATGCCGAAGCCTAACGGCTATCGCGCCCTGCACAGCGGCCTGATGGGGCCGCGCGGCCAGCGCATCGAGGTGCAGATCCGCACCCACGAGATGAAGGACGTGGCCGAGTTCGGCGTGGCGGCGCACTGGAGCTACAAGCAAGGCATCGGCCTGGACGGCAAGCAGTACCGCTGGGTGCGCGAGCTGCTGGACATCATGGAGCACTCCAACCCGGAGGAGTTCCTGGAGCACACCAAGCTGGAGATGTTCCAGGATCAGGTCTTCTGCTTCACCCCCAAGGGCGACATCATCGCGCTGCCCCGCGGCGCCTGCCCCATCGACTTTGCCTACGCCGTCCACTCCGAGGTCGGCGACACCTGTGTCGGCGCCAAGGTCAACGGCCGCATGGTGCCCTTGCGCTCCAATCTCAAGAACGGCGATCAGGTGGAGATCTCTACCTCCAAGGCGCAGACGCCCTCGCCGGACTGGGAGAATTATGTCGTCACCGGCAAGGCCAAGGCACGGATACGCCGCTTCGTCCGCCTGAAGGAGCGCGATCAGCACGCCGAGCTTGGCCGCCAGATGCTGGCCCGCCAGTTCCGGCAAGAGGGCTACGAGCTAACCGAGAAGGCGCTGGACGGCGTCATCAAGAAGCTGAAGCAGGACAGCGTCACCGACTTGGTGGTGGCCGTCGGCCTTGGCAACGTCAGCGCGCGCGAGGTGCTGGTCTCGGTCTATCCGACCGCCCGCACGCCGGTCAGAGACAAGACGGTGCCGGCGCCGGCCAAGCGCCGCAGCACCAACGGCAGCAAGGATGCCCTGCCCATCAACGGGCTGATCGCCGGGATGGCCGTGCACTTCGCCCACTGCTGTCATCCGCTGCCGGGCGACCGCATCGTCGGCATCGTGACCACCGGCCGCGGCGTCACCGTGCATACCATCGACTGCGAGACCCTGCAGACCTTCGAGAAGGAGCCCGAGCGCTGGATCGATCTCTCTTGGGACGTGCCGGGCGAAGAGCAGAGCTTTCACGGCCGGATCAAGGCGGTGATCGCCAACGAGCCGGGCAGCCTCGGCAACCTCACCACCATCATCGGCAAGGCGCACGGCAACATCGCCAACCTGAAGATCACCAACCGCTCGATGGACTTCTTCGAGCTCTTGGTCGACGTCGAGGTCAACGACCTCAAGCACCTGACCGACATCACCGCGGCCTTGCGCGCCGCGCCCACCATCTCTTCGGTCGAACGCGCCCGCGGCTGACCGGCCGGGCCTATCAGCGAGAAGCATTTACATGATCATTGGGATCGGCAGCGACCTCATCGACATTCGGCGCATCCAGAAGAGTCTGGACCGCTTCGGCGAGCGCTTTACCAAGCGCTGCTTCACCGAGGCCGAGCGGGCCAAGGCGGAGAGTCGTCCGACCAGAACCCAAACCTACGCCAAGCGCTTCGCCGCCAAGGAGGCCTGCGCCAAGGCGCTCGGCACCGGTCTGCAGCGTCACGGCGTGCACTGGCGCTCCATCGCCGTGGCCAACTTGCCGGGCGGCAGGCCCACTATGGAACTGCGCGACGGCGCCAAGCGTCGCCTCGACTGGCTTTTGCCGGACGGCATGGAGGCGCGCATTGACGTCTCGCTGACGGACGACTATCCCCTGGCCCAGGCCATCGTGATCATTTCAGCGGTACCGCGCCACGCCGTGGCGCCGGGCAGCGAGCAGCCCGTGGGGGGGCCGCCAGCATGACAGAGCGGAGTACGCCCAGGGTGAGAAGCATCTGGAGCCTCGTTTGGCGTGATCGCGGCGATACCTACCGCACCATTATCATCGCCGTATTGGTGGCGCTCGGCATCCGGACATTCTTCTTCGAGCCCTTCAACATTCCCTCCAGCTCGATGAAGCCGACCCTGCTGGTCGGCGACTACCTCTTTGTTTCCAAGATGAGCTATGGCTACAGCCAGCATTCCTTCCCCTGGAGCTTCCCGCCCTTTCCCGGCCGCGTCTTCAGCGGCGACCCCGAGCGCGGTGACGTCGCCGTCTTCAAGACCCCGGCCGACAACGAGACGGACTTCATCAAGCGGGTCATCGGCTTGCCCGGCGACGAGGTGCAAATGCGCGGCGGTCGGCTCTACCTCAACGGCGAGGCGGTGCCGCGCGAAGAGGTGGGCGAGGGCCCGCTGGGGGCCTGCGGCTATTCCAACAGCCGTCCGAGCGTCTATCGCGAGACCCTGCCTGGCGGCACCACGCACTTGATATGGGAGTGCGGCGACAATCGCCGGCTGGACAGCACCCGCGTCTTCAACGTGCCTCCCGGTCACTACTTCATGATGGGCGACAACCGCGACAATTCCTCCGACAGCCGGGCCGGGGTCGGCTTTGTCCCGCTTGAGAACTTCGTCGGGCGCGCGGAGATAATCTTCATCTCCTTCGACGAGCACTCCAGCATTTTCGACCCGAGCGACTGGGGTGATGTGATCCGTTGGGGACGCATCGGCATGTCGATTGACTAAGGCCCTGCCGGGTTTGGCCGAGCTGCAGCGCCAGCTGGGCCATTGCTTCGCCCGGCCGGAGCTTCTGCAGGAGGCTCTGACGCACGCCAGCGCGTCGCCGTCCGGCCGCCGGGTCAGCTACGAGCGGCTGGAGTTCCTGGGCGACCGCGTCCTCGGGCTGGTGGTCGCCGCCATGTTGCTGGAGCGCTTTCCCGACGAGCCCGAAGGATCCTTGGCCAAGCGCTTTGCCGTCCTGGTCCAGCGCGAAAGCCTGTCCGAGGTGGCCATGGGGCTGGGCTTGCAGCCGCTGATCGTCATGGCGCCATCGGAGGAGGCCAGTGGCGGACGGGAGAACGGCGCCACTCTAGCCGACGCTTGCGAGGCGGTGATCGGAGCCTTGTTTCTCGATGGTGGCTACACTACGGCCGAGGCTCTGGTTCGCCGCTTATGGTCGGGGCGGATCGAGGAAGACCGGCGGCCGCCGCGCGATCCCAAGACGGCGCTGCAGGAGTGGGCGCAAGCCCGCGGCCTGCCCTTGCCGAGCTATCGCGAAGTTCGCCGCGAAGGCCCGGCCCATGCGCCCGACTTCACCATCGAAGTGCTGGTCGCCGGCAGCGCACCCGAGGTCGGCCAAGGCCGCTCCAAGCGCATCGCCGAGCGCCAGGCGGCCGACACCCTGCTGGCACGGCTGGAACGGAGCGAGGGGTGAGCGACGGCCGGCAGCGCTGCGGCCTGGTGGCATTTCTGGGCGCGCCCAATGCCGGCAAGTCCACCCTGGTCAATCGGCTGGCCGGCGCCAAGGTCAGTATCGTCACGCCCAAGGCCCAGACGACGCGCTTTCGCGTGCGCGGTGTGGCGATCGACGACGAGACCCAGCTGGTGCTGGTCGACACACCTGGCATCTTCCAGCCCAAGCGCGTGCTGGATCGTGCCATGGTGCAGGCGGCCTGGGCGGCGCTCCAGGATGCCGACCTGATCGTGGCTCTCTACGACGCGCGCCGCCGCCGGCTTGACCAGGACACGCAAGAGATCCTGACGACCTTGGAGCGCATGGGCCGGCAGGCCTTCCTGGCCCTCAACAAGATTGATCTGGTGGACAAGCCACAGCTCATTCCCTTGGCCGAGACCTTCACCCAGAGTGCTGCCGTCTCTCGTGTCTTCATGATCTCGGCCGAGACCGGCGACGGGGTGGACGATCTCTCCGCGGCCCTGGTCGCCGCCATGCCGCAAGGTCCCTGGCTCTTTCCGCCCGACGAGGTGAGCGACCTCCCGGCGCGCATGCTGGCCGCCGAGATCACCCGCGAGAAGCTCTTCTTGAACCTGCATGAGGAGATCCCCTACGGCCTCACGGTCGAGACCGAGGCCTGGGAGGATTTCGACGACGGCAGCGTCAAGATCGATCAGATCGTCGCCGTGGCGCGGCCCGGTCATCGCGGCATTGCCATCGGCGAGCGTGGCCGCACCATCCGGGCCGTGCGCCTGCAGGCGCAGAAGGAATTGGAAGAGCTGCTGGAGCGCAAGGTGCACCTTTTTCTCACCGTCAAGGTCGACCCGCGTTGGAGCGAGGATCCGCGCCGTCTGCGTCTCTTGGGGCTGGACCTGCCGAGGAAATGAGGGGCGGCCATGGAGTGGACTGACGAAGGCGTGGTCCTCTCCGCCAGGCCGCACGGCGAAGATGCCGTCATCCTGCAGCTCCTGACCGCCGACCATGGCCGCCACGCCGGCCTCCTGCGTGGCGGCCAAGGGCGGCGCAAGAGCGGCCTGGTTCAGCCCGGCAATAGCGTGCGTGCGGTTTGGCGGGGCCGCCTCAGCGAGCATTTGGGCAGCTACAGCTGCGAGGCGCTGGGGACCCCCCTAGGTCTTCTTCTGGATGCGCCCGGGCCCTTGGCGGCATTGAGTTCGGCCTTGGCGATGGCCGAGCTGTCGCTGCCCGAACGGGCGCCGCTGCCGGGCGCCCTGGAGGGCCTGAAAGCCTTGCTCGATGCCCTGAGCGGGCCGCATTGGGGCGAAGCCTATGTCGCTTGGGAGGTGCAGTTGCTGCGCTTGCTGGGCTTCGGCTTGGACCTGGAGAGCTGTGCTGCCGGCGGGCGCAACGACCAGCTGGCCTATGTCAGCCCGCGCAGCGGCCGCGCCGTCTCTTTGGCAGCAGGTGATGCCTATCGCGATCGCCTGCTGCCTTTGCCGGGATTTCTGGTTGGCCGGGCAGGAGGCGGCCCTGAGGAAATCGCACAGGGATTGCGCTTGACCGCGCACTTTCTCGAACGCAGCATTTGCCATCCCCAAAACCGGCCCTTGCCGCCGGCCCGCCAGCGGCTGTCAGACCGTTTCGCCGGCAGCCTGCCGGACCGGGAGCCGCAAGAGTGAGGCGTCTTTAGCCATGCCCCCTGCGAGCGCGGCGGCGGCCGAGGGCCCTGGCCATGTCGTCGTCATCGGCGCCGGCATCGTCGGTGTCTCCAGCGCGCTGCTGCTGCGCCGCGACGGCTGGCGGGTGACCCTGCTGGACAGGTCCGGTCCGGGGGAGGGCGCCTCCTTCGGCAATGCCTCGGTGATCACGTCCGACTACGTGGTACCTGTCGCCGTACCGGGTTTGCTGAAAGAGCTGCCGAGGCTGCTGAGCGATCCGCTTGGCCCCCTGTCGATCCGCTGGCGCTATCTGCCGCGCCTGACGCCCTGGCTCTTGCGCCTTCTGGCGGCCGGTCGGCCGCAGCGCGTGGAGGCAATCTCCAAGGCCTTGGCCGCGATTACGGCGCGCTCTTTGCAAGCACATCACGACTTGGTCGATTGGGTCGGTGGCCGCGACATGATCGAGGAGAAGGGATGGTTGTCGGTCGCGGAGAGCCCGCGCGTCTGGCAGAGCCATCAGGCCAAGCTCGAGATCCAGCGCCGCCGCGGGGTAGAGTTCAGCCTGCTCACCGGCGCCGAAGTCCGGCAGTACGAGCCCAGCCTCAGCACGACCTTCACCGCCGGGGTGTACTATCCGGGGGCCGCCCATGTGGTGCAAAGCTATCGCTATGTGCAAATGCTGGCCGAGGCGGCGCAGCGCCTGGGCGTGGTTTATCGACAGGTCGACGTCAGAGGCTTCGGGTTCCGCGACGGCCGCGTGTCGGCAGTGCACAGCGACCAGGGAACGATCGACTGCGACTCCCTGGTACTGGCGGCGGGCGCTTGGTCCAAGGACCTGGCACGCCAATTGGGGGCCAAGGTGCCGCTGGACACCGAGCGCGGCTATCACATGACCTTGCCGCAGCCCGGCGTGGACCTGCGCCTTCCGATCTGCTCGTTGGACTGCGGCTTCGTTGCGACACCGTTGGAGAGCGGCTTGCGGCTTGCGGGCACAGATGAGCTAGGTGGCTTGGCATTGCCGCCGAACTGGAAACGTTCGGAGATCCTGCTGACCAACGCCAGGCGCTTTTTCGCCGATCTCGAGTGGGAGGGCGCGACGCGCTGGATGGGTTTCCGCCCCTCGATGCCCGACTCGCTTCCGGTGATCGACCGCAGCCCAAAGCTGCGCAATGCCGTTTTCGCCTTCGGTCACGGCCATCTGGGCCTGACTTTGGGGCCGCGCACGGGAGAGCTGGTTGCCGATCTCCTGGCCGATCGGCCGTCCGACATCGATCTGACGCCTTACGGGGTCGGGCGGTTCTGACGTTCGTTGGGCCGCATCGCAGCCTGTGCGCCGGCCAGCGGCTCACAGTAGTAGGCGATGGTCATGGTCGGCTGAAACGGGGGCTGGGTGAACATCATCGGCTCAGTGATCGTGCTCGCCGCGCCCGACGGAATGGCGAGCCCCATTCTTTCTACCAGAGCCTCTAGCGGCTCCGCCTCCACCCACGCCCAGCGGACCATCAAGGGCCGGCGCGGCGGGTCCTGCAAATCGGCAATGAAGTTGAAGGCGCTGGCAGGGATCTCCGGGTAGAGGAACCGTAGATTGCCGGCGATGAACTCGCGCGGGGCGATAATGGCATCGGGCCGGCAGCCAGCCTCCTCCAATGCACTGACGAAGCCGCCAAAGGGCGCCTGCGTCCGCCGCTTCATCCCGAAGTCCGGTGCGAAGCGAAAGGCGAGCGCGAGGCTAACGGTGATGGTCAGGACGGCCACAAGGCCGAGCATGGGCAGCAACCAGCGTTGCCACTTCTGCGTCAAGCCCTCGGCGTAGGCAAGCGGCGCCCACAGCGCCAGGAAGTAAAGCACCGGCAGAAGATAGCGGACACGGATCTGAGTCATACCGCTCGCCAGTACGAGTACGCAGGAGACCGCCACGCCGACAATGGCAGTCATCAGGAACACGCGCGCGAAGGGCTGCCTGCCGTCCTGAACGGTGAAATCCGTGGTCAAGGCCCACCACGCGAAGAAGAGGATGCAGAGGTTCAGGACCAAGGCCTTCGCCATGATGAACAGGCCATAGGAGATCGCCTGCAGCGAGCCGAGGGGCGCTCGGTTGAGGCCGAGCGGCACCATCGCCTCAGGTGTGGAGGTCACATGGTCGAGGATCCAAAGATAACTCGGCGCAGCCAGGGCCAAGGCGGCCACCAGGGCGGCCGCCAGGGCGCCGAGGTTCACCCGGCGCCTCATCTCGCCGAGCGACAGCATCACCACGAGGGCGATCCCGGCGCCGAGCAGGACGTTGGGCTTGGCCAAGAGTCCCACGGCAAAGGCCAGGCACAGCCCGACGTAGTCCAGCCAGCCCCGCCTTTCGGGTAGGCGCACCAGGAAGAAGACGAAGGCCGAGAGCGCGGTCATCATCAACACCGTGTGGGTCAGGTCGCGCTGCATCCCCCAGCCGATTTGCGGGATCAGGAAGAGACTGGCGGACGCAAGCATGGCGGCAAAGGGACTGGCCAAGCGGCGCATCGTTGCGTAGGTGAAGAGATGAAAGGCGGTCAGCAGCAGCGCCTTCAAGGCCGCCAAAGCGACGACGCTGATACCGAAGAGCTGAAACAGGAGGTAGACGATCCAGGTGTAGAGCGCCGGCTGTTCGTCGTAGCCGAGCCGCAGATCCTGTGCGAAGAGCACCTGCTGCGCCTCGTCTTGCGCCAAGATCGGGAAAAGGCTGACCCGCAAGAGCGCTTGTCCGGCAAAATAGACGATGATCAGCCAAGGCCATGCCCGTGCCAGCCGCTCGAGCAGATCGTCGACGCGAAGGGCCTTTGGCGCTGCGCCGGCCTCGCTCATGACGTCATCCGCGATACCAGCTTCTAGAGTGCGATGAACCACTTGGAGTCCATAGGCTTGAGGAACCGAACCGGAGAGGGAAGCCTGACCAGGGGGGACCGTAAGGTGCCACCTTCTTCGACGCAAGGTGACCCGGCCTCGGTCGATGACGTTCCCAGACGCGGCGCGGCCGTGCTAAGCGCAGGCGATGCTGGCAAGTAGGATCGAGGGTAACTGGCATGGGACGTAATGCTGAGGCGGCAGGCGCCGGCGAGATCAGGCCGGTCCGCGCGATCGACGCCATTTCCGAGCGCTATTTGAGCTATGCGCTCTCGACCATCATGGCGCGCTCGCTACCCGATGTGCGCGACGGCTTGAAGCCGGTGCATCGGCGGCTGGTTTTCGCCATGCAGCAACTGCGCCTCGACCCCAACTCGGCCTTCAAGAAGTCGGCCCGCGTGGTAGGCGATGTCATCGGCAAGTTCCACCCGCACAGCGACCAGGCGATCTATGACGCGCTGGTGCGCTTGGCTCAAGACTTTGCGCTCCGCTATCCCTTGATCGACGGGCAAGGCAACTTCGGCAATGTCGACGGCGACAACGCTGCGGCCATGCGGTACACCGAAGCGCGGCTCACCGAGGTGGCGGCTTTGCTGCTGGAGGGAATCGGCGAGGACGCCGTCGATTTCCGGCCGACCTACGACGGCGAAGCGGAAGAGCCGGTGGTCCTGCCAGGCGCCTTTCCCAACCTGCTGGCCAATGGCGCGCAAGGCATTGCCGTCGGCATGGCGACCTCGATCCCGCCGCACAACGTTGCCGAGCTCTGCGCCGCCCTGCGCCACCTCATCAAGAAGCCCAAGGCCACGGTCGCCGAGCTCTTGGAGTTCGTGCCCGGGCCGGACTTCCCCACCGGCGGCGTGCTGGTCGAGGAGCCGGCGAACATCCGCTTGGCCTACGAGACCGGCCGGGGCTCCTTCCGCCTGCGCGCGCGCTGGGAAGTCGAGCGCCTGAAGGGCGGCCTCTGGCAAGCCGTGGTGACGGAGATGCCCTATCAGGTCCCCAAGGCCAAGCTGGTCGAGCGCATCGCCGAACTGATGGAGCAGAAAAAGCTGCCTTTGCTGGAGGATCTTCGCGACGAGTCGGACGAGGCCATTCGCCTGGTGCTGGTACCCAAGAGCCGTAACGTCGAGCCCCAGGTGCTGTTGGAGCAGCTCTTCCGCAACACGGACCTCGAGACCAGGGTTTCGCTGAACCTCAATGTGCTGACCGTCGACAACACGCCAAAAGTGATGAACCTGGCGGAGGCGATGCAGGCCTTCCTGGATCATCGCCAAGTCGTGCTGCAGCGCCGGACGCGCTATCGCCTGGGGAAGATCGCTGCCCGGCTGGAGGTCTTGGCGGCCTATCTCGTCGCCTATCTGAACCTCGACGAGGTGATTCGCATCATCCGCGAGGACGACGATCCCAAGGCCGAGATGATGCGCCGCTGGACGCTGAGCGACACCCAGGCCGAGGCGATCCTCAACATGCGCCTGCGCGCTCTGCGCAAGCTGGAGGAGATCGAGATCCGCAAGGAGCAGAAGCAGCTCTTGATCGAGCAGAAGGATCTGCAGCAACTCCTGGACCGTCCCAATCGGCAGTGGACGGCGATCGGCAAGGAATTGGCGGAGATCGCCAAGAAGTTCGGATCGGAGACGGTGCTGGGCCGGCGCCGTACCGAGGTTGCGGCCCCGCCCGAGCCCGTCATCGTGCCGCTGGAGGCGGTGATGGAGCGCGAACCGGTGACCGTGCTCTGTTCCGCCAAGGGCTGGATCCGTGCCGCCAAGGGGCATCTGGACGATCTGCAGATCTCCGAGGCTCGCTACAAGGAAGGCGACCGCGGACGCTTTACGCTGCATGCCATGACCACCGATCGCCTGCTTCTGGTGGCCACCAACGGCCGGGTCTATAGCCTGGGCGCCGACCGACTGCCGGGCGGGCGCGGCTTCGGCGAGCCGCTGCGGTTGATGATGGATCTGCCCAACGATGCCGACATCGTCGATCTCTTGGTGCATGAGCCGGAAGGCCGGCTGCTGCTCGCCTCCTCGGCCGGCCATGGTTTCCAGGTGGCCGAAGCCGGCCTGGTCGCGCAGACCAAGAACGGCAAGCAGGTGATGAATGTCAGTGGCGGCGACGAAACCGCCATCGTCTGGCCGATAGAGCCCGAGGACGATTGGGTTGCGGTCATCGGCGAGAACCGCAAGCTCCTGCTCTTCCCCTTGGCCGAGCTGCCGGAGATGACGCGCGGACGCGGTGTTATCCTGCAGCGCTACAAGGACGGCGGCCTGGCCGACGTCAAGACCTTCCGTCTGGAAGACGGTCTCACCTGGTCCTTGGGCCGCGACCGAACGCGCCGCGAGCAGCGCCTGATCGACTGGCAGGGCAAACGCGGGCAGGCCGGTCGCCTTCCGCCGACGGGTTTCCCGCGCTCGGGCCGCTTCTCCTGAGCGCTTCGCTCAACCGAGATCGCCGAGTGAGCGCAGGCTGACCTTGATGAAGAAGGAGTTGTCGGGGTTGACCGCCCGATCGTCGAAGCGACTGCGCTCGTAGACGGCCTCCACGACCACGCACTCGTCCTCATAGCGCACGCCTGCGCGCGTGCGCAGCGCCTGATTGTCCTGCAAGTCCTGCAGGTGCGAGGTGAAGGTGTACCAGTTCTCGTCGACCTGGGACGAGAGGCCGACCATGATCTGCTGGCGGCCCTCCAAGATCTCGCCGTCCTCTTCGTCCAGCAGCGGATCGGATTCCAGGTACTCGACGTTCAGCCGCAATTCGGGGATGCCGGCCGAGAAGTTGACTTCATTGCGGTCGAACTGGCCGTCGTCCGGGTCGATGCTAAAGCGCCAGGTCGCATCCAGCCAAGGGCCCGGGCTGGCGCGCAGGCCGCCGACGACATTGGAGATGTTGTCCTCGAGGCCCGATCCGATCGGATAGACGCCGCCGTCGTCGAAGGGGCGATAGCTCTGCCCCACCAGGAAGCGCACGCCGCCGCCCTTGGGCGAGTAGAGGGACCACTGCGCGCCATAGTCGACGCGCGGGCCGGGCTGAACGCGATCGACGCCCGGAAAGCGGTTCATCGCAAAGAGGTTTGTGTCGTCGAATTCCAGATCCTGGGAGTCCTCGTTCGGGATGCGGTCGATCTGGTTGTCGTTCGTCGCCAAGACGCCTTGGGCGATGGGCTCGAACACCGTTTCCCAGGTGCCGAGTTCGGCGACCCAGGGATAGCTCCACATCAGGGCCGCCTGCGGGTGGATTCGGCCGGCCACCAGGGTGGCGCCGTCATCCGGGCTCACGTCGCTGGGAGCTGCCGGGTCGAAGTCGCTGGTCCAGTAGCCCTGGCCTTGCAGGCTGGCGGTGAAGGTGTACAGATCGCCGATCGGCGAGGTAAAGGGCAGCGTCCATTCGCCGACCAGCGAGATGCGCCGCGTGTCGCGACCCTCGATGCGGACCAGGTCGACCAGGCTGCCGTCCAGCCGGAACACGCTTCCTTCGACCAGCGGTTCACTGACATGGCTGAATTCCAGAAGGGGCAAAGCGATCGGGATCTCTTCGGTGTTGTCCTCGACGCTGAGGCCCTGGAAGCCGAACATGCGCGCGGTGACATAGTCGCGCCCTTTGAAGCCCTCGACGTAGGCCTCGGAGAAGAGCGTCGCCTGGGTGCTGATGTCGTAGAAGCGCAGGTAGGTATCGTCGGTGGCGGCATTGATCTGCACGCCGCCGCGATAGGTATCGTTGATGTCATGGTCGAGGCGCGCCTTCACATGCCCGCGGAAGGCATCGTGATCGACTGTGCCGTCCGAATTTTCGCGGTCTGAGACCGTAAAGCTGTGTTCGAACTGAAAATAGCCCTCCGGCAGGATCTTGCGGTATTCGCCTTGATAGACCGGCAGTTCCTTCTGAGAGAAGATCGGCGCGATGGTGTAATCCGAGGTGTCATCGATCACGATGAAGAAGGGCACTTCACCGGTGATGCCAAGGTCGCCGGTGCTGCCTATGATCGGGTTCAGGAATCCGGTCTTGCGTTTCACTGTCGGGTCGGGATGCGAGAAGTAGGGCGTGTAGAAGATCGGCAGTCCGAAAACCTCGAAGGTCGCGTCGCGATAGGTGACCTCCTGGGCTTCCTGGTCGTGGACCACGGTGCGTGCTTTCAGCTGCCACAGGGGCGCCTTGGTAGGATCGCTCTCGCAGAGTTCGCAGGGGCTGTAGACCGCCTTTCTGAGCTCCGTGCGGTTGCCTTCCGTGCGGATCGCGCTGACTGCCGCCAGCCGGCTGTTGTCGATCATCAATACGCCGACTTCGCGAATGAAGGCTTCGCGCAGGTCGCCGGTCACTTCGGCATAGTCGGCGAAGAGCACCTCGCCGGTCGGCTCCATCAAGGCCACATGCCCGCTGGCGGTAACCACGTCGGTGCGGACGTTGTAGTTGACGGTGTCGGCAATCAGGACACGCTTGCCATGACTTACCTCGACCGATCCGCTGGCGGTGACGATGCCGAGGCTCTCGTCATAGGTCATCTCGTCGGCGGTTATCAGCGCCGGCAGGTCTTCGTCTATCGGGCTGTTGGGAAGCTGCTGCGCTGCTGCGGGCCCACAAAGCAGTGCCGCGACGGCAGCGGAGGCCAGCCAGAATCGTGCCTTGCGGGTCGCTTGGCGCAGCATCGCCAACCTAGCCGTCTTCGCGATAGAGCAAGACTCCGACACCCCACCAGCAGGCAGAGGGTGGCCGGCGTCCAAGTGGCCAGGAACATCGGCAGCTTGCCACCGAGCCCCAGCGCCAGAAGGAAGCTGGAGAAGAGGTAAAGCAAGAAGCCCGTCACCGTGGCCGCCGCCAGCACGATCGCGGTGCCGCCGCGCCGAGGCGGCCTGAGGGTGAAGGCAGCGGCCAGAACCACCATCGAGGCATAGAGGAGCGGCAAGGCCAGCAGGCGCATGTATTGCAGTTCGATCCGTTCGTTGGGAAAACCGGCGTCCGCCAGCGAGCGGGCATAGCTCGGCATCTCCCAGAAGGAAATGGTCTCCCAAGGCGCAAAGCTCTCCGTCAGGCTGGACAGCGTCATCTCCGTCGGCAGCTCGACTTTCGTCTCATGGGACGGCGGCTTGCCGGGCTCCGTCACCACGACGTCACGCAGAATCCAAAAGCCGTTCATCAGCCGTGCCGTCTTGGCGTCGAGCCGGCCGATGAAGATGTCGCCTTCGGGGGCATAGCGCAGCACTTGGACGTCATGCAGAAAGGCGCTGCGCCCAGACACGTTGTCCGCGTGCAGCACGTAGACGCCATTTTGTTCCATCTGTCGTAGCCAAAGACCGCTGGAGCCGACGGAAATGATGGAAGAACTTTGCTTCAGATACTCCCGCTCCAGATAGGCATGACGCTTGTAGAGCGCCGCGGAGAGTGGCGAGATCACCGCAAAGGTGAGGATGCCGATCAGGACGGAGACCGCGACCGGCGGCAAGAGGATCTGCCAGACGGAGACCCCGGCTGCGCGCGCTACCGCCAACTCGTGTGTACGGGTCAGCCGCCAGAAGGTCGCGATCGCCGCGGCCAGCATGGCGAAGCCCAGGATGTCGATGACGATCTTAGGCACCCGCAGCAAGGCCATCTCCACCACGAGGGTGACGCTCATCTCCGCGCGATTGCCGAAGCGGTCCATCAGGTCGGCGGCATTGCCGACGGTGATGATGACCAGGAGCACGCCGAAGACCAGCATGAACCAGGCAAGAAACTGGCGCGCCAGATAGCGGCTAAGGCCGAAGGAGACGCGGCGATCCGCAATGGCGATGGTCGAGGCCAAGCGGCTCATGCGACCGCCTTCGCCGGTCTGGCAGCCGGACGCGGCGGACGCCAGCCGCGGCGCAACAGCAGCCCTGCCACCACGATCGGAATCGTTGGTATCAGATAGATCAGCGGCGCCAGATCGGGATCTTGGATCATCACGTCCTGGCCGATGAAGTTCATACCCTGTAGGGCACCGACCATGGCCGCCGCCGCGGCTATGCGCAACGGCTTTCCGCGCCGATTGAACTCTCCGCACAGCATGGCCACCAAGCCGATCATGGCAAAGGCGATGGTGTAGAGCGGCTCGACCAGGCGCTGGTGGAACTCGGAGGTGAGCTCTCGGTAGCGCTTCTCGTCGATCCCCTCGATCTGCTCGGGCCAAATCAGCTCGTCGAGGAACCGCTCCTGCGGCAGCCGCCAGCGGTCGTCGGCAGGCCCGCTGAAAGGCGTCAAGTCGACGGTATAGCGCTCAAAACCCAGGTTGGTCACCTCGCCGGTCTGGCGGTTCAGCTCTTGCCGGCTGCCGTTGACCAGCAGCACGCGGGACTGGTCGTCGCTGCGGACCAAGGCGCCGCGTTCGGCGATCAAGGTGACCGGCCGCCCTTCCTCGCGGTCGTCTTGCACGATGATGCCCCGCAGAGAGCCGTCGGCGTCGCGCGCACGCACATAGACGGTGACGTTGCCGCCGACCGTGTTGAAGATCCCCTCCTGGATCAGCACGGTGGCGTAGGTGCGGCTGATGTCGGACTGCAGATCTTTGAAGTTCCTGAACGACAGCGGCAGGAAGTAGAAGGAGATCAGATAGGCCAGCACGGTGACGCCGCCGGTCAGGACGAAGGCCGGCCGCGCAAGGCCCAGCGGACTCATGCCGCTGGCGCGCATGACCACCAGTTCGCTCTCCTGGTTGAGGCGGTGATAGACGAAGAAGATGGAGACGACGGTGGCGATCGGCATCACGATGCCGAGAAAGCTCGGCATCAGCAGAAGAATGAACTGCAGGAACTGAGTGGCCGGCAGGCCACGATTGACCATGAAGTCGAGGAAGCGGAGCGACTGCGCCAGCCAGATCGCCAGGGTGAGCGCGACCGTGACCAGGCCGGCCATGACGGAGAGTTGAACCAGTATGTAGCGCGTCAACTGCCGCATGACGAACAGACCGGTCTC
The DNA here is from genome assembly GCA_963669385.2 of Rhodospirillales bacterium. Taxonomy (GTDB): domain Bacteria; phylum Pseudomonadota; class Alphaproteobacteria; order Kiloniellales; family JACOMY01; genus JACOMY01. The sequence goes on from CAXXGD010000052.1 coordinate 230,302, forward strand.
CACGCAAACGCCCTCCCGCCGACCTGGATCGCCATAGGCTGCGGAAGTGACGTGATTTCAGTCACAAAGGCGAGACTTTGCAGACATCGCCTCCTTCGCTATAGGTGAAAGACAACCGTGGCGTCCAGCCCAAGCAGCCCTTGGCCCGTGGCTGTCATCCGTGATAGCTGTCGATTTTGGTCGTCTGTTCCGCAAAAACCTCAACTGGATCACAAAATGCTGAAGATAACCTTTTCCGAAGCCGCACCTTCCAAGCGCGGTGCCCTTGTCGTCCCGGTCCTGTCGGACGCGCGCCTCTCGGCTGCCGCCGCTACCTTGGACGAGACCTGCGGCGGCGCCCTGTCGCGTGCGATGGCTGCCGCCGATTTTACCGGCAAGAAGGCCAAGCTGCTGGACGTGCTGGCACCGCACGGCGTCGCGAACAGCCGCGTCTTGCTGGTCGGGATCGGCGAGCCGGAAGACCTGAGCACCCAGGACTTGGCAGAGCTGGGCGGAGCGGCCGTCGCGCACCTGATGGACCAGGGCGAGAGCGAAGCCACGGTGCTTTTTGCCCCGATCGAAGGCGCACCTGAGGAGGCCGAGCGTGCGGCGCACGTCGCCGCAGGCGCGCTGCTCCGCGCCTACCGCTTCGACAAGTACAAGACCAAGGAGAAGGAGGAGGACAAGCCGCGGCTGAAGAAGTTGACCTTGAACATCAAGAAGAAGGCCGCGGCCAAGAAGGCTTTCCGCGCGCTGGAGGCTGTCGCGATGGGCGTCTATCGCACCCGCGACCTGGTCTCCGAGCCGGCAAACGTCATTTATCCCAAGAGCTTCGTCGAGGAAGCCAAGGCGCTGTCGAAGCTTGGCGTCAAGGTCTCGGTGCTGGGGCTCAAAGAGATGAAAAAGCTGGGCATGGGCTCGCTGATCGGCGTCGCCCAAGGCTCGGTGCGCGAGCCGCAACTTCTGATGCTGGAGTGGCGCGGCGGCGCCGGCGATGCGGCCCCGCTGGCGGTCTGCGGTAAGGGCGTCACCTTCGATACCGGCGGCATCTCGATCAAGCCGTCCCAAGGCATGGAAGACATGAAGTGGGACATGGGCGGCGCCGGCGTCGTGGTGGGCTTGATCGAGGCGCTGGCACGGCGCAAGGCCAAGGCCAACGTCGTGGGCCTCTGCGGCCTGGTCGAGAACATGCCGGACGGCAATGCCCAACGTCCGGGCGACATCGTCACCTCGGCGTCCGGCCAGACCATCGAGGTCCTGAACACCGACGCCGAGGGCCGTCTGGTGCTGGCCGACGTGCTTTGGTACGCGCAAGAGACCTTCAAGCCGAAGCTGGTGATCGATCTTGCCACCTTGACCGGGGCGATCATGGTGGCGCTGGGCAAGGAGCACGCGGGGCTCTTCAGCAACGACGACGCGCTGTCCCAGCAGCTGACCGATGCCGGCAAGGCCGTGGCCGAGCCGATCTGGCGCATGCCCTTGGGCGAGGCTTACGATCGCCAGCTCGATAGCGATGCCGCCGACATGAAGAACATCGGCAACCGCTATGGCGGCTCCATCACCGCGGCGCAGTTCCTGCAGCGCTTCGTCGACGAGGGCCGGCCTTGGGCGCATCTGGACATCGCCGGCGTGACCTGGCTGGACAAGTCCAAGCCGCTGGCCGGCAAGGGCGCCAGCGGTTTCGGCGTCCGCCTACTGGATAGCTTCGTCGCAGCCAACCACGAGGGCTGAGCCCCGGGGGGCTCTCGATCCCGCACGATGAGCGATCTGCGCTTCTACCAGCTTGGCCGCCGGCCCCTTGAGCAGGCGCTGGCGGTCATGCTGGAGCGCTGCCTGGAGCGCGGCCAGCGGGTGGTGGTCCAGGCCGGCTCGGAGGAGCGGGTCGAGGCCTTGGCCAGCTACCTTTGGACCTACAGGGATCGCAGCTTCCTGCCGCATGGAACCCAACAGGACGGCCACGCCGAGCGGCAACCGATCTGGCTTACCTCAGAGACGGAAAACCCCAACGGCGCGCAAGTGCTGTTCTTGGCCGACGGTGCCGAACGGCTGGACTTGGAGAGCTTCGATCTGGTTGCCGTGCTGTTCGACGGGGGTGACGAAGAGCGCTTGAAGGCGGCGCGTGATTATTGGCAGCGGCTTCGCCAGGCCGGGCTTACGCTTACCTATTGGGCTGAGGACGAAGGCGGGCGCTGGACGCAGAAGGCCTGATCCCGGCGGCTACTCGATGAAGATGACGTCCAGCCGCTCTTCCTCCGGCTGACCGGTGCCGCCGGCCAGGTGGGTGCCGTCCGGCAAGGCCGCCACACCGCCCGGGAAGCAAAAGGCGATGCGCGCGTCTTCCGGGACCGGGCCGCCGTTGCGGGCCTCGATGCGCAGGCTGCGGTTCTGCTTGCCCTCCTTCAGCTCTTCCCAGCGATAGCTGAGCTCGTGCCGCTTGATCTCGGCAAAGAGCGGCTCCTCGCCGTCTTCCAGCCGCTTGGCGATGGCTTCCTGCATCCAGGCGAGCAGCTCCGGCTGCTCGTCGGCGCAATAGGCCTCCAGGTGCGCCAGGTCGGTCAGGCGGTCCTGGCTGGTGAAACGGTCGACGCTCAAGCCGGGGTAGGGGGTGTAGGTGAGCTCCAGATCGGTCGCTGCGCGCGGTGCGAGACTGACCCGCCAGCGCGGTTCGATCGCCAAGGACCAATCGTAGCGGCTGGGCCGCGGCTGGCCACGATCGGTGAGCGCGCGCTCCAGGCGTCTGTGCTCTGAACGCGAGAGCCTGGCCAAGGCACCGTCGGTAAGCTGCTCCAGCTCCAGGCCGGCCGCTTCGAGATAGGAGGTGACGTCTTGCCCGCCGTTGAAAATCCGTGCACCGACGCTGTGAATCGGCTGCACGACGCCGTTTGCCGTCAGACTGGCATCGTTGAAAGCAGATGCGAGCGAGGGCGCCGGCGGCGCGGGCTCCGGCAGGCTCGGGAAGGGGAAGCCGACGATCAGGAGGCTTGGATCGGCGCCGCTGTTGACCAGGCGATAGCGCACCCGTACCTGGTCCAGCGACAGAGAGAGCCTTTGACTTTCCAGAAAGACGGTATCGTTGAGGTCGAAGCGCAGGCCGCCTGCGGTGACGCCCAGCCACTCGTCTGGCTGATCGAACGTCTCCGTCTGGCTCTTGGCGCTAGGTGGCCAAGCAGCGGCCATGAGCAGGGCGAGCAGCAAGAACCCGAATTTTTGCCCGATCCGCTGCCTGGCCTGCTCGAGCATTGGCGCTCCTAGGCCTCCTCCAGGGCACTCTGTGCCGAGAGCCAGCTCTCTTCGGTCCGCTCTATGGCGGCCAGGATCTCGGCGTGCTTGGTCTTGAGCGCCCGGACCTCGTCAGGCGGCTGGCGATAGCTTTGCGGATCGGCCAGGCGCTGTTCCAGGATCGCCCTGGCCGTGGTCAAGGTCTCCAGCCGCGCTTCCGCTTGGGTCACGGCACGGCGAAGGGCCGCCAGGTCGTTGCGGCGGGCCGCATTCTCTTCGCGGGCCGGTGCGCGGGGCTTGGCGGGCGCCCTGCCTTCCTTGGCTCCCTGGCGCTCCTCCAGGACGCGGCGCCGGTAGTCCTCGAGGTCGCCCTCGAAGGTGACGACCGATCCCTTGTCCACAAGCCAAAGGCGGTCGGCGACCAAGCTCATGAGATGAGGGTCGTGGCTGACCAGGACAACGGCGCCGGGATAGTCGATCAGCGCTTGCACCAAGCCCTCGCGAGCCTCCATGTCCAGATGATTGGTCGGCTCGTCCAGCAGCAGCAGCTGCGGCGCCTCGCGGGTCACCAGGGCGAAGACCAGGCGCGCCTTTTCGCCGCCGGAGAGATGGCGCACCGAGGTGTCGACACGCTCTGCATCCAGACCAAAGCGGGCGAGGTGAGAGCGGTGCTTCTGCGGCAAGCCCGTGGGGTCCTCGCGACGCATCAGCAAGAGCGGTGTCGCCTCCGGGTCCAGTTGGTCGGCTTGGTCTTGGGCGTAGTAGCCGACCTTTAGCCGTGGCGGGCGCGTGACCTTGCCCGCCATCGGCTGTAGCTGCTGGGCCAAGAGGCGGATCAAGGTCGTCTTGCCGTTGCCGTTAGCGCCCAAGAGGCCGATGCGGTCGTCGGGGTCCAGGCGAAAGGTGATGTCGTGCAGAACCGGCCGGTCCTCGCCATAGCCGATGCTCACCTGATCGGCGGCCAGCAAGGGCGGTGCCAGGAGCTGCGGATCGGGAAAGGTGAAACGGGCCTCGTGCGCGCGCTCGAGCGACACCACCGGCTCCAGCCTGGCCAGTGCCTTCAGCCGCGACTGCGCCTGACGCGCCTTGGAGGCTTTGTAGCGGAAGCGGTCGACGAAGGCCTGCATATGGCGGCGCTGCGCCTCTTGCTTGACCGCGGTTGCGGCCAGCTGCGCCTGGCGTTCGCGCCGGCTGCGCTGAAAGGTCTCGTAGTCGCCATCATAAGCCGTCAGCTGGCGGTTCTCCAGGTGCAGGATGCGATTGACCACGGCGTTCAGCAGGCGGCGATCATGGCTCACCAGCAACATGGTGCCGGGGTAGCGTGCAAGGAAACCCTCGAGCCAGAGCGTGGCCTCCAGGTCCAAATGGTTGCTGGGCTCGTCCAGCAGCAAGAGCTCCGGCTGCCGGAACAGCAGGCTGGCCAAGGCCACCCGCATGCGCCAGCCGCCGGAAAACACGGCCGCGGGGCGCCTTTGGTCGGCGGTCGAAAAGCCGAGCCCCGCCAAGATCCGGGCCGCGCGCGCCGGCGCCGAATCCGCGCCGATGTTGCGCAAGCGCTCGTGGATCTCGGCCAGGCGGTCCGGATCCTCGCAGTTGTCCGCCTCGGCCAGCAGGCGGCTGCGCTCTTCGTCGGCCGACAGCACGATGTCGATCAGGGCTCTCTCGCCGCCCGGCGGTTCTTGCGCCAAGTGTCCGATACGCCAGCCGCCGGTCAGCTGCAGGCTGCCGGCATCCGGCTGCAGCTGACCCTGGATCAGCCGCAAGAGGCTGGTCTTGCCGGCGCCGTTGGGGCCGACCAAGCCGACACGCTGGCCGCGCGAGAGCGTCGCCGAGGCCTCGCTCAAGAGCGGTCGTCCGGCGATGCGTAGGGTAATCTTGTCAAGGCGCAGCATGGCTGCTGGATAGCATGGCCGGCCTTCAAAACGCCATGCCCGGCGCTGGCCTCTTGCTCCCGGCAGGCCCCCGCGTCTATATACCGCCGCCTGCCGCAGCGCAGGAGGCATGCCACGGCCTTTCGGCCGATGCTTCCCAATGCCGAATCAACACCGTTTTCAATGCAGCAAGGAGGCCACGATCATGGCCGTCGAGCGTACGCTCTCGATCATCAAGCCGGACGCGACCCGGCGCAACATCACCGGCCAGGTTCTGGCCCGTCTGGAGGGCGCCGGCCTCAGGGTCATCGCGCAGAAGCGCCTGTGGCTGACCCGCACCCAGGCCGAGGGCTTCTACGCGGTCCACAAAGAGCGCCCCTTCTTCAACGATCTCTGCAGCTTCATGACCTCTGGCCCGGTCGTGGTGCAGGTTCTGGAACGCGAGGACGCGATCGCAAAGAATCGCGAAGTCATGGGCGCGACCAATCCGGCCAATGCCGACCCCGGCACCATCCGCGCCGACTTCGCCGAATCGATCGAGGCCAACTCGGTGCACGGCTCCGATGCGCCCGAGACGGCGGCCACCGAGATCTCTTACTTCTTCGCTGAGACCGAGATCGTCGGCTAGGCGGGATGCCTGTCGCCCGTCGGCCCCAACAGGCCCGGCGGGCGATAGACGGGAAAATCAGACCAGGAAGATCAGCATCAGCAGCAGCACCACGACGACGCCTGAAATGCACCAGGCTGCGGCTTGTACGAAGCCGCGGTAGGTCTTGACGTGTTCGTGATACTCGGCCTCTTTCATCATTGACCTTCCCCCATCCTGTCGCCTGGGACCCGTGTTCCTCATACCTAGGCCAGCGGGCGGCAAGCCACAAGCGCCTCGATTCAATCGGCGGGATTCATCAGGAAGCCTTCGGCGGCTGGCGTGTCCCACGCGACCTTGCCGTTCTCCAGCCTGACGGCGCCCGAGGCCACCAAGGCGAGGCAGCGCGGATAGAGCCGATGCTCGGCCGTCAGAACACGGGCAGCCAGGCTCTCCTCTGTATCGTTGGGGGCGACCGGAACGGCGGCCTGTCCGATGATCGGGCCACCATCCAGCTCATCATTGACGAAGTGGACGCTGCAGCCGGACAGGCGCACGCCGGCTTCAAGCGCGCGACGATGGGTATCAAGGCCGGGAAAGGAGGGCAGCAGGGAAGGGTGGATGTTCAACAGGCGCCCGCTCCAGGCTGCCACAAAATTGGCCGAGAGGATGCGCATGAAACCGGCCAGGCAGACCAGCTCGCAGCCGCCTTCCAGAATCTGCGTCTGCAGCATGGTCTCGAAGTGTAGGCGGCTCGGCTGTTCGCGATGCGGTACCAGTGCGACCTCGGCGCCTGCGGCGGCGGCCATGTCGATTGCCGGCGCATAGGGCTCGTTGCTGATCACCACCGTGATTTCGGCCGGATAGCTGGGATCCTTGGCCGCTTCGAGGAGAGCCTTCAGGTTGCTGCCGCGGCCCGACACCAAGACGGCAGTGCTTACGCGGGCCATTGCAGCTCCGATCGATCGAGGCGCAGCGGTCCGTCTTCCGGGCGGCGCGGCACGAGCCGGCCGATCGGCACGGCGCCGCTGCCCGCCAGAGCGCCCAGGGCGGCTTCCTCCTTGGCGGCGCCGACCACCAGCACCATGCCGATGCCCAAGTTGAAGGCGCTCAGCATCTCGTCATCCGGGATGAGGCCGCTTTGCCGCATCCAGCCGATAACCGGCGGCAAAGGCCAAGCCGGTGGCGTGTCGATCTCCGCCACCAAGGTCTTGGGCAGCACGCGCGGCAGGTTGCCGGGCAGTCCGCCGCCGGTGATGTGTGCCATGGCCTTGATTCGTCCCGCTGCCATTAGCGGCCGCACCGTCGTCACGTAAATCTTGGTGGGGGTCAGCAGGGCGGCGCCTAGGGTCTCGCGATCGCTCTCGAAGGGCACAGGTTGATCGTAGGAGAGGCCTTGCGCTTCGACCAGCTTGCGCACCAGCGAAAAACCATTGGAATGAAGGCCGCTGGAGGGCAAGGCAATCAGCCGGTCGCCGGCCTTGATGTCGTCGCGCGGCAGCAGACGGTCGCGCTCTACGGCGCCGACCGCGAAGCCTGCCAGGTCATAGTCTCCGGCGGCATAGAGGCCCGGCAACTCGGCCGTCTCGCCGCCGACCAGGGCCGCACCGGCGCGGCGGCAGCCCTCGGCAATGCCGGCGATGACAGATTGGGCGACGTCGGTGCGCAGTGCTGCGCTGGCGAAATAGTCGAGAAAGAACAGCGGGGTTGCGCCCTGTACCAAGAGGTCGTTGACGCACATGGCCACCAGGTCGATGCCGACCTCGCTATGCTGACCGGTCTCGATGGCGATCTTCAGCTTGGTGCCGACCCCATCGGTGCCGGAGACCAGGATCGGATCGCGGAAGCCGGCTTGCTTGAGATCGAAAAGCGCGCCGAAACCCCCAAGGCCGCCAATCACCCCCGGCCGCGAGGTGCCGGCCGCTAAGGGCGTTATGGCGGACACCAGCGCATCGCCGGCTTCGATATCGACACCGGCGTCCTTGTAGGTGAGGCCCGCTTTCGCCTCATTGTCGGCTTGGCTCATGGCGCTCTGCCTATCGCTGTGATCTCTTGGCCGTCGGTCATCGACTCGTCACTCGGCTCTTTCCTGACTGACGGCAGTTCTGCCAGCCTGCCGGTGCAGCGTCCAGCCGTAGGAGACAAGCATGCCGTTCGATCATTCCCTCTTGATGTCCGTGATCGCCTTGGTGGCCGGGATTCTTATCCTGATAGCGCCGCGGCTTCTCAATTTTGCGGTTGCAATCTATTTGATCGCCATCGGCGTCATGGGGCTTTTGGCCTATTATGGCCCAAGTTCTGGGTAGGATAGCGGTTGACGGAAACCAGCTTGGCCGGGGAAGGTCCGGAAAGCGGCGATTGGGAGGATTGGTTATTGCGTCTCGGTCCAGGAGGGCGCGCTCTGTCTGCGGCCTTGCGCTGCTGGCTCATCTGCGCAGCCCTAGCGGTGCTGCCTTGGCGGCCGGCTATGGCGGATCTCTTCACCGTGCCCGGCGTCATCGTCGCGGTGGCGGCCAACTCTTCCGTCGAGGCCAAGGAGCTTGCCGAGAAGACCGCTATGGAGAAGGCCTTTCAGCTCTTGGCCACCAGGCTGGTCGTGCCGGAAGACCTAGCCGGCGTGCCGCAGCTGAAAGCCAGCCAGATCCAGTCCGTGGTCTCGTCGGTCCAGGTGCTGGACGAGGTGACGACGGCGACCACCTTCGATGGGCGCTTCGTGTTTCGTTTCGATCCTGCCGCCACGCGCCGCCTTCTGGGCGAGCTGGGCTTGCGCTATACCGAGGTGCAAAGCCGCCCCTTCGTGGTAGTGCCGGTCTACGGATCGGGCAGCGACGCCACCCTTTGGAATGAGCCCAATCCCTGGCTTGCTGCCTGGGAGCGCTATCGAGGACTGGACGATTCCTTGGTGCCGGTGCGCGTGCCTCTGGGTGACTTGCAGGACGTGGTGGCCGTGGATGCGGCAGGTGCGCTTGCCGGTGATACGCGCGGGCTGGCCGATCTGGCCTCGAGCTACGAATCGGTCGGTGCTTTCGTTGTCCAGGCCGTGGTGACAGGCAGCCCTGGCGCCGGCGACGCCAGTTTGGCCCTGACCCTGACGACCTTCGGCGAGAGCTTGGGCGCGCCGATCACACTCGGCGTCACGCAAGAGAAGGACGAGACGCCCGAGGCTTTCTTCGAGCGTGGCGTGATCACCTCGGTCCAGCGCCTGGAGGTGGCCTGGAAGGAAGCCAACGCCGTCCAGTACAGTGCTGCCAGCAACATCCGCGTGCGCGCTCTGGCGTCGGCGTTGCAGGATTGGCTCTTGATCCGCCGAAACTTGGAGCAGGAGCCCTTGGTATCGGGATTGCGGGTCTTGTCGCTGCGCCGCGGCGAAGTGCTGTTGGACCTGACGCACCGCGGCAGCATCGAGCAGCTGCAGCGAGCTCTCGGCCAGCGCGGGCTGTCTCTCTTGCAGGCCCCCGCCGGGTGGGATTTGCAGCTGGGCGGCGGCGTGGGAGGCGTGGAGGCCAGGCCGCTGCCTTCGGACGATAGCGGAGGGACGAGCGCTGAGTAGCAGCCTGCCGGCGCCGGAAGGCACGACGGAGCGCCTGCCGCCCAGCGGGCGCAGCGCACGCCGTCAGTGGCCTTTCTGGGTGCTCTTGGGGCTCGCCGCACTCTTCTTTTTGATCCTGGTGCGCGAGGTGGCCTTTCCCTTCATCGCAGGCCTGGCGCTGGCCTATTTTCTCGACCCGCCGGTCGATCGCCTGCAGGCGCGGGGGCTCAGCCGCACGACGGCCGCGCTTTGCGTGTCCTTCGTCTTCGTCCTGGTGATTTTCGTGATCCTGGGGATGATCGGCCCGGTGCTGGTCGCCCAGCTGATCGACCTCTTGAACAACCTGCCCGGCCTGCTGGCTGCAGGCCGCGATCAGGCCTTGGGCTTCCTCGACGAGATCGGCGAGCACCTGGAGGTCGATGCGAAGAAAAAGATGAAAGAGCTGTTGGGCTCTTTCACGGAGCAGGCGCTGAACACCGTGGTCAGCTTGATCTTGAACCTGATCCAAAGCGGCGTGGCGATCGTCAACATCGTTTCCTTGATGCTGATCACGCCGCTGGTGGCCTTCTTCTGTCTGCTGCGCTGGGACCATATCGTCGCCAGCATCGATTCGCTGCTGCCGCTGCCGGAACGGCCGGCCCTGCGCGCGGTCGCCAAGGACATGGACCGGGCCTTGGCAGGCTTCGTGCGCGGCCAAGCCCTGGTCTGCGTGATCATGGCGACCTACTACGCCATCGTCCTGACCGCCAGCGGACTGCAATATGGCGCAGCGGTGGGGCTGGTCTCCGGCATTCTGACCTTTATCCCCTATATCGGTTCGCTCACGGGATTCGTCCTGACGGTGACGCTCTCGCTGATCCAGTTCGCCGATACCTGGCAGGCCTTGGTGCCGATCGGGCTGTTCCTCTTGGGTCAGGCGGTGGAGGGCAACTTCCTCAGTCCGCGCTTGGTCGGGCGGGGCATCGGCCTGCATGACGTCTGGGTGCTCTTCGCCGTGCTGGCTGGCGGCGCGATCGCCGGCTTTCTCGGCGTTATTGTCGCCGTTCCCGTCGCGGCGATCATCGGTGTTGCGGTGCGTCACGCGATCGGCCGCTACCGCGAGACCCGCTACTACCTCGGCGACGAAACATCGGCGCCGCCAGACCGCCTGCCGGAGCCCTAGGTCCCTTGGCCGCCGATCAGTATCCCCTGCGATTGCCGCCCCTCAAGCGCCTCGGCAGCGAAGACTTCATGCCCGGCGAGGCCAACCGCGCGGCGCTCTCCTTCATCGAGGCTTGGCCGGACTGGCCGGCGCCCAGCCTGCTGCTGCTGGGGCCTCCCGGTTCGGGCAAGAGCCATTTGGCCAGCATCTGGCAGGAGCGCTCGGGCGCGCGCCTGCTGGAGCCTCAGGACCTGGAGATCGAGGCCGTTCGCGAAGCGCTGGGCGACGACAAGGCCGTGCTGCTCGAGGATGCGGACCGTCTGCTGACCCTTCGCCCCGACCTGGACAAGGGCCTCTACGCGCTGTTCGGGGCGGTGAGCGAGCGACGGGGCTGGCTACTGCTTACCGCGCGGCAGGCGCCGGCGCTCTGGCCCATTGACTTGAAGGATTTGCGCTCCAGACTGCTTGGTGCACCCACTGTTTCCATCGAGATGCCGGACGAGGCCCTGTTGCACGCTGTCATGGTGAAGCTCTTTGCGGATCGGCAGTTGGAGACCACGCCGCGTGTCCTCCACTACCTGATCGCGCGCGTCGAGCGCTCGCTGGAGGCCCTGCAAAGGCTGGCGGACAAGCTGGACAGCGATGCCATGGCCGAAGGAGGGCGCGGCAAGGTAACCTTGCCCTTGGCCACGCGCGCGCTTGCATCGCTGGACAGGACAAGCGACCACTCTCGATCGAAAGGGGAATGAAAGCATGGATCTCGGTATTGCTGGCCGGAAGGCCATCGTTTGCGCCTCCAGCAAGGGCCTGGGTCGGGGCTGCGCCATGGAGCTTGCCAAAGAGGGAGTGGCGGTCACCATCTCGGCCCGTTCCGAAGGCCCGCTGAACGAGACGGCCGCGGCCATTCGTGCGGCCGGCGGCACGGTCGAGGCGATTGCCTGTGATGTCACCACGCCGGCCGGCAGAGCGGCACTGCTGGCCGCCTGCCCAGACCCCGACATTCTGGTCAACAACGCCGGCGGGCCGCCGCCCGGAAACTTCCGAGACTGGTCCCGCGAGGACTGGATCAAGGCGATCGACGCCAACATGCTGACCGCCATCGAGCTGATCAAGGCGACCGTCGACGGCATGATCGAGCGAGGCTTTGGGCGCATCGTCAACATCACCTCGTCGGCGGTGAAGGCGCCGATCGACATCCTCGGGCTGTCCAACGGCGCACGTGCCGGTTTGACCGGCTTCTGCGCCGGGATCGCGCGGGAGACGGTGCGCTACAACGTCACCATCAACGGCCTGCTGCCGGGTCCCTTCGACACCGACCGCCTGAAGGGCACGCTGACCTCCTTGGCCGACCAGCAGGGCAAGAGCGTAGAGGAAATTGCACGCGATCGTGCCGCCGCCAATCCGGCCGGCCGCTTTGGCGATCCGGAAGAGTTCGGCCATGCCTGCGCGTTTTTGTGCTCGGCCAGGGCAGGCTACATCACCGGACAGAATGTCGTGATCGATGGTGGCGCCTTTCCCGGAACGCTATGACGCATTGCACGTCGCCCGCGTCTTTTGCCAAGCCGATGGTCGATCGCTTGTCCTAGATCAATGCTTACGTTCCGCTGGCGAAACTAAAGTTTGTCTTGACCTGTAACAGGGGCGACTTGCATCACTCCGTGATGCCGATAGTTTCAGGTCTATGACGCTGGCGCAGGGCGCAGCGTCAGCAGTTTGCTGCGCGCGTTTCTTGTAAGACCGTAGTCCGGGGAAAGCATGGGCGAAGAGATCGAGCTGAAGCTGGTGGTGGCTCCTAAGGATCTGGCTCGCTTGCGGCAGAACCCGCTGCTGCGGACCTTGGCCTCGGGCCGGCGCGCCCGGCGGCAGGAGCTGGAGAGCACCTATTTCGATTCTCCGGAGCGCGAGCTGAAGGGGCAGGGCATGGCCCTGCGCATCCGCAAGCAGGGCCGGCGCCTGATCCAGACCTTGAAGGTCCCGCTGGCCGCCGACCAGAACGGTGCCGTTCGGCGCGTGCGCGAATTCGAGAGCGACGTCGAGAGCGACAGGCCGGACCTCGGCGTGATCGACGACGAGGCGCTTTCAGGGAGCCTCGATCTTCAGGCCCTGCAAAGCAGGCTAGAGCCGCTCTTCACCACCAAGGTCGTCCGCTATGTCCTGCCAGTCCGCTTGATGCAATGCGAGGTGGAGGTTGCCTTCGACGAGGGCACCTTGGTCGCCGGCGCCCGGCAAGAGCCGATATCGGAGCTCGAGCTGGAGTTACTGTCGGGTGAGCCCGAGTATCTCATTCAGTTGGCCTTGGCGATCGGCGAGAAGACCACCTTTCGCCTCGAGCCGCGCTCCAAGGCGGCCCGCGGCTATGCGCTGGCGACCGGCCAAGTGCTGCCAGCGGTCTTCGCCGAGCGGTCGGAGCTACCGGCCGACGCGAGCGCCGGGGAGGCCTTCACCATCATCGCGAAGGATTGTCTGAAGCAGATCCGAGCCAACGAGGCCTCGATTCTGTCCGGCTGCCGCGATCCGGAGACGGTGCATCAGTTTCGGGTAGGCGTGCGCCGCCTGCGCGCTGCAGTTTCGCTGTTTCAGCCGCTGATCGCAGACGGCGTCGGCGTGCAGCTGCGCGACGGGCTGAAGTGGCTGCAGAATGCGCTTGGCCCGGCGCGCGACTGGGATGTCTTCCGCCTGGAGACCTTGGATGTCCTGGCGGCACGCCTGCCGGATGAGGGTGGGATTGCGCGATTGGCGGCAGCCGCCGAGCAGTGCCGGGAGACGGCGCAGGGCGAAGCGGAGACGGTCTTGCGCGACCATCGCTATGCCACCTTGCTTCTGAAGATGGAGCTGTGGTTGCGCAACGGCGCCTGGCGTGCTGCCGAGGGCCGAGCCGAGACGGATCTTCTACCAAGCGATCGGCCCGCTGCCGGCTTTGCCAAGCAAGCCCTTGCTGCGCGTGCGGCCAGCGTGCTGAAGAAGGGCAAACAGCGGGACGAGACTGTCGAGGAATCGCTGCACGAGCTCCGCATTTCGGGCAAAAAGCTGCGCTATGCACTGGAGTTCTTTCGGGCCTACCTGAAGAGGGAGCAGGCAAAGCAGTGCGTGGCTCTGACCAAGGAGCTGCAGGATTGCTTGGGCTCGCTGAATGACGCGGCGGTGTCGCGCAGCCTATTGCAAGATCTGCAGCGGCGCTATCCAAAGGCTGTCAACGTGCGTACCTTGGGCTTGATTCTGGGCTGGCAGGCGCAAAGGGTCGAGCGCGACTTGAGTCAGCTGGAGTGGGTTTGGGCGCGCGCCAAGAAGGAGATCAAGGGCCTCACCTAGTGGTCCGATCTCCCCACTGGGTGGGTGAGACCGGGCGCCTCCGCCATGCGGTTCGGCTTATCCTGACCAGCGAGATGTATTCTTGTTCACAGCGATTTGTCGGCTGAGACTGTGCGCGTCCGGTACGAAATCGGCATGATCAGCGAGGAGGGGCCCCAATGCCCGAGGCGGCCATCAGCGAGGACGGCATCACCGAGATCAAGAGCGGTGGCCACCTGATCGTCGAGTGCCTGAAGGCACAAGGCGTCGATCGGGTCTTCTGCGTTCCCGGGGAGAGCTATCTGGCCGTGCTCGACGGCCTCTACGACAGCGGGGTCGAGGTCGTGGCGGCGCGCCACGAAGGCGGTGCTGCGATGATGGCCGAGGCCGACGGCAAGATAACGGGCCGGCCCGGCGTTGCCTTGGTGACCCGCGGGCCAGGTGCCAGCAACGCCGCCAGCGGCGTCCATGTGGCATGGCAGGATTCCACGCCGATGGTCTTGCTGGTCGGCCAGATCGGCCGCGATATGCGGGGCCGCGAGGCCTTTCAAGAGGTCGACTACCGCGCCTTCTTCGGCAGCATGGCCAAGTGGGTGGAAGAGATCGACCGGGTCGAGCGGATCCCTGAGATCCTGTCGCATGCTTGGCATGTGGCGCTGTCCGGCCGGCCGGGACCGGTGGTGCTGGCCTTGCCGGAGGATATGCTGCGAGAAGGCTGCCATCGCCCTTCCGGAGCGCGTGTCACCGTCGCCGAGCCTGCCCCGACGCCGGACGATATAGCCAAGCTGGGTGACCTGCTGCGGGCTGCCGAGCGGCCCTTCATGGTCCTGGGCGGGTCGCGCTGGAGCGAGGCCGCGACGGCCGCTGCTCGTCACTTTGCAGAGCGGTGGTCCCTGCCGGTGGGGGTCTCTTTCCGACGACAGCAGCTGTTAGCGGCCGAGCATCCGAACTATGCGGGCGATGTCGGACTTGGCATCAACCCGGCACTCAAGGCGCGGATCGCGGACGCGGACCTGCTGCTGCTGGTCGGTGCTCGCTTTTCCGAGAACCCAAGCCAAGGCTTCTCTCTGTTGGAGATACCGGAGCCGCGCCAGCGCCTGATTCATGTCCACCCCGGCCCGGAAGAGCTAGGCCGAATCTATCGTCCCGAACTCGCCGTCAACGCAACGCCGGCAAGCTTCTTCGCGGCAGCGGCAAGCCTGACCCCTGACGCAAGCCGCAGCGCGGAAGCAGCTGTTGCAGCGCATGCGGCCTATCTTGAGTGGAGCGAACGGCCGCCAGAAGGCGTCGGTGCCGTCACCATGGCGCATGTGATGACGGAGTTACGCCGCCTCTTGCCGGACGATGCCATCGTCACCAACGGCGCCGGCAACTATGCCATCTGGCTACATCGTTTCTTTCGCTATCGCTGGGGCACGCAGCTGGCGCCCACCTCCGGGTCGATGGGCTATGGCCTGCCGGCAGCGGTTGCTGCCGCCTGCCGTCATCGCGACCGCCTGGTGGTCTGCCTTGCCGGCGACGGCTGCTTTCAAATGACCGCGAACGAATTCGGTGTGGCGGCACAATTGGGTCTGAAGCTCGTCGTTCTGGTCTGCGACAACGCCATGTACGGCACCATCCGCATGCATCAGGAGCGCGCCTATCCGGGGCGCGTATCGGCGACCGACCTAGCGAACCCGGACTTTGCCGCCTGGGCACGCAGCTATGGTGCCCTGGCCTTGACGGTCGAACAGGATAGTGACTTCGAATCAGCCTTGAAGGGCGCTATTGCGGCCGATGGCCCGGCACTCATCCATCTGAAGCTCGACTGGCGCGACCTGGCGCCCGGAAAGCGGCTGGGCTGACCGGCAGGCCCTTTCTCTGTCGACTAGACCGTCTCCAATGCAGCCGGGGTGACGAAGGAGGCGAGGCGGCACTGGTCTAGCGCCAGGGAGGGCCAGCTGTTGCTCGTACAGTGCAGCACGGCGAGGCCGGCAGTGGGATACTTCCTTTGCAGCTGCTCCAAGGCGGTCACGTCCGAGTCCGGCCCGGCCAGGCGCAGAGTGAGCAGCTCCAAGCCGGGATTGTGTCCGACAAGCATCAGCGTTTCCACCTCGTCCGGGCATTGCCGGATCTCGGTCATGAGGTCCGTCGGGGTTGCATGATAAAGAGCACGGCGCATGCGCAAGGTCACAGCCGGCTTCCCCATCGCCTTCGATGCCAGCTTCCAGGTTTGCTTGGTGCGCACAGCCGTCGAGCAGAGCACGAGATCCGGCAGCAAGCCGGCCTCCACCATGTAAGCCCCCATACGCCCAGCCGCCTGTGTCCCTCGTCGGTTCAAGGGGCGGTCATGGTCGGCCAGCGCGATGTCGCGCCAAGACGATTTGGCGTGTCGCAACAACAGAATTTGGCGTTCGGACATCCCCGTCTCCCAAGCCCGACCATGGCTTTGATGCTCAGCCTGTCGCATACTATAGCGCAGATACCATAGCCTAGAATAAGGCCTTAGTGGCCTGGAGAGGAAGCGGGCGAGGGCGGAAGCGCTCCCCCGTTCCCAAGGGAAAGTGACAAATGGACGACGTAAAGCTCGAGTCCAAGCCGGCTGGAAGTGCGGCACGCCCAGCGCCCAAGGATGCCGTCATCACCTTGGATATGCCGGAACGCTACATAAACCGCGAGCTCTCTTGGCTAGCATTCAACGAACGCGTGCTGGACGAAGCCTACAATCCCATGCATCCGCTGCTGGAGCGCTTGCGCTTTCTCTCGATTTCCGCCTCCAACCTGGACGAGTTCTACATGGTTCGTGTGGCGGGTCTGAAAGCGCAGGTCCGTGCCGGCATTTCTCAGCCCAGCCAGGAGGGCATGAGCCCGGCCCAGCAGCTGGTCGCCGTGAAGGATCGGGTGTCGGGCTTAAAGCGCAGCCAGCAGGAATGCTGGCTGTTGCTGAAGGATGAACTGAGGGCGGACGGCATCCTGATGCTCGACGACCAGGAGCTGAGCGAAGACGAGCAGCAGTGGCTCGCCACCTATTTCGACCAAGAACTCTTTCCGGTGCTGACGCCGATCGCCATCGACCCGACCCACCCCTTCCCCTTTATCCCGAACTTGGGCTTTTGCATGGTTGTTCAGATGATGCGGCCGGAAAGCGACGGCGGCTTCATGAATGGGCTCTTGTTGGTGCCGCCGCAGCTGGCGCGCTTTATCCGCTTGCCCAGCGAGGGCATACGTTTCGTGGCGCTCGAGCAGGCGATCCGCCTCAACCTCGCGCGTGTCTTCCCCGGCTTTTCCATGCGCGAGATCGGCGCCTTCCGGATCATCCGCGACAGCGACATCGAGATTGAGGAGGAGGCCGAAGACCTGGTCAGGGTGTTCGAGACGGCGCTCAAGCGGCGCCGGCACGGGCAAGTGATCCGCCTCTCCTTTCCGGTCGGCATGGCCGACGAGCTCAAGGACTTCGTCACCAACGAGCTGCAGGTCGAGAAGGACGACATCTTCTCGCTGGAGAACATCCTGGGCCTGGCGGAAACCACGCAGCTGATCGTCAAGGACCGTCCCGAGCTGCTTTTCCCGCCCTATAACGCCCGCTTTCCCGAACGTATCCGCGACTTTGGCGGAAACTGCCTGGAGGCCGTGCGCGCCAAGGACATCCTTGTGCATCACCCCTACGAATCCTTCGACGTAGTGGTGCAGTTCGTGCGGCAAGCAGCGCAAGACCCGGCCGTGGTGGCGATCAAGCAAACGCTCTACCGCACCTCGGAGGATTCACCCATCGTTGCCGCCCTTGCCGAAGCAGCGGAGGCAGGCAAGTCGGTCACCGCCCTGGTTGAGCTGAAGGCGCGCTTCGACGAGGAACGCAACATTCGCTGGGCGAGAAATCTCGAACGCGCCGGCGTACAGGTCGCCTACGGCTTCATTCATTTGAAGACCCATGCGAAGATCACCATGGTGGTGCGTCGCGAAGCGGGCTTTCTGCGGTCCTATGTGCACTTCGGCACGGGGAACTATCACCCCATCACAGCCAAGATCTATACCGACCTCTCTTACTTCTCTACCGATCCGGCGCTCTGCCGCGATGCGGCTCGCTTGTTCAACTACATGACCGGCTATGCCAGACCGGAGCGCCTGGAGAAGGTCGCCGCCTCTCCCATTTCTCTGCGCAGGACCTTGATCGAGCATCTGGAAAGGGAGATGGAGCATGCCCGTGCCGGCCGCCCGGCGGCGGTCTGGGCGAAGATGAACGCCTTGGTCGATTCCGGGATCATCGACGCGCTCTATCGGGCGAGCCAAGCCGGTGTGCAGATCGACTTGATCATTCGAGGGGTCTGCTGCCTGCGGCCAGGCTTGCCCGGCCTATCAGAGAACATAAGGGTCAAATCGATCGTCGGCCGCTTCCTGGAGCATGGCCGCATCGTCTGCTTCGGAAACGGGCATCCCTTGCCGTCCTCGGAGGCGACGGTCTTCATCTCGTCGGCCGACTGGATGCCGCGCAACCTTAACCGCCGCGTCGAGACCCTGGTGCCGATCCAGAACGAAACCGTGCATGAACAGATCCTCGACCAGGTCATGACGGCCAATCTGAAGGACGTGGCGCAGAGCTGGATCCTCGACAAGGACGGTCGCTACGAGCGCCTGCCCGCGGATGATGACGCCTTTTCGGCCCACACCTTCTTCATGACCAACCCCAGCCTTTCAGGCCGCGGCAGCGCCTTGAAGAAGAGCGGCGATCCGGCGCGGATAGACCTGGACGATCTGTGACATAACAAGCGCCATTCCTCGGGGCGGTTCCAAACTGCGGGCCTCAGCCAGGGCGTCGGGTCCGGTATGAGAGTGCCTGCGCAGCAATCAGGGGTTATCTGAGGAGGGGAAGGTTGGTGTGACGGACGGCATGCCTGCAGCGCGGGGGAAGGACACTGGCGCCCGCACTGCGCCCCAAGAGCGGCAAGCGGCGCCTCAGCGTTTTCGCGGCCGCATCGGAGTCGTCGACATCGGCTCCAACTCAATCCGGCTCGTGGTCTTCGACCGGCTGGGCCGCGTACCGGTTCCGGTCTTCAACGAGCGGGTGATTTGCGGTTTGGGCCGCGGTCTGGCGCGAGACGGCAAGCTCAATGAAGAGGGCGTGGCGCTCGCCTTGCCGAACCTGCTTCGCTTCGCCCGCCTGGCCCAGGCGATGGAGGTTTCCGACCTGGTGCAGCTGGCTACGGCCGCAGTCCGCGAGGCCCGCAACGGTCCCGGCTTCGTGTCCCAGGTGGAGCAGGCCTCGGGCTATCCCGTGACGGTCCTCGATGGTGCGCAAGAGGCCACCTTGGCGGCCTATGGCGTCCTCGTCGGCATCCCAACGGCGGATGGCCTGGCCGGGGATCTGGGTGGCGGCAGCCTGGAACTGATCGAATTGACACAAGGCAAGCTCGGCAGGCGCACGACCTTGGCCTTGGGCCCGCTGCGCTTGATGGACGCCGGCGGTGGTGACCGGCGACAGGCGGCCAAGCTGGTGGCCAAAGCGCTGGCAACGGTCCCCTGGCTCGCCGATTCGATGGGGAAGGGCTTTTACGCCGTTGGCGGTGCTTGGCGAAACCTGGCGCGCGTGCATATGGAGCAGAACGGTTATCCGCTGCACGTCATCCAGAACTACACCACGTCGGCCTTGCCGGCCCAGGATTTCTGTCAGGTGATCGCCCAGCAGGGCAGGCGCTCGCTCTCGAAGATGCCGACGGTGTCGAGACGCCGGGTGGAGACCTTGCCCTATGCGGCTCTGACGCTGGCCGGCGTTCTGGAGCGAGTGCAGCCGATGTCGCTGATCTTCTCGTCCTGCGGTTTGCGCGAAGGCCTGCTCTATCAGCGGCTATCGAAACACGAACGCGCCAAGGACCCCTTGATCGTCACCGCCGAAGAACTTGCCAAGCGCGAGGGACGTTTTCCCCGTCTGGGCAAGGCCCTGCTTGACTGGCTGACGCCGATCTATCTGGAGATACGCGGTCTGGAGCGGCGCTTGGTGGAGGCCGCCTGCCATCTGGGCGACATCGCCTGGCGCGAGCATCCCGACTATCGTGCCCGTCAGGCGATGAACCGCCTGTTGTACCACCCCTATGTCGGGCTGGATCATCCTGGCCGGGCATTCCTCTCCCTGGTGGCCTATCAGCGCTATGGCGGCAGCCTCGAGGACGAGTTCGCCTCCCAGGCGCGTGGGCTCTTGTCGGCTGTCGCCCGTCACGAGGCCCGGTTGTTGGGCCTGGGCCTACGGCTCGCCTACTCGGTCTGCGGCGGTGCTGCCCCGGTGCTGGCGCGCACCGATCTTGGCGTCGTCGGCCGCAGTCTCAGGCTCACCTTGCCCGAGGACGGCAGCGTGCCGCCCGGTGACGCCTTGCAGCGGCGGCTCAATGCCTTGCGAGAGGCGCTAGGCCTGGCGGAAACCCAGATCGTCACGGGGCTGTCTTCTCAGCGCTAACAGGCGATGCACAAAGACCGGGATCTCCGACCTTTGGCTGTTTCGACTTGCTATCTATCCGGTCTTTGATTGCCGCAAAGCGGCTCTGCGTGACACCATCGCGGATCGAGGAGCGTAACCCCTGGCGCTCTTGATGCGTCCATTGCGGCAGAACGGGACGCCTTTCGAGGGAGCGCACGGTGACACGCACGATCTTTGGGATCCTGGTTTCGGCACTTGTCGCATTGGCCGCGCTGGTCTCGTCAGCCTTGGCCAGGAACGATGTTCAGAACTGGACCACCCTCTTTTTTGCGAACCGCTTCGACGAGACCTTTTCGGCCAACCTCTTCTTGCAAGGGCGGTTCGATGACGATATCTCGCGCACCCGGGTGGTGCTGATCCGGCCAGAGTTCGCAATCAACATCGCCAAGCCGGTCCAGATCACCTTCGGCTACGATGCCTTCCGGGGCGTCCAGGAAGGTGTGGCGAACGAAAACCGTGTCTGGCAGCAGCTGGGCTTGGAGCAAGACGTCTTCGCGCTGAGCGTTCAGCATCGGCTGCGCACGGAAGAGCGTTTCATCGAAGGCACCCAAGGGGTGACCTTGCGGCAGCGCTATCGCCTTCGGGTTCAGGATTGGGTCGGGCCGGAAGAGCGCTGGTTGCTGTTCGCTTCCAACGAGGTCTTCTTCGATGTCATCGCGCAGGAAGGGGGGCCGCGCGAGGGCTTCGAGCAGAATCGTCTGCAGGGCGGGTTCGGCTACCGCATTACGCCGGCGACGCGACTGGAGAGCGGCTATCAATGGGTTCGTGCGCGCGAGAACCGCAATGCCCACGTTCTGCTGTTGACTTTCCGGGTCCAGCTGGATCGGCTGCTCGGCGCGAAGTGACGGCCAAGAGGGGCGCTGCAGCCTCTGCCGCAACGCCCGTCCTCAAGTCACTTGGCCAGACGGAAGGCCTCGTTCCGCTTTGTCAGTTTCAACCTGCAGCGGGGGTGATCAGCGGACCAGCCGATTCCACCAACCTCGCCGCTTGGGCTGCGAGGGGTCGGGGGCCGTGACCACATCGAAACTCGGCTCGGCCTTGTCCTCCTCCGGCTCCTCCGCGTCCTCTACCGCCTCAGGCTCCGCCTCGATCTCCAAAGGAAGCTCGACCTCCGGGGCCGGTTCCAAGATGACCGGCTCCGCTTGAACCGCCGGCTCTTCCTCGACCGGCTCTGGCCCCTGATCGACCAGCGGCTCGTCGGCCCGGCCCTGCCCGTTGGGAAGACTGGCCTCCCCAGGGACTGTTGCTTCGGCGACGGTCGCATCGAGGTCGGCAACCTGGTCGTCTACGGCCCCCGAGGGTGCATCCTGCCCCGGCTGAGCATCTGATGCGGCCTCTTGCTGTGCTGCCGCTTCGTCGCTCTCGGTCGGGCTTTCCTCGGCACCTTCCTGACCTTCCGTCTCGGCGGCTGCCAATTCGTCTTCCGGTCGCCGCGACCGCCGGCGGCCGCCGCGCTTGCCCCGCCTCCGGCGCCGCTTTTGACCGCGATCGTCTTCCTGGTCCTCGTCGTCCTCTTCCGCTTCGGCCTGCTGCGCAGGGGCGTCCTGCTCCTCGGGTTCTTCGCGGACCTTGGCCGGCTTTTGCTCGCTCTTGGAGGTCTCGCTGCGCTCCGCGCGCGGCGGGGCACGGCGGGTGCCGCCGATGCGTTCTATGCGATGCTGCAGCTCGCTCAGGCTGTCGTCGATCTCGATCCTGAGGGAGAAGCCGAAGCGCTCCTCTTCGCGCGCCATCTGCGCACGCTTGTGGTTCAAGAGGTAGAGCGCGACGCTGCTGGGGACGGTCACCACCATCTCGCCGCCGTGACGGCGCCCGCCTTCTTCCGCGACGGCCCGCAGAAGCGCCATGGCTGCGGTCTCCGCTGAATAGAGGCGCCCGGTGCCGCTGCAGTGCTGGCAGGTGATCATGGCGGTCTCGACCAGGCTCGGCCGCAAGCGCTGGCGCGAGAGCTCCAACAGCCCGAATGGACTGATGCGGCCCAGCTGAATGCGGGCGCGATCGGCCTTCATCGCGTCCTTGAGGCGCCGCTCGACGTCTCGATTATGGCGATTCTCCTCCATATCGATGAAGTCGATGACGATCAGCCCGGCCAGGTCTCTGAGCCGCAGCTGCCGGGCGACCTCTTCGGCCGCCTCGAGATTGGTCTTGAGCGCGGTTTCCTCGATATGGCGTTCGCGCGTGGCCTTGCCCGAGTTGACGTCGATGGCGACCAGCGCCTCGGTGACGTTGATCACCAGATAGCCGCCCGAGCGCAGCTGCACCTCGGGCAAGAACATGCTGGCCAATTGATGTTCGATGCGGTGCTGCTGCAGCAGCGGCTGACCGCCGTCCTTGAAGAGCTGCACCTTGCGTGCGTGGCTCGGCATGAGGTTGCGCATGAAGGCCTTGGCCGCCTTGTAGCCCTCTTCACCATCGACCAGGATCTCGGACATGTCGCTGGTGTAGAGGTCGCGGATCGCCCGCTTGACGATGTTGCCTTCCTCGTAGATGAGGGCCGGGGCCTGGGCCTGCAGCGTGCTCTCGCGGATCTCGCCCCACAAACGGATGAGGTAGTCGTAGTCGCGGCGAATTTCGGTCTTGCTGCGCTCGCTGCCCGCGGTGCGCACGATGACCGCCATCCCTTCGGGAATCGACAGTTCGCCCAGGACCTGCTTCAAGCGCTTGCGGTCGCTGGAGGAGCCGATCTTGCGGCTGATGCCGCCGCCGCGCGCCGTGTTGGGCATGAGCACGCAATAGCGGCCCGGCAGCGAGAGGTAGGTGGTGAGCGCTGCGCCCTTGTTGCCGCGCTCTTCCTTGGCGACCTGCACCAGCATGATCTGGCCGCGCTTGATCACCTCTTGGATCTTGTAGCGGCGCAGCAGCTTGGCCCGGCGCCGGGCCGCGTCCTCGATGTCGTCGCCGTCCAGGGTGTCGACCTGGATTTCCTGCTCGACCTCTTCGATCGCATCGCGGCCGCTGGGCTCGTCATCGACCTCTACGGCCTGCACCTCCTGCGGCGGCTCCGAGCCGTTGGAGCGGCTGCGGCTTGAGCGGCGCCCGCTGCGGCGCGAGCGGCTGCGACGAGACGAGCGGCTGCTGCTTGCTTCCTTGGCAGGGGGGGCTGCTGCTTCCTCACCGGCCGATGCCTGGCTCGCGTCGGCTGCCTCGCCCTCTCCCGTACTTTCGGGCGCAGCTTCGGTCGGCGCAGCTTCGGTCGGCGCAGCTTCGGTCGGCGCAGCTTCGGTCGGGGCAGCTTCGGTCGGGGCCATTTCGTCGACTGACGCCTCGGCTTCTGCAGGACTCTCGGCCGCGCTCTCTGCGTCGGTTGCGGGCTCCGGCTCGACCGCGGTGGCTTCCGCCTCCGGCTCGCCCTCCGAAGGATCCGGCTCTGGCGAGGGGTCGGCCGAAGCCTGGGGTTCGTCGATGGTCTCAGGTGCCTCAAGGTCCAAGGTGGGCTTCGCCTGTGCCTCTGTGCTCGCCAGCGGCTCTGCGGAGGGTGGCTCGTCGGCCGGCTCTGTAGACTGCGCGACTTCGTCCTCGCTGGGACCTGTCTGCGGTTCCGGCTCGTCGACAGCAGCCTCGTCGCTCTCTGCGGGTTCGGCAGTCTGCTCTTCCTCGGCCGGCGCCTCTACTTCCAACTTGGCTTGCTCGGCTTCGGCCGCTGCCGCTTCCTCCGGCGTGCCGGTGATCTTGTCGCCGCTCTTGGCGACCATCGGCAGGCTGCGCTCGCTGCCGCTGCCGTCCGGTATCGGTGTGTCTTCGGAGCTCTCGCTTTCAGGGACCTCTTCAGGGCCCGCGACAGGCTCCGACTCGGGGGCGCCCTCCTCTGCGGCGGCCGCCGCTGTCGACTCCTCCGGTGCGTCGGCGCCTACTTCGCTGACCTGCTCGGCCTCCGCCGGCTCCGAGGCGTCGGCAGAGGCGCTCTCGTCCGCCTCTTCGGGCTGGTCGATCGCCACCGTCTCTGGAGATTGGCCGGAGTCGGCTGCCTCTTCCACCTCGGTGTCCTCGCTGTCGCCGGAGGCTTCCTCCGTTGCGGGCGGGCTTGCCTCGATCGCGTCATCTGTTGCGTCGTCGGTAGCGTCCGGCCGGGCAGCGGTTGAGCGGCGCGCCTTCTTGGCCACTCGGCGCTGGGAGAGGTCGTCCTCGTCCTCGTCGTCCTCGTCCTCTTCTTCGGCGGCCGCTTTGATGGCCGCTTCCTCCGCCAGCAAGGCTTCGCGGTCGGCGACGGGGATGCGGTAGTAGTCCGGGTGGATTTCGCTGAAGGGCAGGAAGCCGTGCCGGTTCCCGCCGTAATCGACGAAGGCCGCCTGCAGGGACGGCTCGACCCTGGTGACCTTCGCTAGATAGATGTTGCCCTTGATCTGGGCGTGGCTTCGGATCTCCCGATCGAACTCCTCTACGCGGTCATCCTTGGTGACGACGACCCGGGTCTCGGCCGGATCGCTCGCGTCGATAAGCATCAGTTTCTTCATAAAAAAGGAACTCCAGATCGCCATCGCGCAGCGACATGAGGGCGGCGCGCGAGACGGCGGGGATTGCGAATTGGCGAGTGGAGTGTGGCGGCATGCAGTCTCGTATCTCCTCTGTCTGCATGATCCCGCCTCGTCTTTCTCGTCTCGCCTAGAACGGATCGGCACAACCAAGTGCCCCGAGCCGGCCCAAACCGATGCTCCGATCGGTGGAGGCCATTGCCTTCGGGGGCTCAGCTGTCCCGCTTGCCCGGAGAGGGCGCCCGTCTTGCGGCCGGCCCTTCCCCAAAAGGTTGCCCGCGCGAGCCCCGCAATGGTCATTCTGCTAAGTGGCGTCGCAGCGGTTGGTAACCTGCGGCAAATCTATTCCGCAAAGCCGATCTCGATCAAGAGCTTGATAGCAGGGTCGCAAGAATCGACTAGCGGCTGCGTCTTTCCGGTCGAAGCGGCGTGGCGGCCTCTGTTGCTCTATGTACGCACTATCAAGAAATCCTGGATTCTGAATGCTTTCGGCTTGCCTTTTCGCAAACTTATGTAGCAGTAGGTAGGTGGGCGGGCTTCGAGTCGCGCGTCGGTGACGTGCGCTCAAGGGCCTTGGCCCGGCTCAAGAGGTGGGGAAAGCCCTGGCCCGATGATGCGATCTGTGCTGCTTACGAGTCTTTTGGTGATCCTGACGGCGGCTTCGGTGCTGGCCAAGCCGACGGTGCAGGAGCCGCGCAGCGGCGTGCACGTGGAATTCACCCGCTTAGTGCTCGATCTAAGCCATCCGCTGCCTTATCGCATCTTCACCCTGCCGAACCCGCCGCGTCTGGTGGTCGACCTGCCCGAGGTGGAGTTCAAGGTGCCGGCGACCACCAACATGGTGGCACCCATGGTGAAGGCGGTGCGCTCCGGACTCTTCGCGCCGGGGCGCTCGCGGATGGTATTCGATCTGAGTGGCCCGGTCGCACTGATGCGCGCCGACCTCTTGCCGCCAACGGCAGAGGGGGTCCACCGACTCTATTTCGACATCGCGCCCACCGACAAGAAGAGCTTCCAGGCGGCCAAGAGCCGCCAGGCGCTGGCGTCCAGGGAGCCTCTGCCGAAGGCGGTCTACAGCACCACCGGCACCGCGGTGCCGGTGCGCGACACGCGGCCCCTCATCGTCATCGACGCCGGTCACGGCGGTGTCGATCCCGGTGCCACCAGCGTCACCGGCGCCTACGAGAAGGCGATCACGCTGGCTTTCGCCAAGACGCTTGCCGACAAGCTGATGCGCAGCGGCCGCTATCGGGTGATGCTGACCCGCGACCGCGACATCTTCCTGCCGCTGGACGAGCGCTACGCCAAGGCAGAGCGGGCTTCGGCCGACCTCTTCATCTCGCTCCACGCCAACATCCACACCAAGGGCAAGATCAGAGGTGCCAGCGTCTTCACCCTGTCGGAGCGCGGCGCCGACTCGGACGCCGATGCGGCCGCGCTGGCCGCCAAGGAGAACGGCGCCGACGCGGTCGCGGGTGCTGCCAGCGTCGACCAGGTGGCCCACATCCTGGGAGACCTGATGCGCCGGGAGACGATGAACCTCTCCAAGAACTATGCAAACCGCCTGGTCGGCGAATTGGGCAAGGAAGTCACCTTGCTGCGCAACACCCACAGGTTCGCCGGCTTCCGGGTCTTGAAATCGCCCATCGTCCCTTCGATCTTGCTGGAGGTCGGCTACCTCTCCAATCCGCAGGAAGAGCGCCTGTTGCGCAAGAAGAGCCATCGCGAGAAGGTCGCCAAGGCCATCGTGAAAGCGCTCGACAGCTACTTCCTCTGGCAAGAGGCGGTGAACCGCAGCTGAGCGGAGCCTCGTTGCAGCGGAGACACAGCCCAGTGAACTGCAGCACGGCGGCTGGCCTTAAGCTCGCCATGAAGGTAGTCTAGCTGATGTTAGGTTACTGCATAGGAAAGCCCACTTGGATTCTGATAAAGATGAGCCTTGCGGGGGAAGCGATCAGGTGATCGCGCGGGCTTGCCGGTGGGCCGAAATCGGCATGGGGTATAGATGAGAGGC
The DNA here is from genome assembly GCA_963669385.2 of Rhodospirillales bacterium. Taxonomy (GTDB): domain Bacteria; phylum Pseudomonadota; class Alphaproteobacteria; order Kiloniellales; family JACOMY01; genus JACOMY01. Next base: position 256,837 of record CAXXGD010000052.1, read on the forward strand.
TTGCTAATTCTCTTCCGGTCGTTGCTGGGCATGGGATTGCTTGCCCTGCTGCTGGCGGCCGCGGGTGCGATGTACGTCTATACGACCTATGGCGGCAATGTGCCCGATACGGACGAGTTGGCCGAGTATGCGCCGCCGATGGTGACGCGGGTCCATGCCACCGACGGTCGCATGATGGCCGAGTACGCGATCGAGAACCGTGTGTTCGTGCCGATCGAAGAGGTGCCCAAGCGGGTGATCGACGCCTTTCTGGCGGCTGAAGACAAGAGCTTCTACACCCATCCCGGCGTGGACATTCGCGGCATCGTTCGTGCGGCGATTGCCAACATCAACCGCATCCGCAACGGCCAGCGCCCGGAGGGAGCCTCGACCATAACGCAGCAGGTCGCGAAGAACTTCTTTCTGACCAATGAGGTCTCGATCGGCCGTAAGATCGAAGAGGCGATCCTGGCGTTTCGCATCGAGTCGACCCTCTCCAAGGATCAAATCCTCGAACTCTATCTGAACGACATCTATCTGGGCACCGGCAACTACGGTGTGGTCACCGCAGCCCAAAACTACTTCAACAAATCCCTGGACGAGCTGAGCCTCAGCGAGGCGGCCTATCTGGCCGCGCTGCCCAAGGCGCCCAACCGCTATCATCCGATCAGAAAGAAGGATGCGGCGATCGAGCGGCGCAACTGGGTGCTCTCGCGCATGGCGGAGGATGGCCGCATCAGCTGGGCCGAGGCCGAGGCCGCACAGGCCAAAGACTTGACCACCCGCCCGCGCGAGGAAACGCAACGCGCCGAAGCCGACTACTTCACCGAAGAGGTGCGCCGCTACATCCAGGACACCTACGGCAACGACTCGCTCTATGAGGGCGGGCTGGTGGTGCAGACCACGTTGGACCCGCACCTTCAGGCCATTGCCGACGAGGCCCTGCGCCGCGGCCTGATCCGCTATGACCGCCGGCATGGCTGGCGCGGGCCGGTCGCCCGCTACGTCACCACCGAGGCCGACTTCGAGGCCGCCGAGGCCAAGCGGGCGCAAGCCCGCGAGCAGCAGGTCGCGGACCGGCTGAGCGGCCGGGCGGAAGGCTGGCGCCAATTGCCGGCGATTGCACTCCTGGTTCCCGAAGAGGACTGGCAGACGGCGCTGGCTGAGGTGCCGATGGACCCTCTGCCCAAGGTCGATCTGGTAAAGGATTGGGAGCTCGCCGTGGTGCTGGATCCCGAGGCCGGCGGCCGCCAGGCGCTGATCGGCCTGCAGGACGGCTCGACCGGCGTCATCCCCCGCCCGGAGGTCGAGTGGGCGCGGCCCTGGCTGACCAATCAGCGGGTCGGCGGCAAGCCCTCGAAGCCGGCCGACGTGCTGGACCGCGGCGACATCGTGCTGGTGGAGCACGTGACCGAGCGGGCCGACGGCAAGGCCTATCAGGACGACAACAACTACGCTTTGCGCCAGGTGCCCAATGTCGAAGGCGCGCTGGTCGCGATGGACCCCCACACCGGCCGGGTGCTGGCGATGACCGGCGGCTGGTCCTTCGAAGAGAGCGAGTTCAACCGCGCGACCCAGGCGCAGCGCCAGCCCGGCTCCTCCTTCAAGCCCTTCGTCTACATGGCGGCGCTGGACAACGGCTTCACCCCGGCCTCCATCATCCATGACGCGCCGATCGAGATCAGCCAAGGGCCCGGCCTGCCGAAATGGCGGCCGAAAAACTATTCCGGCAAGTTCTACGGCCCGACCCCGCTGCGCGTCGGCGTCGAGAAGTCGCGCAACCTCATGACCGTGCGCTTGGCGCAGAAGGTCGGCATGGCCAAGGTCGCCGAGTATGCGAACAAGTTCGGGGTCGTCGATAGCCTGCCGCAAGTGCTGTCAACCGCACTGGGCTCGGCGGAGACCACGCTGCTGAAGATGGTCGCCGGCTATTCCATGATCGTGAACGGCGGCAAGAGGATCAATCCCAGCCTGGTGGACCGCATCCAGGACCGCTACGGCAAAATGGTGGCCCGCCACGACGAGCGGCCTTGCGATGGCTGCAACGACGTGGAGTGGAGCGGCCAGGACGTACCGCTGCTGCCCGACACCCGCGAGCAGGTGACCGATCCCATCACCGCCTATCAGATGACCTCGATCCTGCAGGGCGTGATTCTGCGCGGCACCGGCGCCAGGCGTGCCTCCTTCGGCCGGCCGGCCGGCGGCAAGACCGGCACCACCAACGACAACTTCGACACCTGGTTCATCGGCTTCACCCCGGATCTGGTGGCCGGCGTCTTCGTCGGCTTCGATCAACCGCGCACCCTGGGCCGCTCCGACACTGGCTCCACCGTGGCGGCACCGATCTTCAAGGACTTCATGGTGGCGGCGACGGAAGGCCTGCCGGAGAAGGACTTCGCCGCCCCGAGCGGCGTCGTCTACATAAACATCTCGCTCGACACCGGCCAGCGCGCCGAGGGCGGCAGCCGCGTTATTCGCGAGATCTTCAAGCCGGAAACCGGCCCCGACAAGTACGTGGGCGGCGGCTTCACCTATACGCCGACGGCCAAGGATGTGACGACGCTGGGCGTGCCGGGCCTTTACTAGAGGCCCCCGCCCCGCCTAATTCTAGAGCTGGCGGCGATTGCCGCGTGGTTGCATCCCCTCCGGAAGGTACGTCCCGACGATGAAGGCAGAAGTGTTGCAGCAGGTCGAGGCCATCAAGCAGGCCTTGTCCTTGCTAAGGAGGCATCTTTGACTGGGATCAGGCCCTAAAGGACCTAGCGGCGCTGGAGGAGCAGGCGGCCGACCCCGATCTATGGAACGATGCGGCCAATGCACAGGAGGTCATGCGCCGGCGCAACGGCCTGCAGCGCCGCGTCGATGCGCAGCGCGAGCTGGAGCAGGCCTTGGCCGATTCTCTGACGCTTCTGGAACTGGGTGAAGCCGAAGAGGACGAAGCCACTGTCACCGAGGCCGAGCGCGACATCGCCCGACTGCAAAAGCGCTTGGAGAAGGCGCAGCTGGAAAGCCTGCTGTCCGGCGAGGCCGACGCCAACAACTGCTATCTGGAGGTCAATGCCGGGGCCGGCGGCACCGAAGCGCAGGACTGGGCGGAGATCATCCTGCGCATGTACGCCCGCTGGGCCGAGGCGCACGACTACAAGATAGAATTCCTCGAGGAGAGCGCCGGCGAAGAGGCCGGCCTGAAGTCCGCCAACGTGCTGATCAAGGGCCACAACGCCTATGGCTGGCTGAAGGGCGAGGCGGGCGTGCACCGCCTGGTGCGCATTTCTCCCTTCGATTCGCAGTCCAGGCGCCACACCTCCTTCGCCTCGGTCTGGGTCTACCCCGAGATCGAGGACGACATCGAGATCGAGGTCTTGGACAAGGACGTGCGTGTCGACACCTATCGCGCGTCTGGCGCCGGCGGCCAGCACATCAACAAGACCGACAGCGCCGTGCGCCTGACCCACCTGCCGACCAATATCGTCGTGCAGTGTCAGAGCCAGCGCTCGCAGCACAAGAACCGGGCGACGGCCTGGAAGATGCTGCGCGCGCGCCTCTACGAGCACGAGCTGAGAAAGCGCGAGGCCGAAGCCGAGGCCGAGGCCGCCAGCAAGACCGACATCGGCTGGGGCCACCAGATCCGATCCTACGTGCTGCAGCCCTATCAGATGGTGAAGGACCTGCGCACCGGGGTGGAGAAGGGCAACGCGCAAGGCGTGCTCGACGGCGACCTCGACGACTTCCTGGAGGCGGCCCTGGCGGCGAAGCTGGGCGGCAAGCCGCAGGAGAGCGAAGAGGCCGGCCAGGCCTGATCCACGGATCCTGTCAGGAGGCAGCACATGACCGACTGGAACCTTGCCCAGATCAACGTCGGGCATCTGATAGCCGAACAGGGCGACCCACGGGTCCAGGACTTCTTCGACGCGCTGGATCGCGTGAACGCCTTGGCCGAGGCCGCGCCCGGCTTCCTCTGGCGGCTGCAGACCGACGCGGGCGACGCCACCGCTATCCGGCCGACCGCCGACCCGCTCTTCATCGTGAACATGTCGGTCTGGCGCGACGCCGACGCCCTTTTCGAGTTCGTCTACCGCAGCGCCCACACGCCGGTCATGGCCCGTCGCCGCCAGTTCTTCCAACGCTTCGAGGGTGCCTACCAGGCTCTCTGGTGGGTCCCCGCCGGCCACCTGCCCTCGATCGACGAGGGCCTGGCCAAGCTCTGGCACCTCGACCGCTACGGCCCCACCAGCCACGCCTTCACCTTCAAGGCCCGCTTTCCGGCGCCGGATCTGGCCGGCCCGCCGGTGGATATGCAGCCGGACCCCTGGTGCGTCGGGCGGGCATGAGCAATTGGGTATTGGGGATGGCGTGTCGTTCACGGCAAACGTAGCATAAGGCTATGGCGCTAAACGCCTTTGATGCACGAACGACCCGCCGGCTTGCAATTGGATTGACTGCGGCCGCGGGCGCTTTATTGATCACAGCGCTCAATCTGATTGGTGTTGCAAACTCGGTAGAAAAAACGGCGTACGCAGCAGAGATTTCGCAAGCCCTGCCGGCGCTGATGCTTGTTACAGGTGTAGGTTTGATTTCCTTAATCATGGCGGAATTAGCTGATCATCCGGATACACTCACAAAAGGGCATCCGCACTCCAAACCCAACTATTTACAGTCAGCTTTTGCGATGTTGGGGGTAGTGGGATTGGGGGGACTAATTTATGGGGGCCTCAAGCTGGTTTGGGCAGTTAGCATCCATCCCACGCAACAATAAAGTAAGGCGAAGCTTACTCGGCCTTTCCGCGGTCCCTTCGGTGACGAGACAGGGGAGGGTCATGTCGTCGTCTCCCAGGGATTGATGAGGGTGAGGCCGCAGTCCTCGAACCCGGCGGTGTCGCGTGTGGCGATTGCCGTGCCTGCTGCCAAGGCCGTGGCCGCAATCAGTGCATCGAATCCGCCAATCGGTCGTCCGACACGGCGGCGCTTGGCGGTGAGTTCGGCATAGTGGGCGGCTGCTTCGGCGGTGATAGGCAAGACATGCCTCACTTCGTCGAAAATGGCTTCCGCCAGCGCCAGCAGGCTGCGGTGGCGTTTGCCGTCGCTTATGATCGCGAAGCCGTAGAGGATCTCGGCGCGAACGATGGCGCTCGTCAGCAGGGATTGACGCGGCTGGGAGGCCATCCAGGCCGCGACACGGCGATCAGGCGCGGGTCTGATCACCTCGGAGATGACGTTGGTGTCGAGAAGAATCACTCGAAGCTCGGTGGTTCGCGCACCGACTCGTCAGGGTGCTCCGGCAGCGCCACACCGCCGAACGGCTCCACCCGGCGGCGAATGGCCGTGTAGAGATCCTCTTCGGGCTCTAGGCTGTCCTTCAGAGCCTCATGGACAATGTGGCGCAGCTCGGCCTCCATGGAGTGGCCGTGCTTGGCGGCGCGCACGCGCAGCGCTTCCTTTTCGGCGTCGGGAACGCCGCGCACTGTCAAGGTTGCCATCTGTCGGTGCTCCTGCTTGATGAGGTTCAAGGCATGTAAGCAATGCTGTCAATGAATGCAATATCGCTTGGCAAGAGTTACGTCGGGGACGCGAGCCGCGCTGCATGGTCCGAGGCGGCGGTCACCTGACAGTAGGCGTGGTCGTGCCGTTCTCCCAAGATATGAGCCGGGTGGAATATCGATTTTTTGGCGCCACCTTCACCATGAGGAGGAGCACGGCACAAAGCGCCGAATGCCTCTATGTCGCTCGCCATTGGATCAACGCCCTTGCCGAGGCGGCGCCATGACCCCATAGCGGAGCGATCCGGACAGACGTCATCCAATGCGCCGCCAGCACACGGCCTATAACGACGATCGGAAAGGAAATCGCCTGGAGAGTTTGATTTGAAGCCTCTAGTCTCACCGAACATGAACCGAAGGGGGAACTCCGGATGAGACAGGTCTTCATCGCCATGGCTGCGCTCGGCTGCCTCATTCTCGGCGGCCCGGCAGCCGCGGAGGAGGCATCGTCACAGGAGATCGCCGCCTCCATTCCGATCGGTACGACCAAGCAGCAGCTCGAAGCCCATTACGGCACGCCGACAAGCGTCGCCTTCTCCCAAGAGGGCAACGAGATCTGGACCTATGACATCAAGAAGGTCCGGGTCGAACACAAAGAGGGCCTGCTCTCGACTCTTGGGTTATCCTCCGGCACCGAGGGCGTGGATGAGACCGTCAGGATCTTCCGGGTCTGGTTCGATCAAAACGGCAAAGTGACCGCCGCCAAGGCCCTCCAGTGAGGCGATCTATCGTAAGTCTAGCAATTGGCGGCGCAATTGAGCGCTTTGCATGACTTTGATAACGTACAGGGCCTATGCGGAGGCCTGTTTCTTCCTGGTTGCCACGAAGACGCCCAACCCCGCGACGACCATGCCTAGCCACGCGAGGGGCGGCATGATCTCGTCCAGCACGACCCAAGCGACCGCTGCGGCCATGGGAGGTACCAGAAAGAAGAGCGCGGAGACCTTGGATACTTCCCCCGCGCGGATCATCGCGAGCAGCAGTCCGACTGCGATCAATGAGCTTGCGATGATCAGGTAGACCAGCGATCCGACGAGTTGCCAGGTCCAAACGATTTCCATCGTCTCGAAGGCAATCATGAAGGGTGCGACGCCCAAGAACCCGGCTGCAAATCCGACCAGATTTGCCGTGACAGGATGTTGCGAGACGCCGAAGCGCTTCTCCCAAAGCGACCCGCCGGTGATCCCGAGGAGTGCCAAAGACGCGAACACGAACCCGATTGCCGATGGTGCGGCGATCTCCGACCTCGCCGCGATGACGATCACTGCGCCGGCCAGACCCAGAACAAGGCCGACCCAACGGCGCCAATCGACGCTCTCGCCACTCCATCTCGGGGCGACAAGACCCACGATGATGGGCTGCAATGACAGGATCAGGGCAAGCGTGCCGACCGAAAGCCCGGCCGTGAAGGACATGTAGCACATCCCGAAGTACATCGATTGCAGCATGAAACCGACGATTGCCAGATGCGCCCATTCCGCTCGTGACCTTGGCAGTGGTGGACGCAAGGCAACGAACAGCGCGGCCATGATGGCCACGACGCAGGCAAAGCGCAGCGCCAAAAAGGTCATCGGTTCGATGTAGCCAAGACCAAACTTGGCTGCGACGTAGCCGGTGGACCACATCAGGAGAAAGATCCCCGGCGCAAACACGAGCCAGGTTGGCCGGTTGCTGCTCGGAGACTTGATCTCGCTATCTGTTGTCACGCGACCTGCCCGTCGTCTCAGACGCGTGACGATGCTGGGGTCGGGATTGCATGTGCGGCTGGCATTAGCTGGACCTTAGAGGCTTGGTTTCCATAGGAGAAATGAAATGATACGAATGAGGCCATGAACAAATCAGAACGACCTGTTACCGATAGCAACCTCCTCAGAACCTTCGTCGAGATCGCCGATTGCGGGAACCTGACGCTTGCCGCGTCTCGGCTGAACCGCAGCCAGTCCGCGATCAGCGTGCAGATCCGAAAACTGGAAGCGGAGTTGAATGCCTCGCTGTTCCTTCGCGACGGAAAAGGGATGTCGCTCTCGGCCGGTGGTGCGAAGCTGTTGCCTTCGGCGCGGCGGGTACTTGCAGAGCTTGCCAAATTGCAGTCCCAGTTCGAGGCGCCGCTGAACGGGCGGATCAGGGTCGGCATTCCTGACGATTTCGATGAAGGGGTCCTCGAGAGAACGCTAGCCGACTTCACCCAAAGCAATCCCGGCGTCGAAGTGCTGGCGTCATCAGGCTGCACGGCAGGGTTCCCGGACGCTATTCAGAAGGGTGCGCTGGACATCGCGGTATGCTCCGGCCCGGACAATGTCGCCGGTGAGCCCTTCTTGAAGCAAAAGGCTGTTTGGGTCGCGAGCGAGACCATGCACCCGCATCCTTCCGAACCGGTTCCGCTTGCAGTGATCAATCATGGCTGCTGGATGGGCGAGTTGCCAAAGGCGGCACTGGAGCGGCAAGGGCGCCCTTGCCACGTGGTCTTCGAATGTAGCGGGCTTATGAGCCTGAAAGCCGCGATACGCGCCGGCTTTGCAATCGGCATCCTCTTCGAGAGCAGTGTCGAGCCTGGCATGAAAGTCCTTTCAACAAGGGACGGCTTCCCGCCCCTGCCGGTATCGAAACGCTCGATTCTCGTACGCTCCGACGCGCCACAGGATCTTGCGATGGCAATGTCAAGCGCGATCAGAAGGGCAGTCTAGGCGACGCTGTCCTCGGCATGCCGTGGGTCCCATGCGGACGGTGCAGCGATCGCAGATCTTCGCTCCGCCGACATCCGGCGAGGGAGGGTCGTTAGAGGAGCGTCGCGACGACGACGATCTCGATCAAACACCGGCCTTCGAGTTCTACCCCGATACAGGCGCGTTGCGGCCAGTTTTCCTCTGGACCGATCCACGCGCACCACACGGCATCCATTTCTGATTTAGAAGAGATGTCACTGAGATACACAGTTGCCTGCACCAACCCGGCCTTTCCGCTACCTGCCTTGGTGAGCACTCTGTCCAGCTCGTGAAGCGTGTTCCGAGTTTGCTCGGCAATGCCTTCCGCACAAAGCGGATCGGTCGCGACGGCGTAGACAAGCCCGCCCGACACAACGGCGCTGCATCTGCCCTTACCCTCCACTGGAAATCGCTTCACGACAACGCTCCCCTAGCTAGCCAATGAACCTTCATCGCGTGCAATCTCAGTTCATATACGATCTCATTGCGCCAAGCCATTGGCGTCCCCTCCTTTGATGGTGTGTTTTGGAGTTCAGGTCAGCATCAGAGTTGCATGAGCTTAGGCTATCTGCGCCTCACTGACCGGCGCCATACAATGCGCTGGTGATCGCGCTCGCCGCCGGCCTTGTGCGTGGAGGCGATTCGGTTCACCCTTTGCTCCCAAAGGGGCTCGGCATGGATAATTCCAAGTGGATGCGATAGTTCGGAGACTATTGTGAGAGGCTGGGCAATCGCAGCATCGCTCTCTGCTGCTCTGATTCTGGTGTCTGCCCTCAATGTTGCGCGGGCCGACGATCGTCTTGTGGGGGTGTGGCAAGGATCCGATGACTCTGCCGGCACGCTGCAAGGGGTGGAGCCAAACTCGTGGGAGCGCCTTGTGTTCTACGACACGGGCGAGCTTCGGATGTATGCTGGTCCAATATTTATGGGATCGTATCAGTATACTGCCAATTCAGATAAAATATTAATTCCTGAAGTCGACTGGAAACTTAGCTACAACGTAACAGGTGACGTGCTAAAGATAGATTTGCGAACGCAAGGTGATCTTATTTATGAAAGATTGACTGAAGATGAGCTGGATGAATTTGTGCGAAGTGCCAACGTTAAACCCTGACTCTGGGAACTTCATGACTGTCAATTGTCTGCGAGAAACGAATTTGTTTGCCGATTGTGCATCCCGGCCACGGACGGACTGTCGCGACGAACAGAGCGCCGGCCTGCCGGTCGATATGGAGCAGATTCCGGGTGCATTGGGCGCGACGGAGACTGCGGGGTTCGGCTAGGGCCGTAGCGGAAAGGCCGCCGGGCCGGAGGTGATGGGATCGCACCAGCCTCGGATAGCTCCCTCCTCGAGGCAGGCCTCGATGATCTGGCTTTCATAGCCTTTGCACTGCTGGATCGAGATATCACGGAAGGCGTAGGTGGTGTTCTCGCAGTCGCAGCTGATGGCCGCCTCGCAACGGTCTTGGTTCTCCCATTGCTCCCAGTAGTCGGCGACGTCCTCGCAGGCGTCCGCGCCGATGGGCAGGTGGCCGCACCATTGGCGCAAATAGTCCCTTGCGGTCTCACTGCCCCAGGGGCCGCGGCTCAACTCCTCCAGCCGCTCGGTCACCTGGTTCAGCCGCTCTTGGTCGATGGCGCCGGTGCGGATTGCGTCGGCAACGGTCTCGACGCCGTCTGTCGCGGCCTCCGCCATCTCTTGCTGCCACTGCAGCTGGTCGGCCAGCATCGCGCCCATCGGGGTATGAAATGCTGGTGCCAGGCTGGGCGGTATCGTGTTCAAGACGCCGGAGACGAAGTCGTCGACCCGCTCGGTATCGCCCTCGGCGACGGCGGTGGCGTCTTCGTAGAGGTCCATCGCTTGCTCGATGTGGTCGCGGAACTCCTGCAGCAACGCCGTTGTCTCCTGGTCGCCCAACACTGCCTCCACCTGATCCCAGAAGGGGGGAGCGCCCATATCGGCCAGTGCGCTGTCCAAGGCGGCGATGGTATCGGCCACGCGGTGGGCGGTCGACGGCAGCAGGGTACTGTCGCGATGAATCCTGGCCAGGCCGGCGAGGATCTGTGCGCTGGGCCAAACCACGGTCTGGCCTACGCCCATCGAAGGGTTGGCCAGGGCGGTGCGCGCCAGGCCGCTCTCGATCCTGGCCAGACCGCGTCCGCCGTCGAGCTGCGCATTCAGGATGATCAGTGTGGTCAAGGCACCAGGCGCGTCAGCAACGGCGGCGCTCACGAGATCGGCGTGCAGTGCTTCAAGCGCCCAGCGAGCTTCCTCGGCCGTCGTCGCCTGGTGGAGATCATCGGCCGACCACTCCAAGAAGCCCATGACGTCTTCGGGCCAGACGATCTCTTGGGCTCTCGCGACGCTGCACAGCGTGAGACAGACCGAAAACGTCAGGACCAACACCAGCGGGCGCATGAGATGGCACTCCCTCATTCCGACGGCTATCGTGTGACTGGATAGAGTCTAGGTCAAGCGAGGCTCCCCTAAGGTTCATAGCGCCTGATACAATTCTCCTGGGGCGAGGGCCGCCTTGCGCTAGACTGGGCCGACCAACCCGGAAGAGAGCGCGGCTCACGACAGGAGGACTGGACAATGGCAACCACAGAGGGCCGGAAGGCGATCCTATCGATCGACGGCGGCGGCATTCGCGGGATCATGCCGGCCGTCATGCTGCAAGCGCTGGAGCAGCGCCTGGCCGACCGCGGCAAGACCAGGCCGCTGCACGCCTATTTCGACCTGATCGCAGGTACCTCGACCGGGGGCATCATCGCGGCCGGCCTGACGGCGCCGCATCCCGATGGGAGCGGCCAGCCGGCGAGCACGGCCGAAGGCCTGGTCAAGCTCTACCGCGAGCATGGGACGACCATCTTCTCCCGCGACCGCTTCCGCGGCCTGCGCGAGGCCTTCTCGCGGCTGTCTCTCGGCCCGATGCTGCAGGAGAAGTACGATGCCGGACCCCTGGAGGGCGTGCTCAGGACCTATTTCGGTGATGGCTTGACCAGTCAGGCGCTCTCCAACGTGCTCGTCACCGCCTACGACATTCAGGCCCGGCGCACCCACTTCATGACCGGCGGGCCAGCCTATGCCGGGGCGAACCACGACTACCGCTTCCGCGACGCCTGCCGCGCAACCTCGGCCGCCCCGACCTACTTCGAGCCGGAGCAGGTGGAGAACCTCAAAACGCGCAAGCTGCACACGCTGATCGACGGCGGTGTCTTCGCAAATCAGCCCTCGCTTTGCGCCTATTCCGAAGCCAAGTACCTCTGGGCCGACGTCGAGCAGGAGATCCTCTCGCTCGGCACCGGCTATCAGAACCGACCCTTCCCCTTCGACCAGGTGAAGGATTGGGGGCCGCTCAAGTGGATCTCGCCCAGCGAGGGTGCGCCGGTCATCTCAATCCTCATGCACGGCCAGGCGCACAGCGCCAACTGGCAGATGGACCAGATTCTGGGCGAGCGCTTCACCCGGCTGGATGCGGAACTCGTTAACGCCAACGACGATATGGACGATGCCAGCGAGGAGAACCTCGACGCCCTGACCGCCATGGCGCAGCAGATCGTCGATGCCAACAGCCAGGCGCTGGACGCTTGGGCCGACAAGCTGGTGGCGTGAGCCAAGGGCCGCCCACCGTGCGAGACCCCGATGCCTGATAGCCCGACCCCCGAAGCGCGTCTCTACGCCATTGTCGAGCAGGCGCTCTGCATCGGCTGCGGCCTTTGCCAGGCGGTCGCCGGGCCGGACAAGGTGAAGATGACGAAGGTCGCCAGCGGCTATGAGCGCCCGCTCGTGGTCGGCGACTTGGACCACGCCACGGTCGACCGCATCTACGACACCTGTCCCGGCACGCGCGTCGAGGGCCTGCCGGAGCGACTGATCGAGGCCGACAGCAAGCTGGATAACGTCTGGGGACCTTGGCGGCGCATGGTGCGGGCCTGGGCCAGCGATCCGGAGGTCCGCTTCGAGGGCTCGACCGGCGGCGTCTTGAGCGCGCTTGCCAGCTATCTGCTGTCCAGCAAGCGGGTCGACTTCATCCTGCACGCCAAGGCCTCCGCGCAAGATCCCACCTTCGGCGAGCGGCACCTCAGCTTCAGTCATGCCGAGGTCATAGAGGGTGCCGGCTCGCGCTATGGGCCCACCGCGACCTTGATCGACGTCGACGGGATCCTGGGCCGCGGCCGGCCCTTCGCCTTCATCGGCAAGCCTTGCGACATCGGCGCGCTGAGGAACCTTGCCCGCCACGACGCGCGGGTGGACCGGCTGGTGCGCTATTGGCTGACGCCGGTCTGTGGCGGCTTCATGCCGCCGCCTTCGATGGAGGCCTTCCTGCGCCGCAATGGCATCGACCCCAGGGCAGTCACCGGCTTTCGCTATCGCGGCCGCGGCTGCCCCGGACCGACGCGCATCGAGACGGCCGAAGGGGCCAGGGAATTGCACTATCTAGACCTATGGGGCGAGGACTCCAGCCAGTGGAGCCTGCCGTTTCGCTGCAAGATCTGCCCCGACGGCATCGGCGAGGCCGCCGACATCGCCGCCGCCGACACCTGGCCCGGCGGCTCGCCGGCGCGCGAGGAGAGTGAGAGCGACCCCGGCACCAACGCCGTCGTTGCCCGAACGGCCGTCGGTCAAGAGCTCTTGGAAGCGGCCGCCCGCGATGGCGCCGTCACCCTCGACTACGACGTAACACCCGACGAGATGAGCCACTATCAGCTCCACCAAATGCACAAGAAGTACGCCGTCTGGGCCCGCTTTCGGGGCCTGGCCGACGAGTGCCGCATCGTGCCGGAGACCCGGCGCCTGCGGATCGAAGAGTTAGCGGCCGAGCTGCCGAGGGCGGTTAACGACTATCAGCGCCAGGGGACACGCAAGAGGGTGCGAGAGGGCAGGGCAAGTGAGGAGACGCCGTCAGCTTTGTGAGAAAGGCTCCGCTATAGCTTGAAGGTGCGTAGTAGAGGCGATACCATCTTCTTATTGGCGAAGAATACCCCCAAATCACCAAATCGCCCACGTTGTCTTTAGACTTGACCGGTGGATCTTTCTCCGCTCATCCCAAATATATAGGCATAATTTTCATTATTCATCAATTCTGCACGTTACGTTTTGTGTATCCTGTGTTAGTGATTTAGACACGCGCTGTTTAAACTAAGTGGTCAAAGAGATACTATTGTAGCACCTGGCGTTGTGCAGGCGGAATGTGGTCCTCCGATCAAGTCGGAGGAAGACATTGTGTTGGTGTCGGGCGATAAGGCTCTTGATGGATGAAAGCAGAAGTCGGCTCGCCATCGCGCGCCGGCATGACGTTGGGTAAGAACCAGTCACATCATACGCTATCTAACTGCTCCTGCGCCGCGTCTCCCCGCACCTCACCCGTAGAGAACGGTATCGATGTCGATCAGGACCACACCAGCTGGCAGGGTGACGCCGGCGCCCAGCTGGAGCGTATCGGTTCCCTCGCCGCCGTCATAGGTCTCCCCGTCCTGGATCTCGCCCTGTCGCTTCACCCGGAAAAGGTCGCGGCCGGCACCTCCGTAGAGACTGTCGCGTCCTGCATCGCCGCGCAGCATGTCCGCGCCCGCGCCACCGTAGACCAGGTCGTTTCCGCCTTCACCCCGCACGAAATCGTTACCCTGGCCACCATAGAGGCCGCAATCGAAACCGCCGCCGCCGAAGAGGCTGTCGTCGCCTTCACCGCCATCCATCATGTCGTCGTCGGCTCCGCCGTAGAGCTGGTCGTTTCCCTGGTCCCCACTCACCAAGTCATTGCCGTTACCCCCATAGAAGCCACTGTCATTGCCATCACCGCCAAAGAGACTGTCGTTACCGTTCCGGCCATAGAATGCCCAATCGCCATCACCGCCACCAAAGAGGCTGTCGGCACTGCCGTCGCCTTCGAATCTGCTGTCGCTCCCAGTGTCGCCGTACAGGGCATCCTGTCCGTGGCCGCCATAGAAACCGGTGTCGTTCCCGCCGTCGCCGAAAAGGCTGTCGGCGCCGGAATTACCGAAAAACTCAAGGTCGCCATGTCCATTGCGGTTCATCTCGATGCCGCCGAAGAGCGTATCGTCACCTGAACCGCCGAAGAACTCATAGTCCCTGGTACCGCGGCCGGCGAGGAGGTCGTCACCGTCATCGCCGTAGAACTTTTTGTCGAACACCACATAGGAACCGAATAAGCTGTCGGATCCGGACCCACCGAAGAAGCGTTCGGATTCGAAGCCGGTGCTGCCGTAGAGGTTGTCGGACCCGGAGCCGCCGTAGAAATTACGGTCTAAGCCTCCGCCGCCGTAGAGGTTGTCGGAGCCATTCCCACCGAAGAAACCGTCGTCGTCGCCATCGCCGCCAAAGAGGTCGTCGGAGCCATTGCCGCCGTAGAAGCCCTTGTCGCTGCCATCGCGGCCGAAGATCCTGTCGTCGCCGTCATCGCCGTAGAACCCCCGATCCGTTCCACTGTCACCGAAGAGCCGGTCGGAGCCGGATCCACCGAAGAAGCTGTCATCACTTCCATTTAGATCAGTGTCGCCACTATCGCCGCCGTAGAGGCGGTCGGAGCCGGACCCACCGGAGAGGTTTTGGTCATTTCCATCGCCACCGAACAGAGTGTCGTTACCTTGGTCGCCCGAGAGGAATGTGTCATCTCCTTCGCCGCCATAGAGCGTATCAGGTGCAGTGCCACCGATGAGCGAGGTATCGTTGCCGCTGTTTCCTTCAAGCCTGTCGACTCCACCACCCTCGATCACGTCGTCCGACCCGCTGCCACCATAGAGGCTGTCGCGTCCCGGCCCACCATAGAGACTGTCGGCGGCGCTCAAGCCGTAAAGCGTGTCGGCGGCCCCGTAGCCCAGAATGGTGTCGACGTCGTCGGTTCCGCTCAGCGTGTCCGGTCCCCCGGTGCCTGGAATGAACGCCATACCCCAACCCTCCGCTAAGACTTGACTGTGCCATTGCGCACCGACGTCACCAAGCTAACGGTTGTATAGCCCGGCGGCAAGGAACATGACGGGTGCAGTCGTGCTAAGCCGAAACCCGGGCGTCTTGCTGCCCTGAGGAAGTAGAGATCAATCTATGGCTCTGCGATGCGGGCCGATGAGGAGATACCCTCAAAGGTCAACGACTATCAACGCCAAGGCACGCGCAAGAGGATGCGCGAGGGCAAGGCCAGCGAGGAAACGCCGACGGCTGTCGACGGGCAGGGCTCATCGTAACGTGCGGGCGCGGGGCGAGGCTGCGAAGTTCTTCGCCCTGCTGGTGAATAATAGCATTTTTGCCAACACCCCATTGACGTCATCCTCCGACTTGATCGGAGGATCTCGTGCCATTGATACAGATGTGGGCGTGAAGTCATACTGGTTGGTTGGGTGCCATTACACCTTCTTTATTGAGTGGATGGATTTGTGATCCAATTTAGGTGCAGTAATAATTGGTTTTGAAAGTGATACTGTAGAAAACTAGGCGATGTGCGGGCGGAAATTGATCCTCCGATCGGGGTGTATGGCCCGGAGAGATAGCTGACAGCTGTTCGGGGACATGGTTGACACATAAACGAGCATGGCAGGCAGAGACGTGGAGGTCGCCATGCCCTGGCAAGAGGTGTCGATCGTGGAGCAGAGACGAGAGTTTGTGATGCTGGCCTCGCAGGCGGGCGCGAACGTGAGTGCCTTGAGCGCGCGCTTCGGGATCAGCCGGCAGACCGCCTACAAGTGGCTGCGGCGGGGTAAGGCGGAGTGTGAGGATTTCGCTGACCGCTCGCGCCGTCCGCTGCGCAGCCCGACGCGCACCCCGGCGCAAATGGAAAGCGCAGTGCTGGAGCTGCGCGATGAGCATCCGGCCTGGGGAGCGCGCAAGATCGCGTGCTGTCTCGCGCGCGGGGGGAGCGAGCCACCTGCGGTGTCGACCATTCACGCCATCCTGCAGCGCCATGGCCGGATTGGCGCGCGCGAGCAGACCAGCCGCAGCTACACGCGCTTCGAGAGGGATGCGCCGAACCAGCTGTGGCAGATGGACTTCAAGGGCCGGGTGCAGATCGAGCCCGGCAGGTGGTGCCACCCGCTCACCGTGCTCGACGATCACTCGCGCTTCTTGCTGTGCCTTCACTCTTGCGAGAACGAACGCACCGAGACGGTGCAGGCCCTGCTGGAAAGCACCTTCCGGCGCTACGGCCTGCCCGAGGCTTTCTACCTCGACAACGGCTCGCCCTGGGGCGGCGGCGTGCCCGGGCAGTGGACACCGCTCGGCGTCTGGCTCTTGAAGCTCGGCATCCAGGTCATCCACAGCCGGCCCTACCATCCCCAAGGCCGCGGCAAGAACGAGCGCTTCCACCGCACGCTGGACGCCGAAGTCTTCGACCTGCAGCCCTTGCGCGATCTCGACCAGGTGCAGAAGGCCTTCGATGATTGGCGCCCCATCTACAACACAAAGCGCCCCCACCAGGCCTTGGACATGGCCGTGCCAGCTAAGCGCTACCGGCCCTCTCCGCGGGACATGCCGAAGACCCTGCCGGAGCCCCACTACGGACCCGACGACATCGTGCGCCGCGTCGGCACCACCAGTCTCTACATCCGCTTCAAAGGACGCCGTTGGAAAGTGCCCAGGGCTTTCCGCGGCGAGCGCCTTGCCATCAGAGCGCGCGGAGAAGACGGCCACTACGGCATCTTCTTCGGCGCTACACACATCGCCGACATTGACCTGAGACCATGAGCAAACCACAACATCCTTGTGTCAACGATGTCTCCGAACATCTGTCAACCTTGTCTCCGGACAGAACATCGGGGTCGGAGGATGACTCTCTATGGGTGTTACGTAATGACGCTCTGCGACGATACAGGGAGAACGCGGTCCGTCACGGCTATCGCGCTGATCTCTATGGCTATTGAGTGTCCGATGGCCGTAGGCCCTGACCCTAACGAGGCTGCCGTTACGCCCGCCGCCGCACCCGCACCGGCCTCACTGCCGCGGCTTCGCCTTCTTCGTCGAAGAGGGCGGCCAGCTGTTCCATCATGGTGCCGCCCAATTGTTCGGCGTCGACGATGGTGACCGCGCGGCGGTAATAGCGCGTTACGTCGTGGCCGATGCCGATGGCGATCAGCTCCACCGGGCTGCGGGTCTCGATCATCTCGATGACCTCGCGCAGGTGGCGCTCCAGGTAGTTGCCGGGGTTCACCGACAGGGTGGAATCGTCGACCGGCGCGCCGTCGGAGATCACCATCAGGATGCGGCGCTGCTCGGGCCGGCCGATCAGGCGGTTGTGGGCCCAGAGCAGGGCCTCGCCGTCGATGTTTTCTTTGAGGATGCCCTCGCGCAGCATCAGGCCCAGGTTGCGCCGGGCGCGCCGCCAAGGACTGTCAGCCTCCTTGTAGACGATGTGGCGCAGGTCGTTGAGGCGGCCAGGCTGCGAGGGCTTGCCGGCGGCGATCCACTTCTCGCGGGCTTGGCCCCCCTTCCACATGCGCGTGGTGAAGCCCAGGATCTCCACCTTGACCGCGCAGCGCTCAAGCGTGCGGGCCAGGATGTCGGCGCTCATGGCGGCGACGGAGATCGGCCGGCCGCGCATGGAGCCGGAGTTGTCGATCAGGAGGCTCACGACCGTGTCGCGGAAGTCGATGTCGGTCTCGCGCTTGAAGGAGAGCGAGTGGGTCGGGTTGGCGACGATGCGGGCCAGGCGCGCAGTGTCGAGGATGCCCTCTTCCAGATTGAACTCCCAGGCGCGGGTCTGCTTGGCCATGAGGCGGCGCTGCAGGCGGTTGGCCAGCCGGGCGATGACGCCCTGCAGGTGGGCCAATTGCTGGTCCAGCATGAGCCTGAGGCGGGCCATCTCGTCGGGGTCGCAGAGGTCCTGGGCGTTCACGATCTCGTCGAAGTCGCTGGTGAAGGGGGTGTAGAAGTCACCCGGCCGGCTGTTCTGCAGATCATCGTGCTGCGGCGGACGGCCCGGCCTGCCGGGCTCTTCCTCGCCGGCGCCGGCGGTCATCTCGCCTTCGGCTTCGGCACCGGCCTCATCGGCACCCTCGGCATCGCTGACCTCGACCTCCTGGCCCTCCATGCTGGCCTGGGCCTCGCCGCTTTCATGCTCGCCGCCCTGGCCTTCGGCCGGGGCGTCCTGGTTTTCCTGCTGCTCGCCGTCGGCGTCTGAATCGTCGGGATCTGCCTCTTCGATCGCGTCCTCCAGCTCCAGGTGCTGGATCAGGCGGCGGGCGACCTGGGCATAGTGCTTCTGATCGTCCAGGCACTTGGACAGCTCTGAGAGGTCCTGCAGAACCTGCGGGTCGAGGACCGGCCGCCAGAGGTCGGCGACGTGCTTGGCCGAGGGCGGCAAGGGGCGCCCGGTCAAGGTCTGGCGGATCACGGCGCGCAGGGCCTCGGCGATCGGCGCGTCGGAGGCCTCGGCGATACGGCCCAGGCCGCGCGAGCGGAAGTGCTCCTCCATCGCCGCGTCCAGGTTCATCGCCATGCCGGCCATGGTCTCGCTGCCGAGCGCCTCGCAGCGCGCCTGCTCGACCACGTCGAAGACCTCGCGGGCGACCGGATCCTGCGGCCGGCTGCCGGCGTGCAGCTTCTTGTTGTGATAGCGCAGGCGCAACGCGCTGGCGTCGGCCTGGCCGCGGGACTGCAGCACCTCTTCATGCGGCAGGTCGCGCGGCGGCGGAGCCAGCTTCACCTCGTCGCCGACCACGCCCTGGCCGGACGGGTGGAAACCGACCGTTATCTCGGCATTGCGCGCGACCGCACGCACCGTGGCGGCGGTGGTGCGCTTGAAGCGCTCGAGCGGGTTCTCGCGCTCGTACATGGGCTCACGAGATGACCGTGTGGACGCCGGTCTCGGCCAGCTCGGTCCCGAAGCAGCGCTGGTAGTACTCGGCCACGATCGGGCGCTCGGTCTCGTCGCACTTGTTGAGGAAGGTGACGCGGAAGCCGAAGGAGAGATCCTGGAAGATGTCGGCGTTCTCGGCCCAGGTGATCACCGTCCTGGGGCTCATCACGGTGGAGAGGTCGCCGTTGATGAAGCCGGAGCGGGTGAGATCGGCCAAGGCCACCATGGCGGAGACCTTCTCGCGGCCCTCCTTGGTGTCGTAGCCGGGGCACTTGGCCAGCACGATGCCCATCTCGTCGTCGTGCGGCAGGTAGTTCAATGTGGCGACGATGGACCAGCGGTCCATCTGGCCCTGGTTGATCTGCTGGGTGCCGTGATAGAGGCCGGTGGTGTCGCCCAGGCCCACGGTGTTGGCCGTGGAGAAGAGGCGGAAGGCCGGATGCGGGCGGATCACCCGGTTCTGGTCCAGCAAGGTCAGGCGGCCGGAGGATTCCAGCACCCGCTGGATCACGAACATCACGTCCGGGCGGCCGGCGTCGTACTCGTCGAAGACCACGCCGACCGGGCGCTGCAGGGCCCAGGGCAGCAGGCCTTCGCGGAACTCGGTCACCTGCTGACCGTCGCGCAGCACGATGGCGTCCTTGCCCACCAGGTCGATGCGGCTGACGTGGCTGTCGAGATTGATGCGCACCAGGGGCCAGTTGAGGCGGGCTGCGACCTGCTCGATATGGGTCGACTTGCCGGTGCCGTGATAGCCCTGGATCATCACCCGGCGGTTATGCGCGAAGCCCGCCAGGATGGTCATGGTGGTGTCGTGGTCGAAGCGGTAGGCCTCGTCGAAGTCCGGCACATAGTCGTTGCGCTCGGCAAAGGCCGGGACCTCCATGTCGCTGTCCAGCCCGAAGGTTTGGCGGACCGACAGCTTGATGTCGGGCACCAGAGAGGGCGGCAGGTTATCCTGGACCATGGCGTCGCTAGGCATGGGTAGGCTCTTCCTTTGCTGCTCGGTCTCGTCCTTCTCGCGAGATCCGAGGGGCTGGCGTGCGCTCTTAAGAGGCGTATCGCCCTTGGCACTCAGGCTGATTGGCTATAGGCGGCCTTCAGAGTGCTATAGGCCCGGTTCACTTCTTTCAAGCGTTCCTCTGCCTGCCGATCGCCGCCGTTGGCGTCGGGATGCAGTTGCTTGACCAATGACTTATAGCGCGCCTTGACTTCGGAAAAGGGGATATCGCGTCCCAGGTCCAAGGCGGCAAGGGCCGTATCCTCGGGGCTGAGCGGCCTGGGGGGCGGCTCATTTAGCTGCTCTTTGCCCAAAAGGCCAAGCGGATCGTGGATTTTCCCGTTCGAGCCCAGGGGCCAGGAGGGGCGCTGCCAGGTTTGATCTGCGCGTAGGTGGGCTTCGATCTGCGCTGTGTTCATACCTTTGAAGAAGTCCCACTGCGCGTTGTAGGCGCGCACATGCTCCAGGCAGAACCAATAGTATTGGTTCAGGCAGTCGCGCGACACCGGCGCCCGGAAGGTGCCCGATTCGGCGCAGTCGGGATGCATGCAACGGCGCTCCGACGCGAGAGTGCTGTCGAAGGGCGCATCCAGCGGGCTATGGTGAGCGTCGCGAGGCATCGGTTCGAGTATGGGTCCGCGTGCAAGGGCTGACAAGCACTGCCGGAAGGCGCTAGAGCAGATCGCAATCAGGTGGGATCACCTGATGCGTGAATCTGCTCTATCTCTCATAGTCCTAGACCAGGATTCAGACGGCAAGTCGGTTCGACTTGCCGTCATCCTGGTCTAGGCGGAACGAATCTCCCAGTGCTCTTCGATCACACAGCCGGCCGCGCGCAGCAGGGGCCGATACCGGACAGCGGTGGGCTAAACCCTCGCGCAGCTGCTCGATCTGGGCGGGCGCGGCGTCGCTGCTGCCGGTGACGGAAAGCGTGATCGTCGGGAAGGGATTGCCGCCCTCACCCCTGATCACCGCCATCATGAGATCGCCCGAGACCTCGATCTCGAGATCCCGGAGCGTGATGCCCATTTCGGCCGCTATCTTGTTGGCGATGACGTTGGTGCAGCCGGCGAAGGCCGCGAAGAGCACCTCCAGCGGCAAGGGCCCGGCGTCCTGCCCGCCATTGTGCGGCGGCTCGTCGATGGTCATCTGATGCTTGCGGGCGCTGACCTCGGTCAAGGTCGCGGTCGGGCAGGTGGCGCCGACCGCGATGGGATAGCGGGCGAGAGGCTTGATCGTCATCGTGTCGCAGTCCTTTCCGTCTGGGCTCACCGATAGTGGCGCCCAAGTCGTCACCTTTTGGCAAGGAGGAGATCCATCGAGATGAGTGTTGCCGACGCCATGGAGCAAAAGCTGCGGGAGGCCTTTGCCCCGCTCCGCCTGGAGATCGAGGACCAATCGCACCTCCATGCCGGCCACGCCGGCCACAACCCCGACGGTGAAAGCCACTTCCACGTCGTTCTGGTGAGCGAGGCCTTCGCCGGGGTGGGCCGCGTCGCCCGCCAGCGCGCCGTCTATCAGGTGCTGGCAGAGGAGCTCAAGGGGCGGGTGCACGCGCTCAGCCTGGAGACCCGAACGCCGGAGGAGGCGGGCTAAGCGCCCTGCTCTAGATTGCCGGACGCTTGTCCCGCCACGGTGTGGTGGCACCCTCGAACGCAGCGGCGGCCCGGAACACACTGTGATCGTCGAACGGCTTGCCGACGATCTGCATCCCGGTGGGCACCCCATAGGACGAGAAACCGGTCGGAACGCTCATTACCGGGCACTGGCTGACCAGGTTGAAGCCGTGGGTGAGGACCCAACCGACATAGGCTTGTACGCGGACGCCATTGATCCGGTAGTCCGGGTCGGCGTCGTCGTGGTCGGCCTTGACCGCCGGCACCGCGAGCGTCGGACAAATCATCACGTCGTGCGACTTCAAGATCGGCTGTAGCTGCTGCCACATCCAGCCGCGGAAGGTGTTGCAGCGATAGAGGCGCGAGGCGCTGTGGCCGAGGCCCTTCTCGAGGAGAGTGACGACATAGGGGTCCATGTCGTAGCGCCAGCGTGGCAGGAAGTCGCCTGCGACCGCAGCGAACAGGCCTTCCCACCATGTCATCCAGCAATCGAGCACGCCCCAGTTCCAACCCAGATCGACCTCTTCCACCTCGCAGCCGAGGTCGCGGAACTGCTGCACGGCACGGCGCGTGTTTTCCTGCACCTCCGGGTCGATCTCGAGATAGCCGAGGTTCATGGTGAAGGCGATCTTCCAGCCGCGAATATCTTCATAGGACGCAGGCAGCCGGATCCTGTTCGGCAGGGAGCAGAGGTCCTCGGGGTGCGGGCCCGACATGACGTTCTGCATCAAGGCCGCATCGGCGACGCTGCGGACCATCGGACCGTAGTGCAGGATGGTTTCCAGCGGATGGTCGCGGTCCAGAGGGTTGCGGCCGAAGGGCGCTTTGTAGCCGAAGATACCGCAGGCGGAGGAGGGAATGCGGATCGACCCACCTCCATCCGTCCCGTCGGCGAGCGTGGTAATGCCGCCCGCAACTGCCGCGCCCGCCCCGCCCGAGGAACCGCCGGAGGTGTAGTCGAGGTTCCAGGGATTGGGCGTTATGCCCCAAAGCGGGCTGTGGGTTGCGCCCGAATAGGCGAATTCCGGCGAGGTTGTGCGGATATGCATGATGGCGCCCGCGCGCAGAAGACGGTCCACGGTCGGCGCGGTGTAGTCGGGCCGAAAGTCTTCGAAAATCTTGGAGCCGAAGGTCGTGATCTCGCCCTTGACCGGGTGGAAATCCTTGATTGCGACCGGAACCCCTTCAAGCGCGCGCAGCCGCCCGTCGCTTTGACCATACTTGGCCTCGGCCTTCTTCGCCTGCTCGCGCGCTGGTTCGAAGAAGTCGTAGGTGATGGCGTTGACCTTGGGATTGATCGCCTCGCAGCGTGCGATCAATGCATCCATCAGCTCTACCGGAGAGAGCGTCCTTGCCTTGAACCGCGCGAGTGCCTCGCTCGCGCTCAGGTAGCAGAGGTCAAGATCTGCGGTTGCCATTGGATCCTCCTTAGCGTGCTTTTTCTTTCGGACCGGCATTGGTTCCAAGAGGGAGGACAGCCTCCACCCGGCCACAGATTGGCCCTGTTTGGATGCTGGCAGCAAGCGGAATGGCCCAAGGTGCACCGAGCGGAGCTGGCGTGCTGCAAACGCTATTGCAGCCGTTTGCGCGGCGGAGGGCGCAGCCGCGGGCGGCGCGATCCGCCGCGGCAAGCGGGAAGCGAAGCGACGCCGATCAGCAGGCTAGCGGCGGGCGCTGTTTGTGCCAGTCGGTGGCACGCTGCCAGCTAGCGCCGGCACGGAACAGCAGGCTCTCCTGCAGTCGGCCGGCCGTGAGTTGGAAGCCCAGTGGCGCACCGCGGCTATCGAAGCCGGCCGGCAGCTGCAGGGCGGGCGTGCCGCAGAGCGGTGCCGGGCCTGAGAAGCTGAGGAACGCGCGAAAGGCTTCCAGGCTAGGCTCCAGTTCCTCTACCTCGATGGCGCTCGGCACGCAGCTCGTCATCAGCGGGCTGATGACGAGATCGACCTCTTCAAACACCCTGGCCATGGCGCCGGCCAGTTCCAGGCGGGCCAAATGAGCGCGCGCATAGTCGACTGCCGAGAATGCACGGCCGGTCTCGACCATGAAGGCCAGGACCTGGCCATAGTCGTCTTTGTGCCGATCATAGATCTCGGCGTGCACCAGAGCGCATTCTGCGGTGCAGATCTCCATCCAGCCGGAGACGGCGGCCGCTTGGTCGGGCAGGGTGATCTCCGTCACGACCGCGCCTTCGCCGCGAAGCAGGGCGACGGTATCGGCCACACAGCGTTGCACCTCAGGCTCGACGCCGTCGCTGCAATAGGCCCGGTCGTAGCCGAGCCGCAGGCCGCCAATGCCTTGCTTCATCTCGGCCAGATAGTCCGGTACCGGCGCCCTGAGAGCGGTGGGGTCGTCTGCATCGGATCCGGCGATCGCGTTCAGCATCGCAGCCGAGGCAAGGACCGTGCGCGACAAGGGGCCGACATGGTCAAGCGATGGGCCCAACGGCAGCACGCCGTGGCGGCTTGCCCGGCCCCAGGTCGGCTTGATGCCGGTGATCCCGTTGCAGAGCGCGGGGAATCGAATCGAACCGCCGGTGTCGCTGCCCAGCGAGGCAAAGCACAGACCGGCCGCCGTCGCCACACCGGACCCGCTGGAGGACGCACCGCTCCAGAAGGAGACCTCGCCCGACCAGGGATTGACCGGTGCCGGGATCGTCGGGTGGTGCTGCGACATCGCCCCTTCGGTCGTGGTGAGCTTGCCGAGGATAACCGCGCCCGCCTCGCGCAGCCGCCGCACCACGGTACAATCTGCGTCGGGAACGCGATCGGCCAAGGCACCCATGCCGCCCGCCGTCACTACGCCCGCGGTGTCGTAGAGGTCCTTGACCGCGATCGGCACGCCTTGCAGCGGGCTCGCCCGCTCGTCTCGGGCGAAGGCCTCGTCGGCGGCGCGCGCCTCGCCAAGTGCGCTGTCGCGCATCAGGCGCCGGTAGCTCTTGAGCCGTCCGTCCAGCGCCTCGATGCGCTCGAACATAGCTTCCGTCAGCTCCAGCGCGGAGATCTCGCGTCGCTGCAGCTTGTCGGCGACCTCGGCCAGCTCCAGGAAGGCCAGATCGCTGTGCGGGGCGCTCGCCATCGTCTCTAGAAGCGGTGGGCGCTGACCGCCGGCACCATGATGGCGTCGTATTCGGGCGCACCGCGCTCGCGATCGCGGAAGGCATTGAGTTCGCCCACCAGGCGGGAGAAGGCGCCGCCGCTGTCGGCGATGCCGGCGCTCATGTTGGAGAGGCCGCTCAGCTGATCCAGGCCCCAGATGGTGCGGAAGCGGCCGACCTCTACCAGCGAGCCGGAGGCGACGGCATAGGTTCCGCGATAGCTGACGTACTGCGGGCAGAGCTTGGCCAGATCGCGCTCGTTGTCCAGGAGCCAGCGGCGAAAGTCGGGCACCTTGTCGTGCGGGACGTCATAGCTCCACTCGATCACCATGGCGTCGATCAGCACCTGCTTGCCGATGGCATCGTCGACCGCCTCGAACTCCTCGGAGGAGACGCCGCGGCGCCGGGGGTCGCGCAGCAGGAATGTGACGCCGGAGCGCACCTCCGGATCGATCGAGGAAACCTCGGGCGCCCCTTGCGCGCCGCGCCGCCGCAAGAGGTCGAGTGCACTGGGCTGTTTGCTTGTTCCGGTCATCGCCTGCTTCTCCTTTGTCTGTCCGCCATCACGGTCTCACTCGGCCGCCAGCGCCGGTCGCTGCAGCAAGCCCTGCTGCTCCAGCCCTGCCAGCATGCGTTGCAGGTCACCCTCGCCGATCTGCCAGCCGCTCTCTTCCAGCACGCTGCGGATCGCCGCTGCTTGGCTCTCTGCCGCTCCGCTCGCCTCCACCGCCTCCAAGAGGGCCCAGGCCTCCAAATTCAAGCGCAGCAAACGGGGCGGATTGCGCAGATAGGCCAGGCAGATCTCCAGCTCCGGCACCGGCCTGAGGCGCAGAGAGCTAGTCAGCCGCAGGCGCTGCATCGGGAAGCCTCGTGAGATCCAGCCCGCCGTTCAGCAGACTGTCATAGGGGTCGGGCGCCTCGAATCGGCCGTGGAAGGCATAGGCCGCGGCCCGGCAGCCGCCGTGGGAGCCCTGGCTCGCCGCACAGTCGGCGCAAGAGGCCTCGACCGCGCCGGAGCGCAGGCGCCGGTGCAGCGGATGCTCCCAGGTCTCCAAGAGCGACTTCTCGGTCACTGAGCCGAAGGCCACGTAGTCGCGCAGGTAGGCGCAGCCGATCGCCTCTCCGTCGGCGCGCACGGCCGCCATCTGCCAACAGCAGTTGTGGTTGTTGGGATGCCAGGAGTGGATCACGCGGGGGCCCCCTTCCTTGGCCCGCTCGAGCGCTGCCATCTGCTCGTCCAATGGCAGGGAGAGCCGTGCCCAATCGCGCCTCGCCCGGCCCAAGGGGTAGAGCCGCAGATAGGCGATGGCGCCGCCGGGGACACGGTTATCGGCCAGGGCCGCTGCTTCGGCCGCCTCTTCGACGTTCAGCCGGGTCAAGACGTAGAGCAGCTTCACCGGTACGCCGGCAGCCACGAGGTTGTCGATGCCCTCGAGTGTCGCCGCGTGGCTGCCGGGAGCGCCCGTCATCGCCTCGTGCACGGCGGCGCTGGCGCCCCAGAGGTCGACGAAGACCTCTCCTACACCCAGCTGCTTCAGCCGTTCGGCCCGCTCACGGTCGATCAGGGTCGCGTTGGTCCGGACCATGACGAAGGCCCGCTCGGCAAGGCCGGCCAGCAGCTCCTCGAAGCCGTCGCGCATAAAGGGCTCGCCGCCTTCGAAATAGAAGGCGATCACGCCGTCATCGATGCATTCGGAAAGGAAGCGGTGCCAGAAGCGCATCGGCAGCTCCCGGCGCTCCTTGGCGCCATGGCAGTCGGCATAGCAGAAGGCGCAATCGAGGTTGCATTGCTCGGTCAGGCAGACCGTCAGCTTGATGGGGCTGGCAAGCTGACTCTCGTTGGCCAAGGGCGGGGAGAGGATGCGCGCAGCACCGAGCGGCCCTGCCTTGGCCCCCTCGGCCGCCTGGAAGTGCTGGACCATGCGCGTCGGCTCTCTCGGCGCCTAGTCGGCGCTCTCTCCGCCACTCGGTTGGATGTCCTCCAGCAGGGCCGTCAGGGCCTTGGCGGCCGAGACCCGGCCAAATCCGAAGCCGCTATGCCAGCGCCGGGGACGACCGTCTTCCTGCACGCTCTCGCGCAGAATGTCGCCGATCTCCTGCGCGCTCAGGTCGGGCTTGACCTGCAGCAGCAACGCGGTGACGCCGGCGACATGGGGTGCCGCCATCGAGGTGCCGGAAAAGGCGATGGTCGCCGAGGTGCGCCAGGTGCTGCCGGTGCCGGGGTAGCGCAGGCGGAAACCTTTGGAGCGCGCGGCACGGATTTGCCGGCCGGGCGCACTCAGATCCGGCTTTTGCTGGCCGCCGCGGGTCGGGCCCAGCGAGGAGGCGTGCCACAGCGTGCGGCCGAGATTGGTCTCGTAGTAGGCACCCACCACGAGGCTGCTCTTGCCGCAGGAGAGCGAGCCCAAGGTGGCGGAGTCCTGGCCGTCGCGGAAGCGCGACTGGTCGGCCTGGTTGCTGCCGGTCTCGTCGACCCGGAAATCATCGCGCTCGATCCAGCCGTCGATGACCAGGGTCTCGGGCGTCGTGCCGTCGGAGTGGCTGAACAGCGAGAGCTCTACCGCCACCGTCCCGGCGCCCTCTTCGCCGCCGGAGGCAGGAAAGAGCGAGAGGATATGGTTGATGCGCACCGGCTCCAGCGACAGAGAGACGACCAGGCGCCGCTCTCCCGTCGGTGTCGCGCGGCTCGCTCTGATCGAGGCCTCACCGACGCGGGTGCGCTGCCTGTTGCCCTGGCCCAGCACCGTCTCGGCGGGGGTCGGCATCCAGATTTCGGCGCGGCTGTCGAACGCGAGCCTGTCTTGGAAGCCGTCCTGCGGCGTCTCGCTGGAGAGGTCGGCGACGCGGAAATAGAGCGGAATGGGCGGGCCGCTTTCTGCCGACACCCTTGCTTCCAGGGCGAGCGTGCTCTCCTCGCTGTCGGCCCAGACCTGGACGCGATTGCGCGTCAGGTCGGTCGGCGGGAAGAGCCAGCCGAAACTCGCCTGGTCGCCGCTTCGCACGACGCGGCGCCCATGGCAGCCTTGGTGGCGGAAGTTGCCGGCAGCCACCGTGATGCAGCGGCCGGGCCGCCCCAGCAGCCACTCGATGATCCTATCGTAGAGCGTGCTGCCGTCGTGCGGCCCGGAATTGCCGTTCAGGCTGAGGTTGACCACGGCCGGGCGCCCGAGCCGGTCGGCGGCGCGGAAGATATGCAGGATTCCCATCAGGAGGTGGGCCATATCGATGGCGCCGCCGGTGCGGGTCTCGCTGGTTCTGGCCAGCTGCACGAACATCAATTCGGCGTTCGGCGCCACCCCGGCATTGCGCGGCAGGCCCGAGCGCACCGCCCGGCCGTTGCCGGCCGCAATGTCGAGCACGTGCGTGCCATGCGTGCCGCCGAGAACCTTGACCTCGACATAGTGGCCCATCGTCCGGGTCGTAACCCAAGCGCCAATAGGGCCTGTCGTCCTCGGCCACATAGGCCGGGGGATCATCCTTGTCTTCGTAGCCGGGCGGACGCGGGTGGCGGAGGGGATCGAGGGCCCAGTCGATTTCCTTGCGGCTGTAAAGACGGCCGGGGACGCGGCCCACCAAGCTCGGCTGCCAGTCGCTGTGCTTGTTCTGGTCCCAGATAGACAGAAGACGGGTGTCGCCGTCGGCCATGCGGAAGTTGGGGTGGACGAAGTCACAACCGAAGTCGATCACGCCGACGATGACGCCGGTGCCGTTCACCTCGCCCTTGTGGCCGGGACGCGGAGTCTGACCGGCGGGGTTGGCGGGAAGCTGCTCGGGTCCGGCCTCGATGTCCATGACCGAGGCGTCGAGCTGTGGACGCAGGAGAGCGGTGGCAGCCGTACCGAGATCGCTTGCACCGAGGACTTCCGACCGGCGCCTTCTTGCCCTTCGCCTTGGGTTGCAGGCGCAACAGCTGCGCCAAGGGCCCGGTGAAGAGAGAGTCCTTTTGGGCCGCGCTCAGGCTGTCCCAGCGGCGGATGCCGTCCAGCTCTTTGTCGGATAGCGGCGACAAAGGAGCGACGGAGATCAGCACGCAAGACACGCCGGGGCGCGCTGCGGCTTTCTTCACCTCCTCGAGCGAGCGGATGTCGCCCTCGCTGGTCACCACCAAGTCGTAGAAGCATTTGGGGTCGAATTTGCCTTTTTCGTTCAAGGCGCTGCGCAGGCTGTCGTGGGCCACCAAGAACAGCCCTCTTGCTCTGCGTTCGGTCTCGCCCATGAGCCAAGCCAGGCCGTCAAGGCTGGATTGGCCAAGCTCCGTCAAAAGCGTTAGCAGCTGATCCTTCGTCATCTGCCCCCTCCCCGATAGCAGTGTCTCTGGCCGCCACTTGCCCCGCGGCCGTCGACCAATGGGCGCAACCATGAACGCAAGCGGCGCCCGGCACAAGCATAGAGGCAAGAAAGTCGAGCCCTGGTTGTGGAATTGGGGGAGGGGCAGAACCTAGGCAAGCGGATGTCAGAGCGTTTACTTGGATTGCGCCGGGGGATATCATCTATTGCCATTCACAGCTGCTTTGGCTTTGACCATGCAATGTTCTCACTGCGGCTGCGACGTTGTCGTGGGGCAGCGTTTTTGCGGTGCCTGCGGCAAGTCGCTCGCACCGCAGTGCAAAAGCTGCGGCGAGGACCTCGTCGCCGGAGCGCGCTTCTGCACGGCCTGCGGCAGCCCGGTGGAAGCGGTGAAGGAGGAAGCGCACGCGCTGGCCAAGCCCAATCGGGAGCGGCGCCAGATCACCGTTCTCTTCGCCGACATCGTCGGCTCCGTCGCCATGCTCCAGGATCAGGAGCTGGAGGAGTTCGAGGCCGTGGTCGGCAGCTTCCGCTCGATTTGCGACGAGAAGGCCAGCGCGCTCGGCGGCACCATCCTGAAGTTCCTGGGCGACGGCATCATGGTGGGCTTCGGTTATCCCGAAGCGCGGGAGAATGCGCCGGCCTGCGCGGTGGAATGCGCGCTCGGTATCACCGAGGCTTTGCAGGAAAGCGATCGCGCCGACGAGGCGGCCAACCCGCCGGTGCCTGAATACCGCCGGCTGCGGGCGCGAATCGGAATCGAGACCGGCCTGGCGCTCACCGGGTCCGTGGCCGAGGAATCACGAGCCTTGCTGGGCGACGCCCCCAACATGGCGGCTCGCATTCAATCCTTTGCCGACACGAACAAGGTGGTGGTCGGTCCGACCACGGCGCGCATCGTGCGCGATCTCTTCGATCTCAATCCGCTGGGCCCGCGGGCGATCCGTGGCCGGCGCGATCCCCTGCAGCTCTTTGAAGTGGGCGGCATTGCGCAAGGGCGCTCGCTGGGTGATCGCGGGCCGCGGGCCAGGGCGCGTTTCGTCGGCCGGGTGAAGGAGATGGGGCTCCTGCGGGCACTTTGGGCGGCCAGCGAAGAGGAGCAAGGGGCCGCTGTCCTTCTGGTCGGCGAGCCCGGAATCGGCAAGTCGCGGGCGGTCTTCGAGTTCCTCTCCGACTTGCCGCAGGAGAACTTGCACCTGGTCTCGCTCAACTGCCTGCCGCATCTGCAGACCAGCGATCTGGCGCCGCTGTCCGACTACTTCCGCCGTTTGGTCAAGAGCCACGACGGCAGCGATCCGGTGCAGGCCATCGTCGGCCAGGCCGAGCGGACGGATGCTCCGTCCGACCAACTGGTCGCCGCTTTCCGGCAGACCTTCGGCCTGGCCAAGCGCGGCAAGGCCAACGGCGACTCGGTAAGCCCCGAGCTGCGGCGGCGCGCGATCGAAGCGGCGCAGCGCTGGTTCGGGCACCTGGCGGAGGAGCGGCCGAGCGTCGTGGTGGCGGAAGATCTGCATTGGGCGGATGATGAGACGCTGCAGTTCCTGAAAGCCTTGGTGGCGCGCCAGGGTGACGAGCAGCGCTTCACCATCATGACCGCGCGGCCGGAGTTCACCTGCTCCTGGCTCTCCAGGCTCAAGGTGCACCAGGTGCTGATCGAGGGCTTCACAGTTCCCGAGACGCGAGATCTCGTTGCCGCTCATCTTTCGGTGAGAACGGTCGCGCCCAGCTTGGTCTCGGCCCTGCAAAACCACAGCGGCGGCGTACCGCTCTTCATCGAAGAGTTGCTGGCCGTCTTGAAAGAGACCTCCAAGCTGGCGATCGAGGGGGACTCTGCCAGCCTGCAAGGCGGCAGCGTCTCGGGCGTGCCCACAACCATCATGGACCTGATCATGAGCCGCTTGGAGCGACTGGGCAAAGCGCGATGGCTGGCGCAGATCGCCGCCGTGGCCGGCCGTCAGTGCCCCACCGCCTTGATCGCCTCCGTCACCGGCCAAAGGCAGTCCGTTTTGGCTGCCGACATCGACGCCCTCTTGGAGTCGGGCCTCATTTCCGAGCGCGGGATCGGCGACGAGGCCGTCTTGGAGTTCAAGCACGCCCTGGTGCAGGAGGCCGCCTATCAGACCCTGCCGCGCGACGTGCGCGACAGCTACCACCAGAAGATCGCCGAGGCCCTGGCGCAGGGTCCGGACGCGGCCGGCCGCTCGCACCAGATCGCCCAGCACTACGACAGCTCGGGGCGCCCCGATCTTGCCTTCGAGTACTGGATGGACGCCGGCAAGCGGGCAACCCACAACGCCGCCAACGAAGAGGCCCTGCGCCACCTGAGGGCGGCGCTCGGGACGGCGCGCCTGCGCAGCGACCTCGACGAGGCAGAACGCGCCAAGGCCGAATTGACCGCGCGCCTGGCGATGTCGGCGCCGGCGATCGCCGTGCACGGCTGGTCGGCACCGGCGGTGGAGACCCAGTACCGCGAGGCCGAGCGCTTGTCGCAGAAGGTGGGAGACAGCGAGCGGAGTTTCGATATCCTGCGCGGCAAGCTGAACGTCTATCTGCTTCGCGGCGACCTCGCCCAGGGCCGCGAGACCGCCCGGGCCATCGATCGCCTGGCCGGCGAGGCCGGAACCACGATGGCCCGCATCGAGGCCCTGCGCTCGCTCGCGGTCTGCGACTTTCTGGGCGGCGACTTCGACGAGGCCGTGCGCCGCTTGTTGGACATGCGTGCGCTCTATTCGGGCAAGGAACATCACGGGATCGCCTTCCGCTATGGCTCGAACCCCTTCGTCGTCGGCGAGAGCTGGCGGGCCTGGGCGCTCTGCCTCACCGGCCGGCAAAATGAGGCCGACGCGGTGATCGAGGCCGCCATCGCCGAGGCGCTGGCCACCGATCACAGCTTCAGCCTCTGCTATGCGCTCTGCTTCAAGGCCTCGATCCAGCAGTGCAACGACGATCCCGGTGAGGCCGAGGCCACCAGCCGGCGGATCATCGACCTCGCACAGCGTCATGGCTATCCCTATTGGGTCGCCTGGGCCGAGATCGTGCAGGGCTGGTCCATCGCCCGCCAAGGCAATCCCGAGGTCGGATCAGAACGCACCCGTGACGGCCTGCGCGGCTTGGCGCAGGTCGGCGCCCGGCAGATCCTGAGCTATGGCCTCACCCTGCTGGCCGAAACCCTCGAGAAGCGCCCCCGCGCACGCCTGGCCGTCATGAAGCGCGCAGAGGCCTCCATGCGGCGCACAGGCATCGTCTTCTACCGACCGGCGTTGCAGCGGTTGATGCGGGAGCTGGAGAAAGCGGAGCCCTAAAAGTCCTCGACCGCAAAGTCCTTGGCGCTCGCCGCCCCGCTCATGGCGCGCAGCGCCTGGGCTTCCGCGAAAGGCAGGATGTTCTCCACATAGAAGCGGGCCGTCTTGATCTTGCGGTGGTTGAAGGCCGTGTCACCCTGGCCTTGGGTCAGGCGGCGGGCGGCGGCGGCGGCAGAGGCGCCCATCAGGATGCCGCCGGTGGCGATGCCTAGCTGATTCAGGAAGGGCGTGGCGGCGGCCGCTGCCTGCTCCAGGTCGCCGCGCGCCGTTTCCACCATCCACTGGCCGCTTTGGTGGATGCGGTTGAGTGCGGCGGTCAGCGGTTCGGCAAGGCTGGCGACGGCGGCCTCCTCGCTCTCCTCGGTGCGGCGGATCTGCTGGTCCAGCCAGCACTCGACCGCGCCCAGGCTTCTGCCCTGGTCGCGCAGGATCTTGCGCATGACCAAGTCCAAGGCCTGGATGCCGTTGGTGCCCTCGTAGATCGGCAGGATGCGGGCATCGCGATAGTGCTGGGCGGCCCCGGTCTCTTCGATGAAGCCCATGCCGCCGTGGATCTGGATGCCCATCGAGGCCACCTCGCAGCCCATGTCGGTGAGCCAGGATTTGACCACGGGCGTCAGCACCTCTTCCAGAGCCCTGGCGGTCTCCTTGCTGTCCTGATCCTCGGTGTGGCGGCTGCGGTCGATGGCGGCGCCGACGGCATAGCTCAAGGCGCGGCCGGCTTCGCTCAGCGCGCGCATGGTGGCCAGAGTGCGGCGCACGTCAGCGTGCTGGATGATGGGCACCGAGGCCGCATCGTTGGCGCCCAGCCGGCGGCTCTGCTTGCGGTCCTTGGCATAGGCGACGGCCTGTTGCAGGGCGCGGTCGGCGATGCTGACGCCTTGGATGCCGACCTCGATCCTGGCGGCATTCATCATGGTGAACATGTACTCCATGCCGCGGCGCTCTTCGCCGACCAGGTAGCCGATCGCGCCACCGTCGTCGCCATAGGACATGACGCAGGTGGGTGAGGCGTGGATGCCCAGCTTGTGCTCGACCGAGACGCAGCGCAGATCGTTGCGCGCGCCCGGCCCGCCCTCGGCGTTGGGCAGGAACTTCGGCACGATGAAGAGGCTGATCCCCTTGCTTCCCTCCGGCGAGCCCGGGGTGCGGGCCAGCACCATGTGGACGATGTTCTCCGACATGTCCTGCTCGCCGTGGGTGATGAAGATCTTCTGTCCGGTGATCCGGTAGTGGCCGTTCTCGGCCACCGCCTTGGTCTTGAGTGCGCCGACGTCGGAGCCGGCCTGTGGCTCGGTCAGGTTCATCGTGCCGGACCAGAGGCCGGTCACCATCTTCGGCAGGTAGATGGCCTTCTGCTCCTCTGAGCCGTGCGCCAGCAGCAGGTCGAGCGCGCCTGCGGTCAGCAGCGGGCAGAGCGCGAAGGACATGTTGGCGGCGTTCCACATCTCGATCGTCGCAGCGCCGACGGCATAGGGCAGGCCTTGGCCGCCCCATTCCTCCGGCACTGTCAAGCCGTTCCAGCCGCCCTCGACAAAGTGCTGATAGGCTTCGGGGAAGCCTTTCGGCATGCGCACGACCCCATTCTCGAGGCTGACGCCCTCCTGGTCGCCGCTGTGGTTCAAGGGTGCCAAGACCTCGCCGGCCAGGCGTCCGGCCTCGCCCAGCACCGCCTCCACCAGGTCGCCCGAGGCCTCTTCAAACCCCGGCAGTCTCGCCAGGGTCTCGAGGTCGGCGATCTCCTCCAGCACGAACTGCATATCGTCCAGCGGGGCTTGATAGGTCATCGAGCGGCGTCCTCTCGTCGTCGCGGCCATAGATGTGCGGACCTTGTCACAAGCCCGTACTGGAACTTGCCACAAAGGAGCTTAGTATGCAGGCTTGCGAAGACCGGACAAGGCGAGTGGTGCCCGATCTGGGCCTTCTCGCACCACCAAGCGCGGTGGCCGGCGGTGGGGAGGCCTTGAGCTATGCATATCTCAAGTTGGAAAGATCTGGCCAGAGGCGGCATTTTGGCGGGCCTGATGAGCGTTTCTTGGAGCGCGGCCCAGGCCAACGGCTTCGATGTGGTCGACCTCGACGTGCTTAACGACCGTGCCGTGCCGGAGGTCTGCTTCCATTTCAACGAAGACCTGCCGGTCGATCCGGAGGCCTATCTCGAGGACTATGTTCGAGTAGCGCCCAGGGCCGAGACTGCGGTCACCGTCAGCGGCGAGGCGCTGTGCGTCTCCGGCCTGGATTTCGGCACCCGCTACGACATACGCCTGCGCAGCGGCCTGCCGTCGCAGTCGGGCGGCAGCCTGGCCGGCGATCTCAACTACGACATCTACGTCGCCGACCGGCCCAGCTCGCTGACCTTCCTGGGCGACCGCGGCTACATCCTGGTGAAGGACCTCGGCAAGGGCCTGCCGATCCGCACGGTCAACCTGGAGACGGCCGAGCTGAAGGTCATTCAGGTCAACGACCGCAATCTCGCGCCTCAGATGGCGCGCGGCGAGTTCGGCGGCCAGGGGCAGCTTTGGCCCAGCGAGGTCGACGACTACCTCGAGTCGAAGGGCGTCGAGATCTGGAGCGGTTCGCTTGATCTCGAGGCAAGCAAGCCTAACCAGGCGCTGGACAGCCAGATCCCCATCGCCGGCCTCATCGACAAGCCCGAGCCCGGCCTCTATCTGGCCGTCGCCCGCGCGCCGGGGGCGGAAAGCTGGGATCCTTGGGCCAGCCAATGGTTCCTGGTTTCCGATATCGGGCTCACCAGCTTCACGGCCGACAATGGCTTGTGGGTCTTCGCGCGCACGCTTGGTGACGCCAGCCCCATCGCCGGCTTGGAGATCACGCTGCTGGCCAAGGACAATGCCATCCTCGGCAAGACCAGGACCGGCCCCGGCGGCAAGGCCACCTTCGATGCAGCCCTGCTGCGCGGCCCGGGCGGCAATGGGCCAAGGGCGCTCTTGGCCTATGGCGCCTCCGGCGACTTCGCGCTTTTGAATCTGACGGCGCCCACTCTCGACTTGAGCGACCGGCCGATCGGCGGGCGCACGCCGCCGGGCGCGGTCGAGGCCTTCGTCTACAGCGAGCGCGGGATCTATCGTCCCGGCGAGACCGTGCACCTGATGGCGCTTGCCCGCGACCGCGCCTTGAAGGCGGAGGGGCAATTGCCGCTCACCTTCAAGCTGTGGCGCCCGGACGGTGCCGAGTTCCGCCGCGAGCTCACTCAGGACGCCGGCGGCGGGGCGCACCGCTGGTCGGTCACCCTGCCCGGCACGGCCCGCACCGGTCTATGGGAAGCGACCGCGCACCTTGGGCCCAAGGGTCCCGCCATCGGCCGCACCAGCTTCGAGGTGGAAGACTTCGTGCCGCCGCAGATCGAGTTCGATCTGACGACCAAGGACAAGATGGCCGACGTTGACCAGCCGATCACGGCCGAGCTCAAGGCCGACTACCTCTATGGCGCACCGGCGGCCAACCTCACCGGCGAGTATACGCTCATCATCCAGGCGGCCGACGACCCCTTCCCGCAATTCCCGGGCTATCACTTCGGCCTGGCGCAGCAGAAGGTCTCGCCGGAGCGCAGCGATCCGGTCTCCTTCACCACCGACGAGGCCGGCAAGGCCCAGCTCAAGGCCTCCGTCGAGTTGCTGCCGGACAGCATGAGTCCCTTGAGCGTCAGCCTGCGTGCCGCCGTCTTCGACATCGGCGGGCGCGGCGTCTATCGCCGTGTGACCCTGCCGCTTAAGGACAAGTCCTACTACCTGGGCATTCAGCCGCAATTCGAGGACGGCTCCGTCGGCATCGGACAGCCGGCCCGCTTCCAGGTCATCGCACTCGATCGCGAGGGCAGCGAGCAGCCGGTGGACGAGGCCCAGTACACGGTCTACGAGGAGGACTACGACTACGTCTGGTACCGCGAGTACGATCAGTGGAAGGCGCGCTGGGTGGTGCGCGACAGCGTCGTCGACCAAGGCACGATCTTCCTGACGCCCGGCCAGCCCGGAGAGATCGACTTCACGCCCGATTGGGGCCTCTATCGCGTCGAAGTCCAAGCGGCCAACGGCGAGATCGCCAGCTCCTACCGCTTCTCCGGCGGCTGGTGGCGCGACCCCAGCGTCGATACGCCGGACGACGTCGAGGTCTCGTTGGACCGCGAGACCTACCAGGGCGGTGAAAGCGCCAAGGCTTTCATCAAGCCGCCTTTCGATGCCCATGTGCTGGTGACCGTCGCCGACAGCGACCTGCGCTGGACCGCCACCGCCGAGATCGGCCGCGACGGCGGCTTCGTCGAAGTGCCGGTGTCCGCGGACTGGACCGCGGGCGCCTACGTCATGGTCACGGCCTTTCCGAAGAAGCCGGCCAGCATCGAGGCGATGCCGACGCGCGCCGTCGGCCTCACCTGGCTGGCGATCGACCGCAAGCCCTATGAGCTTGCCGTGTCCATGCAGTTGCCGGACAAGATCGAGCCCAGCCGCACCCTGAAGGTGCCGCTGAAGGTCGAGGGCGCGGCGGCCGGCGCCAAGGTTTACCTGACCTTGGCGGCGGTGGACGACGCGGTCCTGCAGTTGACCGGCTATAAGGCGCCCGATCCCTTGGGCTGGCTCTTGGGCAAGCAGGCGCTGGGAGTTCGGCTGCACGACCTCTATGGCTATTTGATCCGTCCGCAAGGCGATGTCCTGGCCAAGCTGCGCAGCGGTGGCGATCAGGAGGGTCGCAATCTGGAAAGCTTGCCGGAGCGCTCGTCGAAAGTGGTCTCGCTGTTCTCCGGCATCGTCGAGGTCGCCGCCGACGGCACAGCGAGCGTCAGCCTCGATATTCCCGACTTCAACGGCCGGCTGCGCTTCATGGCGGTTGCCTGGTCGGCTGCCAAGCTGGGCAATGGCCAAGACACGATGATCGTCAGGGCGCCGCTGATCGCGGAATTGACCTTGCCGCGCTTCCTGGCACCCGGCGATGCCGCCGATTCGGTCTTGGTGCTGCGCAACCTGGATGGAGCGGCGGGCGACTATGAAGTGACGGTCGCCGGCGATGGCGTGGTCAGCGTCGGCGGCGGCGCCCTGCAAGCCAAGGGCCTGGCCCAAGGCAAGGAGGTGCGCAAGAGCCAGACCCTGACGGCGGAGAAGGTGGGCGTGTCCAAGCTGCAGCTCACCGTCACCGGGCCCGACGGCTATCGGCTGGAGCGCGACTTCGCGCTCTCGGTGCGCCCGGCGAGCCCGATCGTCACCGAGCGGCGGGTTGCCTTGCTGGAACCCGGCCGCAGCACGACGGTCAGCGATGCCACCGCCACCGGCTATCTGCCGGAGACCGCATCGGTCGGCCTCAGCGTCTCTGCGGCTCCCGACTTCGATCTGCCGGGCATCCTGGCGGCGCTCGACCGCTATCCCTACGGCTGCGCCGAGCAGACCACGAGCCGGGCGATGCCGCTGCTCTACGTGAACCAGGTGGCCAAGGCCTTGGGCCTGGGTGACGAAGCCGGCCTTAGCCAGCGGGTGCAGCAGGCGATCTACCGCCTGATCAATCAGCAGCGCAGCAGTGGCTCCTTCGGCCTCTGGGGACCCTATGGCACGCCGCAGGTCTGGTTGACGGCCTATGTCGCCGACTTCCTGACGCGTGCCAAGGCGGCCGGCTATCATGTGCCCGAGGCCGGCTACCAAGCCGCCATCACCTGGCTGGAAAGCATGACCCGGCGCTATCTCGATAGCCCCGAGGACTATGCCGGCTATGCCTATGCGCAATATGTGGTGACCCGGGCCGGGCGCGGCGATCTCTCGGAGCTCAGGTACTTCTACGAGACCCGCTTCGACAAGCTGCCGACCCCCTTCGCGCGTGGCCAGTTCGCCGCCGCCTTGGCCTATGTCGGCGACACCACACGCGCCGCCGCCGCCTTCTCGCAAGCCGAGAGCGTAAAGACGGACCAAGAGGTGCGCTGGACCGACTATGGCACCATGCTGCGCGACGATGCGGCCCTGGTCGCCTTGATGGCGGAAAGCGGGGCGGCACCGTCCGAGCTCCTGGCCCAGACGACGGAGCGGCTGAGCGCCGACTTCGCCGATGCCAAGCACCTCTCGACACAAGAGATGGCCTGGCTGGTGCTGGCGAGCCAAGGCCTGATCAAGACCGCGGGGCCGATGCACATCGCCGTCGACGGCAAGGTCGAACGGCGACCGGGCGAAGCCTTGTACCGGCGTCTCGCATTGGCAGCCGGCCCGCAGAGCCTGACGGTGGAGAACCGTGGCAAGGGCGCGCTCTACCAGGTCTTGACCCTGACCGGGGTGCCCGAGAAGCCCCTGCCGGCCGAGCAGGACGGCTTCTCCTTGCGCCGCCGGGTCTTCGATCTGAAGGGCATTCCCGCCTCGCTTGACGACATGAAGCAGGGCGAGAGCTACGTGGTGCTGCTGGAAGGGCGTTCCGAGGACGGCCGGGCGCACCGTGCGCTGATCGTCGACATGCTGCCGGCCGGCTGGGAGATCGAGAATGCCGCCCTGGGCCAAGGCGTGCCATTGGACAGCTTCCCCTGGCTCGGCAAGTTGACCGAGACGGAGCATCGCGAGGCACGTGACGACCGCTTCGCTGCGGCCGTGAACCTGACGCCAAGCGAGGCGGGCTTCCGGACGGCCTACATCGTTCGCGCGGTGACGCCGGGCGACTTCGTCCTGCCGGGCAGCTACATCGAAGATATGTATCGCCCCGACCTCTCGGCGCGCGGCAGTGCCGGACGCATCACCATCGCCGGGCGCTAGTCAGGTTGTCGCGGAGAAGCCGGCTTCAAAACGAAGCCGGCTTCGGCGCGTGAAGCGGCCACGACTGACCTTTGTGGCGGCGCTCTGCCTCTTCGGCTGGGCGCTGCTGCAGGGCGGCTATGCGGCTCTCGATGAGGCCTATCCGCCCGACCTCTCGCGCTATCAACAGCTCTCTCGCGCTCTGCTGGATCGTGATGGCGATCTGCTGCGCGCGGTCACCGCACCGGACGAGCGCTGGCGTTTCGCGATCGCCGCCGACGAGGTCTCGCCCCTCTACCAGGCCATGCTGCTGGCCTATGAGGACAAGCGCTTCCTGACGCACGGCGGCGTCGACTTCCTGGCCGTCGCCCGCGCCTCCTGGCAGATGCTGGAGGCCGGCCGCGTGGTCTCGGGCGCCTCCACCTTGACCATGCAGACCGCGCGCCTGCTGGAGCCCCGTCCGCGCGGCCTGGTGGCCAAGATCATCGAGGCCTTTCGCGCGCGCCAACTGGAAGCGCGCATGAGCAAGGCGGAGATTCTTTCGATCTATCTCACCTTGGCGCCCTTCGGCGGCAACCTGGAGGGCGTGGAGGCAGCCAGCAGGGCCTATTTCGGCAAGGGGCCGCTGCACCTGACGCCCGATCAGGCGGCCTTGCTGGTGGCCCTGCCGCAGGCGCCAAGCCTAACCCGCCCCGACCGTCATCCCGACGCTGCCAAGCGGGCCCGCGACAAGGTCCTGCGCCGTGCCGCTCAATCCGGGGTGATCGATCGGACCACCTTGGAAGAGGCCTTGGCGGTGCCGGTGCCGGAGCGGCGCCGTGCCTTCCCCTTCGATGCACCGCACCTGGCAGAGCGGCTGCTGGCGGACGCGCGGCGGACGCACAGCAGCGTCGATGGCCCTTTGCAGCGCGCTGCCGCAAGAGTGCTTGAGCGCGGCAGCCAGCGGCTGGGCGATGGCGTTTCGGCCGCAGCGCTCATCATCGACAACGAGAGCGGCAAGGTTCTGTCCTACCTGGGGGCGGCCGACTACTTCGATCCGCGGACCTCTGGCATGATCGATATGGTGCCGGTCACCCGCTCGCCGGGCTCCACGCTGAAGCCCTTCATCTACGGCCTGGCCTTCGAGGGCAAGATCGCCCACCCGGACAGCCTGATCGCCGACCGGCCGCAACGCTTCGGCGGCTACGAGCCAAGCAATTTCGACGGCGGCTTCAAGGGCGAGTTGACCTTGCGCGAGGCCTTGCGCCGCTCTTTGAACGTGCCGGCGGTCTATCTCTTGCAAGAGGTCGGGCCGCTCAGGCTCGACCTGCGCTTGCGCGGGGCGGGCGCCACGCTGGTCTACCCCAACGGCAGCGGCCGGCCCGGCTTGCCGCTGGCGCTGGGCGGCGTCGGCATCACGCTCGAGGACTTGGCCGGCCTCTATCTCGCCTTGGCCCGCCAAGGCGACCCCCTGCCGCTGCGCCTTGGCGAGGGCGAGACGGCCTTGCCTGATGCCGATCTCCAGCCGCTGCTGTCGCCGGAGGCCGCCTGGCAGGTGGCCGAAGTGCTGGAAGGCACGCCGCGGCCGCAAGGCCATCGCTTGGCCGCGGCGGCCCGCACGGGAGAGCGTGGCGCCATCGCCTACAAGACCGGCACCTCCTACGGTTTCCGCGATGCCTGGGCGGTCGGATTCGATGCCCGCCATACCATCGCCGTCTGGGCGGGCAGGCCCGACGGGGCGCCCTGCATGGCCTGTGTCGGCATCACCGCGGCCGCGCCGCTGCTGTTCCAGCTCTTCGACCTGCTGCCGCCGGCGCCGAGCGCCCGCAGCCTTTGGCCAAGGCCCGAAGGCCTGATCGTGGCGAGCACCGCGGAGTTGCCGCCGAGCTTGCGCCGCCTAGGTGTTCTGACGGGGGAAGCCGCGCGTGCGCCGAATCTGGAGATCGCCTTTCCGCCGGACGGCGCGGCCATTGCCGTGACCGGATCGATCCCGCTTGCCGCACGCGGCGGGCGTCAACCTTATACCTGGCTGGTCGACGGCGTGCCGCTGGCCAAGGGGCTGCGCCGGGCGGAGACGGACTGGAGCCCTTCGGGGGTCGGATACGCGGAGCTGGAAGTCTTGGACGGAAGCGGTCAAAGTGCAAAGGCAAGCGTGCAATTGCTGCAGCCATAGCAGTCAGTTTCCACTCCGGTTCAAGTCCGGTTCACGCAGGCCTCAGCCCAGTTCCCTTTTTCGTTATTTGAAGGGACCTGCCGGCGGCCTTAGTTCACGGGGGTGACCGAGGGGACGAGCCATTGGCCCTTGGAGCCATTACGACCTAGGAGACCTCACATATGAACAAAGTGACCTCGCTTTCGCTCGC
Organism: Rhodospirillales bacterium; assembly: GCA_963669385.2. GTDB lineage: Bacteria > Pseudomonadota > Alphaproteobacteria > Kiloniellales > JACOMY01 > JACOMY01. The sequence goes on from CAXXGD010000052.1 coordinate 298,208, forward strand.
CGCCGCACTTGTGGGTGCTGCTTCAATGGCTAGCGTTACCGTTGGTTCGAATGCTACACTCGCCTACGAGGGCAAGTGCTATGGCATCGCCAAAGCGGGTGAGAACGACTGCGGCAATGCCGCTGGCACACACACCTGTGCGGCCCAGTCGACTGTCGACTACGACGGCGGCGAATGGGTGGCTGTCGCTTCTGCGGACGAATGCATAAAGCTGGGCGGCAGCGCGACGCCTTTCGAGGGCGTGAACGAGAAGTTGGCCGGCTAGTTCCCCCTCCAGCGATCGGCTACTTCTCTTTCAGGCAGGGCCGCCGGGCGCTAGACGCCCCGGCGGCCCACCGCGCCGAGCAAGGGACAACTCTCTTGGCAGAAACACGCACCACAGCCTTCCGCACGGCGCTTTCGGTCGCGCTTTTGGGCGCGGCAGTGGCGGCCATCGGGTCAGGCGCGGCCAAGCAAGTGGTCGAGGGGGTGCGCTGCTATGGCATCGCCAAGGCCGGCGAAAACGATTGCGCCAATGCGACCGGCACCCATGACTGTGCCGGTAAGGCGATGGTGGATTTCTCCGGTGCCGAATGGAAAGACATCGCCGATACGCGGGAATGCTTGCTGCGCGGCGGATCTCTCCGGCCCTTCATGGGCGTCAACTCCAAGCTGGCGGAGCAACCGTCCGACAGCGGCCCGGACGATGCGGGCTCCGATCGCTGAGCGTTCCCATGGAACAGCGGGCAGATAAGCCGGCTGGCGGAGCCGGCGTCGGACTGCGTCACCGTCACCTGCAGGCTTTTCTGGACCAGCGGCCGAAGACGGGATTCCTCGAGGTCCACAGCGAGAACTACATGTCCGCCGGCGGGCCGCGGCGGCGCGCCCTCTTCGATTTGCGCCGCGACTATGCGCTTAGCCTGCATGGCGTCGGGCTCTCGCTCGGAAGTGCCGAAGGCCTGGAGCGATCACATCTCGACCGCCTGGCCCGCTTGATTGCCGACTACGAGCCCTTTCTGGTCTCGGAGCACCTGGCCTGGAGCGTGCATAACGGCCTCTATCTCAACGACCTGCTGCCTCTGCCCTACACCGAAGAGGCGCTTGCGGTGGTCTGCCGCAACATCGAGCAGACGCAAGAGGCCCTGGGCCGCAGCATCCTGTTGGAGAACCCCAGCAGCTATCTTGCCTTCAAGGCCTCGCGGATACCCGAGGCCGAGTTCTTGGCTGCGGTGGTCAAGAAGAGCGGCTGCGGCCTGCTGCTGGACGTGAACAACGTCTACGTGAGCGCGGTCAATCAGGCTTTCGATGCGCACGCCTACATCGAGGCGCTGCCGGCCGATGCCGTGGGCGAGATACACTTGGCCGGGCACGCCAGCCGCGCGATCGACGGCGAGAGACTGCTGATCGACGACCACGGCAGCCGCGTCGCGGACCCGGTCTGGGAGCTCTACCGCTTCGCCTTGCGAAAGGTGGGCGCCCGACCAAGCTTGATCGAGTGGGATTCCGCCCTGCCGCCGCTCGACGTTCTTTTGGGCGAGGCAGTCAAGGCGGATGCCTGTCTCGCTGATGTTGAATCGGAGGTTCTTGGTGTTGCGTGACATCCAGGCTGAGTTTGCCCAGCGACTGCTGAACCCGCGATCGGACAGGGAGGATGAGGCGCTCTTGGTCCACCTCGACGAGACGGGCATCCGCCGGGAAGAGCGGCTGGCGGTCTATCGCAACAACGTTCAGGCCTCCTTGATCGAGGTCTTGATCGCCGCCTATCCGGTCACGGCCAAGCTCGCCGGCGACAAGAACTTCCGCTTCGCGGCATCGCGTTTCCTGCGCAGCGATCCACCCAATCAGGCGCGTCTTCTGGCCTACGGCGCGGGTTTCGCCGACTGGGTGGCGGCCTTTGAGCCGGCGGCCGGTCAACCCTGGCTGGCCGAGATGGCGCGCCTGGAGTGGGCCAGAAACGAAGCGCTCTTCGCCGCCGACGGCGATCCGCTGGACGCCCAGATCCTGACCAAACTCTCGGCGGACGAAATTCCCGAGCTCGTCTTCCTGGGCCACCCAGCGACCAGGATGGTGCACGCTTCCTATCGACTGGATCGCCTGTGGCGAGCGGTGCAAGAGGGTGAGACCGGCCGCCAGGAGCCGGAGGCGGGCGACGAGAACATTCTGGTGCTGCGGCCCGGCCTGCGGGTCGACCAGGTCGCGCTCACGCCCGGCGATGCGGCTCTCGTAGAAGGCTTGCTGGCGGGCAAGACGTTGGCCGAGGCGGCCGAGGCAGCCCTGGCGGTCGAAGCAGGCCTGGACCTTCAGTCTATCTTGTTCGGGCACTTGAGCCGGGGCACATTCGCCGCTTGCCGACGATCTGGCATGCATTCGGGCTAGGGACGGGAAAGAGGAAGTGGTTTTCTTTGGGTGCGCCGAAACACGCCTGCTGCCTCTTGCGTGGCATGCGCTATCGCTAAGGGTTCCACACTTGGTTACGAATTCCCCAAAAGGCGTTGTTGCCGGGCTTGACCCACTGTTGTCCGGTTCAGCGAATCCGGTTGTACTATGACCCTGTCTCTCAATCTTTATTCGTCACCCCCGGGTGTGAACCGGGGGCCCACGTGACGACGCCGCACCGAATTGGAGAGGTGTGCAGCGGTGGCGAGACGTGGATGGCCGTGTCAAGCACGGCCATGACGAGTTATGGTTGAACAGTTTGCCGCAAAATGTGTCGCTGGGATGAGGCATAACTTAATCCGGACAGCCGGAGGCTTGATCCGGGCATAACGTTGAGTAGGAACCAACTGTCAGAGTCGTGACGCTAGACAAGGCAGGAGAGAGGGTAAAGGAAGAGCAATATGAAGATCTTACACCTGCTGCAGCGCGCCCACGGGGCGGTGTTCCGTTTTATCGATCGCATCACTGAAGGCTGGCTGCTGGGCACGCTTGCGCGCTTGGTGTTTCTGGCGGTCCTGTTCACCTATTTCTGGAACTCGGCTGTGACCAAGCTGGGTGATGGCTTCTTTGGGTTCTTGAACCCGTCGGATGGGGCCTATTTCAAATCGTCCCCGAAGCGATGAAAGAGGCAAGCTTCCAAGTTGCAAACGTCAGTCTTGAAGCAGACCTAATCGTACTGTTTGGCACTTGGGCAGAATTTATTCTGCCAGTGTTCATTGTTATTGGATTGTTTGGGCGATTGTCCAGCCTAGGAATGATCATTTTCATCGGAGTAATGACTTACGTAGATGTATCGGCTGGCAACCTAAATGCGGAGACTTGGGGGGCTTTATTTGACGGCCAAGAGAAGGGCGAGTGGGATCGACGCGCCCTTTGGGTCTTCTTGCTGCTGGTGATCGTGATCAAAGGCCCAGGGCCGCTGTCGGTGGACAAGCTTCTTGACGTCCTCATGCGCAAGCGGCGGGAGCGGCCGGTGATGATGGCGGCGGAGCAGAGTCCGATCCCAGAGCCAAGCCCGACACCCGAGCCGAGCCTGGCACCCGGAGCCTAGCCCCACGCCGGAGACAAGCCCGAAACCTGAGCGCAGCCCGGCCTCTTAGGTCTCCGGCAGGACGACACCCGGGTTCATCAGGCCTTGCGGGTCCAATGCCCGCTTGATCGCGCGCATCATGGCGATCTCGGCGGCGGGCTTGCGGGCGACGTTCTCCGCCGCCTTGAGGGCGGCCGAGGCCGTGCTCGGCCGAGATCGAGCCGCCGAGCGCATCGGTTCGCTCGTGCACTTGCCGGGTGATCTGCGGCCGCCAGCGCTCGAAGTCGGGCTCGCTCATGCCCTCGGGCGCCAGCATGTTGTAGTGCAGGTTGCCATCGCCGATATGGCCGAAGGGCATGATCCGGAGGCCGGGAAAGGCCGCCTCCAGCGCCGGCGTGCAGCTTGCCAGGAAGTCCGGCAGGGCCGAGATCGGCAAGGCGATGTCGTGTGCCAAGCCGGGCCCCGACTGCTTGCGCGCCCAGACGATGGCCTCCCGCCATTTCCAGAAGTTGGCGCGCTGTCCTTCGTTCTGGGCGATGACGGCGTCGGCGACCGCACCGGCCTCGAAGGCCTCGGCCAGGCAGGCCTCCAGCTGGCTTTCCAGATGAGCGCTGTCGGCGCCCGAAAGCTCGAGGATTAGGACCCAGGCCGGGATCGGCGAGGAGCGGCGAGACCAGGTCCGGGAGCTTGGCTTGGGTCAATTCCAGCAGGTTCTGCGGCATGATCTCGATCGCGGTCACCTGGTCGCCGCTGGCCGCACGGGCGACCTCCAGCACCTTCAAGGCATGCGCCGGATGGGACAGGGCGAGATACGCTGTGGCCCGCGCGCGCGGTCGCGGGGAAGAGCTTGAGGCTGGCCGCGGTCACGATGCCCAGGCTGCCCTCGCCGCCGATGAAGAGCTGCTTCAAGTCGTAGCCGGTGTTGTCCTTGCGCAAGGAGCGCAGGCCGTCCCAGATCTGGCCGTCGGGCAGCACGGCCTCGATGCCCAGCACCAGCTCGCGCATGGAGCCGTAGCGCAGGACGTGGATGCCGCCGGCATTGGTAGAAATGTTGCCGCCGATCTGGCAGGTGCCTTCCGCGCCCAATGACAGCGGGAAGAGGCGATCCGCCTCGGCGGCGGCCTCTTGCACGCTCTGAAGCGTGCAGCCGGCCTCGGCGGTCAGAGTGAAGTTGATGGCATCGACTGTTCTGATCTGCTGCAGGCGGTCCAAGCCCACCAGCAGCCCGCCGAAGGGCGTGGCGCCGCCGCAGAGACCAGTGTTGCCACCTTGCGGCACGATCGCCAGACCGGCGTCGGCAGCCAGCGAGACCACGGTCGCGACCTCTTCCGTCGAGGCCGGCAGGATCAAGGCCGGCGTGTGCCCTTGATAGGTCTTGCGCTCGTCAAGCAGGTGCAGTTGGAGCCTCTCGGCATCACGCACCACTGCCTTCTCACCCAAGCGCCGCTCCAGTTCCAGGAGCAGCGCTTCCGTTCGTTTTGCTTGCTGGCCATCCATTGCAGCAAACCTAAGCGCTTCGCCTGTCGGCTGCCAGAGGGCCTTTCACGATCCGCGCGGGGCGGCGGCGCGCCTCAGACGGTCGTTGATGGTCTCGCCCAGGCCGTGATCGGGGATCGGCATGGCGGCGATGCCGCGCAAGTCCGGATGGTCCAGCCGACGCAGCGCGGCGAAGAGCTTGGCCGCGGCTTCGGTGAGATCGCGGTTAGGGCTCAGGTTCTCGACGACGGCAGCGCCGGACAGGGCTGTTCCAAAGGCCAGCAGGCCCTCATCGGCTGAGACGTCGTCGGCGTTGAGCCGCAAGGGTAGGGCCGGCGCATAGTGGCTCCCCATTTGACCGGGGCTCTTCAGCTTGGCGCCGGGCTGCTCGAGCGTGAGCGGACCGGCGATCGGCTCCATCGCCTCGCGCGGCAGCCCGCCGGCTCTTAGAAGCCGCGGGACCTCGCCGGTGAGGTCCAGCACGCTCGATTCCAGGCCGACGTCGCAGGCACCGCCGTCCAGGACCATCGCGACGCGGTCCCCCAGCTCGTCGCGGACATGGCTCGCTTCGGTCGGGCTGACCCGGCCCGAGCGGTTGGCGCTTGGCGCGGCCAGGGGGCGGCCGACGGCCTCCAGCAAGGCGCGTGCTAGGGGATGGCGCGGCACTCTGATCGCCAGGCTGTCGAGCCCGCCGAGCAGAGCAGAGAGACCGGGCAGCCTTGCCGCCGCGGCAGCACCAGGGTCAGCGGGCCGGGCCAGAAGGCACCGGCCAGGGCGCGGGCCAGATGCGAGACCTCGACCAGAGCCTCGGCGGCGGGCAGGTCAGGGACATGCACGATCAAGGGATTGAAACGCGGGCGTTCCTTGGCGGCGAAAATGGCGGCGACCGCTCGGTCGTTGGTTGCATCCGCGCCCAGGCCATAGACGGTCTCGGTTGGGAAGGCGACCAGTCGGCCCTGCCGCAGCAGGCCGGCCGCGCGCTCTATGTCTTGGGCTGTCGGCATCGCCGCTCTATGGCAGAGCGGGGCCGCGCTGTCATCCGTCGAGCGACGGATTGGCGGAAGAGAGGGAGTGATCGCGGACACTTGAAAGCTGCACGCGGACTCTCGGTCGCTCTTGTGGTATGATCTGACAGCTAGACGACCGTTTTCGGGTAACGGCGGGGGCATATCATGGCTTTCATTCCAGGGACTAACGGACCAGACACGCTGTCCGGCAGCGACGCGACTGACACCATACTTGGCTACGGCGCCGACGATACGCTCTATGGATTGAGTGGGGCCGACAGCCTCGATGGGGGGCTGGCCGATGACACGCTGTTCGGAGGCAGCGGCTATGATTACTTGCTGTTGGGCGACAGCGGGTCAGATCTCCTCTTCGGCTACGTGGGTGACGACAGCAGCCTTTTCGGGGGCTCGCGGGCCGACACTCTCTATGGCGGCGAGGGGGCGGACGCCTACCTCTTCGGTGCGGTGGGCAACGACACCCTCTCAGGCGGCAGCGGTGCCGACAGACTCTTCTATGGCGGTCCTGGCTCGGACACATTGCTGGGTGGCAGCGGCGATGATTCCTTGCTGTTGGGCGACGACGGCCTCGATTTCGTCTTCGGCGGCGTCGATGGGGCGGACGCCAACCTCTTGGGTGGGGGGGGGCAACGACGTCGTCTCAGGCGGCAGCGATGCCGACAGCCTCCTCTTTGGTGGCGCCGGCGTGGACACCTTGCTGGGTGACAGCGGTGACGATGCTCACCTTGACGGCGGCGCCAATGCCGATTTGATCTACGGGGGCGACGGCGACGACACCTCGCTGCTGGGCGAGCGCGCCAATGATGTGATCTTCGGTGGCGACGGAAACGACCGCACATTGGACGGCGATCGTGGCGGCGACACGCTCTATGGTGGCAACGGGGATGACGCCACTCTCTTCGGCGGTGTCGGCCCTGACGATCTATTGGGTGACGACGGCGACGACTTCTCCCTCTACGGGGGGGCCGGCAACGATACCATCTCCGGCGGCAGCGGCGCCGACTCCATCATCCACGGCGAGGGCAAGCGGGACGAGATCTTCGGTGGGACCGGGATCGACGCCAGCTTTTTCGGGGGCGGCGGCGTCGACCGCGTCTATGGCGACGAAGGCGATGACTATCAGCTGCAAGGCCGCGCGGCATCCGACAAGCTCTACGGCGGCCTTGGCGATGATGGTCTGCTGTTCGGCGGCAACGCCAACGACACCTTAAGGGGCGGTAGCGGGGCGGACAGCCTCCTCTACGGGGGATCCGCCAACGACAGGATCTTCGGTGGCAGCGGCGCGGACACCACGCTTGGCGGAGGGTCCGGCATCGATCGCTTCTACGGGGGCGACGGAAACGATACGAACCTCATCGGTGGCAGCGGGGCGGACAAACTTTACGGAGAGAGCGGTAGCGACCTGTTGCTCAGGGGTGATGCCGGCAACGACACCCTCTTCGGAGGCACCGGCTTCGATGCGGTCTTTTACGGTGCCGATGGAGCCGACTTGCTCGCCGGTGGATCGGGTGTCGATTCCTTCCTGAGCGGTGGCTCGGGTGACGACAGAATCTACGGCGGTCAAGGCAACGATCTGGTCTTCTTCAGCGGTTCAGGAGACGACAGTCTGTCGGGCGACGACGGCGACGACTTCCTCTTCCTGGGCTACGACGGGGACGACTTCCTCTTCGGCGGCGACGGCAAGGACTTCAACTTCTCCGGCCTCTCAGGCAGCGACAGGGTCTACGGTGGCTCGGGCGATGACATCAGCTTCCGTGGCGGTGACGGTGACGATCTAGTCTTCGGCGGTAGCGGTAACGATAGGCTGCTCGGCGACAAAGACAACGACACGCTCTACGGCGGGGCCGGTTCCGACACCCTCTTCGGCGGCAGTGGTGACGACATCTTCTTCGTGGCGAGCCAGGGCGACTTTGTCGGCTACAGCTACTACGGAAGGGACGGGACCGACACCTTGGTGCTAGGCGCGGGCGTCACCATCCCGGGCGGTGGTGCTGGTCTCACTTCGGTGGAGGTGACCATTTAGAGCCAGCAGTCGGAGGCGAGCGCCAGCGCCGCGGTTCGGGGTACTTTCGATGTCGTCCCTGGCCTCGAGGCACCCGAACCTGGCCTATGATCCAGTCGGCAACCAGGCAATGGCCCCCTCTTTCAGATGCTCGATACTGGTTTCAAGGTCGAGGTTCAAATCGCTAGCTCGTCATCACGAGGAGCGGTTACGACGAAGCGACCCAACAGGATAACTTGGATTTCACTGGATCGCGTCGCTTCCATTCGCGATGACGCCTTCATGGCTGTCGAACCCAAGCTGCCCGACCACCCTTACGGGGACGCTCTCTTTACAGATGACGACTGTTCGTTGTACGATCTTCGGACGAGCGTGACAGGCAGCGGGGCGCCGGACTAGAGGTGGGATCGCCCCAGGGAGGCGGTTGCCTGCCGCCCGATAGCGAGCATCGCCTTCCAGCAATCAAGCAAGACGCCGGGGAGGCGGGGCAATGGCATTCATTCCAGGGACTGCAGGACCGGATACACTCTCCGGGTCGGACGCCGTCGACACCATTCTGGGCTACGGTGCGGACGACACGCTCTATGGGCTGAGCGCGGCCGACAGCCTCTACGGGGGGCAAGGCGACGACAGCCTCTACGGCGGCAGTGGGGAGGATGTGGCGCTGGAGGGGGGGACCGGGCAGGATTCCCTCTCAGGTGGCGAGGGCGACGACAGCAACCTGGACGGCGGCTCCAGGGCCGATGTCATCGCCGGTGATGACGGCGCGGACGCGCTGCTCTTGGGCGCTCTGGGCGACGACACCCTCTCCGGGGGCAGCGGGAACGACAGCTCGCTCTACGGCAGCGCCGGGCTGGATAGGCTCTCGGGAGGCTCTGGTGTCGACAGCCATCTCGACGGCGGCGCCAATGCCGATGTGATCTACGGCGGTGACGGAGCGGATGTCTCGCTCGACGGCGAGCGTGCCAACGACGTGGTCCACGGGGACTCCGGCGACGACCGCCTGGTCTACGGCGAGCGCGGCGGCGACAGGCTCTACGGCGGCAGTGGGATCGATGCCTTCTTCTACGGCGGCGTCAGCCCGGACCGGGTGGATGGAGGCGAGGGCGACGACTATTCGCTCTACGGAGGGGCCGGCAATGACTCCATGTTCGGCGGCAGTGGCGAGGACTCCTTCCTCCACGGCCAGGGCAAGCGGGACACCATCTACGGAGGCAGTGGGAACGACGCCACCATGTACGGCGGCGGCGGGATCGACCGCATCTACGGCGATGCGGGCGCTGACGTGCAGGTCTTCGGCCGGGCCGCGGCCGACAAGCTCTACGGGGGGGCCGGCGACGACAGCTACTTCTACGGCGGAAACGACAACGACACGGCGTCGGGCGGCAGCGGCCAGGATGCGCAGCTCTTTGGAGCGACCGGTAACGACAGGGCCTTCGGTGGCAGCGGTCAGGACAGCCTGCTATTCGGTGCGACCGGGAACGACCGGCTCTATGGCGGCGATGCGAACGATTTGAGCTTGATCGGCGGCAGCGGTCTGGACCGGATTTTCGGCGACGAGGGGAATGACGCCTACCTTGTTGGCGACGATGGCGCCGATAAGATCTACGGCGGCAGCGGCGGCGACAGGTCACTCTACGGCGGTTCTGGGGCCGATACGCTCAACGGAGGCGACGGGGATGACTATCGCTTCTTCGGCAATGTCGGCGACGACGACCACTTCGGTGGCGGCGGATCAGACAGCTATTTTTACGGGGGCAGCGGTGACGATAGCCTCTTCGGCGGCAAAGACAGTGATGCCCGCTTCTTTGGTGGCTCGGGGGCCGACAGCCTTGCCGGTGACGAGCAAATAGACTCCTTTTTCTTCGGCGGACAAGGAGATGACAGCCTCGCCGGCGGCAATGGCAGCGACCGCGTCTTTGACGGCGGCTCGGGGGCCGACATTCTCGACGGAGGCTCGGATGCCGACGCGTTTTTCTACGGCCGATCGAGCGCCGATATCCTCTCAGGCGGCGCTGGAGACGACTTCTCTTTCCGAGGCGATGCCGGAGACGACACCCTCTTCGGCGGTGGTGCGAACGACTTTCGATTCACAGGTGGTGCGGACCAGGACAGCCTCTACGGAGGCGGCGGGAACGATGTCTCGTTCGCCGGCCAGAATGGAGCCGACAAGCTATTCGGCGACGCAGGGGATGACTCTAGCTTCTTGGGCGGGATGGCATCTGACAGTCTTTTCGGTGGCGAGGGGGATGACGTCGATTTCAGAGGTGAATCTGGCGACGACAGCCTCTCCGGCGGCAGCGGCAGCGACAGTACCTTCTTCGGTGGAGAAGGGACCGACAGCCTCTTCGGGGGCGAAGGAGAAGATATCAGTTTTAGAGGCGATACTGGAGATGACAGGCTCTACGGCGGCAGTGGCAGCGACAATTCCTTCTTCGGCGGAGAGGGGTCCGACAGCTTGTTCGGCGGCAGCGGAGATGACGCCAGCTTCCATGGCGACAACGGGTCCGACAGCCTGTTCGGTGACCATGGTAACGACACACTCTATGGCGACGCTGGTGACGACGCTCTAAGCGGCGGCGTGGGGGCCGACCGCCTCTTCGGCGCCGGTGGCAGCGACACGTCGCTCTTCGGCGGAGAGGATTCCGATATCCTCTACGGCGGCAATGGAGATGACGTCGGCTTCCTGGGCCAAGGCGGCGACGACAGCCTCTCCGGCGGCAGTGGCGCCGATTCCTTTTTTTACGGCGGCTCGGGGTCCGACAGCCTCTCCGGTGCTAGTGGTGTGGATCGACTCATCCATGGTGGATCGGGGGCTGACGCTCTCCTCGGCGACGCGGGGGATGACTTCAACTTCTTCGGCGGCTCGGGGTCCGACAGCCTCTTCGGTGGCAATGGGCTGGACAGCTATTTCTTTGGCAGCTCCGGGGACGACCGCCTCGACGGCGGCGCGGGGGATGATTCCGCTTTCCAGGGCGATGATGGTGACGACGGCCTCTACGGTGGCAATGGCCAGGATAGCCTTTTTTTCGGAACAACCGGGAACGATAGTCTCTTTGGCGGCGCGGGGAATGACGCCCTCTTCCAGGGCGACGCCGGCGACGACAGTCTCTTCGGCGGCAGTGGGCTGGACAGCTATTTCACTGGAGGCACCGGGAACGACAGCCTCTCCGGCGACAGCGGGGCAGACCGTTACTTCTACGGCCGCAGTGGTGCCGATCACCTATTTGGTGGCAGCGGCGGGGATAACAGTTTCTTCGGCGGATCGGGGTCTGACATACTCGACGGCGATGATGGGATCGACAGCCTGTTCTATGGCGGATCGGGGGCCGATACGCTCTTCGGCGGCGAGGGGAACGATTCCGGCTTCCTGGCTCAAGATGGCGACGACAGCCTCTTCGGCGGCGATGGGGCTGACACCCGGTTTTTCGGTCAGAGCGGCAACGACCGGCTTTACGGCGACGGCGGGGTTGAGCGCTATTTCTACGGCGCCTCGGGGTCCGACGCTCTCTTCGGCGGCGATGGGGCCGACACCCGCTTGCTAGGCGATAATGGCAACGACAGCCTCTACGGCGACAGTGGCACAGATAGCCGCTTTTACGGTGGATCGGGAGCCGATCGCCTTTCCGGCGGCAGCGCTGGCGATAGCTATTTCTACGGCAGATCGGGGTCCGACAGGCTCTACGGGGACGGTGGTAATGACAGCGGCTTCCTAGGCCAAGACGGCGACGACACCCTCTTCGGTGGGTTTGGGCAGGACACCCGGTTTTTTGGGCAGAGAGGCGAGGACACGCTCTTCGGCGGCGGCGACAAGGACGCTTTCTTCTACGGCGGATCGGGGGCCGACAGGCTCTACGGCGGCGGAGGGAATGATTCCGCGCTCCTTGGCGATTCAGGTGCCGACACGCTGTCTGGAGGGGCAGGATCAGACAGGCTCTACGGCGGCGGGGGCGGCGATGTTTTCATCGTGGCCAATCAAAGCGACTTCGTCGGTTATCTCTACGACGGTGGCGCCGGGACCGACACCCTGGACCTGGCACCGGGCGTCACCATCCCCGGCGGCGGCACCGGCCTCGTCTCCATCGAGGTGACGATCTAGGGTCCGCGGAGGTGCGCTTGCGGGAACGGCAAGCCGTCTTGCCCGGTCGAACGGGGGGTAAGGTCCGGGCGGTCGGCACCTCAGCTCCAAGGCGGAACGGCGGTGCCGTTTCACCTCACTCGTGGCCGTGGCCCGGGCCCATGGCGCCGACGGCGTCGACCGTGACCTCGACGTCCAGCGAACCGGCCTCTTCGAAGACGAGGGTTAGGGGAAAGCGCTCGCCCTCCTTCAGCGGCGCGGTCAAGCCCATCAGCATGATGTGCAGGCCACCGGGCTTCAGCATGGTCTCTCCGCCGGGCGCGATCTCGATCTTCTCGACCGGGCGCATCTTCATCACGCCGTCCTCCATGGAGTGCTGGTGCAGCTCGGCTCGCTTGGCGGCGTCGGTCTCTACCCTGATCAGATAGTCGGCCTGGTCACCGGCGTTGGTGAGCATCAAGAAGGCGGCGCCGTTGGGCGCCTTGCCGGCCGTGGCGCGGGCCCAGGGGTGATCGACGCCGATGGAGCCCAGCTCGTAGTCGTGGGCCGCGAGCTGAAGGGGAAAGAACAGCAGCAGGGCTGAGATGAAAAGGGAAGGTCGCATCTGTCGGACTCCTAGCGTTTGTCGCGGTATGGGGTGTCGCCCGGACGGGTTGGGTGATCGGCACCCACCCTCGGCCGGGTTGTTTGTGTTGTTGGGAGGCTAGGCGACAGACGGCGGTGCCCGGCTGGCGAAGCCGACGGGTGGCGGGCCTTCACGGCGCAAGTGATCGACACCGATCGGGAAGGCAAGCAGCAGGGCGAAGAAGAGCAGACCGGAGAGCGTGGGAGGGTCGAGCGCCGGCAAGGCGGCACCGCCGACCAGACACCAGGGGCAGAAGGTCAGCGTCAGCGCCGCGCCGTTGCCAGTCTTCTCGCCATCGAGGGCGTCGAAGCCGCTGCCGGCACAGATGCTCTGCCAGCCGAAGCCGGCGTAAGCTGTCTCGTTTCCTGCGGACAAGGGTGCGGCCGCGAAGGCGCCGAGGATCACCTTGACGCCGATCGCCAAGCCGGCCAGCCAGATTCCGATTGCAGAAAGCCCGGTAGACGCACGCATGCGCGAACCCTAGGGCGATGCGCGGAAGGACGGCAAGCGCTTGTGGCGCCAGGTCGCAGAGTGTATGCGAGTGAGAATGACTTGCATTATCGATATATGGCGCTTAGCCTGCCCTGCAACGGATCAACGCGTCCTCGTTCAGTCGCTCGGAGGGTGGCCCCATGCCGCACAGCAATCTCTTGGCCGAAACCACCACGGAAAACCTCACGCTTGGCGAGCAGCTCTTGCTGTGGTCGCTCCGCAGTTGGGCCGCGGCCGCGCGCGAGGGGCGCTGCCCCCTCTGCGAAATCCTGGAGCCTTTCGAATTGATCAAGGCGGAGCCGGTGGCAGAGGCCCTGCACCGCACGCTCCTCTTGCTGCTGAAGCCCAAAGACGGGGCCTTGCGGGTGCGCCCGCCAGGCTGCGGTGTGATCGCCGAGGACGAGTCCCGCTTTCTCCTGGCCGCCGGGGCCGCCTTCCACGAGTCCGAGGCCTGGGCGGCGCGCCTGCTGTCGGGTCGGCTCAAACATCAGACGGCCCTGGCCCTGGCCTCGGCGCTCCGCGTCTTGGCGACGGTCCTGTCCCGTCATGGCTTGGCCTTGCCGCAGCGGTTGCCGCCGGTCACCCGCCTGGCAACGCCTCTGCCGGACCATCGCGCCTCGAGCGGGCTCTCTCTCGTTCACTAGCTTTGGGCGACGGCGCTGCGCCTGCCTGCAGTCGACTCTCTCCAAGCCCTCTGTTGCCCGACGCCCTTTCGTCGCTTACCTAGGGCGCCATGGCTCGAAGCGCGGCGCCGCCGCTTCTCTCATTGCAAGACATCACGCTTACCTTCGGCGGCGCACCGCTGCTGAAGGGCGCGGAGCTTTTTCTCTTCGAGGGCGAGCGGCTCTGCCTGGTCGGGCGCAACGGGTCCGGCAAGTCGACCTTGCTGAAGATCGCCGCCGGGATGATCGAGGCCGACCGCGGCTCGCGAAAGCTGAAGCCCGGCACCACTTTGCGCTATCTGGAGCAGGAGCCGGACTTGACCGGCTTTGCAACCACCCGCGCCTATGCCGAGGCCGGACTGGGACCGGGCGACGACCCGCACCGGGTGAGCCTGCTGCTGCAGGCACTGGACCTCACCGGCGAGGAGGACCCGGTTCAGGTCTCCGGCGGTGAGGCCAGGCGGGCCGCCTTGGTGCGCGCGCTGGCGCCCGATCCGGATATCCTGCTGCTGGACGAGCCGACCAACCATCTGGACCTCCCGGCCATCGAGTGGCTGGAGCGGAGCCTGGCCGCCAGCCGTGCCGCCCTGGTGCTGATCAGTCACGACCGGCGCTTCCTCACCAAGCTGACCCAGCGCACGGTCTGGCTCGACCGCGGCGCCACGCGGCGCCTCGAGAAGGGTTTTGCCGCCTTCGAGGTCTGGCGCGACGCGCAGCTGGAGCTGGAGGCCGAGGCACAGCACAAGCTGGACCGCAAGATCGCCGCAGAAGAGGACTGGCTGCGCTATGGCGTCACTGCGCGGCGCCGGCGAAATCAGCGCCGACTGGGCGAGCTGCAGGCGCTCAGGCGACAGCGGCGCGAAGCCCGCGCCGCCACCGGCCAGGTGGTGATGGCGGCGGCCCTGGCAGGGTCATCGGGCAAGCGGGTCCTCGAGGCCAAGGCTATCTCGAAGGCCTTCGGTGGCCGGCCGGTGGTCGCCGATCTGGACTTGGTCCTGCAGCGCGGCGATCGTCTCGGCCTGGCCGGGCCGAACGGCAGCGGCAAAACCACATTGGTCAAGCTCCTGACCGGCATGATGGAGCCGGACGCGGGAGAGCTGAAGACCGGCAAGCGCCTGGAGGTGGTGTCGCTCGATCAGCGGCGGGAGAGCCTCGATCCGCGATCGAGCCTTGCCGACACCTTGACCGACGGGCGCGGCGACCAGGTGGCGGTGGGCGGCCAGCAGCGCCACGTGATCAGCTACATGAAGGACTTCCTGTTCCAGCCGGAGCAGGCGGGTACGCCCATCTCGCGCCTCTCGGGTGGCGAGCGTGGACGGGTGGCACTGGCCGTGGCCCTGGCGAGGCCGTCGAACCTCTTGGTGCTGGACGAGCCGACCAACGATCTGGACCTCGAGACACTGGATCTCCTAGAGGACTTGCTGGCCGGCTATCAAGGCACGGTGATCCTGGTGAGCCACGACCGCGCCTTCCTCGATTCCATCGTGACCTCGCTTCTGGTGCCTGCGCCGGAGCTGGGCCAGGGGCGATGGCTGGAGTACGTCGGCGGCTATAGCGATATGCTGGCGCAACGCGGCACGCTCGGCGCGCCCAAGCCGGCCAAGACCAAGGTCAGGCGCCCGACCGACGGAGGGCCGACGGCACCGCGCGAAACGGCGAAAGCCAAGCTCAGCTTCAAGGAAAAGCACGCCTTAGCGACCTTGCCCGAGCGCATCGCAACGCTGGAGAAGCAGGTCGCCAGGCTGCGCGAACGGATGACCGATCCGGACCTCTATGGCCGCGATCCCGCCGCCTTCCAGAAGAACGTGGCCGATCTGGCGCGTGCCGAGGCGGCACTGGCGGCTTCGGAAGAGGAATGGCTGCGCCTGGAGCTCCGGCGCGAAGAGATGGAAGGCCGGTGACCGGGCCTTGTTGTATCAACGGTCATAGAAAATGACCGTTGGTGCCGGGCGGCGCCAGCCCTCTCCCCCTCCCGGCCACCCACGCCAGTATCCTATTGGGTGGCCGGGAGGGGGAGAGGGCCGGTGCGATGCGGTGAGTCTTGCTCACCGCACTCGGGTACTAGGCAGAGGATTGGAAGAGGCCAGCAAGGAGAAGCGCTATGTGGGAGTATGGAGGTGTTATCGGGTTCATCTCTCTCGTCTTGTTCATCTATGCGACCTTGAAGATCGCCGGCTCGGGCGCCTCCACGGCGGCGAAGGTCATCTGGATCCTGATTGTTTTCTTTCTGCCGATCCTGGGCTTCATCGCCTGGTTTCTGGTCGGCCCCTCCAGTCCGGCGAAACGCTAGAGCAGGCGGGTGTCGCCATTTGAACGGGATGCCTGAGCCGAACCTCGGCGCGCCGCAATCGGTCGGCTCCTGGTACCCTGCTTCCAGCCTTGTCGACACAGGAAAGAAGAATGGCTGCGCCTGGAGCTCTGGTGGGAAGAGATGGAATGTCGATAGCCGGGCCGCCTAGGCATAGAGTTGAGAGCGACCAGCAAGGAGAAAAGCTGTGGGGGAGTACGGAGATCTCATCGGGTTCGTCGCGTTCGTCCTCTTCCTCTTGCAGATCATTGCCTGTTTCAAAATCGTAAGTTCAAGGGCCTCCGGGTTGGCCAAAGTGATCTGGATCCTGGTCGTCCTGTTTCTGCCGGCCCTGGGGCTCCTCGCTTGGCTGCTGGCCGGGCCCTCCAGTCCGGTGAAACGCTAGTCGGAGCCCTCCAGCCTGTAGTCCGTGACCTCACCGCGCCAGTAGACGAAGGGGCCGTCCTTCAGGATCCAGGCGACTTCGGCCCGGCAGGGAATGCGACGGCCAGCGATCTCCCGATAGTCCCACAAGCGGGCTTGCCAAGGGGTGTTCTCGACGCCGCCGTCGACGGCACGCGGCCGGTCCGCGGCCTCGGCGCGCACGATGTCGCCCTTGTCGAAATAGAGCCGCACCCTGGCCGGGCCGCCGGGGCAAGGGGCCGAGACCTCCACACAGTCTTCGCCGAACTGGTGCCAGGCGAGCTCGGGATTGTGCAGGATGGCATCCGGCGCCCAGGGCAGCTCGGCCAGGTATCGCATCAGCTCGCCGCGATTGGCCTCGCCGCCGCGGGATCGAGCCATGGGAAGCAAAGACAGCAGGCGCGCCTCCATGAGCCCGATCCCCTCGACATAAGCGTCGATCACGGAGACCAGCGCCAACGGCCCGACCTTGAGCTTCGCCTGCCAGACGAAACCCGGTGTCAGCGGGCTCATGACGCTTTCCGCCTCCAGGTCGTGCCAGGACTGGCCGGGCTGGAAGCGCATCTCGCAGCGCTGGCGAAGGCGGATGAGGCGCGGCGCCTTCCTGTCGGCGCCGCCCAGCTGGGCGAAATCCTTGACGGCTTGCGGGATCTTTCGAGGCCGCTCGTCCGGCACCGCCCGTTGCAGACGCGCGATCAGGCGTTTGGCCTTCCGAGCAAAGGCCAGCACGAGCAGAAAGATCGCCACGTCGAGGGCGACGGCAGCGATGATCAGCCCTATCCAGACCAAGGGTCGGCGTCCGGCGCAGGTTCTAAATCGGGTCTTGGCAAGGGCTGACCTCTCCTGTCTCTATCGTCGGAAGGGAAGCACAAAGCCCCGATCCGGCAAAGCCGGCAGGGCTGTGAGGAGGAGACGATGGCCAGAAAGAAACGCTACCCCCTGCCCAAGCGCTTCAATGCCGCACTGTCGGAAGCAGCCTACGCGCGGCTGCGCGCCCTCAACGAGCGCTATGGCTTGGGCAACAACTACCTTCTCGTGGTGCTGCTCGAGCGGCTGGACGAATTCGCCGATGCCGAGGCGATGGATCGCGCCTTTCGCGACTTCATCGCCGAATACGGGGCGCCGCCGCCGCCAGGCACACGTGAAGGGCAGTAAGCGTAGGCCTTCATCACAACGCGCGTCATTGCGACGAGCCTTGGCGAGGAAGCAATCCGGAACTGAAACGCATGAGTTTTGCACTGGATCGCGTCGTCACAAACGCTCCTCGCGATGACGGCCTTTGGAGGAGCATCTGCGTATGCCCGGTGTACTCGAAATGCTGCGCCATAGCAGAGATCGGCTTCGCTCAACGCCTTCCGAAAGCCAAGAAGCCCTGGTTCAGGAACCCCGGCTTGCCGTAGGTCAGCGGCTTGCCGTCCGGCGTCTCGACGCTGCCGCCGGCGGCCTCCAGGACCGCGTGACCCGCGGCGCTTGTCCACTCGCCGCTGGGCTCCAGGCGGGCATAGAGGTCGGCCTTGCCGGACGCCAGCAGGCCGAAGATCATGGCGGAGCCGGCATGGTGGCGCTTGGCCTCTGGCAGGCGCGTCAAGCCGGCGTCGAGGCTCTTGCGGGTTCCCTTGTAACGATGGGTCACCAAGACCGGATCGCTCTCCGGACAAGCGCGCGCCCTGATCGCCATGGCGGGATGGTCGGTCTGCGAGAAGGCGGCGCTGCCGGGCCCCGCGCCGGCCCAGGTCATGGCGAGCGCCGGTGCGTGGACGACGCCGGCCGTTGGCCGGCCCTCTTCGATCAGCGCCAGGTTGACGGTGAACTCGGCGTTCTGCACCAGGAATTGCTCGGTGCCGTCCAGCGGGTCGACCATCCAATAGCGGGAGGGCAGTTGGGCGGGCATACCCTCTCTCAGCGTGCGCTCTTCAGAGATCACCGGAATATCAGGCGTCAAGCGGCCGAGCGCGTCGATCAAGATCTCCTCGCTGGCTTCGTCGGCGACGGTGATGGGAGAGCCGTCCGGTCTTCGCTCCGGATCGAGGATCGAGTTGGCCTCGAAGTACTGGGCGATCACCGCCTTGCCGGCGCGCTCGGCGAAGAGACGCAAGACCCCCAGAAGGTCCTGGTCCTCCGCCGTGCCGCCGGCTTTGGCCATGGCGTCAGGCCGCCTGAAGGGCGCGCCAGATCCGCTCCGGCGTGGCCGGCATGTCGATGTGGGTGAGGCCCAGCGGGCTCAAGGCATCGACCAGGGCGTTGATGATCGCCGGCGGCGCGCCGATGGCACCGGCCTCGCCCGCGCCCTTCACGCCCAGGGGATTGGTGGTGCAGGGCAAGTCCTCGATGAAGCTGAGGTCGATCGCCGGCATGTCGTCGGCGCGCGGCATGCAGTAGTCCATGTAGGAGCCGGACAAGAGCTGCCCGTCCTGGTCGTAGACCGTGCTTTCCAGCAGGGCCTGGCCCATGCCTTGCACCGTGCCGCCGTGCACCTGTCCTGCCACCAGCAGCGGATTGACCAGGGTGCCGAAGTCGTCGACGACGGTGTAGCGCAAGAGCGCAACCGCACCGGTCTCGGGATCGACCTCCAGCTCGCAGATATGGCAGCCGTTGGGGTAGGTCATGGCCTCGGCCTTGTAGTCGCCCTTTTCCTTCAAGGGACCGGAGAGGTCGTCGGGACTGCGGCCGTCCTCGGCGGCTGCGGCAACCTCGGCCAGGGTGATCCGCCGGTCGGTCCCGGCGACGGTAAAGACGCCCTCGGCGAACTCCATGTCGGCGGCGGCCGTCTCCATCAGGTGGCCGGCGATCTGCCGGGCGCGCTCGATCAGCTTGTCGCTGGCTCGGTTGATGGCCACGCCGCCCATCAGCAAGGAGCGAGAGCCGCCGGTACCGCCGCCGCGCTGGACGATGTCGCTGTCGCCCTGGACCATCCGCACCTTCTCCGGCGCGATGCCCAGCTTGTCGTTCAGCAACTGAGCATAAGCGGTCAGGTGGCCCTGGCCGTTGGTCTGGGTGCCGATGATCAGGGTGACGGAGCCATCGCGCTCGGCCGTCAGCTGTGCCTCTTCCTCGCCGATGCCGGAGCAGGCTTCGACATAGCAGGCAAAGCCCATGCCCCGTCGCTTGCCACGGGTCAGCGCCTCCTCCTTGCGCGCTTTCAGGCCGGCGTGATCGGCGCGCTCGGCAGCCTCGTTCAGCACGCGAGAGAAGTCTCCGGCGTCGTAGATGCGCCCGAGCTTGGTGTCGTAGGGCAAGTCTTCCGGCTGGATGAAGTTGCGCTGGCGGATCTCGGTCGGGCTTAGACCCGTCACCCGGGCGGCTTCGTCGACCAGGCGCTCGACCAGATAGGCCGCTTCCGGGCGACCGGCGCCGCGATATGCGTCGACGGGGACGCTGTTGGTGAAGACGCACTTCACGTTGGCGAAGATCGCCGGGATCTTGTAGAGGCCCGACAGCATGGGCGTAGAGGCACCGGTCGGAATCAGCGGCGCCATGTTGGAGAGATAGGCGCCCATGTTGGCCAAGGTCGCCACCTTGAGGCCCAGGAAGCGCCCCTCTTCGTCCATCGCCAGCTCTGCCTTGGTGACATGGTCGCGTCCCTGGCTGTCGGAGAGAAAGCTCTCCGCGCGCTCGGCCGTCCATCTCACCGGGCGGGCAAGCTGACGGGCGGCGAAGAGGGTCGCCACCATCTCTGGGAAGAGGAAGATCTTCATGCCGAAGCCGCCGCCGACGTCCGGGCATATCAGCCTGAGCTTGTCGAAATCGAACCCCATGACCTCGGAGATCTGCTGGCGCAGCCGGAAGATGCCCTGGTTGCCGGAGACCAAGGTCACCTGGCCGCTGACCGGGTCATAATCGGCAAGGGCGGCCCGGGGCTCCATCGCGTTCACTACGACCCGGTTGTTGATCAGCTCAAGGCGGGCGACGTGAGCTGCCTGGGCAAGCGCTGCATCGGTTGCCGTCTGATCGCCCTGCACCCAGTCGAGGCAGAGATTGTCCGTCATCTCTTCGTGCAGGCGCGGCGCGTCTACGTCCAGCGCCCTGCCGGTGTCAGCAACTACCGGCAGGGGATCGTAGTCGACCTCCACCAGTTCCGCTGCATCCTTTGCGGCAGCCAGGGTCTCGGCCACGACGTAGGCAACGGGATTGCCGACATGGCGGACGCGATCGCCGGCCAGCGCCGGGTAGTGCGGCACGATGGTCTGGCTGCCGTCTCGTCCGGGCATAGGCGCGATGCAAGGGATCGGCTTCACACCGGCAGCGTCGAGATCGAGGCCGGTGTAGACGGCGAGCACACCGGGGCTGGAGCGTGCGGCCTGCACGTCGATCCCGGTGATCTTGGCGTGTGCCAGCGGAGAGCGCACCACGACGCCATAGCACTCGCCGTCCATCTTGATGTCGTCGGTGTAGCGCCCTGCACCGGTCACAAGGCGGGGATCTTCCAGTCGCCGCACGGCCTGTCCTACGCCGAACTGTCCCATGTCCGGACCTCTCTTTTTTCCTACGAAGGGAGCGGGGCTCGGTCCGAGCCTCCCTTAGCTACATAGGTCGTCCAGGCCCAGCTGTCGACACCGCAAAATCGAAGGCCCGCCAGCTGCAGCTGCTGACGGGCCTGCCCCTCCGAGTGAATCCGAGGGCCGGGAGAGTCGCTTCGACGCCTTTTGGTGACCGCTTTGGGCGGCTCTCCCGGATAGCGCTCTAGCTCTTGGTCGCTGCGCGCCGACGCCGTCCAGCCGCTGCTGGGCTGCTGGCGGCCGCGGTCGTGCGCTTCGTAGTGCGACGCTTTGCTGGGGCGGGTGCCGCCGCAGGGGCCGAAGCAGCAGCTTGGCCGCTTGCCGCCGGCGCGGCCTTGCGCCTGGTGGCGCGACGCGGTGCGGGCGCCGCAGCTGTGCCACTCTTCGCTGCCGTAGCCTTGGCGCTTCGCCGTGGCGCCGGAGCCGGCGCGGTGGCAGTCTTAGCGGCTGCGCGACCGCGCGCGGGCTTAGCCGTTGCGGCCTTGGCGCGAGTGGTCTTGCGTGGCGCAGGTGCGGGAGCGGCCTCTGTCTTGGCCGCAGCTTTGCTGCTGGCAGTCTTCGCCGCCGCGGGCCTTCCTCTGGCGGCCTTGCGCGGCGCAGGTGCGGGCGACGCTTCGGCTTTGGCCGCGGCGCTTGCGCCAGCGGGCTTCGCCGCTGCGGGCCTTCCTCTGGTGGCGCGACGCGGTGCGGCAGCCGGCGTGGCCGCAGCTTTCGCCGCTGGCTTTCTACCCGCAGGCTTAGCTGTAGCAGCCTTAGCCCTAATGCTCTTCCGCGGTGCGGGCGTGGGCGCTGCCTCGGCTTTCGCCGCAGGCTTAGCGGCCGCAGCCTTGCGCCTCGGGCTTCTGGTTTTTGCAGGGGCGGAAGCAGCCTTCGCGGCGGGAGCGGCGCTCGCCGCCTTCTTGGCCGCTGGGGGCCGGCCTCTCTTTGCCGCCGGCGCAGCCTTCTGGGCCTTGCGTGCTGCCGGCTTGGGAGTCGCCGTGGCGCTTGCCGCTGCTGCTTTCTCCTTCTGAGCAGCCTCGGCTTTGGCTAGAGCCTCAGCCGCCTTCGCCGCCTCGGCATCGGCTTCCTTCGCCTTTGCCTGCGCCTTGGCGAGGTCGCGGCCGGCCTTGGCAGCCCTGGTCTCCGCTTTCTGTGCGGCTTTACGTAGTTCCTTGGTAGTATCTTGCAGCCGGCGGCCCGCAGATTTTGCGGTCTTGCCCGCCCGTGCTGCCCCCCCAACCTTGGTGGCAGAGGCCTTGGTTCTTGCCATTGCTTGCTAAGTCCTTGTCTACCTGGGCAAAAAAGCGGATCGCGCAAACTGCACAAATTTGCGCGAGTCTGTCCAGTCACATCTAGCAACATATCGAAACAAAAAACAGGTGTGTCGTGACTGCCGCTTCCGCTTGACAAGGAAGCGGTGGCTCGTGCCTAAGAAGCCCCATCCTGAATTCCGAGAGACGAGGAAGCACGCGATGGCGCAGAACACGGCGGACTTGATCCAAAGTCTGCTGAAGTCGGGCCGGGTCTCCGCCGACACCCGGGAGGACCTTCAAGAGTTCGAGCGGGAGCTCAAGGCGGGCGCGCTTGACGCCGACGACCGTCGTTACATCGAAGCTCTGGCGCGGCGTCTCCTCGAGGGCGTCACGATATCCGACGAGGATCCGGAAGAGGGCGACTACGACGAAGAAGAGGACGAGGGCGAGTGGGAGGCCCTGGAAGAGCGCGCCGAGGCTGCCGAAGCAAGGGTCGAGGAACTGCAGGCGGAGAACGAGGAGCTGCGTCGTCGCATCGATGCCCTGGAAGGCGAACTCGCCGTCCTGAAGGATCCGGGCGCCGCCGGCTAGACCGGGATGTCAGCAGGTCAACCGACCTGCGGCCCGAGGCAAACTCTGACACTAAGACTGATTCTGCAAGCTGCGTGCCAGCGAGAGGATGACCTCGAACGCAAGATCGACGTCGTCCGCAGTGGTGTAGGTCTGGCCTACTTGGAACCGGATGGCATAGCGGCCTTGGACCGAGGTCTGTGTCAGATAGAGTCGGCCGTCGTCGTTGACGGCATCCAGCAGTCGGGCGTTCAGGGCATCGAGGTCCGTTGCGCCCTGCGGCGCAAAGCGGAAGGTGAAGAGCGAGAGGACCGGCGACGTCACGATCTCGAAGTCCGGCTCCTCCGACAGGCGCTGGGCCAACGCGGTCGACCAGGCCACGTGATTGCGGATGATGCCGCGCATGCCCTCGACCCCGTAAGAGCGGATCACGAACCATAGCTTCAAGGCGCGAAAGCGCCGCCCCAGCGGGATCGACCATTCGGAATAGTTCACCACGCCCGTTCGGCCCTGGGTCTCGAGGTAGGTCGGGTGGATCGCCAGAGTGCGCACCAGGCTGTCGGGCTCGCGCACGAAATGGGCGGAGCAATCGAAGTTGGTGAAGAGCCACTTGTGCGGATTGAAGACGACGCTGTCGGCCGCTTCCGCGCCGGCCATGAGATCGCGGAACTCAGGGCAGATCATGGCGCTGCCCGCCCAGGCGGCATCGACGTGGAGGTAGAGGTCATGCCTCCGGGCGACCTCGGCGATCGCGGTGATGTCGTCGCATGCACCGGTGCTGGTGCCGCCCGAGACGGCGACGATGCCAGCAGGCAGGAAGCCGGCCCGCTTGTCGGCGGTGATCGCGGCATCCAGGGCTTTGGCGTCCATCCCGCGCAAGGGGCCTTGGGTTGCCACCTTGACCAGATTGTCCTGACCGATGCCGGCGATCCAGCAGGCCTTGTCGATGGAACTGTGCACCTCGCCGGTGCAGTAGATGCGGCAGACGGGGCCGCCGGCGAGACCCTTGCTGTTGCCTTCCCAACCCAAGGCGCGTTCCCGCGCCGTCAGGATCGCCGCCAAGTTGGCGCTGGAGGCGGAATCCTGGATCACCCCTTGAAAGGCGTCCGGCAGCCCGATCATCTGGCGCAGCCAAGAGATCATTCGGGTTTCCAGCTCTGTTCCGGCTGGTGATGTCTGCCAGAGCATGCATTGCGCGGCCAAGGTGGAGGTCACGAACTCGGCCAGGACGGACGGCGGGCTCGCGTTGGCAGCGAAATAGGCGAAGAAGCGCGGATGCTGCCAATGGGTGATGCCGGGCAGCACCAACCGCTCGAAATCCGTGAAGATGTTCTCGAAGTCTATCGGCGCGTCGGGCGGGGCTGCGGGGATCTTGGCCAGGATCTCGCCCGGGGCCGTTTGCGCGCGCACCGGGCGATCGCGCAGGCCGTCCAGATAGTCGGCCGCCCACCGACCCAGCTTGCAGCTCCATGCCGCCAGATCCTGTGGATGCGTCGCCGGCGAGCGGCGCTGCCCCTTACTCACGCTGTCGTCGTCCATTGCCTTGATCCTTCGTGGCCTGCGCACGCCTCTGATAGCCTCACTGGCTCCTCGTCATCAATTGCTGCTAGACTGAAAGTGCGGCTGAGCGTGTCAGGTGATCGCGAATGCGTGAGAGAATAGGGTCTCTTTCGAGCGGGTTGGCAAAGGGCCTCGCCGTGGCGAGCCTGTTTCTTGCGGGCCTGGTGGATCGCCCGAGCGCCAATGCCAAGGACTGGCAGGCCATCTTTCCGCTGCATGCGGAAATCGTCAGCGGCGAAGAGTTGCTGACCTTGGCGCTGCAGCCCTGGAAGGGCGATCTCGACGGTATGATCGAACGCGCCATGATCCGCGTGCTGGTCGACTATGACGGCATGTTCTATTTCGTCGACCGCTTTCGCCAGCGCGGCCTGACCTACGACCAGCTGACGCTTTTCGAGAAGCAGCTCAACAAGAAGCTGGGGCTCCAGCACGGCGATCAGGTGGAGGTGGTGTTCATTCCCGTCGGCAACGATCGCCTGATCCCGGATTTGCTGGAGGGTGTCGGCGATATCGCCGTCGCCCATCTCACCGTCACGCCGGATCGGCTAGAGAAGGTCGATTTCTCGACGCCGGTCATGTCCGGGGTCAAGGAATTGCTGGTCACCGGCAAGGACTTTCCGAAGGTCGAGGCGCCTGAGGATCTCTCCGGCAAGGAAGTCGTGGTCCGGCCACTCTCCTCCTACGACGATAGTCTGAGGAAGCTGAACGAGCGCTTGGCCAAGGCAGGCAAGCCGCCGGTGCAGATTACCCCGGCCGATGAGAATCTGACCGACGGCGCCTTGGCGGATATGGTCGCCAGCGGCATTTACCCGGCGACCGTCATGGATAGCTACGAAGTTGACCTTTGGGGCAAGGTCTATCCCGATCTGGTGGTTCACGACGATGTCGTATTGCGCGAAGACGGCGAGATCGCCTGGGCCTTCCGCAAGCACAGCCCGCAGCTGAAGAAAGCGGCCGACGCCTTCGTCGCCAAACATCAGGTGGGAACCTGGGAGACCGACGCGCTGATCAGGCGCTATCTGAAGAACACCCGCTACGTCCGCGAGGCGCTGAGCGACAAGGCCAACCGGCGCTTCGAGGAGACGGTCGACTACTTCAAGACCTATGCCCAGATCTACAACTTCGATTGGCTGCTGCTGGTCGCCCAGGGCTTTCAGGAATCGCGCCTGGACCAGAACGCCAGAAGCAGCGTCGGCGCGATCGGCATCATGCAATTGCTGCCCAGCACGGCCGCCGGTCCGCCGATCCATGTCCGGAACATCTACCGGGCCGAGGCCAACATCCACGCCGGCGCCAAGTACATGCGCTACATCATCGACCAGTATTTCGACGACCCGGCCATCTCGCGCGTCGACAAGCACCTCTTTGCGCTCGCGGCCTACAATGCCGGCCCCAACCGCATCGCCCACCTGCGCGGCAAGGCCGCCAAGCAGAGGCTCGATCCCAACAAGTGGTTCGACAACGTCGAGCTGATCGTCGCGCGCAAGGTTGGCCGCCAGCCGGTGGACTACGTTGCCAACATCTTCAAGTACTACGTTGCCTACAGGCGCAACGAGCGCCTGCGCGATGCGCAGGAGATCGCCAAAGAGACGGCACAATGAGGGCTAGGTCGGCCATGCCTCTGTCCCGTGTCGCCAATTGCCGGCAGCATGGCCGGTTGATCATGCCTGTCCGGCTGGCCGCGGGATGATGCGCGTTCCTATTGGAGGGTGAGTGGAGGAGCAGATGATTGAATCACGGTTGTCATCGCTGTTTGGAAGAATCGCCAAGCAGAAGAGGGGCGGCAGCTTCGGAACCGGGCTGTGCTTGGCCCTGATAACCTTCCTGGCCTGGGCGATGCCGGCCAGCGCGCAGGGCGACTGCCTGCCCGTCAGATTTGCGTCCGGCTCGTCGTCGATCGAGGTTTCCGGCCAGGCTCCGCCGGAGGGGAACGTCTGCTTTTCTGTCGCCACGGGTGCGAACCAACAGGCAGCGGTCGAGCTTGTTGCGGGCAACAATGTCTACTTCTCGATCGATGGGCTGACCGACGCCGTGGATCAGTACAGATTCACGACCAAGAAGACCACCTATCGCATCCGCGTGGGCCAGCTGTTCCGGTCGGTAACCGACGAGAGCTTTCGCCTACGCATCGCCGTCACCGGAGGCGCCAGCTGACTGCCGAAGGCCGGAAGAGCCCCGCTGGGCCGTCCGCAAGCAGGCTTGAAACGTTGCCTACGCAAGACGAGTCCATACATCAGAGTGGTAGGCATTGAACCCGCTCAGCGGGTCGACAAAGCCAAAGGATGCGGTCGATGGCTCTTACCCTCTATGAACGGCTTGCCGCGGACGACCGACGACCCAGCCCCTTTTGTTGGCGCGCCCGCTTTGCGGTGGCCCACAAGGGTCTGGCCCCAGAAGTGATGGCGATCAGGTTCACCGAGCCGGAGCGGGTTGCTTTCAGCGGCCAAGGCAAGGTGCCGGTCCTCGTCGATGGAGAGCAGGTGATCTGGGACAGCTGGTCGATCGCCTGCTATTTGGAGGAGAGCTATCCGGACCGGCCTTCGCTGTTCGGCGGGCCCGGCGGCCAGGCGCTCGCCCGCCTGGTGAACCACTGGGTCGACACCTCCTTGCACGGTGCGCTCGCGTGGGTCTTGACTCCGTCGCTGCACGCAATCCTCGATCCGGAGGACCAAGTCTACTTCCGCGAGACCAGAGAGGCCCGCTGGTCCACTACCCTGGAGCATTTGCGCAGCGACCGCAGCCGCTATCTTGCGGCGCTTGATCCGGTCTTCGAGCCGCTGCGCCTGAGGCTGGCAGAGGCGCCCTTCATCTGCGGCGAGCAAGCGGCCTATGGCGACTATCTGGTGTTCTCGGCCTTCCAGTGGGCGCGCTGCACCGATCCGGAAGACTTGCTGGCGGCAGACGACAACGGGCTACGGGCTTGGCGAGAGCGTATGCTTGCGCTCTTCGACGGCCTGGCGCGCTCCGTCCCGGCCTTCGACAACGCGGCTTGAGACCTAGGGCTGACAAATCGGACCGAAGTCATGATGGCTGCCAAGTCTGAGAAGCCTGCTCTGCTTCCGCTTTTGCCTCGATTGTATCCAGACAACATAGGAAGAGACAAGCTGCCCATCTCAACTATACTGCGCGGCTTTCGAATTACTAAGGTCGTGACTCATGAGCCTTGAGGATTTTCCGCGTCACCTCTTGACCTTCGGGCCCAGCCCGATCGAGCCCTTGCCGCGCTTGAGCGCCCATCTAGGCGGAGGCGTCGAGATCTGGGCGAAACGCGAGGACTGCAACGCCGGCCTGGCCTACGGCGGCAACAAGACCCGCAAGCTGGAACACCTGGTGCCGGACGCGCGGGCCAAGGGCTGCGATACCTTGGTCTCCATCGGCGGCATTCAATCGAACCATACCCGCCAGGTCGCAGCCGTTGCCGCCAAGACCGGATTCAAGTGTCATCTGATCCAGGGGACCTGGGTGGATTGGCCGGGGCCGCACTATCATGACCTGGGCAACATCCTCTTGAGCCGGGTGATGGATGCCACCACCGAGATCAGCGAAGAGCCCTTCGGCATCGGCATCAAGGAGAGCTGGGAAGCCGCGCTACGGCGCATCGAGGAGGCGGGCGCCAAGCCCTACCCCATCCCGGCCGGTGCCTCCGACCACCCTTTGGGCGGGCTGGGCTATGCCGCCTTCGCCGAAGAATTGCTGGCGCAGGAGGCCGAGCTGGGTTTCGCCTTCGACCGCCTGATCGTCGCCAGTGGCTCGGGCAGCACCCAGGCCGGTATGGTGGCCGGCCTCGCCAAGGTAGGGCGCGCCCGACAGGTGATCGGCATCGACATCACCGCAAGGCCGGAGGACACCCGAGCCATGGTGCTGAAGATCGCACGCCAGACAGCCGAGCAGATCGACCTCGGCCGCGAGGTCGAACCTGATGAGGTGATCCTCGAAGAGGGCTATGCCGCGCCGGCCTATGGTGTTCCTTCAGAGGAAACCATCGCCGCCATCCGCCTGGCCGCGCGGTTGGAAGGCCTGATGACCGACCCGGTCTATGAAGGCAAGTCGATGCAGGCGCTGATCGACATGGCCGGCCGCGGGCGCTTTCCGGCAGGCAGCAAGGTTCTCTACGTGCATCTGGGCGGCGTGCCGGCGATCGATGCCTATTGGACCGCCTTCAGCGGGAAGGGGGCGACGAAGGGCTAGAGCCTGGAAAGCGGTTGGCGGACTGGTGGGAGCACTGCGGGTCTGCAGGGGGCCGAGCTCTCCCGCCTCCTTCGGCTGCGACACCACTCCTCATTCACACTGTCATCCTCTGACTTGATCAGAGGATCAGTTTCCTCATGCTCACCAGACGGACAGCAGAGTGCATTCGTCCACGGTCGCGTGGCGGCAGAAGATCCTCTGATCAAGTCAGAGGATGACGTGGGTGAGGGATGGCGATGGCGCTCCTGGTGCCCGACAAGGCGTGGGCAATCCGTCGAACCGCGGCGCGAGCCCACTGATTTGAGGCCTAGGAATCCTCGACAGCCGTTCTTCCGCCCCGCATGATTGTCTCAAGCTCTCTCATTGGGGAAAAGGGAGGAACCTGTCATGGTGCATCGTCGGGATGTCTTGAAGGGGGGAATGGCCTTGCCCTTGGCGCCGGCCGCCCTGACTGCCGGCTCCAGCCCGGCAGCGGCCGCCCAGAGCCCCGAGGGGTGGGAGCGGGGCGCCAATCCGCGCTACCGCTTGAACATCGCCAAAACGCAAATCGCCCCTTTCGGTAAAGAAACCACGGCTCTGCTGGCGAACGGCACCTGGCCCGGGTCGGAGTTGCGCTTCACCAAGGGCGAGGAGTTCCGGGTGCTGGTCGAAAACGCCATGGACGAGACGACGACAATCCATTGGCACGGCATGATCGTCCCCAACCTGGAGGACGGCGTGCCGGGCGTCACCCAGATGCCGATCGTGCCGGGCGCGTCGCTCTACTACGCCTATCCCCTGCTCCAGAGCGGATCCTACTGGTACCACTCCCACGTCGGATTGCAGCTGCAGCAAGGCCTCTCGGGCCCGCTTATCATCGAGGATCCGAACGAGCCGCACGGCTACGACGAGGACATCGCTGTTTTTCTGAGCGACGTCATCAATCAGTCGCCCGATAGCGTGGTTGTGGGCCTGAAACAGGGCACGGTCGAGGTCAATGTCCAGAATCCCTACGCCGAGCCCGACGGCTCGGTCTTCCGGACCGACGTGCCCTATAGCGGCTTTCTGATAAATGGAAAGGCGCCGGATGCGCCCTGGATCAAGGCGGTGAAGCCAGGTGCCACGCTACGGCTGCGGCTGATCAACGGGTCCGGCTCCACCTATTTCCGGATTGCTTTGGACGGGATCCCCATGCAGGTGATCGCCGCCGATGGAGAGCCCTTGGCACCGGTGGAGGTCGACAACCTGGTGATCGCCACCGCGCAGCGCTACGACGTTCTGGTGACCCTGCCGGGTAGCGGCAGCCACACGCTGCATGCCGCCGCCCTCGGGCTCGACGAGCAGGCCCTGGGTGTGATCCACAGCCGTGATGTCGAGCCCAACGCGAGCCGCGGCCGGCCGGCCTTCGAGGGTCGCGCGCTCGACACCACAAAGCTGCGCGCACCGCAAGAGACCAGCCTGCCGGATGGCCCGCAAAAGACCTTCGAGGTGGTCTTGAGCGGCGACATGCAACGCTATCTCTGGCAGATGAACGACAACACCTGGCCGGAGGATGCGGCGAGCTTCAAGGGTGTGACCCCGAAGGAGAGCTACTACCAGGTCAACTTCGGTGACCGGGTGCGCTTCGACATGGTGAACAAGACCCCCATGGTGCACCCCATGCACCTGCACGGCCACTTCTTCTCGGGTGCTGGCCGATGGCAAGGATCCGGCGACCCACCCCATGCGCGACACCGTCTCGGTACCGCCCAACGGCAAGGTCTCGATCGAGTTCTTCGCCAACAATCCCGGTCAGTGGTTCTACCATTGCCACAACGTCTGGCACCTCGCCGTCGGCATGGCACAAGGCGTGCGCTACATGGTCTGACGGCTGCTCAGGCGACCTCGATCCAGGTCTGCATGCCGGCTGCTGATGCTCCAGCATGTGGCAGTGAAGCATCCACTTGCCGGGGTTGTCGGCGACGAGGCGACGGTGACCTCGGCGTCCGGCTGCATCAGCACCGTGTCGCGCCAAGCCTCGGTCTCCGGCGGGCCGTCGGAGCGGGCAAGTTCGCGCATGTGATGGCCGTGCAGGTGCATGGCATGGGGAAAGGCGGTGCGGTTGACCATGCGGATCACCCAGGTCTCGCCGCGCCGGGCGCTCAAGAGCGGCCGTTTCGACATGCCGGCAACGCCGTTGAAGGCCCAAAACTGCCCCGCCTCCATGGCCAGGTCGCGGCCGTTCATCACCTCGCCCTTGTAGACCGCCTCTTCCAGGAAGCGCATGGCGCCGCCCTCCATGATGAGATCGATGGTCCGGCGCTCGTCACCCAGGCGGGGGAGGGGATTGGCCGGCAAGGGCGGAGGCGGGGCGCTGCGCAAGGGCCGCGATGCCTGCTCAGAGTAGGCAAGGGTGGCGCAGGCTATGGGCAAGCCGGTTGCTTCGTAAATGGTCTCTTCCGCGCCCGGCGGCTTGGTCAGGTCCAGGGCCACATCGGCGCGTTGGCCCGGGGCCAGGGTGATGGTGCCCTGCAGCGGCCGCGGCTTCACGGGCTGGCCGTCCAGCGCGATCAGCCAGGCCGAACTGGGCAACCTGAAGCGCATGACCCTGGCGTTGGCGGTAGAGAGCATGCGCAGCCTGATGCGCTCGCCGGCCGTCACGCGGTAGGTCTCATAGGGCTTGCCGTTGATGGTGAGCACATTACCCAGGCGGCCTCGATGGAAGAAGTCGTGGGCGCGGCCCATGCTGGCTTCGTCGATTTCTCCGTTGGTTAGCCACCAGTCGTCGGCGACGAAGAGGAGGTCTTGGTCGAAGTCCTGCGGCTCCGGCTCTTCGACGATCAGCACGCCATAGAGGCCGCGCGCCAGCTGCTCCCAGGACTGCCCGGTGTGGGGGTGATACCAAAAGGTGCCGGCGTCCGGCGGGGTGAAGCGGTAGTCGAAACCGCCGCCTGGTGGCACCGCCGCTTGCGTCATGCCGGCGACCCCGTCCATGGCGTTGTCGATGCGAATGCCGTGCCAATGCACGGTGGTCGGCTGTTCGATGCGGTTCTCCAGCCTGACGGCCAGCTCCTGGCCTTGGCGTAGACGCAACAGCGGCCCCGGTGCCCACCCGCCATAGCACCAGATGTCGGCCAGCGGTCCTTCGACCTCCAAGAGCGCTTGTCTGCCGGCCTCAGCGACCAGGCTGTGAGGCGTCGTCGCTGCGCCGAGGCTCTTGGGCAGGAGGAAGGCGCCGCTGGCGGCGAGCAGGCTACGGCGCGAAAGTTTCATCAGAGGTCCCCGCAAACATGTTGGCGCTCCGCTTTGCATGATCATAGATCTAGCGCGCATTCGTGCCATATGCAGGGCAGAGAATGAGAGGAGAGGTTATGGCGGAACCCACGAAGGCTGCCGTCCTGGAAGCACTGCGCCGGGTCAAGGGACCGGATCGCGACGGCAACATCGTCGACTTGGGGCTCCTGTCCGAGATCGGCATCGACGGCGGGCAGGTGGTCTTTTCCATCACCGTACCGGCACAACGCGCCACGGAGCTGGAGCCCCTGCGCCAGGCCGCCGAGCGCGTGGTGAAGGAACTGCCCGGCGTCACCGGCGCCTCGATCGTGCTGACCGCGCATGCCGAGCCCGGGTCCGGAACGCCGGTCCGCCCGGCGCCCACCCGCACCCAGATGGGCGACCTGCCGCCGCCGATGCAGGCCCGCGGCGCGGCTGCGGCCCCGGCGCCGGCGCAGAAGGCCGGCGTGCCGGGCGTGGGCTCGATCATCGCCGTGGCCTCGGGCAAGGGCGGTGTCGGCAAGTCGACGACGGCGGTCAACCTGGCCTTGGGCCTGCAGGCCTTGGGCTTGTCGGTTGGTGTGCTGGACGCCGACATCTACGGCCCCTCGATGCCGCGCCTGCTGCGCATCACCGGCCGGCCGGAGCCGACCACGGGCCGCATCCTGAAGCCCCTGGACGGCTATGGCCTCAAGGTCATGTCGATGGGCTTCCTGGTGGAGGAGGAGACACCGATGATCTGGCGCGGGCCGATGGTGATGTCGGCCTTGGGCCAGATGCTGCGCGAGGTCGCTTGGGGCGAGCTCGACATCATGGTGGTCGACATGCCGCCCGGCACCGGCGACGCGCAGCTCACCATGGCCCAGCAGGTGCCGCTGGCCGGCGCCGTCATCGTCTCCACGCCGCAGGACCTGGCGCTGATCGACGCGCGCAAGGGCCTCAACATGTTCCGCAAGGTCGAGGTGCCCTTGCTGGGCATCATCGAGAACATGAGCTATTTCCTCTGCCCCAGCTGCGGCGAGCGCTCGGACATCTTCGGCCATGGCGGCGCCCAAGCCGAGGCGGAGCGTCTTGGCGTGCCCTTCCTAGGTGCTGTGCCCTTGCACATGGAGATTCGCGCGCGCTCCGATTCGGGAACCCCGGTGGTGATTGCCGATCCCGAAGGCCAACATGCCCGTCTTTTCAAGGAGATCGCGCGGAACATCTGGGAGCGCATCGGCGCGGAGCAGACGCTGGCCGGTGCCCGCGCGCCTAGGATCGTTATGGAATGAAATACAGAGACCGGAATTCAGCTATAGGACTATCTCCGAAAACTGATTTTGAGAATTAATCGCATTCTCTAGACTGCTTGCATTGTCGGCGAAAATGCGCGACGATTTCCATAACAAGAATCAAAACAAGCCGTCTGTGTGAATTGTTGGGTTATCAGGGATGGAACCGCGCGACGCCGCGCAGCTTGTAGAGGAAGAACGCAACCGGGCTGAGGTTTATTCGCTTTTGGCGACGCTTCTTGCGCGCGCGCCGGGCGAAGAGCAGTTGTGTCTGATCGCCAAGGGGGGTGGCGGGCTCGGCGACTTCGGCGCCGTTATCGATGCCTTGGCTGCGGCGGCGCAGGAAGCCAGCGTCACCTCCGTGTCGCGGGAGTATCACGACCTCTTTATCGGCATGGGCCGAGGAGAGCTGGTGCCTTATGCCTCCTACTATCTGACAGGTTTCCTGAACGAGAAGCCCTTGGCTAACCTAAGGGCCGATCTGCGCGCGTTGGGAATCGAGCGCGACCCCTCGGTGAAGGAGCCGGAGGACCACATGGCGGTGCTGCTGGAGGTGATGGCTGGCCTGATTACCGGGCGCTTCGGCGAGGGTGACGGCTTGGCCGGCCAGCGGCGGTTTTTCGAGAATCACATCGCGCCTTGGGCGCGGCACTTCTTTCGCGATCTGGAGACCGCCTCCTCGGCGCGCTTCTATGCGCCGCTGGGCCGTATGGGCCGGCTCTTGATCGAGGTCGAAGAAGCGGCTTTCGCCATGGCGTAAGAGATACAGGTTTCGGGACCTGCTTGCTCGAGAGAGGCAGGGTCCGGGTAAGACCGCGGCAAACGTGGCCGAGATATCAGTGGAAGTGGGAGAAGCAAGATCATGTCCAAACGTGAAGAGCAGCCAGCGGAAGCGGGCCGGCGCGGGTTCTTGAAGCTCGGTCTGGGCTCGGTCGCGGGCGGTGCGGCTCTGGCGGCCGGCGGCGTGGCCGCAGGCACGGCCCAGGCCAAAACGTCGAGCAAAGAAGGCGGCTATGCCGAGACCGAGCATGTCCGCACCTATTACAAGAGCGCCGCTTTCTAGGCGCCGGACGATGCTGCGCGCCAGCCAGCGCAAGAACGCCAGCCAGCGCAAGAACGACTGACACACAGGGTCTGCCGGGTCCGAGAATGGGTCTTGGACGGGGCGGGCCAACTAACGGGAGACAGCCATGCTCAGGAAGAAGACAAACGGGGTAGCGAGAGGCCCCCGCTTGTCGTCTGCCCGCCAAGAGCTGACGAATCAAGCGGTTGATCGACGAACCTTCCTCAAACGTTCCGGTATTGCCGTCGGCGGTGTGGCCGCCGCTGGCAGCATCGGCGGCGGTATGGTCCGCAAGGCTGAAGCGGCCAGCGACGGAAGCGCCGGGAGCCCGGCCATCAAGAAATCCGTCTGCACGCACTGCTCGGTGGGCTGCACGGTCTTGGCCGAGGTGCAGGACGGTGTCTGGATCGGTCAGGAGCCGGGCTTCGATTCGCCCTTCAACCTGGGCGCCCACTGCGCCAAGGGTGCTGCGGTGCGCGAGCATTCGCACGGCGAGCGCCGCTTGAAGTATCCCATGAAGATGGCCGGCGGCGAATGGCAGCGGATCACCTGGGACGAGGCGATCAACGAGATCGGCGACAAGCTGCTGGAGATCAAGGAGACCTCCGGACCCGATTCCGCCTACTGGCTGGGATCGGCCAAGCACAACAACGAGCAGGCCTATCTGGTGCGCAAGTTCGCCGCCTTCTGGGGCACGAACAACGTCGACCACCAGGCCCGCATCTGTCACTCCACCACCGTCGCAGGTGTCGCCAACACCTGGGGCTACGGTGCGATGACGAATTCCTACAACGACATCCACAACAGCCGGGCGATCTTCCTGATCGGCGGCAACCCGGCCGAGGCGCACCCGGTGTCGCTGCTGCACCTCTTGAAGGCCAAGGAAGAGAACAACGCGCCGCTGATCGTCTGCGACCCGCGCTTCACGCGCACCGCAGCGCATGCCGACGAATATGTTCGCTTCCGCCCCGGCACCGATGTCGCCCTCATCTGGGGCCTCCTCTGGCACATCTTCGAGAACGACTGGCAGGACAAGGAATTCATCCGCCAGCGCGTTTGGGGCCTGGATCAGGTCCGCCAGGAGATCGCGCAGTGGACGCCCGAGGAGGTCGAGCGTGTCTCCGGCGTGCCCGGCAGCCAGCTGAAGCGCGTCGCCCGCACCATGGCGAACAACCGTCCGGGCACCGTCATCTGGTGCATGGGCGGCACCCAGCACACCAACGGCAACAACAACACCCGGGCCTACTGCATCCTGCAATTGGCGCTGGGCAACATGGGCCGTGCCGGTGGTGGCTGCAACATCTTCCGCGGCCACGACAACGTGCAGGGCGCGACCGACCTCGGCGTCTTGGCCAACACCCTGCCGGGCTACTACGGCCTCTCCAAGGGTGCCTGGGGCCACTGGTCCCGCGTCTGGGATATGCCCTACGAGGACATGGCAGCCCGTTTCGCCACCATGAAGACGGCCGACGGCAAGGACCGCTTCATGATGGAGGAGAAGGGGATCCCGGTCTCACGCTGGATCGACGGTGTCCTGGAAGCCAAGGAGAACCTGGAGCAGCCGGACAACACCCGCGCCATGGTCTTCTGGGGTCATGCCCCGAACTCGCAGACCCGTCTGCCGGAAATGAAGAAGGCGATGGAGAAGCTGGACTTGCTGGTGGTGATCGATCCCTTCCCGACCATGACCGCGGTCATGCAGGATCGGACCGACGGCACCTATCTGCTGCCGGCGACCACGCAGTTCGAGACGGTCGGCTCGGTGACGGCCTCCAACCGCTCTCTGCAGTGGCGCGAGAAGGTGATGGACCCGCTCTTCGAATCGAAGCCGGACCACGTCATCGCCTACCTCCTGGCCAAGAAACTCGGTTTTGCCGATGGGCTCTTCAAGAACATCGAAGTGAACGGCGAGGAGCCGCTGATCGAGGACATCACCCGCGAGTTCAATCGCGGCATGTGGACCGTCGGCTACACCGGCCAGTCGCCGGAACGGCTGAAGATGCACATGGCCAACCAGCAGACCTTCGACAAGACCTCCCTTAGGGCGATCGGCGGCCCTGCAGACGGCGAGTTCTATGGTCTGCCCTGGCCCTGCTGGGGCACCGCCGAGATGGGCCACACCGGCTCTGCCAACCTCTACGACACCTCTCTGCCGGTGGCGGAAGGCGGCATGGGCTTCCGTGCCCGCTTCGGTGTCGAGCGCGACGGCGAGAACCTGCTGGCCGAGGCCAACTATCCGGTCGGCTCCGAGATCGAGGGCGGCTATCCCGAGTTCACCTACGGGATGCTGAAGAAGCTCGGCTGGGACGGCGACCTGACGGACGACGAGCGCTCGACCATCGAAGCCATCGGCGGCGACAACGCCGACAAGGTGAACTGGAAGATCGATCTCTCCGGCGGCCTGCAGCGGGTGGCGATCAAGCACGGCTGTGCGCCCTACGGCAACGCCAAGGCGCGGACGGTGGTGTGGAACTTCCCCGACCCGATCCCGCTCCACCGCGAGCCGCTCTATACGCCGCGTCGCGACCTGGTGGCCGACTATCCCACCTATGCCGACAAGACCTTCTGGCGTGTTCCCACCATGTACGAGAGCATCCAGAAGAACGACTTCTCCAAGGACTACCCGTTGATCCTGACCTCGGGCCGCTTGGTGGAGTACGAGGGCGGCGGCGACGAGACCCGGTCCAACCCCTGGTTGGCCGAGCTGCAGCAGGAGATGTTCGTCGAGGTCAACCCGGCCGACGGCAACACCATCGGCCTCCGCGACGGCGAGATGGTTTGGCTGCACGGGCCGGCGGGCGCGAAGATCCTGATCAAGGCCATGTTCACCCCCAGGGTCGGACGCGGCGTGGTCTTCACCCCCTTCCACTTCGCTGGCTGGTGGCAAGGCGAGGATCAGCGCGCCAAGTACCCGAAGGGTGCGGACCCCTATGTCTTGGGCGAGGCCTGCAACACCGCGCAGACCTACGGCTACGACAGCGTCACTCAGATGCAGGAAACCAAGGCCACGCTCTGCCGCATAGAGCCGGCGTAGGCCTGAGGAGGACTAGTAACCATGGCAAGAATGAAATTCTTGTGTGACGCCGAACGCTGCATCGAGTGCAACGCCTGCGTCACCGCCTGCAAGAACGAGAACGAAATCCCTTGGGGCGTGAACCGTCGCCGCGTCGTCACCTTGAAAGACGGCGAGCCCGGCGAGCGCTCCATCTCGGTGGCTTGCATGCACTGCTCGGACGCGCCTTGCACGGCGGTCTGTCCGGTGGACTGCTTCTACGAGACCGACGACGGTGTCGTGCTGCATTCCAAGGACCTCTGCATCGGCTGCGGCTACTGCTTCTATGCCTGCCCCTTCGGCGCGCCGCAGTTCCCGCAGTCCAGCAACTTCGGTTCGCGCGGCAAGATGGACAAGTGCACTTTCTGCGCCGGCGGTCCGGAAGCCGACCACTCGGCCATCGAGTTCCAGAAGTACGGCCGAAACCGCCTGGCCGAGGGCAAGCTGCCGCTCTGTGCGGAGATGTGCTCGACCAAGGCCTTGCTGGCCGGCGACGGCAACAGCGTCTCGCAGATCTACCGCGAACGTATCGTCGCGCGCGGCTTCGGCTCCGGTGCTTGGGGCTGGGGCACCGCCTACGGCCAGAAGGGCGGCAGCTAACCGCTGCTGAGGCCGTAACGAGGTAGGTGATCGCGGTTCGGTGACTTCGCTGTCCCGGACCGCGTCGCCGACTTAGGTCTAACGTTTTGTTTTGGCTTGCTTGTTGCTGCTAAAGGCGTGCCAGAATGGGCGCCTGCCTTCGTCGGAGCGTGACCGCACCCTCGGGTGCGACCTGCCCTGCACTTGGAGAGACGCGATGACCCGCCCTGCGACCACTGCCGCGAAAACCAGCCTGCTTTCCGCGACCCTCGTGGTGCTGCTGGCATGCCTGCTGGCTCTGACTGCCGTCTCCAGCGATGCCTTTGCCCAAGCTGGCAGCGTCAGGCTCGACGACCAGCCGGCCGAGAGCGCGGGACCGACGGAAGGCCAGGTTCCGGGCAACACCCGGGGCGATTCTTCGGATTCCGAAATCTGGCGGGACATCCGCCACGGGGTCGAGGGGGAGGTATCGATTCCCGACAGCAAGGCCGGTGTGCTGGTTCAGTCCGGTGGGGAATTCTGGCAGGATTTCCGTGACGACGAGCTGCAGCGCTATAGCGGCTGGGCCATGCTGGCCACCGTGGTTCTGCTCGCTGCCTTCTTCGCCCTGCGCGGGCGGATCAGGATTGATCACGGTCGCGCCGGCGCCACGGTGGAGCGGTTCAAGTCGGTCGAGCGCTTCGGCCATTGGCTCTTGGCGATCTCCTTCATCATACTGGCGTTGACGGGTCTCAACATCCTCTTCGGGCGTGACCTGCTGATCCCGCTGATCGGCAAGGAGTCCTTCGCGCTGATCACCCTCTGGGGCAAGCTCGCGCACAACTACGTTGCCTTCGCCTTTATGGCCGGCCTCATTCTGATCTTCGTCATGTGGGTGGCCCACAACCTGCCGAGCCTCACTGACATTAAGTGGCTGGCGATGGGCGGCGGGGTGCTGGTCAAGGGTGTCCATCCGCCGGCCAAGAAATTCAACGCCGGACAGAAGATCCTCTTCTGGCTGGTGATCATCGGCGGGGTGTCGCTTTCGCTCAGTGGCTGGGCGCTGCTCTTCCCCTTCGAGACCTTCTTCTTTACCGCCACCTTCATCGAGCTCTCGGCCATCGGCATCGACCTGCCGGCCTTCCTAGGCCTGCCGGAGCCGCCCTACCAGGTGGTGATGGAGCAGCAGCTGAACCAGGTCTGGCACACGATCGTCGCCGCCGTCATGATCTGCGTGGTCCTGGCGCATATCTATATCGGCTCGGTCGGCATGGAGGGTGCCTTCCAGGCGATGGGCAGCGGCCAGGTCGACAAGAACTGGGCGAAGGAGCATCACAGTCTGTGGGCTGACCAGATGGAGGCTAAGGAAGGATCGCGGAGCGGCGGCAGGCGCGTTGCCGAACCCGCTGAGTAGACAGCGCCGATTTGGCCCCATGCTCTCAAGGCGGTTCCTCGGTCTCATTGCAGCTGCCGCGCTCGGCGCAGGCCTTCCCTCGTCGCTGGCGGAGGCCGCGCCGGAACGGCTGGAGGGCCATGGCGGACCGGTCAAGTCGGTCGCGACAGCCGAGAACGGCGGTCTGATCCTGACCGCCTCTTTCGACTATGCCGTCGTCTTCTGGCAGATCATGGGAGAGGACTACCGCGTCCTGCAGCGGCTGATCGGCCACGACGCGGCGGTGAACGACGTCGCCTTCGTACCGGGGGGACGCCGGGCGATCTCGGTGTCCGACGACGGCACGGCCATCGTGTGGGACCTCTATGCCGGTACGATTCTCGGGCGCTTCGGCGAGACGCCGGTGAAGGCGCTCGACGTCGAGGTCTCAGCCGACGGCCGCTATGCCGCTGTCGCCAAGTGGGACCGCCGGGTGCTGCTGATCGATCTGGAGGCCATGACATTGGAGGCGCGGCTGGAGGGCAACCGCGACCGGGTCAACGCCGTCGCCTTCTCGGCCGACGGCAAGCAGCTCTACAGCGGCGGCGGCGATGGCACCCTGCGCTCTTGGACTCTGCCGTTGCCGAGCGATGGCCCGATTCTCAATCGGACGGTGCGCGAGCACGGCTGGGGGATCAACGTGGTGGAGGCCTTGGGCGACAGGGTGGCGATCGGGACCATCGACGGTGCCGTGCTGATCGTGCCCGATGAAGGCGAGCCGCAGTTGCTGCACCGCTTCGAACGGCCGGTCATGGCCTTGGCGCGCGCACCGGACGGCAGCCGCTTCGCTGCCAGCGCCGGCGACGGCCAGATGCTGGTGTGGCGAACCGACGACTGGGAGCTGGAGAGCGAGCTCTTGAACGATCGCGGGCCGGTCTGGGGCCTGGCCTTCGGCGGGCAGCAGAACGAGCTGCTTTGGCTCTCCGGCCTGGACGACGAGGTCTATTCGCTGACCCTGACCGGGCCGCCCAAAGCACTGCCCAAGCCCAAAGAGCAGCCGCGGCGCTTTCACCTGACCGAGGGCTTAGGTCCCGGTGCCCGCGAGTTTCAGCGCAAATGCAGCGTCTGTCACACCTTGACCGCCGACGATGCCAATCGCGCCGGGCCGACGCTCTACCGCCTGTTCGGGCGTCAGGCCGGCTCGCTGCCCGACTATCCCTATTCCAAGGCGCTGTTGGACTCCGATATCGTCTGGAACGAGGAGACCATAGCCGCGCTCTTCGACCACGGGCCGGATGTGGTGACACCGGGCACCAAGATGCCCATTCAGCGCATCAAAGACCCGGCGCGGCGCGCGGCGCTGATTGCCTTCCTCAAACGCTCGACCGGCGGGCCGGCGGCGGGCGAGGGCAAGGTGCAGGAGTGACGGAGCACGATGAAAGCCTTTCTATCCAGCCTGCTGGCCATCCTGGTGATCTCGATCGGGGCGCACTTCGCCCTGAATGCGCTCGACACCTCCGCCGCTGCCACCTATTCGCAGCCGGACTCGGTGCGATTGGGCGCAGGCGAAGAAGAAGGATCAGGGAGCGAAGAGTGAGCGCCCGTCTCGGCGCTCTGCTACTGCTGCTGACTTTCGCTTTCCCGGCGAGCCTTGCGGCGGAGCCGGAAAGCGCGCTGCCGCACGTCGTAAGGCTCCTCCCGCTCTGGCCGGATCGCGCGCCCAACCCGGAAGAGCCGGAAGGCTCAGCCGTCTTCATTGCGCAGGAGGGTGCGAAGGCATTGCTGCTGACCGCTAGCCACGTGGTGGGCGACGCTAAGGACTTTCGCATCGTCACCCATGACGGCGAGGCCTATGCCGCAAGCCTGCTGGCCAGAGACGCCGACAGCGATCTGGCTCTGCTGACGGCGGAAACGACGAGAGCGCCTCTGCCCCTGGGATCGCCGCCGCAGGTCGGCGATCCGGTCTGCGCCATCGGCAATGCCTTCGGGCTGGGCCTCAGCTTGTCCTGCGGCGTGGTGTCGGCGACCGGGCGGGCCGGTGTCGGCTTCAACCGGATCGAGGACTTCGTGCAGACCGACGCCATGGTCAATCCGGGCATGTCGGGCGGCGCGCTGGTGGATGCGGACGGTCGGCTGGTGGGCCTGCTGTCGGCCATCTTCACCAAGCGCTCGGATGCCGACATCGGGGTGAACTTCGCCGTTTCGATCGCTTTGCTCGAGGCCGCTTTGCCCGACCTCAAGGCTGGGCACGCAGTCCATTGGCCGCGGGTCGCGCTCGCCCTCAGGCCAGCCAAGCCGACGGCGGTCGGCCCGCTGGGTCCGGTGGTGGCGCGGCTCGCCAGCAGTGGCGCCGCGCTGGCGGCCGGCCTCGAAGTGGGCGATCGCCTGCTCATGGCGGCAGGCCGCCGAATCTTGAACCCCGGCGACTGGCACGGCCAGATTGCCCTTTCCGAGTCCGGCCAAGCGATCCCACTTGTGGTCTGGCGGGACAGCCAACGTGTGACATTGGATCTGCGCGTCCCCTAAAACAGACCGGTGACAACGATCCCCCAGGAGATACAGCATGACCGATCCGACCAACAGCGAGGCCTTCAACCTCTCCTTGCGCAAGTTCCTCAAGCAGGTGGGCGTCACCTCTCAGCATGAGATCGAGCGGGTGGTCCGCGAGGCCGGCCTGACCAACGGCCGCTTGAAGGTGAGCGCCGTCATCACTGCCGAGGGGACCGACCTAAACCACCGCATCGACGGCGAAGTCCTGCTCTCCGAGTAGCGGGCTCTGTCGGCAGGATGACACCGGACACCCAGCTCTCCTTACCGCCGCTCCTGCAAGCGCGGCCGCTGCTGGCGCCCGACGCCGATGCCCTGGCTGCTGCCGTCGCTGCCTGTCGAGGGGGCGGCGACGAGGTGGGTGCCGTCTTCGCCGCTGCCTCCGAAAGCCGGCTCAGCATGGCGGTGGTGCTTGGCCCCGAGGTGGCGCCGCGCCGCTGCTGGGAGATGCTCTTCCTGGCCGCGGTCGCCTTCGGCGATAGCGTCGGTGCCATCGCGCCGCCGGAGCTTGCCGTCCATTTCCGCTGGCCGGACCAGATCGTCATCAACGGCGCCCAGGCCGGTCGCGTGCGCCTGGCCATGTCCAAGGAGCTGGACGCCGACGGAGCGCCGCTTTGGCTGGCGCTCGGGCTGGACGTCGCAGTCCGTCCCGAGCCCGACGGGCCGGAGCCTGGCGTCTACCTTGACCGCACCACCCTCTTCAACGAGGGGGCGGTCGACGAGAGCGTTCAGGATTGGGCGGAAGCCTTCACCCGCCACCTGCTGGTCTGGATCCATACTTGGGAGGAGAGCGGCTTTCGCCGTGTTCATACGAACTGGTGGGGGCGCCACGATCCCAAGTCGGAACGCTTTTCCTGGCAGGAGGAGGGCGGCGAGATGAGCGGCAAGCCGATCGGCCTGGACGAGCACGGCAGCCTCTTGATCCAGGTGGGCGGGGAGACGCGCCTCTTGGAGCCGGAACGCTTGCTGGGTCCCAAGGGCGCGGCGGGACCGGGCGATGCCTAGGCTCTTGCGCACCATTCGCTTCGACGCGTCGGACAGCCACGTCTTCGCGCAGGCCGCTGGACCCGACGAATGGGCGGTGTCCGGCGCCTTCGCCTTTGCCGCTCTCAATCAGCCGCCGGTGGGCAAGCTGCGCCAGGCCTTCGCCAATGGTTTTTTCTCTCTAGAGAGTTTTGGGCGGGCCACATTCGTCACCGTGGCGGACTGTCCGGAGGTGGACCTCCGGCATCTCACACAGAAATTGGCCCAGCACTTCGTCGAGAGCTATGGGGCGCCGGACCTGGCGGCTGCGACGCCTGCGGCCGACGAAGAAATCGGCTTTGCCTGCGATCTCTGCCGGGAGGCGCCGATCAATCAGCTCTTCACCGTATCGCGCCGCTTCGACGAGGAGGGTCAGCTCCGCGAGACCTTCCGGGTAGTGGAGCCGCCAGGTGAAAGGCCGCATGCGAAGGTCTGGGAGATTATCGGCGATGCCTGACTTCTGGAAATCCGCCGGCTATCACCTGACGGCCAAGAACGCCGAGGGCTGGTTGGCGCTGACGCCCGAGCTGATGCGTGCCTACTTGACCCGGCCGGAGATTCATCCGGTCGAAGAGTCCTGCGCCGCCGAACACCGCCTCTTCGAGGCACTAATGACCGATCCCTTCCGGCCGGTGCCGGCCTCGGAGTTGGAGGGGCTGGCCGATCAGGACACGGCGGACAACTACCGCGTCGTGCTGGCCTGGCGCGATCACCTGCAGGGCGCCGGGTCATTGGAAGCCGGCTATCTGGCGCTCTTCACCAGCGGTCGGCCGATCAGCGTGCCCCCGGTCTTCATCGACCAGCTGGTGCATCTGCTGCTGCGCGGCATGCTGGACCGCGAGGCCGATCCGCTGCGCCTACGCGTGGCCGAGATTTTCTTTCGCGAGCAGTCGGTCTCGACCGAGAACGGCCAGCTGCTCTTGGCCGATCAGGAGATCGTCCAGATGCGCAGCGAGACCGGCGGCTTCGGCGGCCTGGGGGCGCTCTTAATGGAGGCCGGCACGCCGGTGCGCGAAGTCACGCTCGATGTGCTGAGCGAAGAGAACAAGGCGGGCTATTGGGCTCGGTCCGACCGCTTCGACACGGCCATCGACTTCCGCTTCACCGAGCCGGCGCAGGACGCCTTCGCCCGGGTTTTGGAGATCTGGGTCCGCCACCTCTTGGGCGTTGCCGTCCGGTTGCAGCCGATGCAGGCTATCCGTGACGAGCGCTGGTCTTGGCACGTCGGCCTGGATGCGGAGGCGACCCGCCTGCTGAACGCGCTCTATGAGGGCGAGGCGCCGGAGACGGGGGTGGTG
This sequence comes from Rhodospirillales bacterium, assembly GCA_963669385.2. Taxonomy (GTDB): domain Bacteria; phylum Pseudomonadota; class Alphaproteobacteria; order Kiloniellales; family JACOMY01; genus JACOMY01. Next base: position 342,184 of record CAXXGD010000052.1, read on the forward strand.
CAGCGCTTGCTGGCGCTCTTCCGCTTGGAATTCCTGGAGGCGCAGGATGCGCAGCCGTCGCAACGCGGCCGGCCGGTCTATCTGGGCCTGGCCATGGGCCCCGAAAAGATCTTGCGCATGAAGCCCCAAAACCTGCTGACCAATCTGCCAATCGCCAAGAGGGAATGACGCCCATGCCGGCCAAGAAGCAATCCCGCGGCTTCCTCAACTCCATGATCGCCCGCCTGATCGCACTTCTGATCGTGGTTGCGGGCGTCGCGCTCTTCGTTTGGACCAATGAGGCGACCGTGGAGGGGTGGCTCGACGAATCCGATCCGGACCTTGTCGCCTGTGTCGAGGACAAGCTACGCCTGTTCTTGGACCAGCACCCCAAGGACGATCCCCTGACCGACTTCGACCGAGAGCTCTACGAACAGCGGGCGGAGACGGACTGCATCACGTGATGTACCCCGGCCGCCCCAATTCGGGCGGCCGGAGATTGATTGCACCCTACGCCGCAGCCTGCGAGGGGTCCGCCTTGCCTCTTGCCCGCTTGAGAAAGCCTCGGTTGACGGGGCTGTGCGGCTTCAATGCCAGGCGCTCATTGGCGAAGGCTTCCGCCAGCTGGCTCATCCCGCCGCGCAGGGCAGCCTCCGTCAGGGTCCAGTCGATAACGTCGCGCTGGGCGTGGCTGCCGCCGAAGCGGTTGACGATGAAACGGCCGCGATGCAGCCGTTCGACCGCGGTCTCGTGGTCACCGCGCCAGAAGGCGGCGAAGCCCTCGACCAAGGGCAGTCCGGTCTCGCGGATCCAGGCCCCGGTCTCGCTGCCGTCGCTGCCGGCATTGCGATAGGCGGCAAGGATGCGCTCGACCTCTTCGCTGCGGCCGGCTCCCAGATAGGACATGACGGCGTGCCAGTCGTTGAAGGGATAGAGCTTGCCGTCGGCGTGCTGATCCCAAGTCTCCGAGACCTCTTGCCAGCGCGAGCCCAGGTCCTGGCCGATGAGGTGCAGTCGCCATAGCAAGGCCGAGGCATCGACGAGATCGAGCGCCACCGCGCTTTTGTCCTGACGGACCGGCCCGTCATAGAGTGCCAGCGCGTCCGCAACCTGCCCAAGGTCGAGATGATAGAGCGCGCGGTGCCACCAGTTGTGCACCTTGAAGAAGTTGTCGTCGCCCGACCAATGGGGCTCGCGCGCGATCATCCAGCCGATGCCGTCCTGCGCGCGGCCCTGCATCTCCATGACATGGGCGATGGCATGGTGCGCCCAGCAGTCCAAGGGCTCTAAGTCGATGGCCTTGCGGCCAGCCTCTTCGGCTCTGGTGTAGTCGCCTGCTTCCTCCAGTCCGAAGGACAGCATGCCCAGCACGATCGAATAGCCGGGCTGGTCGGGGGACCAGTGCGGAAGCGCCCGGTTGATGCGGTCGCGCATGTCGCGGGCATTGGCGCGATAGAAGTCCATGAGGTGACCCGACTGCAGGGCCAAGAGGTCGTACGGATAGCGGACGTTGTGGTGGTCCAGCGCCACGGCGGCCGCCGTCCAGTTTCCGGCAAGGAGCTTGTCCAATGCCGCGACATGTGAGGCCTCGCGCTCGTTTAGGGTCAACTCCTTGGCCGTCGCCACCAGGCTCTTGGCTTCGGCCGTTCCCTCGGGCTCGGTGGCCAGGCCGAAGAGGTGCGCCTTCATGATGTGGGCCATGGCGCACGTGGGCGCCGCCTCGATCGCGCTGTCCAGCAAGGCCACGGGGTCGCCCCGGTAGATGTTGAAGCTGTGGACTGCCTGATCAAACAGTTCCGCAGCCTGAGCATTGGCGCCGCTCATGCTGTTTCCTTGACGGTCGCTTGGCATGCTGTGCTTTCTCCGCGCTGGTGGGGCGAGGCCCTCGGCCTCTTGTCTGACGTGATCTCTAAGCGGCCGTGACCGCGCTCTTGCTAGAGGACATGATCGATTGCCGGGCGGCAAGCGCCCGGAGGTCGAGGAACCAACTCTTGCACTCTCAAGACTTGCCCTAAGGCGAAGCGCCCCGGGCCTATGCAGATGTGGTCTCTTTCCTCCGCCGGCCAGAGGGCTTGCGGTACAGTCCGACATTCGCGTGGTTTATCTTTGCAGAACAGCGTGCTACGTCTGGGGGGCGGTTCAACCGCCAAGAGCTGGCAGAGCGTCAAGTGCACCCTTGGTCAAGCAACGCTCGGCTGGAGATAAAAAAGCGCCGTCCCCACCCCGGGCCAGAGGAGGAAGCCGGTGTCGGCCCGGGGTGGGTACGGCTGCGCGAAGGCCGGTCCTCTAGCCTCGCGATCTCAAGGAGCCCCCCTCTCTAGAGAGGAGGCCCGGGGTTTCGCTTCTCATCGGTCCGTCCTGACACCCGATCGACAGGGCCGTGCCTAACGCGAGAAGCCAAATCCCGTTTACAATGGCTCCCCATTACGGCTTTGCTGCCAAGGCTTTGTCAACCTGATCAAAAGGTTAGGTCTAAGTCGAAAAAGGGGAGTCCAGAAGCCCTTGCTGCCCTCCTGGAAATTTTGGTCGAGCGCGTGAAGCGGCAAGCTCTATTGCGCCGGAAAACCGAAAGTGTCTCGGCAGGCGCGTACCAGCCAAAGTGAAACCGGCAGAAGAACCATGGACTACAAGGCCATTAACTTCGCAGAGACGTTCCCATTGCTCCAAGAGCAATGGGCACCGCGCGTCGTGGCTGATATGAATGACAGTCAAATCAAGATCGTGAAACTAGAGGGCGACTTCATTTGGCACGAGCACGTGGACAGCAACGAGGCCTTCGTCGTGCTGGGCAGCATCCTGCGTATCGACTTCCGTGACGGAGCGGTGGAGCTATCGGCAGAAGAGATCTTCGTCGTGCCCAAGGGGGTGGTGCACAAGCCCTTTGCCGGGAGGGAGGCGCTGGTCATGTTGATCGAGCCGCGAGGCCTGCCCAACACCGGCAGCGCCGGCGGCGAACGCACGGCTGTGAACGACGTCTGGATCTAGCCTGTGTCACCGTCGTTGGGCATCGCAAAGCAGCGGTGGAGATGGCGGAAGGCGTGAGAAATCTGCCACGCGACTCTGTTTTCGGTCCTTCGCATCGGCCAAATCTACGGTATTCACTTTCAACGACTCAATTTTCAAGTCTATATTGACGACCACAATAATACTAGTGACCGCCACATCGCTCGGAGGAGCCCTGCTGTGGCCGAACGGGACCCGAGTGCCTGGGTCTCGTCGGGGGAAGACCTTGGCAGGGAGTGGATCGATAAAGGGGGCCTGTTCATGCCTTTGGTCTATCGCACCGTGGGGACCCGGTGCGTGCTTATCCTGGCACTGCTGTCGCTTCTCGTGTTCGGCAGTCTGCTTTCTCCACTGACTCCCAAAGCGTTCGCCATCGATCCCTCGGCCGATATCGAGCTGCCGGTCGGCACGTTGCTTGGCGACGGCCCGGACAGGGCCTGGGCAGGCGTTGGGGCCTTCAACGTCTTTCCCAACAACAGTGCCAACCGAAGCGCTCAGTTTTCCGGCGAGTACCGTCCGGGGTATAAGCTCTTTTCGATCGGCCCGATGCTGGGGCTCACCGTCAACACCCAGGGCGGAGTTTTTGGTTACGGTGGGCTCTATACCGACTATGCCGTGGGCCCGGTGGTGCTAACGCCCTCTGTCGCCGTTGGCGGCTACGCACAAAACGGCAGCAAGGATCTGGGCAGCGTGTTTCAGATTCAGACCGCATTCGAAGCCGCCTACCAGTTCGAGGGCGGGTCGCGCCTGGGCGTTCGGATCTCGCATATCTCCAACCTGGGCGTGAACGAGAAGAACCCTGGAGCCGAATCCCTATTGCTCACCTATTCGCTGCCGCTGAGGTGGTGATCCAGCGGGCTTCGGGGATTCCGGGGCCCGCCGAATCCGACCTGTCTCAGCTCTCCGGCATAGGCGTCTGGTAGTCGGCGAACTTGGGGAGATCGTCGTCGATCTCGTAGTAGTCGGCCTTGTCGGCAACAAAGATGTGCTTCTCGATCGTCAAGCCGGTGGGCTGATCGAGGTTGCCGGCATTGATGCTGATCTCGTCCCCGTCCCCGTCCCCGTCCCAGAAGAGTGCGGAGCCGCATTCGGAACAGAAGCCGCGCCGCGCCCAGTCCGATGAGCGGTACCACTTGAGGCCACGCGACTCGGTCAGGACGAATTGCGCGCGCTTGCAGCCGGTGGCGACGACGAAGTGGCCGCTCTGCCGCCGGCACATGTCGCAATGACAGGCATGCGCTTCGGTGAGCGGTCCGCGAACTTCGTAGCTAACGGCGCCGCATAGGCAGCGACCCTTAATGGGCTGTGCGTTATCGGGCACGGCAGTCCTCCCTCACGTTCAAGCAGCAGCGAGTGTGACCGCGAGTGCGGGGGAGTCAATGGCCGGACCCAGGTCATGCTGTGCTCTCTGTTTGGATTTGCCTTACGCCATGCCTTCTTGTCTCGTCCAGCTGGCCAGGCAGTCGCACAGCTTGATCATGCTCTCCTCGCTGCCGATGGTGGCGCGCAGGCAGTCGCCCAAACCATAGCCGCCCATTGGGCGCAGCAGCAGGCCTTCGGCACGCAGCATGCGGTAGGCTGCTTGTGCGGCCACGGCGGAGGGGAAGCGCAGGAGCAGGAAGTTGGTTTGGCTTTGCGGTACGGCGAGGCCCAGGCTGCGGAGCTCTGCTGCAATGCGGTCTCGCCTAGCCGCGGTCTCTTCGCGGACCTGACGCATATAGGCTTGATCGCGCATTGCCGCCGCCGCGGCGGCCTGAGCGACCGCGGAGATGTTGTTGGGATTGAGCAGCTTTCGGACCTGGCTTGCGATTTCGCTGGGGAAGACTCCCCATCCGACACGCATGCCGGCCAAGCCATAGGCTTTCGAAAAGGTGCGCAGAACCAGGCAGTTGCCGCGCTCGACCATGTCGAAGCAGGATTCTGCCGGCCTCTCCATGAATTCGCCGTAGGCCTCGTCGATTACCAGCAGGACGTCATCCGGCAGGGCTTTGCGCAAGCGCAGCAAGGCCGCTCGCTCAATGCGCGTGCCGGTGGGGTTGCCCGGGTTGGCCAAGAGGACGACGCGGGTCTCGGGGTGCAGGCTCTCCAGAAGCCGCTCGACATCGACCGTGAGCTCGGTCTCCGGCGCCAGATCGATCGCGGCATTGGCGCGTTGGGCCGCCGTCCGGAAGAAGAGGTATCCATAGGCGCTGGTCAGCGCGCGCCTGCCTGGACCCAGGTAGGCGGCAGCCACGGCGGCGATCAGCTCCATCGAGCCGCAGCCGCAAAGGATCGTAGCCGGGTCCAGCCCGTGGACCTCGGCGATCGCCTGGCGCAGCGCCTTCCAGTCAGGATCGGGATAGAGCTGGGCATCGCCCAAGGCGCGCCGCGCGGCCGCCAGGGCCAGCGGACTGGCCGGCAGCAGGCTCTCGTTCTGCGCCAAGGAGATCGGCTGCCGCTCTGCACCGCCAGCGATATCGGCAAGGGCATAGGGCTCCATCGCCGCGACATGGGGATTGACGTGGAGGCTCATATGCGAGGCTCCCGCAGGCTGCCGCCGGTGGCACCGCCGGCGATCACGACGTTTCGCGGACTTCTGTTGGAAGGCATAGGTTGGGCCTGTGAAAGGGGTGCGGAGCCTGCGCAGGTCAGGAGACGAAGGGCGAAGGGAGCGGAAGGCTCTCCCTGGCGCCCTGGTCAGGCGACCAGATCGTTGCGGTCCGCGCGGCGGCCCTTGCGCCGGTCTTGCACGAGATCAGCCATTGGCGGGGCGATCACTCCTTGGCCTTGGTCGCCCAATCGTTCTGCCGCTCTTTACCGCTTGTCAATTGCGAAGTCGGGCGAATGAGAAAGGTTCCGTCGGCCGGGCCCGAAAGCGTTGCGGGGCGTCAGGCAATCAGACGCCGGCCGCTGGCGAAGACCTGGGTCCATTGCAGGATACGGAACGATTTGCGAAGCCCGGTGGGCCAGAAGGGATCCTCCTTGATGAGGCGATCGACAGCCTCGTAGCTGGCGGCCTCGACCAGCCACAGCCCGCCGGCCGGTGTTTGCGCAGCGGCATCCTTCAGCGGCCCGGCTGCGGCGATCTCTCCGCTGTGAGCCTCCAGAAAGGCGAGATGTTTCGCCATGTGATTGGCACGCTCTCCGGCCTTGGCTTCGTTGTCCTCGAACAGCACCGCATAGAGCATGATTCCTTCTCCCTATCAGTCTTGGATTCCCAAAGCCTAGCCTGGTAGAATTGCGGGCAGGACATCGAATTCTGCGGGAGGCCACGGCAAAAATGCAGGATCCCTCTTGGGATGACCTACGCTTCCTGCTGGCAGCGGCGCGCGGCGGCAGCCTGGCGGAAGCGGCCCGCCGCCTGCGCGTCAATGAAAGCACGGTGGCGCGCCGCCTGGCCCGCGCGGAAGGCCGCCTGGCGGCCCGGCTGTTCGAGCGCCGCGGCGGCCGCATGCTGGCGACGCCGGCGGGCGAGGTCTTGCTGCGCCACGCCGAGCGGGTCGAGCTGGAGATCCAGGCGGCGGAGGGGGCGCTCTCCGGCAGTGACCGGCTGGTGGCTGGCCGGGTGCGTCTCACCGCGGTGCCGCTGGTCGCCAACCGCTTGGTGGCGCCGGCCTTGCCGAGCCTGCTGGCCGCGCACCCGCGTTTGGATGTCGATCTCATCGCCGAGCCGGCGGCGCTCAGCGTGTTGCGGCGCGAGGTCGACCTGGCATTGCGCTTGGCGCGGCCCGGCAGCGATCACGAGGCCGTCGCGCGCCGGATTGCTCGTCTCGACTACGCCGTCTTCCTGGCACCCAATCTCGATGCGGGTACGCTGCCTTGGATCGGCTACGAGCCGGCCATGGAGGGCTTGCCGCAGAGCCGCTGGATCGGCGACCGCCTCGCCGGCGACCGGTCAGGCCAACCGCGGCTAAGGGTGAACGATGGCGAGACCTTGTTGCAGCTCCTGCGAGCCGGCCTTGGCAAGTCGCTGCTGCCGATCGCCGTCGGCGCAAAGGCAGACGGGTTAGTCCGGGGCGGACCAGTCTGTCTCTCTCGCGAGCTCTGGCTGATGGTGCACCCGGAGCTCAAGGACCTGGCCCGCATGCGGGTCACCATCGACTGGCTGGTCGAGACTTTTGCGGCCGACAGGTCGGGGCTGTCACTCTAAGTCTGGGCTTGCAGGGACAATCACTAGCATGCCCTCGCCCACCAAGTCCGCGATCAAGGCGCAGTAGTCGTCGCGCGACAGGCAATCCGGCAGGTCGGCGATGCATAGCTCTTTGCCGCTTAACAGCATCATCAGGTCTGGGCGCGGCAGCGGAACGGTCAGTGTCTTGGCAGCGATGCGCAGCCTCGACGACGAGGCCTGCGACTCGCAAGACCAGCTTGGCAGATCGGGCGTCAGGCAAAACCGGGTCGTCTCATCAATGCATCGGGCGCGCCGCATCTGCTCGAAGTCGGGGCCAATCCCCTCGTGAGAGAACTGCAAGATGCCCTTTCGGACGGCATCGAGCGCCTCATCTAGGTCGCAGGCGTCACCCAATTTCCCTAACAGGCCGTCAAGATCACCGCGCGTGACGGCTGCCTTCTTTCCAGTTTGGAGCAAATCAAACGGCAACGCCTTGCGGAAGGCGGCGTCCTTTGCGGAAACGTTCGCTATCACCTCCAGCAGAAGGTCGGTCCAAGTGACCGGTGAGAGGCCCAAGGTCAAATGCAGCGAGTCTTCGTTTCCGGTCTCTGCCGCATGGATCACGCCGCGCGGCATGTAGAGCGTGTCTCCTTGTTCCAAAGTGATCGTGGCTTGCGGGTCGCCGAGCTCTTCCAACGGCACATCGACAAGTCTCTGACCGCGCAACGGCAAGCTAATCCTGCTGCCGAAAAGGTGCCAGCGCTTCTTGCCGCTAATTTGCAGTATGAAGACGTCATGCGTATCGTGATGCGCTTTGAAACAATCCGTATTGGGTGGGCTATAGTACAGATTCGTCTGCGTGTTACAGGAAGTCGCTGACTCCAAGGCAACACACAGCGCTTTCAAGGGTTTAACATAGTTCTGGAAATTGTTGATGACGATGGAGTGGCCGCTGGAAAGGAGAGAGCACAAGGCAGAACGGTGGATAAGGCCACCACCTCTGGCGAATTCTCCGGAGGTGGCGCTTTCGCCTGACTTGACGAGAGAAATGTCCCTAGCCTTGCGGGCGCCGTCGTTCAGGACGGACTCGAAATCGCCGAGCTGGCAGAGCGATTCGAAGTAAGCCGGGTTGTTTCTCGGCACGTGCAGCGCCGCCGTCTCCCAGTAGCCCTCGAGAAAGCGGCCAAGGCTGGTTGGGCTTACCAAAGAAGAGAAACAGTCCGAGCCGTTCCAGGACGGTGTCGCAAGCGCTATTGTCAATCGGAACGGTTCGACGCGTCGGATCTGTCGGTCGCGTCCGCCTTGTCGGTCGCGTCCGCCTTGTCGGTCTTGTCGGTCACGTCGGCCTTGTCGGTCACGTCTGCCTTGTCAGTCACGTCGGCCTTGTCAGTCACGTCTGCCTTGTCAGTCGCGTCGGCCTTGTCGCTCGCGTCGGCCTTGTCGCTCGCTGCGGTCCTTGGCGTCAGAAGCGCTGTGGCCCCGATTGCCAGGGCTCCGGCTTCCGCCAGAAAAGGTCGGCGCCCTTCCTCGACCTCAGTGATATTCAGAGTTCTCTTTTGCATCGTCAGGCCTTTCTGGTGTGCGATGCCAACAAGCATAGGGAGCGATGGTCGTCGACCGCGACACGGACCGCGCCGGGTGTGCAATGCCCACAGGCAAATGGAGCGATGGCGCCTTCGAGTTCGAAGGTAGCATCGCTGAACTCAAAATCCTATTGCCAATTGGCCAGGCCGTGCGGACGAAGCAGGGTGGGGGCGGCAGTCTCCTGCCGCCCCCCCAGTTGACCCCCCAGGCGATTAGCTGGCGGCTTGGATCCGTGCCACGGCCTCGTCGGTGTCCCAAAGCGCGTTGGCCACATAGCGGAAGTTGATGAGGGCGGCGAGATAGCCGTCGCCTTCCGGCAGCTTGGCGCCGGCGGTGGCGTCACGCACCACGGCCACCTCGTAGCCGCGCTCCAACATGTCGTAGAGGTGGGCCTGCACGCAGAGATTGGCCGACATGCCAGCCAGGATGACCTTGCGGACACCGTTCTTGCGCAGTTGCAGGTCCAGGTCGTTGACCTGGGGCCCGTAGACCTTGTGCGGGCTGGCGATGATGGTCTTGCCGTCGAGAATGAGTTCCTTGTACTCGGGCATGAAGTCTGCGCCGGAGTTCTCGAAGCCCTCCATCGTCAGCGGACCCTCCCGGTCGAACATGCCGATGTGGTGCATCAGCTTCTCCAGCGGTCCCTCGAAGCGCCAGCCCTTGTCGGTCGGGTAGTAGTAGTGCGGCGAGATCGCGACGGTCATGCCGCGGTCCTTGGCCGCCTGCATGAGGCGCTTGATGTTAGGCACCGTGTTGTGCTCGGTGACGCTCTTGCCGACCACGCCCCAAGTGACGCCGTCCGGGCTCAGGAAGTCGATTTGCGGGTCGATGATCACGACGGCGGTGTCGTTGCGACCGACCTCGACATCGGTCTTGGGCAAGGCCGGCTCGGTCGGATCGGCATAGGCCGCAAGCCCCTCGTCGGCCCTGGCTGCCGTGGCAGCGAGGCCGGCGGTCGCCAAAGCGGCAGCGCCGCCTGTCAGTAGTGCGCGTCGGCCAAAGCCCTTGTCGTCATGGTCGTGATTGTCGCACATGGTCCACTCCTCCTGGTCAAGGGGCGGGAAGAGCCGCGTTCTACGGCCTTCCCGAGGATTCTTGAACTCCCTATACCAAGGATAGACCGGTCTGTCTAATATCGAATTCACTTCCGCGCGCAATTGCGTGAGGTGCGAATACCGATCAGTCTGTATTTGGCGGGGCCGCGTAGCGAAGATGGCCTGACTTGACCCAGATTTTGGCACCCTGCGGGCCAGCCTTGGCGCGGCTTTCGGCACCGCCCGGCAGGCGCAGCCAGTCGTGGCGGTCCAATCGTTCTTTGCCTTCCTCGAGGTAGCCGTCGAGCAGGAAGAGCTCCAGACCGCCGCCGGTATCCAGCAGCGCTTCGGCCCCGGCCTCCCAGACTTCGATGCGGACGTCTTCACGCGCGTCCTTGAACAGCGGTGTCACCCAGACGCCAGGCCGGCTTCGGTCGGCGACGGCGCCGATCTTGTTGGTGTCGATGCGCACGTGACTGCGGTCGGCCAGGTCGAACTGCCAAAGCTTCACCAGGATGATGCAGCCTTCATCCGACCCCGGCGTGTGGCGCGACTGCGGCGGGTTGCGAATGTAGGCGCCGGCCGGGAAGTCGCCGTGCTCGTCCTGGAAGATGCCGTCGAGCACCAGGAACTCCTCGCCGCCGGTGTGAATGTGAGGCGAGAAGTGGCTGCCGGGATCGTAGCGCACGATCGAGGTCGCGCGCGCCACCTCGTCGCCGATGCGGTCCAGCATGCGACGGCTGACCCCGGCCATCGGCGAGGCCTGCCAGGTGAGCTGGCCGCTTCGCACCAGCACCCGCTTGGAAAAGTCGGCGTTGATCTCCATGTGCAACCACTCCTTTCCTAGAGCAGGATGACACCAAATGGTAACGATTTGTCGTCTGGATCCTGCTCTACAACTTTGAAAAATAGAGCAGATTCACGCAGCCAGGTGATTCCACCTGACTGCGATCTGCTCTAGTGCCGCTTAAGCCGCCAGCGCCGCGCTCGGCCGGGCGAAGACGCGGTTTCGCCATTGACTGAGATTGGTGCAGTCATCGGGAATGGCGAGCGCGATGAAATCGGCAAAGAGGAAACCCCCCATTGCGGTGATGTCGGCGACGGTGAAGCTGGGGCCGGCAAGATAGTCACGATCGGCCAGGAGGCCATCCATCCAACGCATCGTGGCCACTGCCACCTCCCGCTGCCGTTCGCCCCAAGCCTTGACTTGATTGCTCTCAATCTCCGGTCCCAGACCCTCGGTCGCATGATGGAAGTAGGCAGCGACCGCGTCCAGCAGTCCGCTTTCGACCTTGCGCTGAATCATGTGCACGATGGCGCGCTCGCGCGGCGTCTTGCCGGTGAGGCTCGCCTCGCCACGGCTTGCGTCCAAGTACTCCGTGATGGCCGAACATTCGGAGATCCGCGTGCCATCCTCCAGCTCCAGGACCGGCACCGCACCGGAGGGGTTGATCGCCAGAAACTCCGGCTTCTTGTGTGCGCCTCCCGGCACGTCGACCTGAACGAACTCCGCTTCGTCGAAGAGCCCCTTTTCCGCCAAGGCGATGCGCACCCGCGCCGGGTTGGGGAAACCCTTGAACTCGTAAACCTTCATGCCTCTGTCTCCTTAGCTGGTTTGTCGATCAGGGTATCTACCTATCGATAGATAGGGATTTAAGGGAACGATTCCCCCCTTGTCAATACCTATCTGCCGATAGATATATTGATCATGGCCGGAACCACGCATAGCAAGGCGGACGCGATCCTCGACGTTGCCGAGGCCTCCATGCGCGGCGGCGGTTACGATGCCGTCAGCTTCCGCGACATCGCCGCGGCGGTCGGCATCAAGAGCGCCAGTGTGCACTATCACTTTCCGCAAAAGGCCGACTTGGGCGTGGCCGTCGTCGAGCGCTATGCGGAGCGCTTTCTGGGCGCGCTGGGTCCCCCCGACGATCCCGACGAAAGCCCGGCCCAGCGCTTGGCGCGCATCTGCGAAGGCTATCGCGCGGCGCTGTTCGAGCAGGGGCTCTTGTGCCTCTGCTGTGTCCTGGGCGCCGAAAGCCGCGCCTTGCCGCCGGCCGTCGCGCTGGCTGTCGGTGCCTTCTTCGGCGCGCTCCTCGATTGGACGACACGCGCGCTCGAGGGCGAAGCGAAGGCGCCGGGCGCGGCAGAGGTCATTGCCGGCCTGCAGGGCGCGATGGTCCTGGCCAACGCAACCGGCCGGCTGGAGCTTTTCAATCAGACGGCCGATGCAATGAAGGCGCGATTGGGCTAGGTGTGCGCTTTCCGCAAGTTGCCCAATCGTGACAGTGATCCGATCGAGGGTGTGGCCGGCTCAAGCGAGAGCTGCTCGGAAGCTGTACACCGTTCCCCGCCAGCGCTCGTTATCCGATTCAGTGGCCTCGACCCTGCCCGAGGCCACAAGGGGGATGACCTTGCGCCAGAATTTCAATGCCGGCTTGTTGTAGAAGGCCACCGGTATCTCCCACCGGCCGGGGTAGCGTTCGAGGAGAAGCTTCAAGGTCGCCTTACCGACGCCGTTGCGGCGGTACTTGCGCATCACGAAGAACTCCGCAATTGCATGATCGATGTCTCGATCCAGCGCCGACCAGTCATGGAGCAAAACGAAGCCGGCTGTGCGGTCGTCAAAAGTGATAAGCAATGCCCTATGCGCCTCTTCCCGCCAATAGGGATCCAATGACTCAAAGGGAAAGCGACCTTCGCTATCAACTTCGCCATGGGGTGTCTCGAGCGGTGCGAACTCCGAGAAGTCGTGCAGGTACAACTGGAGCAAGTTCGAGAGGATGTCTCGCTGCTCCGCGGACACGTTCGAAATTTGCACCCGATTGGGTGGTGGGCGGGTCAAAGCAATGTCCTCAGGCCGGCAAATCGATAAAAGTCGCATAAACGCTGTTGCGGGTGCAGACCAGATTCGGAGCCGTCCCCTGGCGCGCTTGGCCTGGGAATCTCGCCCTCCGGCAGGCTTAGAAGCAGTTGTCGGCAGGATCGGGATCGGGCTTGTAGTACTTGGTCACCTCCTCGGCCGCTTGTGCGGTCGCGGCGTCCGTCTGTGCCGGGATCGCCACCTCGATCCACAGCCATGCGGCCCCCTGGCAATCCTCGCGCACGCGTCCGTAGAACAGGGTGTCGCCCGACGCTGAGAAGTGGACGTAGCTGATCTCCGAATCACCCCTGTTGACTTCGACCTCTTCGCGCGCTTCTTGGTCCCGATAGCCCTGGTAGGCCCAGTCCATTGTATGGCCCTGCGCATAGTTGAAGTATCCACTCGTCGCCCAAATGTAGGAGCGCGCGTCGCTGCCCTGGAAATAGGCCCCGGTATTGTCCGCCGACGTTGTCTGGTAGGTGAACCTGTCGGGAGGATAGCTGACCACGAAAGTCAGCCCGTCGTTGGTGGTGTGACGGTGGCTCTGCCACGAGCTCGGCGGCGTGGTCGCGATCGCGCGCGCTGCTGCCTTGGCCCGAAGCTCCTGGGAGCCTCGCATCGCCTGCACGCCGCCCAAGTGATCGACCCGCTGCCACATGGCGGCGACCTCACTCGGACAGGGCTCCGGTTGGCCCTGAAGAGGAATGAGGGCGCCGTCGTAGAAGGGGACGTACCATGACTCGGCCTCTTGCTTACCGATGCAGGTGATTGCCAGTTCACCGTTGCGCCACATCACGATCGTGACGTTGACGTTGCCGCAGTCGTGTTGGCGGCAGGCGTGGGCCACCACCACTTCGGAATCGCCGCTGATCGGGCTCTGGATCTCGAGGCCCTTGATGCCTTCGTATTCGGCCTCGCCGAGCTCGTAGACTATCGCTTCCCGAACCTTGGGGTGATCGAAGAACGATGTGCCGTTTACCGCCTCATAGGGGTAGCGGCCGATGTATTGGTCAAACTCGTCGGCTGCCGCGGCGCCGGCGATCAAGGATAGACCGATCGCTGCGAGCACTGTCTTCGTGGTGATCATGTCAACCCTCTCTGGCTTGGTCTTTGTTTCTTCGAAAGTCCTTAGCAAGTGAGCGGACCCGGCTCCAGGGGCCAGGCAATAGCGCAAGCCAGCACTCAGAAGAAAAGAAAATCCGTCGCGGTCAGCTGGTCCACCTGGGTTATCCCGGTGAGATTGATCTCGAAGTCGGCAGTGCCGTCGCCTTCGGTGTCGACCTCGACGCGCTTGCTCGTGGTGTCGAAGCGGGCTTGAGCGTCGGTCCCGTCGAAGCTGTTGGTGCCGATCCACATGCCGCCGGCGCCGGAGACCTGAAGCGCGATCGTGTCGGCGTCGGTGGTGGAGACCACATTCGAGGTGAAGTCTAGGATGTCGGCTTCCAGCCCGCTGCCAAGCGAAGAGAAGTAGAAACGGTCCTCTCCATTGCCGCCGGTGAGGCTGTCGACTCCGACGCTGCCCGAGAGGGTATCGTTGCCAGCTCCGCCGTAGAGCCTGTCTGTGTCGCTCCCCCCGCCGTAAATCCCGAATGTGTTGCCGGCCCCGTAGAGCTTGTCGTCGCCGCCGTCACCGTAGATCCGGTCGCTGTCGTCCCCGCCGTAGGCCAGGTCCTGGTCGGCGCCACCGAAGATCGTGTCGGCGTCGTAGCGGCCGTAGAGGAAGTCGCCGCCATTCTGCCCGCGCAGGACGTCATCACCCATCGCACCAAATAGGCTGTCCCTGCCGGCTCCGCCGCGCAGGTCGTCCGCGCCCTTGCCGCCGTCGTGGAAATCGACGGCATTGTTGCCCTGGATGCTGTCGTCGCCGTCGAAGCCAAAGAGGCTGTCCTTGCCGCCGCCTCCCACGATGAAGTCCCCGCCGCTGCTTCCGTGCGCCAGGTCGTCGGCGCCCTGACCGTAGAGGCTGTCTCCGAAGACAGTGCCGGAAAAGCCCCCGTAGAGAAAGTCGTTGTCGGCGCCACCACGGAGGACATTGTGCCCCTCTCCGCCATAGAGTGTATCGACACCGTTCTGGCCGAGCAGGGTCGCATCACCGCTTCCCAGTTTCACGACGGTATCGCTGCCCGCTCCACCTCTGAACAGGTCGTTGGAAGCATACCAGGCGGTGAAGAAGTCGGCACCGCTGCCGCCGAAGACGGTATCGTCTCCAAGGTTGCCCTGCAGCGTATCGTCACCGCTACCGCCCTTCACGGTATCGTTTCCACCGCCGCCGAAGAGGCTGTCGCCGCCGGTTGCGCCGTAGATCCGATCCGAGCCGCTGCCTCCATGGAGTGTGTCGATGGCTTCGCGCCCGAGAACGCGGTCGTCGCCGGAGTTGGCGTAGATCAGATCAGAAAAGCTGGTGCCCGTGATCGTATCGGTTACATCCGCTCCGAATATCGTTACATCCGCCATTGGCTCCACCGTCTGATTGCCTGCGGGCCCACATTGGGTCGCCGTTCTGCAAGTATCTGCCTAGTTCGGCCCTGATGATAGCAGGAGAGGCTTATTTCGCAAATCGTTAACAGCATTTCTGCCCGGTGAATTGAGTTTTTGATCGCAGGATTGGTTTTGCAAGCTTAATCTCTCACGGTTTCTTCTACTCTTTATACACTATTCCCTTCATCACTTTGCACTTCATCATCTCCGCCTTTTCCTAGGTTGGTGCCGTTGCTGGTGATTATCGGGGCATCCCGTCTATAAGCTGCAGGATTTTCTTGAATAGGTCACGGGGCATGGCGATCCTTGCCATCGGGAAAGCGACGCTTCGGCCATGGCCGACGACAGTGGCCGTGATCTTGGTCAGCTGTTCCAGGAGCGTAGACACCGGCCAAGGCTCCACCGCCTTCGGTGGGCGGCGGTGTCCGGGGAGTAGGGGTTTAAGTTCGCCCTCGCGCCAAGGCATCAAGGGCGCCTTGCAGGATGTAGGCGGCTGCCATCTTATCCACGACTTCCGCCCGTTTGGCGCGGCTGAGGTCCGCCTCCTCGACCAGGAAGCGTTCGACGGCGGCGGTCGAGAGGCGCTCGTCCCAGAAGGCCAGCGGCAGGTCGATCCCGGCGCCTGCGATGTTCCGGGCGAACTGGCGGGTCGATTGGCAGCGCGGTCCCTCGCTGCCGTCCATGTTGACCGGCAGGCCCAGAACCAGGCCGACCGGCTGGCGCTCGGCGATCACGGCCTGAAGGCGCTCCACGTCGTGGCGCAGCTTCTTGCGGCGGATGGTCTCCAAGGGCGAGGCGACGGTGCGCAGGCTGTCGGAGATCGCCAAGCCAATGGTCTTGGTGCCGAGGTCGAGGCCCAAAAGGCGGCCGCGGAGCGGCAAAATGGCTAGTCCCTGGTCCTTATCGCTTGGCATGAGCGCCTCTTGTCGCCATCTCACATGCACGGCTTGCAGCCGCAGCACCCCTAGGTGTAGCGTCCGGCATTCGATTTCCGAAAGCGATCAGGCTTATCATGGCGGTTGACAAAGACACGGTGCGCCACGTCGCGCGCCTGGCCCGCATTCGTATCGACGAAGCGGAAGAAGACACCTTGGCCAAGGAGTTGGCCGGCATCCTGCAGTGGATCGACGCGCTGCAGGCGGTCGATACCGAGGGTGTGCAGCCCATGACCTCGGCGGTGGCCAGCGAGCCCAAGCTGCGCGAGGACGTGGTCGACGACGGCGGCAATCCCGAGGCCGTCTTGCAGAACGCACCCGGTCGCATGGCGGCCTTCTACACCGTTCCCAAGGTGGTGGAGTAGGGGCCATGAGCGTCAGCGGACCCATCACTCACCTGACCCTGGCCGAGATGCGAGAGCTCTTGGCCCGCAAGGTCTTCTCCTCCAAGGAGCTCACCAAGGCGCATCTGGACGCCATGGAGAGCCAGCGCGATCTCAACGCCTTCACCGCCGAGACGGCGGACAAGGCGCTGGCCATGGCCGAGGCGGCGGATAAGCGTATCGCCAAGGGCGAGGCGGGCGTGCTCGAGGGCGTGCCGATCGCGATCAAGGATCTCTACTGCACCGAAGGGGTCGAGACCACCGCGGGCTCCAACATCCTGAAGGGTTTTATCCCCACCTATGAGTCGACCGTCACCGCGAAGCTCTGGGAGGCCGGCGCGGTCATGACCGGCAAGCTCAACATGGATGAGTTCGCCATGGGCTCGTCTAACATGAACTCCGCCTTCGGGCCGGTCGCCAATCCCTGGCAGCGCCACGGCGACAACCGCGACTTGGTGCCGGGCGGCTCGTCGGGTGGTTCGGCGGCCGTGGTGGCGGCCAGGGTCGCGCCGGCGAGTCTCGGCACCGACACCGGCGGCTCGATCCGCCAGCCGGCCAGCTTCTGCGGCATCGTCGGCATGAAGCCCAGCTACGGGCGCTGCTCGCGCTGGGGCATCGTCGCCTTTGCCTCCTCGCTGGATCAAGCCGGGCCCTTTGCGCGCACCGTGCGCGACAGCGCCATCGTGCTGCGCACCATGGCCGGCTACGACCCCAAGGATTCCACCTCGGTCGACCGCCCGGTGCCGGACTACGAGCAGGCGCTGCACAAGGACCTGCGCGGGCTGATCATCGGCGTGCCCAAGGAATACCGCATGCCCGGCATGGCGCCGGAGATCGAGCGGCTGTGGAAGCAGGGCATGACCTGGCTGGAGGACCAGGGGGCGCACGTGCGCGAGATCTCGCTGCCGCACACCCAGCATGCCTTGCCGACCTACTACATCGTGGCGCCGGCGGAGGCCTCGTCGAACCTGGCGCGCTATGACGGCGTGCGCTTCGGCTCCCGCGTGGCGGAGGAGGACCTGACCGGCCTTTACGAGGCCACCCGCGGCGCCGGCTTCGGGGCGGAGGTGAAACGCCGCGTCCTGATCGGCACCTACGTGCTCTCGGCCGGCTACTACGATGCCTACTACAACAAGGCGCGCCGCATCCGCAGCCTGATCGCGCGCGACTTCGCCCGGGCCTTCGAGAAGGTGGACGCCATCCTGACGCCGACCGCGCCCAGTGCTGCCTTCGCCCAGGGCGACAAGATGGACGATCCCGTCACCATGTATCTGAACGACGTCTTCACCGTGCCGGCCAGCCTTGCCGGCCTGCCAGCCATCTCGGTGCCGGCGGGGCTCACCAACGACGGCCTGCCCTTGGGCCTGCAGGTGATCGGCAAGGCCTTCGACGAGGAGATGGTCTTCCGCGTCGGCCACGGCCTGGAGACCGCCGCCCACTTCACCCATCAGCCACAGCGGATGGCAGGCTAGAGCCATGAGCGAGAGCAAACTGATCGAAGGCCGCACCGGCCCCTGGGAAGTGATCATCGGGCTGGAGATCCATGCCCAGATCACCTCCAAGTCCAAGCTCTTTTCCGGAGCCGCCACCGACTTCGGCGCCGAGCCCAACAGCCAGGTCTCGCTGGTCGACGCCGCCTTTCCCGGCATGCTGCCGGTCTTGAACGGCTACTGCGTCGAGCAGGCGGTGAAGACCGGTTTGGGCCTCAAGGCCAAGATCAACCTCGAGAGCGTTTTCGAGCGCAAGAACTACTTCTATCCCGACCTGCCGGCCGGCTATCAGATCAGCCAGTACGAGCAGCCCATAGTGGGTGAGGGCGAGGTCGTCATCGATCTGGAGGACGGATCGACCCGCGAGGTCGGCATCGAGCGCCTGCACATGGAGCAGGACGCCGGCAAGTCCCTGCACGACCAGCACCCCAAGATGACCTTCATCGACCTGAACCGCTCCGGCGTTGCCTTGATGGAGATCGTCTCCAAGCCCGACATGCGCTCGGCCGAGGAGGCAGGGGCCTACCTCACCAAGCTGCGGGCCATCCTGCGCTATCTCGGCACCTGCGACGGCAGCATGGCGGAAGGCTCCATGCGGGCCGACGTGAACCTCTCGGTGCGCCGGCCGGGCGAGCCCTTGGGCACCCGCACCGAGACCAAGAACGTAAACTCCATCCGCTTCGTTCAGCAGGCGATCCACTACGAGGCCCGCCGCCAGATCGAAGTCTTGGAGGACGGTGGCACGATCGAGCAGGAGACCCGGCAGTTTAACGGCATGACCGGCGAGAGCCGCTCGCTCCGCAGCAAGGAGGAAGCGCACGACTATCGCTACTTCCCCGACCCCGACCTGCTGCCGCTGAAGCTCGATCCGGCGATGATCGAGGAGCTGCGTGCCGGCCTGCCGGAGTTGCCGGACGAGAAGAAGGCCCGCTTCATCGAGGCCTTTTCCATGAAGCCGATCGATGCCGCCATCCTGGTGGCGGACAAGGAGCGCGCCGACTTCTTCGAGGCGGTGGCCGGTGGGCGCGACGCCAAGCTGGCCTCCACCTGGGTCCTGGGCGATTACATGGCGGCCTTGAACAAGAGCGGCGAGGATCTGGCCTCGGCCCCCGTCGACGCGGAGAAGCTGGGCGGCCTCATCGACCTCATCGCCGACAAGACGCTGTCGGGCCGCATGGCCAAGGAGGTCTTCGAGGCCATGTGGGAGAGCGGCAAGCCGGCCGCCGCAATCGTCGAGGAGCGCGGCCTGAAGCAGATCACCGACAGCGGTGCCATCGCCGGCATCGTCGACGAGGTGATCGCCAAGAACCCCACGCAGGTCGAGCAGCTGAAGGGCGGCAACCAGAAGGTCATGGGCTGGTTCGTGGGCCAGGTGATGAAGGCGACCCAAGGCAAGGCCAACCCGCCCATGGTGAACAAGCTCCTGAAGGAGAAGCTGGGGCTTTAGCGCGGGCCGCCGTCGGATGGAGTTTCCCGACGCCTAGGCGAGGAGGCGGCGAGGCGCTGGGTATAGGGCGGCTCTGCGCTCTGAGAGCTGTGGGCATAAGCGCTCACAAAGTCCCCCCTACGTCATCCTTCGACTTGATCGGAGGATCGCTCTCCGCCTGCCCGGCGGACCCGTCCTAAAGCATCACCGACAGTGATCCGACCAGGGACGCTTCGAGCGCGACACCGGCCGTGCAAGAGCGTGCTGACCGAGCTGTGCGACGGCATCCTGAGGGAGCGCCACCCGCGAAGTCTACCAGCGGCTCGTGATCCTCCGATCGGGGTGTTCTGTCCGGAGACAAGGTTGACAGATGTTCGGAGACATCGTTGACACAAGGATGTTGTGGTTTGCTCATGGTCTCAGGTCAATGTCGGCGATGTGTGTAGCGCCGAAGAAGATGCCGTAGTGGCCGTCTTCTCCGCGCGCTCTGATGGCAAGGCGCTCGCCGCGGAAAGCCCTGGGCACTTTCCAACGGCGTCCTTTGAAGCGGATGTAGAGACTGGTGGTGCCGACGCGGCGCACGATGTCGTCGGGTCCGTAGTGGGGCTCCGGCAGGGTCTTCGGCATGTCCCGCGGAGAGGGCCGGTAGCGCTTAGCCGGCACGGCCATGTCCAAGGCCTGGTGGGGGCGCTTTGTGTTGTAGATGGGGCGCCAATCATCGAAGGCCTTCTGCACCTGGTCGAGATCGCGCAAGGGCTGCAGGTCGAAGACTTCGGCGTCCAGCGTGCGGTGGAAGCGCTCGTTCTTGCCGCGGCCTTGGGGATGGTAGGGCCGGCTGTGGATGACCTGGATGCCGAGCTTCAAGAGCCAGACGCCGAGCGGTGTCCACTGCCCGGGCACGCCGCCGCCCCAGGGCGAGCCGTTGTCGAGGTAGAAAGCCTCGGGCAGGCCGTAGCGCCGGAAGGTCCTCTCCAGCAGGGCCTGCACCGTCTCAGTGCGTTCGTTCTCGCAAGAGTGAAGGCACAGCAAGAAGCGCGAGTGATCGTCGAGCACGGTGAGCGGATGGCACCACCTGCCGGGCTCGATCTGCACCCGGCCCTTGAAGTCCATCTGCCACAGCTGGTTCGGCGCATCCCTCTCGAAGCGCGTGTAGCTGCGGCTGGTCTGCTCGCGCGCGCCAATCCGGCCATGGCGCTGCAGGATGGCGTGAATGGTCGACACCGCAGGTGGCTCGCTCCCCCCGCGCGCGAGACAGCACGCGATCTTGCGCGCTCCCCAGGCCGGATGCTCATCGCGCAGCTCCAGCACTGCGCTTTCCATTTGCGCCGGGGTGCGCGTCGGGCTGCGCAGCGGACGGCGCGAGCGGTCAGCGAAATCCTCACACTCCGCCTTACCCCGCCGCAGCCACTTGTAGGCGGTCTGCCGGCTGATCCCGAAGCGCGCGCTCAAGGCACTCACGTTCGCGCCCGCCTGCGAGGCCAGCATCACAAACTCTCGTCTCTGCTCCACGATCGACACCTCTTGCCAGGGCATGGCGACCTCCACGTCTCTGCCTGCCATGCTCGTTTATGTGTCAACCATGTCCCCGAACAGCTGTCAGCTATCTCTCCGGGCCATACATCGGGGTCGGAGGATGACGTCGGTTGGGTTTGGCAAGGGGGCCGCTCTTCATCGACATGGCGTGGAAAAGCCACAGCTCTACGGTCGCTTGTCGCTCAGCAGCCCAGCCTTCAGCGCCGGCGTGCCGCCCCTAGGAGAGGAACACGAAGTCCGTCGAGGTGAGTTGATCGGCCTTTGACAGGCCATTCAGCTTGAAGGTGATGTCGGCCACGCCGTCGCCGTTGCCATCAACCTCCACGGTGCGTTGGCCGGCAAAGCGGGCTTCCGTGTTGCTATTAGCCCCGAACTCGGCATCGCCGATGAAGGCGAAGACGCCGGTCTCTATGCCCGTGGCGAAGACCAGATTGTCCTGATCGCTGCCGGCATTGAGGATCTCACCCTGGAAGTCCGCGATCGTGGGGGCTTCACCGATGAAGAGCGGCGCGCCGTCGAAGTCGAAGGAGTCACTGCCGGACCCGCCGACGGCACGGTCGCTGGCCGACATCTGGATGCGGTCGCTGCCCGAATTGCCGCGCATGGTATCCGCACCGCTGCCGCCGTATAGCCGGTCGTCGCCTCGGCCGGCATTTAGCGTGTCTCCGCCGCCGGCTCCATAGAGAGTGTCATCCTGGCGGCCGCCGGACAGCAGGTCATCGCCGGTGCCTCCGGAGAGCTGATCCGCATCGCTGCCGCCGAAGAGGCTGTCGACCCCATTGCCGCCATTTATGTCATCCTCGCCGGCTTCGCCATAGAGCAGATCGTTTCCCTGGTCGCCGCTGACAAAGTCGTCACCATTACCACCGAAGAGGCCGTTGTCATCGCCATCGCCGCCGAAGAGACTGTCGTCACCGTTGCGGCCATAGAAGGCAGAGTCGTCGCCGCTACCGCCAATGAGGCTGTCCGCACTGCCACCACCTTCGAATTCACTGTCGCTCCCACTGCCTCCGAAAAGGACGTCCTGGCCGCGACCGCCAAAGAAGCGATCATCGTTCCGGTCGTTGCCGAAGAGGCTGTCGGACCCGGAGCCGCCGAAGAAACGTTGGTTTCCCCCAACGAAAAAACTTCCACCGTTATCGCCGAAAAGCGTATCGGACCCGGATTCACCATGGAAGTTTACGGGAGAGAACCCCTGTACGAAGAGAACATCAGCTCCATTTCCGCCGAATAGTTGATACCCTCCGACAAGGCTGTCGGTTCCGTCCCCGCCGAAAAGGTAATCCTCTCCGAAGAGGATGTCTGTGCCGTCATCGCCATAGAGCCTTTGCTGGCCGTTGAGAGTGTCTGTGCCATCCCCGCCGTAGAGGTACTTGTCTCCGTAGACGGTGTCGGTGCCATCGCCGCCGCCTACGAAGTAGAACGCACTGGCGACGTCGTCTCCCGCACCCCCCCACACGAAGCCGAATCCGTCAATGTGGTCGTCGCCATCCCCACCGCTGACAAGGCGGCTGCCGGAGATGCTGTCGGATCCGGAGTCGCCGCCCAGGTTGTTGCCACCAAACAGGCTGTCCGATCCGGAGCCGCCGAAGAAGGAGGTGCCGCCGTAGAGTCTGTCGTCACCGTCATCGCCGTAAAATCGCAGGTTCGGTCCACTGCCACCGAAGAGTCGGTCGGAGCCGGATCCGCCGAAAAAGCTTAGATCACCTACCAGAAAGATGCCCAAAGGGCTGCTATCACCCCCGTAGAGGCGGTCGGAGCCGGACCCACCGAAAAAGCCTTTGTCATTCCCGTCGCCTCCGAAAAGAGTATCGTTCCCTAGATCACCGGAGAGGAAGAAGTCATCCCCATTGCCGCCATAAATCGTGTCGGGTGCGGTGCCGCCGAAGAGCGAGGTGTCGTCGCCGGCTTTGCCCGAAATCTTGTCGGCGCCGCCACCACCCTCGATCACGACGTCCCCCGCGCCGCCGCCATAAAGGCTGTCGCGCCCCGGTCCACCATAAAGGCTGTCGATACCGCCCAAGCCGTAGAGCGAGTCGTCGGCGCCGTAGCCCAGAATGGTGTCGGCGGCGGTGGTCCCGGTCAGCGTGTCCGGACCCTCGGTGCCTGGAATGAACGCCATGGTCTCGCCCCTCTGAAATCAAGATCGCCGATGAGCTTCAGTGTCACTAGGCTAAGGGTTGTGCAACCTGAAGGCAAGCGGCGTCACGTCTGCATTCGCGTGACAGTGGGATGTCGAACCTTTGCCGCCAACTCTCGGCGGCTAGTCTCTCCACTCCCGAGCCAGCGCACCAATGCGTCGAACAGCCTGCTCGAGCGTATCGCTCCAGGCATGGCCGCAGCTTAGCCGCAGGCAATCGTCATACTGACCCGTCGTTGAAAAGAGCTTGCCCGGGGCGAAGCAGATGTTCTCCGACAGTGCCTGCTGGAGCAGGCCGTCCGATGGCACCGCACCCGGCAGCTTCACCCAAAGGACAAAGCCTCCCGCGGGCCTGGTCACGCGCGTTCCCCTGGGGAAGGCCTCATCGATGACCCGCAGCATGCGCTCGATGTTGCTCCTGAAGGCGCGCCGCAAGCGACGGAGGTGGGCGTCGTAGCCGCCCGAGGACAGAAAGTCGGCAATCGCGATCTGTGGCAGAATGGGGCTGCAGAGGCTGGTCGAGAACTTGCCCTCGAGCACCTGTCGAAGGCGCTTTTTGGTGGCGATCCACCCGACCCTGTAGCCCGGTGCCAGTGTCTTGGAAAAGGAGCTGCAGTAGATCACGTCCGCGCTGGGATCGAGCGCCATGAAGGGTCTCGGCCGCTCTTCGGTAAAGTGGATGTCACCATAGATGTCATCCTCGATCAGTGGAATCTCGTGGCGTTTTAGGAGGTCCAGGAGCTGGCGCTTCTTCGCGCCGGGCAGCGTGGAGCCGAGCGGATTGCTGAAACAGGACGAGAGGAGGCAAACCTGAACGGCATTGCGCGCGAGTGCGCGTTCGAGCGAGGCGATGTCCACACCGCTGGTCGCGTCGGTCGGCAGCTCCAGTGCATGGAGATTGAGTGACTCGATCACCTGCAGCACGCCGAAATAGGTGGGGGATTCGATCGCCACGACATCGCCGGGCAGGGTCGTGGCCTTCAGCGCGATCGACAGGGCCTCGGTGCAGCCGCAGGTGACGGCAATCTCGTCGGGAGAGAGAGTCTGCCCCCAGCGGATCGCGCGCCTCGCAAGCTCGCGCCGCAGGTAGGGCTCGCCACTCGGCGTGCCGTAGGTGTTGAACTCAGCCCCTTTCAAGCGCGCGGCCCGGGCCAGAAAGCGATCGAGCTTGCCGGCAGACAGCATTTCCGGACTGGGGATGGCGCAGCCCAAAGGCTGCAGTGTCGGGTCGGCCGCGTACTCCAGCATCTGTAATACGGGAGCAGCGACCGAAACGCGATGCGGGCGCATGGGCGGCCTGGATTTTTCGGGCAGGTCTAGCGCGACCGGGCCGCTCGAGGCGACGTAGAAGCCAGATTGCGGTCGTGCCTCCAGCATGCCTTTGTCCTCGAGAACCCGATAGGCCTGCATGGTTGTCGAGAGGCTGACATGAAGCTGTCGGCTGAGCGTGCGCAACGAGGGGACCTTGGTGCCGGGCGGAAGGGTGCCCGTCTCGATCAGCTCCATGACGAAGGCCGCAACTTCCTCGTAGCGGTGGCGCGTTGCGTCGTTCTTGACCTTGTCCATCCACTTCCCTTTACCGTGAACCGCGCTTGCGGTTAGTGTCCATCTGTTCTGGTCACAATATAGCAAATCTGCATCTGTATCGATGGCTGTTGCAAGCCTAGTCTCACCTGTGGGGCCCGGGATGGCGGGGTCCGCTAGCAAGATGGGAGAGATCGCCGATGGCTCAGTTTCTGAAGAATGACATCATGTCGCTTACCGGGGAGCATCCCAAGTATGACCTGGCGGAGAGCGTCGGGCCCGATCTCAACCTGTCAGACCTTCTTGACGACAGCGGCCAGACAGAGCTGTCACAGCTTCTTCTCAGCTATGGCACGCCGGCAGGGAACTTGGCCCTTCGCAGCAAACTCGCGGAACTGCACGACGTCGAGCCGGACGATGTCGTCATCACGGTGGGCGGCATGCATGCGCTTTTCCTGCTGAGTTTCATTCTCTGCGATCCAAAGGCCGAAGCCGTCACGACCACGCCCCTCTTTCCACTGGCACGCAGTGCTTTGGACTGTGTCGGTGCCTCCGTGCGGGAGCTGAGGCTTTCCTTCGACAGCGGCTATCGGATTGATCTGGCCGATCTGGAATCGAAGCTGACGCCGGATACCAAGCTCATCTCGCTGGCCACGCCGCAGAACCCGGTTGGTGTCGCCATCCCGGAGCAAACGATCCGCAAGGTGGTGGAGCTGATGGAGGCAAAGTCTCCCGACGCCTATTTGGTCCTCGATGTCACCTACCGGGAAGCGACTTATGGAGACGACGCCGCGGCACCATCATATTTGGACCTGAGCCCGAAGATCGTGTCCTGTGCATCGCTGTCTAAGTGCCATGGTGCACCAGGACTGCGCCTGGGCTGGGCGATCACCCGAGACAAGCGGCTAAGGGAGCAGCTGGTCCTCGGCAAGTTCAACACGGTGATTTGCTGTTCACCCGTCGACGAATTCCTGGCGTTGAAAGTTTTGGAGCAGCGTGAGCGCATCATCGGCCAAAGACGCTCACTCCTTGCCGAAGGCCTCGTGCGCTGCACGGCCTGGGTCGAAGGCAATGCGGACTTCGTCGAGTGGATTAGACCCGACGCGGGCGCGTTCTGTTGCGTTCGGCTGAAACCGGCCCTGTTCAGTGATGCCGGTGTCGAGCGCTTCTACCGGGAAGCGGCCCGGCTCGGAACGCGGGTTGCAAGCGGCGCTTGGTTCGGCGAAGAGGCGCGGGTCTTCCGGCTCGGGTTCGGATTGTTGCCTATGGAGGAACTGAGCCAAGGCTTGGACTGTCTTACGCAGGCACTGCGGCGCGCGTCCAGGGCCGCTGATGAGAACGCCGCAGCGTGATTGGGAAACGCGGACCATCCGCATCGACCTTGAACAGAGGAGACACGGAGGACTGCAGCCATGGCAAGGGCGCATGAACCAGTGTTTGAGCGCGACCTGTGGAACGAGCCTGTTTGCCGTTTGCCGAGCGGGCTGATCCCGGCGCGTAAGACGCTCGAGGGCAGGGAGGTCGCGATTGATGCATTGGACCCGAGCCTTCATGGCGCCGCGCTTTACCGGGAGTCTCACGGCAGCGAGCAGGCGCTGAACATCTGGACCTATCTTCCCTTCGGGCCGTGGCAGTCGGAAAAGGGCTTCATGGGCTTCTTGGCCGACTGCGCCGCGAGCTTCGACTTCATCTGGTACGTGTTCCGGATGCGGGAGAGCGGCCGGGTCAAAGGCATGGCCTGTTACCTGGACGTGCAGCCGACGCAAGGCGTCATAGAAATCGGCGGCATCTGGTTTTCCCCTGACATGCAGCGCACGCGGGCTGCCACGGAAGCGCTCTTCCTGATGCTCGACTACGCGATGACGGATCTGGGCTATCGTCGCATGCAATGGCGCTGCAATGCCACGAACCAGAGATCGCGCAATGCAGCGCTGCGCCTTGGCTTCAAGTTTGAAGGGATCTTCTACAATCACATGATCTATAAGGGCCTCAATCGAGACACGGCCTGGTATGCGATGCTGGATAGCGACTGGCCCGACGTTCGAAAGATCTTGAGTGCCTGGCTGAATGAGGCGAACTTCGATGCCGCCGGCAAAGCCAAGACTTCCTTGACGGAGCGAATGGTGAAGCGGGCCGTTCCCCGGCGCTGATCAAGCGTCAACCTTGTCTTTGCGGCATTGCCGGACACACGAGTTTGCGACCTAGAAGGGAAAGGCTGGCCAATGTCCAAGTGCTTCGATCCGGGCGCGCCCGACGGCAGCAACGCCAGCCTTTCCAGTGCGATCTCGCCCGACGGCCGACCTAGTCTTGGCCAGCGCTATGAGGTGCCGGCGCGCTGCGGCGTGGCGGTGCTGCTGGCGCCGGACCAGCGCTTGGTGATCGAGAACACCGAAGGCACCCAGGTCTGCGACTTTTGGGCCTTCAACGCCGAGGACCTGGACGAGCACCTCTCGATGGAGCACCTGCACACCCAGCTGGGCTCGATCTACCCCAAGGTGGGCGACGGGCTGGTCACCAACCGCCGCCGGGCCATCCTGGAGCTGGAGGCGGACAGCTCGCCCGGCGTCCATGACACCGTGGTCGCCGCCTGCGACCACCACCGCTATCGGCAGCTGGGCTGCAGCGACTACCACGACAACTGCACCGACAATCTGCGCATGGCGCTGATTGCGATCGGGCGGCGGGCACCTGCCATTCCAGCGCCCTTCAACATCTGGATGAACACGCCGCTGACCGCGGAGGGGGCAGTGCAGTGGCTGGCACCGGTCTCCAAGCCGGGCGACTCCGTCACCTTGAGTGCCAGGTTGACTTGCATCGCCGTGATGTCGGCCTGCCCGCAGGATTTGATGCCGGTCAACGGAGAGGCTTGCGCGCCCTGTGGCGTTAACTTCCGTGTCGAGGGCGCGCCCCAATAAAGAGAGGCCAGAATGATCCATCAGCTGCGCATCTACGAGATCTTCGAGCATAACCAAGAGGCCTTCGTCGCGCGCTTTCGCGACCATGCCGCCCGCATCATGCAGAGCTACGGCTTTCAAATCGTGCACATGTGGCTCAGCCGGACGGACGAGCGCCTCGACTTCGTCTACCTCCTCGCCTGGCCCGACGAGGCAGCCATGGAGGAAGCCTGGGCGGGCTTCATGGCGAACGAAGAGTGGAAGGAGATCAAGCGCGTGACGGCCGCCGAGCACGGCGATCTGGTCGGCGCCATCGAAAGCCGTGTTCTGCAGCCGGTGTAAGCTCTTCCTACCGATTGAATACAAGTGCCTATTAGGATGCTTGGGTAGAGTCCGTCATGGCCTTGAAGGCTGTGCCATGCCAGCCGTCGTCGCCCAACCGGAAAGGCTGATCTTCTTTATGGTGCGCAACGCCCTTTGTTTCGGCCATGCGGCCAGACCATTGGCTCGGGCGTCCGGATCGCCACCGTTCCGGCCTGACAAGCACTGCCTTTCAAGCGGTTAGCATAGGTCCCTCGACCTCTCACGCAGAGCTGCCCTGCGCAGTCACGCCGCAGTTACTTTGCAGATTCGTTTCGGTTTTGTTACGGTTTGATGACAAGAGCCGATTCGGGCTCGCTCGCGGCGTTCAAGATCGCGGTCGAGACCCGGGGCAAGGGGCGTGGCGGCCCTCTGCCTAGAAGGACGGCAAAGAGGTGAAGTGAGGTAGATGGCATGCAGTTACCGCTGTTGCTGCTGAATCTGGCTGGCGCAACGGCGCTCTTGCTTTATTCGGTGCGGATGGTCCGAACCGGCATCGAGCGGGCGACCGGACCTTCGCTGCGCACGCTGCTGATCGATCGTCGGCGCGGCCGGGTCACGACTGCCGCCATGGGGGTCGTCTTGGCGGTGCTGCTGCAGAGCTCGACCGCTGCCGCGATCCTGACCGTTGGCTTCGCCGCCAGCGGCCTGATCGGCTTGGCAGCCGGCTTGGCACTGCTGCTTGGTGCCGACCTCGGCTCGGCCTTGGTGGTGCAGTTCCTCTCGTTCCGCTTGGACTGGCTGATCCCTTTGCTGCTCGCCATCGGCGGATTCCTCTTCCTGAAGATGGAGCGGCGCGTGGCCAAGCAGATTGGCCGCATTCTGCTGGGCGTTGCCTTGATCCTGCTTTCCTTGCGGCTGATCGGCGAGGCCACCTTGCCCTTGCGCGAAAGCGCGGCCTTGCCGGTGATCGTCGGCTTCCTGGAGGGAGAGCCCGTCACCTCCTTCCTGATCGGCGCGCTTTTCGCCTTTGCGCTGCATTCCAGCGTGGCCGCTATTCTGATCGTGGTGACCTTCGTCAGCGGCTCGGTGGTACCGCTCGATCTCGGCATCTCGCTGGTGCTGGGGGCCAACCTGGGCGGCGCATTGCTGGCGGTTTGGCTCACCCGTGGTGCTGCCGTGGTGCCGCGGCGAATCCCGATCGGCAATCTCATCATCCGCGGCTGCGGGGCCTTGGCCGTGCTGGCGCTGGTGCAGGCCGTGAGCTTGCCGCTCGACGCGCTTGCGGCCAATCCTGGCCAGCAGCTGGTCTGGCTGCACCTGGGCTTGAACCTGGCGATCCTCCTGGTCGGCCTGCTGTTGGTTGCTCCGCTGCAGGCGCTCTTGGAGCTGATCATGCCCAAGTCGACGGTCCAGGCGCCGGTCGAGGCGGCGCGGCTGCGGCCGGCCTCAGCCTTGGATCAAGCGGCCTTGAAGACCCCTGGCTTGGCGCTCGCCAGTGCGACCCGCGAGGTATTGCGCATGGCCGAGCTGGTCGAAGTCATGGCGAGGCCGGTGATGGAGCTCTACGAGACCGGCGATCGGCCCCAGATCGCCCAGATCGCGGCGCTGGACGACGAGGTCGACCGGGCCTTCGCCGACATCAAGCTTTATATCGCCGCCTTGAACCCTGGCGGGCTCACCGAGAAGCAGAAGCAGCGCAGCCTGGACCTGGTCGACTTCGCCATCAACCTGGAGAGTGCCGGCGACATCGTCGCCAAGCGCCTCTTGACCCTGGCCAAGAAGAAGGACGAGTTCGACGTCAACTTCTCGCGCGAGGGCTGGGGCGAGCTCACCAACATCCACGACCGCATCATGGTGAACATGCAGTTGGCCATCAACGTCCTGGTCTCCGAGGACGGCGATGCCGCCCGCCAGCTGGTCGAGGAGAAGGACCGCATCAGGATCCTGGAGCGCGACAGCCGCAACGAGCACCTGAACCGCCTGCGCCGCGGCGGCGAGACCTCGGTCAATAGCTCCAACATCCATCTGGAGACCCTGCGCGCCTTCAAGGAGGTCAATGCGCTGTTCGCCTCGGTGGCGCAGACCCTGCTGCTGCGCCGCGGCTTGATGCGCGACACCCGGCTTGTGGAGCGGGGGGAGCCGATTCGAGCCGGCCGTACAACCGCGCGGCAAGCCTAGGGCGCAGCGAAGCCTCCGGCATTCTACTCGATCTCCAAGGTGACCGTCTTCGAATCCAGCACTTGGCCGTCGCGCAAGACCTCGTAGGTGCCGACGTAGGTACCGGGCTGCCAGCGCTCGTCACGCAGGCGCTTGCCGGCGAAGATCATCGACTGGGCGCGCTTTCTGGGCAGCGGCTCGGAGCGATCCTCAACCTCCACGCCGGGCCCCTCGAGGGTGATGCGCTGGGAGTCGCCTTTGAGGAGATTGGCCGAGCGGCCGAAGAACACCAGGGCAGGGGCGTCGGCCGGGACTTGGCCCAGCGGGACATAGCCCTCTTCGATCTCCTCCATCTCGACGGCCCCGGTGGCGAAGCCGGCGTTGATCACCTGGGCGTCGATGGCAGCGGCCATGGCGTCGGCGTCCTCCCACAGAGAGGTGCCTTCGACCCCGCAGGCCTCGGCGCCCACGGCCCGACCGATGAAGGGCTCGATGGTTTCGCCGTCCTTGCGCAAGGTGATGTGCAGGTGCGCGAAGTCGGTCTTGCCCGAGGTCCCGACCATGCCCAGCGGCTCGCCGCGCTCCACTTGCTGACCGGGCTGCACGATCAAGCTGCCCTTGCGCATGTGGCAGTACTGGGTCTCGTAGCCGCCGCCGTGGTCGATGATGATGCCGTTGCCGCAGTCGCGCCCCTTACGGTCTGGCGGCGGCTGATCGTAGATGCGGTCCGGCTCGCCGTCGCGCATGCGCAAGACCTTGCCGGGCGCTGCGGCCAGCACCGCCACGCCGCGGTTGACGGCAATGCGGTTCGGGATGCGGATGTCGGTGCCCGAATGGGTGTCGTAGGTGAACTTGGTGCAGCGATAGTCCGTGGCCTCAGGGCTGGCATCGTTGTCGACCAGGTTCTGCACCCAGCAGTCCTCGCCCAAGGTGCAGGCCAGCGGATGCGAGAGGGTGAAGTCCGAGGCCGAGGAGGGCGCGGCCATCGACAGAAGGGCTGCCAGCCCTAGTCCAAGGCCCGCCGTCGTCCCGATCAGCGTGATGCGCATCTTTCGTCTCTCCCCAGGCGTGCCGACAGAGCGGGCGGCAACGGTTTAGATTCGCCGCCCAGTCTTACCCCAGATGACGTCGATGCCGAGGCGACAAGATGGCCATCGATAGGACGGCGATCGGCCGTCCTAGGCGAAAATCGTGACCTCGATAGAGGTGAGACCGAACCCACCGCCGGGGATGGTCGCGCCGTCGCCCAGGATCAGCGTGTCGCTGCCGGAGCCACCGTCGTAGTCGTAGCTCACGAAATCGCCTTGGCTCGCGACCAGGAAGGTGTCGTCGCCACCGTCGCCGTCGATCGTGTTGTTTCCACCGGGCCCGCCGACAAGAACATCGTCGCCCTCACCCGCGATAATATCGTCTGCACCACTGCCGCCGTAAATGACGTCCCCACCTTCGTTTCCGAAGAGGCCATCGTTACCGCTGCCGCCGAACATCGTGTCAGCGCCACTGCCGCCGTGCTGTTGATTGTCATGGCCAACACCGCCGTAAAGCAGATCGACCCCCGAACCGCCGAAAACAAAGGTGTCGGCACCGCTGCCGCCGAAGATGCTGTCGGCTCCGCTGCCGCCGAAGAAGCTTCTGTCGTTTCCGCTAAGGCCGTAGAGGCGGTCGGTTCCCGCATCGCCTGAGAAGTGTACATCAAAAAAATCTCCGCCATAGAGCGTGTCATCTCCGGCACCACCATAGAAAAAGCTATTGTTACCGTCGCCGCTGTCGAGCGTATCCGCCCCGTCGCCGCCAAAGAAACTGGTGTCGCCAGAGTCGCCAACCCCTCCACCGAAGAGCACGTCGTCTCCCTCTTCGCCGTAAAAAAGGGTATCACCCGATGCGCCCCCATCCATCGTGTCATCTCCCGATCCGCCGAAAAAGGACCGATCCTGCGACTCGTTGCCTTCCATCCTATCGGCTCCCGAGCCACCGACAAAGGCGAAGTCGGCACCGCTGCCACCGTAGAGTCTGTCGCCGCCCTCGCCGCCGAATACGGAGGTATCGTTGGCACCTTCACCGAAGATCCGGTCCGCGCCGCTGCCGCCATTCAGCAGCCGATCCCGATCAGATCCGCCATAGAGTCGGTCAACGCCGCTTTCCCCGTAGAACTGGTAGTCGTACGAGTTACCGCCAAAGAGCCTGTCGTTGCCGCTGCCACCATAGAAGAGGCTGTCCCTGCCGGTGTCGCCGGAGAGGGTGTCGTTGTCGTTGCCGCCGAAGAAGAGGCTGTCGTCGCCGCCGCCGCCGTACATCTTGTCGGCGGACGCCCGGCCGAAGAACTGGATATCGCGTCCTTCCCCGCCGTACATGCGGTCGATACCGCCGCCGCCGAAGAAGCTGGCATCGCGGCCGTCGCCGCCATACATGGTATCGCGCTTGCCGTTGCCGTGAAAAAAGGAATCGTCATCCCCTCCGCCAAAGAGGGTATCGTTGCCGGCCCCTCCATAGAAGGAGTAGTCGTCGCCAAGTCCACCGTCGAGCCGGTCGGGGCTGACGTCGCCGTAGAAGAAGGCATCGATTCCCAGGCCCCCGTAAAGCGCATCGCCGCCGCGCTCGCCGTCGACGTAGCTGTCGTCGCCTTCGCCCCCAAAGATCACGTCGTTCGCCCGCTCGCCGAAGAGCGAGACGTCGTTTCCGCTGCTACCGTCGATCAGGTCGGCATTGGCACCACCGTCCAGGTGGGTGTCGTCGCCGCCACCCCCGTAGAGCGTGTCCAGCCCGGCACTGCCGTAGAGGTAGCTGTCGTTGTTGGCGCCCGCATCGATGGTATCGTTGCCGGCATCACCGAAGAGGAAGGCGTCGGCGCCCCCGTTACCGTCGATCACATCGGCCCTGGAGCCGCCCGAGAGGTTGCTGTCGTCGCCCAGGCCCCCGGAAAGGCTGTCCTGGCCGGTCCCTCCATCCATGGTGTCTTCACCGCCGCTGCCGCCGAAGAGGCTGTCGTCGCCTTGCCCCCCATAGAGGCTGTCGGCCGCGCTCAAGCCATAGAGTGTGTCGTTGTCGCCGTAGCCCAGAATGGTGTCGACGGCATCGCCGCCGCTAAGGGTATCCGGTCCGTTCGTCCCTGGAATGAATGCCATGACTCTGCCCCCGCTGCATCAAGTCGTTGCGCGGCGCGGCGCCGGAGCAAGGGATTGAGCTCAGCCTAGTGACGCTCGTTCAATATGATGCATCCGATGCCGACCCTCACGATAGGCTATCGGCCTACGTGTCTGTTGGCAAGGGGTAGCCCAGCGTTCCCCTTCACAATAGCGCGTGCTGCGTGCCTTGCTCGCAACCCGCTTGGACCAGTCTGAGAGAAGAAGTCGGCGCTCCACGTGCTATCCGTAGATCGTCACCTCGATCGAGGTGAGGTTCGCGCCACCTCCCGGTATCGTCGCGCCGCCGCTCAAGACCAGGGTGTCGCTGCCGGAGCCTCCATCATAGGCGTAGCTGACGAAATCGCCTTGGCTCGCGACCAGGAAGGTGTCTTCGCCACTGCCACCGTAGGCGCTGTCGAAACCGGATCCGCCGCTGAGCCTATCGGCGCCGGCATTACCGAAAAGCCCGTCATCGCCGCCGTCTCCGAAGACCGCGTCGTCGCCTTCGCCACCGGAGAAATAGGCGTCGTCTCCCTCACCGCCGAAGAGGAAATCGCTTCCGGACCCGCCGTCGAAAGAGGAGTCCAAGCCGTTGCCGCCGTAGAGGAGGTCGGCACCGTCTTCGCCGAGGAAGAGGATGTCGTCGCCCTCGTCACCGGCCAAGACGTCATCTCCCGAAGCGGCATAAAACCCGGTGTCAACACCACTTCCGCCGTCCATCAGATCGGCTCCTGATTGACCGCGGAAGTTTCTGTCAAAGCCGGTACCGCCGAACAGGCTGTCATCTCCGTCACCACCTTGAAAGTTGTTGTCGTCCCCCTCTTCGCCGGCAATGACGTCGGCGCCCTGTCCGCCGTAGAAAATGCTATCCGCACTGCTGCCGCCATAAAGGAAATCGGCTCCAGAGGAGCCGATAAGCCGGTCATCACTGCCACTACCGCCGGCAAGACTGTCATCTCCTGTGCCGCCAATTAGCCTCTGGTCACCACCGTTGCCGCCAAACAGAGTGTCAGCTCCGCCGCCACCTTCGAGGAATCCATCAAAGCCACTGCCGCCAAAGAGGATATCGTCTCCTTCATTACCTAAGAAGTTGCTGTCGTTTCCATCACCGCCGTAGCCGGTGTCGGCTCCGGCACCGCCGTATGTCTCTATGTCGTTTCCACTGCCCCCGAAAAAGAGATCGTCTCCATCACCCCCAAGGAATGTTCTGTCGACGCCGCTCCCTCCAAAGAGAAAGTCTGCTCCAGATCCACCGAACAACCTATCGGTATTGTTGCCGCCATAGAGGCTGTCCGCTCCGTCCCCGCCAAAGATCCTGTCGTTACCCGATCCTCCCGACAGGTCTTCGTCATCGCCTTCATCGCCGTAGATCCTATCCCTGCCATTGCCGCCGAAAAGGCGCAGGTCATCGCCATCGCCGCCGAAGATCTCGTCGTTGCCGTTGCGTCCGAAGAAGCGGTCGTCGATACCACTGCCGCCGAACAGCCTATCGGCGCTGCCGCCACCCTCGAAGCGGCTATCCTCGCCGCTGCCGCCGTAGAGCGTGTCGCGGCCGGGCCCACCGTAGAAGGTGTGATCATCGCCAATCTCGCCGTACAGCAGGTCCGTGCCGTTGTAGCCGTAGAGGAAGCCGTCGGCGCCACTGCCCGCAACCAGCCTATCGTTGCCGATACCACCGAAGAGGTGGCTGTCCGCTCCCTCGCCGCCATAGATCAGATCGATCTTGGTGTCGCCGTAGAGGGAGCTGTCGGCTCCGCTGCCGCCGGCCAGCCTGTCCGCGCCACTGCCACCGAAAAGGCCGGTATCGTCCCCCTCGTCACCGTAGAGGCTATCGTTGGCGAGACCGCCGAAAAGGCCCTGGTCGCTTCCCTCACCGCCGTAGAGGATGTCGGCACCTTCACCGCCGGCCAAGGTGGCGTCCTCACCATCGCCGCCGATCAGCCTGTCGTTCCCCAGGCCACCATCGAGGAGGGAATCGTCTCCGGCACCGCCTGTAAGCGTGTCGGCACTTGCGCCGCCAAAGAGCGAGCCGTCGTCGCCGGAGACTCCACCAATCTCGTCCGGCCCGTCCCCGCCAAAGAGAAGGAGGTCCCCTCCGCTATCGCCGGCCAGTACGTCGGCCCCGGTTCCACCGTAGAAGGCGCTGTCGTTTCCCAGCCCCCCGGCGAGGCTGTCGGAGCCGCTGCCGCCGTCGAGGACGACATCGTCGCCACTGCCGCCGTAGAGGCTGTCCTTTCCGGTCGCACCGAAGAGGCTATCGGCCCCACTCGAGCCATAGAGCGTATCACGCGACCCGTAGCCCAGAATGGTGTCGCCGTCAGAGGTCCCGAAAAGGGTGTCCGGTCCATTGGTTCCAGGAATGAACGCCATCGCTCTGCCTTTCCTGCACGCAGCTGTCGTGCGGCGCGGCACCGGAGCGAAGATCTCATCTCAGCCAATAAGGCGGCCGTTCGGAGATTTGCATCCGACGCCAGCCTCGAAGAAAGGCTAGCGGCTTAGGTGTAGGCATGCAAGGGACGAGCCCGATCTTTGCATCACCTTGGCGTGCGCGAAAAGATCGCCCTTGCCCCTATCCGTAGATCGTCACCTCGATAGACAGCAGCGCGCCGCCCCCGCCGGGGATGGTGGCGCCTTCGCTCAAGACCAAGGTGTCGCTGCCGGCGCCGCCGTCATAGAGGTAGCTGACAAAATCTCCCTGGCTTGCCACCAGGAAGGTATCCTCGCCGCTGCCCCCGAAGGCGCTGTCGAACCCCGACCCGCCGATCAGCCTGTCGGCGCCCTCGTCGCCATAGAGCGTGTCGTCGCCGTCCTCCCCGGAAAGCGCGTCGGCCCCCGATCCTCCATAGAAAGCGAAGTCGTCGCCACTGCCGCCGGAGAGCTGGTCTCCCCCCGATCCGCCGCGGAAGGTGCCATCGCCACCGCTCCCGCCCGCCAGGCTGTCGTCGCCGTCATTGCCGTTGAAGAAGAGGTCGTCGCCCAGGCCTGCATCGAGGTGATCCGCGCCCGATCCGCCGTAGAAGTTGCTGTCCGCGCCATCGCCGCCAGAGAGGCTGTCGCCGCCGCTATCGCCTCTGAAGCCGGTGTCGTCGCCATCGCCGCCGTCAAGGCTGTCGGCGCCTTCTCCGCCGCGGAAGTTCCGGTCTGCACCGTCGCCGCCGGAGAGGCTGTCGTCGCCGTCTTCGCCTCTGAAGAGGGAGTCGTCGCCCTCGTTGCCGTCGAGGATGTCTGATCCTGTGTCGCCGTAGAAACGAACATCGCTGGCGCTTCCACCAGCCAGGTGATCGGCTCCCGATCCGCCTCGGAAGTTCCGATCCGATCCGCTATTGCCAAGGAGGCTGTCGTCACCGTTGTCGCCGCTGAGAGAGAGGTCATCGCCGTCGTTGCCGGCCAGCGTGTCCGCCCCCGAACCGCCGTAGAAGCGGGTATCGCTGCCGCTGTCACCAGCTACGCTATCGGAGCCCGAACCGCCGAAGAAGTTACTGTCTGCCCCGCTGCCGGCGGAGAGGCTGTCGTCGCCGATATCTCCGCTGAATCCAAAGTCATCTCCGTCGTTGCCGTCGAGAGTGTCATTACCGCTGCCACCGTAGAAGTTGGTATCATCTCCAGCACCGCCTGATAGGCGGTCGGCGCCGCTGTCACCAAGGAATTCATGGTCAACAGCACCGCCGCCGAAGAGGCGGTCAGCGCCGTTGCCACCGAAGAGTGCACGGTCATCTCCAGCGTTTCCGAACAGACGGTCTTCACCACCATCGCCACTAAGGTGGGTGTCGTTGCCCTTGCCGCCGGTGACAGTGTCACCACCCGATCCGCCAAAGAAACTGCTGTCTGCACCGTCTCCGCCGGAGAGTCTATCGTCTCCGCCATCGCCTTTGAAGGAGGCGTCGTCCCCGTCGTTGCCGTCGAGGGTGTCGGCCCCTAGACCGCCATAGAACCGGAAATCGTCGCCGCTTCCACCTGCAATGCTGTCGGCCCCCGTGGTGCCGCGGAAGTTTCTATCCGCTCCGCTGCCGCCGAATAGGTTGTCATCGGCATCGCCGCCAACGAAGGAAACGTCGTCGCCGTCATTGCCGTGGAGGGTGTCAGCCCCGAAATCACCGAAAAAATAGGTATCATTGCTGCTTCCACCTGCGATGCTGTCGGCGCCCGAGCTGCCACGGAAGAATCTATCCGCTCCGCTGCCGCCGAACAAAGAGTCATCTGCGTCGCCGCCAACGAAGGAAACGTCGTCCCCGTCACTGCCGTCGAGGGTATCGGCCCCGGAATCTCCAAAGAAGAGGGAATCGTTGCCACTACCACCTGTCATGCTATCCGCCCCCGATCTGCCCCAGAATATCTTGTCCGCCCCACTGTCGCCAGAGAGCCTGTCGTCTCCATCGTCGCCGTAGAGTGAACGGTCGCTTCCATCGCCGCCGGCTAGGGTGTCAGCTTCCAATCCGCCGAAAAACCGCGTATCAATGCCGTCACCGCCAGCGAGTAAATCAGCTCCCGAATCGCCATAAAAACGGGTGTCGTTGCCGTCACCGCCGAAGAGGCGATCGTCCCCATCATCCCCTCTCAAGCGTGAGTCGCGTCCCTCTCCACCGTAGAGGTGGTCCGTTCCCGATCCACCGTTCAAGGAGTTATCCTTACCGCTTCCACCCCAGATCCAGTCGCCTCCCGATTCGCCGTGAAAGAACTCATCTGATCCGGTACCGCCAAATAGGCTGTCGTCTCCGTCATTGCCTTCGAATCCGATGTCATCACCTTCGTCGCCGTAGATACTGTCGGCCCCCGAGCTACCGATGAAACTGACCTCTCTCTCACTGCCACCAAAGAGGGCATCAGCCCCGGAGCCACCAAAGAAGTTGCGATCGACCTCATCGCCGCCAAGGAGCGTATCGTTACCATCGCTACCGTAGAAGCTGTCGTCAGGTCCTGAGCCGCCGTCTAGTCTGTCAGCCCCCGACCTGCCTGTAATGAAGGAATCACTACCACTGCCACCGAACACAGTGTCGATGCCTGACCCCGCGTCGATCTCGTCATCACCGTCGTGGCCATAAAGAAGATCATTGCCACCACCACCAAAGATCGCATCGGATCCGGATCCGCCGAACAGATAGGCATCGTCACCTTTTCCCCCGCTAATCAAATCGGCTCCAGATCCGCCGGAGAAATGGGAATCATCCCCACTGCGGCCACGAAGACTGTCGTCTCCGCCATCACCATAGAAGCCCATGTCAGCGCCCGAACCGCCGTCAAGGCTGTCCGCCCCATCGCCGCCGTAGAAAGAGAGATCGTCACCCCTTGCACCGAAAAGTGTGTCTACACCGCCGCCGCCGTCCAGCCGATCTCTGTCGTCATCGCCGCTAAGGGTGTCTGAGCCGCTGCCACCGTAAAGGCGGTCGTCACCGTTTCCGCCGAAGAGTTGGGTGTCATCGCCATTATCGCCGAAAATCCTGTCGGCATCATTGCCGCCGAAGAGGCTAACGTCGTCTCCGTCGCCACCGTAGAGTCTGTCGTTGCCGTTACGACCGAAGAAGCGCCAATCGGCACCGCTGCTACCGAAAAGCGTGTCACCACCGCCGCCTCCTTCAAAATGGCTATCCCTGCCGCTGCCGCCGAACAGGCGGTCGCGACCACGGCCTCCGAAAAAGCGGTAGTCGTCTCCTTCTTCACCGATGAGTCTATCAGCGCCGCTGGCGCCGAACAGAAAGCCATCCAGGCCACTGCCGCTGTTCAGCGTGTCGTTGCCGGCCCCACCGTAGATAGAGAGATCGCTGCCATCGTCTCCATAGATCCTGTCGGCCTTGGTGCCGCCGAAGAGCGAGGTGTCGTAGCCATCGCCTCCATAGAGGAGGTCGGCGCCGCTTCCTCCATAGAGGCGGGCGTCACCTCCGGAATCGCCGTGGAGGGTATCGTTTCCGACATCGCCGAAGAGGCTCCGGTCGCTGCCCGTGCCGCCGAAGAGCCGATCGGACCTGGACCCGCCGTACAGCAGGCTGTCGGCGCCGCTGCCACCGTAGAGGCTATCCCGGCCCGTGCTGCCGTAGAGGCTGTCGGCGCCGCTCGCCCCATAGAGCGTGTCGTCTGGCCCGTAGCCCAGAATGGTGTCGGCGTCTGGGGTGCCGGTGAGCGTGTCCGGCCCTGCGGTTCCTGGAATGAACGCCATTGCTCTGCCTCCACTGCACGAGAGTCTCGTCTAGCGCGGCATCGGCGTGAACGATCTTCGTCAAAGCAAGGCGGTCGTTCGAAGGCGTGCAACCAAAACCGGCCCTTGCAGCTAGGCTAGCCTCGCATTGGCTGCCGCGCAAGGGCTCGGTTGCGGCCTCGGCCGGACTGCCCCGCGGCAGTGGCGGATCCCGGCAGCTTGAAAGGGCCGGCGGTGGCTCGGCCTGTCCGACTAGCCGTAGAGCGTCACCTCGATGGAGAGGAGCGAGCCGCCGCCGCCGGGGATGGTGGCGCCCTCGCTCAGCATCAGGGTGTCGCTTCCGGCGCCGCCGTCATAGAGGTAGCCGGCGAAGTCTCCTTGGCTTGCCACCAGGAAGATGTCGTCGCCGCCGCCGCCATAGGCGCTGTCGGAACCCGCACCGCCGCGGAGCATGTCGGCGCCCTCGTCTCCGAAGAGCGTGTCCTTGCCGGCCTCCCCCGAGAGCGCGTCGGCCCCCGATCCGCCGTAGAAGGCGAAGTCGTCGCCGCTGCCGCCGGAAAGCCAATCAGCCCCGGTTCCGCCGAAGAAGGAGCCGTCGCCACCGCTGCCGCCGGCCAGGCTGTCGTCGCCATGATCGCCGTTGAAGGAGCGGTCATCTCCAAGGCCGGCGTCGAGGTCGTCGGCGCCCGATCCCCCATAGAAGTTGCTGTCCGCTCCTTCGCCGCCCGAGAGGGCGTCCTCTCCGCTGTCGCCTCTGAAGCCGGTGTCGGCCCCGTCGCCGCCGTCGAGGCTATCAGCGCCGTCGCCGCCCCGGAAGTTTCTGTCCGCGCCGCTGCCGCCGAAGAGGCTGTCGTCGCCGTCGCCTCCTCTGAAGAGAGAGTCGTCTCCGTCGTTGCCCTCGATGGTGTCTGCGCCCGAGTCACCGTAGAAGCGGACATCGCTGGCACTGCCGCCGGTGAGGTGATCGGCTCCCGATCCGCCGAGGAAGTTTCTGTCCGCTCCACTGTTGCCGGTAAGGCTATCTTCCCCATCTCCGCCTCTGAAGGAGGCGTCGTCACCGTCATCTCCGGAGAGCATGTCGGCGCCAGAAGCACCGTAGAACCAGGTATCGCTACTGCTTCCAGCGGCAATGGTGTCGGCCCCCGACCCTCCATAGAAGTGGCTATCTGCTCCGCTACCGGAAGATAGTCTGTCGTCTCCATCTTCGCCACTGAAGCCGACGTCATCGCCGTCGCCACCGACGAGGCTGTCGGCCCCGGATCCACCATAGAAGCCGGCATCGCTGCCGCTATAGCCGGCAATGCTGTCCGCTCCCGATCCGCCGAAGAAAGAGTCATCACTGCCGCTGCCACCGGAGAGGCTGTCGTCTCCGTCTTCACCTCTGATCAAGGTGTCATTCCCGTCGCCGCCGGAGACGCTGTCAGCCCCTGATCCGCCGTAGAAGGAGGTGTCGCCACCACTGCCACCGAAGATCGAGTCGACCCCTGTCTCACCGAAAAAGTAGCGGTCTGCCCCGCTGCCGGCGAAGAGACTATCGTTCCCATCGTCACCACTGAAGCTCGAGTCATCCCCTTCTCCGCCGAAGAGGCTGTCGCTGCCGTTGCCACCGAAGAAGGAGAGGTCGGCCGCGCTACCCGCCGAAAGGCTGTCGGCGCCACTGCCACCGTGGAAGTTGGTATCACCTCCGGCACTGCTCAAAAGCCGGTCAGTACCGCTGCCACCGAAGAAGTCACGATCATCTCCACCGCCGCCAAATAGGCGGTCGGCTCCACCGCCGCCAAAGACGTCATGGTCATCTCCGCCGCCACCGATTAGTCTATCGTCGCCGATCTCGCCGTTAAGATAAGCATCGTTCTTCTTCCCGCCAACGACGATGTCCGCCCCCGATCCGCCGTACAAATGACTGTCTGCCCCGTTGCCTCCATAAAGGCTGTCGTCCCCGTCGTCGCCTCTGAAGATGGAGTCGTCGCCCTCCCCGCCATAGAGGTTATCCACCCCAGATCCGCCGAAGAAACTAAGCTCACCGCCGCTGCCGCCTTGGAGAATATCGGCCCCTGATTCTCCGGAGAACCGGCTGTCGTCGCCACTGCCACCAGAGAGACTGTCTCCGCCTTCATTTCCCTGAAACAGGAAGTCATCTCCGTCTCCGCCAGCAAGGGTGTCAGAACCCAAACCACCAAAAAATCCGGAGTCACTGCCTCGCCCACCGTCTAGTGTGTCCGATCCCGTGCCTCCAAAGAACGCGGTATCGCGGTTAGCACCACCATTCAGGATATCTGCCCCCGACTCTCCTCGGAAAAAACTATCGTCACCGCCGCCCCCGTCGAGACTGTCGTCACCAGATCCGCCTTCGAATAGCCAATCATCCCCGGTGCCACCTGAGAGGCTGTCGAAGCCGCCATTGCCAAAAAAAGATGAGTCGTCACCGTCGCCGCCGGTAAGGGTATCAAAGCCTGATCCACCATTGAAGAAGAAATCCCTATTACTTGCACCGGTAATAGTATCATCCCCAGATCCACCATGGAAACTGCCGTTGTTTCCCTCTCCACCAGCCAGGCTGTCATCGCCATCATCCCCGAAAAAGGAGAATGCATTGCCTTCATCGCCGGAGAGAGTATCATCTCCTGTACCACCGTAGAATCGGAAATCTGCGACACTTCCGCCGTCGAGTAAGTCGGGTCCGGAGCCGCCAAAGAAATTTCCGTCAGCGCCATCTCCGCCATAGAGTGTATCGGTGCCGTTACCTCCGTAGAACTGGTCGTCGCCACCTCTTCCGCCGTACAAGATGTCAGACTCTGACCCCCCATCGACAATCGAG
Source organism: Rhodospirillales bacterium (assembly GCA_963669385.2). GTDB lineage: Bacteria > Pseudomonadota > Alphaproteobacteria > Kiloniellales > JACOMY01 > JACOMY01. Next base: position 384,067 of record CAXXGD010000052.1, read on the forward strand.
TCCGCCCCGTTTCCGCCAAACACCATATCGAATCCGGAGCCACCGTAGAAGGCATCTGGCCCTTGGTCACCATAGAGTGCGTCGTTGCCATTGTTTCCCGAAAGAACGTCCGAGCCTGAGCCACCGAACAACCGAGTGTCGATTCCACTGCCGCCAGCTATGAGATCGGCTCCGGAACCACCATGTAGATCGCTATCATCACCACTACCTCCAAAAAGACTGTCGTCTCCATGATCGCCGTAGAATTGGATGTCACCTCCCAAGCCGCCCTCCAGGCTGTCGGCACCCGATCCGCCAGTAAACATGGAATCGCTGCCGCTACCGCCAAAGAGGGTATCGTTGCCGGTGGACCCGTAGAAGAGGATGTCGCTGCCACTGTCACCAAAGATCGTATCGCTACCCACTCCTCCGGCAAGAGAGAGATCGCTATCGTTGCCACCGAATAGGATGTCCGCACCGCTGCCGCCCGTCAGCTGGTCGCTGTCGTCATCGCCGCTTAGTGTATCAGCGCCGCTGCCACCATAGACATAGTCGTTACCCTTGCCGCCCGAGAGCTGGGCGTCATCACCGTTATCGCCGAAGATCCTGTCGGCGTCATTGCCGCCGAAAAGGCCAACGTCATTCCCATCACCACCGAACAGGCTATCGGCGCCATTGCGGCCGTAGAAGCGTGAATCCGCACCGCTGTCGCCAATCAGCGTGTCGCCGCCGCCGCCACCGTCGAAGCGGCTGTCACTTCCACTGCCGCCGAAGATGGTGTCGCGGCCGGGGCCACCGTAGAAGCGATAGTCGTCACCCTGGTCGCCGACGAGCCGGTCCGACCCGCGATAGCCGTAGAACCTGCCATCCAAACCACTGCCGCCGTCTAGTGTGTCGTTCCCGATCCCACCGTAGAGAAAGAGGTCACTACCCTCGTCGCCGTAGATCTTGTCGGCCTTGGTGCCGCCGAAGAGGGAGCGGTCGTAACCCTCGCCTCCGAAGAGAAGGTCGGCGCCGCTGCCTCCATAGAGGCGGGTGTCCTCGCCGGTATCGGCGTGGAGGGTGTCGTTTCCGATGTCGCCGAAGAGGCCGCGGTCACCGCCATCGCCGCCGTAGAGCGAGTCCGATCCAAGCCCGCCGGAGAGAAGGCTGTCCGCCCCGCTTCCTCCGTAGAGCGTATCCTTTCCTGTGCCACCGTAGAGGCTGTCGGCACCGCTGGCGCCTGAGAGGGTGTCGCGGGAGCCGTAGCCGAGAATGGTGTCGACGTCCGGGGTGCCGGTCAGACTGTCCGGGCCTTCGGTTCCTGGGATGAATGCCATTGTATAGCCTCCGCCAGCGCGCTTGTCTGTGCGATGCGGCGTTGGAACGAGCGGCCTCTTTCATGGCGCGATGGTCGCTCGATGGAACGCATCCGAAGCCGACCCTTGGAAGCAAGGCTATCGCTGCCGTCGGGCTGACGCAAGGGGAGGGTTGAGGGTGTGGGCCTGTTGCTCTTCAAATAGGTGAAGGGGCCTGCGGGGCACTCCTCATGGCGAAGGCGGGCTTTGGCGGCGCAGAGCGGCTGGGATCATCCTGCTGCTGTCGTGAAGCGCCGTCGTGTTGCTGGAGATGATTGCGACCGCCCATCGGAAAGCAACCGCAGCCTCTTTCAGCGGCTGATTTGAGCATAGAGACATCGAAAAAGGGTTTGCATACAATCGCGTGGTTAGAAGTCGACGGCAATGGCCAAAAGCCGATGAATGTACGCCCCAAGGGCGCGCAATGTGACGGATGTCTAGGACATCCGAGCCACTTCATCCGAGCGCACGCTCTTTCTCAAACCCACCTCGTGTCGTCCTACGGCTTGACCGGAGGACCACTATCCGCTCTCACAATCGCTGGTTAGAGGTCCTCCGATCAAGGTCGGAGGATGACGTCGAAAAGGTGTAGCCGGCGGACGACGACGATTGGGATCTGGCGTTCGTTGACAGTGGAAGGCCGTTGCCCCATGGCCACGTCAGAGGGGGTTGCCACAGAGCGCCTCCTCACCGACAAGCGCCGGAGATGCCCCTATTGTACTGCGCACTGTCCAACCAAGGCGACCACTAACCGTAGAGCGTCACCTCGACGGAGATAAGAGAGCCGCCGTCGCCGGGTATGGTGGCGCCGCCGCTCAGCATCAAGGTGTCGCTGCCGGCACCGCCGACGTAGAGATAGCCGGCGAAGTCGCCCTGGCTAGTCACGACGAAGAGGTCGTCGCCCGCACCGCCAAAAGCACCGTCGGCACCGGCACCACCTGTGAGCGTGTCGTTGCCGGCGTCTCCCTGAAGCACGTCGGAACCCTCGTCGCCGTAGAGGCGATCGTCGGCGCCACCGCCGTAGAGGAGAGCGTCGTCTCCTTCACCGCCGTAGAGAAGGTCGTTTCCATTGCGGCCAAAGAGGGAGAAATCGCTGCCGTCGTCGCCGTTCAGCGTGTCAGTACCGCCGCCGCCGAAGAGGTAGCCGTCGGCGCCGCTGCCGCCGCTGACCGTGTCGCTGCCGCCGTCACCATAGAAGGAGAGATCGTTGCCGCCGTGGCCGTTCAAGCGGTCGGCGCCGGCGCCGCCGTAGGCAGCGATGTCGTTGCCTCCGCCACCCGCCAGGATGTCCTCGCCGCCGCTGCCGAATATGCTGCTATCATCTCCCTGGCGGCCCAGCAACTCGTCGTCGCCCAGACCACCAAAGAAGTAGCCGTCGTCGCCATCGTCGCCATAGAGGCTGTCGTTGCCTTCGTCCCCGGAGAGGAAGGCGTCCGAGCCTTCGCCGCCGAAGACGGCGTCAGCGTTGGAGCCACCGGCCAGTGCTGTGTCGTCACCGCTGCCACCAGATATGCTGTCGACACCGCCGATTCCATTTAGGCCGTAGTCATTGCCGCTACCGCCATAAATGGTGTCGTTTCCCTCACCACCGTTGAAGACATCGTCGGCACCATCGCCGCCGTAAAGCGTGTCTGCGCCGGCGCCACCGGTGAAAACCCGGTCGTCGCCGCTGTCACCAAACAAGACGTCGCCACCGGCCGTGCCTTGCAGAACGCTGTCGTTCCCGCTTCCTCCAAAGATGTTGTCCCGGCCCAGACCGCCGAAGAGCGTGCCGTCGTCGCCACCGCCGCCGTAGAGGAAATCGGCGCCCGAGCCGCCGAAGAGGATGCTGTCGTCACCGCTGCCGCCGAAGATGCGATCGCTGCCGCTGAAGCTGCCGATCTGCCGATCGTTGCCACTGTCTCCTAACACGCTGTCGTTTCCAGAGCCACCGACCAGAAGCGTGTCAGCGCCATCACCTCCAAAAAGGCTGTCGCGCCCACCTCCGCCGTCGACCGAGTGCTCGCCGCCGTTACCGCCGTAGAGCGTGTCGTTCCCGAGATCACCGAAGAGGGAGTCGGCCGCGCCAATTCCATAAAGGGTGTCGTTGTCGCCATAGCCCAAGATGGTGTCGACATCGTTGGTCCCGGTCAGCGTGTCCGGTCCCGGAGTGCCTGGAATGAATGCCATTGCGCGTCCCCCCTTTGCCCGATGATTGCGTGGGATGCGGCCTTGGAGCGCCGGGCTGAGCTACTCTCATTCAATCTGGGGTGTTGCTCTCTGCAGAGCTCCCGATCCCGATTCCCGTCTCTAAGGCTATCGCCTAATGGGCGAGCGGGCAAGGCGCCTGTTCCCAGCCTGCCATTACCGAGGCGGAAGGCAGAGCAGAGGATCCCTATCCGGCTATTGCCTCATAGCCGCTTCGCGGCAGGCCAGCCTTAGCCCGGGCGTCATGATTGAATGGCGGCTTCAGGACCCCCTTGAAGTGACCGCGGACCAAGTCCGGCCAGGCTTGCCAGGGATCGAGCCCACGCTCTGCGGCTGCCCAGGCGAACCAGCGCCGGCCGATGGTCACGTGGCCGATCTCTTCGTGGTAGATCACCTGCAGGACAGCGACGCTGGCGCTATCCCCGACCGCTTCCAGCCGCTGGATCATGGCCGGCGTTACGTCCAGGCCGCGTGCCTCCAGCACCAGCGGGACCACTGCCAGGCGGGCCAGGAGGTCGCTGGAGGTCGCCTCCGCAGCCTGCCAAAGGCCATCGTGGGCGGGGAGGTCGCCGTAGGCAGCACCAAGCTCGGTCAGGCGCGCATCCAACAGCAGGAAGTGCTTGCCTTCTTCCTCGAGCACTTGGAGCCAGTCGCCAAAAAAGGGCTCTGGAAATGCCTCTTTTCCAAAGCGAGCAATCAGGTCCGCCGCCAGGTCGACGGCATTGAGCTCGATGTGCGCGATGGCGTGCAGAAGCGCGATGCGACCGCCGGGCTCCCTGGAGATGCGTCGACGCGGTACCCCGCGCGGCGGCACCAGCAGGGGCTTGGCCGGTCTCGCGGGCCGTCCCAGATCGGGCAGGGGAGTGCCAGGCCGCACCTGCCCATCGCGCCAGTCGGCGGCCAGTCGCCGCGCCGCCTCGGCTTTAGCCCGCGGATCTGCAGTCGCCAAGACCCGAGCCGCGGCCTCCTGCAGGCTGGCCACGGCCTAGCTGGCCTTTTGCAGCCGGCTTTCCTTCTTGCGCTGGTGGGTATCGAGCGTGCGCTTGCGCAGGCGGATGGTCTTCGGCGTGACTTCGACCAGTTCGTCGTCGGCGATGTAGGCCAAGGCCTGCTCCAGGCTCATCTGCCGGGGCGGGGAGAGCTTGACCGCCTCGTCCTTGCCGGCGGCGCGGATGTTGGTCAGCTGCTTGGCCTTCAAGGGATTGACCTCGAGGTCGTTCTCGCGGGCGTGCTCGCCGATGATCATGCCGTCGTAGACCTGGGCGCCGGGCGTGATGAAAAGCTGGCCGCGTTCCTCCAGGTTCCACAGCGCATAGGGCACGGCGTAGCCGCGGCCGATGGCGATCAAGACGCCTTGGCGGCGGCTGGGGATCGGGCCCTTGTAGGGCGCATAGTCATGGAAGACGCGGTTCATCACGCCGGTGCCGCGGGTGTCTGTCAGGAACTCGCCGTGATAGCCGATGAGGCCTCGCGACGGCGCCAGGAAGGTCAGCCGCTGCTTGCCGCCACCCGAGGGGCGCAGATCCTTGAGCTCGCCCTTGCGCAGCGAGACCTTCTCGACCACGACGCCGGCGTGCTCCTCGTCGACGTCGATCACCACTTCCTCGATCGGCTCCAGGCGCTGGCCTTGCTCGTCCTCGCGCATCACCACGCGCGGCCGGCTGATCGAGAGCTCATAGCCCTCGCGGCGCATGGTCTCGATCAGGACGCCCAGCTGCAGCTCGCCGCGGCCGGCCACCTCGAAGGCGTCCTTGTCGTCGGTCTCGCGGATGCGGATGGCGACGTTGCCCTCTGCCTCGCGCAGCAGGCGGGCGCGGATCATGCGGCTGGTGACCTTGTCGCCCTCGCGGCCGGCGAGCGGCGAATCGTTGATCGAGAAGGTCATCGCCAAGGTCGGCGGATCGACCGGTTGGCTGGGCAGGGCCTTGGTCACCTCAGGCGCGGCCAAGGTGTCGGCGACGGTGGCGGTGGTCAGACCGGCAACGGCGACGATGTCGCCGGCCACCGCGCTTTCGATCGGCCGGCGCTCCAGCCCGCGGAAGGCCAGAAGCTTGGTCATCCGGCCTTGCTCCAAGACCTTGCCGTCGACGCCCAGCGCGCGCACCGGGGCGTTGAGGCGCGCGACGCCGGAGTGAATCCGGCCGGTCAGCACGCGGCCGAGATAGGGGTCGGCCTCCAAGGTGGTGGCCAGCATGGCGAAGGGGCCCTCGCTCTCCGCCTCGGGCGGGGCGACATGGGCGACGATGCGCTCGAACAGCGGCGCCAGGCTTTCGCGCGCGCCCTCCAGGCTGTCGCTGGCCCAGCCCTGCTTGGCAGAGGCGAAGAGGGTGGGGAAGTCCAGCTGCTCCTCGCTGGCGTCGAGCAGCGCGAAGAGATCGAAGACCTCGCTCTCGACGGCCTGCGCGCGCTGATCGGGCTTGTCGACCTTGTTGATCACGACGATGGGCTTGAGGCCGCGCGCCAGGGCCTTGGCCAGCACGAACTTGGTCTGCGGCATCGGCCCTTCCGAGGCGTCGACCAGGAGAAGCGCGCCGTCGACCATCGAGAGGATGCGCTCTACCTCGCCGCCGAAGTCGGCATGGCCCGGCGTGTCGACGATGTTGATGCGCGTGCCCTGCCAGTCGATCGAGGTGCACTTGGCCAGGATGGTGATGCCGCGCTCGCGCTCCAGGTCGCCGGAATCCATCGCGCGCTCGGCGACGCGCTGATTCTCGCGGTAGGCGCCCGATTGCTTCAGAAGCTCGTCGACCAGTGTGGTCTTGCCGTGGTCGACGTGCGCGATGATGGCGATGTTGCGCAGCGCCTGGCGGTCGTCCGTCATAGTGTCAACTCATGTTCTTGGGCCAGCTCGGCCAGATCGACCTCGGGCCGGGCGCCGAAGTGGCTGATGATCTCGGAGGCGGCCAGCGCCCCCAGGCGGCCGCAGTCGACCAGCGGCTTGCCCTTGGTGTAGCCGGCCAGGAAACCGGCGGCGAAGAGGTCGCCGGCGCCGGTGGTGTCGACCACGCGCGGCACGGCAAAGGCCTCGACCTCGTCCTGCCGACCGCCGGAAAGGATGATCGCGCCCTTCTCGCTGCGGGTGACGATGGCGACGTCGAGCTTGCCTTTGAGCGCGTCGATGGCGCTCGCCAGGTCGTCGGTCTCGGCCAGCGACAGGGCCTCTTTCTCGTTGGCGAAGAGCAGGTCGATGTGGCCTTCGATCAGCTGGCGGAAGTCGGCACGGTGGCGCTCGACGCAGAAGGGATCGGAGAGCGTCAGTGCTACCTTGTGGCCGGCGTTGTGCGATAGCTGGGCGGCCGCGCGAAAGGCCTCTTGGGCTGCCGGCGGATCGAAGAGATAGCCCTCCAGATAGGTCACCTTGGAGGCCTGCACCGTGGCCGGATCCACGTCCGCGGGGCTGAGGCCGACGCAGGCGCCCAGATAGGTGTTCATGGTGCGCTGGCCGTCGGGCGTCACCAGGATCAGGCAGCGCGCGGTCGGCGGCCCCTCCTTGGCCGGCGGGGTCGGGAAATCCACCTCGGCAGCGCGGATGTCGTGGGCGAAGATGCCGCCCAGCTGGTCGTTACGCACCTTGCCGATGAAGGCCGCAGAGCCGCCCAGTGCCGCCAGTCCCACCATGGAGTTGGCCGCCGATCCGCCGGAGACCTCGCGCCCCGGGCCCATCATGGCGTAGAGCGCTTCCGCGCGCGCGCCGTCGATCAGGCTCATCGCGCCCTTGTTCAGCTCCTGCTCGGCGAGGAAGGCGTCCTTGGCCGCTGCCAAGACATCGACGATGGCATTGCCGATGCCGCAGACATCGTAGGTCCTTGCGTTCACGTCCGCTCTCTTCCTCGCTCGCATGCCCCCGCCGGCGGGGCCGATCGACCGGCAACCAGTATTGCGCGCTCGAATCGATGACCCGAGCGCGTTCGCTATCTAGCACTTTTTGCGCTGCAGCAACATTTTGCTATGACAGGGCTCCATTGCAAGAGATTGGGGGGTGGATTTGCGCCCGTGGCGCGCGATAGGCTCGCCACCTGGCGGACGGGAGCAAGCCGTGGGAGAACCACGGGCCATTGCCTTGGATGCCGAATACGAACACGAAGCACCGCCGGCCGATCCGGGTGGGCTTGAAGCCCAAGTCTAGAGGCCTTGGAGGGGAGGGACGTCATGACCGCTTACATCATCGCGCAGATCGAGGTGAAGGATCCGGAGGCCTACAGCCGCTATACCGCGCGCACCCCCGACGTGATCGCCAGCTTCGGCGGCCGCTTCGTCGTCCGCGGCGGCGATCCGGAGGTGCTGGAAGGCAGCCTCCCGGGCTCTCGCATCGTGGTCATCGCCTTCGACGACCGCGCCACCGCCCAGCGCTTCTACCACTCGCCCGCCTATCAGGAGATCCTGCCCTTGCGCCTGGCCGCGTCGACAGGTGTTTCCTGCATCGTCGAGGGGGTGGAGTAGGGCAGGCTAAGCATGCAAGAGAGGCCTTGTCAGGGGCTTGGATCTTGCTGCCACTAACATCGTCTTAGACACTGACTCTGAGCTCAACCATGACGGGCTCGCGCCAGTATGATTCGCTCATTGACTCACTAGTTCGTCGCCAGCCGCTCCAGAACACCCATTGACCCCGTCGTTTGGAGATCGACACCCCGACGGTCTTAACGACCGCTCGCAGAAGCGGGCATTAACCAGAGGCCAGTCGGGCGCCTGGGGCCGGGCGGCAGATCCGTAATGGGACGAAGTGTGCGCCGCTATCCCACAAAATGAAGCCTTGTGGGGTAGAGGTCGGTTCGGTTGCAACCAGGCTGCGGCATTCGCCAACTGCCCGGCGCTCGCATCGAAGCCATCCCCTTTACTGACTAGGCAGCAGCCCGGCGCGTCTATCCCGCAGATAAGCATAGGGAGATGCTATCCCTATGCCTCCATGGCCATGTGGAACGGCGCGCTAGTCGGCCTCGGCGCTGCTCTTGGCGAAGGCCCAGAGGCGCTCGACCTCCTTGCGGCTGCGCTCGATCGAGCGATAGAGGCGGATCGAGATGGGCTTGGTGAAGCGCTCGTCGCCGGCCAGCACCAGCGCGCCGCTGGCCAACTCTTTCCGGATGCAGATTTCCGGCAGCCAGGCCAGGCCGCCGCCTTCGATGGCCACGGACTTGAGGGCCTCTGCCATCGAGTTCTCGTAGCGCAGCGCGAGGGCCGGGCCGAGCTTGTTGTTCTGAACGATGGTGTTGGCGATGCGGCCGAGAAAGCTGTCGGACGCATAGCCCAGATATGGCAGGCCGCCCTCCTCACCCAGCGCGAATCTGGCCGTGCCCTTGCCGTTCGGGGCGCTGACCGGAAGAATCCGGTCCTGGGCGAGGGCTATGGATGGATAGCGGTTGATGTCGAGCGCCGTGGGCACGCTGGGGTGGCTGTAGCAGAGCGTGAGGTCGCTGGATCCTGAAATCACCGCTTCGATGCAGCCGGAAAGATTGTCCGCCACCATGCGGAAGCTCATGGTGCCAAGGGTGCTCTGCAGGTCGGCCGACCAGCGGGGAAAGTAGCTGAGCGCCAGCGTGTGGAGTGCTGCGAAGCTGATAACCTCGCCGGAGCGCGCGACCAGGCGGGTGGCTTCCTCGCGGGCGTCGCGCAGCGAGCGCAGGCATTCCTCCGCCGCCTTGCGGAAGGCATCGCCGGCCGGTGTCAAGGCCACCGGATAGACGCTGCGGTCCACCAAGGGCGTGCCCACCCAGTGCTCCAGATTGCGGATGCGCCGGCTGAAGGCGGGCTGGCTGACGTGCCTGGTTTCCGCCGCGCGGGAGAAGTTGTTGGTCACCGAAAGGGTGAGAAAGTCCTCGAGCCAGGCAATCTCCATCAAGTGTCTCCAAGGGCTGTTCGCCTCTTTGTACCATAGCGGCTAAGCATGTCTTATGCGAATTTTGCATAAGACATTGAAGATGAGCATTAGCCTTTGGCGCTTAGAGGCGCTTAGCGTTCACTACCGATGCGAACGAGGCCTGGTGTGCGAAGCAACGCGCCGTGGCGGCCTCAATTGGGAAGAGTTCGACGGCCCATGCTGATCGGGTCGTCGTGTTGGCCCCGCTCACCCGGCCAAGCGGACAAGAGCGGCGGGCGACAGGACAAGACCGATAAGAGACGGATCAGACGAAGGAGGAAAACATGGCTCAATCAGCAACCAAAGGCCGCGGCCCCTTTGGCCGATGGCGCGCAATGAAGCTGTGGCAGCAGATCTTCATTGCACTGGGCGCCGGGGTCGTCCTGGGCGTGCTTCTCAATCAAACCGGCAACGAGGACATCGCCGCCGGCATCAAGCCGATCGGAACCCTCTTCATCAATGCCATCAAGATGCTGATCGTGCCGCTGATCTTCGTCTCGCTGGTCGCCGGCATGACTGCGATGCACGACCTCACCAAGATGGGTCGCATCGCCTTGAAGACGATTGCCTTCTATCTGGGCACCACGGCCGTCGCGATCACCATCGGCTTGCTGCTGGGGACCATCTTTCAGCCTGGCGCCGGCGTCGAGCTGGCGGCGGCAGCCCCGGTCGAGCCGAAGGCGTCACCCGGCCTGGTCGATACGCTGGTCGGCCTGATTCCGACCAATCCGATCAATGCCGCAGCCGAAGGCAACGTGCTGCAGATCATCGTGTTTGCTTTGCTCTTCGGTGTCGCGATCAATCTAGCGGGCGATTTGGGCAAGCCGATCAGGGTCTTCTTCGACGCGCTCTCGGAGGTCATCTACAAGCTGACCGCGATCATCATCTCCTTTGCCCCTTACGGCGTCTTCGCGCTGATGATCTGGGTCGCAGGCACCTATGGGCTCGACCTCTTGTTGCCGCTGGGCTCGGTCATCCTGGCGGTCTATGTCGGCTGCGTCATACATGCCGTGGTCGTCTACGGCGGGCTTATCAGGGTTCTGGGGCGGCTCAATCCGATCCGCTTCTTCCAAGGCATCGTCGAGCCGCAGATGGTGGCCTTCACCAGCACGTCCAGCTCGGGCACCTTGCCGGTCACCATGACGGCCGTGCAGCAGAACCTGGGCGCCTCGCGGGGCGTCTCCAGCTTCGTGCTGCCGCTGGGCGCGACCATCAACATGGACGGCACCGCGCTCTACCAGGGTGTCTGCGCGCTCTTCGTCGCCCAGGCCTACGGCATCGATCTCTCGGCCGGCCAGTACGTGACCATCATCCTGACCGCCACCTTGGCCTCGATCGGCACGGCAGGGGTGCCTGGCGCCGGCCTCATCATGCTGTCGCTGGTGCTGACGTCGGTCGGCCTGCCGCTGGAAGGCGTTGCTATCATCGCCGGCATCGACCGCATCCTCGACATGGCGCGCACAGCCCTGAACGTCACCGGCGACGGCGCCGTCACCGTCCTTATCGCCAAGACCGAGGGCGAGCTGAACGAGGAGGTCTTCAACACGCCGCACGTGATGGAGCCGGCGGAGGTAGAGGCTCTTTCCGGTCCGCTCGATCAAGAAGCGGACCGACCAACGGCCTGAGGGGTGCGATGGTTTGGCGAGGCGGCCTTCCGCCTCGCCTCTTTTTCAAGGGTCGAACGACGTGACCAATTCAGGACGCAACGCCGGCAAGCGCAGAAAGTACGGAATCGTCGGCGGCCTGGGCGCCGTGGCGAGCGCCGATATCCTGCTCAAGCTCGTCAAGTCGACGCCGGCGCTGGGCGACCACGAGCATCTCGACATCAGCTTCGAGCAGCATCCCTATGACGACGCCGGCGCGGTGGCCGACGAGAGCTACAACCCCAATCACCGCAAGTTTCACGTCTACAACACACTGAAGGAGATGGAGCGGCGGGGCTGCGACGTGGCGCTGCTGCCCTGCTTCATCTCGCACTGCTTCCTCGACGAGGTCGCACCCGAGGTCGGCCTGCGTGTGCTCGACATCCTGGAAGCCATCCGCGAGGCGTTGGACCGAGACTTCCCCGGCGCAAGGCGCATTGGCGTCCTGACCTCCAGCTTCGTGCGCAAGAGGCAGCTGTTCGAACGGCTCGCCGAGGACCGCTGGGAGGTGATCTACCCCGAGCCCGCGGTTCAGGCCGGCGCCGTTATGGAGGCGGTCTACGGGCCCGAGGGCATCAAGGCCGGGCGCTTGCGCGGCCGATCGGTCGCGCTGCTTGCCGAGGCCTGCCGCAATCTGGCCGGGCAGGGGGCCGAAGTGATCCTGCCCGGCTTCACCGAGATACCGATCCTGAGCGACGTGCTGCAGCCCGAGCTCGAGGTGCCCATCCTCGACTCGAACCAGGCCTACGCCAGCTACGCGATCGCTTACGACGGGGCCCACGCTGGCCGGCCCTTCAAGCTCGGCGTCGTCGGCGGGGTAGGGCCGGCGGCGACTGTGGATTTCATGGACAAGGTGGTGCGGCGCACCGAGGCCGGCCGCGATCAGGACCACGTCAAGATGGTGGTGGAGCAGAACCCGCAGATCCCCGATCGCACCGCGAACCTGATCGGCGAGGGCGAAGACCCGACGATCCCGCTCTATGCCACCTGCAAACGGTTGGAAGCAGAGGGCGCGGATGCCATCGCTATTCCCTGCAACACCGCCCATGCCTTCGTTGAGCGGATCCAGAGGCATCTTGCCATCCCCATCATCAACATGCTGTCGGAGACCCTTGCCCACATCCGCCGCGCGCACCCCGGCGTGCGCCGGGTCGGCCTCTTGGCGACCTCGGGCACGGTTCAATCCGGGGTCTATCAAGAGATCCTGGAGGCAGCGGGCCTTTCCGTGATCGCCCCGGACAAGCCGATGCAGCAGCGGGTGATGGACGCGATCTATGGCGAGGCCGGCGTGAAGGCCGGTTTCACCGAGGGCAGCTGCCGCGAGGACTTGGCTGCCGCCATCGCCCAGGTGGCCGCTAAAGGGGCCGAGGTCGTGATTCTGGGCTGCACCGAGTTGCCGTTGATCGCCCCCGCGGCCGGCGGCGACAAGCCTACAGGCACCCCGATCTTGCTCGATCCCACGGACATCCTTGCCCGACGGTGTGTATCGCTGGCGAAAGGCGAGGGAGCGTCTGGCCGCCGACTTCAGCTGTGAGGCAAGACCAGGTCAGAAGCCTTCGGTAACACGGCGCCATCGTCTGGGCGGTGTGGTCCGTTCTCGGCGAAGGACTAGGCTCTCGAACTCTCGCGCTTGAGGGTGGTCGAGGGCAGCTCCCCGAACATCTCTCTGTAATCGCGGGCCAGATAGCCGAAGTGCCAAAAGCCCCAGCGCGTCGCTACCTCGGTGACCGAGTCCGCATGCCTGATGTCCCGTCGCAGGCCGCTGAGCCGCAGCGCACGAAGATAGGCCGTTGGATTGAGGTCCAAGGCTCTGTTGCAGGCATACTGGACAGTACGCCGGGAGACGCCCAGGCGCATTGCCAGCTCTGCGATCGAAAGCGGGCAATCCGGCAGGTCGACCACGAGGTCGCGGATCTGGTGAACTAACTGCCAGTAGTTGGCGTCGCTTGGGGACGCCGACGCCTCTGTGCCATCGGCCTTGCAGATGCAGTCGATCGTCGATCCGATTGCCAAGCGTTGCAACGCCCGTAAGCGCGCCGCGTCGTCGAGCAACTGCGGAGCATTGGTCAGCTGCTCGAGGACCGACAGCAAGGACGCGGCGAGGTCGCCAGCGCCCTCCTCACCGATGGCGATGACCCGCCGCCTGCCGCAGAGAGCGCGTCGCAACGCTTCGACCAGCCTGGACTGCCGCGTGTCCTGCTGCGGGCCGCTCCTGATCTCCATCCCCACGAAGAGGAACTGCCCGGGCGACAGGAACTCGAACCCCGACTCGCCGGAGAACACCAGAAGGCTCTTCGGGCTGACCGCTTCCCCGCAGAGGGTCGACTTGCCCGGCAGGCTTATCGGAAGGCCGATGCCGACGCGTTCGCAGCCGACGTGGCCCCGCTGCAGCACCGCTCTGTTCATTTTCTCGACGAAGAAGCGCACGTCGCCGGCCCAGATCGAGACGACGGATCCGGAGAACTGGCCGCAAGAGAGCTGGCAGTACTCCTGATCCCAGGTATCCAAGAGCGCTGCTTGAGCATGGATGTCGTTGCTCTTGCGCACTCTCACGGCTTCATTTCGACCAGTCTCGACCGCTGCCGGCATCACGTCTCGATCCTCTCCCACCATCGGCGCCTTTTTTGCCTCGCCGCCTGAAGGACGAGGGGGACGTGGGAGCTAAGCCCGGTGGCAGGGTGCGCGGCACCAGCTACGGCCGCGACCTCTTGCATTCTTGTTGCGCCCGACGGCGGTGCTCTCGCCCCTTTGGCGATCCGAACGTGGTGGAAGATGTCCCTCCCGCTCCGTTCTTGAGGACCAAGATGCTGAGATATGGAGGGAGGGCAGTCAAGGCGATTTGCCGGCCCAGGCAAGCCTTCAAGTCCCGCCTTGCCGATATCGGATAGCTGAGCGGAGCCACGGCGCCTAGGAAGAATAGAGCAGCGAGAATGGGAGGATTGCATAATGCCAAAGAGAAGCAACCGATCGAAACTCATCGGCGGACCCAGCCTATCACGCCGGCGGCTGATCACGGCCTCGGGCGCCGCAGCGCTGGGCGCCGGCATGATGCCGGCCGTCATCACCCGTCCGGCCAAGGCGGCTGACAAGGTGATCAAGATCGGGGGCGCGGTCCCGCTGTCCGGTCCGGTGGCCTATTGGGGCATCTCGACGATGCAGGGCTTCGTCGACGGCGCGGCCGTCATCAACCAGAAAGGCGGTGTCACCATCGCCGGCGAGCCGCACAAGCTGGAGATCATCACCTACGACACCAAGGGCGAGGTCGCCGATTCCCGCGCCGCCACGCTGAGGCTGGTGGAGCAGGACCAGTGCAGCTACGTCTACAGTCAGGCTGCCGCCAGCACGGTGGGCATGCTGCAGGTCACCGAGCCGGCCCGGGTGCTCTCCATGGTGGCCTGCTGGGGTTATCTCAAGCTCTTCGGCATGGACTACCCCTTCCACTTCCGTGCGGAGATGTCGGACTACGAGCAGGGCTTCGCCTACATCCCCTTCATGCAGGAACACTACGGCAAGGATAAGCTGCAGTCTGCCGCCTTCATCGGTCCCGACGACCAAGACGGTCACGACGCCCACTTCTCCTATCAGCGCCTGATGGACTATTACGGGATCGAGCAGAGAGGCGACGAATACTTCAATTGGGAAGACACGGACTTCTACCCGATCGTGACGAAGTCGATCAAGACCGAGCCCGACTTCATCGTCACCAGCCCCTCGCCGCCCGGGATCACCGCTTCGATCGTCAAGGCGGCCAGAGAGATGGGCTACAAGGGGCCGATCTCCTCGCCCGCCGCCTCGGAGACCAAGACGATCCTGGAGGTCGCCGGCGAGTATGCGACCGACGTGGTCCTTCCCGTGACCAACGTCGATCCGACCACCCCGGCCCAGAAGGAGATCAAAGAGCGGTTCCTGCAGCACTTCGGCACCTTCAACGCGCTCGCCGGAAACTATTCCTGGTGGATCTATGCTCTGGCGGCGGCCTTCGAGAAGGCCGGCACCGCAGAGGACACCGAAGCGGTGGCCAATGCCCTGGCCAATATCGTGCTCGAGGACACCTACGTGGGCAGGGTTGCTTGGGAGGGGCAGAACTCCTTCGGCATCAAGCGCCAGGGAGTCTATGATTGCTACACGACGATGATCGAAGACGGTAAGGCCTATCTGGCCGACGTGCGCTATCCGGAGCTGCCCGACAGCTACTAGGACGCAGGGCTATGTCTTAGGGGGTCGGGCGCCGCGCGATAGCGCCGCCCGGCCTTCGGTGCAGAGCAGTCAGATCGGGGAGGACAAGGATGTCCCTCGACGAGTTCGTCCAGATGTCCTTGACCGGCGTGAACCTGGGCTTGATGTACGCCCTGATCGCGATCGGCCTGACCCTGATCTTCGGCGTCATGCGCATCATCCAGTATGCGCACGGCGAGCTCTTCATGCTCGGCGCCTTCTTCCTCTACTACTGGTTCGTCGAGTGGGGCCTGCCCTATTGGCTGGGCGTCGCGGCCAGCGCCGTGGTGATCTTCGTCGTGGGTGCCCTCTTGCAGGTCCTGCTGTTCCGGCCGCTGATGGGACAGTCCATTCTCTATCCGCTGGCCGTCTCCATGGGTCTGATCTTCATCATCTCCAGCGGCGGCCTCTTGGTGTTCGGAACCACGGTGAAGGGCATTCCCAGCGTGGTGTCCGGCGGGACCATGGTGCTCGGCGCCTTCTATTCCTACGAGCGCATGGTGATCTCGCTCTTCTCCGCCGGCCTGATCGTCAGTCTCTGGTTCGTGCTGCAGAAGACGACCATCGGGATGGCCATGCGCGCGGTATCCGAGGATCCGGAAGTGAGCGCGCTGCAAGGCATCCGCACGCGACGCATTCACTGGATAGCCTTCGGTATGGGCAGCGCGCTGGCCGCGGTCGCCGGTTGCCTCATGGGGACGCTGCTGTCGATCGTGCCCACCATGGGGTTTCTGGCGACCATCAAGGCCTTCATGATCGTCATCATGGGCGGTCTGGGCAGCGTTCCCGGCGCGCTGGTCGGCGGCATGATCCTTGGATTCATCGACAGCTTCGTCACCACGCTCGTCAGCGCCGACGTGGCCTACATCATGAGCTTCGTGGTGATCTTCCTGATCCTGGTCTTCCGCCCCTCCGGCCTCTTCGGTCAGCAGTGGGATTGACGCCGGCACGCAGACATGACCTCCGACCAGAGATTCACGACGCTCGCCTGGCTCGCCACGCTGCTTGCAGCCCTGCTCTTGCCGGTCTTGAGCGGGTTTGATCGCTACATCCTCCATGTCGCGATCACCATCACCCTCAACGTGGCGCTGGCGACCAGCCTCTGGCTGATCTGGACCTTGGGCTTCATCTCCTTCGCCCACGCAGGCTTCATGGGGATCGGCGCCTATGCTTCCGCGTTGCTCTTCACCAAGCTGGGCTGGCCGCTCTGGGCCGGCATGTGGTTCGGCGCGCTGATCGCAGGCGCGATCGC
Organism: Rhodospirillales bacterium; assembly: GCA_963669385.2. Classification (GTDB taxonomy): domain Bacteria; phylum Pseudomonadota; class Alphaproteobacteria; order Kiloniellales; family JACOMY01; genus JACOMY01. Next base: position 400,531 of record CAXXGD010000052.1, read on the forward strand.
GCTTTTCATCAGCCTTCCCTTGATGCGCACCAGGGCGGTCTACTTCTTCATGGCCAGTTGGGCCGTCGGTGAGGTCATCAAGCGGGTCTTTGCCTACTACCGCGATTTCTTCGGCGGTTGGGACGGGATCTTCAACATCGCCCCGCCGAAGCTCCTGCTCTTCGGGCTGGAGATCGATTTCGCCTCGCGCGTGGCCTATTACTACCTGGCCTTGATTCTCTGCGCCCTGATCGTCTTGGCGATCGCCAGATTGAACGGCTCTCGCACCGGTATGATCTACTGGAGCATTCACCAGAACGAGACCTTGGCACAGCACATCGGCATCGACGTCTTCCGCCACAAGGTGATCTGCTTCACCGTCGCCTGCATCTTCGCCGGCCTCACCGGTGCGCTCTATGCCCACTACCACACCTACATCAATCCCAAGTCCTTCGACATCTGGAAGTCGGAGTTCGCCCTGGTGCACATCATCGTCGGCGGCCTCAGCAGCATCGGCGGTCCGGTCATCGGGGCGGTGTCTTTGACTATCGTCGACGAGTTGCTGCGCGCGACCGGCTATTTCCGGGTGATCTTCTTCGGCGTGGTCCTGATCGCGACGGTGCTTTTGTTGCCCGGCGGCTTGGAGACCATTCCCGGGCGTCTGCGCCGGCTGATCAGGTCGGGCGAGAGACGGTGAGCGGGGGGATCCTGGCGTGCAGCTGCTGACCATCGATCGTCTCACCATGCAGTTCGGCGGCCTGATCGCCATCAAGGAGCTCAGCCTGACGGTGGCAGAGGGAGAGATTCACGGCGTGATCGGCCCCAATGGTGCCGGAAAGACGACGCTGTTCAATGCCATCAGCGGCCGCCACCGGGTGACCAAGGGCCGGATCCTCTTCAAGGATCACGTGATCAGCGGTCTGAAGCCGCATGCCATCGTGAGCCAAGGCTTGGCCCGCACCTTTCAGCACGTGACCCTCTTCAAGAACTTCGACGTGTTGAAGAACGTCATGGTCGGCTGTCACCTGCATTCGGGCTACAGCTATTGGGGTGCCTTCCTGAACAACGCCCGCACCCGCCAGGCGGAGGCCGACAACGAGCGGCGAGCCCGCGATATCCTGGCCTTCGTCGGCCTCTCGGAGGCGCTCCACGAGCCCGCGGCCAGCCTACCGCACGGGCACCAAAGGGCCTTGGGAATCGCCATCGCGCTGGCCTCGGAGCCCCACCTCCTGATGCTGGACGAGCCCTGCGCCGGCATGAACAGCGACGAGACCAGGACGATGATCGATCTGATCGAGCGGATCCGCCAGGGCGGCACCAGCATCATGCTGATCGAGCATGATATGAAGGTGGTGATGCAGCTCTGCGACCGGATCACCGTTTTGAACTTCGGCACCAAGATCGCCGAGGGGACGCCCGACGAGATCCTGAAGAATCCGCTGGTGCACGAAGCCTACCTCGGGACCAACAGCAATGTTGCTTGAGATCAAGGACCTGAGAATCCACTACGACAAGGTGGAGGCGGTGAAGGGCGTCAGCCTGGGAGTCGACAAGGGCGAGGTCATCACGCTCATCGGTGCCAACGGTGCCGGCAAGACCTCGATCCTGAAGGCGATTTCAGGGCTCGTGCGTCCCTCCGAAGGCGAGATCTGGTACGACGCGCAGCGCATCGACCGCGCACCGCCGCACCGTGTCGTCGAGTTGGGCATCGCCCACGTGCCGGAGGGCCGTCGCCTCTTCCGGCTGATGACGGTGCACGACAATCTCCGCCTGGGCGCCTATCTGCAGAAGGACAAGCGCCAGCTGAGGGAGAGCTTCGAGCGGGTCTACCGGCACTTCCCGGTGCTGCGCGAAAGGCAGGGGCAGGCGGCCAAGAACCTGAGCGGCGGGCAGCAGCAGATGGTGGCCCTGGCGCGGGCCCTGATGGCTGAGCCCAAGCTGATCGTGATGGACGAACCCTCTCTAGGCTTGGCGCCGATCATGATCGAGGAGATCGCCAAGATCATCCGCTCCCTCAAGGCGTCCGGCCTCTCCATCGTCCTGGTCGAGCAGAACGCGGCCTTGGCCTTGGAGCTGGCCGATCGTGCCTACGTTCTGGAGACCGGCACGATCTCGCTGCAGGGGGCCTCGCAAGACCTCTTGGACAACCCGCACGTGGTCAAGGCCTATCTCGGGGCTTGAGCGTCGGCGCCGTCTCTCGTTTGCCTGGAGCGGTCCCGATCAGATCAGCTCGAAGTAGCGCTGGAGTTCCCAATCGGTGACATGGCGCCGATACTCGCTGTCCTCGAACTCGCGCGTGGTGGCGAAATGCTCCACGAAGGCCTCGCCGAACCAGGAGCGGGCGACGGCAGAGCCGCGCAGGCTTCCTGCCGCCTCGTGGAGGCTTCGCGGAAAGCCCAGTTCCGGAGCCATCTCCGCCTGATAGGCGTTGGACTGCAGTGCGGGTGTCGGCTCGATGCGCTGCTCCATGCCTGCCAAGCCCGAGGCCAGGGCGGCAGCAAGCACCAGATAGGGATTGGCATCGGCTGCGGCCACCCGATACTCGACGCGCAAGGACTGCGGGCCACCCCCGATCACGCGCAGGGCGCAGGTCCGATTGTCATGGCCCCAGCTGGCTGCCGTGGGCGCCCAGTAGCCGGGAGCCAAGCGGGTAAAGGCATTCACCGTCGGCGCCGTCATCGCCAAGAGCTCCGGCATGTAGCGCTGCTGGCCGCCGATGAAGAAGCGGGCGCTGTCGGAAAGCCCGTCCGGCGCGTCGGCGTCGTGAAAAAGAGGCTCGCCCGCAAGGCTCCTGAGCGAGAGATGCAGGTGGCCGCCACAGCCCGGCAGCTGCAGCATCGGCCGCGCCATGAAGCAGAGCATGGTCTCGCGCCTTTGGGCTGCAACCTTGGCGAAGGTCTTGAACAGCACGGCGCGGTCGGCCGACTCGATCCCGACCGCCGGTGCCAGGGCTGCCTCCATCGCCCCTTCGCCGGCTTCGGGATGAAGGCCCTCGATCGGGAAGTCCATCGACTCGCCAAGCTCCAGAAGCTCGTAGAAGAGCTCGGACTGAACAGAGCTGCGCAGAACCGAATAGCCGCTGGTGCTGGGGGTCAGCGGCTTGAGGTTGCGATAGCCCTTCTCGCGAGCTGTGACCGCCGTCTCATCGAACCCGAAGAACTCATACTCGAAGCCCGAATAGACCGCGACACCTGCTTCCGCCGCACGGGCCAGGACGCGGCTCGCCAGGTTCCTTGGGCAGAGCTTGGCTCCCTCTCCGGTGAAGTCGCAAAGAAAGAAGAGCGTGGATTCCTGCGGCAGCTGGCGCATGGTTTCCGGTACGATCCGCAGGTCGTCATCCGGAAAGCCGTTGTGCCAGCCCGTGTAGGCGGCGTCGTAGAGCTGGTCGTTGCAGTCCCAAGCGAACACCACCTTGCAGAAGGAGAGGCCCTTTTCCAAAGACGAGAGGAACTTCTCGCGCGACATGTACTTGCCGCGGATCACCCCGTCCAGATCGACCAGCCCGATCTTGATATGCGACAGGCCACGCTCGCTGACGTAGGTCTTGATGTCGTCGACCGATCTGGCTTTGTCTTGAGGCGGCATGACGTGACCTGCGGCGCTGGTGAGGTTGCACGACTCAAGGCCAGCTACCCGATCGTCGGCAATCCCATATCGGCAACGCGCAAGCTGGCGGGTGCCAGGCTAGCTCTCGCCAATGCTCGTCTAGGATGTTCGGGCCAATTTCGCTGCGGTCTTGCAGCGATAGGGGCTTCTCTGGGACTGAGTCGAAAGGAGAACCCTCCAGCACCGCCGCAGAGAAAAAGGACAAACTTGGCTGGCCTGCCGAGCCGTAGCAGCGGAGCGTCCGCCTTCTGAGCCTGCCTCGCTTCGCACGACTGGCTGCGAAGGCTGGTGCCGGTGGAGAGATTTGAACTCCCGACCTTGGCTTTACGAAAGCCCTGCTCTACCACTGAGCTACACCGGCTGTGCGGGCGGTGACCGCCAGGACGCGGGACCCTAGTCGAGCCTCTTCGCGGCGTCAATTGTCAGATAGGGACGCCGGCTAGATCCTGCACCAGGCTCTGAGCAGATTGTCGCGCAGACGGGCAAAGCGGTCACGGAAGAGCTCGGCCTCCGGCACGGCTGCCAGAACGTCGTGGCCGAGGCTGTCGAAGGCGTTGAAGAACTCCCGCTGCTTGGGGTCCGGGATCAGGGAATGGATCCAGCCGACGGCCGAGATGCGGCTGCCTGCGCGCACCGGCTCCACCCCATGCAACATATCCGAGGGATAGCAGATCAAGGTGCCGGCGGGCTCCTTGAAGATCTGATCGCCGAAGGGCGTCTGCACGCGAAACTCACCGCCCTCATAGTCCCTGGGCTCGGTCAGGAAGACGGTGAAGGAAAGATCGGTGCGCATCATGTTTGGCGTGCCGACATACATCAGGCTCTGGTCCATATGCGCCTTGTAGAACATGCCCGCGTCATAGCGGTTGAACATGAGGTTGTAGGTCTTGGGCAGGGCGAAGACGTTGAAATCTACGTTCTGCGCGAGCGCGGTCATGATCGCCTGCGTGGCCGGCCCTAACGCCGGGTCGCTGGCGCCGACCTGAAGATTGTCCTTCAGCTCTGCACTACCGGTCTCGCGGCCCGAGCGGAGCGGAGCGGCGGCGACCTGGGCGCGCAGTTGGGCTGCTTGCTCGCCGCTGATGAGTCCCGGGATCTTTAGCAGCATGTCTCTAGACACTCCTCAATTGGACAAGGGTCGGCGAAAGCCGCCGAATGCCGGCGGCACGCGGTTCTAGTGCTGTACGCTCTCGCCTACTTGGTTGCCGGCCAGGGCCGAAAGTCCGGCGGCCGCGGCTGCCAGAAATCGCCGGCCAGGCCCATCTCGTAGCCCAGGTCATAGAGCCTGCGCATATAGACCGGATCGAACAGCTCTTCCGGCTCCATGTCAAACTCGGGCGGAATGGAGACCACTTCCAAGTCGATCCCGTCGCGCAGGGCGATGGCGTAGATTTTGTAGATATCTCCGGTTCCGGAGCCGCCGATCAGGGTGCTGACCGCCCGGCCGGCGATGGAGATGATGCGCGGGTTTACCGGGTTGTAGGCGCGCTTCAGCTTGTTGTTCATGATGACGTAGAGGGTCCGATCGAACCGGACCCCGAGCGCCTCGTCGATCCGCCTGATCGGGAACTCCGGGCTGAAGAGCATGACTTGCTGCGTGGCGCCGCCGTCGACGTGCATCTCGTCATGACGCCTGCCGTCAGGGGTCTCGACCGGAACCAGGACCGGCGGGAAGGCGGCCGGCACCGCCGAGGAGGCCTGGATGATGTCCTGTATCAGCGTCTTCGCGTTCGGATGGCCGCTGGCGGCGATCGCCGCGACATTCCAGACCACCGGCCGGGCGGCATCGAGGTTCGTGGTACCGATCAGAAGGACACGTCCGCGCCGATACTCCTCGCCCAGTTGGGCGACCAAGGCGTCGTCGATGTAGCGCTCGATCAGGCGTCGATAACGCCTGGTATCCGACGCCGCAGACCCGCCGGTAAGCGCCGAGAAGAATGTCGGCGTGAGGAAGTCATCGGTGGTGTAGGTGGTGTAGACCTCTGTCAGCGCCTCGTCGTAGTCGGGTCCGAGAAAGGCGAAGAGGGCAACGATCGCGCCGGTGCTGATACCGGTCACGACGGTGAACTCAGGCCGGTCGCCGCGTTTGGCCCATCCGTTCAGGATCCCGGCGCCAAAGGCGCCGTCCGGGCCGCCTCCCGACAGCGCAAGACTGATTTCTGGGATCGGGCCGCCGGCCGCAATCTCGTCTGCATAGATTTCGCGCAGTCGCGCTGCCCGGTTCTCAAGGACGCGCTCGATGCCTTCGTCATCAATCGAGTCGCCCCAGGCGCGGATGAACACGCCCCTTATGCCGTAGGGAGCGGCCACCTCGATCTGGTCTTCAGGTATGGGGTTGCGGGTGAGGACCGTCGTGCAGGCAGTGAGCCAGGCAAGCGCCAGCACCAGAAGAGCCCCTCGACAGGCCCGCCAATCAAGCGTGCGGGTGCTGCCTATCGCCATGGCGGTTTGAGATCTCCCCCCTCATAAGCCGCGCCGTGCCGCTTCTTCCGGCGTCAAGGTCTCGCCCTCGGACTGTGCTGCCTCCTTCGCCTCGCCGTTTGGCGGTGCCGGCTGCTCGGCCTTCTCGGGCTCGGCCCTATCCGCCGGGCGTCGCGCGTCTTCCTCGGCCTTGGCATCCGCGGCGATCACCGGGGCGAACAGCGAGCCCGTCTCGTCATCCTGCTGCGGCGAGAGGGCGACGCCGCTGCCGGGCAGGGGTTGTCCGGCGCGCCAGAAGAGGCTGTCGAAAGAGCCGCAGGCGGTGCAGCGCGGGGTCCAGGCCTCGGCCTCGTGGCGGCAGACCTTGCAGCCCCAGGAAGGCGCTGCCGGGCGGCCGGCGGCGGTCTCCAGCCACGAGCGGGCAGCGGCGTCGTCGCCATGCTCGGCCTGCTCCAGCCGGGCCAGCAGCTCGGCGACGCGCGCGTCGGCGGCCTTGTCCTCGGCCGCCTGCAACTCGTTGCGCGCCTCGGCCCAGTCGCCGCTTTCCAGTGCGGACTCGGCCAGGGCCAGGCGGCTCTCTACATGCTCCGGCTGGCCGGAGATCAGGCGCAACAGCGCCTTCTGGCGGTCTTGCGGCTGCTCGGCACCGGGCCGGGTCCGCTTCCAGGCCTTGAAGAGCTCGGGGTGCGGCGCCACCGCCCAAGCGCGGCGCAGCGCCCGCTCGGCGTCACGGTTGCGCTTGGAGGCGACATAGGCGTCGCTCAAGAGCACGACGGCCGGGACCAGATCGGGCGCCAGTTTCAGGGCCCGCTTGGCATGATCGGCGGCTTTGGCCGGCTCATCGCTTTTCTGCGCGGCCTTGGCCTCCTCGAACATCAAGACCGCCCGGCGGCGATCGACGTCGGCGCGCGGCAAGGCCTTGCGCCGGCGAGCCTCGTCCAGGGCGCGCACGGCCTCTTCCAGCCGGCCTCTGCGCTCCGCCAGATCGAACAGCGCGTCAAGCACCCAGGGCGTTTCCGGCCGAATGCTGTAGGCCTCTTTGACGTGGTCCAGCGCGGCTTCCTCGTCGCCGCGCCGAAGCGAGATCTGCACCAGGCCGCGCAGTCCGAGGAAACGGGTCTCCGGCTCCTCCAGCATGATCTGGAAGTAGCGCCTGGCCGCCTCTTCGTCGCCGTCGAGCTGCGCCGATTGGGCCGACAGCAGCAAGGTCAAAGGCGGATCTTCCAAGAGGTTGTCGGCCCGCTTGGCCCACTTGCGCGACTCCTCCGGATCGCCGGCCGCAACGGCCACCATGCCCTGGGTCAGCGCCCGATAGCCGCGCCGGCGCCGCCGATTGCGCAGGCCTTCTTTGATCTGACGCGGGCTTACGACCAGCTTGCGCAGAATGAGAACGACGGCCGTGTAGGCCAAAACCAGCAGAGCCAACAGCGCCAAGAGGTTCTGCATCGAGATATTGATGGTGTAGCCCAGCCAGACGATGTCGACGGTGCCCGGCCGCTCGGCAACCCACTGGGCCGCCAGAGCCAAGGCCACGAGGACGATGAGGAAGAGGATGAAGCGCAGCACCATTGGTCCAGCCTAGCCGGTTACTTTTGTTCTGCGGCCAGGCTGGCAAGCGCGGTCTGTTGCAACCGCTCTGCTGCCTGCAGCGCCAGGATACGGGCGCGGGCCTCGGTGAGCCAGGGCGCCGCGGCGGTCGCGCCTGCGCCCTTGAGGCTGGCGACCTCGGCTACGGCCTCGCTTAGATTGCCGGCGAGCAGGCGCTGTTCGGCGCGGGCGACGATCTCGGCCGGCGTGTCGCCGGCGACCTCGCCCACCGGGCGTACCTCGACCATGTTCGAGATGGTGCCCCAAGCCTCGTCCAAGAGGTCGCCGCTCTCCTGATTTTCGCCGGCTGCCGCACCGAGGATCTTGGGGATCTGTGCGCGGAAGCTGCTGATCAGTCCGCTGCGCGAGGACACGCCCGCTTGTGCCAGGGGCTTCAAGCTCGCCAGGTCCTGTTGCAGCTCCGGTGCCTGGCCGGCGAGCTTCTCGACGGCCTCGAACTCTGCGGCGAAGGAGCCGCCGCGCTGCACCGCATCGCCCAGCGCGGCCGATGCGAGGGCCAGGGCAGCCGCACGCGGGCGCATGTCCTTGGCCAATGCATCAGAGATCGCGGTCTCGATTCGCTCTTTCTGCGCTGCGGCAAAGCTGCTGAGCTCATCCGACAGCTTGCCGAGTTCTTCGCCTTGCTTGCCAAGGTCGCCCTTCAAGCCGTTGAGGTTTTGCTGAATTTCGGGGGCGATTTTCTCTAGCCCAGCGACCTTTCCGTCCAGTCCCTGCAGCTGCTGCTTGGCCTGATCCAACCCGGCGGTGGTGCCATCGAGGCCCTTTTTGGCGTCGTCCAGCGAGGTGGAGACCGTGCCCAGGTGCTTGCCGAGTGCTTCGAACTGGCCGTTCAGCGCCTTGGTCTCGTCGTCCAGCTTGGTGCCGAGCGCCGCTACGCTGCTTTCCAGCTTGGCGGTCTGATCCTTCAAGGCGTTGACCGCGTCCTCCAGGGCCTTGGGATCGCTGGTCAGGCGGCGGATCAAGGTGCCCATGTCGGTCTCGAGCTTGGAGACGGCGGCGCGCAGGCCTTCGATCTCCTTGCGCATGCCGGCAGCAGCCGCCTGCGCGCTCTCCAGGGTGGTCACACGCTGCGTGATGCCCGCCAGTGCCTTTTGCGATTCGCCCTGCTTGCCGACCTCGTCCTGCAGGGCGGCCAAGCTCTTCTTGACGTCGTCGATCGACGCCCCGGCGCCGCTGATCGCCTCACCCAGCTTCTTCGCCGAAGCCTGCTGCGCCGAAAGCGCGCCGTTGATGCGCTGCGCCAGCGCACTGCGCGCCTTTTCCGCGGCATCCAGCGCCGCCTGCAGTTTCCCCAAAGCCTCGCTGGAGGCGCCGCCGCCGCTCGGTCGCTTGGCCAGCTCGTCCAGCTGCTTGGTTAGTCCGTCGATCTGCTTGGCCTGCTGGCCGCTGGCTTGCTCGAGCTTCTGGATTGCCGCGTCTTGCTTGGCGGTGCTGGCGGGCTCAGGGGTCTCGCGCGTGGCCAGCTTGTCCACCCGCTCGGTCAAGGTCTTGGCCTGATCCACCGCCGAGGTGGCAGCCTTGCTTGCCGCGTCCGAGGCCTTGGCGGCCTGGTCCACCCGCTGCGTGAGGTCGCCCCAGGACTCGGGCGTCACCACCTTGCCCAGCCAGAGGTCACTGGTGCCGACCGCCAGCACATAGCCCGCCACGACCAGGACGCCGCCCAAGGCAACCCCTTTCAAGAGGCCGCTGCGGCGGCTGACGCCGGGAGGTGGTGGCGGGGGAGAGGTCGGATCTTGCGGGCCGTCGCCGCCTCCGCCCGATCCCGAATCGTCGCCGTTGCGCGGCGGAGCTCCGTCACCGCCCTCAGCTTCGGGCTCGTCGGTCTTCGCGTCTTCGGCAGTTGTTTCTGCCAGCGTGTCGGCCGCGGTCGCGCTGGCCAGACTGTCGCCTGCTGACGGGTCCTGGCTGGCAGCATCCTCCGCCGTCTTGGTCTCGGCGGCTTCCGCTTCCTTCTCCGCGGCCTCGGCGGCTTCTTCCTGCTTCTTCTCGGTCTCGGCGGCTTCCGCTTCCTTCTCCGCGGCCTCGGCAGCTTCTTCCTGCTTCTTCTGGGCCTCGGCAGGTGTCTCCTCCTTGGCTTCGGTCTGCCCGCTCTCGGCTGTTGCTGCCGCCTCGCCGGGCTTGGCGTCGCTCCTCCTCGGGCTTGGCTGCCGCAGGGCTCTGCGCTGTTTCGTCGGCCGGCGCGGCTTCTGCGTCGATGATCGGCAAAGAACTCTCGACCGCCTTGTCGTAGGGGGAGTCCGCCTTAGCTGCTGCCGCGTCTTCCTCCGTCTTGTCCGCCGTTGCGCCGCTGCCTGCCGGCTTTCTGCGGCTCGCAGTGGTGGCGCGGCTCGCGGTGGTGCTGCGCGGCTTGCGGCGGCTTTTTCGGCCCGGTTTGCTGTCGCTCATGTCCTGCCTCCTCCGCAGGATTGTGATTCAATCGCCTGCAGCAGACCGGGACCATCCGGTTGCGTAGCAACACATACCCGCTGCCAGCTGCTGTCGGCTAGCCCAACCGCGACGGCAGGGCTGAGACAAAAGGCCAGTAGGGGTCGCATCGTCGCCTCAAGCCCCGATTTCTTGGCGAGCCTAACAAAGGTCTTTGCGGTCCTGGGAGAAAAAAAGGTCGCCCCGTCCAAGTGACCCACTTGAAGCACGTCCATGGCCGCAGAGGGCATCTCTTCGACGATTGAGGCGCGGTAGACCACGACGCGCCGGACGGCGATGTCGCTGCCGGCGAGCAGCTCGGCCAGATCGCGTGCCAGGGCCTGGCCGGAAGGATGCAGGAGCCTGCTGCCGGCGGCCAGCCGGCGGCGCAGGATCGCGGCCAAGGCCACGGCGTTGCGGCCGGCGTCCACGACCTGTCGGAAGCCGGCAGAGCGGGCCGCGGCCGCAGTTGCATGGCCGACCGCGAAGAGCGGCCGCTCTTTGGCCCACGCCGGCGCGTCCAGATAGGCCAGCGCGCGGGCGGAGGTGAGCACGATGGCATCGCTCTCCTGGAAAAGCGCTTCCTTGGCGGGTGCGCAGCCTTCGATCTGCAGGAACGGGGCGACGATGGCGCTATGTCCTGCCTGCCGCAGCTTCTCTGCAAAGGCCGTTGCCTCGGGTTCCGGCCGTGTGACGAGCAGACGCATGCAGCCCCGAGCTAGTCTTCCAGGAGTGCCAGGTGGGCCGGGCTGGCGTCCCGCAGCAGCGCCTCGCCCAGGCTGCGGCCCAGCGCTTCCGCTTCGCTCGCCAACCCCTCGAACTGGCGCCCGAGGGGTTGGCTGCCATCCGGCAGCAGGAAGAGGGCCTCCAAGGTCAACCGCTCGCCCGAAATCTCTGCCAGGGCTGCGATCGGCGTGTAGCAGCTGGCATCCAGTGCGGCGAGGCAGGCCCGCTCTGCCTGGGCGCGCTGCCAGCTCACCCGATGATTGAGCCTAGCCAAGAGCGCGCGCCTAGCCTCGTCATCCCGTCGGATCTCCAGACCGATGGCGCCTTGGGTCGCCGCCGGCAGGAAGTCGGCGGTGGCCAGGGGCCGGCCCAAGTCGGTCAGACCCATGCGGTTGAGTCCGGCCTGTGCCAGCAAGGTCGCGGCCATCTCGCCCTCGCGCAGCTTGGCCAACCGCGTGCCGACGTTGCCGCGCAGCTGCACGATGCTGAGATCGGGCCGGCGCATCAGCAACTGGGCCTCCCGCCGGGGCGAGCAGGTGCCGACGACGCTGCCTTGAGGCAGGCTCGCCAAGTCACCTCGGCCGTCGGCCTGAACCAGAGTGTCGCGCGGGTCCTCTCGCGGCAGCACGGCAGCCAGTGCGAACTGGTCGGGCAACTGGCTGGGCAGATCCTTTAGAGAGTGCACCGCCAGGTCGATCTCGCCCGCCAGCAAGGCCGCCTCGATCTCCTTGGCGAAAAGGGCCTTGCCGCCGATCTCGGCCAGCGGCCGGTCGCGCACCCGGTCGCCGGTTGTCCGCACTACGACGATCTCGATCGCGCCGTCTTCGGCGAGTTGCGGCCAGGCGGCGCGCAATCGCTCTGCTGTCTCCTCAGCTTGTGCCAGCGCCAGCGGGCTGCCGCGGGTGCCCAGCCGCAACCGCGGCTTGGCGGCGCCGTTTTCACTTATGCGCTCTTGGATCGCGATCCCTGTCTGCATAGCTGTAAGACTTGCCGTGCAAGCGGCTTTGCTGACAAGGGGATTGGCAGCGGCTTGTCCGCCCAGGTGTAGGCTCTGGCGAAAGGCAGTTATCGTGCTGGTGTTGGGTATCGAGACCTCTTGCGACGAGACCGCGGTCGCCATCGTCGACGATCGGCGACAGCTGCGGGCCAATCTGGTGCTGTCGCAGATTGCCGCTCATCGGCCTTTTGGCGGCGTGGTGCCTGAGATCGCAGCGCGTGCGCATCTAGAGCAGCTCTCGCCGATGATTGGCCAAGCGTTGGACGAGGCCGGGCTCGACATGGCCGACCTGGACGGTATCGCCGCGACCAGCGGCCCGGGCTTGATCGGCGGAGTTTTCGTCGGCGCGGTGATGGCCAAGGCCTTGGCCGCGGCGCGCGATTTGCCCTATGTGGCGGTGAACCATCTCGAAGGGCATGCGCTTACGGTCCGCCTGACCGACGGGCAGGAGTTCCCCTACCTCTTGCTCTTGGTGTCGGGTGGGCACTGTCAGCTGGTCGCGGTTGATGGCGTTGGCCGCTATCGTCGCTATGGCACGACTTTGGACGATGCGGTCGGTGAAGCTTTCGACAAGACCGCGAAGCTCCTGGGCCTGGGCTTTCCCGGTGGGCCGGCGGTCGAGCGCGCAGCCCGCGGCGGCGATCCGCGGCGCTTCTCTCTGCCCCGTCCCTTGCTGGGCCGCCGCAACCTGGATTTCTCTTTCGCCGGATTGAAGACGGCGGTCAGGCGGCAGGCCGAATTGCTGGCGGCTGACGATCGCCAGGGGCGTGGCGATCTCGCGGCGTCATTTCAGGCGGCCGTTGCCGATGTGCTGGAGGATCGGGCCCGCCGGGCGCTTGAGCGCTTCCGCGAGGAGAGCGGGCAAGCCGGGCCTCTGGTGGTCGCGGGCGGTGTTGCCGCCAACGCGGTTCTGCGCCAGCGCTTGAGCGAGACGGCAGCTGCGGCCGGCTCCCGGCTCGTGGCGCCGCCGCCGGCGCTCTGCACCGACAATGCAGCCATGATCGCCTGGGCGGGTCTGGAGCGGCTGCGCTTGGGCCTCGCCAGCCCGCTGGACACGCCGGCCAGGCCGCGCTGGCCCTTGGAAGAGCTGACTAGCGGAGGGCGGCCATGAAGATCGAGCGCATCGCTGTCTTGGGTGCCGGCGCCTGGGGGACGGCGCTGGCGATCGCGGCGTCGCGGGCCGGCAGCCGCACGCTGCTTTGGGCGCGAGACGCAGCACAGGCCGAGCGTATGCGGGCAAACAGGGGAGAACGCCGCGCGCTTGCCGGGCATCGCCTTGCCCCCTGACCTCGAGATCACTGCGGAGCGGGCCGGTCTGCGCGAGGCTGAGGCCTGGCTCTTGGTGATTCCTGCGCAAAGCCTGCGCGGCAGCCTGGAAGGACTTGCCGAATTTGCACCGCCAGGTATTCCGCTCGTCATTTGCGCAAAGGGGATCGAGCGCGGCAGCGGCTTGCTGCTCGATGCCGTCGCCGGGGCCACTTTGCCAGGTCGTCCGGTGGCGGTCCTCTCCGGCCCGACCTTTGCCGACGAGGTTGCGCGCGGTCTGCCGGCGGCCATCAGTCTGGCGGCACCGACCCGCAACCTGGGCGAGGCCTTGCGGGCGGCCATCGGTTCCCCCACCTTCCGCCCCTATCTCAGCCACGACGTCACTGGTGCGCTGCTGGGCGGGGCGATCAAGAACGTCATCGGCCTGGCCTCGGGTATCGTCGCCGGACGCGGCTTCGGCGAAAACGCCCGTGCCGCGCTCTTGACCCGAGGCTTGGCGGAAATGGCCCGGTTGGGCCGCCATCTGGGGGCCGAGCCCGAGACCTTGATGGGACTGGCCGGGCTGGGTGACCTGATCCTGACGGGCACCTCGGCCAAGTCGCGCAACTACAGCCACGGCCTGGCGCTGGGCCGCGGTCAGGAGACCGGCGGCGCCCTGGTCGAAGGCGCGGCGACGGCCGCGGCGCTGCTGCCGCTCGCCGAGCGCCATGAACTGGAGCTGCCGATCTGTGCCGCCGTGGCGGCGGTGCTGGCGGGCGATCTCTCTATTGATGCCGCCGTGGACCGACTGCTTTCCAGGCCCTTTCGCGACGAGGTGGCTTGACCCGCTTCGCCCGGCAACGGACACCAAGCCGGCAACCATATCAGCTAGGGGAACGCCCGCATGCTCTTCGCCATCTATTGCCGCGACAAGGCCGACCATCTGCATCTGCGCCAAGCCACGCGGGCTGACCACCTTCCCTATCTCGAGCGCTTCGCGGACAAGATGGTCTTTGCCGGCCCGCTGCTGGCAGACGACGGCGAAACCCCGATCGGCAGCCTGCTGGTCTTGGACCTCGAAGACCGTGCCGCCGCGGAGTCCTTCGCCGCCGGCGATCCCTATGCCAAGGCAGGCCTCTTCGCCGAGACCACCATCACCGGCGTACGCCAGGTGTATCCCAAGTCCTGATTGTCAAGGCTCGCGACTGAGCCCCTTGGCCTTCAGCGCGTCCAGATAATCGGCCCAGAGTTGATCCTGCTCGTCGCCCAGCTTGCGCAGGTAGTCCCAGGTGTAGAGCCCGGTGTCGTGCAGATCGTCGAAGACGATGCGTACGGCATAGCTGCCGACCGGCTCGATCCCGGTTATGCCGACATGCCGGCGGCCGGCAATGGTCTGCTTTTGGCTGGGCCCGTGACCCTGCACCTCGGCCGATGGGCTCTCGACCCGAAGGTATTCTGCGGGAAGGGCGAAGCTCTCGCCGTCTTCGAAGGTGACGTGCAGCCGCTTTTCCGCCTTGACGTAGCGCAGCTCGCTCGCCCGGTGGCGGATACCATAGGGCGTCTCATTCATCGAGGGCGCGCGCCTCGTCGGGCAGCATGATGGGGATGCCGTCGCGGATCGGATAGGCCAGCTTGGCCTTGCGGCTGATCAACTCTTGGCGGTCCGCATCGTACTCCAAGGGCCCTTTGGTTTGCGGGCAGACCAGGATCTCCAGCAGCTTTCGGTCGATGGCCATCTCTGCTTCCTCGTTCAATGCCGCGCCGTCGGGCTGTCGCTTTGGTCTTCGTAGGCTGCCAATTGCAGCATGGTGATCATCGAGGCTGCGCGTTCGGCCAGGCCGGGTGCTTCCAGAAGCGCCTGCTTCTCGCCGGGCGAGAAGGGACAAAGCATCGCCAGCGAGGTTATCAGCCGCTCGTTGCTGGTCTTCTCGATGGTCTCCCAGTCGCCCTTGATGCCATGGCGTTCGAAGAAGAGGCGCAAGGTGGCCAGCAGGCTCTCGCGGTCGATGTCCGCCTCCTGCTCCGCCAAGTCGTCGTGAAAGCCGTCGAAGTTGGCTCTGACCAGGCGGTAGCCTCCTGCCGCGAGCGGCAGTTCGTCCCCCACCCGAAAGCGTGCAAGGCCCGTCAAGGTGATGAGATAGCGCCCGTCGTCGGTCTCGGAAAAAGCCGTGATGCGCCCGGCGCAGCCCAACTCGAAGACCTCCGGTGCGCCGAGCGCCGTGGTGCTGTCGCGCGGCTGCAGCATGCCGATGATGCGCTCTCCCTTAAGCGCGTCCGCCGTCATCGCCAGATAGCGCGGCTCGAAGATATTGAGCGGCAGGCGCCCGCCCGGCAGCAGCAGGCAGCCCGGCAGCGGAAAGATTGGCAAGACCGCGGGCAGCGAGTGGTAGTCAGGATCGAAAGCCGTGCGGGCCATCACCCCTCCTGTGGTTGCCCCTGAGGTCTTCAAATGTGCCGGCTCAGGAGAAAAGCAACGACGAGAGCTTGCGGCGCGACTCCAGGGTCAGGGGGTCGCTCGGTCCCCAAGCCTCGAAGTACTTGAGCAGTTGCTTGCGGGCCGCGTCCTCGTTCCAATCGCGCTCCCGCTTCACGATCTCCAAGAGCTCGTCCGCTGCCGCTTCCTTCTTGCCGGCGCCGTAGAGCGCCTGTGCCAGGTCGAAGCGTGCCTGGTGATCTGCCGGGTCGTGGGCGATCTTCTCCAACAGCTCGGGGATCTGGCCGGAGGCCGCCGAGCTCTCGGCAAGCAGGTCCAGCTGCGCCTTGACGGCGGCCAGTTCCGGCTTGGACTGAACCTCGTCGGTCAAGGCGTCGAAGTGCTCTTTGGCATCCTCGGCCTTGCCCATGGCGATCAGCGCCCTTAGGAGGCCGGCAAGTGCCTTCACGTTGTCGGCTTCGTGCTGCAGCACCTGACTGAAGATGGCCGCAGCACTGGCACCATCGCCCCCGGCGAGCGCCTCCTCGGCTTCCTCCAAGGCCGCCTCGACGGGATTGTCGCCGCCTGCGCCGCCACCCATTTCGATCAGGCGATCGACGAAGGTCTTGATTTCGCTTTCCTGGAGCGCGCCCTGAAAGCCGTCGACCGGCCGGCCCTGGAAGAAGGCGTAGATGGTCGGGATCGACTGGATGCGCAGTTGCTGGGCCAGGCTTTGGTTCTCGTCGATGTTGACCTTGACCAGCTGGACTGCGCCGCGGGCCTGGGTCACCACCTTCTCCAAGGTCGGGGTCAACTGCTTGCAAGGGCCGCACCAGGGCGCCCAGAAGTCGACGATCACCGGCTTCTGCATCGAGGCTTCGATGACGTCCTGCGCGAAGCTGGCGGTCGTCGCGTCCTTGATCACTTGACCGGCATCGCCGCCCGTCTGTCCCTCGCCGATCATGAGTTCCATGGTTTGGGTCCATCCCCCTCTTGGTCGTTGGCTGCCCCCGAGGGGCGCCTGCGTTTCGTGGTCAGATGGTTAGATGGACGCTTCCGGAGCGCAGGGCAAGGGCGCTTGCTGCCGCTAGAGCGTCGAGAAGTCCAGCAGGCGCGGGGCGTGAGCCTCAGCCTCCAGGAAGCGGAGCAGATCGTGGCCGCCGATCGTGGTGGTCTGGTCATTGACCAATGGGTGCGCATTGACCGGCTGGCCGTCGCTCAGGGCGGAATCCAGGACCATCATGACCTCTCCCGCCTTGTCGTTGATCACGGCAAAGGGTGTCACCGCGCCCGGCTTGATGCCCAGATGGTCCATCAGGCGCCGGGCGCTGCCGAAGGAAAAGCGACCGCCGTTCAGCGCTTCGGCCAGACGTTTCAGATCGACCTCGCGGTCTTCGAGGCAGGTGACCAGCCACATGGCCCCCTTCTTGTTGCGCAGGAAGAGGTTCTTGACGTGATGGCCCGGCAGGCTGCCGCGCAACTCCTTGGATTGCGCCACGGTGAAGAGCGGCGAATGCGAGACGCTGCGCCAAGCGATGCTCAGCTCGTCGAAGCGCCGGAAGAGCGCCTCAGGCGTCGCCGGCGGATTGCCGTCTGCCAAGAGGGCAGGGCCCTCGTCACCGCCTTCTTCCGTTGCCATCGCCGGCCTCCTTTCGCACCGCGCCGCAGCCAGCCGCTGGGCCGCCCGGACCAAATGGTCCGATCGCAACGCTTGAGTGCCAAGCGTTGCGTGAATCGGCCCGCCCTTTCAATAGCCTGGCGCCGCGGCGCAAACGGCAAGCCTTCGAGACATGCAAAGGAAGCTCTTGCAAAGCCGCATCCACTCCGCTATCACCGCGACCTCTCGACTGGAGCCGCGGGCGTAGCTCAGGGGTAGAGCACAACCTTGCCAAGGTTGGGGTCGTGAGTTCGAATCTCATCGCCCGCTCCAGAATTTTCTAAGCAATTCAAAGACATAGTGCGCCGAGGCGCCTCGTGAATCGAGGAAGCCATCCGCACCACTTAACAGCGGGCCTCCGGCGAACGTCTCGTTCCATGCTTGCCGATCATCGCTCTACCCACTCAAGTTTCGGAGCCTCCGGCAAGTTCGGCGCGGTTCAAACTGAGAGGTGATCTCCGGCGTCTCTATGCCGGGTCCGCCGCGCCGGTCCACGTGGCTTCGGCAACCCGCAGGAAATTGCCGCCCATGATGCCGCGGACCTCGTCGCGACCATAGCCGCGCGCCAGCAGTGCCGCGGCGATCTCCGGCAGGTGCTCCGGCGGCTTGATGCGCATGCCTTGCAGATCATAGGTCTGCGTCTTGGGGTACCAGTAGTCGCGATCCTCGCCCGCGGGAATCTCGTCGTGGCTTTGGTCGAAGACGTAGTCGAGGCCGAGGCCGACGTGGCGCGCCCCGACCCGCTCGGCAACATAGTCGATGTGGCGCAGCAGCAGGTCGGTGGAGATGTCGTCGTCGCCTAAGAAGACGCCGATGCCGCAGATCCCGACCACGCCATCGCTCGCGGCACAGGCCTCGATCTGGGCGTCGGTGATGTTTCGCGGGTGATCCTTGAGAGACCTCGCGTTGGAGTGCGAGAAGACGACCGGGCGCGTCGAGACCTCCATCGCATCGAGGCTGCTGCGCGCGCCCATGTGAGAGCAATCCACGATGATGCCCAGCGCGTTCATGCGCTGGACAACCTGACGGCCGAGCGCTGTCAGCCCCTCATCGCGATCATGGCATCCCCCGGCGATGGCGTTGCTGCGATTGTAGGCGAGATGCATTTGCCGCACACCGAGATGTTGGAAGAGCGGCAGCATATCGAGGTCGTCCTGCAGCATCATCGAGCCCTCCAGATCGAAGGCCACCGCCAGGCGGCCTGCTTGCTTGGCGCGGCGGATATCGTCGACCGAACTTGCCAGCAGGAACCCCTC
This sequence comes from Rhodospirillales bacterium, assembly GCA_963669385.2. Lineage (GTDB taxonomy): Bacteria > Pseudomonadota > Alphaproteobacteria > Kiloniellales > JACOMY01 > JACOMY01. The sequence continues at coordinate 418,842 of CAXXGD010000052.1, forward strand.
CGGGTGCCGGGCCAGCCAGCTGCGGTAGCCGGCAATGACGCGCACGATCTGCTCCAGCGGATTGTAGTCCATGCCGACGTTCAGATGGACGAAGGTGGCGCCCGCCTTGCGGTGCCGCTCGAGGGCCGAGAGGTCCGGCGCCGGGACCAGTGGCATGCAGGCATGGGCGTCCCAGACGATCAAGTCCCGGTAGAAATCCGCTTCCTTGTCACTCAGCATGGGCGCTCGCCTTCCTTCGCTCCGCCTCGTCTGCGGAGCCTGACTGGTAGAGGTGGCAGGCGACGAGGCCGCCGCTGCAGGGAACCAAGGGTGGGTCGAGCCTTGGACAGGCCGCCATCACCTCCGGGCAGCGGGGATGGAAACGGCAGCCCGCCGGCGGATCAATCGGATTTGGTGCGCCGGCACCGAGCTCCGTCTCGGGTACGCCCTCTGTCGGATCGGGCGTGAGCACGGAGTCGAGCAGGGCCTTGGTGTAGGGATGACGGGGGGTGGCGAAGAGGGCGGCGGCGGCGTTCTCCTCCACCAGGCGCCCCAGGTACATGACCGCCACGCGCGTGGCCATGTGCTCGATCACCGCGAGGTTATGCGAGATCAGAATGTAGGTCAGGCGGAACTCGGCGCGCAGGTCCTGGAGCAGGTTGAGGATCTGGGCCTGCACGGAGACGTCCAAGGCCGAGGTCGGCTCGTCGCAGATCAGGATCTCCGGCCGCATGATCAAGGCCCGGGCAATGGCGACGCGCTGGCGTTGGCCGCCGGAGAGAGCGCCGGGACGGCTGTGCAGAACGCGTTGCGGCAGGCCCACATGGTCCAGGATCTCGATCGCGCGCTCTTCGCGCTCGCGCCGGCTGCCGATGGCGTGGACGCGTAGCGGCATGGTGAGGATCGACAGCACGCTCTTGCGCGGGTTGAGAGAGGAGTTCGGGTCCTGAAACACGATCTGGATCTTTCGTGCCCGCTCTTGGCGGTCCATCTCGCCGACGGGACGGCCATCGATCAGGGCTTCGCCGGCGCTCGGCGGCTCCAGGCCGAGCAGCAGGCGGGCAAGCGTGGACTTGCCGCATCCGGACTCTCCCACGAGGCCCAGCACCGCGCCGCGCTCGACCCGGAAGGAGACGCCAGAGACCGCCTGGACCTCCGCCTGGGCGCCCCAGATGCCGCGGCGCAGACGGTAGTTGCGCCTCAGGTCTCGGGCTTCGATGGCCGGGTTCATGCCACGGACTCTCGCAAGTGGCCCGCGGTCGCGTCCGCCGACAGCAAGCAGCGGTAGGCGTGCGTCGAGGTCAGCGGCGTCAGCTCTTTCCGGCCTTGTCGGCACTCGGCGACGGCGTAGGGACAGCGCTCGGCGAAGCAGCAGCCTTCGAAGGCGCCGGTCATGGCGGGGACCACACCGGGGATCGTTCCCAGCCGCTGGGCGCCGCCCTGGCCCGGCAGGCAGCGCATCAAGCCCTGGGTGTAGGGATGCGAGGGGCGGGCGAAGAGCTCCTCTGCGGTGGCCTGCTCGACGATCTCGCCGGCGTACATGACGACCACCCGGTCGGCCATGCGGGCGACGACGCCCAGGTCGTGGGTGATGAGGATGACGGCCAGGCCGAGTTGGCGCTGCAGGCGTTTCAGCAGCGCCAGGACCTGGGCCTGGATGGTGACGTCGAGGGCGGTCGTGGGCTCGTCGGCGATCAGCAGATCCGGCTCGCACATCAGCGCCATGGCGATCATCGCCCGCTGCCGCAATCCGCCGGAGAGCTGGTGGGGGTAGCTATCCAGTCGTTCCCTCGGTGCCGGAACGCCGACGGTCTCCAGCAGCGCGATGGCGCGCTCTCGTGCGGCGTCCCTGGAGCCGCCGCGATGACGCAGGTAGACCTCGATCAGCTGGTTGCCGATCTTGAACACGGGATTGAGAGAGGTCACGGGATCCTGGAAGATCATCGCGATCCTCTCGCCGCGCAGTCTGCTCAGCTGCGCACGGTTGGCACTGGAGAGATCCTGGCCGGCGAAGCGCAGCACCTCGGCTCGGCGCCGGGCGCGGCGCGGCAGCAGACCCATCAGAGCGAGCGAGGTCAGGGACTTGCCGCAGCCCGACTCGCCGACGATGCAGAGGACCTCGCCCTTCTCGACGGCGAAGCTGACGCCGCGCACCGCGCGCAGCAGGCCCGCCGAGGTCGGAATCTCGACCTCCAGCTTGCCCACTTCCAAGAGGGCGCTCACGGCTCCTCTCCCAGGCCCAGCAGGTCCCTCAGGCCATCGCCGAAGAGGTTGATGGCGAGCACGACCAGGAAGAGCGCGGCACCTGGAATGTAGAGGAGCCAGGCGTCGAAGAAGAGGTACTGGCGGGCTTGCGCCAGCATCAGGCCCCAGGAGGGCGTCGGCTCCTGCACGCCGAACCCCAGGAACGAGAGCGCTGCCTCCAGCAGGATCGCGTAGGCCATCTCTATGGTGCCCACGATCACCACGGCGTTCATGACGTTGGGCAGGATCTCGTTCAGCAGGATGAAGCGGTTGGTGCAGCCGATGCTCTTGGCAGCGGTCACGTAGTCCTGACTGGCCGCCTGCTGGGTGGCGCTGCGCACCACCACGGCGAAGCGGTCCCATAGGAAGAGCCCCAGCGTGATGATGGTGCCCCAAAGCGACGCGCCGAGCACCACCACCACCGCCATGGCCACCAGGAAGACCGGCAAGGCCAGGCGGGTGTTGATGACGAACATGATCACCTGGTCGATGCGGCCGCCGTAGTAGCCGGCGAGCAGGCCCAAGGTGGTTCCGATGAGGCCTGAAATCACCATGACCGAGACGCCGATCAGCAGCGTGATCCTCGCGCCGTAGATGAGGCGGGAGAGGTAGTCGCGCCCGAATCCGTCGGTGCCGAGGAGGTGGTCGGGGTCGTAGCCGCTAAAGAAGATCGGCGGCAGCAGGCGCCGCGAGAGATCCTGGGCATAGGGGTCGTAGGGTGCCAGCAGCGGCGCGGCGAGCGCGATGAAGACCACCGCCAGCAAGATCGCGCCGCCGACCAGCGCGCTGGTGTTGCGCCGAGCCCGCCGGGCAAAGCGCCGGGCGGAGACCAGTTCCGCGGTTCTGCCTGCGTCGTCGCCCATCGCCTCACGCAATCCGAATGCGCGGATCGAGCGCCGCGTTGATCAGGTCCGCGGCCAGAGTGAGGAATACATAGAAGGCCGCGATGATGAGCGTGATGGCCTGGACCACCGGCAGGTCGGAGCGCACGGTGGCATCGTAGCCGAGCCAGCCGATGCCCTGCAGCGCGAAGATCTGCTCGACCACGATCGAGCCGGCCAGCATGGCGCCAAGCTGAACCGCGGAGACCGAGACGATGGGGATCATCACGTTGCGCAGCGCATGCTTAAAGAGCACGCTGAAGGGCCGCAGTCCCTTGGCCCAGGCGGTGCGAATGTAGTCGGACTCCAGCGCATCGATCATGCCGGCCCGGGTCAATCGCATCAGCGCCGGCGTGGCGAAGTAGCCGAGCGCGATGGTGGGCATGACGAAGTTCTGCCAGCTGCTGTTGCCCGAGACCGGCAGCCACTGCAAGGTCAGGGAGAAGAACACGATCATCAGCAGCGCCAGCCAAAAGGTGGGCATCGCCTGACCCACCACGGCAAGGAAGAGACAGAGGCGGTCGACCAGAGAGCCGCGCCGGATGGCGGCGAGGATGCCCAAGGGCAGAGAGAGGACGAGGGCGAAGACGAGAGAGGCGACGCCAAGCCAAAGCGTTATCGGCAGGCGCGTGGCAAGCATCAGCGAGACGGGTTGCTGGTAGTGGTAGGACATGCCGAAGTCGCCGGTGACGGCCTTGGCGCACCAGGCCAGATACTGCTCGACGATGGGGCGGTCGAAGCCGTAGTAGGCGCGGATGCGGGCGATGTCCTCGGCCGAGGCCTCCTTGCCGGCGACCGCGATTGCCGGGTCGCCTGCCAGGTGGGCCAGAGAGAAGGTGAGAACCGAGACCAGCAGCAGCGTCAGGAGGGCACTGACCAGCCGCTTGGCGATGAACTGCAGCATGCCCGGCGTCGGCGGATCACTGCCAGACGGCCCGCGCAACCCTGAGGAAGTTCTCCCCGAGGATTCCGCGCACCGCCCTTTCGGAATAGCCCTTGGCAAGCAGTGCCTCGGTCAGCTCCGGCAGCTGCTCGGGTTGAAAAAATGCGGTCATCTTGTCGTAGTTGCCGCCTGCCGGCGACTTCACATTGGCCATGTAGCGCTGCATGTCTTCGACATCATAGACGAAGTCCAGGCCAAGCGCGATGTGCTCGGCGCCGATGAGGTCGGCGTAGTGGTCGATTTGGCGGACCATCGTCGGTGTCGCCGAATCGTTCTCGCCCATGAAGATGCCGACGCCGACCACGCCCACGACGCCGCCGGTCGCCGCACAGGCGCGCGCCAGGTCGTCGCTGATGTTGCGGTCGTGCTCCCAGAGCGCTCTGGGGTTGGAGTGGGAAAAGATCACCGGGGCCTGTGACACCTCCATGGCCTCCATCGAGGTGCGGTGGCCGGTGTGGCTGCAGTCGACGATCATGCCGACCCGGTTCATCTCGGCCACCAGCTCGCGCCCGAAGAGGCTGAGCCCGCAGTTGCCGGGCTCGTGGCAGCCGTCGCCGACCCGGTTTCTGTGGTTATAGGCCAGCAGCATGTGCCGGACCCCCAGCTTGTAGAAGACCTCGACCATATCGAGGTTGCCCTCCAAGGCGTTGGTCCCCTGCAGATTGAAGGAAACGGCAAGCCGCTCGTCACGCTTGGCTGCCAGGATGTCGTCCACGCTCTCCACCAGGCGATAGCGCTGGGGTTGGGAGAGGAAGTTGCGGCGCTCGCGGGCCAGGGCCTTGAGCACATCGATCATGGACTCCGCATCCGAGGCCAAGGTGAGCGAGACCAGGTCCACGCCGTTCTCGATCATGCGTGGCAAGGTCTGCGCGCGTAGCTCCGCTCGTCCATACTGCGTCCAAGGCAAGGCGGCATCGCACACCAGGGCGTCGCGATGCAGCGCCCCGGGGCTCAGTGGGCCCTCAGGTGTCATGACAGAAACTCCCGATAGCGGCGCGCCGAGGTTGTCGGCGCGCCGGCACGTCTTGGTCAGGCTATTTCCAGCTGTACTCGTAGAAACGCGGGATTTCGTCCGCGTAGGGCGTGAAATTCAGATCGGAGCTCCAGCCGTAGCTGCGCACGCCGCTGAAGGTCGGCAGGATGTAGGCTTGCTCGGTGATGCGGGCGATGGCCTTGCCGTAGAGCTCCTTGCGCAGGGCGGGATCGGTGCTGGTGTCAGCGGTCTTCAGCCACTCCATGACCTCCGCATCCCGGGCGAAGTCGTCTTCGCTGCCGTTGAAGAAGATGCTGACGCTGGCGGCAGAGTCGGCCAGCGAGTAGGAGCCCCAGTTCGTCAGCCACAAGGGTGCCTTGTTGGACATCTGCGCGTCGCGATAGGCCTCCCACGGCAGCCGGTGCAGTTTCGCTTCGATGCCGACCTTGGCCAGGTCGCCCATGATGGCTTCGGCCTCGTGCGCCGGCGCCTCGGCGTAGAGGTCGATGGTGAAACCGTCGGGATAACCGGCTTCGGCAAGCAGAGCCTTGGCCTTCTCGGGATCGTAGTCGTAGGTCGCAGCGACCGACTCGTCGCAGCCGAACTGCAAGGGATGGCAGGGCGTGGAGATGAGCCTGGGCGCGCCGCCCATGAGGTTGTCGATGATCGCCTGTCGGTTGATCGCATGGCTGATCGCCTGGCGCACCTTCAGATCCTTGGCGGGGTCGGACGCGGTGCGCCCGGAGGCGTCCATGCCCAGGTAGAAGATCCGCAAGGTTTCCGCCATCTCGGCGGTAACGCCCGGTACGCCCTGGAGCCTCGCCACCAGGTCTGGCGTGAGGTCTGCGGTAACGTCAATCCCACCGGACATGAGCTCGGCCACCTGGGTCTGCACGTCCGGGATCTCGCGGACGACGACGTTGGCGATCTTGGCGGTGCCTTTGGGGCCGCCCCAGCCGTAGTCTTCGTTGCGGACCAGGGTGTACTCCTCGCCCGGCTTCATGCTGACGACCTTGTAGGGCCCGGTGCCGACCGGCTGGTTGGACATGCCCTCGCTGCCGACCTCGGCATAGTAGTCGTTCGGGTAGACCGGCATCGGTCCGGAGAGGAACTCCAGAGCCTGCGGGAAGGGACCCTTGCTGTGAATGCGCACGGTATAGGGATCCACCTTCTCCACATGGTCGATCCAGTTGACGATGCGCTGGAACTTCACGCCGCTGTCCGGCGCCGAGACCGTGTTGAAGGTGTAGACGACATCGTCGGCGTCGAAGGGCTCGCCGTTATGGAAGGTCACCCCTTCGCGCAGGGTCAGTTCCAAGGTGGTGTCGTCGATCCATTTCCAGCCGCTTGCCAGGTTCGGCAGATACTCCCCGCTGGTGGGGTCACGGTAGATCAGCGTGTCCCAGACCATGGCGGTGAACCAGATCCCCGAGCGTGTCGCGCCGTAGTAGTTGTCGGCATTGACCATGACGCCGTCGACGCCCCAGGCGATTCTAAGCGTGTCGTCGGCCTTGTCCGCGAGGGCGCCTTGCGTGCCGAGCGCCAGAGCGGCTGCGGCCCACAGCAGTTTTCTATTCCAGGTCATGCGCTTGTTCCCTGTTGTCGATGTCCTCGCCGCTCTATGGCGACGATTTGCAGTGGCACAGTAGGGCTCGTAACCTGTATTCTCAAATATCAATCGGGTATGAATTAGTGCTTTTGGAGCATCAATGCGGATCGAGCTGCGTCACCTGAGAGCCTTCTGCGCGGTTGCCGAGGAATTGAGCTTTCGCCGTGCCGCCGAACGATTGGGCGTCGCCCAGCCGGCGCTCAGCCGCACCATCAAGAACCTGGAGGAGGAGAGCGGCGTTGCTCTCTTCGAGCGGACCACCCGGGTGACACGCTTGACCGAGGCCGGCCGCGCCTTTCTCGCCCGCTCGAACGCGATCCTGGACAGCCTGGTCGAAGCAGTGGAACTGGCCCGGCGGGTGCAGAGCGGAATGACCGGCGAGGTGCGTGTCGGCTTCAACGACTTCGCCATCAGTGGCCTGCTGCCGGAAACGGTGCGCCGCTTCCGGGCTGCCTATCCCGAGGTCGAGGTGACTCTGGTCGACTCGCCCACGCCGGAGATGCTGAACAGGGTGCTGGACGGCGGGCTGGACGTGGCTTTTCACACCGGCCCGGCCGATCACAGCGACCTCGAGCAAATCGTCGTGCGCAAGGAACGCCTGGTCTGTGTGCTGCCGTCTGGCCACAGGCTCGCCGCCGAGGACTCCGTCTCGGTCGCCGAGCTTGCCGGCGACCACTTCGTCATGGGCCGCTATGAGACCTGGCGCATCTATCACCGGATCATCATGGACATCTGCCGGCGCCGCGGCTTTCAGCCCAGGATCATCCAGGAGGCCGAGCATAGCGATGGGATCATGGGCTTGGTGGCGGCGGAAATGGGGGTCACGCTCTATGTCGACAGCGAGTGGCTGCACTTTATGAAGGGCATTGCCGTCAAGCCGCTGCGCGAAAGGCTGCCACGGATCGAGTCCCTCGCCACCTGGCGTCGCGACCGCCGCGCCAAGGTGCTCACCATCGACCATTTTCTGCGTGTCACCGCAGAGGTGATCACGGACAACGGCATCGAGGTGGAAACGCCGATATCCGCCTTGATAGAGGCCTTTCGAACGACGTAGCCGGCGGCTCCTTGGCCTGCTTCCACTCTTGGCCTCAGGCACCCGGGACGAGAAAACACTGCCCTTCGCCAAGAGCCGGGCCGTCCTGACGAGGGCCGCGGACTCGATCCGCATGGCGTCACCCTGGCCGCTGAAAGCGATCTCGACGTCGATGTGTCCCATGGGGTGCTCGATCACGACCCTTCTCGGGCTCTGAGCTTCAGTGTGGTCCTTCGCGGCGACTGTGCCCGGGATGATTGCCGCGGCGGCTATGCAAATCGCGCCGGTCACCGCCATGGAGGGATGGCATTTCTTCGGGGTGAAGTAGTGTGCGGCCAGCGTCCCGCCCTGCTCGGCCGGATGCACCAGTGCAAACTTGGGCACCACAGAGCCCGACACGTCGCCCAATCCCATCAGCACGCCGGCCTGCCGTCGCAGCTCTTCAATCTCTTCGAGGAGTGCGGTCTCATTGTTGAGCGCCGCGACGCTCTCGTTACCGCGTAAGCCGAAGTCGAGGGCTCTGCCAATCACCACGTCCACGCCGAGATCCAGACAGGTGATCGGGCGCCCGCCGATCTGGTCGATGCGTCGGCCGGTCGGAAAGAGTGCTCCGGAAAAGGCGCCGACGATGTCGAAGAACACCAGATGGACCGGAGCGGCAGATCCGGGCACGCCGTCGATGACGGTCTCACCCTGGTACTCGACGACACCACCCGGCGTTTGCACGATCGCGTTTACGTGCTCGTTCACATTGACGGCCCGGATGCGAACAGGAGTCTCCGGGTCGCGGGGCGCGATCATCCCCATCTCGATCGCCGCCGGGCCGACGCCCGAGAGTATGTTCCCGCAGGTTGGCCCGACATCGATCGTCTTCTCGAGCACATCGACTTGGGCGAAGAAGTAGTCGATGTCGCTCCCAGGCTCGCTCGAGGGCGAGATCATGGCCACCTTGTTGGTGACCGAGGCCCCCCCGCCGATGCCGTCGATGTTCAAGGGATGGCCGGTGCCGATCACGCTTGTCAGGACATCCGCGAGCGCGTCGGGATCATCAGGCAAATCCGCACGATTGAAATAGGGGCCGCGCGACGTTCCACCCCGCATGAAGAGAAAGGGTATCTCTTTTTGTTTCATACCTGCGTCATCCCTATTCGCCCGATCTGCCTACGCGCCGCTTGTCGCCTTCTTGAGACTGACCCTCGTCTTTGCCCGCTGCAGTCCCGGGCTGAGAATACCAGTCGGAGTTGCTCATCCGTTAAGATAGCACTTGTGTCTTCGGCCATCGAGTTCTTGATTGACCGCGCCTTTGAGATAGAAACCGAAGCAATCTTGCAACACAAGGGCGATAGACGAAGTAGGCCCCGCTGCCTCGACGCCGGGTGATCTCTCCGAAGAGATCAAATGGCCGGTGACGTTCTCGGAGGGTCGCATCGACATGGCTGCGCTCGCGAACCCAGGATGCCGGCGCATGTGTTGCGCGTGCAGCTCGACGATGTGAAGGTATGGTTGGAGATGCAGGCTTGGCGAGGGGCTCGTCGCAAGAAGACGGCCTTGTCGATAGAGGCCAAGCATTATGGAGGAGGTGGGCATGTCGATCCAAACTTTAACCCAGGCGCCCGGCGGGCCGCCGCGGACCTTTCTGGACTTTCCCCTGGCGCTCGATCTCGACCGGCTCGATGCCGACATCGCCATTCTCGGCATCCCATTCGGGATGCCCTATTCCCCTGCGACGATGGCCAACGACCAGAGCCGTGCGCCCGATGCGCTCCGCATGAGTTCCCACCATTCCTCCTACACGCGCAATCACTATGACTGGGATCTGGGCGGACCGCTGCTCGACGAGCGAAACATCAAGGTCGTCGACTGCGGGAACGTGACGGCCGACATGTCGGACCATGGCGAACACTATCGGCGGGCCGAGGCGGCGGCCCGGAAGATCCTGAAGGCGGGAGCGACCTTGATCACGCTGGGCGGCGACCACGGCATCCCGATCCCGGTGATGCGTGCCTTGGAGGTCTGCGGCGACAGCGTCACGCTGGTGCATGTCGATGCTCATCTGGATTGGCGTCATGAGGTCAATGGCGAGACCGAAGGCTACTCCAGCCCGATCCGCCGGGCCGCAGAGATGGCGTGGTTCGGCCCTATCGTGCAGATCGGCATGCGCGGCATTGGCAGCGCGCGAGGTGGCGAAGTCGAGGACGCCAGGGCCTACGGCAGCGACATCATCACGGCCTACGAAATGCATGAGATCGGGATGCAGGCCGTACTCGACCGGATTCCCGATGGCGGCCCCTACTATCTGACGATCGACGCCGACGGCATCGATCCCACCATCATGCCGGCGGTGATGGCCAAGGTGCCGGGCGGCCTCGACTGGCTGCAGACCCACACGCTGATCCATGGTCTGGTCAAGAAGGGGCGGGTCCTGGGCATGGACCTGGTCGAGATCGCTCCCAGCCATGACCTGGGCGACATGACCATGGTCCACGCCGAGCGCCTGATCTGCAACTTCATCGGCGCTTGCGTCCGGGCCGGCTACTTCGACTGAGCCACGGTCTTGCGAAGGGTCGATCAATCGGCCCGAGGCCCGTGGGGGTCCGCTTGTGCTCAGAGGCGTTCCCCCTCTCTTGCAAAGCGTCTGGGAACATTCAGCCCCGGTGGTCTTGACCTGCCCCAAGTTCGGGCCGGCCGGAAAGAGGAAACCCGCGCCGATGACCTTGGCGCAAACCTCGACTCCCGGCCGTGAGTCACACGCACTGGCGCTGGAGCGCACTCTGCTCTAGAAGGTCTCGACGATGGGCCAGAGGCTGCGCTGGTCACAAAGAACCTGTAGGACATTCACCCAAACCCGGCCTCTCGACGCACCTTAAGGCCGACAGACGTTTCCCAACAGCGGAGGCAAGCCATGCCCGCTTCGATGCAACCGAACATCCTCTTCATCCAAGCCGACCAAATGACGCCCTTTGCACTCGGCCACTATGGAAACCTCATGGTTAAGTCGCCGAACTTGGACCGGCTTGCCCGAACCGGCATGGTGTTCGAGAATGCCTACTGCAACAATCCCATCTGCGCCTCGTCCCGCTTCTCGATGATGTCTGGTCAGCTGCCGTCGAAGATCGGTGCCTATGACAATGCCGCCGAGTTTCCGGCCGCCATTCCGACCTTTGCCCACTATCTGCGCGATCTCGGCTATCGCACCTGCCTGTCTGGCAAGATGCACTTCGTCGGCCCGGACCAACTGCATGGCTTTGAAGAGCGGGTAACCACGGACATTTACCCTTCTGACTTCGGCTGGACGCCGGATTGGCTGGCCGAAGGCCATCAGCTGCCGCCGTCCGGCATGTCGATGCGCTCGGTGGTCGAAGCCGGCATCTCCAATCGCTCGCTGCAGATCGACTACGACGAGGAGGTTTGCTATCAGGCCGAGGTCAAGCTGTGGGACTATGCGCGCGTCTCCAAAGAGCAGCCCTTTTTTCTGGCGGCCTCCTTTACCCACCCGCACAACCCCTTCACTACGCAGCCCGAGTACTGGGATCTCTACGATCACGACGCAATCAACATGCCGAGCGTTCCGGCGATTCCTCTGGCCGAGCGCGATCCCTGGTCGCAGCGCTATTACCATCTGATCCGCAATGACGAGCATCGCGTCACCGACGAGGACGTACGCAATGCGCGTCATGCCTACTATGGCATGTGCAGCTACGTCGATGCGCTGGTCGGCCGGCTGCTGCGTGTCCTGGAGGATAGCGGACTGGCCGAGAACACGGTCGTGCTCTTCACGGCCGACCACGGCGAGATGCTGGGCGAGCGCGGCATGTGGTACAAGTTCAATCCCTATGAGAGCTCGATCCGGGTGCCGCTGATCGTCAGTGCACCCGGCTTCAGGAAGGGCGAGCGAGAGAGCTCTCTGGTCTCCTTGCTGGACTTGCTGCCGACCTTCCTCGACCTGGCGAGCGAGGCCGCTCCGCCGACGCCGATCGATCCTATCGACGGGCGCAGCCTCTTGCCCCTGCTGCGCGGCCAGCGCGACGGCTGGGAGCAACGAGGTCATGGTGGAATTCACCGCTGAGGGGACCTTCGCACCCGCGCTCATCCTAAGGCGGCGGTCGACACAAGTACGTCTATTGCGAAACGGATCCCGGCATGCTGTTCGATCTGGAGGCCGATCCGCACGAGTTAACCAATCTCTGCTTGGACCCGGCCCACCAAGCTCTGGCTGCCGAGATGGAAGGGGTGATCCTGTCCCGCTGGGACCCGGTCGCTCTTAAGGCCGATGTCATCGCCAGCCAGCAGCGGCGCCACTTCGTGCAGCGCGTGATTTTGACCGGCGAGCCGACGCCCTGGGACTTCCAGCCGCAAAAGGATGCGTCCAAGCAGTACCTGCGCACCGGAGGTAGCCCGACCCATGTCAAGGGCTTGGGCCCGCTTTCCCTTCGTCGCGCCCAAGCCGCCCGACAGGCCACGCCAGAGCTAGGGAGCCGAGACCAGCGGGCTGCGCTTGCGCCAATTGCCTGCAACATCGCTCAAGGCGTCGTAGAGCCTGTCGATCAGGATTTGGCGATGCTGTAGGCGCCGCTGAATCATGACCACCCGGCGATGCAGCGCCGGCGATCCGAAGGGCACCAGATAGAAGTCCTGTAGGAAGCGGTCGCGGATCGACGACATCGGCAGGATGCCGACGCCGAGACCGCGCATCACCATCATCTGAAAGGTGTCCAGTGTGTCGAGCTCCATGATCGGGTCGACGACAATGCGCCGTCGTCGCAGCTCCTCTTCTATCATGCGGCTGACTTCGGCCTTTCGGTTGAAGCCGATATAGGGCTGCCCGCGCAACAGGTCGGCATCGGTCTTGCCGGTGCAGTCGCGCGAGGCAAGCACCAGCATGGGTTCGCTCAAGATCGGCCGGCTCACAAGCCGCTCGTCCAGGACCTTCGGCGCGGTAACGACAGCTGCATCCAGTCGGCCTTGCGCGACCAGACCGACGAGGTCGTCGGTGAGATTGGAGCTGACCTGGACCTGCAGCTCTCTATAGGCGGCCCGCAGATTGTCGAGCGTCTCCGGCAAGATGAAGGACGCGCCGGGGATCGTGCCGAGCTTGATCGAGCCTCGCAATTGGCTCGCCACCGGCGCCGATTCGAGAAGACGCCCGCACAAGGTGACGATCTCGCGTGCCTGTTCCAGCAGCAGCTGCCCACTGTTGCTCAGTCGCGGCGGGCGGACCGAGCGGTCGAAAAGCTCCAGCTGCAGGCCCTCTTCGAGGCTCTTCATCTGCATGCTGACGGCCGCCTGGGTGATGCACATCTTCTCCGCTGCCGCGTGAAAGCTGCCGGTGTCGGCGATGGCGACGAAGGTCTGGAGCTGTTTCAGCTGCATGGAAGAACATAAGCGTTCCTGAAGCTATTCATCAAGCCAATTGCTTTGACCTGAAGATCATCCTGTTCGTTACGCTTGCCTCCCGTCGCGGAGCAGCTACGGCAGCGCCTGGGCTAGCCGAGCCGACTGCCCGCAGCAGGCGCAACAATGGGAGCCGCCGATGACGAGCCGTGACGCCAATGCGAGTTTCTTGACGCTCCAGCGCGAAATCATCTCCCGCAAGGACCTGAAGCCCTTCACGAAGCGCAGCGACGTTCCTGGTTTGATCTACTTCGGCGCCATGCTTGCTTGCATTGCTGGTAGCGGCTTTCTGGTCTATCTGGCGCAGGGGGCCTGGTGGATTTTGGCCGGCGATGCTGTTGCATGGCATTCTGCTGGGCCATCTCTTCGCGCCCTTGCACGAGACCAGCCACGGCACCGCCTTCAAGACACGCTGGATCAACGAGGCGGTGCTGTGGTTTTGCGGACTCGTTACGATCTGGCCGCCGATCTACTTTCGCTACGACCACGCCGGCCACCACACCTATGCCCAGGTCAAGGACAAGGATCCCGAGTTCGTGCTGCCCAGTCCAAGGACCCTCCTGGGCTATCTGTATTATGTATCGGCGGCACATCTTTGGATCAAGAACTTCGGCTGGCTGATTCGCCACTCCTTCGGCTACATGCGGCCCTTCAATCGACAGTTCGTTCCCGATGCCGAGCTGCCACGCATATACCGGGAAGCGCGGATCATGCTGTCGATCTATGTCGCGCT
>CAXXGD010000053.1:0-84564 GCA_963669385.2 Rhodospirillales bacterium
GGCAGGAAGAAGTAGCCGCAGATCGCGCCCAAGACAGGATTGAGGGAAGCAAGAGCAGATGGCCAAGTCAACGCAGGCGCGTGTCAAGCGTCGCGAGAAGAAGAACATCACTTCTGGCGTCGCGCATGTGAACGCCAGTTTCAACAACACCACCATCACCATCACCGATGTCCAGGGCAATGCGATTTCCTGGTCATCGTCCGGCTCGCAGGGCTTCAAGGGCTCACGCAAGTCCACGCCCTACGCCGCCCAGGTCGCGGCGGAGGATGCCGGCCGCAAGGCGCAAGAGCACGGCATGCGCACGCTCGAGGTGAATGTGAAGGGACCGGGTTCGGGCCGCGAATCGGCCTTGCGCGCCCTGCAGTCGGTCGGCTTCCAGATCACCGCGATCCGGGACGTGACACCGATTCCGCACAACGGTTGCCGTCCGCCGAAGCGTCGGCGCGTCTAAGCGCGCTGGTGCGCCGAGAGGGCGCGCGCGTGCTGCCGGCCCGGGCCGGCCGATTGGTTTTGTGGAATTAGATATTTCAGCTGCGTGACGGAATTTGGCCGTCACGCCGAACTAGCAAAGGGGTTTGTCGTGTTGCAGACCAACTGGACCGCGCTCATCAAGCCAAACAAGCTGGAAGTTCAGCCCGGCAGCGACCCGCAGCGTGTCGCCAAGGTGGTTGCCGAGCCCTTGGAGCGCGGCTTTGGGCCGACCCTCGGGAACGCCTTGCGCCGCGTGCTGCTGTCGTCGCTGCAGGGGGCGGCCGTGACCGCCGTGCAGATCGACGGCGTGCTGCACGAGTTCTCTTCCATCCCGGGCGTGCGTGAGGACGTGACCGACATCGTCCTCAACATCAAGCAGATCGCGCTCAGGATGTACGGCGAGGGCCCCAAGCGCATGCGCCTGCGTGCCGAAGGCCCGGGCGAGGTGACCGCCAAGATGATCGAGACGCCGCACGACATAGAGGTGATGAACCCCGGTCTGGTGATCTGCACCTTGGATGACGGCGCGAGGCTGGACATGGAGATGACCGTCTCGGCCGGCAAAGGCTACGTGCCCAGCGCCCAGAACCGTCCGGAGGATGCGCCGATCGGCCTAATTCCGGTGGACGCCGTCTTCTCGCCGGTGCGCAACGTCGCCTACAAGGTCGACAACAGCCGCGTCGGCCAGGTCACCGACTACGACAAGCTGACCATGGATCTGGAGACCAACGGCGCCATCTCGCCGGAGGACGCCGTGGCCTTGGCCGCCCGCATCCTGCAGGACCAGCTGCGCCTCTTCATCAATTTCGAGGAGCCGCAGACCCGCGAGGTGCGCGAAGAGAGCGCGGAGGTGCCTTTCAACCGCAACCTCCTGCGCAAGGTCGACGAGCTGGAACTTTCGGTGCGCTCTGCCAACTGCCTCAAGAACGACAACATCGTCTACATCGGCGATCTGGTCCAGAAGACCGAGGCAGAGATGCTGCGCACGCCGAACTTCGGCCGCAAGTCGCTGAACGAGATCAAGGAGGTGCTGAGCCAGATGGGCCTGCACCTCGGCATGGAAATCGCCAGCTGGCCGCCCGACAATATCGAGGAGATGGCCAAGAAGCTGGAAGAGCCCTACTAGCAGGGCTGAGAGCGCCGTCCTTCGAGGGGCGGCGCGTCGGCGAGCAGAGAAGACTCGCCACACTGGGTGTACATGGGTCTCAGGCAAGACCCGCGGCACCGGTGCGTTTCGATCGGTCTCGTGCGCGAGGCCCTGACGGAAGGAAAGGAGCCGAGACATGCGTCATCGCAAATCAGGTCGCAAGCTGAACCGTACTTCGAGCCATCGCAAGGCGCTCTTCGCCAACATGGCTGCCTCTTTGGTGAAGCACGAGCAGATCTCCACCACCTTGCCGAAGGCAAAGGAGCTGCGCTCCGTGGTGGACAAGCTGATTACTCTGGGCAAGCGCGGCGATCTGCACGCCCGCCGGCAGGCCTTGTCGGTGCTGCGGGATACGACGCTGACCGGTAAGCTCTTCGGCACCTTGGCCGAGCGCTACCGCAACCGTCAGGGCGGCTACACGCGGGTTCTGAAGGCCGGCTTCCGTTACGGCGACATGGCGCCGATGGCGGTGATCGAGCTGGTCGACCGCGATCCCGATGCCAAGGGATTGGATTCCGGACCCAAGCCGGAAGTAGACGATGAGGAAGACGTCGGCCTGCCGGTCGCGTGACCGCAGAGACTTAGAAGTGCCGCCCCGCAAGCACCCCGTCGCCCGCCTACGCGGCTTGGCGACAGGCCTGTTTGCGGGACTTCTCGTAGCGATTTCGCAGTGGGCCCCGATCGCTCCGGGCTACGCCAGAGAGATCCGGGTGCCCGAATCCATGGCCGAGGTGCAGCTGACCTTTGCACCGCTGGCCAAGCTGGTGGCGCCGGCCGTCGTCAACGTCTACACCACCGCGCCGGAACCGGCCCGCTCTCCCCTCTTCGACGATCCCATTCTGCGCGAGTTCTTCGGCCGCGACTTCGGCCCTGGCTTCGGCCGGCCGCAACCGACCGAGACCTCCCTTGGCTCTGGCGTTCTGGTCTCGGCCGACGGCCTGATCGTCACCAACTTTCATGTGATCCGCCAGGCGGACGGCGTGACCGTGGCGCTCTCCGATCTGCGCCAGTTTCCGGCCGAGGTCATCCTGACCGACGAGCAGACCGATCTGGCGGTGCTGAAGATCGAGGTGGAGCAAAGCCTGCCCTTCCTGCGATTAGGCGATTCCGACGACCTGGAGGTCGGCGACCTGGTCATGGCAGTGGGCAATCCCTTCGGCGTGGGCAAGACCGTCACCTTGGGCATCGTCTCGGCCCTGGCGCGCACCCAGATCGGGGTTTCCGACTACAGCTTCTTCATCCAGACCGATGCGGCGATCAACCCGGGCAACTCCGGTGGGGCGCTGGTTACCACCAACGGCCGGCTGGTGGGAATCAACACAGCCATCTATTCGCGCAGCGGCGGCTCGGTTGGAATCGGCTTCGCC
This sequence comes from Rhodospirillales bacterium, assembly GCA_963669385.2. Taxonomy (GTDB): domain Bacteria; phylum Pseudomonadota; class Alphaproteobacteria; order Kiloniellales; family JACOMY01; genus JACOMY01. The sequence continues at coordinate 2,986 of CAXXGD010000053.1, forward strand.
ATTCCCTCCAACATGGTCCGCACCGTCATCGCCTCGGCCAAGGGCGACGGCGAGCTGGCCAGGCCCTGGCATGGCTTTCGCGGTACCACGGTGACGGCAGACCTTGCCCGCTCGCTGAACCTGACCCGGCCGGGCGGCGTCGTGGTGAAGGAGCTCTTTCCCGACGGGCCTGGCGAGCGGTCCGGCCTTCTCGAGGATGACGTCATCTTGACGGTGCAGGGTTACCGCGTGCTGGACGACCGCGCGCTGCGCTTCCGCCTGGCCACCGTCGGCGTCGGCCGAGAGGCCGCGCTCGAAATCTTTCGCGCGGGAGCGAACGTTTCGTTGACGATGCTGCTGGAGGCGCCGCCTGAGGAGCCGCCGCTGACGCCGCGACGACTGGATGGCAATCAGCCCTTAGCCGGCGCTGTCATCGGCGACCTGTCGCCGGCCTTCGCGCAAGACATCGGCTTGGACGAAATCTGGGACGGCGTCGTGGTGCTGGAGGTGCCGCGCAACTCGACCGCAAGCCGCTTCGGCTTCCGCCCGGGTGACATCCTGCGCGAGCTGAACGAGTGGCAGGTGGTTTCGGCCGATGCGCTGGAAGAGCGCCTGGCCGAGCCGCTGGATAGCTGGGCGCTGGTGATCGAGCGCGGCGGCCGGCTGCGCCGTATCGACGTCTCCCGCTAGGCCTCGACGGAAGGCCCGGCCGATGGAGGGGCTGTTCGACTCTCTCGCTCCCCGCCCGCTGGCCGACAGATTGCGGCCCAAAAGCCTGGCCGAAGTGGTCGGGCAAGCGCACCTCTTGGACGAGGGCGCCCCTCTAGGCCGCATGGTGGCGCAAGGGCGGCTCAGCTCCATCGTCCTCTGGGGGCCGCCCGGCTGCGGCAAGACCACCATCGCCCGGCTCTTGGCCGATGTCTCGGATCTGGCCTTTGAGCCACTCTCGGCTGTCTTTTCCGGCGTTGCCGACCTGCGCAAGGTCTTCGAGCGCGCCAAGCAGCGCCGGGCGTCCGGCCAAGGAACCTTGCTGTTCATCGACGAGATCCATCGTTTCAATCGGGCCCAGCAGGATGGCTTCCTGCCCTATGTCGAGGACGGCACCGTCATCCTGGTTGGGGCAACCACCGAAAATCCCTCCTTCGAGCTGAACGCCGCCTTGCTGTCGCGCTGTCAGGTACTGGTGCTGAAACGCCTGGACGAGGCGGCGCTGTCGGACCTTTGCCAAAGGGCGGAGGCGGAGGCCGGCAAGGCGCTCCCGCTCACCCCGACGGCTAGGGTCCAGCTCTTGGCCATGGCCGATGGCGACGGTCGCTATCTCCTGAACCTCTGCGAAGCGCTGTTCGACATCAAGGCGGAGGAAGCGCTGGACGAGTCCGCCCTCCTTCAGGTGACGCAAAAACGCGCGCCGCTCTACGACAAGAGCCAAGAGGGCCACTACAACCTCATCTCCGCCCTGCACAAATCGCTGCGCGGCTCGGATTGCGACGCGGCGCTTTACTGGCTCGCCCGCATGCTCGACGGCGGCGAGGACCCGCGCTACGTCGCCCGTCGCCTGCTGCGCTTCGCGGTGGAGGATATCGGCTTGGCCGATCCCCAGGCGCAAAGCCATGCGATCGCCGCCTGGGAGACCTATGAACGGCTCGGCAGCCCCGAAGGCGATCTGGCACTGGCGCAACTGGTCATTTATCTCGGCTGCGCGCCGAAATCCAATGCCGCCTATGTCGCCTTCAAGGGGGCCATGCGCTCTGCCAAGGAAACCGGATCGCTGTCGCCGCCGGCACATATCCTCAATGCACCCACGCGGCTGATGAAAGATCTGGGCTACGGTCGCGGTTATACCTACGATCACGATGCACCGGACGCCTTTTCCGGGCAGAGCTACTTCCCCGAGGGTATGGCCAGGCAGTCTTTCTACCAACCTGTCGAGCGCGGCTTCGAGCGCGAGCTGGCCAAGCGTCTGGCCTATTGGCAGCGCTTACGCAGTGAGCGCCACGGCACTTAGGAGAAGAATGCCGAGGGCAATGCGCGAGAAGCGCGGCAGCCATGAGCGGCCATCACTTGTAGCGATACAAAATGGTCGTATTCCTAGGGCGGAATTGGTCTCCACTGAAATCTAGGGAGTGACGATGGAACCGGGCCTGACGAAGGATTACACGGCGCCACAGCGGGGTCGTGCCGCCTTGTTGACGATCAATGCACAGGTCGACTTCCTACAGCCCGACTCCCCTTTGAGAACTGCCGGCATGCAGCCGGCCCGCGCCGCCGTGCAACGGCTGGTGCGGGGCTTCCGCGAGCACGCGCTTCCCATCGTGCACTGTCTGCGCCTCTATCGCCCCGACGGCTCCAATGTCGACATCTGCCGCCGGCAGATGGTGGAGGAGGGCCTGCGGGTTCTGATGCCGGGCACGCAGGGCGCCGAGCTGGTCGCCGACGTTGCCCCGCCGGCTGCCCCGCGGCTTGCGCCAGAGGCCCTTTTTGCCGGCGAGTTCCAGTCGCTGGCAGAGCGCGAGTGGGCCATGTATCGCCCGCGCTGGGGCGCCTTCCACGGCACCACGCTCGAGCAGCACCTGAAGGACCTGGGGGTCAGCACCCTGGTCATCTGCGGCTTCAACTTCACCACCAGCGGCCGCGCCACGATCTATGAAGGCGGTGCGCGCGATTTCCGCATGGTCTTGGCCAGCGACGCCGTCTCGAACTCCAGCGAAACCTCGCTGCGCGAGCTGGGACGCATCGGCGTCTACCTGATGGATGTAGACCACTGCCTGGCTTGGATTTCCGGCGCCGGAGAACGGCAAGCCGCCTAGCTCAATCGGGTCTTGCCGGTTCCCAAGACCGCCCATCTAAGGCTATCCCCTGACTGGCGAGACCGCTCCAGGATTGGAGCGGCCCGCCGGTCTTGACGTTTGGGGGCAGCCATGCAGGTGCATCTCGTAACCTTGGCGGCAATCGCAGGCGGTGGCGCCCTTGGCGCTAGTTTTCGCCATCTCTTGGGTGTTGCCATGATGCGCCTGCTCGGCAGCGGCTTCCCCTGGGGCACCTATGCGGCCAACATTCTGGGCGCCTTGCTGATGGGGACCTTCATCGCGCTGCTGCAGCGCTTCGAGCTGCGCGATCCGCACCTGCGGGCCTTCTTGACGACCGGTCTCCTCGGCGGCTTTACCACCTTTTCGACCTTCTCGCTGGAGGTGGTGCTGCTTTTTGAGCGCAACCAGCACCTTCTGGCGGCCGTCTATGCGCTGTCCTCCGTGGTGATTTGCGTCGGGGCGGTCTTCTTGATGATGTGGCTGCTGCGGCCGTCGATCGGCTGAGGAATGAATATGCCAACTCGAAAGCGAGACCGATCGCCGTGACGCAATCCAAGGCGAGAGAACGCAGGGTGGCGGCCGACGAGGGCGAGCAGCGGCTCGACCGCTGGCTTCGACGGGCCTTTCCGCAGGCGCCGCAAGCCTTGCTGCAGCGCTTGTTGCGCAGCGGGCAGATCAGGGTCGATGGCCGCCGCGCGAAGGCCGATACGCGCCTTGCCGCCGGTCAGCAGGTCCGCCTACCGCCGCAGTTGATGGCGAGCGAGCCCGAGACGAGGGTCGAGCGGCCGCTGGACCCGGACCTGGTGGAAGCCTTGAGGCAGTCTATCCTTTACGAGGATGCTTGGGTAATGGCCCTCAACAAGCCGGCCGGCCTGGCCGTGCAAGGCGGCAGCGGTCAGCAACAGTCGATCGACCGGCTTGCCGCGGGCCTGGTTCCGCAAGGGGCGCCGGCGCCGCGTCTGGTGCACCGCCTGGACCGCGACACCAGCGGGGTCCTCTTGCTGGCCAAGCGCGCGGATGCGGCCCGCCACCTGGCCGAGTCCTTCAAAGGACGCCAGGCGCGCAAGCTCTATTGGGCCCTGGTGCAAGGGGTGCCCAAGCGCCGGGCCGGGCGTATCGATCGCTCCTTGGCCAAGCGCGGTGCGGAGGGGCGCCAGCGGATGCAAGGCGATCGGGAGGGGCTGCAGGCGGAAACCCTCTATGCCACGGCGGCGATCGCACCGCCCAAGGCAAGCCTTCTCCTCCTCGCCCCACTGACCGGGCGAACCCACCAGCTGCGCGCGCACTTGGAGGCCATCGGTCATCCGATCCTGGGCGACGCCAAGTACGGCGCGCGCAAGGACCCGGCCTTCCCGGAGCAGGGACTGATGCTGCACGCTGCCGAGCTGGCGTTGCCACATCCCGAGGACGAGACGACCTTGCGTATCGCAGCACCGCCGCCGCATGCGTTCCTCCAGGCCTGCCGGGCGCTTGGCCTGGATCCGGATGCCGCCGAGCGTGCTCTGCCGCAGTTGGAGGCGAGAGGCGCCTAACCCTCAAGGCCGGCCGGTCACCTCCGCAGAATGGGTCGTGTCAGGCAGGTAGGCCCGCCCTCGCAGCCGACGCACAAGGCCTTGCCATCGAAGACCTGCACCTCGATGCCGGCTTCCTCGAGCAGCCCGCGCGTTTTTGGGAAACCCTCGACCATGACGCAGCGGCCGGGCGCGGTCGCAAGCAGGTTGAGGCTGAGGGTGCTGCTCTCCTGAAACTCCTCGAAGGGCGCTTCGATCAAGCCAAAGCCCTTGTCGCGCAGCAGCTGCCACAGGCCCACGGGCAAGAGGGGAGCGCAGACCAAGGCCGTCTTGCTGTCGACGAGGCTGACGAGCGACATCAAGTGCAGACAGGCCGCCTCTCCGCCATAGGCCGGCAGATCGAAGCTCGGCACCTCTATACCCGATGGCTGCAGCATGGCCGTCACCTGGCGAATGCCCTCGGGATTGGTGCGGAAGCCGCGCCCCATGACCAAGGTGGCCTCATCGAGCCAGAGGCTATCGCCAGCCTCGGCCTGCCCCTCTCCCGCCACCTCGCCCAGGATGGGAATGCCGTGGGATTGGTAGAAGGTACGATGGAGCTCCTGCTCTCCGGCCCGCAGGGCCTTGCCCGGCGCCATGAGGATGGCGCCCCTCGGGGTCATCAGCGAGGCGTCATAGGTGAAGACGGCATCGGCGATCTCTTTGTCGTCTCCATCCATCCAGAGGATCTCGACACCTGCCCTTTCCAGCGTCTGGGTGAAGGCTTCGTGGTTGCCAGTGACCGCCGTGGGATCGAAGCTGGGCCCGTAGTGCCAGGCGCGGGCATCGGCGCCCAGCAGGGCCGGACCGGGACGGCGAAGCGCCACCCTTTTGAGCGGCGCCGTCATCGAGGAAAGGCCATACATCACTCGTTGCCCTGAACCCGCTCGAGGTGAGGCGCATCGGCGGTGAAGAGAGCGAGCGCGTCGGCGGTCGAGATGGCCGTGCAGAATTCGCCATGCATGCCGGCAACGGCGAGCGCGTGCACCAGGTCCGGATCGTAGTCGGTGCCGTCCAGGCCCATTCGGTTCATGGTGGCGCAGGCGTCGTGCACCAGATAGGTGTCGAAGCCCATGTTTCCAGCCATGCGGACCGTGGTTTCCACGCAGACATTGGTGAAGAACCCCGCGACCACCAGCCGATTGATGCCTTTGCGGCGCAAGTCGACCTCCAGGGAGGTGCCGACGAAGCCGCTGTTGACGTCCTTGGCGACCGTGATGTCGCCCTCCGCCGGCTCGAGGCCGTCAAGCTGCGCGCCGCTGTCGAGGGACAGCTTCAAGGGCGATCCGGCTTCGCGCGAATCATGCATGGTGAAGGCCACCTGCAAGCCTGCCTCGCGGCATCTGGCCAGAAGCGATGCCTGCCTGGCCTCGGCGTCCGGATTGTTGCGCCGACCGCTGGGCCCTCCGTAGTAGCCGGTGTCGTTCACCCCCTTCTGCACGTCGATCAGCAGCAGGGCAGTGGTGTCGTCAAACTTGCGTATCATGGCGTGACTCCCTCGACTATACATCTGTATAGTGCTATGCAAGCGTATAATCAACGGGTGCGACTCGGGCTATGAAGAAGCGCTCTGAGATCGAGGCTTGAACATGGATCAGTCGGAACATCCGGATGGCCGAGCACGCCTGGTAGAGGCGGCGCTCTCCTGCATGGCGGAGTACGGCTATCAGGGAACGACGGTCCGCAAGATCGCCGAGCGCGCGCAGGTGACCGCGGGTCTGGTCCGCCATCATTTCGACGGCAAGGATCAACTGCTGGTCGAGGCTTATCGCGTCATCAACCAGGCAGCCTTGGACCGCATGGTGGCGATGGCCAATCCAGGCGTCTCCGGCCGCGAAGCGCTGGACGCGGCCGTCAGGGCCTTTTTCCCCGAGGATCTGCATGACCCGCGGCAAATGCGCATCATGGTGGCCTTTTGGGGTCTGGTGCTGACCAAGCCGCAGATCGCTGAGATACAAAAGGCAAGCTACTCCTCAATTCAAACGAGATTCGTCGCGATCATTGAAAGGGTCGCAGGGCCGCGGCCCGATGCAGGAGAGATCGCAAAGGGAATCATTGCGATCGCCGACGGGCTTTGGTTGGAGTGCTGCCTCAACCCCGCAGGCATGACACCCGAGGAAGCGCTGTCGACCGCCGTCGACTTCTGCCGGGCGAGACTTGACCGGCGCCCTTCTACCCAACAGAACTTTGGGTAGTGCAACCGGACGATCACGCTTAGCTGGACGGATGGATCCGGCCGACGCGGTTTGCCGTCGTTGGCGATTAGGCTGACAAGGGAGAGATGCGGTGAACGCGCTGGTGCGTAACACCTTAGAGCGCGATGACGATAGATCGAATCGATCTATCGTCTGAATCGCACTCTAGCAGTATGAACATAGACCAGGATTCAGACCGCAGGTCGGTTCGACCTGCGATCATCCTGGTCTAGAGCGTGCACGAGAAGCGGATCGACTTTGCCGCTTGCACCCGACCGGAGAGGAATGACGCGGACATGAGACTGCTGAAGTGGCTCCTGATCAGCCTGTTCGCGTTGGTGATTGCCGTGCTGGTAGCCGGCTACGTCACGCTCGCCAACTATCCCGTGTCCGACGTCAAGGCGCTGATCGAGCAGGAGACGGAGAAGGCCACCGGGCGCAAGCTGCAGATCGCCGGCGACGTCAGCCTGGATATCTCGCTCAGCCCGTCGATCGTGCTGGAGAATGTGAGCCTGGCCAACGCTCTCTGGGCCGGCAAGGAGCCCTTACTCCACGTCAAGCGCCTGGAACTCGAGCTGGCTTTGCTGCCGCTCTTGTCCGACGAGATCGCGGTGGAACGCTTGGCGCTCTTCGAACTAACTGCCAATCTGGAACGCGATAAGACAGGGACGGGCAACTGGCAGTTTGGCGGCGCGGACGGCGAGGGCGCCGACAGCTTACCGTCTTTCAAGGAAATCGAACTCACGGACGCCAAGATCAGCTTCCGTGCAGCGCCTGGAGCACCCCAGCGCCGGATCGATCTTGAGCGCTTGGACGCCAGCAGCGCCGGCTTGGACGACCCCTTGTCGGGAAGTGCGAAGGGAACCTTGGATGGCAGTGCCTTGGACGTCGCCTTCGGATTGGGTTCCATGCGCCAGATCATGACCGACTCGCGCTTTCCTTTCTCCCTGCAGGGCAGCCTGGCGGGCGCGCAGCTGGCGGTCGACGGAGAGCGGACGGCGGATGCCCTGACGATGAAGCTTTCCGTTAGCGGCAAGGACTTGGCCCAGATTTCCTCCCTCGCCGACAGCAAGCTGCCGAAGGTGGGCCCCTTCTCGGTTAAGCTCGATCTCGCGCGTCAGGGCGACAAGATCGATGTCAAAGAGCTTGATCTCACCGTCGCCGGCAGCGATCTGAAAGGCAAGCTGACCGTAGAGATCGGCGACGCCCGCCCCAAGCTCACCGGCAGCTTGCGCTCCAAAGCGCTGCGACTGGACCAGCTGATGGTGGGTCCCTGGGGGGCGGAAGAAAAGGACTCCGACGCGCTGATTCCGGCTCTCGAACTGCCGAGGGATACACTGCGCTTGGCCGATGCCGACCTGGAGCTTTCGGTCGAGCGGCTGCAGCTGTCTGGCGATGCCGTCATCAGCAAGCTTGCGACCAAGGCCGCGCTGCAAGATGGCCGGCTCAAGCTCTCGCCCTTGGACTTTACACATGTTGGCGGACGCTTTGGCGGTACGCTCACGATCGACGCCGGCAAGTCGCCCAGCCAAGTCGCCATGAACATGACGACGCGGGGCCTCGAGTACGGCAAGCTGTTGGATCTGCCACTCACCGGGACGCTTGACGTGACAGCGGAGCTTCAGGGCGCTGGGAACGACCTGCGCGCGGTGGTCGGCTCCATGCATGGGCGTACGCGCGCACTGTCATCGAACACCGTCGTGCATCAGGAGCTTCTGGCTTTGATCGGGGGCGGCATCCTGAATACCCTGAAGCCGCTGTTCGGTGGCTCCGACGCATTGAAGTTGGCTTGTGCGGTGAGCGATCTACGCTGGAAGGGAGGGGTCGGGCATAGTCAGGCGACGGTCGTGGCCGGCGACAGCTTCATCACCACGATCAGCGGCGAGATGGACCTGATCAAGGAGCACATGGACCTCTATGTCGACGTCTCGGGCCGAGGGGTCAGCCTCTCCGCCCTCGTCCTCCCCTTCCGCGTCATCGGTTCGATCGGCAGCCCCACTATCGTCCCCGACCCAACTGGCAGCGTGCTGGCTGCTGCCAAGGTGGCCGGAATGGTGTTTATGCCGCCCTTGTTGATCGCCGATCTCCTGGTGCTCGAGCTGCAGAAGGTCGGGGATCCGAAAAAGGCTTGTCTTGCCTTGGTCAAGACCATCGAGTCCGGCGGTGGCGCCGAGGCCTTCGTCAAGCGCTGGGCCGACAAGACGGGCGATGCCGCCAAGGCCCTGTTGGAGGGTGCATCGCAGACCGCAACCGGGGCCGGAGAGGCGGTGACGCAGGGTGTGGAAGCGGTTGGCGGCGCTGTCGAAGAGGGCCTGGAAGGGGCCGCCCAGGGTGTGCAAGAAGGTCTGGAAGGGGCGGCCGAGGGTGTCCGCAGCCTTTTTGGGAACTAGCGGCTGGAACTACAATTGGGGGAGACGTGTATGCCGCTTGGGGTAAGCGAGGTGGTGAGTCCGCACCGAAGGCTCCCTTCGTCATCGAAGAGCACCTTCGCTGCAATCCCACACCACGTCATCCTACGGCTTGACCGGAGGATCGTTACCCGTTGCTCGTACGAGCGGTACAAGGTACTCCGGTCAAGCCGGAGTATGACGCCGCTAGCTTGTCGGCAAGAGAGCTTTTCTTCGCCGACAAATGGCGGACACGCCATTGCTTCGCGACGTGCCTTTCAGTCGAAGTGGCAACTAGGATCGGGGCGGCGAGGGCAGTGAAGCGTTTCTACAAGGCTGTTTCGACCGCACGAGAGGGCGAGGGCCATCGCGTGCTGCTCGACGGTCGTGCGGTCTCCACGCCGGCCAGGCGGCCGCTGGATTTGCCAGGCCAGGCGCTGGCCGAGGCGATCGCCGCAGAATGGCACGAACAGGAGGCTGAGATACGGCCGCAGGCTATGCCCTTGACCCAGCTCGCCTGCACCGCACTCGACCACACCGGTCCTCAGCGCCAGCAGATCATCGAGGAGACGGCGGCCTTCGGCGGCAATGACCTGCTCTGTTACCGGGCAGAGCGGCCGGCAGCGCTGCGCAGCCGCCAGGATGCCGAATGGCAGCCGCTTTTGGACTGGGCGGCAGAGACCTACGGGGCACCGCTCAAGGTCACCGCGGGCCTCATGACGATTGACCAGCCTCCGGAGAGTGTGGCGGCCCTCTCCGCTGCCGTCGCAGAGCTGGAGGACTTCCCGCTGACGGCGCTGGCGAATGCTGTCAGGCTCACCGGCTCGCTGGTGTTGGGCCTTGCCCTCATGCATGGGCGCCTCGGCCCCCATGCCGCCTTCCAGGTGGCGGAGCTGGACGAGACCTTCCAGATGGAGCTGTGGGGCAAGGATGCACTGGCGTTGGCCCGCCGCGACGGGCGTCTTTCCGAGCTTACCGCCACAGGCCTTTTCTTTCGACTTCTGGGGGGTCGCGGCAGCGTGTTGCCACAAGCGGGCGCGTGTGGCCTAAACTAGCATCGGCTCTGCTGGAATAGGGCGCGGCCCTGTGCTATCAGCCCAGGACTGTCCCAGACCGTGATGACCACAGGCCGACCCGACCTGGGGTTCTTGTCTTGGTCTGATTCCCACTCCAAGGGCTATCGGAAAGAGGTCGCGTGAACGAAATCATCCGTGAGTTGGAACAGCGCCGAGAGCGCGCACGCCAAGGCGGCGGCGAGCGTCGCGTCAAGGCCCAGCACGGCAAGGGCAAGCTGACCGCCCGAGAGCGGGTCCAGCTCTTCCTCGACGAGGGCTCCTTCGAAGAGTGGGACATGTTCGTCGAGCATCGCTGTACCGACTTCGCGATGAACGAGACCTCGGTCCCCGGCGACGGCGTAGTCACCGGCCACGGCACGGTCAATGGCCGCCTGGTCTTCGTGTTCAGCCAGGACTTCACCGTCTTCGGCGGCGCCCTTTCCGAGACCCACGCAGAGAAGATCTGCAAGGTCATGGATCAGGCGATGAAGGTGGGCGCGCCCGTCGTCGGCCTGAACGACTCCGGCGGCGCGCGGATTCAGGAGGGCGTGGCCTCGCTGGCCGGCTATGCCGAGGTCTTCCAGCGCAACGTCATGGCCTCCGGCGTGGTGCCACAGGTCTCGCTGATCATGGGCCCTTGCGCCGGCGGGGCGGTCTATTCGCCGGCCATGACCGACTTCATCTTCATGGTCAAAGACAGCTCCTACATGTTCGTCACCGGCCCCGACGTGGTGCGCACCGTGACGCATGAGAAGGTGACGCACGAAGAGTTGGGCGGGGCCTTGACGCATACCACCAAGTCGGGCGTCGCCGATCTGGCCTTCGAGAACGATGTCGAAGCGCTTTTGGAACTGCGCCGCCTGATCGACTTCCTGCCCGCCTCCAATCGCGAGCCGCCGCCCGAGCGCCCGACCGCCGACCCGATCGAGCGCGAGGAGTTCAGCCTCGATACGCTGGTGCCGCTGAATCCCAACAAGCCCTATGACATCAAGGAACTGATCGAGAAGCTGGTCGATGAAGGCGACTTCTTCGAACTGCAGCCGGGCCATGCCGCCAACATCATCACCGGATTCGGCCGGATCGAGGGGCGCACGGTCGGAATCGTCGCCAATCAGCCGCTGGTGCTGGCTGGCTGCCTGGATATCGATTCGGCCAAGAAGGGCGCCCGCTTCGTGCGCTTCTGCGATTGCTTCGGCATTCCCATCGTGACCCTGGTCGACGTGCCGGGCTTCCTGCCGGGTACCGCGCAGGAGTACGGCGGCATCATCAAGCACGGCGCCAAGCTGCTCTTCGCCTATGCCGAGGCGACGGTGCCCAAGGTGACGGTGATCACCCGCAAGGCCTACGGCGGCGCCTACGACGTCATGGCCTCCAAGCACCTGCGCGGCGACGTCAACTATGCCTGGCCGACGGCCGAGATCGCGGTGATGGGCCCCAAGGGCGCGGTCGAGATCATCTTCCGTGGCGATGCCGACGATCCGGCCAAGATCGAGGCCCGCACCGAGGAGTACCGGCAGAAGTTCGCCAATCCCTTCGTGGCGGCCGGCCGCGGCTTCATCGATGACGTGATCATGCCGCACGGCACCCGCCGCCGCGTCGGCCATGCCCTGCGCATGCTGCGCAACAAACAGCTCTCCAACCCTTGGAAGAAGCACGACAACATCCCGCTCTAAGGCGGCCCACGACCGCCCGCTGGAACAAGGGGGCCAGGAGACACCACGATGCCTCTCTTCGAGAAGATCCTCATCGCCAACCGGGGCGAGATTGCCTGCCGCGTGATCAAGACCTGCCGGCGACTGGGCATCAAGACGGTGGCCGTCTATTCCGAGGCCGACGCCGACAGCCTGGCGGTCGAGATGGCAGACGAGGCGGTGGCCATCGGACCGGCCGCAAGCGCGGAGAGCTATCTCAGGATCGACCGCATCATCGAGGCCTGCAAGGAGACCGGCGCCCAGGCGGTGCACCCTGGCTTCGGTTTCCTCTCTGAGAAGGCCGAGTTCGCCGAGGCGCTGAAGGCCGCCGGTATCGTCTTCATCGGCCCGCCGGTGGGCGCGATCGAGGCCATGGGCGACAAGATCGCTTCCAAGCAGTTGGCGCTGGACGCCAAGGTCTCGACCGTGCCCGGCCATCTGGAGGCCATTCCCGATGCCGAGCGCGCGGTGGAGATTGCCGCCGGTATCGGCTATCCGGTGATGATCAAGGCTTCGGCTGGCGGTGGCGGCAAGGGCATGCGGATCGCGCGCAGTGACGAAGAGGCCCGCGAAGGCTTCCGCTCGGCGCAGAACGAGGCCAAATCCAGCTTCGGCGACGACCGCGTCTTCATCGAGAAGTTTGTCGAAGAGCCGCGCCACATCGAAATCCAAGTGCTGGGCGATCGCCACGGCAAGGTGATCCACCTGAACGAGCGCGAATGCTCGATCCAGCGCCGCCACCAGAAGGTTCTGGAAGAGGCGCCTTCGCCCTTCCTCGATCCCGAGACGCGGGCGGCGATGGGGGCGGAAGCCGTCGCGCTGGCCAAGGCGGTGGGCTACTACTCGGCCGGCACGGTCGAGTTCATCGTCGACAAGGACAAGAATTTCTACTTCCTGGAGATGAACACGCGCCTTCAGGTCGAGCACCCGGTCACCGAGCTCATCACCGGCATCGACCTGGTCGAGTGGATGATCCGGGTGGCCTGCGAAGAGCCGCTGGCGCTCGCTCAAGAGGACGTTCCGATCAAGGGCTGGGCGATCGAGGCCCGGGTCTATGCCGAGGATCCGGCGCGCAACTTCCTGCCCTCGATCGGCCGGCTCACCCACTACCGGCCACCGGCGGAAGACGATCACGTGCGCATCGACAGCGGCGTCACCGAGGGTTCGGAGATCTCGATCTACTACGACCCCATGATCGCCAAGCTGATCGGCTACGCCAAGACCCGCGAGAGTGCCGCCGACCAGCTGGCGCAAGCGCTGGACGCCTTCTTCATCCGCGGCATCAACCATAACACCGCCTTCTTGACCGCCCTGGTGCAGCATCCGCGCTTCCGCGCCGGTCAGATGACCACCAACTTCATCGCCGAAGAGTTCCCCGACGGCTATCAGCTGGGGCAACCCGAGGACGAGGTCTTGCGGGCCTTGGTGCTGGCGGCCGCCATGGTGGGCCGCCGCATGGCCGAGCGCGAGGGTTTGATCTCGGGCCAGATCAACGATTCCGGCGGGGACCTGGAGGATTGGGTCGTCGTGGTCGACGGACGGGATGGCCGCGAGGAGTATCCGGTGCAGCTCTTGGCGCACTCCAGCGGCTTTCGTGCCGCAACTGCGCTGGGCGATGGCTCTATCGAGAGCGCCTGGCAGCCGGGCGACGCCTTGATCGAGGCGCAGATCGACGGTGAGGCCAAGATCGTCCAGCTGGACCGCAGCGGGCCGCGCTGGACCTTCACCCACAAGGGCGCCGGTATCGCGTGCCTGGTGCTGCGCCCGGCTGCGGCCGACAAGCTGCGGCTGATGCCGATCAAGGCGCCGCCCGACCTCTCGCGCTTCCTCCTCTCGCCCATGCCTGGCCTCTTGGTCTCGCTCGCCGTCGAGGTGGGCCAAGCAGTCAAGGCGGGCCAGGAATTGGCTGTCGTCGAGGCGATGAAGATGGAGAACGTGCTGCGCTCCGCCGCGGAGGGAACGGTCAAGACCATCCACTGCCAGCCAGGCGAGAGCTTGAGCGTCGACCAGGCGATTATCGAGTTCGACTAGAGGGGCACCGGGGCCCAGGCCATGCTTGAGATGGTTGAGCGCCCGAGCGAGCAGCTCTGGGATGAACGGCGGGAGTGGTTGGCGGAACGAGATCGTCACTACGCATCCGGCGGTGCCGGTCGCCTGTCGGAGCAGGCAGCCGCTTTGATGGTGGACCTCGAGCGCACCTTTTGCGCCGGCGCTTGGGCGGCCAGTGTGGTGCTGGCCGGCGCCATCGTGGACGCCCAAGCCTTCCACGCCGGTTTCCCGGCGCAGGCGCGCAACGCCGATCAAGCTTGGCTCAGGACGCTGCGCAATCAGCTGATGCACGAAAAGAAGGGTGAACCAGCGATTACCATGGAGGATCAATGGCTGCGCAGCCCGGAGTGGGAAAAGGCGGCCAAGCGCGCCTGTGACCTGGCGCTGGAAGCGCTTTACGTCTGGGGACGCAGGTCATGACCGAGATTGTCCGCCACGTGATGATCAGGGGCTTGGTCCAAGGTGTCTGGTTCCGCGGCTGGACGTCTCAGCAGGCGGGGCGCCTGGGCCTCAAGGGCTGGGTCCGCAATCGGCGCGACGGTCGCGTCGAGGCACTGATCGCCGGACCGCCGCAGGCTGTGGAGACGATGCTGGCACTCTTTCGCCAAGGCCCGCCGATGGCGCAGGTCGAGGCGATTGAGGTGAGCGAGAGCGGCGAGCAGCCGCCCGATGGATTCGGTCACAAGCCGAATCACTAGCGGCAGGCGCGCAGGTGGGCAGCAACTGACCAGAGCGACATTCCGGAGGCCCCGTTCCTGCCTAGCTCGCCCATGCAACAAGGACGGCGTCACTCTGCCGGTGCTCTTACGTCACAAAGGACCGATGCCAAGCGGTTCACGGCCTCATTCAGTGTCTCCCGGTGGCGCGCATAGCACAGGCGCACCAGTCCTTCCCCTCCTTTTCCGAAGGCGGCCCCCGGTGCAAAGCCAACCTTGGCCCTGCGCGCGGCGCGCTTGCAAAATGCAACGCTGTCTTCGGTCTGAGGCGCTTTGAACATTGTATAAAAACCGCCCAAGCTCGGGATGACGGTGACGCTGGGCAGCTCGCCAAGACGCGCTTCGACATAGGTCTTCGCGTCCATGCAATGCGCGCGCATCGCCGCCACCAGCGCATCCCCATGATCCAATGCATGGGCGCCCGCCACCTGAACAAAGGCGGGAGAGCCGGAGATGCTGAACTGGGACAGCTTTTCGAAGGAGTCGTGAAGTATCTCGGGGTAGATCATCCAACCGAGCCGCCATCCGGTCATCGACCACGCCTTGGAGAAAGAATTCACGACAATGAGTGAATCCTCTGGTTCTGCATAGGACAGCATGGTCGTGCCGCAGTCGCTGTCGAAGCTCAGACGCTGATAGACCTCATCGGACAGGACCGTGATCCCCCCATGGCGAGAGAGGTCCAGCAATGCCTTGGATTGCTGTTCGTCGATGGTCCAGCCAGTCGGGTTCGAGGGGGAAGCGAGATAGATCAGCTTCGTCCGCCCATCGCATTGCGCCTCGAGCTTGGACAGATCCAGTTCGAAGCGCCCCTTCCGCAGTACCAGCGGCACTTCACGGATTTCCCCGCCGATCAACCTGACGGCCCGATCGATGTTGGGCCAGCAGGGCGTGATCATGATGGCATTGTCACCCGCATCCATCAGCGCGCGAGCGATCATCGTCACCGCATGCATACCGGAATTGGTGACACATATGCGCCGGTCCTCAACTTCGACGCCGTAAATCCGCAGATAATACCGCATGATGCTGTGGCGCAGTTCGGGAATCCCCGGTTCGGCGTGTAGAATGTCCGCCCAGCCCGCATGGCCTTTGCGGCGGCATCGACAATGGCGTCATCGGTGGCGAAGCAGCTTTCACCAAGCCAAAGCGGAATGATCCCCTCGACTTCCTGGCCGATGCGTACGACGTCGATGATCGAAGAATCCTCCAATGCGCTGACGATGGACGAGGGGATGACCTGTTGAGCCATGCATAGATTCCTTGTCAGAAAACCCCGGGGAAGGCTCCGCCATCCAGCAGCAGGTTCTGGCCATTGATGTGGTTGAAGGAACAGAGAAAGGCACAGGCGCGCCCGAACTCCTCCGGCTGGCCAAAGGCGCCAGTCGGGATCGCCGCCAGCCACTCGTTTCGGACCGCGTCGTAGCTTCTAGCCTGCATGTCGGCCTGCGCGTTCAGCACCTTGACCAGCCGGTCCGTTTCAAAAGGACCCGGCAGAAGATTGTTGATGGTCACATTGTCCTTGGCGACTTCCCGGGCCAGTCCTGCAACGAAGCCCGTCAGCCCCGCCCGCGCGCCATTGGATAAGCCCAGGACCGGGATCGGCGCCTTCACGGCCGAGGAGGTGATGTTGATGATGCGGCCGTAGCGCCGTTCGATCATCCCGGGCAACGCCTGTTTGATCAGCGCAATGGGGCTGATCATGTTGGCGTTCAGTGCTTTGTGCCAATCGTCGTCATCCCAGTCCCTGTAGCTGCCGGGCGGCGGACCGTCACAATTGGTCACCAGAATGTCCGCGTCTGGGTTGGCATCGAAGATCGCCGCCTGTCCCTCATTTGAACTTACGTCGGCGGATATCCATTTGACCGGCCGCGCGGATGACCCTTCGATCTCGGCCGCAGCCGCCGCGAGCCTGTCAGTGTTCCGTGCCACGATCACGACGTCGATGCCTTCGCTCGCCAAGGCCTGAGCGCAGGCAAATCCCAAACCGCGGCTTGCGCCGCAAACCGTTGCCTTCTTTCCTGCCAGCTTGAGATCCATGTCGGTTACCCGAACTCGATGTCTACGGCGCCAAATCCGCTGAACGCAGCGCGTACCCTGTCGCCTTTGGCAATGGCGTATTGTTTGGTGAATGAGCCGGACATGATCAGGTCTCCGGGCTGCAGGCCATGTCCGTAAGCGGCAAGTTTGCCCGCCAGCCAAACCACGGAGTTGACGGGTGTGCCCAGTACGGCCGCACCGAGAGCGCGTTCTTGGCTCTCGGCGTTGACGAAGACCTCGACCTCGGTCTCCGCTAGATCCATGTCCGATGTCAGCGCTTTAAAGGGCCCGGTCACAAAGGCGCGCTGTTGGGCATTGCCCGCTAAGGCCAGTGGCAGATCCGCGCCGAAAACCCCGCGTTTTTCGACAACCTCGATCGCCGGAGCGACCGCATCGATCGCGCCACGGGCCTCTTCTGCGCTCACCTCTCCGCTCAGCGGACGTCCGATACGCAGGCAGAGTTCGTTCTCAAACCCTGGGGACATCAACGCATCAAAGTCCAAATGAGCCGGCGCATTCATATGCCCCTCCCCCATCAGATGACCCAGACAGGGTTCGGGCACGCCCTGCTGCTCCTGCATGGCCTTGGAGGTCAGGCCAACCTTCCAGCCGGCATGCTTTTCGCCAGCAGCAATCCGCTGTTTCAGAAGCTCAAACTGAACATCATAGGACTGGTCCAGCGTGAACTGTCGCGAGAGAACATCGGGAAACAGCGTATTGTCGAGCAGCGCCTTGTGGATTTCCTGTGCCGCCTCGTCGATGCGAATTGTCATTGCGCCCTCCGTCGGTGGTGCAAGCGAGTTAATGCGAAATGATCTGATCCAGGAACTTTCGGGTCCGTTCATGGCTCGGATTTGAGAAGAAGGTCTCGGGCTCTCCCATCTCCACTATCTCACCCTGGTCCATGAACACGACCATGTCGGCAACCGAACGGGCAAAGCCCATCTCGTGAGTCACGCAGATCATCGTCATGCCGTCCTCAGCCAGCTCGGTCATGACTTCCAGGACTTCGCTGATCATCTCGGGGTCGAGCGCCGACGTCGGCTCGTCGAACAGCATGACCTTGGGGTTCATGCACAAGGCTCGCGCAATGGCCACGCGCTGCTGCTGACCGCCGGACAGCTGGTTGGGAAACTTGTCGGCCTGTGCACGGATGCCTACGCGCTCCAGGTATTTGATCCCCGTCTCATGGGCTTCTTCCTTGGACTTACGGCGCACCAGGCGCTGCGCCATCATCAGATTGTCGATCACCTTCAGATGCGGGAAGAGGTTGAAGGACTGGAACACCATGCCGACTTCTCGACGGATCAGGTTGGCGATCTTTTCATCGGAGGTCATCATATGGCCGTTGACCATGATCGTGCCTTCGTCATGGTGCTCCAAGCCATTGATGCAGCGGATCATGGTCGACTTGCCGGAACCGGACGGGCCGCAGACGACAATGCGTTGACCTTCCTGAACGTCCAGACTGATGTTCCGCAGTGCCTGGAAGGACCCGAAATGCTTGTTGACGTTCTTCAGAGAGATCACTGGTGGGTTTTTCATTTGTTGGCCTCCCAGGTCTAGTTTGCGTAGCGACTGATACGCCGCTCCAGCAAACGCACGCCGTTCTGAATGAACCAGGTCAGAACCAGATAGATCAGTGCGGCCGAAAGAAAGATCTCATAGGGCGCAAAGGTCTCGGCGACGATCTTGCGAGCAACACCGGTGACATCCAAGAGCGTCACGGTGCTGGCCAATGCGGTCGCCTTCAGAACGCTGACCATTTCATTGCTGTAGGCGGGCAGGCTGAGCTTGAACGCGATGGGGGCGACGACTTTACGGAACGTTTGGGCATAGGTCATACCCAACGCCCTCGACGCCTCAACCAATCCCTTGTTGACACCAAGAATACCGCCCCTGAAGATTTCAGACGTATAGGCGGCGATGTTCAGCGTCAGCGCGAACCAAGCGCAGAAGAATGGCTCGCGGAAGAAAACCCATAGCGGCCCGGAGCGGATGATCTCCAGTTGTGGAAATCCGTAGTAAACGACAAAAAGCTGAACCAAAATCGGCGTGCCACGAAAAAAGTACACGTAGGCCATGACTGGCCAAGATAAGTAGCTCTTGGGTGACATGCGGAGGAGAACAAGACCCACTGCCAATATCGTTCCGCAGGACAGGGCAAGCACCCACAACTTCAGGGTCAGCACCAGCCCATCCAATAGGAGCGGCAGGCTCTCGATGAGAAGTGCGATCTCAAAGGTCATCGTGCGCCCTCTAGATGGCGATAGGCGAACTTCTCCAGTCGTTTCATGACCAAGACGACGATCGTGGAAAGAATGAGGAACAGGAACGCGACGGTCAGGTACATCGTGAAGGGTTTGTGGTTGACCGAAGACGCCTGTTGCGCCGTGAACAGGATGCCCTCGACCCCGATGACCGAAATCAGGGCCGTGTCTTTCAGGAGCGAGAGCAGGTGATTGCCGAATCCGGGAAGCGCAAGGCGCCACATCAGGGGTAGCCGTAGCCGCCAAAAGACCTGGCCCCGTGTCAGGCCTAACGCCTTAGCAGCTTCTACCTGCCCCTTGTCGATACCGAGAAAGGCCCCTCGAAAGGTCTCCGTCGCATAGGCCCCGATCACGAGGCTGATCGCAAAAGCGCCTGCCCAGAAAGGGGAATGTCGACAAAGCGGGTGTCCGGACTCAATGCCTTGGCAATCGATGTCAGTGTCACCGCGGACCCGAAATAGACGATCAGAAGCAGCAGGAATTCAGGGATACCGCGGCACACCACCGTGAAGCCATTTGCGACGGCTCGGGCAATGCGGCTGTTCGATAGTTTGGCGCTCGCGCCAAGAGGCCCCACGCAACGACCATCACCAGCGAGACGAAGAACAGCTGAACGATAACAAGCGTCCCGGAGAGGAACTCATCAGACCACTTTAGCACTTCCAGCATCGGTTCCCCCAATTCACTCTTGGCCTGACCCCCCAATGCGGAACCCGATGGGCAGCCGGGCAGGCATCAGCGGGGCTCCTCAGCCCCGCCGAAATCCGAGCGCGACCTATCTGATCAATCCGGGTAAATCGCGAAGGGGAAGTAACGCAGGCTGAACTCATCCAGCGTGCCGTCTTCGCGCATCGCAGTCATCGCTACGTTCAGGCGCGCGAGCAGATCTTCATTGCCTTTGCGCAAGGCAATTCCGGCGCCCGTGCCGAAATAGTCAGGCTCGTTGATCGCAGGACTGACAAACTCGAAACCTTTGACACCGTCTGCGGCCAAGAAGCTCAGATGCGCTTTCATCGGATTGGTGAAGATCAAATCCACACGGCCGTTCTGCAGGTCGAGATACATCGAGTCCGGGCTGTCATACCCCAAAATCTCAACCTCAGGCAAATAGGCCTGCATCCAGCGATCGTAAGTCGAGGCTCGTGGCAGGCCAAGGCGTAACCCTTCGAAGGCCTCGGGGATCGGCTTTCCATTGTCATCGAACAGCTTGTGATTGGCGTCCTCGCGCCCGATGATCCGGCCTTCCGAGATTCGATAGGGAACGGTGAAGTCCAGCTTCACCTGACGCTCCGGCGTGATCGACATGGAGGCCACGATCAGGTCGAATTTTTCCGACAGGATTGCCGGGATCAGACCGTCCCAAGCCTGGCAGACAAACTCGATGTCGGCACCGATACGCTTCACGACTTCGCGGGCCACGTCCACGTCATAGCCCGACAGATTGCCGTCCGAATCCTTGAAGTTGAACGGGAAGTAGGTGCAGGTCGTGCCGACGCGAAGAGTTTCGGCTTGTGCTGCGGGCGTAGTCAGGGCGGCGACGCTCATAGCGGCCACCAGTGCGAGTCCAAGAACCTTCTTCATGATCGTCTCCTCGTTGAACAGTATTTCTAATTGGGCTGCTTTGAGGTTCCGCCGTCTCCAGGGCGGCTATGTAGCCAAATGCTCGAGAACTGTCGCGTGTAGCTTGGGGTCTCCGGTGGCAACCACCCCTTGCGCGCGGTGTGCCATGTCCGAGACCAGAGCAAGGGGCTGCCCTCGCCAATCGGTGATCCGTCCGCCGGCGCCTTCGACAACTGGGACGAGAGCGCAATAGTCGAAGCTGGCCAGATTGGCGCCTTCCAAGCAGATGTCGATCAGACCTCGCGAGAGAGAGCCAAAGGCCGAACAACCGGCGCCATAGACAGTCCAGTTGCAGCGCTGGCGCAGGTTCTCAAAGCCTTCCCAAGGCGCCGGTCCACGGAAAAACTCTCCGCCGCTTGCCGACAGGACGCAATCGGCGAGATCAACGTTGCGCCTTACCGCAACAGGATGTCCATTGAACGTGGTTTGCGATCCGGCGACGCCGACGTAGCGCCAGGCAGAGACCGGCAACTCGATGATTCCGACGATGGGCACTCGATTTCGGCAAAGCGCGATCAGGCTGCCGAAAGTCGAGGTGCCTGAGGCGAACGACTTTGTCCCGTCAATCGGATCAACCACCCAAACGAATTCACGGTCGGTATGCTCGGTTCCGAACTCTTCGCCCAGAATGCCGTGATCGGGATAAGCCTTGCGGATGAGGCGGATCAGATCGGCCTCAATGGATTCATCGACAGCCGTTACCGGAGAGCCATCCTCTTTGCTGTGAAAGGAGGCTATTGTGTGGAACCCTCGGCGCGCCAGTTCACGACAGTGATCGGCAAGCTTCTCGGCGAAGATCGCGAAATCGGCAATGTCGTCGCTGTGAGTTCTTCGCACGTCCACCGGCTTCACTCTAAGGTAGATTTAGCTGCCCTTGAGTGTGAGAAAGGCGGGGAAATCCAGCAACTTTTTAGGCCATCAAAAAAATGATAAATCCCATCTCATTGGCAGCGATTCTCTAATCTGTCCAAAGTTTCAACCTCTTAGCTTGCTCTTGGCTGTCCCGAAGTTCCTGTCGCAGCCAAGCTTTGAAGCGAATGACTTTTGGCCAGTCGCTGACGGACACGCGGCTGACAAGATAGTAGGACCACTTCATCCGAACAGCAGAATCGAATGGCACGGTCAGATGCCCTTTGATCACGTCGTCGATGCTGATGAACGTCCGCCCGATGGCAAGCCCCTGTCCTGAAATGGCGGCCTGATGGGCCAGATCTGCCCGGCCAAACATCAGCTGGGGATGGCTTCTGGAAGGGTGCTTCAGCCCCAATTCACTTATGAAGTCTGCCCAATTGCACCCACTGCCATCTTCCTGCGCCATCTTGTCATCCAGAAGCGGCACTGTTTCAAGCGCCTCTTGCAGAGACTTACCTCTGTTCTGACGTTCCAGGTCAGGTGAACAGACCGGAAAGATCGTCTCTGATGTCAAGTATTCGGAATAGAGGCCAGAGACAGTAGAATTTGCGATACGTATCGCGATATCCGTGTCGGCGCCCAAAGGTTCTGTTTGGTCGTCTTGAATCGTCACCGCGATCGTGATGTCAGGATTTTGTTGGTGAAACTTCCCCAATCTTGGAATCAGCCACTTGGAAGCGATCGAGCTCAATACCTCAACGGTCAGTGTCCCAATCTTCTGACGGTTCTTGACCTCAGCCAAGGCCAATTCCAGTTCGTTGATTGCTCGGCTCGACGATTCGACAAGCAACTTTCCCTCGGCGGATAGAATGACCGAGCGCGTGGTGCGTTCAACCAATCGTACGTTCAGGTCCCGCTCCAGTCGGACGATCTTCATGCTCACAGCTGATTGGGAAATTCCCAGTTCCTGCGCTGCGCCCGTAAAGCTCGAAAGCCGGTCAATTGCCTCCAGGGCCAGAATGGCTCCGATATGCTTGGCGATCATGAGTGGCGCTTCTTCCGGTGCGGTGTCGCTGGATTTGCAGTCGCAGTCCCAGTGTGATTACGGTTTAGAGTTTACCACAATCGACGCCGGCGAAAACCACCGACATTTCAAGTGGTTACCTGGGAGTTCCGACGAGGATGACTTTGGCTGTCAATTATCTAATCGAGTTCACACCACCTGGTTTGCGTCTCTTGGCAGGGCCCGGACCGACTGAGCGACGGGGCCATGCACTGCAGTGAGAGCTCGCATGCGGCTCGAACCCGACCTTCTCCTTTGACAGTGTTGCTGCCGTTGAGCTCTTCCTGGGGCTATGGAATGGCTTTGGATACCGCTCACCATCGCCGCGGCCCTGCTGCAGAACCTGCGCACCGCCGTCCAGCGTCATCTGGTCGGACAGCTCTCGACCAACGGCGCGGCGCTCACCCGCTATATCTACGGCCTGCCCTTGGCGCTGGGCTATCTCTGGCTGTTGCACGGGCTGGGGCTCACGATTCCAGACCAAAATCTCGACTTCTGGCTCTGGGTCATGACGGGTTCCGTCTCGCAGACCTTGGCGACCGTGCTGCTCTTGACGGTCTTGAGGCAGCGCAACTTCGCGGTGGGGATCGCCTATTCCAAGACGGAGGTGGTGCAGGCGGCGATCTTCGGTCTGGTGGTGCTGGGCGATACCATCAGCGTTCTCGGCGCCGTGGCGATCGTGATCGGCACGGTCGGCGTCATGCTCTTCTCGCTGCAGAAGAGTACCCATCCGTGGCGTGCCTTCTTCCTGGGTTGGCTGGAACGCCCGGCGCTGCTCGGACTTGCATCGGCGGCCTTGTTCGGCCTGTCGGCAGTGGGCTTTCGTGCTGCCTCGCTTTCATTGGAACACCCCAGCGCTCTCATGTCGGCCGGCTATGCCTTGCTATGGTCGGCCATCATCCAGAGCCTCATTCTGGGCATCTATCTGGTTCTGCGCGAACCGGGTCAGCTGACCGCAGTCTGGCAGGCGCGCAAGGTCGCTGTCCTGGCCGGGATTACGGGGATCTCCGCATCGGCCTGCTGGTTCACCGCCTTCACCTTGCAGACAGTCGCCTATGTGCGCACGCTGGGCCTGATCGAGATGATCTTTACCTTCATAATCGCCCGCTGGGGGTTCCAGGAGGTGCCCCGAAAGTCCGAGGTGGTCGGCATCGTCTTCCTGATCATCGCGATTGCCATCATGCTGAATCTTGGATGACGACCACCCATGACCTTGCTGTGCTTGCCACCGCGCAACGCTGGACTTCGGGATGCAAGGGACAATCCTGATGGCACAAACCGGATCTGACGGTCTTGGCTCCGTGGACCGCCAAGGACCTTCTGCCCTTTGGAGGGTGCGACCATGAAAGTCCAGCATCTCATCGAGATAGAGGCGCCGCTGGAGTTGGTGTGGGCCGTAACGGTGGACATCGAGCGTTGGCCAGAGTGGACGCCGACCGTGCACCGCGCCAAGCGCCTCGATGACGGCCCCTTAGACCTCGGCAGTACTGCGCGACTGAAACAACCGGGCCTCCCCGAGGCCGATTGGACCGTGACAGAACTCTCCAGGAATTTGCGGTTTCGCTGGAAGAGCCGCGTCCGCGGGATTTCGATGACCGCAACGCATGAGTTGACGGCGCGCGGCAAGGCTACGCTGAACAGGCTCTCTGTCGAGGTGACGGGCCTGGCCGGCGTCTTGCTCTGGCCGCTGATCGGCCGTTCCGCCAAGCAGTCTCTTGAAAGAGAGAATGCTGGCCTGAAGACGTTCTGCGAAGAAAAGGCCCTGGCGCTTCGCCGTTGCGGAGACGAGTGAGGCCGAGGCCACCGCGATGGCCGCTCCTCGCGATGAACAGCGCGCCGACCTCCTTACTTTGTCAAAGCGGCTACGGCCTCCAAGGTTCGCGCGATTTCCTCGTCCGTGTTGTAGTGGGCAATACCCAGGCGCAGGACACCGTCCTCCATGTCCAGGCCCAGCTGCTGGGCAATGCCATAGGCGTAGTTGTGGCCGGACCAGGCATAGATGTCCTGCTCGGCCAAGCCCGCCGCAAGCTGGCGATTGCTGATGCGATCGGACGTGAAAGAGATGGTGGGGACCCGAAGGTCCATGCGTTGCAGGTCGGTCGGACCCTGCACCGTGATGCCGGGAAGCCCGGTCAGGCCCTCGATCAGGCGCCGGGCCAGATCGGCTTCATAGTCCCGGGCCGCAGCAAAGGCGGCGGCGAGAGCCTCGCGCGGACTGCCGTCGCCGCCAACCTCGCGGCCAAGCCAGCAGAGATAGTCGATGGCGCCTGCCAGGCCGGCCTGCAGCTCGATCTGCGGCGTGCCGCGCTCGAACTTCTCCCCTGGGCCGGTCGGGCCGCAGCGCAGGCGCTCGGCGGCCAGCGAGTCCAGCAAGTCCTCTCGGCCCCACAGCAGGCTGATGTGCGGCCCGAAGAACTTGTAGGCGGAGCAGACCAGGACGTCGCAGCTGAGTGCCGCGACGTCGATCAGGTCGTGCGGCGCAAACTGTACGGCGTCGACATAGACCAGCGCACCGGCCTTCTTGGCGATGGCGGTCAAGCCTTTGACGTCGTTGATCGCGCCGGAGAGGTTGCTGGCGTAGTTCAAGGCCACCAGCTTGGTCCGCTCGCTCAAGGCCGCCTTGAAGGGCTCCGGCTCGATGCGCCAGCTGGTCGCGTCGAAACGCACCTCGCGCACCGTCAGCCCGAAATCGCTGGCCACCTGCAGCCAGGGTGAGACGTTGCCTTCGTGGTCCATGGTGGTGACGACGAGCTCGTCGCCTGCCTGCCAGCCGCGCGCCATGACGCGGGCGAGCTGATAGGTAAGCTCGGTCATCGATGCACCGATGGCGATCTCCCGCTCGGAGGCCGCACCGCAGAAGGCGGCGGCCAGCCGGTGCGTACGCACGATAATCTCATCTGCTGCAAGGGAGGTGCGGAAGCTCCCTCCCAAGTTGGCAAAGGCGTCGCGGTAGCAGTCGCTCACCGCATCGATCACCTCTCCGGGCACCTGCGTGCCGGCCGGATTGTCGAGGAAGACCGCCGATTTGTTGGCTTGCAAGGCAGGAAAGCGGGCGCGAACTTGGTCGATGGGGAAGAGCTGCGACATCTGGAGGGGGAGTTTCTCAAACTGCGAAGGGTGAGGCCGGATGCTAGAGCAAAATGCCAGCCGGCGAAATCACCTACGACGAAGAATCACGGTATGTGACGAGATCACAGGAGGGAGGGGCGCACGGCAAGGAACAACTGTAGGGTCTTTCTCCTGGCGCCGGCGCTTAAGGTGCGGCCGCGGTGTCAGATATCGCTTTCGCTGACGAGTCTGGTACGCCAGATGCCCGAGTCCTCCCGGCAAGCGATCGCACGCCGGACGTCGATCTGCTCTCTCACCATGGTCCGGGCCTCGTACTCCCGGCACCAGCGGTCGTCGAAGTTCCTGAAGGTTCGGATCGGCGTCACCTCGCCGCTGCTGCCGCTGGCCTCGTTGTGCCAGCCAACCGCCGTGCCGCTTAAAGTCCTGTCCAAGGCCTCCTCGAGAGCGGCGGCTGCCAGCTGCCTATCTTGGGCCGTCAGGGCTTGTGCGCTTACGAGCTCCGCTTCGAAGTGCCGCTCGGCCAGTCGATAGCCGACCAATCCAGCCAACATCAAAGCGACAAGCGAGGCAGCGACCGCAAGCCCGACGGAACGTGCCGACCAGGCGTATCGAGGCACCGGCGGAGGCTCTTGCGCCGCCACCTCTTGCTCGCCGCGCGCGCGGGCGAGGGCTGCGGCAATGCGGCCCTCGATGGCGGGGTCCAGTGGCTCTTCCAGGACGTCTCCATAAGCACGCTTGAATGAGCGGTCGAGCGCGCGCAGTTCCGCCAGCTCGACTGCCATGGCAGGCTGTCGGGCGATCTCGGCCTCCAGGGCGCTGCGTTCGGCAGGCGTGGCTTCGCCATCGAGGTAGCGGCCCAGCACCTCGTTAGGAGGAGTTTGCGTCATGACGGTCTCGCTTGCTTGGCGGGTTTGTTCGGCTCTCCACCTGGGGGCGAGGAGTCGAGGCTGGCCCTCAGGCTATCGCGCGCGCGGGCAATTCTGCTGGCGACCGTGCCGGGGGCGACGCCCAAGATGTCCGCAACCTCGGCATAGGACAGGCCCTCGAGAGAGCAGAGAAGAAGGGCGGAGCGCTGCTCCTCCGGCAAGCGGCCCACCTGCCGGCGCAGCGCCTCGAAGGCAAATCGGCTCTCGATGCTGGCCGGTCCGTCGTGATGGTCTGGCTGGACAAGTTTCAACTCGGCCAGCCGTCCGTCACGGTAGTTCGATGATCGGCGGTCGTTCAGGTAGTGATTGCGGGCGATGCGGAACATCCAAGCGTCCAGCCGGCTGCCCGGCGCCCAGCTCGTAATGGCCTGAAGGGCCCGCTCGTAGGTCGATTGCAAGAGGTCGTCAGCGTCTGCACGCCGGCCGGTCAGGACCAGAGCATAGCGCCAGATCCGCGGCATCAGCGCCAGCATCTGCCGCTCCAGTGCCTGATCGAGTGCTGGAGCTTCCCGGCTATCCTTCGACTTTGGCACCGCCCAGCCCTTTGATCCGCAGGCGCGCACGCCGCACCCAGGGCTGCGCCTTCCATTACTCTAACAATTCTCCGGTGGGTTTCTTCCCCGATGCGCGCAAAAAAATCTTTCGACGCCTCGATGGAAGAAGCCTGCGGCGGGCGTGTTTCTATAGGCAAGACCCGGGCAGCGACAATCGAATGCGCTGGCTAGGCCAAGGTCAAGGCGGGAGAGGTAGGAGATGGATCGACGGACCTTCAAGCTGCTGGCGACGACGAGCGCGGTCGCCTTCGCCCTCACGACACTGCCGATCGACATCGACTTCAAGGCAGGTCAGCCGACGCTGCAGATCGCGCAAGCCAAATCCTGCTTCGTCGCCGGGACGCTGATCCTCATGGCCGATGGCAGCGAGCGCGCCATCGAGCGCCTGCAGGTCGGCGATCAAGTGCTGAACGGGAAAGGCGGTGTCAGCACCGTGACGGCGATCGAGCGGCCCTGCCTCGACGGCCGCCTGCTCTACGCCTTCAATGGCGGGCCGGCCTTCGTGACGGCCGAGCATCCCTTCATGACAGAGACAGGATGGAAGTCGCTCGATCCTGCCGAGACGGCGCAGGAGCAACCGGCCCTTGCCGTCGGGCGGCTGGACTTGGGCGATCGCTTGATGAAGCTGGGCACCGCCGGCCGCAGTCAAGGCGGTGCAGCGCTGGCTGTGGAGGAGGAGGCACTGAGCCTAGTGCCCATCCCCTTGGTCTCGCTGACGCGTCACACGGCACCGCCAGAGCAAAGGGTTTTCAACCTGCTGCTCGACCGCGAGCACAGCTACTTCGCCGACGGCTTCCTGGTGCACAACAAGGACGGCGGCGACGGCGGTGGCGATGGCGGCGGAGAAGGGGGTAGCGAGGGGGGTGAAGGCTCCGGCTCCGGGGGCTCCGGCTCCGGGGGCTCCGGCAGCGGCGGGGGTGATTCCAGTGGCTCCGGCGGCGGCGAGGGCGGTGGCTCTGGCTCTGGTGGAGGTGAGGGCGGCGAGGGCGGCGGCTCTGGCTCTGGCGGCGGCGACGGCGGTGGCTCTGGCTCTGGTGGAGGTGAGGGAGGCGAAGGCGGCGGCTCTGGCTCTGGCTCTGGCGGCGGCGACGGCGGTGGCTCTGGCTCTGGTGGAGGTGAGGGAGGCGAAGGCGGCGGCTCTGGCTCTGGCGGCGGCGAAGGTGGTGGCTCTGGCTCTGGTGGGGGTGAAGGCGGCGAGGGTGGCGGCTCTGGCTCTGGCGGCGGCGAAGGTGGTGAAGGTGGCGGCGAAGCTGGAGAAGGAGCTGAGGCCGGCGAAGGCGGCGAATCGGGAGATGGCGGCGAATCCGGTGAGGGCGGGGAGTCCGGTGAGTCTGGAGAAGGCGGAGAGTCCGGCGAGAGCGGAGAGAGTGGCGAGAGCGGAGAGTCCGGCGAGTCGGGAGAAAGTGGCGAAAGTGGAGAATCCGGCGAGAGCGGGGAGTCCGGTGAGTCGGGCGAAAGCGGCGGTGAGGGAGGCGACCAGGGCTTTGGTGGTGTCGACCAAGTCGGCTCTGATCTGAGTCGGGCCGAGGAAGCCGATGCGATCGGCAAGGGATGGCAGTGATGCCCAAGACCCCGGCTCTGCTGCTCTGCGCGGTGATTGCGTCAGGCTACGGCGCAGCGGCGTTGGCGGACTCGACGGCGAACGAGGCCTTCTATGGTCCGCTTACGGCGCAGGCGCGTGCCCAGGCTGAACGCACTTTGCAGACGACCCTCGAAAGCAAGACCAGCCTCTCCATCGGCCACTGGGAGTACGGCGAGACCGGCTCCTCCGGCACGATCGAGCCGCTTAGGACCTTTCGGATCGCGACCGGCCACTATTGCCGCGAGTTTCGAGAACGTGTGATTAGAGGTGGCCTCCTTGAGAGCCGTGTCTCGACGGCCTGCCGGAACCGGGCGGGCCGTTGGGTCGTTGTCGGAGGCAAGGACACCTGAGGAGGAGGCCCAAGATGTTGGCGGTCATCGCGGACCTGCTCGATGCCGAGACGCTCGGCCGGATCCGCCAGGAGCTGACCCGAAGCGCATTCGTAGACGGCAAGACGACCGCCGGCTACCGGGCCAGGCGCGTGAAGGCCAACGAACAGCTCGCCTGCGGCGATCATGCTGTGCGGGACCTCGTCGTCGACGCGTTGAAGCGCAATAAGACCTTCAAGAAGCTGGCTTTGCCGAAGGCGATCCGCCCACCCTTGATCAGCCGCTATCGTCCGGGCATGACCTACGGCTATCACGTCGACGATGCCATGATGGGCGACGACAAGACGGCCCGCTCGGACGTCTCGGTGACCGTCTTTCTGAACGACCCCGACGACTACGAGGGCGGCGAGCTGGAAATTCTAAGCGGCTTTGGGCCGAGCAGCGCCAAGCTGCCTGCAGGTGCGGCGCTGGTCTATCCGGCTTCGACCTTGCATAGGGTTTGCCCGGTGACGCGTGGCGAGCGGCTGGTCGCTGTTACCTGGGTGCAAAGCTTGGTGCGCGATCCGGCACAGCGCGAGATCCTGCACGATCTTCAGCAGATCCAAGAGCGCCTCAACGCCATCGATCCCGAGGCCCAAGAGACCAATCTGGCCTTCAAGAGCTACTCCAACCTGCTGCGTATGTGGTCGGAGTCCTAAGCGCAGGCTCGGATCGCCGAGCGTCATGGCGAGGCGATCGCCTTCGAGCGACGCCGTCCCTATCCCTTGACGGGCTTCCGACCGGCCCGCAAACAGCTCTTGCATGTCTTATCTTCGCGATCACTGGCACGGCCGGCATAGCCTCGCCCGCTCCTTCTGGGTGAACTTCGTGCTGCTGCGCTTGCTGGTCGAAGGGCTAGAGCGGCTGATACAGCCGCCTACTCTCGTGGAGCCGCAAAGCCTTGCCGTTGCCAGCGTGGCGCTCTTCGTGCTGGGGCAGTTGGTGCTCTATCCTTGGCAAGTGGTGGGGCTGGTGCGGGCCACCAATGCCCACATCAAGCACCTCGGCTCGATGTCGGCGGCCCTAGGCGTGCACCTGACCATCGCCGTGAGCCTGCTGTTGGTGGCCTCCAGTGCATTCAGCACCTACCAGAACCTCTTCCTCTATGCCGAGAGCTATCGGGAGAGCCTTGCCAATCGTCAGCCGCGGGTGCCGGACTATCGCTTCAAGTTGGTGGAGGCGGACAAGGGCCTGCACCTTTCTGGCCCACTCGATCCCGGCATTACCCGCGATCTCAGAGCCTTCGTCGAACAGAAGCCGCAAGTGGTTCGGATCATTCTGGAGAGCGACGGAGGTCATGTCTTCGAGGCGCGCGGGCTTGCCGCCCTTATCCAAGAGAAAGGCTTCGACACGTTAGTCGAATCGTCTTGCAAGTCGGCCTGTGCCACCGTCTTCATTGCCGGGCGTATCAGAAGTTTGACGCCGGATGCCAAGATCGGCTTTCACCAATATGAGCTTCAGGCCAATCTGCCGACGGCGCTCATTGACGTTGAGGCAGAGCAGCGAAAGGACCGCCTCTTCTATCAGTCACAAGGCGTGGGGGAGGCCTTCCTGGAACGGGTCTTCGATCGACCTCACGAAGAGATCTGGGAGCCCAGTTCGCAAGAGCTTGTCGACGCCGGCGTGGCGCACCGAATCGAGGATCCGGTCAAAGAATGATCGGAACCGCCGAGGAGGCGCCAAAGCGCAGCGCCTCCTCGAACCCTTGGCCGATCTGGCCGGTCAGCCAGGCTCCACCACCAGATCGCTTCCCTCCCAGGTCATGCCGAAGAGGTCACGGACCTTGTCGACCTTGAGCTCGCTTCGGCTAGCCCAGGCAAGGATGCCTTTGAGTGCTAGCCTGCCGTCCTTGCCGTCGAGCAGGGCAAAGGCGACGGGCATCACGCGCCGGTCCAGCTCGCGCTTAGCGGCGAGCGCAAAGTCCTTGCGCGTGCTGGAGAGATGCGCCTCGACGAAGGCCGAGACCTCGGCGAGCTGACGCTCCAGGCCGGTGATGACCTGCTGTCGGTAGTCTACGACCCGTGCGGCCACCTCCGGCGCCAGCAGCGCCAGCACGTCGTCGAGCGCGTCGGAGACGATCCACTCCAGCAGGTTCTTCTCGAAGGCGACGCCGGCCAGCGCCTTGTGACGCAGAACGTAGGCATCGGCCTTGAGTTTCAGGCGATGCCCGTCCTCGAAGGCCACCACGTAGCCCTCGACGCCGGCGAGCGCACGCGCTTCCTCGACGAAGCGCTTGACCTCGCCGACCACGCCGAAGTCGCGCACCAAAGCCACCCCGTAGCGCTTGGCCAGCTCGGCCAGCTTGCGATGGCTCAGGTAGCGACCCGTGACGGTCTCTCTGGCGCCGATCAAGGTCAGCTGCGTCTGTGGGTAGGCCACCACAATCCGGAATTCCGGCGAGGTGAACTCGAAGATCGGTGTCACGCCCGCCTCCAGGAGATCGCGGCAGAGCGCACGGACGCCTGGATCGGCGTTCGCCAGCGCGGCCTCGGCCTGAATGCTCTCGCCCATGCGGGTCATGAGCGTCAGCCGATCGCCCAAGAGGCAGCCATGCACCATCGAACCGTCCAGCTTATCGAGCACGACATGCGGCTTGGACCAGTCGATTTCCTCCGGCGCTTGCCGCTCACCCAAGTTGAAGAACTTGTGGAAGGGCCGCGCCAGAATGCGCCCGTCGAGTGCGAACTTGAGCCCGCGGCATTCCAGCGCCAGCGGCGCGTTGAAGGTATCGTCGGTCACGAAGACGTAGTCGAGCACCTGGTGTTCCGCACGCCCGGAGCGCACGATTCCGACCTTCTCGGGAACGTGCGGCAGCACGTCATCGATCGTCTTGATCTCTTTGAACATCGACACCTCCACAAACAAAAAACGCCGCTTCGAGGTGAAGCGGCGGGCGCACGGTCTGCTGTAAAGTGAAAGGCTTAGGTCAGTCTTCCTTCACGCATGACGAACGCCGCGCCGCCGTAGGGCACACCTTCGCAATTGTCGCCGGCACCGGCATGGGTGCTTGCGGCCACAAAGGACGGATATGTCATGCTGTGTATGGTCATGGCTCTAAACCTGGCGCGGGTGCATGCCACAAACGGCGACAGAAAGCAACTACTTGCTACTGAGAGGGCGGCGGTAGGATCACGGCGCGGCGAGCAGAGCCATGCGTGCGCGGCGTTTGCGTGTGGCGGACTGCTTGGCTTCCGCCACGTACTCGCGCAGCTGGCGTTGTTGGCTTGCACTCATGGTCCGCCATTTGGCCAGTGCGGCGGGCTCTTGGCTTAGCAGCTGCGCGAGTTCCGGCGGCAGCGCGGTCGAGGCGCGCTGCAAGGTCAAGCGGACTTCGTCTCCCGTATCGAATGCCAGCGCTCTACAGTCGGCCTCGGTGATGGTGACGAACCAATCCTCTTGGTCCAGCCGCATGATCGAACGCCGCTTCATCTGCCGAGCATTGATCGCGATCTCCACGGTGGTCGTGGTCGCGAGAGACCAGGAGGCGAGGGCGGCACCGGAGACGATGGCATAGCGGGGCAGGTCGTCCTGCTCACGTTTGATCCAGGCAACAACGGCGATGGCTTGCTCTCCGGCGTCTGGAGTCATCCCTGGCATCCGGTCCTTGGTAGCTGTGCATTTGCTATGCGGCTGGCGCCAGAGTGCAGCAGTCAGGCAGTGGGAGCGAGACGGGACGGCGCCGCACCACGCCCAATAGCAGAGCTTCTTTTAAGGCTTTCCAAACATTCGAACTTGACGTTTACGTAAACGTCAAGTAGGATACGCGAGGTTAATCCGTGGAACGAGCATGCCGAGCAGCTTCACCATCAGCGACCTCGCGCGCGAGTACGACGTGACCTCCCGAACCTTGCGGTTCTGGGAAAGCGAGGGGCTGTTGTCACCGCGGCGCGAGGGGCCGCACCGGCTCTATCATCAGCGCGACCGCACGCGGGTGAAGCTGATCCTGCGCGGGCAGCGCCTGGGCTTCACCTTGGCGGAGATCCGCGAGATCGTCGGGCTCTACGATGCCGCCGAGGGGGAGGCGGGGCAGCTCTCCTACCTCTTGCGGCGGATTGCCGAGCGGCGGCGAGAGCTGCTGGCCAAGCGCGCCGATATCGATGCCAGCCTGGCCGACCTCGCCGGCGTGGCGGAGAACTGCGAAAGGCGCCTGGCCGAGCTCCAGGTCAAGGCCGAGGGTTCCTTGCAGGAGGAGGTGCTGTCGTGACGGCGTTCAAGGCGATCGACCCCGACTTCCGCCAGCGCGTACGGCAGTCCTTCTACGCGCAGTCGATCATGGACACGATCGGGGCCGAGATCGCTGCCGTAGAGCCGGGCATGGTGGAGATTCTGCTGCCCTATCGGGCCGATCTTTGCCAGCAGAACGGCTTCCTGCACGGCGGCATCACCACCACGATCGCCGATTCCGCGGCAGGCTATGCCAGCTTCACCCTCTACGCGGCCGAGGAGACTATCCTTACCAGCGAGTTTTCGGTGCACCTCTTGGCGCCGGCCAAGGGGGAGCACTTTCGTGCCGTCGGCCGGGTCTTGAAGGCCGGCCGGCGCCAGGTCGTCGCCGAGGCCGAGGTCTTCGGCGAGACCCGGGAGAAATCCGTGCTAATCGCCAAGCTCATCGCTACCCTTGTGCGTCTGCCGCTTTAGGACCTGGAGGAGGGTGGTGTCGTGAGCGAGTACAGCCTTTACTGGAGCAAGAGTAGCGGCGCCTTTCCGGTCGCCGTCATGCTGCGGGCGGCCGGCGTGCCGCACAAGATGGTCCGCCTCACCTTGGAAGAGGGCGACCAGCACAAGGCCGACTATCTGAAAGTGAACCCGCGCGGCCAGGTGCCGACCCTGGTCTTGCCGGATGGACAGGTCATGACGGAATCGGCGGCGATCTGCCTCTACCTGGGCGACCGCCATCCCGAGAGCGGGCTCTTGCCCGGCCTCGACGATCCGGCGCGCCCGCAGGTCATGCGCTGGCTCGTCTTCGCCGCGACCCAGCTCTACGAGGACGATCTGCGCATCTACTATCCCAAGCGCTACACCAGCGATCCGGCCGGCATCGAGGCCGTGAAGCAGGCGGCGCTGGCGGCTTTCGACCGCAATGCCGGCATGGTCCAGGCGGCGATCGGGGAGGGCCCCTTTCTGCTGGGCCAGCGCATGACGATCCTCGATGTCTATCTGGCGATGCTGGCCAGCTGGCATCCCAAGGCCGAGCCCGGGCCCGGCCGTTTCCCGGTATTGCGTCCCACGTCAGAGGCGGTCAGGGCCGACCCGCGCGTGTCGCCGCTCTGGGCCGACTTCGCGATGGAAGAGATCTAAGGAGCCCCAAGTCATGATTCCCAACCGCCTGCCGGACTTCGACTTCGGCCTGGGCGAGACCGCCGACATGCTGCGCGACAGCGTGCAGTCCTTCGCCGCGGACAACATCGCCCCCATCGCCGAAGAGATCGACAAGACCGACCGCTTCCCGCGCGCGCTCTGGCCGGAGATGGGGGCCTTGGGCCTGCACGGCATCACCGTGGAGGAGGAGTACGGCGGCGCCGGCCTTGGCTATCTCGAGCACGTGGTCGCCATGGAGGAGGTGAGCCGCGCCTCGGGCTCGGTGGGCCTGTCCTACGGCGCCCACTCCAACCTCTGCGTTAACCAGATCAGCCGCAACGGCAACGCCGAGCAGAAGCGCCGCTACCTGCCCAAGCTGATCTCCGGCGAGCATGTCGGCGCGCTGGCCATGAGCGAGCCGGGCTCCGGCTCCGACGTGGTCTCCATGACCACGCGGGCCGACAAGAAGGGCGACCGCTATGTCCTGAATGGCCGCAAGTTCTGGATCACCAACTGCACCGAGGCCGACACCTTGGTGATCTATGCCAAGACCGACCCCAAGGCCGGCCCGCGCGGCATCTCGACCTTCCTGGTGGAGAAGGACTTCAAGGGTTTCTCGGTGGCGCAGAAGCTGGACAAGCTGGGCATGCGCGGCTCGCCCACCGGCGAGTTGGTCTTCGAGGACTGCGAGGTCCCGGAAGAGAACCTGCTGGGCGTCGAGGGCAAGGGCGTCAAGGTGCTGATGAGCGGTCTCGACTACGAGCGCGCCGTGCTGGCCGCCGGCCCGACCGGCATCATGCAGGCCGCCATGGACATCGTCGTGCCCTACGTCCACGAGCGCAAGCAGTTCGGCCAGGCGATCGGCAGCTTCCAGCTGATGCAGGGCAAGCTGGCCGACATGTACACCACGATGAACGCCTGCCGGGCCTACGTCTATGCCGTCGCCAAGGCCTGCGACCGCGGCCAGACCACCCGCAAGGACGCCGCCGGAGCCATCCTCTACGCCGCCGAGAAGGCAACGCAAGTCGCCCTCGATGCCATCCAGTGTCTGGGCGGCAACGGCTACATCAACGACTACGCCACCGGCCGCTTGCTGCGCGACGCCAAGCTCTACGAGATCGGCGCCGGCACCAGCGAAATCCGCCGCTGGCTGATCGGCCGGGAACTGTTCGAGGAGACGGCGTGAGGGGTAATGCTCAGTAAGATCTGAGCGAGAGCCCTCCGGGTCGGTTGGAGGTGGTCTCGCTCACCCTATCGGCAAAGAGCCGGCCTAGCCGAACCACCAGCGCTCCATGAAGCGCTCGCCGTCCAGGTCCCAGTTTCCGGCCATGCTGGCCGGGTGCTGCACCTTGTCCGATACGGCAAAGACATAGTTTGCGAACATCGGAACGACAGTACCGCCGTCGTCCCTGACGAGCGACTGCATCTCGACGTACATCTCCTGACGCTTGTCTCTGTCGAGTTCCGCACGCGCTTCGACGAGAAGCTTGTTGAAGCGTTCGTTCTCCCAGTAGGTATCGTTCCAATCCGCGCCGGCCTCATAGGCCATGGAGAACATCCAGTCTTCCGTCGGTCGGCCGCTCCAATAGCAGGCGCACCAAGGTTTCTTGAGCCAGACGTTCGACCAATAGCCGTCGTTCGGCTCGCGTACGACGTTGATATCGATCCCCGCCTTGGCCGCATGCTCCTTATAGAGCACGGCTGCATCGACGGCACCGCCGAAGGCGGCGTCGGCCGCGGAAAGGTCGACCTTGAGACCCTCGGCACCGGCCTTCTTGAGGTGAAATCTAGCCTTGTCGGGATCGTAGGCGCGCTGCTCCAGTTCTTTGGCGTAGAAGCGGTTGGCGGGGCCGATTGGGTGATCGTTGCCGACAATCCCGTGGCCCCTCAGGATTTTCTGGACCAGCTCCTCGCGGTCGACCGCGAGCTTCAGGGCCAGGCGGACATCGGCGTTGTCGAAGGGCGCGAGGTCGGTTCGCATCGGGAAGGTGTAGTGCAGGGTGCCGGTAACTTCCTCGACGCGGACATTCTCCCTTCGCTTCAGGAGATGGACGGTCTTGAGATCGCAGCGGTCCAATACGTGAATCTCGCCCGTCATGAGCGCGTTGGAGCGTGCTGCGGCATCGACGATGGACAGCAGCTCGATCTCGTCGAGATGCGCGCGGTCCGCTTTCCAATAGTTCGGGTTCCGTTTGAAGGTGGCCCGCACGCCCGGATCGAAGCTGGAGAGCCGATAGCCACCGGCCCCGATCCCGGATTGCCAATCGATGGTGCCGTCGTTTCTGGCCGGAACGATCGGCAAATGGATATCGCTCATGATGAAGGCGAAATCGGCGTTGCCCGAGTCCAATTCAAAGGTCACGGTGTGATCGTCGTCGGCGAAGATCTCTTTGATGCCGGCCACGATGGGCTTTGCGCCCGACTTGGTATCCTCGCCGCGGTGGTGATTGACAGAGGCAACGACGTCGTTGGCCGTCATGGTCTTGCCGTTGTGGAACTCTATGCCTTTGCGGAGCTTGAAGGTCCATCGGGCGGCCTTGTCGGAGGGCTCCCAGCTTTCGGCCAGTTCCGGGACCAATTGGCCGTCGCCGTCGATCTCCGTCAGGAAGTTATGAATGCCGTTGGCGAGGCCGACCGTATAGTTGTTTTCGTAGGTCGCAGGATCCAGCGAGTCCGTTGTGGACCCATGCGCAACGCCGGCGATGAGCTTTCCCCCCTTCTTGGGTTCTGCTGCTCTGACACGCGTCGCCGCCAGCGGGCCAGCGAGGGCTGAGGTGAGGCCCAGTGCAGCTGTACTATTCAGGAAGGCACGACGCGAGAGTTGGTCAAGCCGAAAGGACTCGTCCGAGTTGTCTTGCGATTTCATGGTTAGGCTACTCCTGTCCTAAGGTCTCAACGAGAGTGCTATGGGTCGCTGCTTGCTCCTCTTGGTGGCAGAGCGGTGGATTCGCGATGCGGGGGCGTCGGTGCCGTGCTGGATGATCAAGTCGGCAATCCTGTCGAGGTAGTTCGTGCTGAACTCGTGCCCAAGCGCCTCTAGGACGCGAAGCGTGCAGTCGGGGATGAGATGCGTGGCGGCCAGAGCGTCTTTCAGCCGGATGCATTGGTCGTCGCTGCCATGGACGACCAGCGTCGGGCAGGCGATCCTTCTCAAGAGGTGCTGGCGGTCTCCAGCCGAGAGGATAGCCAGAAGCTGTCGGTAGACGCCGCCCGGGCAATAGCAACGAGCATAGGATTCCGCGATCTGAGCCCGGGTCTTGGCTGTATCGTGGTCTTGGCCGCTTCCGAAGAAGGCCCGGTAGGAGCGGCTGAGCGCGTCGGCAGCCTCGGTTCTGCTGCTGAACGGCGTGCAGGCATCGATGAGGGCCTTTCGCACGCCGCCGGAGGGATCGAACCTTGCCTGTCCCGCCGACGACATCAAGCAGATCAAGCTTTGAACCCGATCCGGGAAACGAGCTGCTGTTAGCTGCCCCACCATGCCGCCCATCGAGTACCCGACGACATGAGCGCGCTCTATGTCCAAAGCACTCATAGCCTGGGCGAGGTCTTGCGCCATGTCGAAGAGCGAGTAAGGCGGTTGGCGCCTTGCTCTATCCTGTAGCTTTGCCCAGCTGGGCTCAGGATCCTCATCCCGGCAGGGTCCGAACTTGGTGCTTCTGCCTGCGTCTCGAAGGTCGAAGGTAAACACTCTGAAGTGCGCGCCAAGTCTTTCAACAAGAGCGCGAGGCCAGTCGATCAGTTGCATCGCAGCGCCGTGCAACAGCACGACACACGGCTTTGCAGGCTGACCGTAGACCTCATAGGCGAGCTTGAGCCGTGGAAGCACGATTTCGGGCATACTCTATTGTGCCACAGAGAATGTTATTGAGATAGGAAAAATTTCATATATATAAAATGTTTTTTGAGTCTGGCTTCAAGGGATTGAATTTATTTGGAAAAGTAACCTCTCCTCGCTGTTTCGTACGCCATCCGATGAAATTGCATCGCGTGCTATGTGACTGATAATTAACCTATGCGTGCTTTGCCTCGCATGGACCGACAACACCTGCTTTGTATGGCGTCCCCTGGGGCAGCGGTCCAAGCTGGCCGAATCCGCCACCTCTATGTGTCCGGCGCGAGACGCCGTGCGACCAGGTTGCGAAGCAGGGACAGGGCTAAAGCGGGATCTTTGGCTGTCTCGCTAGTCGCACATTGGAGCCACAAACCATCAATCGCCGCGCTCAGCTCAAGGGCAAACGCCCGAGCATCGCGCGGCGGCAGCAGCTGCTTCAGGCAATGAAGCAGATTGGCCAGCAGCCTCTTGTGAAGGACATTCTGGATACGTGCAAACACTGGGTCATGGGGTACTTCG
Organism: Rhodospirillales bacterium; assembly: GCA_963669385.2. Taxonomy (GTDB): domain Bacteria; phylum Pseudomonadota; class Alphaproteobacteria; order Kiloniellales; family JACOMY01; genus JACOMY01. Next base: position 41,408 of record CAXXGD010000053.1, read on the forward strand.
ACGCAAAGCGCGAGCCATGCTTGCGCCGTTGGGCGAATGAAGAGATCTGGAGCGACATTGGCTCTCAGTATCGCATCCAATCGATCTCGTGGGCTGTCGGCGTCTTCCAAATACTGCAACAGCTTCGAGCGCAGTTGGCCATTGGCATACCGTTGGGTTTGTTCCAGCAAGTTTCTCTTGTTCTTGAAATAGTACTGTACAACACCGGGTGTCATTCCTACTTTCTGGCTTATGCGGGCAATGGTCGTGCCATGTATGCCGTTCTCTTTCAGAGTCTCATAGGCTGCTTCCACCAGTTCCCGGCGCCTTATATCTTCAATTCTTGTGCGCAAATCGACTTGAATCCCAAGTGTTTGGATGTTTTAGCTGATACTCTCCAGTGAACAGACAGAGCGTACACGTAGTTCTCATTAGTTCCCTAAATGAACTTGACGCTACTTTCAAGGTTGACCCTCATGTCACAACCCTAGTGGTGCGGATCGGACGGTCGGTACCCAACCGTCCGTGACTCCGCACCACCAACCTATGGATTGAGTGGGCCGATTCACGCAACGCTTGGGACACAAGCGTTGCGATCGGACCACGTGGGACCAGTCACGCGGTCACCCGCCAATCCCCGCCAAGGTACTATCCAATATCTGCCGTCCGCGCAGGCTCACCAGCTCCCGCCAGGCAGGTTCCGGCCGGCAGAAGGCTTCCAGCACCTGCGCCTTGATCTGGCGGCCCAGGTCGGAGTCCAGCTTTCCGTGGATGTGCAGCCAGTTGTCGGCGCGGAGCGCCTCCAGGACCTGTGGCACAGGTTGGGTGCCGACCTCGAGCGTACAGGCGATCAAGGGCTTGCCGCCCAAGGCCTGGCGCACACCGACCTCGACCAGGCCGTCTTTGGAGGCGACGGAGACGCTGTCGGCGCGCGCCAGCGAGCCCAGAGAGTGGGTGCCGTAGGCGCGCTCGAGCCAGGCTTCGCCCTCGCTGTCGGGCAGGTGGCGGTGGATGATCTCGATGTAGCTCCAAGAGCCCAGGCCGGTGTGCAGGTCGATGAAGTGCACGCGCTCCGAGCCGGCCGTGTGCTCGGCGGCGAGCCTGCGGACCAGCTGGTTCGACCAGGAGGGTTTGCGGCCGCCGTAGAAGAGCCCGTCGGCGAACTCGTACTGGCCTGCGGTGATCGCGGCCTGCGTTGCCGTCTCGCCGTGCTCTTCGCTGTAGTCGCGGTAGGCGGCGGCGAAGGCCGCCCGGCTGGCTTCGCTCCACTCCACCGGCAGGATCGCGGGGTGCAGCACGTCATAGCCCGGGCAGATGGGATGCGGCTTGTCGTGATCGATGAAGTTGCGGTTGAGGTCGATGTTGTCCTCGTTGGTGCGCCTCAGCCAGGCGAAGCCAAAGGGGTTGATGGCATGCACCAGCACCACCTGCAGGCCGGCGGGCAGGGGCCGCATGGCGCGCCCGCGCAGCCAGCCAACCTGCACGGCAGAGCCGAAGAAACCCTCGGCGCCATGGGTGCCGGAGTTCACGATCAGCGTGGTGGCGGCATTCGGCGGGCCCAGGGCGGCGACGTCGGTCGTGAGGGGCAGTCCCTCCGGGCCCGACGCGGGGTTGACGTGCTCCGTCAGGCGGGCGCCGGCCGTGCGGGCGGCCTCTCGGAACTTGTCGCGGGCGCCGGCGTAGTCGTGGGCAAAGTAGCTGAGTGCATCCATGGCCGAGGTCTCTACGCGGAATCTGCGAGCACATCATCCAGAAAGCGCAGGAAGATCGGATTGAACTGCGCAGGCGCCTCCCAGAAAGGGGCATGGCCGATCCCTTCCAGGTCATGCACCCGGCCATCCCAAAGGGTCTTGTAGGTCAGCCCGCGGATGTAGGCGTTGTTGATGAACTCGTCCTCGGCGCCGTTGACGATGGCCAGAGGTATCTTGCTCTCGGTCGCCAGGGCGCGTTGGTCGGGGTCAAGGCCGGCGGCGAGCGCTTCGAGCATCAGCTTGCGCGCACGGCCGTCGGTGCGCGCTACGGCACGAGAGAGGAAATCCTCAAAGGGGGCGTTCCGACCGCAGGTCGCGTGCGCGTAGGCCTCGACCTCTGCCTCGCTGAAATGCTCTTGGCCCGCCAGATGCATGTGCTCGCTGTAGATGAAGCCGGCGGCGAATCCCGCCTGATCGCAGGTAATGGGCGGCGTGCCGCTGATCATCAGGCCGGCGACCTCGGGATAGCGGCCGATGATGTCGAGGCCGATGTGGCCGCCCAGCGACCAGCCCATGACGGCCGGTTTGTCAGCGCCCACCGCCGCGGCGAGCTCCATGATGGCATCGCCGTAGCCGCTCATGCGATAGGTGCGCTCCGGATCACGCGCGTTCTCGGAGGCGCCGTGGCCGGGCAGGTCGAGCGCAATCATCCGATAGGCCTGGCCGGGTGGTCCCTCGACTTGATGGCGAAAGACCTCCTTGCAGGAGGAGTTGCCGTGGATCAGCAGGCAGGCGGGGCCGCTATCGGCACTCTGGGAGATGGCGATGGCGCCATGGCTGGTGTCGATCATCTGCTGACTGGCCGGCATCACAGCCTCCTCCGCTCCTGCTGCAAGCCTCAGCCTTAGCACGGGCGGGCAAGGCCGCGAAATCTGCCAGCGGCAGCCATTTCTTTGACGCCGCTACCAGCGGGCCTGGCACCCTGGCATTGAAGGACGCCGGCCAAGGCTGCATGCTGTCGGCCTGAGGAGGCCAGCCATGATACGCTCGGTGGCACCAAGGTGCTCTCGCCAGCACCAGCCGCCCAGTCTGCACATGCTGCCGGGCGAGGGCGGCACCATGCACGGCAAGCTGCGCGCCCTGCGCGATCGCCACGACGGCGAGGGCGACACCCACAGCGTCCTGGCGCGCTCTGGTGCCGGCTATGTCGAGGCGCGTGCCTTCGCGCCCGACTTCCTGGCCTGGACGGTCAACGGCTACATGCCCGGTCCCGAGATCGAAAAGCTGCGCGGCGAGGACTGGATCAAGTTCCATCTGCGCGGCGTCGGCAACGGCGCCTTCCTCTTCGGCGAGGATCGCCGCGTCGACTTGACGGCGCCGCTCGGCACCCTGCGCTTTCAGCCGGCGGGAATGGACGAGAGCCATTGGTACGGCGATGCCGCAGCCCCCCTTTGGTTTACCGTCTACTGCAAGCGCCGCTCGCTGATGGAGGAGCTGGAGATTCCGGAGGAGAGCCTGCCGTCCGGCTTGGCGCGCCATGTGGCCGGCCACAGCGACGCGCCCTTCCTGACCGCCCTGCCAGTCTTTCCGGCGCTGCAGCGCTTGCTGCGCGATGTGGCGGAGCTGCCGGTCGACGGGCCCTTGCGGCCGGTTTATCTGGAGGCCAAGGCGACCGAGCTGGTCTGCCTCATGCTGCAGGCCGGCCTGCCGGGCGCGCAAGGGCAGGCCCTCTCCCGGCGCGATCGCGACAAGGCCAGGGAGGCCGCTGCCATCCTGGCGAACAGCCTGTCGGCGCCGCCCAGCGTGCCGCAGCTGGCAAGCATTTTGGGCCTCAATCGCACCCGACTGCGCCTGATCTTCAAGGCCGAGCACGGCCGGACCATCACCGACTTTCTCACCGCGCTCAGGCTCGAGCGGGCCTGGCAGCTGTTGGAGGCGGGCGACTTGCCGGTGAGCCAGGTCGGCGAGGCGGTGGGCTATGGCTACGGCGCCAACTTCGCCACCGCCTTCAAGCGCCACTTCGGCATCTCACCGAGAGCGGTCCAGGGGCGCCGCCGGCCATTAAGCGGCTAGACGGGGCCCGCTGTCTTGCCAGCGCCTCGAAACGGGTGAGGGAGCGTACATGGCGATTCATGACAGCTGCGGCCTTACCAAGGTGATCAATGCCGCCGGTCCCTTCACGCCCCTGGGCGTGTCGCGCTCGTCGCCCGCGGTCGGCGGCGCGGTGGCCGAGGCGCTCGCGCAGAGTTTCATCGTCGACGAACTGCAGGAGGCTGCCGACCTGGCGCTGCAGCGCCTGACCGGTGCTGAGGCGGGCGCCGTGGTCCACTGCGCGGCGGCGGCAATCTCGCTATCGGTTGCGGCCAGCATGACGGGACTGTGCCCGGAGCGGGTGGCCGCCCTGCCCGACGCCACGGGCATGGCCAAGCGGGTGGTTTTACCGACCGGCCACGTGGTGAATTACGGTCACTCGATCCTGCAGGCGGTTCGCTTGGCCGGGGCGACGCCGCTGCTTGCCGGACGCGAAGAGTGTTGCAGCACAGAGGATATCGAGGCGGCGCTCGCACCACCCGATACGGCTTGCCTCCTGCTGGTGTCCTCGCGCTTGGTGCGGGGAGCGGAAATCGACCTGGCCGGGGCCGTGGCGGCGGCGCGGCGGCGCGGTGTGCCGGCCATCATCGACGCTGCGGCGCAGGACCTGCGGATCAAGCCCTTGCTGGCGAGCGGTGCTGACCTGCTGCTCATTTCCGCTCAGAAGTATCTGGCTGCCCCGACGGCAGGCCTGGTCATCGGTCGACGCGAGCTGGTGGCGGCGGTGCGCGCCCAGGACAAGGGCATCGGCCGCGGCATGAAGGCGACGAAGGAGGCGATCTGCGGCGTGCTGGCGGCGATCGAGGAGCGCGAGGCGCTCGACCTCGCCGCCTGGTCGCGCGCGCAGGCGGCCAAAGTCGCCGCCTTCGTCGAACGTGCGGACCGCCTGCCCGGCGTCGAGGCGCGGGCCCTGCCGGATCCCCTGGGCTTGCCCATCACGCGCGCGCACCTGCGCATCGACCCCGACCGGGCCGGGCGCGACGCAGCCGCTTTGGCTCAGTCCCTGCAGGCCTCGACGCCCTCGATCTGGACCATGCGGCAAGGCCTGAGCGAGGGAGAGCTGATCTTCGAACTGATCCCGGTGGAGGAAGACGAGGTCGACGTCATCCTGTCGCGGCTGGCCGCGCTCTTGCCCTGAGGTGGGAACTCATTTGGCCTCGTCACGTCGGGGATGCGGTGAACCAGTCGACCACCTTCCCGCCGAGCGGAAAGACAGGGTCGCGCTGCCGGCTAAAGGCGCTCCAGCTCTGTCTTGACCAGTTGGCGTAGCGACTGTGCGGCGGGGCTCAAGAATCCCCGCTTGCGGTGGACAAGCGCGATCGGCAGGCGCGCGGAGAGCGCGGGCGCGTCGATCAACGCGAGACTGCCGAGCCGCAGCTCCTCGCCGATGCTGCTCTCGGTCATCAGCGCCAGGCCGAATCCGGCCTCGACCAGCCGTTTCTGCGCCGTCAGGCTGTCGATCGGGGTGATGGGGGCGTCGGTCAGGCCGGCGGCCGTCAGCTGGCGCTGCAGGAGATGGCCGTGCGATTCCGGCTCGGCGTGTGCCATCGGAAAGCCCACCCAGGCCTCGCCGCTCAGCACGCGCGCATCGCTCAAGCGTCGGCCGGCGAAGCGGTGGTCGGCAGAGGCGACGACCCTGAGGGCTTCGGCGCCCACGGTCTCCGAGGCCAGATCGGCATGGTTGTCGGGAAAGTAGCGCAAGCCCAAGGTGACCTCGCCGCGCCGCACCAGGTCGCTGATCTGCCGGCTGCTCGCCGTCCTGAGCTCCAGCTTCACGCCGTCCGCCCGGCGCGCGAAGTCGCGCAGCGCCTCAACGATCCGGGTGTCGGCCAGGGTCCCGACCAGCGCCAGCGAAAGGCTGCCGCGTCCTTCCTGCAGAAGCGTGCGGATTGCCTCTCGACCGTCCTCGATGGCGGCCAGCATGGCTTCCGCGTAGGGCAGGAAAGCGCGGCCCGCCGCGGTCAGCGTCACCCCGCCGCGCACCCGTTCCAGCAGGGGAGCCTGAAGCTCTTGCTCCAAGAGGCTGATCCGGCGGCTGATTGCCGGCTGCGAGCGATGCAGCCTGTCCGCGGCCCGGGTGAAGCCGCCCAGCTCGGCAATGGTCACGAAGGCCTGAACTTCGTCGATGTTCATTTCATTAGTTTAGCTGATCGTTAGGTTCAAAACTATGCATTTTACAGATCCAATGAGCGCGCGCAGACTGTGCCGATCGATGCGGGCTTGCAGGAGAGGCAAGCCCTGCTGCTCATCGTGATGCCTTGGCCCGGACGGGCAAGAGTCCTATCAACCAGGTGACGGCAAGGAGGTGCCAGATGCGGACACAAGACGAGAAGGGAAGGGCTTTCAAGGCGCTTCACGCGCGCAGCGAGGCCTTCGTCATTCCCAATCCTTGGGATGCGGGAACCGCCCAGATCCTGGCCGCCTTCGGCTTCGAAGCCTTGGCGACGACCAGCTTGGGCGTTGCCAGCATGCTGGGACGCAGAGACGACAGCTGGGGTGTCAGCGCCGCCGACGTCCTGGAGAACTGCCGGGCGATCTCTGCGGCGACTGACCTGCCGGTCAACGTCGACTTGGAAAACTGCTTTGCCGATGAACCGCGGGCAGCCGCCGAGATGATCCGGCAGGCTGCCGAAGCCGGCGCCGTCGGCGGCTCGATCGAGGACTTCACCGGCGATTCGCGCAAGCCGATCTATGACTTCTCGCTGGCGGTCGAGCGTGTCGAGGCGGCGGTTGAAGTAGCCCGCTCCCTGCCCATACCCTTCACCTTGACGGCCCGCTCTGAGAACCATCTGCACGGGCGCGACGACCTGGACGATACGATCCGGCGCCTGCAGGCCTTCGAAGCGGCAGGCGCGGACGTCCTCTACGCGCCCGGGACCAAGGATCTGGCGACGATCCGGACCGTGGTCTCCGCCGTGGCCAAGCCGGTGAACGTCGTCATGGGCTTCGCCGATCCCGACATCACGCTCGCACAGCTGAGCGAGGCCGGGGTGAAGCGCGTCAGCGTCGGCGCCGCGCTCTCCCGCTTGGCGCTCGCCGCTGTCGCTCGCGCTGCCCGGGAGATGCGGGAGGAGGGCGGCTTTACCTTCGTTCGCGACATCATGCCGGTTGGCGAGCTGCAAGGCTTCTTCAGCGCTAAAGGGTGATGTCAGGGGCAGTGGCAGGTTGGATCCTTGCAGGGAGGTTGAGATGGCTGAAAGTGTTCCCAAGAGCCCCTTGGCGATCGAGGCGACGGCCGCGCCCCCGCAGACCAAGGCCTCCAGCTATCCCGAGCCCTTCGCCAGCCGTATGGGGCTCGCAAGAAGCGGCCCTTGGGCGACCTCTTCGGTCTGAAGAACTTCGGCGTCAACCTCACCGAACTGGCGCCCGGCGGCCAGTCGGCTCTGCTGCACAGCCACAGCAGGCAGGATGAGTTCGTCTACGTCCTGGCGGGCTGCCCGACCCTGGTGACCGAGGAGGCCGAGGTGCCTTTGGCGCCCGGCATGTGCGCCGGCTTTGCCGCGGGCGGCGGCGCGCATCACCTGGTGAATCGAAGCGGCGAGCCGGTCCTCTACCTGGAGATCGGCGACCGCTTGCCGGGCGACAGCGCGCGCTATCCACAGGACGACATTCAGGCGGTGCTGGGCGAGGACGGCAAGTGGTGCTTTACGCACAAGGACGGGCGCCCATACTAGATCCGGCCATCGGTCCTTCGCTTGGTACGAGGTCACCTCCTCGAGCGATCTGGACGGAGAGGCGAACGCCCCGCTGCGGCTAGGAGATGCGATGTGGACAGTTCGACGCTAAGGCGGGCCACATCTGCCGATGCCGCTGCGGTTCGCGCGCTGACGCGGGCCGCTTATGCGAAGTGGATTGCAGTGATCGGGCGAGAGCCCTTGCCGATGCAGGTGGACTACGAGCGGGCCGTCGTCGATCATATGATCGATCTCTACGAGGACTACGGCCAACTTTGCGGTCTTGTCGAGATGGTGCCAGGGACGACGCAGCTCGGGATTGACAATCTATGCGTGCACCCTGATAAGCAAGGCAAGGGGATCGGTTCCGGCCTGGTTACGCATGCAGAAGGTGTCACGCGCTCCATGGGTCTGACCGAGCTTAGGCTTTTCACCAACGCGTCTTTCGCCTCGAACATAGCCTTTTACAAGAAGCGCGGCTTTGTCGAGTACTTGCGCGAGCCCTTCAAGAGCGCTGGACTAGTGGTGCACATGAAGAAGGTGCTGGATTAGCCCTGGCGCTCTCTGCCGGCCATCGCCTCAGAGTCTTGCCCAGGGCACCCGCGGCGCCTCACCGGGCCATCGGTCGGCGAGATGGCTGCAAGACGCTTGGTGTCGGCCTTCGCGATCCGCTAGGCTCGCCTTTGAGGGAGCATGCGGATGGAGCGTCGCCTGGCCGCCATACTGGCAGCCGACATGGTCGGCTATTCCCGCCTCATCGGCGATGATGAGGCGGGCACGCTGTCGGCATTGAGCGCCCTTAGGAAAGACTTCATCGAGCCCCTCATCGCTCGCCATCGCGGTCGGCTGGTCAAGATGATGGGTGACGGCTTCCTGATCGAGTTCGCCAGCGTTGTCGATGCGGTGTCCGCGGCCGTGGCCTGGCAGGAAGGTCTGCGCGACCGCAGCGGCGACGGCAGCCTCAGTTTTCGTATCGGGGTCAACCTCGGCGACATCGTCATTCAAGATGAAGACATCTTTGGCGATGGCGTAATCATCGCCGCCCGCCTGGAGGGCCTGGCCGAGCCCGGCGGGATCTGCATCGCCGACATGGTCCATGCCAACCTGGGCGGCAAGATCGACGCCACCTTCTCGGACATGGGCGAGATCCGGCTGAAGAACATCGACAAGGAGGTCCGTGTCTGGCAGTGGCGCGGCACGGCCGGGATCGAAACGGCGGTGCCGCCGGCACGCGCCAAGCCCTCGATCGCCGTCCTGCCCTTCGATGACATGAGCAGCGACCCGGAGCAGGCCTATTTTTGCGACGGGATTGCCGAGGACCTCATCACCGAGCTGGCGCATGTGCCGGGCCTGATGGTGATCGCCCGCCATTCGAGCTTTGCCTACAAGGGCAAGTCGGTCGATGCGAGGCGCATCGGTGCGGAGCTGGCCGTGCGGCATCTGGTCGAAGGCAGCGTGCGCCGATCCGGGGATCGGGTGCGCATCACAGCGCAGCTGATCGACGCCGAGACCGGGAACCATCTTTGGGCCCAGCGTTATGACCGTGACATCGAAGACATCTTCGCGGTTCAGGACGACGTCGTGCAACAGATCTCCAGCGCCCTGTCCGACGCCTTGGATCTGACCGCTTTCACGCCTTCGCCCATGCTGCGCCCGGCCAGTCTGGAAGCCTATCAGTGCGTGGTGCGTGGCCGGCAGAACATTCTACGCGCCCAGGGTCGGGTCGAGGCGAAACAGGCCCTGGAGCGGGCGATAGAATTGGACCCTACCCTTTCCGATGCACACGCCTGGCTTGCCGTCTACTACTATACGGACTGGTTTCTCTACAATCACGAGCCGGGGCGTGAAGGCTTGGCCGCCGGCTTCGCAGCTGCAGATACGGCCATCGAAACGGATCCCGACAATGCGCTCGCCCATATGGCACTGGGTATGGTCAGCCTCTACGCCGGGCGACGGGCAATCGCCTTGCAATCGCTGCATCGCGCCCTGGCGATCAATCCCAACGAAGCCGATGCCTACTGCCTGATCCAAGACGCCTATACCTTCGACGGCCATCCGGAGAAGGGGATCGAGAGCGTTCGCAAGGCCATACGCCTCAACCCGCACTACCCCGAATGGTATCTTTGGCACCTGGGCTTTGCCCTCTACTGCACCAAGGATTACGAGGGTGCCGTGCGCGAGCTCACGCGGCTGAAGGATATCGCAGAGCCGCTCCGCATTCTGGCCGCAGCGCACGCCAGACTGGGGCATGAGAGCGAGGCCAAGGCTGTGGCTAAGAGGTTTCTCCAGGCCTTTCCCAGTTTCTCAGGGGCGGCATGGGGGAGAACCCAGCCCTTCCGACATCGCGAAGACCTCGAGCACGTGCTGGAGGGCTATCGGATGGCTGGTCTGCCCGACTGACTTGCCCAGGCGCCCGCGTCAAGAGCGTCAGGACGGTGGCGGCTCCGCCATGAGCCCGTAGAGATCCAGAGCCGCGCCGCGCCCTTTTATCGACTGCGCACCCAAGGCTTTGGCCTGAGTGACGATATCCTGACCTTCGGCGCAGCCGGCCGCGGCCTCGCGCACGTCTTGGCTGAGCAGGATCGGATAGGGAAAGGCACGGCTGAGAGCCTCGATACGGCTGGCCGCATTGACCACGTCGCCCAGAATTGCCGGCTCGAGGCGCTGGCTGGTGCCAATGTTGCCGATCACCACCTCGCCCATATGGATGCCGATGCCGACCTTGATCGGTGGCCGATCGCCGCGCTCTTCCGTCCAGCGGGCCACCCGCTGAACCATGGCGCGCGCGCAGCCGAGCGCGTTGGCCGCGTCCCGAGCATCGGGTGCCAGTCGGCCGAAGGTGACCAGCATGCCGTCGCCGAGAAACTTCTCCAAGGTGCCGCCGAACTCGAAGGCGCAATCGGCCAGAACGCCATGGAAGTCGCGCAACAAGAGAATGGTGGCGCCAGGATCCAGAGCCTCGGCCCGCCGGGTAAAACCGATCATGTCGACGAACAAGACGACGACGCGACGCACCTTTGGTGCGTCCAAGGGGTTGTCGCGGCCGGCAAGCGTCTCGGCCAGCTCACGCGGCAAGTAGCGGGAGAGGTTGGTGCGTTCCCGCTCCACCAGTGCGCGCTTGGCGACCAGGCCCCTCAGGCGTACGACGATGACGGCAATGGCGCCGGCCACAAGAATGTAGATGGTCATCTCGGCCAAGGTCTGACCCAAGCCGATGTAGTAGGGGTCGAGGATGATCCCGATTCCTGCCCATTCCCTGTCGCTGTTGCTCAAGGTTTCGGGCAGAGTGAGCAGATAGAACATCGTCGCGCCCCAACAGAGCGCGGCGGAGACGCCGGCCCAGATCACCAGCACCGGCCGTCCTGTTAGGCCATACATGGCGATGATTGCCAAGATAACGGACTGCACCGTGACCTTGTTTGTGGCCTGGGGTACCAGCTCGCTGTCAATTAGGAGGTTGGGCCGGAGTGCAATTATACAAATAGCAGAGAAGTCAAGGAGTGCGTAAATGTAGGAGGTCCATCTTGCCTTCGACCACTTGTGCCGTGTATACAAATGACACCACGCCAGCAAAACAACTAAGCTTGATCCACTGATCCAATATAATGCATTGACAAATTCAGCAAACACGAGAACAAAACAGACCAGTAGAGTGATGATCATGGTCCGCACAAGGGCGGCGAGCTTCAATCCGTAAGCTTCTTCTTCTTGAAATACCTCGGCCAGGCGCGCGCCAGGCTTGTTCTGCAGCCGCCGAAGCTCGGATAGTGTGTCCATGGGGCCGTTCTAATCCACTGAGCTGAGTCGTGCACGCATGAGGGCTGTACCATGGCTACCTGGCGAAGGACCTAGGCGTTCTTCAGCCGAAGGGGTCTTCACGGCGGAGGTTGCCGCGCCGCGCACCTTGTTCTGCGCAATGAAGGCCCTGCGGCTCGCAAAGGCACGGGCGGGGAAAAGCTGCTAGACTGTCGCGAGACGGGCAGCTGGCCCGCCAGGAACAGAGAGGCAGATCCATGAAGAAGACCATCGCTTCATCGCTGTTGGCGCTGAGCCTTGCCGTCTCGGCGGGCCCTGGCCTTGCCAAGGAGTTCAAGATCGGAGTCATGGCGCCGACGGCCGGCGGCGCTGCGGCCGACGGCGAGGAGTTCGTGCGCGGCGTGCAGATGGCGGTCGACGAGGTCAACGCTGCCGGCGGCGTTGCCGGCTACACCTACGAGGTGGTGATCGGCGACGTGAAGGATCAGAGTGCTGCGGCCGTGGTCGCCGCCTTCGAGCGGCTGGCCGGCGAATCGGATCTCAACACCGTCCTGACCGGCTTCGCCACGCAGAACAACTTCGAGATCGAGTACTTTGCCGATGCCGGGCTGATCTATCTGGTCGCCGGCAACTCGCAGCAGACCCGCGACATGATAGCACCCGATCCCGATCGCTTCCCGACCATCTGGTCCTACACGCCGTCTTATGACGCCTATGAGACCGAACTGCTGCCGGTGGTCGAGAGCCTGGTCGAGTCCGGAAAGCTGACCCTGCCGAACAAGAAGCTGGCGATCGTCTCTTCCGACAATGCCTATTCCAAGACCATCTACGAAGGCCTGAAAAAGAGCTTCGGCGCCGCCGGCTGGGAGATCACCGTCGACGAGGTCGTGCCCTCGGGCGAGATCAACGACTGGCGGGCCTTGCTGGCCAAGATGCGCCAGGATCCGCCGGCCCTGGTGGTCAACACCGACTGGGTGCCCTCGAACGCCGCCAGCTTCATGACCCAGTTCCTCGAGGATCCGACCAACAGCCTGGTCTTCATCCAGTACGGCCCCTCGGTGCCGGAGTTCGTGGAGCTGACCAAGGACCGCTCCACCGGCGTGGTCTATAACCTGCTGGGCGGCCCCTGATGAGCCCGAAGAACCCGCGCGCCGCCGAGGTCGCGGCCAAGTACAAGGAGAAGTACGGCGTCGAGAGCGGCACCTACGGCATCGCGCTCTACGAGATGACGATGTTCTACTTCGACGCCGTCGCCAAGGTCGGCGATCCGACCGACACCATGGCGGTGGCCGAAGCCATCGCGCAGACCGACAAGCAGATCGCCACCGGGCGCCTGAAGTTCGATCAGGCCACCCACCTGGCGACCCAGGGCATCGACTACGTGCCGATCCAGTTCTACCAGATCGTGGACGGCGAGCGCGTGCTCTTCTACCCGCCGGCCTATGCGACCGGTGAGTTCGTGATGCCGCCCTGGATGAAGAAGTAGGCCCCGAGCGCCCACAGCCCGCGGATGGGACTGCCGCTGTTGCGCCTGGAGGCTGTCGTCAAGCGTTTCGGCAGCCTCTTGGCGGTGGACCGAATCTCGCTCTCCGTCGAGGCGGGCGAGATCTTGGGCATTGCCGGTCCCAACGGCAGCGGCAAGTCCACGCTCTTCAATCTGGTAACCGGGGTGCCCTTCGGACCCGACGAGGGAGAGGTGCACTTCAAGGAGCGGCGCATCGACGGGATTCGTCCGCACCGCATCGCCGCCTTGGGACTGGCCAGGACCTTTCAGCGCGAGACCCGCTTCGAGACCTTGAGCCCCAGGGACACCGTCGCCATGGGGGCCATCTATGCCGGTGGCCTCGGGGCCGCAGCGGCGGAGGCGGCCGTGCGGGCGGCCTTGGAGCTTGTCGCCATCGCGCCCGACGAGTGGGACCGCTCCTCGGACGAGCTTTCGCTCTACGACATCAAGAAGCTGATGATCGCCTCGGCCTTGGCCGCCCAGCCGGTCATCCTGCTGCTGGACGAGCCCGCGGCCGGTCTCACCCGGCCGGAGATCGATGACCTGGATGCCTTGATCCGTCGATTGCACGACGCCGGGATCACCATCGTGCTGATCGAGCATGTCCTGCCCTTGCTGCTGGGCGTCGCCCAGCGCCTCGTCGTGCTGAACGAAGGCCAGGTGCTGTCGGAGGGCGCGCCCGATGCCGTGGTGCGCGATCCGGCTGTTGTCGCTGCCTATCTTGGCAGCCGGGGCGGCGATGAGTGAGGCTCTGCTGGAGGTCTCGGACCTGGTGGCCGGCTATGGCCGCGCCCAGGTGCTGCACGGTATCGATCTGCAGGTCGCGGCCGGCGAGCGTGTCGGCCTCTTCGGCCCCAACGGACATGGCAAGACCACGCTGCTGCGCGCCATCTCGGGCTTGGAGCGGCCCTGGTCGGGGCACGTCAGCCTGGGCGGCAGGGACGTCACCGGCGAGCCGCCGCATCGCCTCTTGGCGCGCGGTCTCGGTCACGTACCGCAGGGCAGCCTCCTCTTTCCGGAGATGGCGGTCGGCGACGCCTTGCAGGTCGGCGGCCATCTGCGCGGAGCGGGATCCGCCGCGCGCCAGGGACTGGAGCAAGTCTACGGCCTCTTCCCGCGCCTGGCCGAGCGGCGGCGGCAGCGCTGCAAGACGCTGTCCGGCGGCGAGCGGCAGATGGTGGCGATCGGCATCGGCCTTATGGGCGCGCCCGACTTGCTGATGCTGGACGAGCCGACTCTCGGCCTCTCGCCGCGACTCAAGGAGGAACTCTGCCAGGCCATCGGCCGCATTGCCGAGACCGGCGTCAGCCTGCTGCTGGTGGAGCAGGACGTGGAGTTCCTGCTGTCGCTGGCCCAGCGCTTCTACATGATCCGCGACGGTGCGATCGCGCTGGAAGCGGGCGGCGAGACCAAACTGGATCATCAGGAGATCATGCAGATGTACTTCGGCCATGACTGAGCTGGATCAGATCGTCCTGCCGATCGCCGTCAGCGGTCTGGTCTTGGGCTCGCTCTATGCCTTGATGGCCTGTGGCCTGGCGTTGGTCTGGTCGACCTTGGGCACCTTCAACTTCGCCCACGGCGCGCTCATGACCATCGGCGCCTATGCTGCCTGGCAGGTGGGAACGGCCGACGGCTGGGGATTGGGGGCTGCGGCCGGCTTGGCCCTGGGTGTCGCTGCCTGTGCCGGCATCGGCTGTCTGATCGAAGCGACGCTCGTGCGGCCATTCCTCACGCACCGGAACGCCGTGCTGCTGGCCGTCATCACCACCTTGGCGGCCGCCATCTTTCTGGAGAACTTCGCGCAGATCACCTGGAGCGCACGGATCAAGCAGTTGCCGCCGCTCGTCGAAGGCGACACTACCATTGCCGGCGTCGCGCTCTCGGCGCATGAGGCGATGATCGTCGTGCTGGCGCCCTTGCTGCTCTTGGCACTGTGGGCGGTCTTGCGCTTTTCGCGCATCGGGCGCGGGATCACGGCGGTCGGCCAGAACCGCGAGGCCGCCGCCCTGGCCGGCATCAACGTGCGCGCCTACTACCTGACCGCCTTTGCGATATCGACGGGCTTGGCGGGGCTTGCCGGTATCCTCTTGGGCTCGATCCGCTTCATCGTGCCCACCATGGGCAACGAGCCTATGATCAAGGCCTTGATCGTGACCATCTTCGGCGGCTTGGGCAGCCTCGCCGGCACCGTCGTCGGTGCCTATGTGGTCGGTTTCCTGGAGGCCATCAGCGTCTACTATGTCGGGCTCTACTGGACCTCGGCCGTGCTCTTCCTGGTGATGATCGTCGTCCTGCTGCTGCGGCCGGCGGGCCTGATCGGAAAGCGCTGAGCCATGCCGCGAGGATTCACCAGGCAAGGACTCGCGGCGGCTGTTGCTGCCGGCATCGCGCTTCTGCTGCTGCCCATCTTCGTCGAGTCGAGCTACATCCGCCACCTCATGATCATCGCCATGCTCTATGCGGTGGTGGCGGCCTCTTGGGACCTCAGCCTGGGCTACGGCGGGGTGATGAACTTTGCGCATGTCGCCTTCTTCGGTATCGGCGCCTACGTCTCGTCGGTTCTGTCAAAGACCGTGGGGCTTCCGGTTCCCCTGGCATTCTTCGCCGGTGCGGTGGGCGCCTCGGTGGCCGCCGCCCTGGTCGCGATACCGGTGCTGCGGCTCTCCGGCATCTACGTGATCCTGGTCACCTTCGCCTTCAGCCAACTGGTCGTGCAAATCGTGATCAGCCAGGCCGAGATCACCGGCGGCTCGGTCGGCATGGTGATGATCCCCAGCCTGGAGGTGGCCGGCCATCGCTTCGCCTATGACGGCAAGCTGGGCTACTACTATCTGGCCCTGCTGCTCTTCGCGGCGAGCCTCCTGGCGGTCTATCGCATCGTCGGCTCGCCTTTCGGCCGCTCGGTCATCGCACTCAGAGACAATCCCGACTACGCCGTGGCGCGCGGCGTTTCCTTGGCGCGCACGCGCCTGCTGGTCCTGGTGGCCAGCGCCAGCTTCGCCGGTTTGGCCGGCGCCTTCTATGCCACATATCTGCGCGTCGCCTCGCCGACGATCTTCGGCTTCGGCCAGTTGACCCTGGTGCTGAGCATCCTCCTTGTCGGCGGGGCGGCGACCACCTGGGGCTCGGCCATAGCCGCCTTCGTCATGGTCGGCCTCGACCAGGCGCTGATCGACATCGGCCCCTCGCGCCACCTGATCGTGGCGCTTCTGATAATCGTCACGCTGCGCTTTTATCCGGGCGGCCTCTTTGCTGCACTGAAGGCGCTGGCAGGTCTTGCCGGGGGCTCTGGCGGCCGTCTGCATCCTCGTCCCCGATCTGGGCGAAGGGGTCAGCAACTCCGGCTGTGAATGACCGTCATCGGCAAACAGTGGCACCTGCTCCGGCTTCTTCACACTTTCTGACGATCTTGATGATTACAAGGTGATTCCTTGAGGCGCCTTTAAGGAACATCCTTTCTCACCCACGTGCAGGCTGTCGGGCCCGATGTCGTTTTTCGTCAGGCCAGCCAAAAGCGAGGAGAGGAGTGAGACATGACGAAAACTGCGACGGCGCCGGTCTTGTGCTGGATTGAGGCGGAAGGTGAAGCCTTTGACGTACTGCGCCGAGCTGCCGATCCGGCCCTTCGTGGCCCAGCAGGTGACCTTGTCAAGGAGGCGAGGGGATTGATCGGGCCGGAGGTTGCTGCGCGCGGTCCGGCAAGCGCGCCGCGGGACAAGAATAGGCCCGGGCTCGACCAGCTGGATGACGAGGCATTGGATCGGCCGACTGAGATCGTGTCGATCTGCTGCAGCAAGTTCCCTGTCGACGACTTCCCCCAGCCGCATGCGCCGGCCAACCAAGACCGCTGCTGCGCTTGAAGAACGACCTCTACGCGGCCCCATTGCAACTCTCGGCCAATGGGGTCGTTGGGGAGGGCGATCTAGATGTTCTCTCGGCGCTGCTCTCCACGATTCCTCTATTATCTCCATCGTCCATCAATAGGTTGACCATTCGATGGTCATCCTGACCAGCCGCTTATCGAAAGCTTATCATGAACATACATTCATTGCTGATCGGCGAGATGTGCGGCGGTCACGACGCTCGAAAGGAGATGCACAATGAGAATCAAGAACTCAGAATTGCTCGGCCGGGCCGACCTCCTAGATGAGAGCCTGGACCGTCCCTTCGAGCACACCATGGCTTGCGTTTCGCGCCGATGCGGCATCTCCGAAGTACCGCCTCGGCTTGGGCTACGCAAGGAGGGCACTGCCCGCTTCAAGGCCAGTTGATATCTCGGCTTGAAGTTCGCAGCGCTGTGCGTCAGCGGCTGTCAGATCAGGATGATCGGCCGTCGCTTTGCCATGAGTAAGAGCAAGCCAAGGCACTCTGCGATCTTTCCAACTGAGAAGGGTAGCGCCGAGGGGTGGTGGTCGGCCGATGCCTGCGGGGCTGCACGGACGAGGCCCTGGATCGGCCGTTCTTGATCGTATCCCTTGCTGCAGCAAGAGCTCGGTCGTTGACAGCCATTCGCTTACGCCAACCAAAGAATACCCTTGCCACAATTGATGGGCAGCAGGAGCGCTGCCCCAGGGCCATCTTTACGACCATCGGGGTCGCGCTTTGGCTGCAAGGCATGCCGTCTCTTTGATGGCGGTCAAGATATTCTAAGCAATTCAACCTACTAGCCCGTCAGGGATTGGGGTTCGGCGCGCTAAACTCCGCAGTGCGGATCTTCACGTTATCTCCAAGATCTCCACTGTCTTTCAACAGCTTGATGATTTCTAGGTGATCTTGAGCGAGCGCTTAACTAGGTCGGTTTTGAACCCATATCCATTCCCGATGGCTCGATGGTGGTCATCGCAGCCACAAAGTCCCCAAGGAGAAGTGACATGAGCGCCAAGAATTCGAAAGTGAGTGTCCAAATCGACCTGCAAGACGAGGCCTTGGACCGTCCTTCCGATCAGACCCCCTACTGCGGCCTGTCCTTCAGCGGCGTTTCCGACGTGCCGACGAGCACCGGACCGCGCAAGGAGGGCAAGGTTCGGCTCAAGGCCAACTGACGCCACGACCGACCATTGGCGGTCGAGGACATCTCCGCTTCGCGAAGCCGTATCCGGACCAACGGCGGTGCGGCTCCGTGAAGCTGGAGCAACAAGCAAAAGGAAGGGTTGGGGAGACTGTTCGATGGGACACAGCACACCACTGGGGTTCGGGCCGCACTTCTCGGTCCACCAGGCCTCCGGCGATCAAGTTCTGCTGCTTTCCGAAAAGCGCAGCTTTCGCCTGAGGGGCAAGCTCTATGCCGATATGGCGCCGCTGCTGGACGGTGCGCTCACCGAAGCGGAAATCGTCGACGCCATGACGGCGATGGCCGAGCCGGACGAGGTTCGCCACGCCCTGAAACATCTGCAAGACCGCGGCTATGTCCATCAGCGCTTGCCGGACCCGGTGGAACGGCAGTCGCTTTGGCATGAGTGGGAGCAAGAGCCCGAAAAGGTTGCGGCGGCCTTGGCCGCTTGGCCGCTCGCCCTCGACAGCGAAGGACGGAGCGCTGCAGCCAACACCTCCGCCCTTGCCGAGCTGTCGGCAGACCTCATCGACGCCGGCTTCCCGCTGGTCGCCTCGCAGCAGGCACGTTTGCGTATCGTCCTGGTCGATGATTTCCTGACCCCGTCTTTGGCAAGGCTGACCCGCCAGGCGAGAGAGGCCGGCCAGTCGACCCTGCTGTTCAAGCCCGGCGGCGGCGAAGCTTGGCTGGGACCGCGCTTCGATCCCGATCGGCCGCGCTGCTGGCAGTGCCTCAGCCGTTGGATCTCTGAATACCGGCCCGGCGACGGCCTGGTGGAGGGCGACGGCCGGATCGTTCGGCCGGCCCGCGGTATGCTCCGCGCGACGCTTGAGATGGCTCGCGCGCAGGCCACCTTGGCGCTGATCCGCATGGCCATCGGCGATAGGGAGCTGGAAGACCATCTCATCACCTTCGACAGCCGAAGCGGCAGCCAGCGGCGCCACTACGTCCGCCTCGATCCGGCTTGTCACCTTTGTGGCGAGGCAAGCGAGGCCGACGAGGAAGAGCAGCCGCAACATGGCCATCGGCACAGTCTCGACGGCTTGGCGAGCGGTGAAGAAATCAACAGTCGTGATGGCGGCTGGCGCGTGCTTTCGCCGGCGGAAGCAGAGCGCCGGCTGATGCCGCTCGTCAGCCCCGTGACCGGCATCATCCCGGGCCTGGAGGATCGTGGAGAGGGCATCGGCATGCCGGTGGTCACGGCGCGGCAGAACGTGCCCAAGGCCGTCGCGCTCAACGAAAATCGCGTGATCGGGCGACCGGGTGCCGCTGCCGGCAAGGGCGCCAGCATCATCCAAGCCAGAGTAAGCTGCCTGGCCGAGGCCTTGGAGCGCTATTGCTGCGGCTACACCGGACGCGAGCCGCGCCGGCGGGCACGGCTGGCGGACTTGGGCGATACCGCCATCGATCCGCGCCAACTGCTGCGCTTCAGCGAACGCCAGTACAAGAACCGAGACAGCTGGAACGGGCGGCACAATGACTTCAATCGGGTGCCGGAGCCATTCGACCCGGACGAGGCCATCGAGTGGTCGCCGATCTACCGTATGAGCGACGGCGGCCGTCTCTGGATCCCGACCCGCTATTGCTACTACGGCTATCGCGACGAAGCGCAGCCGGAGGGCCGCTGGTTCTGCAATGCCGATTCCAATGGCTGTGCGTCAGGCGCGGTCTTGGGCGAGGCGGTGCTGCAAGGCTTGCTCGAGTTGATCGAGCGCGATGCCTTCGGGCTCTTCTGGTACAACCGCGTGTGTCGGCCCGAGATCGACATCGACGCCTTCGACGATCCCTATCTGCGTCACGCACGGGCGCGCTATCGCGAGATGGGCCGCAAGCTCTATGCCTTGGACCTTCGCAGCGACCTCGGCATTCCCGTCGTCGCCGCCATCAGCTGCGATCAGGACGGCGGCCGTATTCAGTTCGGTCTCGGCGCCCACCTCGACGTCAAAGTTGCGCTGTCGCGCGCAGTCTCAGAGGCAAATCAACTGGCTGCCCTCTATGATGACATCCCCGCGCAGGAAGAGGAGGCGGAGGACGACGACGCCGCGCGTTGGATGCGCTCGGCCACCTTGGAGAACCAAGGCTACCTGAAACCGGCGCGCGGTCGCAAACGTGGCCCCGGCGACTTCCCCGAGCTCTGTGAGACGGGCATCGGCCCTGGCCTGGAGGCTTGCTCCACTGCGCTGGAGCGGGTCGGTCTGGAGCCTTTGGCCATGGACGTCAGCTGGCCGGACCTTGATTTCGCCTGCGCGCGCGTCGTCGTCCCCGGCTTGGCCCACTTCTGGGCACGCTTTGCCCCGGGCCGGCTCTATGACGTGCCGGTGCGGCTGGGGTGGCTGAAGAAGCCCCGCAGCGAAGGCCAACTGAACCCCATCCCCTTCTTCCTTTAAGTCAGACGAAGTGGAGATCCAAGCCATGACCGAGCAAAGCAATTCGCAGTGGTTGATCCGCTTCAACGAGGATGTCGCATCCTGCGCCTCGGAAGCCGGCAAGCTGCTGGTAGAGATCAACGGCTGGCGCACGCTGAAGCTGGCGCTGGAGCATCCGCAGGTCGCAGACGCGCTGGCCGAACATCTGCCGGCCGGGGCCACGCTCGCCGAGCTGACCCATGGCATGGCGGAAGCGGCTATGGCGGAAGTCTTCTTCCTTCTGGACCGATTCGAGCGCCTGCGTGTTCTGGAATGGGCGGTCGTGGAAAGCGGCCAGGAGATCGCCGTCCTTAAGTCTCTTTCGGCCAGCTATCGCCTCGACTACCAAGCCTTGGCGCCGGCGAGGTGTCTCCTCTCGCGCTTTGCCTATCTACGCCACCTCGTGGAGAAGGATGCCGGAGAGCGCCCGAGCGCCGTCATCGAGTCGGGTGCCAGCCGCGCCCGCCTCCACCTGGAGCCGCAAGCCGCAGCCCTGATTGCACCCGTGGCGTCAGAGGCGCAGATGAGCGACGAGCATGCGCTCTTCGACCTGGCACGGCGCGCCGGCCTGTTGGATGTCGTCGATGCGGAAGAGCCGGAGAATCGCATCTCCTGGGAGTTTCATGATCGTCTGTTTCACCAGATCAGCCGCGGCTTCGACGAGACACAGCCCTACGGCGGCACCTACCGCCTGAAGGATCGCCTGCCCTCGCCGCCGGCGATCATGGATCTGCAGTCCGGCCCGCTGATCGACCTGCCGGAGCCGCAAGCAGAGCTGAGCCATAGCCTGGACGAGGTCTTGGCGCTGCGTCGCTCGGGCCGCAGCTACGCCGAGGAGCCGATCGACCTGCAACAGCTCTCGACCTTCCTGCACCGCACGGTGCGAACCAGGGAACACTACGAGGCCGGCGCTCAGGACTTCGTCAGGCGCCCCTATCCGGCGGGCGGCGGCCTGCACGAGTTGGAGTTCTACCTGGTCGTCAACCGCTGCCGGGGCCTGGAGCGCGGTCTCTACCGCTATGTCGGCGAACGCCATGCCTTGGTCGCCATCGGCCGCTCGCAAGGCGCATTGGACCGCATGCTGGAGCGCTCCGCCGGTGCGATGGGCGACCCTGAGGTCAAGCCCCAGGTCCTCTTGATCATCACCGCGCGTCACGCGCGCCTGGCCTGGAAGTACCAGGGCGTCGCCTATCGCCTGTCGCTGATGCACACGGGCGTGGTGCTGCAGACGCTCTATCTGGTCGCAACCGATCTCGGACTGGCGGGCTGCGCCAATGGTGCCGGCGCCAGCCGTGCCTTCGAAGAAGCGAGCGGGCTCGATCCCTGGGAAGAGGCCGCACTCGGCGAATTCGCCCTCGGGCGCGCCGCCTAACCAAGAAGAGGAATGGGGACATGACAGATACCGACAGCTTCTGCCGACGCTACATGGTCCAGTGGGACAAGCGCTCGCTGGTTCGGGCCAAAGAGCGTTTCGAGCTAGCGCCCGACTTCGATAAGGCAGAGATGGTCAACCCGCGTTTGGTCCTGGGCGCGACCCATCCCAAGGTCGTAGCGCTCGGCCCCGACGCGCAGCGCTACCTGATGATGCAGCATTGCTACGAATACCTCGAGGCGGTGGCCTGCGGTGAGGCCGAGCTCATCAGCAAGGTCGCGATCGACATCGGGTGCGGCGAAGGCGACGGCCTCTTGTCCAAAGCGGCGCGGCAGGCCTTGATGACCGTGGCGACGGACGAAATCTACCATGCCTACTCGGCGCGTGAGCTGATCGAGGCTCTGGAGGCTGCAAGCGGCATCCCTGTCCAGCCGCCGACGGTGGACAGCATCATGGTCACCTCCGCCGAGGCAACCTTCGAACGGACCTCGGCCGAGTTGCTTCCCTTCGTCAAGTTGATGGTGGTCGGGCTGATGGAGAATGCGATCACTGACGACCTGGTGGAGGTGATCAAGAGCGGTAACCAGAGCAGCCCCTTCTACGACTTCAACCGGATCCATATTATGGACGAGGCTTGCCATCGGGCCTTCTTCCGCGTGGTTCTGGCCTCTGCCTGGGCGTCCCTGGGGCACCGCCAGCGACGGGAAATCTATGACCTCCTGCCATTTTTCCTGAAGAGCTACCTGGCCGGACTGTCGCTCGAAGGCAACGTCGGGCTGCGAGAGCGGCTCTGTGCTGCAGGGCTGGACAAGGCCGACGCGGAAACCGTGATCAGCGATAGCGCCGCCGTTCTCGCCAAGGGAGGGCCCCATCCCTTCTGGTACAACATCCGCAAGTGCCTGGCAGTCACCGGCATGCTGGATGATCCGGCGCTCTGCGCGCGCTTGGTCGAGGGTGGCTGGCCGCTCGAGGATCCGCCACTGGAACAGGCAGCCTAAAGGAGACAAGAAACCTTGGAAATTCAAGTGACAGCGCCGGTCCTCGACAGCGCCGATCTAGGCGACGAGGCCCTGGACCGGCCCAAGCGCAACGTGACGCTCTGCACCGAGATTACCACCGTTATCGAGCTTTCGCCGGAACGCCCGTCGGCAAGCCATGAGGGTCGCGCGTGAGGGGATCCCCCGCGCCGGCTTACTCGGCCGCCGCCGTTTCGCTAAACGCCGCCTCTGCGCTGCGATAGGTCTCCGGTGCGAAGCGCCTGGCGTAGATCCGCTGGGCGGCATCCGGGTCGATGTCGGCGACCAGCAGGGACGGCTGGCCATAGGGAGCGTGCGCGAGGCAGGTTCCGTCCGGCCGGATGACGGCGGTTGCCGCCTCTTGATAGGCAAAGCCATAGTTGGCGCTGGCGAAGAAGATGTCGTTCTCGAGAGCCCGGCACATCATCGCCTTCTCGTAGTAGGGCGACTCCGCTGCGCCGAACGCTTCGATCTTCGGACCCCGCTTGTCGCTGCCTGTCAGCGTGGGATGGAAAACGATCTTGGCCCCTTGCCGGGCGGCCCAGCGCACCGTCTCAGGATAGCGCCAGCCCTCGTGGCAGATGACGATGCCGAAGGGCACGCCCTTGACCTCGAACAGCTGTCGGGCTTTGCCGGGCACGTAGTAGGGGTCTTCTTCGAGGGCCAGCTGGCACTTGGTCTGGCAGCCCAGGATCCGGCCCTGGTCGGAGATGACGAAGGCGACGTTGAGCAGGCCCTCGGGGCTGCCCCACTCCATCGCCAGGATGACGTTGATAGCCTGTGCTTTCGCCAGGCCGCAGACCTGGTCGCGGGCCCGGTGCAGGCCGGCTTGATCGTGCGGGGCGACCTCGAAGTCCCAACCGCGCAGGCCCGGAACGTAGGTCTCCGGAAAGCAGACGATGTCGGCGCCCTTGGAGGCGGCTTCGGCGGTGTAGGCCTCAACCCACGATAAGGCTGGCTCGATTGCGCCCGCGACCGGTGGCGATGCCAGAGCAACTCTCAACATGGCCGGAACCCTACGACAGCGGCTGTCGGTCAGTCCAGAGGTGGGCCGTCGCGGTTGATGCTGTGGCCGCGCTTTGGAAATCGGCGCTATTCTTGTGTCTATTGTGAAGAAAATGTGTGGCTCAGGGGGTTGCATTGATCTAGATCAATGCGTCATCAAGACTTTATTCTGAAGTAGCGTATGACTCTAGCCCATTTCTCATATTTCAGCTGTGGCGACCTAGAAAAGTAACGTGCTGAGTATATATTATGAAGGGTAGGGGCCAATCTGGCCAAATGTTCTGTTTGACGGCGCAGGAGGGCCTGCGAGGAAGCGAGGGACGATGAAAAGACTCTTAGTCGGCGTGGCGGGAACGCCTGCATTGCCATCCAAGATCGCATGCGCGATTGATCTGGCGCGTACGCATGACGCTGAGATCAGCGTGCTCTCTGTCGTCGATGTTCAGCGCATCTCCTACGTGGGTGCGGTGCCGTTGGGCGCGGGGACAGTACGCGCAAGAGTTGCGCGACAGCCGCGCAAAGCGGAGCCATCGCCTCGACGAGAACGCCATCGGAACCTTCGAGGCCGCTTGCAAGAGCGCCGGCGTGCCGCTGCGAGCGATCCGCGAGGAGGGTCGCCCTTTGGAAGTGCTGACCAAGGTCTGGCGCTATCACGATCTCTGTCTCTTAAGCGCGCGCGGTTGGTTCGACTACGGTGTCCTGCCGGAACCGCAGAACGAGCTGTTGAAGCTGATCGCGAGCGGCGTGCGACCGATCCTGACGGTGACCGAAACGCCGCGGCCCTTCCGTCGGGCGCTCGTCGCCTACAACGGATCCTTTGAGTCCGCCAAGTCCATGAAGCAGTTCCTGCAGATGTCCTTGTGGCCGAATATGGAGCTGCACATCGCCTGCGTCGGAAAGCCGAAGTCCGAGGAAGCGCCCAATGAGCTTCTGGAGAACGCAGCGGGCTACTGCCGGCTCTACGGGCACAGCCCGGTCGGCGTCCACCTCGATGGTGACATCCAGGAGGCACTTCTGCGCCACGCAGAGAAGGTCGAGGCCGATGTGATCGTGCTGGGCAGCAGCTACCGCAAGATCCTGTTGATGAAGCGCTTCGGAAGGAATGCGCTTGCCTTGATCAAGGAATCGAAGGTGCCGCTGTTCCTCTCCCACTGAGGATCGATTGAGGGCCCTGGTGCCGGTAGGCTCCAAGCGTGACGCTCTCGCTGGCGTCTTGGCGGCCAGTTTGGCAGCATCGGCGCCGAAACCGCAGCGAGAGGCCGATGCACAAGTCCCTGGTCGTCGTCGAAGATTTCTATGCCGATCCCATACAGGTCCGCGAGGCGGCCCTGGCGATCGGTTTCCCCGAGCATCGGGGGCCGCGCACCTTTCCCGGCCGCAACTCGGCCGAGGCCGCCCGCAGCGCCGATCTCGACCGCATGGTCTCGGCCGTCGTCGGCGAGCCCTTGGCCGGTCACGGCGCCGGCACCTCCTTTCACTGCCACTTCCGCAGCACGCTGGAGGGGGAGGAGGGGCGCTATCTGGTGCATGCCGATCCCTCGGCCCTCTGGTGGGTCGGGGTTTGCTATCTGAGCCTCCCGCAGCATTGCCGCGGCGGCACCGCCTTCTATCGCCACAAGGGCCTGGGGCTCGACCGTACGCCGACCCGGCAGGCCGAGATCGACGCCGTCGGTGCGCCCGGCGTCGCCGAGCTCCTGGCCCGGGACGGGCCCGATGCCGAGGCTTGGGAAGAGCTCATGACGGTGCCCATGCGCTTTAACCGCGCGATCTTCTATCGGCCTTGGCTGTGGCATTCGGCCGGGCCCGGATTCGGCAGCACGCCCGAAGACGGGCGGCTCATCCAGGTCTTCTCCTTCGTCCGCGCTGGGTGAGCGACGCTCGCTCGCCCCTTGCCTTGTCACCTCTCCTGGTATAAACAGCACTGATCGTTGTCAAAAGCTAGGGGCAGTGCGTGGGGCGAAGCTTGGAGTTCGATCCGGAGGAGGCGGTCTTTCGGGCCATGGAGGTCTTTTGGTGCCAAGGCTACGAGGCGACCTCGATCGGCGACCTCGAGGCAGGCACCGCCGTCGGACGCAAGAGCCTCTATCGCGCCTTTCGTGACAAGCACGCGCTCTTCCTCAGGTGTTTGGAGGCCTATCGCAGCTTCATGGGTGAGCAGAATCTCTCGGCTTTGCAGCGTCCGGGTGCCGGTCTTGCCGAGATCGAGGCGCTCTTTCGAAGCTTCGCGAGCATGGCCGGCAGCGAGATGGCCGCGCGGGGCTGCTTCATCGCCAACACGGCTTTGGAGCTGGCGGCGAGCGACGCGGAAGCCGCCCGCGAGGTCCAGCTCTATTTCGCGCAGATCCGCTCGGCCTTCACCAATGCCCTGCAAGGCGCTGTGGCGCGCGGGGAGATTTCCGCCGACACCCCGGTGGCGCGCGAGGCCAACTTCTTCGTCGGCGTCATTCAAAGCCTTTCCGTCATGGCGCGGGCCGGCTGCGCGCCGGAGGTCCTGTCGGACGTCATCGAGTCTGCCTTGGCCCGACTTCGGTGATCTCTTTTTTTTCCAAGAACGACAATGGACGTTGTCAATCTATCGTTCTGCCGCCTTGTCCACCCGACCATAGCGAGGCCGCCGACGGCAGCGGCGGCCCGCAAGAGGAGGAATGAGCCCCATGACGCAAAGACTTGCTCTGCTGGTGACCGGCTTGCTCGTCACTTTGGCCTGGCCGGCAATCGCGCAGGTCGCACCGCCGTCCGCCGCCTTTCCCTACGAATCGCGCTACCAGGAGGTCGAGGGCGCTAAGCTCCACTACGTCGAGCAGGGGGAGGGAGACCCGATCCTCTTCCTGCACGGCAACCCCACCTCGGTCTACCTCTGGCGCAACGTCATTCCCTATGTGGCTGGGCAGGGCCGTGCCGTCGCCCTGGATCTCGTCGGCTTCGGCAAGTCCGACAAAGTGCCCGACGCCTACAGCTTCCAGGACCACTATCGCTATCTGGAGGGCTTCATCGAGGCGAAGGGCCTTCAGGACATCACTTTGGTGGTGCATGACTGGGGCTCGGCTCTGGGGCTGCTCTATGCCAGCCGTCATCCTGAGAAGGTGAAAGCCGTCGCCTTCATGGAGGCGATCATCCCGCCGGCCTTTCCCATGCCGGACCTCAGTGCCATGGGCCCCTATGAGGAGACCTTTCGGGCCTTTCGCGATCCTGTCGCCGGCCGCCAGATGATCGTGGAACAGAATTTCTTCATCGAGCAGCTGATGCCGGCTGCGGTCTTGCGCCCGCTCTCGGAGGCAGAAATGACTGCCTACCGCGCGCCTTTCCTGGACCCCGCGCACCGAGAGCCGATCCTGGTCTGGCCCAACGAGCTGCCGATCGCCGGCGAGCCCGCGCGCAATGTGGCGGCAGTCGAGGAGATCGCGCAGTGGCTGATGACCTCCGACCATCCCAAGTTGCTGCTCTATGCCTCGCCCGGCGCCCTGGTGCCGCCGGAGGCTGCCGCATGGATGGCGGCCAACTACCGCAATCTGGAGACGCGGTTCATCGGCAACGGCGTCCATTACCTGCAGGAGGACGAGCCGGAAGCCATCGGGCGCAATCTCTCCGATTGGCTGCGGGACGTGGTCGCGCCGGCCTCTTGACCGCCCGGCTGCGAGGGCTCGGCGACAGCCGGGCTCTCGCAGGGCTGGCAGGGGGGGCCGGCTTGCCTTTAGGCTAGGCCAGCTTAGTCAAGAGGTGACCCCATGAGCTATGCCGGAAACTTGACCCCCACCGAGGCCTGGGAACGTCTCTGCAACGACCCGAAAGCCTGCTTGGTGGATTGCCGCAGCGAGGCCGAATGGACCTTCGTCGGCATTCCAGACCTGGCAAGCATCGGCAAAGAGCCGCTCTTAATCGCTTGGCAGCACTTCCCGGGAATGCAGATGAACCCGCAGTTCGTCGAACGGCTATCGGCCGGAGTGGGGGACAAGGACGCCCCCCTCTTCTTTCTCTGCCGCTCGGGCGCACGCAGCCAGGCGGCCGCGATCGCCATGACGGCGGCCGGCCACGGCCATTGCTACAACGTCGTCGAAGGCTTCGAGGGCAATCACGATGCGGACGGCCATCGCGGCCGTACCGGCGGCTGGAAGGCCCGCGACCTGCCCTGGCGGCAGAGTTAGGGCGTTATTCGACCAGACGGCACCGGGCCGGACCCGATCTAGCGTGAGCGAAAAGCGCGTTAGGACAGGATCAAGAGGGCTTGGCCGGGATCGGCCGGGCCACGGGGCTGCGCGGGCCGCCGGCTAGCATCGCCGGCGCAAGGCCGCTGCGGCCGCCGTTCCGCTCTTCACGTTCCGGCATGCCGGGGTGCACCGGCCACTCCTTGGGCCGGACGAGATAGCGCCGGACCACCTCGCCGTATCCGCGATAGTAATAGCCGCCGTTGCGCGTCAGATAGGCCGCGCGCTCGGCGCGCCAGCGGGCCGGAATGCGATACCAGGCCAAGCCCGGATGGCTGTGGTGGACGGCATGGAAGTTATTGCCGAGGAAGAGAAAGGTGAAGAAGCGTCCGGACTCGACGACGCAGATGCGCTCGCCCACCTCCGGCGCTGCCTGATGCTCAAGGAAGGAGCGCATGGCGGCGATGGCCGCGCCGCCGTAGGCAAAGCCCAGCAGGTAGGCCCAGAAGGGCACGCCGCAGACCCCAACCGCCCAGCCGAGCGGGATGGCGATGGCGAGGAGATGGCGCATCCAGGTGCCGAGGTCGCTGGTGTCGCCCTTGCAGAGGCGGCGCAGCCAATCGCCCCAGATCAGCACGACGGAGCGCGGCGGCGAGAGGATAAGCCGCCCGGCAAAGCTGTTCATGGCGATCCTGAAGCCGCGCTGGATGCGTCCCATGCGCGCCCAGTCCTGCGGCGTCACATAGAAGCTTTCAGGGTCGCGCGCCGGGCAGGTGAGGTCGTGGTCGCGGTGATGCGTCAGATGCAGCCTGCGCGCCAGGTCGTAGGGAAAGACGAGCCAGATGGAGGGAAAGATGAGCGCCGCGTTGAGGCGCGAATTGCTGGTCGGATGGCCGTGGATGACTTCGTGCTGAATGTGGCCGTAGAGGCCGCCGATGTAGACCGCCAGAGGCAGAAACAGCCAAATCGGCAGGCTGACGTAGAACCAGGTGACGAGCGCGAAGCCCAGATAGACACCAACGATGAGGCCGATGGTCGGCCATTCCAAACGGCGCCTTGCTTTGACGGCGCCCTCCCTAACCAGCGTCATTCCCGTTCCTTCTGTTAAAGGTCCAATGACGCAATTGTGAGGGATCAACCCCCGGGAGCTCAAGGATGATGTGGTCACCAAGTGCAGCATACGGTAACGATTCGCAGAGTATGTTGACTTATGTCATCAATGCGGTGATTATTCACACAGGGTTAGCCAATGGATAAGCGCGAGACAATTGTCACCTTTCGCAATAGGTTGCGGGAGGTGATGGAGCAAAACGATGAGAACCAAGCGACCTTCGCGCGGCGGGTCGGCTTGGACCGCTCCACTTTGTCGCAGCTCTTGGACGAGGACCGCGATCGCTTGCCGCGGGCCGAGACCATCGTCGCCATCGCTTCGGCGGCTCAGGTTTCGATCGATTGGCTCCTGGGCCTCTCCCAGGAGGGGCGGATCGGGACCGAGGTGATCCAGCGCGTCCTGGAAATCGAGACCGAGGCCGGGTCGCCGGTCGACCATCGCTTGCAGCGTTGGCATGAAGAGGCTGCCGGCTACCGCATCCGCTACGTTCCCAGCGGCGTGCCCGATCTGCTTAAGACCGAGGCGCTGATCCGCTATGAGCACAGCCACGTTGCCGGCCAGGTCTCAGAATCGCTGGCGACCACCGCAGCGGCGCTCTTGGCCCAGATGCGCCAACCCGACAGCGACCTTGAGATGTGCAGTCCCCTGCAGTTGCTGGAGGGCTTTGCCCGCGGCGAGGGCATCTGGCGGGACCTGCCCTGGCCCGAGCGGCGCCGGCAGCTGGAGAGCATGGCAGCGCTCTTGGACGAGCTCTATCCCTCACTGCGCTGGTTCCTCTTCGACGGTCTATCGACCTTCTCCGTGCCCTTCACGCTCTTCGGGCCTCTGCGGGCAGCGGTCTACTTCGGGTCGATGTATTTTGTTCTGAACTCAACCGAACATGTGCGCCTGCTGTCGCGCTATTTCGACCAGCTGGTGCGTGCCGCCCGGGTTCAGCCGCCAAGCGTGCCGGCCATGATAACGGGTCTAATCGAAGAGGTTTCCGCCCGCGAGGAGCGCGGCGGCCAGGCCTGAAACGACAGGAGGGTCAGATGTCGAGTGACGGCAAGGAAGAGGCGAGGCAGCAAGGCGGCTGCCTGTGCGGTGCGGTGCGCTATGAAGTGCAAGGCCAGCTACGGCCGGCGCTGGTGTGCCATTGCTCCATGTGTCAGCGCCAGCACGGCGGCCCGGCACACTATAGCGCGGCGATGGGGGACCAGCTTCGCCTGGTGAAGGAGGAGGGCCTCGCCTGGTACCGGGCCTCGCCCCTTGCCCAGCGGGGCTTCTGCAAGGCCTGCGGCTCCAGCCTCTTCTGGAAGCCGGAGAAGGGCGACTACACGGCCGTCGCCTGCGGCAGCCTCGATCCGCCCAGCCGCGTCGCCTCCGCCGGTCATGTCTATCTGATCGACAAGGGCGACTACTACGACATCCACGATTCCCTACCGCGCTTCGAACGTGGCAGCGGCAGCGCCTTGCCGGGCGTCACCACCGTGCTGCAGGAGTAGCAGAGCCATGACGGGCGAGATTTCCCTGCCAATGTACGACTTGGCTCCCTTGAGCGAGGCCACCGACTCTCTGGTGCGGGCGATCGCGGCGGCATTGCCGCAAGGCTGGTCGGCGGGCGATCGTGTGCGGGACGACCTGGCCAGCTTGTGGCGCGCCCCCGCGCTGCTGCTGAGCCAGACCTGCGGCTATCCCCTGATGACGGACTTCCGCGAGGACCTCGCCTACGTGGCGACCCCCAACTATGACCTGCCGGGGTGCGAGGGGCCGCGCTACTGCAGTGTCATACTGGTGCGCGAAGAGGAGGCGGCGCGCTCGCTGGCCGAGCTCAAGGGGCGGCGCGCCGCCTACAACGGCAAGAACTCGCAGTCCGGCTACAACTGTTTCCGTCATGCCGTGGCGCCGCTGGCGGGTGGCGAGCCCTTCTTCTCGGAGACACTGGAGACCGGCTCGCACGGTGGCTCCGTCGCGGCGGTGGCGGAGGGGCGTGCCGACGTCGCGACCATCGACTGCGCCACCCATGGGCTCTGCGCGCGCCACGAGCCCGAACGGCTGACGGGCACGCGCGTTCTAGGCTGCACCGCCAGCGCGCCGGCCTTGCCTTATGTCACCAAGGCCTCTGCCGAGAGGGAGACGATCGAAGCGTTGCGCCGGGCCTTGACACAGGTGTCCGCCGATCCCTCCTTAGCGGCGACACGCGAGGCCTTGGCCTTGACGGGCTTTACCGTGCTGCCCGATGGGGCCTATGACGAGATCCTGGAAATGGAGCGTGCCGCTGCGGTCTTGGGCTATCCGGACCTGGCCTGACGACAAGGACCCCTGCCCGATGACCGAGCATTTGTGCGACCAGCCCGCCGTTACCTTGCGCCGCATGATCGGCAGCAAAGAGATCTCTCCGGTAGAGCTGCTGAAGGACTGTCGGGCAAGGATCGAGGCGGTCAATCCGGCGGTCAATGCCGTGGTTGCCGAAGAGCCGCGCGCCGAAGCGGCCGCCAAGGAAGCCGAGGCTGCGGTCATGCGTGGCGATCATCTAGGTCCGTTGCACGGCTTGCCCATGGGGATCAAGGACCTGACCGAGACCGAGGGGCTGGTGACTACCTTCGGCTCGCCGCTCTATGCCAAGCATGTACCCCAGGCCGACGAGCCCTTGGTGGCGCGATTGCGCGCTGCCGGCGGCATTGTCGCCGGCAAGACCAACACGCCGGAGTTCGGCGCCGGCGCCAACACCACCAACGCGGTCTATGGCGCCACCGGGAATCCCTTCGATCCGAGCAAGACCTGTGCCGGGTCGTCCGGCGGCTCGGCGGTATCCTTGGCGCTCTCCATGCTGCCGCTCTGCACCGGCTCGGACCTTGGCGGCAGCCTGCGCACGCCGGCCGGCTATTGCGGTGTCTTCGGGCTTCGGCCCACGCCGGGCCTGGTGCCCAACACCGATGCCTTGCGGGTCTTCTCGCCGCTCTCGGTCGAGGGGCCGATGGCGCGCAGCGTGGGCGATCTGCGGCTTCTCCTGTCGGTCATGACGGCGGAGGACCCGAGGGATCCCCTGTCGCGTCCGCCTCTGGCCGGGGACGCCCTATCTCATCCGGAATTCGACCCGGCCGAGGCGCGGGTGGCGATCTCGGAGGACCTGGGCGTGGCGCCGGTCTCGGCAGAGGTGCGCGCGCTCTTCCGCGAGCGTGTGGCGGAGATGACGCCGCTCTTCAAGTCCAGCCAGGCCGCCGATCCGCCTTTGGCCGATGCCACCTGGGTCTTCGAGACCCTGCGCGCCGTCGGCTTCCTGGCCGGCTTCCGCCGGCTCTACGAGGCCGATCCCGAGCAGCTTGGCCCCAACGTACGCGCCAACGTGGCGCTGGGCCTGGAGCGGAGTGCCGCCGACGTGGCCGACGCCGAGGTCGGCCATGCCGAGATCTATCGCGGCTTCCAGGCCTTCATGCGCGACGTCGATTTCCTGATCTGTCCGGTGGCCTCGGTGCAGCCCTTCGACAAGACCCAGCTCTATCCGAGCGAGATCGACGGCAAGCCGCTCGCCACCTACATCTCCTGGATCGCCATTACCTACGCCATCACGCTCACCGGCTGCCCGGTGCTGGTCATGCCCTGCGGCTTGGACGCCAAGGGCTTGCCCTTTGCCGTGCAGATCGTCGGCAAGCCTTGGCGCGAGGCGGAACTGCTGGCCCTGGGTGAAAGCCTGGAGGAGGCACTGGCCCACCTGCCGCACTGCCGGCGGCCGCGGCCCGACCTGGCGGCGCTTACTGCTTGACGGGGGGCGCCTCGATCTGCGCCTGGTCGTCGCCGCCGCGCAGGCGCAGCGCCCACATCAGTCCGACAACGGACCCCTTGATGTAGGGCAGAGTCACCAGGCAGAGGATCAAGGTGAGCAGCGGCCAGATGGCCATCTGCAGCCCCATGGAGAGCGTCATGGTCTGCTCGCTGAAGAGGATCAGCGGCACCACGATATGCCCGACCAGAAAGATGGTGAGATAGGGCGGGAAGTCGTCGGCCCGGATGTGGCCCAGCGGCGTCTCGCAGACCGAGCAGCTGTCGGCCAGCTTCAAATAGCCGGCAAAGGCATGGCCTTGACCGCAAGAGGGACAGCGGCGGAAGAGGCCGCGCCAAACTGCTGGAAAGACCGGTCGGTCTTCATGACTGTGGGTGATTGCCATGGCTGAAGGTGTGGGCCTTGCGGACCGTTCTGTCCAGTCAGACGCGGCGCCCGGTCGCGGGCTTCAGGCGTGGCTGTGACGCCGAGCCGCAAGCTCGGCGATGGCGTTTTTCAAGGCGGCCTCCAGCGGGCGCGGGCGATAGCCCAGCTCGACCTCCGCCAGGGCCGAGCTGAGATAGGCATTCTCCAGCGCCAGCCTGACGGCCTCCGGCGTTGCCGCAGGCGCTCGCTTGGTGATGCGGTCGGCCTTCCAGGTGGCGACCCTGGCGCTCAGCATCGCCAGCCAGCCGGGAATCTGCCGTTTCGGCACGGCAGCGCCGGAGAGCGCGGCCACGCGCCGGAGAAGGTGGGAGAAGTCCAGGTTCTCTCCACCCAGGATATAGCGCTGCCCGGGCCGGCCCCGCTCGGCCGCCAGAATGTGGCCGAGTGCGACATCGCGTACGTCGACCAGGTTCAGCCGGCACTCCAGGTAGGCCGGATAGCGGCCGGCCAGCAGGTCGTCCAGCATGCGCATCGGCGGCGTCAGGTTCGGATCGCCCGGGCCGATCGGCGCCGTCGGATTGACCACCACGACATTCAAGTCCTGGGCTGCCAGCGCCGCCTCCTCGGCCAGCAGCTTGGAGCGGGTGTAGGGTCCTGGCATGGCGGCTAGTCGCGGCACTCTCGTGCCGTCGACCTCCTCCCCGCCGCTCTCGGGCAGCAGGATGGCCTCGGTCGAGCAGTGCACGAAGCGCAGGACGGCGGCATCGCGCGCGGCCATCAGCGCCGCCTCGGTACCGCCAAGGTTGACGGCTTGATGCAGGCGCTTGTCCTTGCACCAGAAGTGCGGAATGGCGGCCAGATGAAAGACCCGCTCGACCCCGACCATGGCGCGGTCGAGGAGATCCGTGTCCAGCACCGAGCCTTGCACCCACTCCGCACCCAGACCTTTGAGCCCCGGCCTCACGTCCAAGACCCGAACGGGCCGGCCCTGCTGCAGCAGCGCCTTGACCAGGTGCCGGCCGACAAAGCCGGCGCCGCCGGTGACCAGATCCAAGGCCCAACCCTCCTTCGTCTCTAGAGCATTGCGTAGCGGATTGCAGAGGTAGCACTTCCCACCTGGGGCCGGAAGGCATCGATGGCGATGCCGGAAGCGCTGCGTGGTCGCGTGTTTGACGTTTCGCGAGAGAGCCCATTGCACTCGGGCGTGCTAAGGCTATCAGGGCGAAGAGACTGTCTTTGCCCCCTTGTCTTTTCAGGTGGTCAGTTCTTCATTAAGTTAAGTAACACCTTCGTCAATCAAGACAAAACCTTTCAACGCACGCGTCATTGCGAGGAGCGTCAGCGACGCGGCAATCTAGTATTCTAGAGCGGTGCATTGAACACCTAGATCGCCGCGCTTCGCTCGCGATGACGGACACCTGGAGGTGTGGTGTTGATCAGGGCCAGGAGCAATACATCTACCTAGTCGGGATCCTCATTGTGAAAGAGCCCTCCAAATCGGGATCCCTCTGGCAAACCTGGCTCCATAGGCCGATGCGCCCATCTTCGACAGCGTCTCTGCTTATGGCGGTAAAACAAGCTTCCTACCCTTCGCGGAAAGCTGAGAATCACCCATAGAGGATGGTGTCGATATCCGTCAGCACAACGCCGGCCGGCAGAGTGACGCCCGCGCCCAGCATGAGGGTGTCGGTTCCATCACCGCCGTCGTAGGTCTCGCCGTCCTGGATCTCGCCCTGGCGGGCTACCTTGAAGAGGTCGTCGCCGCTGCCTCCGAACAGCGTGTCACGGCCCGCATCGCCGCGCAGGAGGTCCGCGCCCGAACCACCGTAGACCAGGTCGTTCCCGCCTTCTCCGCGCACGAAGTCGTCGCCCTCGCCACCATAGAGGCCGAGGTCGAAGCCGCTGCCGCCGAAGAGCTCGTCGTCGCCGCTCTCACCGCTCAGAAGGTCGCCGCCGCTGCCACCGTAGAAGCCGGTATCGTCGGCCTCGCCGCCGAAGAGGCTGTCATCGCCCATACCTCCGCAGAAAGCGAAGTCGCTCCCGTTGCCGCCATAGAGCTTGTCGGCACCGCCACCGCCTTCGAAGGATCGGTCGCCGCTGTTGCCGCCATAGAGGAAATCGCTGCCCCGGCCGCCATAGAAGTATCTGTCGGCGCCTCCGTCACCGGAGAGGCTGTCGCTACCGTTTTCACCATAGAAACGGTTGTCTCGCTGAGCGCCGCCCGAGAGGTTGTCGGAGCCGGATCCGCCGAAAAAGCGGGCATCGATACCGCTGTCGCCGAAGAGACTGTCGAAACCTGACTGGCCGGAGAAACCACTATCGTCCCCATCGCCGCCAAAGAGGCTGTCGGCGCCGAGCCCTCCATCGAAGTCCCGGTCCGATCCGTTGTCGCCGAACAGCCGGTCGGGACCGCCGTCGCCTTTGAAGAGGCTGTCGCTTCCTGCACCACCGTAAAGCTTGTCACCTCCGTCGCCGCCGTAGAAGGAGATGTCACTCAGACTACCGCCGAAGAGACTGTCGGAGCCGTCCCCTCCGAAAAACGAGAGGTCATTGCCACTATCGCCGAACAGCTTGTCGGAGCCTGAATCGCCAAAGAAGGATTCGTCTCCGCCGTCGGCAAAGACGCCGTTTATGCCGCCGTAAAGACGATCGGACCCGGAGCCGCCGTAGAAGCGGGCATCGTTGCCCTCGCCACCGAAGAGGCTGTCGGCGTCCGCCCCGCCAGAGAAGCTCTGGTCATCCTTCTCCCCGCCGAAAAGCCGGTCGGAGCCGGAGCCACCGAAGAAAGATTTGTCCGAGCCACCCTCGCCGAAGAGGTAATCGCGCCCGTTGCCGCCGTAGAAGTCGGCGTCGGCAAAAGAACCGCCGGAAAGACTATCCGTACCGGATCCGCCGAAGAGGTAATCGCGCCCGTTGCCGCCGTAGAAGTCGGCGTCGGCAAAAGAACCGCCGGAAAGACTATCCGTACCGGATCCGCCGAAGAAACTTCGAGAGCCACCGGGGCCGCCGTCAAGCCTATCGCTTCCCGTACCTCCGTAGAAGCGATCGTCGGACCCGGACCCGCCGGAGAGCGTATCGTTTCCAAAACCGCCGAAGAACAGGTGATTCAGCCCAGGCCCACCGTAGAGGAGGTCGTTGCCCGTGCCTCCATAGAAGAAATAGTCAATTCCATTGCCGCCGTAGAGCCTGTCGGGACCAGGCCCCCCGAAGAACAACTCGTCCCCCGCGCTGCCGCCGAAGAGGCTGTCAGGCCCGGACTCACCCATGAAGAAGCGGTCACCCCCGGTTTCGCCGTAGAGGCTGTCGCGGCCCGGCCCGCCTTGGAGGCTATCGGTGCCGCTCGCGCCGTAAAGCGTGTCGGTGGACCCGTAGCCCAGGATGGTATCGGAGTCGCTGGTGCCGAACAGCGTATCCGGTCCATTGGTGCCTGGAATGAACGCCATGGTCTCGCTTCCTTACCAAGAATTCGTCGAGCCTCCTGCCCGCCGGGTTAAGGATGACGCCGCTCAGCCATAGGCGATGACGTCGATATCCGTCAGGACCACGCCGGCCGGCAAGGTCACCCCTTGGCCCAGCATGAGGGTATCGCTGCCTTCCCCGCCGTCGTAGGTCTCGCCATCCTGGATCTCGCCCTGGCGGTCCACCTTGAAGGTGTCGTCGCCGCTGCCTCCGAACAGCGTGTCGCGCGCCGCATCACCGCGCAGCAGGTCTTGGCCTGACCCACCGTAGGCGGTATCGTTCCCGCCCTCTCCGCGCAAGACGTCGTCACCGTCGCCGCCGTAAAGGCCAAAGTCGAAGCCATCGCCGCCGTAGAGTTTGTCGTCATCCTCTCCGCCGTCCAGCCGGTCCTCGCCCGATCCGCCGAAGAGCTCGTCTTCGCCGCCTTCACCGCTGAGGGCATCGTCGCCCCTGCCACCGAAGAAGCCGGAATCGTTCCCATCACCGCCGAAGAGGCTGTCATCGCCGTTTCGACCGTAGAAGGAGGAATCGTCCCCACTGCCGCCGTAGAGCCTGTCGGCACCGCCGTTGCCGTCGAAGCGATTGTCGTTGCCGGTGCCACCGTAGAGTGCGTCCTGACCGCGGCCACCAAAGAAGCGTCTCTCGTCCCCTCCGTCGCCGAAGAGTTGGTCCGCGCCGGCGTCGCCATAGAAATTCACGTCGTACTTGACGCCGCCCAAGAGGTCGTCGGACCCCGATCCGCCGAAGAAGCTGTAGTCACTGCCTTGTCCGCCGATCAGGACGTCAGAGCCGGTGCTGCCAAAGACGTTGCCATCGGCATTGTCGCCGCCATCGATGCTGTCGTCTCCCGCGCCTCCGTAGAGCAGGTAGTCGACACCGCTGTCGCCATAGAGCTGGTCGTCCCCATACTGCCCCCTGAGCAGCCGGTCGTAGCCACTGCCACCGAAGATCAAATCCGATCTGCCGCCGCCTTCCAGGAAGCCGTCATCTCCATTGCCGGCATAGATGCTGTCCGAACCGGCGTCACCGAAGAGGAAAAAGTCATTCTCGTCGCCGCCGAAGAGGCTGTCATTGCCATCCCCGCCGAAGAGCCTGCGCGCATTCCCGATGCCACCATAGATGCTGTCGGAACCGGAATCGACCATGGAAATCCCCGTTGATAGGAAAGTTGCTGTCGTTCGCGTAGCCGCCAAAAATGCCATCCGAGCCGGAGCCGCCGAAGAAGGAGCCATCCGCGCCGCTACCGCCGAAGAGGGTATCATCACCCGCTTCGCCGCGGACCCGGCTTTCGCGACCGCTCTGGCCAAACACCGTGTCGTCCCCCTCACCGCCAAAGAGGCTGCCATCCGACCCAATGCCGCCGTAGAGCCTATCGGTGCCGGAGCCTCCAAGCAGACCGCGGTCGTCGCCGGCATCGCCGTACAGCCTGTCAGATCCGCTGTCTCCTTGGAGCAGCGCCTCTGCGCCATCGCCGCCAAAGAGGCTGTCGGCACTCCCGCCGCCATAGAGGCTATCGGCGCCGCCCAAGCCGTAGAGCGTGTCGTCGGCGCCATAGCCGAGGATCGTGTCGAGGTAGTTGGTGCCGCTGAGCGTGTCCGGCGCCTCGGTTCCTGGAATGAATGCCATCTTCTAAGCCTCCGCTAAACCGAATAGGCGAGAAATCGTCATGGTGGCGACCAGACCGCCGCTCATCCGTAGATGATGGTGTCGATGTCCGTAAGTACCGCGCCGGCCGGCAGGGTGATTCCTGCCGCCAGTTCCAGTGTATCGCTGCCATTGCCACCGTCGTAGGTCTCGCCATCCTGGATTTCGCCCTGGCGGGAAACCTTGAAGATGTCGTCGCCTTCGCCACCGAAGAGGGTGTCGCGTCCTGCGTCACCCTGCAGCTGGTCATCGCCTTGGCCACCGAAGATCTCGTCGTTCCCGCGCTCACCCCTTACGACGTCGTCACCATTGCCACCGTAGAGACCGCTATCGAAGCCATCGCCGCCGAAGATCTCGTCGGCGCCGTTGCGGCCGAAGAAGCCGGCATCGTCTCCGCTGCCGCCATAGAGGCTGTCGGAGCCGCCGCCGCCGGCGAACTCGCTGTCGGCCCCGCTGCCGCCCGCTAGGCGGTCTCCGCCTGCCGCTCCGTAAAAGAAGCCGTCGTCCCCTAGATCGCCGTAGAGCCTGTCTGATCCCGTCTCGCCCAAAAAAAACGCGTCACTGCCGCTGCCACCGAAGAGGCTGTCGTTGCCGCTCTCACCGGAGAAGGAGGAGTCGTCTCCGATGTTGGCGAACAGACGGTCATTTCCATCGCTGCCGCGGAAGCTCTGATCATCGCCTTGACCGCCGAAGAGGTGGTCATCGCCTCCGCCGCCGATGAATAGCTCGTCGGCTTTGACGCCGCCGTAAAGGCTGTCGTCGCCGGCTCTACCCCGGAACCCTTTATCGTCGCCGCCACCGCCATAGAGCGTGTCAGAACTCTCGTCACCATTGAAGTTGTCATCGTCACCAACGCCGCCATGCAGTACGTCGCTGCCGCTGCCGCCGAAGAAGCGGTCGTCTGTAAGCTCGTCGCCGAAAAGAGTGTCGGCGCCCGATCCACCGTAGAACAGGGCATCGGCAAATGAACCGCCAAAGAGCGTGTCCGTGCCATCGCCACCATAAAATCGTTGGTCACGCTCTTGGCCGCCGTAGAGGCGGTCGTCGCCGTCACCGCCGAAGTGCAGCTGATCGGAGTAGAAGCCGGCGGAGAGGTAGTCCGAGCCTGCGCCGCCAAAGAACATGGAATCGGCTCCTCCTTCGCCCAGAAGGCTGTCGTCGCCGGCACCGCCGTAGAAGAAGGAGTCTTGCCGTTGGCCGGCGAAGAGGCTGTCGTCGCCAGCTCCGCCGAAGAAGCTGGCTTCATTCAGGCCGCTGCCGTAAAGCCTGTCGGCATCGTTGCCGCCGAACAAGCCAGAGGATCCAAAAATGCTGTCGACGCCGTTGCCGCCGAACTGGAATCGCAATCCAAAGAGACTGTCGTCTCCTCCGCCACCGTAGAAATAGGCATCGGCGCCGCCACCGCCGTAGAGCCCATCGGATGCCGGGCCTCCGAACAGCATGCTGTCACTGCCGTCCCCGCCGTAGAGCTTGTCTGTACCGCCGCCCCCTTCGAGCAGCGAGTCATCTCCGTCGCCGCCGAAGAGGCTGTCGGTGCCAGTCCCACCATAGAGGGAATCTGACCCGTTCAAGCCGTAAAGCCTGTCGCTAGCGCCGTAACCCAGAATGGTATCGACGGCGTCGGTTCCGGTCAGCGTGTCCGGTCCCTCGGTCCCCGGAATGAACGCCATGGCTTAGCCTCCCCAGTAGCAAAACGTCGATGTTTGTCAATCAATGCAGTCTAAGGGTTACACAGACGGAATGCAAAGACAGCCTCGGTCGAGGTGGCAAAAGAGCATATGCTCTGTGGCGTTCGCCTAATGAGGGAAGGCAAGCTGACAGCTGTCTAAAGGCACGCGCAGGTCCAACTTTTTCGGAAGCTCACCCATAGAGGATGGTGTCGATATCGGTCAGCACCACGCCGGCCGGCAGGGTGACGCCGGCGCCCAGCAGCAGGGTGTCGCTGCCAGCGCCGCCGTCGTAGGTCTCGC
This sequence comes from Rhodospirillales bacterium, assembly GCA_963669385.2. GTDB lineage: Bacteria > Pseudomonadota > Alphaproteobacteria > Kiloniellales > JACOMY01 > JACOMY01. The sequence continues at coordinate 81,406 of CAXXGD010000053.1, forward strand.
CGTCCCTGGATCTCGCCCTGGCGGGCAACCCTGAAGAGATCGTCGCCTTTACCTCCGTAGAGGCTGTCGCGCCCGGCATCGCCGCGCATGACATCTGCGCCCGCCCCGCCGAAGACCTGGTCGTTGCCGCCTTCGCCTCTTACGAAGTCATTGCCTTGGCTCCCGTAAAGACTGTCGTCTCCCTTCCCCCCGTACAGAACGTCTGGGCTTGATCCCCCGAAGAGCCCGTCTTCCCCGTTCCCGCCGCTCAGATGGTCGCTGCCGTCACCACCGTAGAAGCCGGTGTCGTGTCCCCTCGCCGCCGAAGAGGCTGTCATAGCCTTTGCCTCCGAAAAAGGCGAAGTCACTTCCCTCGTCGCCATAGAGCTTGTCGGCACCGCCACCGCCTTCGAATGAAAAGTCGTCTTCCTTACCGCCGGAGAGGAAATCGCTCCCTCGACCGCCGTAGAAGTATCCGTCGGCGCCGCTATCGGCAAAGAGGCTGTCGGAACCGGTGCTACCGGAGAATTGCGAATCGTCTCCGCTGCCGCCGAAGAGGGTGTCGGCGCCGAACCCTCCGTCGAAATAGCGGTCCGCTCCGTCATCGCCGAAGAGCCGGTCAGGGCCAGCGTCGCCTTTGAAGATGCTGTCGCTCTCGGCACCACCAAAGAGGCTGTCGCCACCGTCGCCTCCGTAGAAGGAGATCTCGCGTCCATCAACGCCGAGCAGCCGATCGGAGCCGGAGTCGCCGAAGAAGGACGCGGTCGCCGCCATCGCCGCCTGTTATGGTGGCGCTGCCGTAGAGATGGTCGGACCCGGAGCCGCCATAGAAGCGGGAATCATTAGCGCTGCCACCGAAAAGGCTGTCGTCCCCAAGCCCGCCAAAGAAGCTGACGTCATTCCTGGTATCGCCGAAAAGCTTGTCGGACCCGGAGCCGCCGAAGAAGGAGACGTCGCTGGCAGAGACGAGTCCTCTATTGGCGCCGCCGTAGAGGTGGTCGGACCCGGAGTCGCCGAAAAAGCGGGAATCGTTGCCGCTGCCACCGAAAAGGCTGTCGGCGTCAGCCCCGCCAAAAAAGCCGCGGTCATCCCTGGAACCGCCGAAGAGGCTATCGTCTCCATAACCGCCGTAAAAACGTTCATCCGACCCCGACCCGCCGGAGAGAATGTCGTCGCCCGTGCCTCCATAGAATGACCTGCTTTCCCGACCGCCGGAGTAGAGCCTGTCGGAACTGGATCCACCGAAAAAGAGCTCACCTCCCTGGCTCCCGCTAAAGAGTCTGTCGGGTCCGTCCCCGCCGAAGAAGAAACTGTCGCTGTCGCTGCCACCGAAGAGGCTGTCAGAGCCGGAGCCTCCATAAAAGAAGCCGTCATTGTTGCTACCTCCATAGAGGCGGTCGTTTCCGCCCTTGCCGAAAAAGGAGGCATCTTTGCCGCTGTTCCCGAAGAGCGTATCGTTTCCCTCATCTCCGTAGAGAAGCGCGTCGTTTCCTTTGCCGCCATAAAGCCTGTCAGGCGCGGTGCCGCCGAAGAGTGAGACTCGTCGTCGCCGGCTTTGCCCATGATCTTGTCGGCGCCGCCACCACCCTCGATCACGGCATCCCCCGTGCCGCCGCCGTAGAGACTGTCGCGCCCCGCTCCGCCATAAAGGCTGTCCACACCACCCAAGCCATAGAGCGTGTCGTCGGCCCCATAGCGAGGATGGTATCGACGGCGTTGGTGCCGGTCAGTCTGTCCGGTCCATTGGTACCTGGAATGAACGCCATGATTCTGCCTTTCCAGTAATGATCCGTCGACCGCCGTAGGGGGCCCTCAGGCGAAGGGTTACGCGACTCAGCCATAGATGATGGTGTCGATGTCCGTCAGCACCACGCCAGCCGGAAGGGTCACGCCTGCGCCCAGCATGAGGGTATCGCTGCCCTCGCCGCCATCGTAGGTCTCGCCGTCCTGGATTTCGCCCTGTCGGTCCACCTTGAAGGTATCGCCGCCGCTGCCTCCGAACAGCGTGTCGCGTGCGGCGTCGCCCTGCAGGAAGTCGTCGCCGGACCCACCGTAAGCGGTGTCGTTGCCACCTTGGCCCCGCAACAAGTCGTCACCCTCGCCGCCATAGAGGCCAAAGTCGAAGCCATCGCCGCCGAAGAGGCTGTCGATACCCTCTCCACCGTCTAGCCGGTCCTCACCTAGCCCACCGAACTGCAGGTCGTCGCCACTCTCGCCGGTGATAGCGTCGTCTCCGCGGCCACCGAAGAAGCCGGCATCGTCTCCATCGCCGCCAATGAGAATGTCATCGCCGTTACGGCCGTAGAAGGCCAAGTCGTCACCACTGCCGCCGTAGAGCCTGTCTGCACCTCCGCCGCCTTCGAAGCGACTATCGTTCCCGGTGCCACCGAAAAGCGCGTCCTGGCCACGGTCACCGAAGAAATGTCTGTCGTCCCCCCCCGTCGCCGGTCAGAAGGTCCGCGCCGGCGTCCCCGTGGAAATTGAAGTCGTACTTGTAGCCGCCCAACAGGTCGTCCGACCCGGACCCACCGAAGAAGCTGTAGTCGTTGCCTTGACCTCCAGTCAGGACATCGAAGCCAGACCCGCCAAAAACGTTTCCATCCGCGTCGTTGCCGCCATCGATGCTGTCGTCTCCTCCGCCTCCGTAGAGCAGGTAGTCTACACCGCTGCCGCCGTAGAGAAGGTCGGAGCCGTATTGCCCTTCGAGGTACTTGTCGTCACCGCTACCACCGAAGAGGCTGTCGGCTCTGCCGCCGCCGATAAGAAGACGGTCATCTCCATTGCCGCCATAGATCCTATCCGCTCCGGCATCGCCTGAGAGGAGGGAGTCATCCCCATTGCCACCGAAGACACTATCGACTCCATCCCCACCATAGAGCTCGATGTCTCTCCCGGCGCCACCATAGATGCTGTCCGAGCCCGAACCACCATAGAGCCTCTCTTCCGCTGTCCAGCTGACGCTAACGCTCGGATGATCGCTAAAGATGCCGTCCGAGCCTGATCCGCCGAAGAAGGACTCATCCACGCCACTGCCGCCGAAAAGGCTGTCGTCGCCCTCGTCGCCGCTGAACCGGCTGTCATCGCCCGCTATGGCCGAATACCGTGTCATCCCCCTGACCACCGTCAAGGTCGGCATCCCCTCCAAGGCCGCCGTAGAGCCTGTCGGTTCCGGACCCTCCG
>CAXXGD010000054.1:0-4736 GCA_963669385.2 Rhodospirillales bacterium
GGTTTTCCAACGAGCAGCGCTTTGCCCTGCTCATGGTCAGCCCCGGCCTGCTGGTGCTGCTGGCGACGACCACCTTTCCGCTCGGCTACCTGATCTGGAGCTCATTCCAGAACATCAACCTGGCGATGCCCTATCTCGACGGCTTCGCCGGGTTGGACAACTACTCTGCGATGCTGGATGACGGCCGCTTCTGGCGCGCCTTGCAGATCACCGTTATCTACACCTTCAGCTCCGTCTCGCTGCAGCTGATCATCGGCCTGGGCTTGGCGCTTCTCGTGGTGCAGATCCCGGCCGGTCAGTGGATCTTCCGCATCGTGGCGATCCTGCCGATCGTCCTGGCCCCGGTGGTGGTGGGCCTCTTCTGGCGCACCCTGGTGCTGGCGCCCGAGTTCGGCATCCTCGATTTCGTTGCACGGGCCTTGGGTTTCGAACAGTTCAACTGGCTTGGCGCGCCGACGCCTGCGCTGATTTCGGTCATCATCATACACACCTGGCAGTGGACGCCCTTTGCCTTCCTGGTGTTGCTGGCGAGCCTTGCCGCGCTGCCGATGGACGTCTACGAGGCCGCGCGCATCGACAAGGCCAATGCGGTTCGGCGCTTCTTCCACATCACCCTGCCGCTGATTCCGGCCGGCCATCATCATCGTCGTGATCATGCGCCTGCATGATCGCGCTCTCCGCCTTTGCAGCCATCTTCGCTGCCACCGGCGGCGGCCCCGGCACGGCCACGGAGATCCTGAACCTCTATGCCTACAAGACCTCCTTCGTGGAGCTGAACTTCGGTTATGGCTCGGCCTTGGCGGTCTCGCTGCTGATCATCACCCTGACCGTTTCAGGGGTTCTCTTTCACTTGCGCACCGCGCGGCAGAAAGTAGGGGGGCTTTCTGATGACATCCTCCCGCAGCGTGAAGTATCGGCGCAACGTCATCCTCTTTTCGATCGCCTCGGTCTTGCTGTTCGTCTGGGTCTTTCCCTTGGTGTGGGCGGTCATCGTCTCGCTGAAGTCCGAGTCCGAGGTGCTGGCCTATCCGCCGCGGGTCGTCTTCGAGCCCACCTTGCAGAACTATGCCGACGCCCTCTTCGGCGGCGTGTCGATTCTCTCCAGCCTGGTCACCAGCCTGATCGTCTCCGGCACGACCACCCTGCTCACCATCGTGATCGCCGTGCCGGCCGCCTATGCCTTCGCCAGGCTCGATCTCAGGGGTAAGAAGGGACTGGGCTTCTATACCTTGGCAACCCAGATGGTGCCGCCGGTAGGCCTGGTCATTCCCTACTTCCTGATCCTCAACAGGGTCGGTTGGCTCGATACCTATCAGGGCATGGTGATCGTCTACATGACCTTTTCCCTGCCCTTCGCCATCTGGCTGATGGTGTCCTACATGGAGGATCTGCCGCGCGAGATGGAGGAAGCCGCCTACCTCGACAAGGCCAGCCGCTTTCAGGCCTTGTGGTACATCATCCTGCCGCAGGTGCGAGGCGGCATCGCGGTGACCGTGATCTTCGTGTTCCTGAACGCCTGGAACGAGTTCCTCTTCGCCGTGCAACTGGGCGGCAACACGGTGCGCCCGGTGACGGTCGCCATGTACAACTTCGTCTCGGTCGAGCAGACCCTCTGGGCGAAGCTGAGCGCCGCCGCGCTCATCGCCATGAATCCCATGATCGCGATCGGCATCGCCGCACAGAAGCAGATCGTGAAGGGGCTCACCGTTGGCGCGGTCAAGGGGGGTGGCCGGCAATGAATCGCGCGCGGGAGAGTCGAATTGAGGCAGAGGGCAAGACAGGCCGCGTGACCTTGCGCGGGATCCACAAGACCTTCGGCACCTTTCACGCCTTGAAGGGCATCGATCTCGACATCGAGCCGGTCGAGTTCTTCACCCTGCTGGGGGCCCTCGGGCTCCGGCAAGACCACGACCATGCGGGTCATCGCCGGCCTGGAGACGCCCGATCAAGGCAGCATGACCTTGGACGGTGTCGACGTGACCCACGCCCAGCCGGCCGAGCGCGACGTCGCCATGGTGTTTCAGAACTACGCGCTCTATCCACACATGACGGTGGAAGCCAACATCGGCTTTCCCCTGCGCATGGACGGCGTCCCCAAGGGCCGCATTCCAGCGCTCGTTCGCGAGGCGGCTGCGAGGGTGAAGATCGACCACCTCCTGCACCGCCGGCCAGGGCAGCTGAGCGGCGGGCAACAGCAACGTTGCGCGCTGGCCCGCCGCCATCGTGCGTCAGCCCAAGCTCTTTCTGCTCGACGAGCCGCTGTCGAACCTCGATGCGCAACTGCGGCTGGAGACCCGCGTTGAGTTGAAGAAGCTGCAGCGCTCGCTCGACGTCACCACGATCTACGTGACCCACGACCAGGAAGAAGCCATGACCCTGTCAGACCGCATGGCCATCTTTCTCGAACGGCCGCATCGCCCAGATCGGCACACCGGAAGAGGTCTTCAACCGGCCGGGCAACATGGATGTCGCCGCCTTCATCGGCAGCCCGCCGATGAACTTGATCGAGGGTGAGCTGGAGGAGGGGACCCTGTCGGTCGGCGCCTATCGCCTGGCGCTGCCCGAACCGCCGGCCCATCCGCCGGGCCCTGTAACAATCGGCATTCGGCCCGGTCACATCGCACTTGCCGACGAGGGCATGGCGGCCAGTCTCTACCTCTCCGAAAACCTGGGCTGAGAGCATGCTGCTGAACTTCAATGTCGGCGAGCAGCTGGTGAAGGTGCGCATTCCCGAGGTCAGGCGATTCGCCGATGGAGAGACCGCGCATTTGGCGCTCGATCCCAACCAGATACACCTGTTCGATCCCAAGACCAGGCTTCGCATTGGCCGATAGCCGCCTAACAAGAGGTGACGCACATGAAGGCCGTTTTCCTACTCTTCGATTCGCTGAACCGCCTGATGCTGGAGCCCTACGGCGGCGAGGTCCTGGCAACGCCGAACTTCCAGCGTTTGGCCGAGAGAGCGGTCACCTTCGACACGCACTACATCGGCTCGATGCCCTGCATGCCGGCCAGGCGCGACATGCAGTTCGGGGCGTCACAGCTTTCTGCATCGTTCGTGGGGACCGCTGGAGCCCTTTGACAACTCTTTTCCAGAGCTGCTGAAGGCGGCTGGCGTGCACTCCCACCTGATCTCCGACCACTATCACTATTGGGAGGATGGCGGCGCCACCTATCACACGCGCTACAGCTCCTTCGCGTTTATCCGCGGACAGGAATCCGACCCCTGGAAGGTGCTGTTGACCACGCCGATCGAGCGCATTCGAGAGAAGTATCATCCCAGCCAGAACGACCCGAACTCGAAGCAGAACCCCTACAACTACATGATCAATCGGGAGTTCATCAAAGAGCACGAGGACTTCCCCTCGGTGCAGTGCTTTAAGGACAGCTACGATTTCCTCGACATCAACCGGGCGGCGGACAATTGGCTCTTGCAGGTGGAGACCTTCGATCCGCACGAGCCCTTCTTCGCGCCGGAGAAGTTCCGCGAGAAGTTCAAGACCAACTATGCGGGGCCGATCCTGGACTGGCCGCGCTACGAGCGGGTTACCGAGCCGGCGGATGAGGTGAGCGAACTGCGCGCCAACTACTTCGCCCTGCTGAGCCTATGCGATTTCCTTCTGGGCGAGTTCCTGGACTACTTCGATGCCCATCAGATGTGGGACGATACGGCTTTGATCGTGACCACCGACCACGGCTTCCTCTTGGGCGAGCACGACTGGTGGGCCAAGAACCGTATGCCGCTCTACGAAGAGATCTCTCACATCCCGCTCTTCATCCATCATCCCGACCACAAGGACAAGGCCGGCGAGCGGCGCAAATCGCTGACCCAAACCATCGATCTGATGCCGACCTTCTGTGAACTGTTCGGCGCCGAGGTTCCCCGAGAGGTGCAAGGCCAATCATTGCTGCCGTTTCTGGAGCGCGACCAATCGAGCCGCACGGCGGGGATCTTCGGCTACTGGGGCGGCGGCATCAACGTGGTCGACGGCCGCTACACCTATTTCTGCTATCCCAAGGACATGAAGAACCAGGACCTCTATCAATACACCCTTGATGCCGATGCACATGACCAAGATGTTCACGGTCGAGGAGTTGAAGAGCGCCAGCCTGGTGCCGCCCTTCGATTTCACCAAGGGCGTCTCGCTCTTGCGCATCGCGCACCAGTCCAAGGCCGACAGCAAGACCCACTTCCTTCCATTTCCCGGAGAAGATGGAGGACACCAACACGGTGCTCTACGACTTGGAGAGCGATCCGGGGCAGACCAGGCCCGGTGACCAACCGCGCCGTGATTGATCGCCTGAATGGAGAGCTGTTTCGCCTGATGGCCGAGCTCGACGCGCCGCCGGAGACCGTCAAGCGGATGCGGGAAAGTCTCAGCGTTTAAGCCGATGAAGGCTGCCGCCCGCGCCGAGGGTTTGATCGGCCTTCTCGAAACGCTGGTGATTGGGGCAGACTGTTGGGCGAACCCCGAATGCGGCACCTATAGCTAGGGACGATCGAATGGCCGGCGAAGCGAACTGGAGAATCTATCACAACCCGAAGTGCGGCACCTCACGCAACGTGCTGGGCATGCTGCGCGAGGCCGGCAAGGATCCGGAGGTGGTGGAGTACCTTAAGATGCCGCTGGGCCGGGATGAATTGGCGTCGATGATCGCGCGGATGGGCGGCGGCGTGCGCGCGCTCCTGCGCCGCAAGGGCACGCCCTATGACGAGTTGGGCCTCGACGATCCCA
>CAXXGD010000055.1:0-109645 GCA_963669385.2 Rhodospirillales bacterium
GTCGAAGTCGACGACGATGCCGGAAGCCAAAGCCGGTTCGACCATGTCGTGCTGGCTTGCCATGCCGACCAGGCTCTGCGGCTCCTGGGCTCTCGCACCACGGCCAGCGAGCGAAGTATCTTGCAAGCCTTCCGCTACAGCGAGAACGAAGCCGTCCTGCACAGTGACTATAGCCTGATGCCCAAGCGCCGGCGCGCCTGGTCTAGCTGGAACTACATGGCCGGCTCCGCCCAAAATGGAGACGTCGCTTCGATCAGCTATTGGATGAACCGCCTGCAAGGCCTGGGCCGTGACATGCCGCTCTTCGTCTCGCTCAACCACTCCGCGATCCGGCGCCTGCCAAAGTGCATGCGCGCTTTGCCTACAGCCATCCTCTGTTCGATCAAGCTGCCATCGACGCACAAGCCAAGCTGGCCGAGATCCAAGGGCGGCGTCGGCTCTGGTTCTGCGGCAGCTATTGCGGTTTCGGGTTTCATGAGGACGCTCTGCAAGCAGGATTTTCGGTCGCCGCAGCCCTCGGCGCAGCGGCGCCCTGGGCCCAGGAGGTGACGCCGCGTAGCCCGGCCTCACGGATCGTCGTACCCGGCGTGGCTCTGCCGCTGGCCGCCGCCTAGTCGATGTCGCCCCGTATCTCCCGCCCTCTATCGCCTGCGCGTTACCCACCAGCGCCACGGTGCCGTCCGGCACGGCTTCGCCTACCGAATCACCAGCTTGTGCGCGGACTTGGACGAGCTTCCGGCTCTCGCACGGCGCTTGCGGCTCTTCTCCTACAACGGCTGGGGAGCGATCGCCCATCGCGACCGTCGACCACGGCCCGCACGACGGCAGCCCGCTGCGGCCCTGGGCCGAGCGAAAACTGTCTGAAGCCGGCATTGCATCCGACGGCGGCCCGATCCGCCTCTTGGCCATGCCGCGAGTCTTGGGGGGCCTGTTCAATCCGCTCAGCCTCTACTACTGCCACGACCGCGACGGCCTCCTGCGGGCGGTGATCCACGAGGTGCACAACACCTTCGGCCAGCATCATTGCTATGTCCTCCCGGTCGCTGCCGAAGAGGCCGATGGGGCAGTAACGCAGGCCTGCGACAAGGCCTTCTACGTCTCCCCCTTCATTTCGATGGACCAGCACTATCGCTTCCGCCTGACACTACCGGGCGAGCGCTTCAGCTTCGCCATGCAGCTCCACACGACGGATAAGCCCTTCTTCTTTGCCGCCATGCACGGGCGCCGCGAGCCGCTGAGCGATGCCAGCCTGGCACGTATGCTTCTCAGGCAACCCGCCTTGGGTTGGCAAGTGCTGGGCGCCATCCACTGGCAGGCACTACGCCTTTGGCTGAAGGGTGCGCCTCGCCACCCTCGTCCCTCTGCCGCGCGACCGAAGATCTCCGCTGAAGGGCGACGGGCCTCATGAACCCGCTTGATGCCGTGCTCTACCGTCAACTGGCCGGCAGGATCGTTGCCGGCCGCCTCACCGTGATCCTTCCCGATGGCCGCCGCGAGCTGATTAGTGGCGCCAATCCGGGGCCGGAGGCAGTCATCGAGGTCAAAAACAACCGCTTGCTGCGCAAGCTGCTGCTGGGTGGCGGAAACGGGTTTGCCGAGGCCTATATCGAAGGCGATTTCGACAGCCCGGACTTGACCGCCATGCTGCTGTTCGGCGCGGCCAACTACGAGGCCTGGGGTGCGCTCATGCAGGGCCGCTGGCCGCTGCGCCTGGCGGCGCGCTTGGCGCATTGCCTGCGCCCCAACAGCCGCAAGGGCTCGAGGCGGAACATCGCCGCCCACTACGATCTGGGCAATGCCTTCTATGCGCTCTGGCTCGATCGTGGGCTTACCTATTCGGCGGCCGTGTTCGCCGAGGAGGATCAGGCACTGGAAGCGGCCCAGGACAACAAGTACCGGCTGATCTGCGACCGCGCCGGCATCCGCGAAGGCGACAGGGTTCTGGAAATCGGCTGCGGCTGGGGCGGCTTCGCCAGCTATGCCGCCCGCGAGCGCCAGGCCAAGGTGACCGCCGTCACCATCTCCGACGCGCAGTATCGGGCCGCCGCCGCCCGCATGCAGTCGGAAGGCCTGGCCGAGCGCGTCACCATAGAAAAGCGCGACTACCGCGATCTCTCGGGGCACTACCGGGCTATTGCCGCGATCGAGATGGTCGAGGCGGTGGGCGAGCGCTATTGGCCGACCTTCTTCGGCAAGCTCAAGAGCCTGACCAGGCCCGGCGGCCGTGTTGCACTGCAGGCCATCACCATCGACGAGAAGCTCTTCCCGCGCTATCGCCGCTCGGCGGACTTTATCCAGCGCCACGTCTTTCCCGGCGGCATGCTGCCGTCGGCCGAAGCAATCAGACTGCAAGCCGAAAGATCGGAATTGAAGCTCAGTGAAGAGTGCAGCTATGCGCAGCACTATGCCCGGACACTGGCCCAGTGGCGTCAGCGCTTCGAGGCCGCTTGGCAAGACATCGCCGCCATGGGCTACGACCAGCGCTTCCGCCGGCTTTGGCGCTACTATCTCTCCTACTGCGAAGCGGGCTTTCGCGCCGGCCGCACGGACCTTAAGCATTTCGCCTTCACCACCTGAGAGCGGCCCGGTGATCCCTGAGGGTCCGGGCGGCGTAGAAGAAGGTAACGACGAGCCGGACACACCGGCTTTCCCTGGCACAGTTGGAGAAGGTGAGATGCGCGTCGAGCCATCGCAAGGCCGTCGTCTTGGCCTGTCGCTTGAAGACTACTTTACCGGACGCACCAGGGGGTGGGGTGTGATCGAAGACCGCTTCGGACGTCTGCGTCGCCAGTTCATCATAGAGGTTCTCGGCGAGACCCTGCCTGACGGACTTCGCCTGGACGAGCGGATTCGCTTTGACAACGGAGAGGAGAGCAGCCGGACCTGGCTGATGACGGCGCTTGGCGAGGGCCGCTACGAGGCGCGCACGCAAGACCTGGTGGGTCGCGCCTTTGGCCGCCTTGTCGGCTCTTCCTTCCACTGGTCATACCGGCTGCGCCTGCCATTTGGCGGCAGGCCGATGGTCATAAGCTTCGACGACAAACTCTACCTGCAGCCGGACGGCGTGCTCATCAACCGCGCGCGCCTCTCAAAGCTCGGATTTGGCCTCGCCCATATGACAGTCTCGTTCCGAAGAACGGATGATAACGAGGCTGGATTTGAGCTAGCCGCGGAGTAGCCTGGGCTCTGTATCAGGCCGAGCCTGCCACAAGCTCGAGGCCAGATGGATTTCAGCGCGCACCCCCGGCGATGGATCAGGGCCTGTATCGAGACCATGCGGAAGCCGGAGGAGAACGAACGCGTCACCTCTGGCGCATCACCCCAAGGCCTCTCTTGCGCACCAGGCTTCTGCCGCGGACGCTTTCGCGGAAGAGGATGAAGAGGCCGGCACCAACGATGAGCAGCAGGCCGACCCAGGTCTCGACGTCCGGCAGATTGCCGAAGAAGACGAAGCCCCAGAGCACGGCCCAGGGCAGATAGGTGTATTCGAAGGGCGTGACGACGCTTGCATCGGCAAGGCGATAGGCCTGTGAGAGAGCAAAGAAGCCGACACCGGAGATGAGGCCCAGGGCGACAAACAAGGGCCAGTGCAGAGGCTCCGGCCAGCTCCAGGGCCGGAATAGAAAGGCCAAGCTCGGATGGGGCGAGTCCACGGAGATGAAAGAGAAGGCCAGGCCGAACAGCCCGCTGCCCAGGATGTAGACGCCGAAGGTACAGAACGTCGTCGTGCTGCCGTTGGTGCTGTTACCCAGCTTTCGCGTGGCGATGATCGAGACCGCATAGGCGATCGCTGCACCGAGCGCCAGAACGGCCGCCGGTTCGAAGACGCCGGCCCCCGGTCGGACGATGACCATGACACCCAGAAAGCCGACGAGGATGGCGAGCCAGCGCTGCCGGCCGATGCGCTCCCCAAGGAAGAAGATCGCAAAAACCGTCACGAACATAGGCGTCGAGAAGGTGATCGCCGCCGTCTCCGCCAGGCCGATCGCGGCCAGCGCCATGTAGTAGACCATGTAGGACGCAAAAGCCGTTCCGCCCCGCAAGAGCTGCAAGCGCCACGAACCGAGCTTCAAGGGGAACAGTCCGCCCTCGAAGTGCGCGATGACGATGACCACCGGAATGGCAAAGATGCTTCTAAGGAAGACGATCTGATGCACGGCATAGGTGCCGCTGAAGCTCTTGATGATCACGTCCTGGATCGGGAAGATCGTAGTGGCCAGCAGCAGGAACAGAATCCCTGCCATCGGCCGCTGTGCGGCGGTGCCGATCGCTGGATCTGTCACCTGGGTCGACGCCATCACCGCACACCCTGAGCCGGGGATCCCAGCTTGGAAGGCTGGGGATCTTCTCGGGCCCTGTCTCGCTTAGTTTCGACCGCTGTGGTCGGTTTTGCATTAGCCGCCCAAGATGACAGGTCTTTTCCTGCATTGATCGGCCTTGGGATTTCCGTCTATTGAGGCGGGAGCGAACCATTGGCGCTCGTTTTGCGAGAGCCTGCCAGAAGGAGGAAACGGTGAGCTCAAGTGTAACACTCTTGTTCTTGGGTGCCGTTGGCTTAGCGGTCGCCGCCTTTGCCACGAAACCCAGCAAAGGAGATATAGAGGATAAAGTAAAAGACCTTGTCGTCGCCCAAATTCAGGACAAAACCCCAGTCGGCTCCGACAATCTTGTCGGCGACCTCGCCTTGCTTGGCTGCAAATTAGACGTAGATCAATGCTATGATTTGGTGCGCCAAACGATGTCCATAAAATACACGGACGACATACTCTATGCAGATGTAAAAATCACCGCGCCCGGCAGCAAGTTGAATTGCATCGGGGTCTTCGCTCAGATGTACTGTCCTGGTTTCATGAACAAGTAACCCCGGAACCCGCAGGCCTGCGTCGACCTGATGTTTGACGACAACGCCTGATCCGCCGCCATTTCCCTTGGCAGGACCCGGCCGCTCCCGCGGATCCTGACCATGCCATACGCCTGTATGTTCTGAGACCTGCCTCTCCTTTCCCTGTTTGCCTCTATCACCGCCGGTTCATGGCTGATCCACGGCCATACATCGTCCCAAGCGCAACCATCGGACAGATCGTTGCTTTGTTGCTCAATCCGTGCGCCTTCGGCGCTCTGCAACAAAGACAGACGATCTTTCGCAGCTTCCGCTTGATCCGTGGCCGCAGTCCCCGCCGGAGACATCGGCGTTAAAGGCAAACCAACAACGAAAGGACACACCAATGCCAAAGACAACTTTGATAAACGACGGCCAAAACACTTTCCTAATCCGATACGTCGCAAAGGGCGACAGATACGGCAGAGAAATGTGCCTGACTCATGATAAGCCAGAGCCGTTGCTCGAATTTTTTGTGGGATTCCATCATATTCGGTGCCCGGTCGGGTCGATGAAGACCTACTCGGGCAGATCCCGCAGCCCTTCCAACAAGGGTTCCAGGTGCCGTTCGTAAGGCCGCCATCGCCCGACGGAACGGTCGTAGATCGGCTGACGAACCTGCCATAGACTAGCGGTCTTCACGGCGCGTTCGGTTTCGTGGAATGCCAGCACGCCGTCGTCCCAGTCCAAATCGCAAAACGCCAACAGGCGTCGACTCATTCCCTCCTGGTCCGCGATCGTATCCTCGTAATCAATTTCCAGCATCGGGATCGGTAGCACCGCGCGCCAATGGGCCATCCGCCGCCGATAGAGGTGGTAGTACTCAGCCAGCTTCCCGAGATCATAGAAGTAGGGATGGAAGGCCCGGAAATTCAGGCAGAAGATCGATAGGCAGGTGTCTCGCGGATCCCGTCGGCAGTGTATGATCCGCGCATTTGGAAAGAGCACCGCGATCAGCCCGAGGTGGGCGAAATTGTCCGGCATCTTGTCGGTGACCCGCGGCGCGTCCGGATCAATTTTCGCGAGAGCGGTCAAGTATCGGCCGGCCATGGTTCGGGCGACCTCGCGCGTCAGTTCGCTCATGCACTGGGGATAGGGCGCGGACTGTCCGATTGCCTCGCTCATGCCAAGCGCGACGTTTCCCAACTCGCTGAGCTCGCCAGCGCCGGCCACGTCGCGATGGGAGGCCAGGATCTGCTCGGTCAAGGTCGTCCCCGACCGCGGCGTGCCGACAATGAAGATCGGCCGTGTCGATGGGTCGCCGAATTCCGCCAACCGCTCGAACAGATCGGGCGTGTAAACCTCGATGACGGCGCGTAGTTTTTCCTGGTCCTTTTCGGACTCGTACACGTGCTCCCGATCGCGGGCTCGGTTGCCGCGCGCGAAATAGTGAAAGGCCTCGTCATAGGCCTTGGCGCGGGCGAATTCGTTGCCGAGCGCGAAACACAGGTTGGTCCAGACAAAGTCGTCATTATCATCGGGCTGCTGGTCCACATACTCCTTGGCCCGGGCGATTTCATCCGGCTCCAGCCGGGTTGATCCGTCGGCCGCCTGTAGCGAGATGGGGGCGACCGAGTCCGGCAGCCGGGTCCGCAGCGCGGCGATCGTCTTCCGGGACTCGTCGAACCGCCCGAGCCGATTGAGGGCGATGACGATGCCCCCAAGACAGCGTTCGATGACCCGGGGATCTTCGCTGTCGATGGCGCGATAGGCCTCGATTGCCTCCTCGTTGCGATCCATCGCGCGTAATGCGCTCGCGATATTGTCCTGGATTTCCGCGACGCCCGGGTTCAGGCGATCCGCGGTCCTCAGATGATCCAGTGCCTCCTGACGCTCCCCGACATGCTGCAAAAGACGGGCCAGGTTGTTGTGTGGCTCGAAGGAGTTTGGGGCGAGCTCGATCGATTTTCGATAGTGCTCGATCGCCGCATCAACCTTGTCGATCTTGCTGTAGGCCAGCCCCAAGTGGTAGTGCCCGCGCGATGAATGCGGCGCGACCTCGATCAGCTTTTGATAGGCTTTGATCGCGTCGTCGTACAAGTCCTCTTCATAGTACGCGTTGCCCAAATTGAGCAACGCATGCTCGTGCCTGGGATTCTTTCGCAACACCTCGTACAGCAACGAGGTCGCTTTATCGAATTCACCCTTTTGGGTCAGCACGACGGCCAGGGAAATGCTGGCCTCAATGTTGCCCCGATCGAGCTTGATCGCCTGTTTCAGGTGACGCTCGGCCTCGTCCAGGTTCTTCTCGAACATACGCGCGAGACCCAGGTTATAATTCGCCCGCGGGTGCTTTGGATCGAGGGCTATGGCCTGCTCTAGGGCGGCCATGCCCTCCGCCTTGCGGTCAAGCATCATCAGCGCGGCGCCGAGATTGGCATGAAACTCGGGATTACGGTCATTGATCGCAATCGCCCGTCTAATCAGATCGGCCCCACGATCCGGGTGGCCGGCGCTGATTGCCACGGTTCCGAGGAGGAACAGCGCGTCGGGCTGCACCGGATTGCGGGCCAGGATTTGGCGACAGAGGCCCTCCGCCTCCTGCAGCCGTCCGGCCGCCCGCAGCTTGTCCGCAGTTGCCAGGGCCTGGCGGAGATTCATGCCTTGGCCAGGCGCGGACGACGGCATCCCGGGCACGGCAACCGTTGCCCGAGAGAACGCGCCCGGCGGTGATTTCGGTGGTGGGCCCTTCATGCTCAAAAACTTCCCGACTTGCTAATCCGAGATTTCCCATTTGAAGTCCCTCCAACAGTTTTGCCCTCGGCGTGCACGCCGATCAAGCCAATCCGCGCTCGTGCGGCATGCGCGTTGATCG
The DNA here is from genome assembly GCA_963669385.2 of Rhodospirillales bacterium. Taxonomy (GTDB): domain Bacteria; phylum Pseudomonadota; class Alphaproteobacteria; order Kiloniellales; family JACOMY01; genus JACOMY01. The sequence goes on from CAXXGD010000055.1 coordinate 7,695, forward strand.
AGGCCAAGGGTGTGGAGCGCGCCAGGGCCAGCATCAAGCCGATGACAAACGCCATCATGAGGAGGGAGTTTCTTCCGATAGCTGATTACTTCGGCAATCCTGCTTGATGCAGCAAATCCAAGAACCGGAGATAATCTTGCCTGTTCTTGTAAGGCGCATAGCGAGGCGCCTGCACAGCGGTGAAATCCGGTCTGAGCCCGCGCAGGGCGCCCATCAGCTCGCGTGCCTCATTCAAGCGGTCCACCGGAACGAGATTGGCGACCATCAGCAAGGCGCTCGGCATTGGCAAGAGCTCGGTCCTGGAACGGGCGAGCCGCTGGAGAATGGCGACAGCCTCGTCGTGGCGACCGAGCAGATAGAAAGAGCGGCCCAGAATAGGCACATACCAATCGGGGTGAATCGGGTTCAATCGGACGGCCAGCTCGATATCCTCAAGGCCCTCCACCGGACGGCCGAAGAAGTTCAGCACCAACGCGTGCAAGGCGCGCATGTCGGCGCTGCTGGGGCCCAGCGCGATCGCACGGTCGAGCGCCATCAGTGCAGGCTGGTGGTGGCCCATAGCTGACGATTGCTAACGGCTTCGCTCAGTTGAGCGGTCAGGCGTATGCGGCTAACCCGCCTTCTGCAGACTGCCTTCGAAGACGTAGGACACCCCGAGGACTCGGCCGATCTCTTGCGCCTGCTTGTGGCTGTCCTTGTATGCGAAGCTGGACGTGCGGGCGATGACGAAGAGGTCCGGCTCACGCGCCAACTCGGTGATCAGGTCTTGGGCCAAGCCGTCGGCGAAGTCGTCCTGCGCCGGGTCTCCCGACAGGTTGTCGAACGGCAAGACGGCGATCGAGGGTCTGTGCGAAACCAGTTCGCCATCGCCGTGCCCTCGCCTGCTGGGGTCAAGGGACTCCCTGGACAGGCGGACAGCGGTCGCCGGTGAAGGTTCAGAGCCGTCCGGGAAGGACCCCTGTCCCCGCTCGTCCGACGCTTTTTCCTGCAATAGCTGGCCTGTCAGCAGGCGATAGCCCGACTTGTGCACCGTCTCGATGTAGCGTGGCTGGCGCTTGCTGTCGCCCAGGGCCTTGCGAAGCTCTGCGATCGCATGGGTCAAGACCTCTTCGCCGACGGTGACATCCGGCCAGACCGCATCGAGTAGCTGGCGCCGGCTCAGCAACTTGCCTGGGCTTCGAAGAGCTGGTCCAAAACCCCGATCGCCTTTGGCGAGACCCGTACCACCTCGTTCTCACGGCCGATCCGCCGCGTCGTCGGGTCAACCAGCCATTCGCCCAAGCGATACATAGAGAAAACCTTCAGAAATAATGTCTGATTCCTTCAGGCAATCGCCCACACCCGCCAATAGATAAGGCACCTGGCCGGCCGTTGGTCCCGTTGCTTCGCGAAAAGCACCGACACTCGCTCGCCCAGCATTCGAGTGCAGGGACGGGATGGACCGCCACGCTACTACAAAAAGTTCCGAAGGAGCAACGAGATGCCTGTTCCAACCAGAGATAGCACGCCCGACTTCGTCGCCGGGACCACACGAGGACCCACCGGGACTCATGACCGCATCGGCGAAACGCAGCCTGCGCTTTTTCCCGACCGCAAGGAATTCATGCCCGCGATCTGGCAGCCAGGTGACCCCGCCAACAGCGTGACCTACAGCTTGCGCAACAGACGCGAGGCCGGCGACATGCGGCATTGGTCAGCGCGCAAGACAGCTGAGGTCGGGTCGCCTCCGCCATGGGGAATGCCGCTCGGGTTAACGGCCTTGGCACGCCTTGCTGCATTCCTGGCCGCTGCGGCTCGGGCCTGGCGGCAGCGCTATCTTGAACGGAAGACGATCGAAACGCTTCGAGCGCTTGACGATCCCGTGCTGAAGGACATCGGCGTCAGGCGTGGCGAGATCGTCTCGACCATCAGGGGGCTGGCTGAGCGCCGACGCACCTAGGGTCGCTCACCCTTCCCCCTCAATGAATTTGCCAACGACAACGCTTTCGAGGGCTCAGATCATGTCAGTCCAACAGCAAGCCAATGGAGAGCGGGCGTTCAACGCCGGCATGCCCGAGAGGCTACCAGGGAAGACCCCACTGCGGCTGCCGACGGCGGGGCGCTATGGCGACAGCGAGGCCTATGACCACTACATGGGTCGCTGGAGCCTCCGCCTGGCCCGCCAATTCGTCAAGTTTGCCGGAATTGGACGGGCCGAGAGCGTGCTCGACATCGGGTCCGGCACCGGCTCGCTCACCCGGGTTATCGCCGCGTCAACCGGGGCCTCGAGGATTGTCGGCATCGATCCGGTGCCGCAGTTCGTCGCCACGGCGCGGCAGCGCTTCGGTGACGGGCGCGTTGCCTTCGACTGCGGCGATGCACAGGCCTTGCCCTACGCCGATGCCACTTTCGATGCGAGCCTGGCTCAGTTGGTGCTCCACCACTTTCCCGATGAAAGAGCCGCCATGGCCGAGATGCTGCGGGTCACCGCCTCCGGCGGCACCGTCGCCGCTTGCGAGTGGGAGTCCGGGCCCGGCATGGAGCTGTTCCAGGTCATCGCCGATTGCTTGACCGCCGTGCATCCGCAGTCAGGAAGACAGCATTCGCTGCGGCACTACGCGCAGGCAGGCAAGCTGCCGGCACTTTGGCAGCACTGCGGCTTCGAGGACGTGGAAGAGAGGCTCTTTACGGTTCCTCTCTGCTATCTGGACTTTCACGACTTCTGGACAGCCTTCATCCAGGGGCCCTCCGGCGTACCCGAACGCTTGAGCCATCTCCCGGCCGAGGTTGGAGAAGACTATCGGCTGAGGCTGAAGCAACGCTTGCTGGGCGGCCGGCAAGACGGCCCGATTAGGCTTCAGGCACGCGCCTGGGCAGTGCGCGGCCGCGTCCCTTGACCGGCAGCTGTCGACGGCGGTCAAGCAATCGGCGATGACCTGGAACTGCTTCATGCTTGGCATTGCCGGGCATCGCTCGCCGATTTGCGAGTCGCGGCCTCAGTAGGTCTCCACGTGGTACCGCCCTTCCTCACGCATCGCGGTGGAGAGGCTGGACCAATCCAGGCCTGCGTTCCGGCAGAGGTCCTGCAGGGCCTCGGTGACACCGCTCTCCATGCCTTTCAGCCCACAAACGTAAAGGTGCGTTTTGGCTTCGCGCAGCAACTCGGCAACCGCCTCGCCCTTCTTGTGCATGCGATCCTGCACGTACTCCTTGGGCTGATCGGTCAGTCGCGAGAAGCAGAGTTCTTTTTGAATCAAGCGGTCGGGAAGCGTCATCAGCGGTCCGAAATAGGGTAGCTCGCCCGTTGTCCGCGCACCGAAAAAGAGCAAGAGCCTGCCGCGCATCTCCCGGCGGCGCCGGCGGCGCTCCGTCATCGCTCGGAAAGGGGCGGAGCCGGTCCCGGTGCAGACCATGATGATGTTGGCCTCCGGATCGTTCGGCATCAGGAAGCTGTTGCCGAAAGGACCGGTGACCTTAACTTCCTCTCCCCTTTTCAAGTCGCAGAGATAGCTGGAGGCCACGCCCTCGTATCGGACGCCGTCGGCCAGCGTCACCTCTCGTTTGACCGTAAGTGAGAGATTGTTGTGGTTAGGGCGTTCGCCGTCGCGCGGGCTTGCCACCGAATAGAGACGCACGTGGTGGGGACGGCCCTTGGCATCCTCGCCCGGCGGAATGATGCCGATCGACTGGCCCTCCAGCACCGGAAAGGAGAGGCTGCCGAAATCCAGCACGATGTGACGGATGTCGCTTTCCGCGGAGGCCTCGGTCAGGCGGAAGTTGCCGGCCACCCTGGCGATGGCCGGCTCGGCGCGCGTATAGAGATTGACATAGGGGGTAGAGGCTGAGGCCGGCGCCTTGGACTTGCCGCCGAGGCCTGCGTGCGCTTCGGCCAGGAGCCGCGAGGCCTCGTCCTCCAGCGCCTCTTCCGCCTCGCCGGCGGGTGCTGCCTCGAGGCTCAAGCCCTCCTCTTCCTCCGGCAGCTCGTCCCATTCGAACTGCTCGTCAAGGGAATAGGGCTGACGCACGATGCGCCAGTTGTCGATCGCCCCGGTGGGACAGGGCGAGATGCAGTCGAGGCAAGCCTTGCAGATCGCCGGATCGACGACGTAGTTGTCCTCGTTGTGCGTCACCGCATTGATCGGGCAGGTCTCTTCGCAGGTGTTGCAGCGAATGCAGATCTCGGGATCAATCAGATGCTGGCGGATCGGGGCCGTCATGGCGCTGGAGCGGCTGTCGCGATGGCCACCTCAGCCTTTGAGGCGGACGTATTCGAAGTCGCCCGGCCGGTTGTCGATGCCGACCTTGGGTGCAGCGATCCAGCCGGCATAGCCCCCTGGTTCCTGCACCGGCCGCATGAGCGAATCGATGAAGGCCAGATCGTCGCCGTTCGGCAGCCACTCGTCGCGCCGCTTGTCCCAAGCCTCTTGGCTCAAGACCTCTCCCTCGGGTGTCGCCGGCAAGTCGCGAAAGGCGCCTACCTGGCGGTTGAAGGCGACGTGCGGCAGCGTGAAGGCGAAGTCGATGCCGGTCTTCTGAATGACCTTGTTCCAGCGCTTGATCCCGCCGGCCGCATCACGCTCGTAGTCGTCGCGCAGCCTCGCGTTCAAGGCGGATAGCGCCGGCTCCTCCACCATCTTGAATTGGCCGCCCTCGAAGCGCAGCACCGGATAGGTGTCGCTTGTGAGCTGATGGTCGTCGTCGATCTTGGTTTCCTGAAACCGCCCCTTGAGGCCGGCGTTGAAGGCGTTGGCCGCATTGGTCGACACCTCGGCGCCGAAGAGGTCCAAGGTGACGGCGTAGTGGAAGTTGGCCTTGCGCTGCAGGGTCGGCAGGTCGATGACACCCAAAGCCCGCACCCCGTCTACGTCGTAGGGGTCCTCGATCCCTGCCTCCTTCATCGCCTCGCAGGTGCGCTGCGCGATACGGCTGACGCCGGATTCGCCCACGAACATGTGGTGGGCCTCTTCGGTCAGCATGAAGCGGGTGGTGCGCGACAGGGGGTCGAAGCCCGACTGCGCCAGCGCCTCGAGCTGCATCTTGCCGTCGCGGTCGGTGAAGTAGGTGAACATGAAGAAGGAGAGCCAGTCGGGCGTCGCCTCGTTGAAGGCGCCCAGGATGCGCGGCCGATCCGCATCGCCCGAGCGGCGGGTCAGAAGCGCCCCCGCCTCTTCGCGCCCGTCGCGGCCGAAGAACTTCTGCAAGAGGTAGACCATGGCCCAGAGGTGGCGGCCTTCCTCCACGTTGACCTGGAAGAGGTTGCGCAGGTCATAGAGCGAGGGACAGGTTCGGCCCAGATGGCGCTGCTGCTCGACCGAGGCCGGCTCGGTATCGCCCTGGACCACGATCAGGCGGCGCAACATGGCACGGTACTCGCCCGGCACCTCTTGCCAGGCCGGCTCTCCCTTGTGCTGTCCGAAGGGAATGTTGCGTCCCTCCTCCGCCGGCGCCAAGAGGATGCCCCAGCGGTATTCCGGCATCTTCACGTAGCCGAACTTGGCCCAGCCTTTCGGGTCGACGCTGACGGCGGTCCGCAGATAGACCTCGGCCTCCTGAAAGCCTACCGGCCCCATGGATCTCCACCAGTCGATGTAGCCCGGATGCCAGCCTTCCAAGGCCCGCTGCAGGCGCCGATCGCCGGAAAGATCGACGTTGTTGGGGATCAGATCGTCGTAGCTGACGGCTATGGAATCCATCATGTCCTCCCTCGGGACTCAGCTCTCAAGTGCGTTCTTTGTCGAAACTGGGGCGCACGCCGCTGCCGTAAAGGCGTAAGGCGCCGGCCTCGCCAACGGCGTTCGGCCGCTGGAAAATCCAGTTCTGCCAGGCCGTCAGGCGCGCGAAGATCTTGCTCTCCATGGTCTCCGGCCCGGCGAAGCGCAGATTGGCCTCCATGCCGGTCAGCGCATCGGGCGAGAAGCTCGCCCGCTCTTCCAGCAGGAGCCGGATCTCGTCTTCCCAATCGATGTCGTCTGGGGCAAAGGTGACGAGGCCGGCCGAGAGTGCCCGATCGGCATCCAACTCTTGACCGATCAGGCCTTCCGCCGCGGTAAAGCTGTCAGGCTCGCCAAGGAATCGGGTCTCCAGGCGCGATAGGCCGTTGGCCATGGGAAAGGGGCCGAAGTTCAGCCTCGATAGCCAGAGGCCGGCCGCCGGCCTGTTGTCCCCCTCGAACTGGCCCAACAGCATGTAGGAGCGGTCGGCGGCGAAGAGGATCTCGGCCAGGAAGCCGGCAAAGCAACTGCCGGGCTCCACCAGCGCGAAGATCGAGCGGGCGGTCATGTCCAGGCGCTTCAGGACGCGTCGCCAAGCCAGCAAAACCTCGCGGCCCAACCAGTCGTCGCTTAGGCTTTGCAGCAAGGCGTCGTAGGCCATCACCTGGGCGGCCTCGCCTTCGCTCTTGATCACCAGACAGCCGATGTCCGGCTCGTTGAAACGGAGGTGCAGCAGGGCGTCGTCCAGCTGGCGCGCCAGCGCCAAGGGCCAGAAGGCCGCCCCTGCCTGGTGTACGTCGGCCACCTCTTCCGGCGCCGGCACATCGGGCCCGCGTATCAGCAGCTCGCCGACGCGCGCGCCGCGGTTCAAGCGCAGCTCGATGAGGTCGTAGGTGACGCTGTCGTCCTCAATCCGCCGCTCGATGTCGGGCAGTGTAATGCCCGCGCCGGCAGGAGGCCGGGCCCGCCCTTCCGCCAAGGCCTGAGCGCGCTTGGCAATGGCCTCGTCGAAGACCGAGCTTGGCGCGATCTCGTCGACCAGGCGCCAGTCGATCGCGCGGCGGCCGCGCACCCCCTCTTCGGTGGTGCTGAAGACGTCGGCCAGGTCGCGGCGCATCCGCCGCTTGTCGACCAGGCGGGTGAGTCCGCCGGTGCCGGGCAAGACGGCAAGCAGCGGGACCTCCGGCAGAGAGACCGCAGCACTGCCGTCATCCACCAGGAGAATATGGTCGGTCGCCAACGCCAACTCGTAGCCGCCGCCGGCCGCCGTGCCGTTGATGGCACAGAGGTAGACCTGGCCCGATTCCTGACTGGCTTCTTCTATCCCGCTGCGGGTCTCGTTGGTGAACTTGCAGAAGTTCACCTTGTGACCATGCGTGGCGCCACCCAGCATGCGGATGTTGGCGCCGGCACAGAAGACCCGTTCCTTTCCGGAACGCATGACCACGACGGCGACTTCAGGATGCTCGAAACGCAAGCGCTGGACCGCGTCGGCCAGCTCGATATCGACGCCGAGGTCATAGGAGTTGAGCTTCAGCTCATAGCCTTCGAAGAGCCCGCCGTCCTCCTTGACGTCAAGGATCAAGGTGGCGACGGCCCCGTCGATCTCCAGGCGCCAATGCCGGTACCGGCCAGGGTCTGTGCGGAAGTCGATGATGCTCACAGGCAGCGTTCCTCGCAGTCTCCAGGCACTATAGTGCGCATAACTCGAAGCGGCAACGGGTTCATTCGGATAAATCCCGCAAACCTATGGAAGGAAAACGTTTTGTATCATGGCGCACAGGGGAGGCCTGTAGGCAAGATGCAAGATATTGCATAGTCGCCCCGCGCCACGGACCCGTAGCAAGCCCCATGAAACTGCATGACGGACCGGCCGCATCGAAATGCTCTTCGGCCTTGGCCCAAAGCCGCAAGACGGCTTGGCGTCTGCCCAGGGCCAGCTTCAGCTGCGCGTTGGCGGCTTGGATCAGCCCCTGCAGAAAGCGATGCTGTCGCGGTCTTTCGCGGCAGTTCTGCCAAAGCCCCTCCCAAGCCTCGTGCGCCTCCCACCAGAAGGCGCGGTTGTAGAGGTCGCAGCCTAGGAGATAGGGCTCGCAGCTGCGCCAGAGCTCCGGCGGCGGCACGATGACAGGCTGGGCCGTGCGGCCGAAGCTGTGGCCTTGAGGATCGGCGACCGGGCGCGGCGTCAAGCCCGGGATGAAGCGGTAGGGCGGCAGCGCCGAGGCGGAAAGGCGCGGCGCGCCGAGACCGAGAGCCTCCAGCATGGCGATGCCCTCGCGGTCAATCGCCGCCATCCATCTCGCGCAGCTTGAAGCGCTGGATCTTGCCCGTCGCGGTCTTGGGCAAGGTCTCGACGAAGGCGATCCAGCGCGGGTACTTCCAAACCTCGATACGCTCCTTCACGAAGCCCTGCAGGTCGGCCGCAAGCTCAGGCGAAGCAGCAATCTCGTCCTTCAGCACCACGAAGGCCTTGGGCTTCAGGTTGCCGCTATCGTCAGCGCGGCCGATCACGCCGGCCTCCAGCACCGACTCGTGGGCGATCAAGGCCGATTCCACCTCGAAGGGCGAGACCCAGTTGCCGCCGCTCTTGAACATGTCGTCGGCGCGGCCGCAGTAGACGTAGTACCCCTCCGGATCGCGCAGGTACTTGTCGCCGCTGCGCATCCAGGGACCGATGAAGGTCTCGAGGTTGCGCTCGCGCTTGTTCCAATAGCCCTCGGTGATCGAGGGACCGGCCACCATCAGCTCGCCGACCTCACCGTCGGGCACCGCCTCGCCCTGCTCGTCGACCAGCCGCACGTCATAGCCGCCCACCGGCTTGCCAGAGGTGCCGTAGCGCACGTCGCCCCGCTGGTTGCTGAGATAGATGTGCAGCATTTCGGTGGAGCCGACGCCGTCTAGGATGGGCACGCCGAAACGCTCTTCCCAGCGCTTGCCCACCTCCTCCGGCAAGGCTTCGCCGGCAGACACGCAAAGGCGCAAGCGCGCCGAGCCCTTGTCGCGATTGTTCGAAGGATCGGCGAGGATCGCTGCATAGAGCGTCGGCACACCGTAGAAGATGGTCGGTTGGTGCTTGGCCAGAACCTCCATGACCGCATCGGGCGTAGGCCGTGAGGGCAGCAGCACCGTGGTAGCGCCCACGCTCATCGGAAAGGTCATGCCGTTGCCCAGGCCATAGGCGAAGAAGAGCTTGGCGGCGGAAAAGACCAGATCGTCCTCGCCGATGCCGAGAACCGGCTTGGCGTAGTACTCCGCCGTGGCCGCCAGGCTGCGGTGCAGATGGCGCACGCCCTTGGGCTGGCCGGTCGAACCGGATGAATAGAGCCAGAAGGCCACCTCGTCGGGATGGGTGTGCGCCGCTTCCCCGCGCGGGGAGGCCGCCGCCATCAGCTGCGCCAAGCTATGGGAGGGCAGATCGCCGCAGTCCTTGGCCTCGCCGCCGCTGACGACAATGGCGCTGAGCGAGGAGAGCTGTGGCAGAGCCGGCGCCAGCACGGGCAGCAAAGCCGCAGAGACCACCAAGACATCGGCGCGGCAATCCTCCAGCACCTGCGCATAGGTCTCGCCGGTCAGCAGCGTGTTGAGGGCAACCGGCACCACGCCAGCCTTGATTGCACCCCAGAAGCAGACCGGAAAGTCGATGCTGTCCGAGAGGCAAAGCGCGATGCGCGCCTCTCGGCGAACACCCAGGCCCTGCAGAACGCCGGCAAAGCGCGCCACGTCCCTCGCCAGCTCGGCATAGCTATGGGTCCCACTCCCGTCGATGAAAGCCGCCTTGTCGCCGCGCCCCTCGTCCAGGTGCCGGTCGACGAAGACCGACGCGGCGTTGTAGTGCGACGGCAAAACCATCCAGGCTGCGCCCCCTGCCACAAGGTCGGCAGCTTGCATCGGCGTTCCTCCCTCTTTCCGGCCTTAGCCGAGTCTTGCTATACTGCCTTCACCGCAACGCCCCAACCATTAGGCTCTATTCTGCATGCCTTACGGGTGCGCAGTGAATTCTTCTGGCATTGTTCAGCATGAATGTGCACTATTGTGCAAGAACATCGCAATGAGAACAAGTCGGGATCGACCCTTGCCGGAAAACAGCATCGAAGACGCCACCTTTGAGCCACCCAAGGCAGCGGACCGGGAGGCCGGTGTCCAGCTTATGGAAGAGGTGGGCCAGCGCCTGAGGGCGGCGCGCGCCTCGCGCGGCATGACACGTCGCGCGCTGGCGAAGGATGCCGATGTGTCAGAACGCTATCTGGCCGAGATCGAGAACGGCAAGGCCAATCTTTCGCTGCTGGTTCTCTGCCGGGTGGCCAAGGGCTTGAGCCTCGATCCCCTGGCCTTGCTGAAAGAAGTCGAGGACCCCTTGCACCCGCCGCTCGCCGCCTTCCTGGCAGCCTTGTCTCCGGTCAGGCAAAGCGACGCGCTGAATCTTCTGCGCCAGCACATGGCGCCCAGCGTGACGGAAGCCTTGGGCGTGGCGCTGATCGGGCTGAGAGGTGCCGGCAAGAGCAGCCTCGGCCGCCGTCTGGCCGAACGCAGCGGCTGCCCCTTTGTCTGCCTAACCGACCGCATTCAACAGTTGGGCGGCATCGGCATCGACGAGATCTTCTCGCTGGGCGGCCAGAAGCTCTATCGGCGCCTCGAGCGCGATGCGCTCGAGGCGGTGATCGACCAGGGCGGGCCGCTCGTGCTGGAGACCGGCGGCAGCCTGGTGTCCGAGTCCGACACCTACGCCAGGCTCTTGGAGCACTTCCACACCGTCTGGGTGCAGGCGAGCCCCAAGGAGCACATGGACCGGGTGGTGGCCCAAGGCGACCTCAGGCCCATGCACGGCAACGAGCAGGCGATGGAGGACCTGCGCCGGATTCTGGCCGCACGCGGTCCTCTCTATGCTGCCGCGAACACCCAACTGGACACCAGCGGGCGAAAGCTGGAAGAAAGCTTGAAGAGCCTGACTGAAATCAGTCAGGAGTATCTGCCCAAACCGATAGCGCTGGACCCGGAAGCGGCGAAGCGCGCTTGACGGCCAGGGTGAGCGTACCGACGAAGAGGGGACGCCGCCCACCGACGTGAGGGAGGTAACGAGGGAGAGCATGATGCTTGCGAGTAAGAAGACCTGCGCAGCAGTCGCCTTGGCGGCTGCCTTGGCCGGTGGCCCTGCGGCCGCAGAGGAGTACAAGATCGGCCTGCTACTGCCCTTCTCGGGCGTCTACGCGGGCCTCGGCGCGCACATCGAGAATGGCTTTAACCTGGGCCTCGAACACTTCGGAGGCGAGCTCGGCGACAACACCGTCACGCTGGTGCGCGAAGACACCGAAGCCAAGCCGGACGTGGGCCTGGCCAAGGCCCGCAAGCTGGTGCTGCAGGACCGCGTCGACGCTATCGTGGGCATCGTCTCCTCGGCGGTGCTGGGTGCGGTGCGGGACTTCGCCGAAGGGGCCAAGGTTCCGGTCATCGTCGCCAATGCCGGCAACAACGACATGACCGGCGCGCGCTGCAGCCCCTACATCATCCGCGTCTCCTTCTCGAACGCGCAAATGAACCGGCCGATGGGCGACCACCTGGCCGATAAGGGCATCAAGAAGGTCTATCTCATGGCGCCGGACTATGCTGCCGGCCACCAGATGATGGAGGCCTTCAAGGAGACCTTCCTGGCCAAGGGCGGCGAGATCGTCGGTGAGACTTACACCCCACTGCACGGCACCAAGGACTACGGGCCCTTCATCTCGGCCGCCAAGGCGACCGACCCCGACGCCATCTACGTCTTCTATGCCGGTGGTGCTGCCATTGCCTTCGTCAAGCAGTACCACGACTTCGGCGTGAAGGACGAGGTGCCGCTCTATGGCGCCGGCTTCCTCACCTCGCCGGCCTACGTCCAAGTGCAGGGCGAAGCGGCCGACGGCATCACGGTAGGCCTGCACTACGTGCCCTCGATCGACACGGCCGAGAACAAGAAGTTCCAAGACGCCTATCAGGCAGCTCACGGCAAGACCGGTTCCGAGTTCGCGGTTCAGGGCTACGATGCAGCCCGCCTGGTGGTCGAGGCGATCAAGGCCTCGGGCGGCGACAAGGAGAAGTTCGATCAGGAGTTGGCCAAGGTTTCCTTCGACGGCCCGCGCGGGCCGCTGCGGTTGGATCCCGCCACCAACAACGTAATCCAGAACATCTACATCTTCGAAAACCGCTTCGCCGACGGCAAGGTCGAGCAGGTGGTGCTGGACACCGTCCCCGACGTGCAGGATGCTCCGAACGGCTGCAGCCTTTAAGCACGCATCATATCAGTAAGCTGAAGAGGGCGGGCTGCGGCCCGCCCTCCTTTTTTTGCCAACCTGGGGCATGAGGCAAGGTCGTGGTCGGCGACGCCGGATTCTGGTTCATTCAGATCTTGAACAGCCTGCAGATGTCGATGCTGCTGTTCCTGCTCTCCGTCGGCCTTAGCGTCATCTTCGGGCTCTTGAACTTCGTGAACCTGGCGCATGGTTCGCTTTACGCGCTGGGCGCTTTCATCGGCTATTCCGTGGCCCAGGCGAGCGGCAGCGTATGGCTCGCTTTTGCCGCAGCGCCCTTGGCGGTCATGGCGATCGGGGCGGTCCTCTACTTCCTGCTGATCGACCGCTTGCGCAGCGCCGGGCCGATGAACCAGGTGCTGGTGACCTTCGGCCTGATCTTCGTGTTCCTGGATGCCGTGCGCTACCTCTGGGGCGTCGACCCCTTGGGCGTGACCCAGGGCGTGCCCTTCAGCGGCCGGGTGGAGATCTTCGGTCAAGTCTATCCCGCCTACCGCCTCTTCATCATCGTGCTGGGCTTCTCGGTCTACCTGCTGCTGCATCTGCTGCTGGAGCACACCCGCATCGGCGCCGAGGTGCGCGCCGGCGTCGACAATGCCGAGGTGGCGCGCTGTCTCGGCATCAACGTGGAGCGCAGCTTCCTGCTGGTCTTTCTCTTGGGCTGCGCCCTGGCGGGCCTTGCCGGGGCGGTGGCCATGCCCGCCTTCTCGGCCACCTTGGGCATGGGCGTCTCCATCCTGGTGCCCACCCTGGTGGTCGTGGTGGTGGGCGGGCTCGGCAGCCTCAAGGGGGCGCTTATCGGCTCGCTTCTGATCGGCACCACCTTGACCTTCGGCCAGGTGCTGGTGCCGGACTTCGCCGGCATCATCATGTATGCCTTGCTGGTGGTGGTGCTGCTGCTGCGGCCGTCCGGCCTCTTCCCGGTCAGGAGCTAGGCCCCATGGAGAGCCGTCTGCCGGGCTTTCGCCCACTCCTCACCCTCCTGACCTTCGCCGGCCTCCTGCTCTACTGGCTGACGGCCGACTTCTTCGGCTACGAGATCATCGCCGAGATCGCGGTCTTCGCCATCCTGGCCATGGGCCTGGACCTGCTGGCGGGCTATGCCGGGCTGGTCTCGCTGGCGCAAGGCGCGCTCTACGGTGTCGGTGCCTATGCCTTTGCCTACGCGGCGGCGACCCTGGCCATTCCGGCACCCTGGGCCATCTTGCTGGCCATCGCCGTCAGCGGCCTCGTCGCGCTCGTCATCGGCGCGATCGCCAGTGGCGTGACCGGCATCTTCTTCATCATGATCACGCTGGCCATTGGCGAGATGGGCTATGAGTTCTTCTTCAAAAGTCCGCTCTTCGGCGGCGATGATGGCTTCTTCGGGATTCCCCGCTTGGACCTGAGCGGGATCGGCATCGACATGATGGACCCGGCCAGTTTCACGCTGCTGATGCTGCTGTCGGTTTTGCTGGTCTTCCTGGCGCTCCGCTGGCTGGTCGCCAGCCCCTACGGCGTCACTCTGATCGGTCTGCACGAGAACAGCCACCGCCTGCGCGCCCTTGGCCTGCCGGTGCGGCGCTACAAGACGACGGCCTTCGCCACCGCCGGTATGATCTCGGGCTTCGCCGGGGCGCTCTGGGCACAGCACATCTCCTTTATCTCACCGGATCTACTGCATTGGACCAAGTCGGGCGAAATCCTGGTGATCTTGATTCTGGGCGGGCTCGGCACCTTGGTCGGGCCCTTGATCGGAGCCACCGTGGTGGTCCTGCTGAAGCATCAGCTGAGCGCCTACACCGACTACTGGAGTTTTTGGCTGGGCCTCTTCCTCATCGCCGTGGTGCTCTCAGGGCGCAACGGCATCGTCGGCGCACTGGAGGAGCTCTGCTTGCTGCTCTTCCACCGCGGCAAGCGCGCGAGGCAGGGCGATGCTGCGCGCTGAGGGCTTGACCAAGAGCTTCGGCGCCTTGGAGGTAACCCGCCAGGTCTCTCTCCAGGTGCCGCTGGGCCAGCGCAAGGCCATCATCGGCCCCAACGGGGCCGGCAAGACCACGCTCTTCAACCTGCTCGCCGGCGAGCTCAAGCCCAGTGCCGGCCGAATCTTCCTCGGCGAACGCGAGGTCACCGGCCTCTTGCCGAACCGGCGCGCAAGGCTGGGTCTCGCCCGCAGCTTCCAGAAGAACAACCTTTTCCCGAGGCTGAGCGTGCTGCAGAACCTGCTGCTGGCCCAACTGGCCAAGAGCGGCGGCGCGCAGTGCTTCTGGCGCCGCCTGTCGCGCTTCGCCGGTCCCCGCCGACGGGCCGAGGCCATTGCCGAGCAGGTCGGCCTGGCCTCCCAGCTGGACGCCCCCGTCGCCGCCCTCTCCTATGGCGCGCAGCGCCAGCTGGAGATCGGCTTGGCCTTGGCGACCGAGCCGAAGGTGCTGCTGCTGGACGAACCCACCTCGGGCATGAGCCCGGAAGAGACCCAGCGCATGCTGGCTTTGGTCAACGACTTGCCGCGCGATCTCGCCGTGGTCATCATCGAGCACGATATGGACATGGTCTTCGGCACCGCCGACCGCATCATGGTGCTGAACTACGGCCAGGTCCTCTTGGAAGGCACGCCCGAGGAGGTGCGCGCCAGCCGGGTGGTGCAGGAGACCTATCTCGGCGGCTCCGGCGAGACCCGGCCATGCTGATCCTAGACGGCCTGCACGCCTACTATGGCGAGAGCCACATCCTGCAGGGCATCGACCTCTCGGTGCCGCCCGGCAAGGTGGTCGGCCTGCTGGGACGCAACGGCGCCGGCAAGACCACCACCTTGAAGGCGGTGATGGGCGTGGTGCGGACCAGGCGCGGCAGCATCCGCTGGCAGAAGCGCGAGATCACCCAGCTGCCCTCGCACCGGATCGCCCGGCTGGGCATCGCCTACCTGCCGGAGGAGCGCGGCATCTTCCCCTCGCTCAGCGTGCTTGAGAACCTGACGGTCGTCGCCGGCCGCCGCCCCGGCCCCTTCAGCCTGGAGCGCGTCTTCGAGCTCTTCCCGCGCCTCGCCGAGCGCCGCAACAACGGCGGCACCCAGCTTTCCGGCGGCGAGCAGCAGATGCTGGCGATCGGCCGCGCCTTGCTGTGGAACCCGGACCTGCTACTGCTCGACGAGCCGACCGAGGGCCTGGCCCCCATCATCGTCGAGGAGATCCAGGGCCACCTGCACCAGCTGAAGGAGCAGGGCCTCACCATCCTCCTGGTCGAGCAGAACTTCCGCTTCGCCACCGACCTCGCCGACGAGGTCTATGTGCTGGGCCGCGGCCAGGTCCGCTGGCAAGGAAGCTCGGCGGCACTCAAGGCCGAGAGCGAGGTGCAGCACCGCTGGTTGGGGGTTTGATTGCCAGAGACCTCATTCCACTTCGATCCTCTGTGCGGCGATTGATCCCATGAGATGTTGAGCCAATAGAGAACGCGACCGAGGCGCGAGTAACTCCGCAAACTGCGATCATTCTACTTTAGCAATGTGATCGACGACGGGACCTCGTGGCCGGTCTTTTGTCTGTCCCATTGAATTGCCGCTGCTGACCGACGTGTCGTGTATGCGAAGATCGCCCTTACAGGCATCGAAGGTCTTCGTCGACCATATGAACACTGTTCAATTCGACAGCGGGAACGACGGCCACCCTCCGATGCTGTCGCAGATGCTGAATGCGCTCAACTGAAGACTGTGCGGGTAGGTTTGCTTTGCCGAATTCGGGTCTGCTAAGCCTATCGCATAGGACGGAGGCTGGAACGTCATGCTATGGCTCGAGATGAGAAGAGGCAACGGCGCGGGCTACGCTATGCGACCTGGATCGCGGCTGCTGTTCTCCTAGCCTACATCGGAATCGTCGTAGGCCCCTATCTGCGCTCCACGCTGGTACGGGACGCGGCGGTAACCACCTGGATCAACCTCGCGACCTCTCCGATCTACGGCGAGGTGACCAGCGACCTCCCGAAGCCGGGCGACCGCATCGGATCCGACGGCAAGATAGCCGAGATCGTAAACCTTAAAGCCGACAAAAGCGATCTGGAGACGGCCCTGGCCGAAGTGGCGCGCGCCGAGGAGGTCTATGAGGCAGCCGCGCAGCTGATCGTAGAGTTGCAAGACCTGCGCGCCCTCCGCAGACAGGAGTTCGACACCTACCGCAGCGTTCTCTTGAGGGAGATCGATGCCAAACTCGAGGGCGTCCGGAATTCTCTGAAGAAGGCGAGAGAAGAGCACGCTCTGCTGAACAGAATCTCCAGCCGCCAGGAGCAGCTTGCTCGCAGCGGCACGGCCGCACTCTCCGACCGCGACGAGGCGCAGTTCCGGGTGGCCAGCCTGGAACGGCAGATCGCGACCTTGAGCGCCGAAGAGGACGTCCTGGCAGCCCGGCGCGACGCCACCAGCGAGGGAGCCGTCATCCTGGTGGACGGCAACGACCCGGATTGGGGCTCTCGCGCCCTGCAGGAACTGGACCAGGCTCTGGCCCAAGCCGCCTTTGCCAAGAAAGAAGCCGAAGCCCAGATGAACGCCGCCTTGATTCACGCCCGAGCAACGGAGGAAACCTATCTGGACCTGAGGCACGGCACGGTTCGCGCGCCGGGCAACGCGATGCTGTGGAGCACCATTGTCGGCGAAAGGGCCGCCGTGGATATCGGCTCTCCCGTAGCCACATGGATCGACTGTACCCAGCTGATGATCGACGTTCCCTTGGCCGATGCGGAGATCGCCCTCCTCAAGAGCGGCGCGGTGGCGACCGTCGTTCTCGAAGGAGAGAGCCGCGTCAGAAAGGGCCGTGTCATCCTGACCCGCGGCAGTGCGGCGACCATTCGTGAAGACGATCTTGCGGCGATTGCAAAAGGCAGAGGCGACGGCGTGGCCCAAGTCCTGTTGGCCTTGGAAAGCGAAGAGAGCGACCATGATGCCTGCCCCGTAGGCCATGCAGCCTACGTGGACTTCCCGGAGATCGGTATCATCGATGTGCTGCGCGCACGTCTGCGCCTCTAGGGCAGGTACCATGCCGAAGCGTCCAGTCAGCGCCGTTCAGCGCCAGCGCGAGAACGCGATCTTCTACACCTTGGTTGCCGACGTCATCCTGACCGCCACGACGGCCCTGGTCGCCGTGGCTTCCGGATCGCTCACTCTGCTGGCAGAGACGGTTCGCATGACCTTGATGCAGCTGCTGGAGATCATCTCCTTGGTTGCCATGCGGCGAATCCATCGCGGCCGCTACCCCAAATTCGAGTTCGGTCACGGCAAGATCGAGCAGTTGGCCAACGCCGGCATAGCGATCGGCCTCTTGGTTGCAGGCTTCATCATTCTCTTCAGTGCCATTGGCTCACTCACTGGTGAGCCGGAACCTCTCGCTCCCTTCGCACTGGCGGTGGGCGCGGGCGTTGCCGCCATCAACGTCTTCGAGAACTTCGTGACCTGGCTCGCTATGCGACGAGCAGCCAAGGTGGAGGCCAACATCATGCTCTTGGCGCAGCTTCGTGCGCGACGGGTAAAGTTGGTTTCCTCCCTGGTGGTCCAGGTGGTGCTGACGATCGCGGCCTTGACCTACGATACGCTGGTCGCACATTGGCTGGACGGACTTGGTGCCATCTTCGTTTCCTGCTTCATGATCTTGAGCGGGATCGCAATGGTGCGCGACAGCCTTCCGGACATTTTGGACAGGGGTCTGGACGAGGACGATCAGATCAAGATCATCCAGGTTATCTCAGGGAACGAAGAGAACTTTGCCACTGTCGACCGAGTCCGGACGCGCCGCTCGGCCCAGACTCTCTTCGTCGAGGTGAGCCTCGGATTCTGGGACACGCTTAGTATGGCGGAGGTCGACCGCCGACAGAGGTCCCTGGTGGAGCATTTGAAACAAGCGCTCGGAAATTGCGACATTTCAATCAATGTCCGCAGCATTCCGGTTTCAAGTCGCATCGACTAGTGCCTGTTGCTAGAGCAAATCCCGAGCTGACGGACTCATCAGCGACGAAGATTTGCGTGATTAAACAAAACACTAGAGCACTTGGGGCGAGCCCATCCGAGCCAGAAGTGCTCTAGCGACAATGACCGTCAAGTTGGAGAACTACCGTGTGACCGCGAGCCAAGCGCGGCAATCCTGACACCCCAGAGGCTCTTCGCATTGGTTCGTCTCTTCGCAGTGACACCTCTTGGAGACACTGCCTTCTATTCAGTCCGGAGAGCGGATAGGGATACACCGCGCGGCAGGCGCCGCAAGAAATCGACCGCCAAGCCAAGCACCGTCTCTTGCTGATCCTTGTGCGGCGCGTGACGGCAATCGGCAAGCAGATGCGTCTCGACGTCACTCGGGATCAAGCTGGCGGCGGTTTCCACCTGGGCCTTGGTGCCGTACTCGTCTCCCTCCCCCTGGATTACCAAGGTCGGCACCGCAATGGAGGGCAGGAATGCGCGTAGATCCCACGCCAAGAAGTCCGGGTGCCGCCAGGAGTCCGCCCAGCCAAAGAAAGCGCAATCCACGTTGGATCCATGATGACGGGCCAGGCGCTGACGCAAGTCGCCCGCCTCATAGGCCTGGCGGGCTGCAGTGATGGCCTCAACGCTAATCGGCTCGGTGACAAAATGCGGAGCCATCAAGACCAGGCCTGCAAGTCGAGGGTCCGGCACGGCTCCGGCATAGACGGCCGCGATCGAGGCGCCGTCGCTGTGACCGATGAGGACCAGCCGCTCTGCTTGCAGCTGCGCCAGCAACTCCGGCAAGACTTGCTGTGCCTCATCCTCCATATAGCTCAAGGGTCGCGGCAAGGCGCAGGCGCTGGAGCCACCGTAGCCAGCGCGGCTATAGGCCAATACCGCGCAGCCGGTCGCTGCTGCCAGCGCCACCGGGAAATCCCGCCAAAGCGAAACACAGCCCAAACCCTCGTGCAGCAGGACCAGCAGTGGCTTGGCCGGATCGCCCGGCAAGCGCAGGTACTCGAGATCCTGGCCGGCTACCCGCAGTCTGCCGCGCTCCGCCGCCGGCGCTAGCTGTGCCATTGCAGGGTCGCGGGCTTCACCGGATTCTCGAAGGCGCCGCCTTCGGCCTGAGCGCGCCGCCACTCGCGCTTGAGGCGGATGTACCAGCGCTGCAGGGTATCGGAATCCTGCACCAGCATCATCGTGGGGTTGAAGACGGCCGAGCGGTTCTGCAGTCCGACGATCCACTGGTCCTGGCCCAAGAAGCGCCTGGCGATGACGGAAAGCACGGGCCGCAAGAGGTTGATGACGGGATTGGTCCAGTAGAGCAGGTTCACCACCTGCGTTCTGGCGGGCGAGATCGGCGTCATCGCCGTCATGTTGCAGATGTGGTGGCGGCCGACGCGGATGTGCTCCAGCCGCACGCCCGGCAGGCGGAAGGAGATCTCGGTGGTCGGCCGGCCGCCCAAGAGCTTGTAGACCCTGGTGTTGCCGGCCGGCTCGTGCCGGCTCATGGTAAAGCCCAGCTCGCTCGGCACGTAGGACTTGGTCTTGAGGCGCAGATTGTGCGGCCGCCGCCAGAAGATGCCCTCGTGCACATAGGGCGTGTGGGCGGGATCCAAGAGGCCGTATATGGCGTTGTCGAGGTCGGTCTCGAAGGTCAGCGCCGTCGTGACCTTCGCGGTGACGTCGCCGATCCCCTCGATCACCGGCGGGGCGCCCTCGGGCTCCCGTCCGGGACTGCCGAGGAAGATCCAGACATTGCCCTGCACCTCGCGGCAGTGGAAGCGCCGGACCCGCACCTTGTCGGGGCTCATGCGCGCGCCTTCCACCAGCGAGGGGATCGCCTTGCACTGGCCGTCGGTGCCGAACCGCCAGCCATGGAAGGGGCAGCTCACCTCCGCGCCGTCGAAGCGCCCGCCCGAAAGCGCCACCCCGCGATGCGGACAGAGGTCCTTGAGCGCGAAGGGCGCGCCCTGCTTGTCACGGCCCAAGAGGACCGGCTGCTCCATGAAGACCCGGCCCAGCATGCGGCCGCGCTTCAAGGCCCGGCTGGGGGCTGCCAGGTACCACAGGTCAGTCAGATAGCGCTGATCGTCCCAGTCGAGGTTGCTCGCCGAGGCGTCCACAGGTGTTCTCCTATCGTCGATCTGGCTTGGGGGAAAGCGGCCCAATCGCCCCCGGCACCGGCCCGCAATCTCACAACTGGCCGGCCAAAAATCAAGGCCAGCCGTGCTCACCGCAAGGACAGGACGCTCCCTTGCGCCTTGGCCAAGACCGTCGCAACACGAGACCACTGGCCGCGCTGCAAGCCTGCTAAGAATGGAAGCCTTTAATAGTAGTATCGACATGGATCTACTGCAATGATAGATTGGCATCAGCACAATCCACGCGTTGTCACAAAGGGATCAAGTCGGGGAGCAACCGATGTTCAATTGGATAGGGCGGCAATTGGGTCTGTCCGACGCAAACTCTGAAAATGGGGATCAAGATGCAGCGATTGCATCACGGGAGTTGGCTGCCACCAAGAACACCCTGGTTCTGCTCTCGCTCATCGGCCTCGCGATTCTATTGATCCTCGCGCTTGCTGCCGCGGCGGTTACGCCCACCGACGGCCAGCCTTTCGACAACTTCCTCTTGGTGTTGGGGGGATCGACGGCGATGGCGAGCGCCGCGGGTGCAAGCGGTGCTTTGCTGGGCTTTCTCTTCGGCGTGCCCCGCGCGCTTCAGGGAGACGAAGGTAAAGCGGGTCCGGTCAACACGAATTTGGAACAAATCTCCGATTGGCTGACGAAGATTATCGTGGGCGTAAGCTTGACGCAGCTTGCGGAGATACCAGGCTTCCTTCTCAAAGTCGCGACAGAGCTTGCGCCTTTGGTCGACAAGCTCCCTAGCAAGATTCCCGTCGCCGTTAGCATACTGGTGATCTTCAGCGTACTCGGGTTCTTCGCGGGCTATCTGCTGACGCGTCTGTTTCTTACTGGGGCGATGGCGCGCGCCGACCGTCTTGCCAGCGATGGCGGGCAATCACCCGACGCCAGCCCGGAGATGGATGCTTTGCGCGCCATGCTGGGAAGAGTCATCGACTCACTGCCGGAAGCCAAGGCCAAGGCACTGCTTGACACCATAGTCGCAGCTTTCCCAGATAGGATGGCAGAGATGGCCGAAGCCCAGTATCCTCCTAGCGTCCGGCAAGGGGACACGACGGGCGCGCACGCAAGGGGCATGCTCAAGCGGGCTGTCGTCCTGACAGTCAACAGCAACGCGGACCTGGCGCATTGGCAGTTTGCGATGGCGGCACTCTGACCGTGGCTTCGGCGCAAAGACGGAACATGAACTGGCGAGACCCATGGCAACCAAGAGCGTAGAGACACGAGAGCCCCTGCAGCCGAGCTCGACATCGGCTGAGATCGAACGCTTGACGAAAGCGCGCAAAGCAGCCGGTGCCCAGAAAGTCGAAGTCGTGCAGGAAGGCCGGAAGCGCTTCCTTGTCGTCGAGTGGCCGCCTTTGGCGTAGCTGGGAGTTTTGAAGGGCCGAAGGGCCATTCGCGCGATCAAGCCATTGTGGCGGGATCGCAGCCCATCACGCCTCTTGTTTCCTCCTGCCAGGCAGCGACGCCGCCTCTAAAGGCGGCCGTGCCCTAATGCGAGAGGATCTGGCTCAAGAAGAGCTTGGTGCGCTCGCTTTGCGGGTTGTTGAAGAAGAGCTCCGGCTCGTTCTGCTCGATGATCTCGCCTTGGTCCATGAAGATGATGCGGTTGGCCACCTTGCGGGCGAAGCCCATCTCGTGGGTGACGCAGATCATGGTCATGCCGGTCTCGGCCAGCTGCACCATGGTGTCCAGCACTTCGGAGATCATCTCGGGGTCGAGCGCCGAGGTCGGCTCGTCGAACAGCATGATGCGCGGGCTCATGCAGAGCGAGCGGGCGATGGCGACGCGCTGCTGCTGACCGCCCGACAGCTGGCCGGGGTACTTTTCCGCCTGCTCCGGGATCTTGACCCGCGTCAGGTACTCCATGGCGACCTCTTCGGCCTCGCGCTTGGGCATCTTGCGCACCCAGATTGGCGCCAAGGTGCAGTTCTCCAGCACCGTCAGGTGGGGGAAGAGGTTGAAGTGCTGGAACACCATGCCGACCTCGCGGCGGATCTCCTCGATGCGCTTGAGGTCGTGGGTCAGCTCGATGCCATCGACCAGGATCTGGCCCTTCTGGTGCTCCTCCAAGCGGTTGATGCAGCGGATCATGGTCGACTTGCCGGACCCGGACGGGCCGCAGACGACGATCCGCT
The DNA here is from genome assembly GCA_963669385.2 of Rhodospirillales bacterium. GTDB lineage: Bacteria > Pseudomonadota > Alphaproteobacteria > Kiloniellales > JACOMY01 > JACOMY01. Next base: position 29,862 of record CAXXGD010000055.1, read on the forward strand.
CGCCACGCTGGACGGTGAGGTTGATGTCCTTCAGCACGTGGAACTCGCCGTACCACTTGTGCACCGCCAGCATCTGGATGGCCACCTCGTCGCTGATCGCGACGTTGATACGATCGTCGGGGGCGCTTTGGGTGTTTGGCTCGCTCATGGTTCGAGGTTCCCCTTTTGAGGCAATGGCGGCCTTAGGCCCGCCGCGTGCCGACATTAAGCTTTCGTTCGACATAAAGCGAATAACGCGACATGCCGAAACAGAAGATGAAGTAGACCAGGGCCGCGAAGGCATAGACCTCGTTGGCAAAGCCGATCCAGGCGCCGTCGCGCACCGCCGTGCGCACCGACAGCAAGAGGTCGAAAAGGCCGATGATGGAGACCAGGCTGGTGTCCTTGAAGAGGCCGATGAAGGTGTTGACGATGCCCGGCACGGTGATCCGGAGCGCCTGCGGCATGATGATCAGCCGGGTGGTCTGCCAGAACCTGAGCCCCGACGCGGCCGCCGCCTCGTACTGACCCTTAGGTATGGCTTGGAGGCCGCCGCGAATGACCTCCGCCATGTAGGCCGAGGCGAAGAGCGTCACCATGATCAAGGCGCGAATCACCTTGTCCAGGTCGAGCTCCTTCGGAATGAAGAGCGGCAGCATGGTCGAGGCAACGAAGAGGATGGTGATCAGCGGCACGCCGCGGATCGCCTCGATGAAGGCGACCGAGAGCAAGCGCACGATCGGCATGGTGGAGCGCCGGCCAAGCGCCAGCACGATGCCAATGGGCAAGGAGCCGACGATACCGGTCACCCCGATGATGGTGGTCAGCAGCAAGCCGCCCCAAAGCGAGGTCGGCACCACCTCCAGCCCGATCGAAGGCATGCCGTAGAGCAGGATCGCCGCCACCAGCGGAAAGGCCACGGTGAACCAGGCCAGCTGTTGGCGGTAGGGCAGCCCTGGCACCAGGATCGGCGCCATGGCGATGACCAGCAGGACGAAGAAGACGATCGGCCGCCACTGATGCTCGACCGGATAGAAGCCGAAGATGAACTGGTTGATCCGCTCCTTGATCACCACCCAGCAGGCGCCGTCGTTGTCGTCGCCCCAGGCGACGATCGGCTCGCTCTGATCCAAGAGGCTCCTGGCCTTGCCATAGTCCTTGGCGTCAACGGCGGCCTGCACCTCCGTCTGCAGCGATACCGGATCGACCTTCTGCGCGGCAGCGACAAATCCGGCCGGCAGAATGTCTTCTGCTGCCTTCATGCGCGCGTTCAGGTCACCCAAAGCGCTAACGGCAGCATTCAAGCTGCGTTGGGCGATGCGAGCCTCGGCCTCGTCGCTGCTGTCCAATCCCTCCCAATTGACCCGTCCGATCACCTCGCCCAATGAGGCCGAGGTGAGGCCCAGATCGCAGAGACGCCTATCGTCGCCGCTGACGATCGAGGTGCTGACGCTCCAGGTGAAGAGCCCGGTCACCACGATATAGATGATGTAGGCCGAGACGATGGTGAGGATCGAATTGATCCAGGAGGAGAAGAGATTCTGACGCAGCCACCCGACCCAGCCCGTGGTCCCCGGCGGTGGCGGCAGGTCCGGATGCTGGCCCGGCGGATAGGCGCGTTCGCCGCTTTCCATGGTCATGACCTAGCGCTCCACCAGCGCAATGCGCCTGTTATAGATGTTCATGACGAAGGAGATCAGCAGCGAGAGCGATAGGTAGACCGCCATGGTCATGCCGATCGCCTCGATCGCCTGGCCGGTCTGGTTCAAGGTCGTGCCGGCCGTCACCGACACAAGATCGGGATAGCCGATGGCGACCGCGAGGGAGGAGTTCTTGGTGAGGTTCAGGTACTGGCTGGTGAGCGGCGGGATGATGACCCGCAGTGCTTGCGGTATCACCACTAGGCGCAAGGTGCGCCCCTCGTTCAAGCCCAAGGCATGCGAGGCCTCGGTCTGGCCGTAGCTCACCGCCTGAATGCCCGCGCGCACGTTTTCGGCGATGAAGGCGCCGGTGTAGATGGAGAGCGCGAACCAAAGCGCGACGAATTCCGGCGGGACGTTGAAGCCGCCGCGGAAGTTGAAGCCCTTCAGGACGGGATCTTCCATGGTGACCGGTATCCCGGTAGCGAAGAAGGCCAGCAACGGCAGGCCGACGATCAAGCCGAGGCCGACCCAGCCTATCGGAAAGATCTGACCGGTCGACTCTTGCCGCCTCTTGGCCCAGCGCTTGAGGAGAATGGTGGCGATGATGCCGACGATGAGCGCGATCGGTATGGCCTGCCAGCCGCCCTGGAGAACTGGCGCCGGTGCCTCGATGCCGCGGTTGCTGAGAAAGAAGCCGCCGCCCAGGTCGAAGGCTTGGCGCACCACCGGCAAATTCAAGAAAAGCGACCACCAGAAGATGATCTGCAGCAGCAGCGGTATGTTGCGGACGACTTCGACGTAGATGTAGGCGAGCCGGTTGACCAGCCAGTTCTTGGACAGCCGCAAGACACCCATGATGAAGCCGATGATGGTGGCCGCGACGATGCCCAGCGCCGAGACCAGAACCGTATTCAAGAGGCCGACGATGAAGGCGTAGCCGTGGGTGTCGCTCTCCTGGTAGGGGATCAGCGTAAAAGAGATCCCGAAGCCGGCCGTGCTGGACAGGAAGTCGAAACCAGACGCGATCCCGCGCTCGGCCAGATTGATGACGGCGTTGTAGACGAAGAAGGCGAAGAGCGCGATGACCCCCACAAGGGTCAAGATCTGAAAGACGACCGCGCGTGATCGCTCGTCGTTGTACCAAGCCGTCGTTTGACGGCCGGCGGCAATATCAGTCACAGGAGCGCGCTCCTCTCGGTCCGCTCAACTGGCATCTTCATGGTCCGGTGGCCGGCTTGCGCAGCAGATAGGCTGCGCGCTCTCGCGCCTGCACCCCGCGAGGGGAGGCAGATGTCGATGCAAGAGAGTGTCGGTAACGCGACCAGCATGTGGACAATGCCTAGCGGCGCCGCCGCTAGCAGATCCTCGACTAGCAAGGATCTCCTTCGCGACGGCGCCTGGCCATGGGGGTACGTTTGAGCGCCGCTTAGCGGATCGGCGGCGCGTACATCAGTCCGCCATCGGTCCACTGCGCGTTCACACCACGCGACAGGCCGAGAGGCGTGTTGACACCCACGTTGCGCTCAAAGGACTCGCCGTAGTTGCCGACGTCCTTGATGACCCGATAGGCCCACTCGTTGTCCAGCTTCAGCATCGGGCCAAGATCGCTCTCGGTACCCAGCAGACGCTTGACCGAGGGATTATTGCTGCTGGCCTTCATGTCGTCGACGTTGGCCGAGGTGACACCCAGCTCTTCGGCTGCGATCATGGCGAAAAGGGTCCAGCGCACGATGTTGAACCAGACGTCGTCGCCCTGACGCACGGCCGGGCCCAGCGGCTCTTTGGAAATGATCTCCGGCAGGATCACGTAGGCCGAAGGATTGGCAGAGACCGAACGCTCGGCGGCAAGCCCGGAGGCGTCCGTCGTGTAGGCGTCGCAGCGGCCCTGCTCGAAGGCGTTGCGGGTCTCGTCGTTGGTCTCGAAGACCACCGACTCGTAGCTCATGTTGTTGCGGCGGAAGAAGTCCGCGAGGTTGAGCTCGGTGGTGGTGCCGGTCTGCACGCAGATGGTGGCGCCGTCCAGTTCCAGGGCCGAGTTGATGCCAAGGTCGGAATTCACCATGAAGCCTTGGCCGTCATAGAAGTTGACGCCGGCAAAGTTCATGCCGAGCTGCGTGTCACGGCTCAAGGTCCATGTGGTGTTGCGGGCCAACATGTCGCCTTCGCCCGACTGCAGAACGGTGAAACGCTCCTTCGCCGTGGTCGGAATGAACTCGACCTTGCTCGGGTCGCCCAAGACGGCCGACGCGACGGCGCGGCAGAATTCGGCGTCGAGCCCGGTCCACTTGCCGGTATCGTCAGCCACCGCGAAGCCGGCCAAACCGGTCGTCACGATACATTTCAAGGTGCCGCGTGCTTTCACGTCGTCCAGCGTGTCGGCCGTTGCGACCGATGCCGAGAGTGCGATTGCCGCCGTTGCAAAGGGAATCGCCTTCCAGAGTTGCATAACCTTGACTCCTTAGTCCCTGTCCCGTTCGTAAAGCTTGCTTTCTCATCCCTACCGCCAAACCGGCAGCGGGAATTGCTGGGAGAGTGTATCAGAACAACTTCGGACGCAAGGGGTCTCGCCCATAAGCTGCCGAGAAGACAGGATGTTAGCCGTGCCTCACTCTTTGTTACCGCAGGGCCGCCATGACTGATCGCCGGAACAAGCCGGCCACGCTTGTCACCCACTTGGGCCGCAATCCGCAGCGCCAATTTGGTGCGGTCAACCCACCTGTGGTGCGGGCGTCCACAGTCATCTTCGACAAGCTGGAAGACTTCGAGAGCGTTCGCGATCACAGAAGCCATCCCGGCCGATTTGGCTATGGCCGCTTCGGAACCATCACCACGTCATCCTTGGAAGAAGTGGTGAGCGGTCTGGAGGGTGCCGCCGAGAGTTTCCTGGTTTCCTCTGGGCTAGCCGCCATCACGACGTCTTTGCTGGCGCTGCTAACGGCCGGCGATCACCTGCTGGTGGTGGACTGCGCTTACGGACCGACGAGGGTCTTTTGCAGCAAGGTGCTGCCGGACTTAGGGATCGCGGTGGACTTCGTCCCCTCCGACGTCGGCGGCGAGATCGCCGATCACTTTCGAGAGAACACGCGCGCCGTCTACCTGGAATCGCCGGGATCGCTCACTTTTGAGATGCAGGACCTTCCGGCCGTCGCGGCCGCAGCGAAGGCGCGGGGCATCGTCACCGTCATGGACAACACCTGGGCCTCTCCGCTGGGCTGCCGACCCTTGGCGCTAGGAATAGACATCTCTGTCCATGCGGCCACTAAGCACTTCGTGGGGCATTCCGACGCCATGCTCGGGGTCATCAGCTGCAACGAAGAGACCGCAGCGGCGGTGCAGCGGATGGTGCGCGCTTTGGGGCAGTCGGCGGGCTCGGAAGAGGCCTATCTGGGTCAGCGCGGCGTGCGCAGCCTGCATGTGCGGCTGGAGCGCGCGAGCGCCAGCGCGCTAGAGCTCTGCCGCTGGCTCCAGGGCCGCCCGGAGGTAGCGCGGGTCCTCTACCCGCCCCTGCCCGACGATCCGGGCCATGCGCTCTGGAAGCGGGACTTCACGGGTGCTTGCGGTCTCTTCGCCATCCTCCTAGAGGAGGGTTACGAAAAGCCGGCCGTCGCGGCCATGCTGGAAGGCTATGAGCTCTTCGGCATCGGCGCATCGTGGGGCGGCTACGAGAGCCTCGTGCGCACCGAAGTCCCTCGGCGCAGCGCCAGATCCTGGGACGCCTCGGGCGTCGTGATTCGCTATTCCATCGGGCTGGAGGACTGCGAAGACTTGCGAAGAGATCTGGAAAGCGGCTTCAATCGGCTAAATGCCACCTAGCCAAGGCTTTTCCGGCGCAGCGGGGGGTGCTAGGTCACGTAGGACAAGGGTCATGGAGGGCAGTATGCAGCACAGTTTGAAAGCGATTCTTGCCGCAGTCGTCTTGCTGGTATCCTCCAGCATCGCCGTCGCGCAGATGAGCCCCTTTGGTCTCAGCGGCTTTACCCTGGACGAGAAGGACATCCAGATCATCAATCAGGCCGTGGAGCCTTTCTACGCAACCTCTCCGCCGCCGCCGGGTACGAGCGAGGCCTGGGACAACCCCAATAGCGGCAATCGCGGCACGGCGACGCTCATGAAGGTCTACGAGTTCAACGACCTGCCCTGCCGCAGAATTCGCCATGACATCAGGGTCAAGAACGTGTCGACCCTCTTTACCTTTACGGTTGACCGCTGTCAGCTCGCCAGCGGCGAGTGGAAGGCGCTCTAGTTAGGGTCTCGCAAGGTCGGGGGCGTCTAACCGGTAGATGCTGCGCCGCCTTCGGCTTTCCCTGGGGCCCGATGAGGCCAGGTGGCTTGGCGCCGGCTATCTGCTGACGCTTTCCTCCAGCTTCGGGCAGACCTTCTTCATCTCGCTGTCGGGCGCCGAGCTGCGCGGCCAGCTGGGCCTCAGCCACGGCGACTTCGGCGGCCTCTACACGCTGGCCACGGGTGCCAGCGCACTCTTGATGCTGCGCGCGGGCCAGCTGGCCGACCGACCCCGCTTGGCGCCTTTGGGCCTGGCGATGCTGGGCGGGCTGGCCGTGGCCTGCCTCCTGATGGCGACAAGCTATTCCGTGGTGCAGTTGCTGTTCGCGCTCTTCCTGTTGCGCTTCTTCGGGCAAGGCATGCTGAGCCAGGTGTCGATGACGGCCATGGCCCGCTGGTTCGAGGCACGACGCGGGCGCGCCATCGCGATCGCCACTTTGGGCTATCCCACCGGCGAAGCCCTCTTGCCCAGCCTGGTCGTGCTGATGATGGCCTTGAGCGGTTGGCGCAGCGTTTGGCTCTTTGGCGCGGCGGCCCTGCTGCTCGTGTCCATGCCGCTCCTGCGCTACATGCTGGCGAGCGAGCCGCAGGACGCCTCATCGGATGCACAAGTCCGGTCGAGCGGCAGCGCCAGCCGGCAGAGCTGGACCCGCCGGCAGGTGCTGCGCGATCCCCTCTTCTACCTGCTGCTGCCCGGCCTCTTGGCCACCAGCTTCATGATCACCGGCGTCTTCTTCCACCAAGCCCTCTTGGTCGAGGTCAAGGGCTGGACCTTGGCTTGGTTCGCGGCCAGCTATCCGGCCTATGCGATCACCGTCGTCGTGCTGTCCTTGGCCGCCGGTTGGGCGGTCGACCGCTGGGGCGCCAGACGCCTCCTGTCGCTCTATCTGCTGCCGATGGGATTGGCCTTCCTGCTGCTGGCCGGGGGCAGCTGGCCGGGCTTGGCACCGCTTTTCATGGGCCTGGCCGGGGTTACCGTCGCTGCCAGTTTCATCGTTCTCGGTGCCATCTGGGCCGAACTCTATGGAACCAGGCACATCGGCGCGATTCGCGCCTTGGTCATGGGCGTGATGGTCGCCGGTTCTGCCGCTTCGCCCGGCCTGATGGGCTGGCTGGTCGACCAGGGCATCGGCCTGGATGCCCAGTTCCGCGTTTTCGCCTACTACTGCTTCGCCGCGACACTGCTCTACGTGATCCTGGCCCTGCGTCACCCACGCATGGCAAAGCGCCCCTCTGGCAGGTAATGCGACCCAATGCTATGTCAGGCAGCAACCTTAAGGAGTCTATAGCCCCATGCCCATCGCCATCATGAGCGCCATGCTGGAAGAGATCGAGATGCTGCTGCCGGAGCTGGGCCCGGAGGCCGAGAAGCGCAGCCGCGGACAGCGCGACTACTACCTGGGCCAACTGGCGGGCCACGAGGTGGTTTTGGTCTTCTCGCGCTGGGGCAAGGTGGCGGCCTCGGCGACCGCGACCAATCTCATCGCCGAGTTCGGGGTCAAGACCATCCTTTTCAGCGGCGTGGCCGGCGCGCTGGCGCATGGCCTCAAGGTGGGCGACATCGTTGTCGGCACCGAGCTGCTGCAGCACGATCTCGACGCCCGGCCGATCTTCAAGGAGTTCGAGACACCGCTGCTCGGCCGCGCACGCTTTCCGGCCGACCCGGAGTTGAGCCGCCTGCTCGCGCGCGCCGCCGTCGAATTCTCAGAGAAAGACCTCTACAGCAGCATCGCGCCGGAGAGCCTCGAGCGCTTCGCGCTTGCCGAGCCTGCCGTACGTCAAGGTGTGATCGTTAGCGGCGACCGCTTCGTCTCCAGCCACGAAGATGCGGAAAGCCTGCGCAGCCGCATCCCCGACGCGCTCTGCACAGAGATGGAGGGGGCCGCCGTCGCGCAGATCTGCTTCGAGTACGGCGTCCAGTTCGGCATCGTCCGGATCATGTCGGACAGCGCCGACGACAGCGCCCACATCGACTTCCTGGCTTTCGTCTCAGAGGTCGCGCGCAATTACTCCCACGGCGTGATCCTCCGGGCCTTGGCGGCGCTCTAGACTGGTCAAGGCCAGGCCCTGGGAGAGCCCGGCCGCCCGCGATCAGTTCAGAGAGTTCAGAAAGCTGTCCAAGATCGCATTGAATTCCTGAGGCCGCTCCCAGAACATCATGTGCTTGCCCAGATATTCGGCTCTAGCACTGGGCGTGTTTTCCGCGATCCACGCGCTTGCCTGCGGCTGCCACTCTTCCCGCACGACATAGAGCAAGGGCATCTTACCTTCGAGGGCCGCCAAGTCTTCGGAGTAGTCGAGATAGAACCCAGTGGCATTCAACAGCGCAGCCACCGAGCTGGGCGTCTGGTTGGCCACGTCTGCTACGAAGTCCATGCTCTCCTCGTTCGGGTCCTCCAGCATCCATTTGCCGAACTCGGTAATAACGTTCTGTCGGTCTTCGATTATTCCTTCGGTGAACCAGCGAGCATAGCCGTTGGAATCATCGTTCAGGTACCACACCCACTCGTCATAGCTGGCGCCGGCAACATCGGGGCCGGAATCGATCATGACCATGGCGGCGATCTTCTGATCGCCGAACTGGTCGAGATAAGCCAGTTGCTCGGTCACTCCGTAGGACCAACCGGCGAGGATCACGTGATCCAGCTCCAACGCCTCGAGCAATGCCGCCAGGTCACGGCCGTGCTGCTGATAGCTATGCCCCTCGATGGTCTTTGACGATCGGCCCTGGCCACGTGGATCGTAGGCAAGAGCCGTAAAGTCGGTGGAGCTTTCAAAGTGCGCGAGCTGGTGCTCAAAGACGTCCGTCGACATCATCCATCCGGGAATGAAGACGATCGTCCTGTCGCCTTGTCCCGCCGTCTCGTAGTGAATCGTCAATTCGGGGCTGAGCTTGATATAGTCCGCCTGGGCGGCTGCAGTTGAGAGCCAGAGCACCGCAGCTGCAAGCGAGGCCTGCAGCAGACTTAGCGAGGGTCTATTGGTCACGGTGTATCCTCCTGTTCCGCACTCTTAACGATTAGTCCGCCGATACCGCTGAGATCGGGATTCGGCGATTCGTGTAGTTGGGCGATGGCCTCAGGAACGAACTCGCCCGGTCGGCTGACATGGGCTGCCAACCGAATGTGACACTATCGAACTCGCGCGCGGGTAATTCTAGCGCTCTATCGTGTTTCGGGACTGTCCATACGTCTCACACAGGCCATGCGTATCGCACAGGATCGCATCTGCTGCGCATTTCTTGGCTGGCAAAAAGTGCAAGGAAGCCCTCCACCTAAGGATCCGCGGGACCCCCAGATCGGCCGCTTAGTGGGTCAGTCGGTACTTGCCAGGGCAACCTCATAGGCACTTTTGGCGGAGTCATCGAATACAGCGAAGACGATGCGACCCGGCGCCTTTCCCGCCGCAAGCCAATCCTTGGCAGCCTCGACCGCGATTGCCGTAGCCTCGTCCAGCGGGTAGCCGAAGATGCCGGTGGAGATCGCCGGAAAGGCGATGCTGGCCAGGCCCTTGTCTTGCGCCAATGCCAGGCTCGCTTCATAGCAGCCTCGTAGCAGATCGGCTTCCCCGGCACCGCCGCCATGCCAGACCGGGCCGACGGCATGGATCACGAAGCGTGCCGGCAGCGCAAAGCCCGGCGTGATCTTGGCCGACCCGGTGGGACAGGGCGCCTCGCTCCGGCAGGCCTCTGCCAAGGCTGGCCCGGCGGCGCGGTGGATGGCGCCGCAGACGCCGCCGCCCGGCGCCAATCGCTCGTTGGCGGCATTGACGATCGCGTCGACCTCGAGGCGCGTGATGTCGACCTTGACGACGGTGATGCCGCCCTCGTCAGCTGCTGGCATCGGCTGTTTCCCTGGCTTCGAAGCGCGGCTGAGCCCGGATCAGATAGATCGAGAGGATCACCGCCGGAAGGCCCATGACCGAGGCATAGATGAAGAAGGCCTCATAGCCCCAGGCATCGACCTGCTGGCCCGAAAAACCCGAGATGAACTTCCCCGGCAGGGTCATGAAGGAGGAGAAGAGCGCGTATTGCGTCGCGGTAAAGGCGCTCGACGTCAGGCTGGAGAGATAAGCGATCAAGGCCGTCCCGGCGAAGCCGCCGGCCAGGTTGTCGGCACTGATGGTGACCACCAGCCAGCCCACCACCGGCCCTTGGGTGCTGAGGTAGGCGAAGAAGAGATTGGTGAAGGCGACTGCAATGGCGCCCGGCAGCAGCGGCCAGAGAACCCCGAAGCGCGCCACCGCGACGCCGCCGATGGCAGCGCCGGCGATGGTCATGAAGAAGCCGTAGATCTTGGCCACCTCGGCGATTTGGCTCTTGGTGAAGCCGAGATCGAGATAGAAGGGATTGGCCATGATCCCCATCACCAGGTCGGAGATGCGGAAGAGCCCGATGAAGGCAAGAATGACCAGCGCCAGGTATCCGTGGCGACGGAAAAAGTCCAGAAATGGCTCCACCACGGCCGCGGCAAGCCAGGCGGCGACCTTCTGCAGGGTGCCGGCGCCGACGCCGGCTTTCTCCAGGGCCGCCTCCAGGATCGCCATGCGCTGGGCTTCCGCCTCTAGGTTGGGCTCCGGTTCGCTAACGGCCAGTACGGTCAGGAGGCCGACCGCCATGCAGACTGCCATGGAGAAGTAGGCCGCCTGCCAGCCGTAGTCGTCGGCGATGAAGAGCGCACCGGCACCGGCGGCCAGCAAGGCGATGCGATAGCCCAATTGATAGGCAGCCGCGAGCGCCCCTTGCTCTTCAGCCGGCGCCGCCTCGATGCGGAAGGCGTCGAGCGCGATATCCTGGGTCGCCGAGGAAAAGGCCACCAGGACCGCCAGCAAGGCGAAGACCGTGAGTTGGCCTTGCGGGCCGACCAGGGCCATGCCGACCAAGCCGCCGGCAATCCCTAGCTGGGCCGCCAGCATCCATCCGCGGCGGCGCCCCAGCCGGCGCGTCAGGAAGGGAAAGGGCGCGCGGTCGACGATCGGTGACCAGACCACCTTGATCGAGTAGGTGATCCCCACCCAGGCGAAGAAGCCGATGTCGCTGCGCGACACGCCGGCATCCGTCAGCCAAGCGCTCAAGGTGGAGAAGACCAGCAGCAGCGGCAAGCCGGCGGCAAAGCCCAGCAAGAGCAGCACCAGGACCTTGGGCCTGGCGTAGGTGGCAACCGCCTCTCGCCAGCTCTGGGCGCGATCAGCCATCGGCCGGCCCGCTCAGGACTTGAGCTCCACCAAGTTCTCGTAGAGCGCTAACGCCTCGGGGTTGGCCAGCGCCTCCTTGTTCTTGATGGCGCGCCCATGCACCACGTCGCGGACTGCCAGCTCGACGATCTTGCCGGACTTGGTGCGCGGAATGTCGGCGACCGCGACCACCTTGGCCGGCACGTGGCGCGGCGTGCAGCCCTTGCGGATGCGGGTGCGGATCGCCTTGACCAGGGCCTCGTCCAGCTGCGTGCCCTCGCGCAAGCGCACGAAGAGCACAACGCGCACATCGCCCTGCCAATCCTGGCCGATCACCAGGGCCTCCAGCACGTCGGGCATCTGCTCGACCTGTCGATAGATCTCGGCCGTGCCGATCCTGACGCCGCCCGGGTTCAAGGTGGCGTCGGAGCGGCCGTAGACGACGATGCCGCCGTGCTCGGTCAGCTCCACGTAGTCGCCGTGGCACCAAACGTTGTCGAAGCGTTCGAAGTAGGCCGCGTGATAGCGCTCGCCCGAAGGGTCGTCCCAGAACTCGATCGGCATCGAGGGGAAGGGCTTGGTGCAGACCAGTTCACCCTTCTCGCCCCTGACCGGCTTGCCGGCCTCGTCGAAGACCTCGACGGCCATCGCCAGATGGCGTTTCTGGATTTCGCCGCGCCAGACCGGCCCGATCGGATTGCCGCCCATGAAGCAGCCCAGAATATCGGTGCCGCCGGCGATCGAGGAGAGGCAGACGTCCTGCTTCACCTTCTCATAGATGTAGTCGAAGCCCTCGGCCATCAGCGGCGAGCCGGTCGAGGCGATCGTCCGCAAGGGGCCGAGATCGTGCGTCCGCTTCGGCGTCACCTCCGCCTTGGCCAGGGAATCGATGTACTTTGCCGAGGTGCCGAACAGCGTACAGCGCTCGTCCTGGGCATAGTCCCAGCAGATGTAGCCGCTGGGATGGAAGGGGGAGCCGTCGTAGAGCAGCAAGGTAGCGCCGCTGCCCAATCCCGAGGCCAGCCAGTTCCACATCATCCAGCCGCAGGTGGTGAAGTAGAAGACCCGGTCATCCTGCTTCACGTCGCACTGCAGCTGATGCTCCTTCAGGTGCTGCAACAGCACGCCGCCGACCCCGTGGACGATGCACTTGGGCCGGCCCGTGGTGCCGCTGGAGAACATGATGAAGAGCGGGTTGTTGAAGGGCACCCGGCGGAACTGCGGCGCCTGGGCGGCGTAGGGGCCGATCCACTCCTCCAGCGGCATGGCGATGGCGAGCCCGCGCGGCGGCGTGCCGTCCGCCAGCAGCGGCACGGTGACGACACGCTCGACGCTGCCGAGCCCGGCCATGAACTCGGCCACTCGATCGCGCAGATCGATCGGCTTGCCGTTGTAGAAATAGCCGTCTGGGCAGAACAGCACCTTGGGTTCGATCTGACCGAAGCGGTCCAGGACGCCGTTGACGCCGAAGTCGGGCGAGCAGGAAGACCAGATGGCACCCAGGGAGGCGGTCGCCAGCATGGCGGCAATGGTCTCCGGCATGTTCGGCATGAAGCCGGCCACGCGGTCGCCCTCGCCCACGCCCTCGTCGGCCAAGGCTTGCTGGATGCGCGAGACCAACCCGTTCAGCTCCCGCCAGCTCATACGCCGGCGGACCTTGTCCTCGGCCCAGAACACCAGTGCGTCGGCCTCGTCGCTGCGCCGCAGCATGTTCTCGGCGTAGTTCAAACGTGCTTCGGGATAGAACTTGGCGCCCGGCATCATGGTCGGCCGCACCAGGGTCTGGCCGCTCTTCTCGCCGATGACCCCGGCCTGGTCCCACAAGAGGTCCCAGAAGGCCGGCATCTCCTTCAACGACCAGTCGTAAAGCTCGTCGTAGCTGCGCAGCTTCAAGCCGTGGCGCCGATTGGCCCCGGCGATGAAGCGAGAGATGTTGGCATTGACGATCCGCTCGGGCGAGGGCTGCCAGAGCGGAGAGGGGGCGGACTCGGACGGCATCGTCACCTCTTCATGGCCGGCGTCCACGACACCAAGGCCGGGCGCGGCAAGCTTCCTTGCGATCGATGGGGCGGCCCCTGGCCATCCCCTGCCATGGGCATAACAGACGTGCGAGGAGGCGGGCTAGTCGCTTCCCGCAGCCAGCCGTAACTTGGGCAAAACAACAAGGACGCACATGACCGCAAGGACCACCGACATCTCCCCCCGGACTCGGCACCTCAGGCAAAGAGTCGGGCGTGATGCAGGCGGTGGCCTACATGACCGCGGCCTGCGCCTTCTTTGCGCTCATGAACGTCTGCGTGCGGCTCGCCACCGAGTCGGGCATGCACGTCTTGCAGGTTGCTTTCTTTCGCAATCTCTTCGCCCTGCTGACCATGGTGCCTTGGCTGGTGTCGACCGGCTTCGTCGGGCTGCACACCAAGCGCCTGGCAGCCCACGCCCGCCGCTCCCTCCTGGGCCTCGCCGCAATGGTGCTGTGGTTCTCGTCAGTGGCCCTGCTGCCCCTGGCCGAGGCAACGGCCCTCAACTTCACCTTTCCCCTCTTCGGCACCATTTGCGCCGCCCTCATCTTGGGAGAGCAGGTGCGCGCGCGTCGCTGGAGCGCGACCATCATCGGCTTCCTGGGCGTCTTGATCATCCTGCAGCCCTGGGACGCAGCACTCTCTTGGCAGAGCTTCCTCCCGATCGCTGCTGCCTTCTTCATGGCGCTCTCGGCGATCACCGTAAAGCAGCTCTCGTCGACCGAATCGGCCGGCACGGTGGTGCTCTACATGAACCTCTTCATGACGCCGATCTCGCTGATCCCGGCGCTCTTCGTGTGGCAGTGGCCGGACTGGGAGATCTGGCTGGCGCTGGCGGCGCTGGGGACCTTCGCGGCGGTGTCTCACATCGGGCTGACCCGCGCCTATGCCATGGTCGATGCCTCCTTCCTGCAGCCGCTGGACTATTTGCGCCTGCCGATGGTGGCGCTGCTCGCCTACCTCATCTTCGGCGAGGTGCCGAGCGACTGGCTCTGGCCGGGCGCGGCGGTGATCGCCGGCGCCACCATCTATATCGCCCGGCGCGAGGCACAGCTGGCCCGCCAACGGCGGTCGGCAGAGCAAGCCTTGCGATGAGCGAACGTCTGGCGGTGGCGCTGGGGCGAGGCGCGCCGGGGGCGAGCCTCACGCAAGTCAAAGCCGCACGGCGACAGCTGCCGCCGAACCTGCGTGGCGCGCTCTTGGTGACCTTGGCTGCGATCGGCTTCACCCTGGTCTGGACCTTGGCCAAGGTGCTGGCCGGGCGCGGCATGCATCCCTTCCAGATCTCCTTCGGCCGCGCGCTCTTCTCCTTGCTGGCCTTGATGCCCTTCGTGCTGCGCGGCGGCTGGCAGCCCTTTCGCACGCGCCATCCCTGGATGCATCTGACCCGGGCCGCGTCGGGGGCGATCGCGATGCTGTTCGGTTTCTACGCCCTGGTGAACCTGCCCTTGGCCGAGGTGACCGCGCTCGGCTTCACCACGCCGCTTTTCACCGTTCTCTTCGCCGCCCTGTTCCTGCGCGAGGGGGTCGGCTGGCGGCGCTGGGCGGCCGTCGCCGTGGGCTTCATCGGCATGCTGATCATCGTGAAGCCAGGGGCCGCAGCGCTGCAGGTCGACGCCCTCTACGCCATCGGCTCGGCCATGCTGGTGGCCTTCTCCATCACCTTGGTGAAGCGCTTTCCCGCCAGCGAAAGCCAGACCGTGATGCTGTTCTATGTCTTCTTCGCCTCAATCTTGGTCTGCGCCCTGCCGGCCTGGTCGGTCTGGCGGCCGATGGACGGGGGTCGAATGGCTGATGCTGGTCACCATCGGTGTGCTGGGCCTGGGCGCCCACGCCCTCTTCATCAGCGGTTTTCGCACCGGCGAAAGCAGCTTCATCGCGCCCTTCGACTATTCCAAGCTGCTCTTTGCCATCGTCATCGGCTTCCTCACCTTCGGCGAGACGCCAACCTGGACCACGCTCGGCGGCGCGGCGGTCCTGATCGTCTCCAGCCTCTACATCGCCCACCGCGAGGCCCGGCGCGTCACGCTGGCAGCACGGCAAAGCCGGAGGCGATCAGGCTGATCACGACGCCGATCGTCAGCACCGTGCGCAGCATGTAGTAAGGCTGGGGGAAACGCCCCATGGCGACATGGTGCCGATCGACCAGCCATAGCAGGCCGAAAGCCAAGGCCAGCACGAAGGGCTGCTGCAGCGGAAAGACGAAAAGCAATGTGCCCCAGCCCACCAGACTGGGCAGCACGGCCATGAGGTAGGGGCCCAAAGTGCGCTCACCGCGCACCATCGCCGCACCCCACGCGACCCCGCCAAGAAAGGAGAGGATGGCGACTCCATAGACCAGGGTGGCGCCCAGGACCTTCTCAAGCGGCAAGCCGCCCGGCGGCGCCAGCAGCAAGCCCGCGCCCAGGAAGAAGGGAACAAGGCCGGCAATGCCCAGCCAGCGGGCCGGGGCCGGCACGCTCTGCCAGCCGTGGGCACCAGTCTCGGGTGTCTCCTGCATGGCCTAGAGACCTAGATCACCTCGGCGTGTCGGCCAAGGGTGTGCCCTACCCTAAAGCCCTATTCTGATTGGAAGCTGTGTCCCAAAACAGCAGCCTGTCCGCACCATGTTGGCGAAAAAGCGCTCTTTCAGCAACCTAATGGCGACGTCCTACGGCTTGACCGGAGGATGACGTGGTGTGGTTTTGCCGCGACTGCGCTCTCAATCGAAGAAGAGAGGCACCGGCGCGCGTGCTACCTTGCTGATTCGTAGGCGCTCAAAGATGTCAGTCAGCCGGGATTACCGGCCTTAAAGCCCCATCATCGCCTGCGTGCGCGGTCCGAAGAGCCCATCCTCGGTGAGGCGGTGCGCTCGCTGGAAGTGCCGCAGGGCCTGGTCGGTGCCGGGCCCGTGGAATCCGTCGGCGCGAATCGGCCAGCCGGCGGCGATCAGCGCCTGCTGCAGGGCCAAGACGTCCGGCCCGAAGAGATGCGGGCTCTCCAGGCGCAGGACGCGAGCGTTCAGCACCGGCGCCGGCTCTGCCGTTGCAAGCTCGTCCGCCGGCAAGGGCGTCTCGCGAAGCAGCGTCGCATCTTTCAACAGCTCGAGCTCGGCCCCTCCACCGGAGGCCGCCCGGGCGAGATTGCGCGGGGCCTTCTCGATGGAAACGGACCGCGCGACCGGCGCGCCCTCCCCGACCGGCGCTTGGGCCACCTGGTTGCTTGGCGCAGAGGGGCAGCGGAACTCCGTCACGGGCCGTGACGGGCTGACGTAGCTGTAGGCCGACAGCGATTTCGTGCCGTTGAACGCGCCTTCGACACGGAAGGTCCTTTTCTCCAAGGGCAAGTAGTCCTGCAGAGTGACCGCAAACCTTTTGTCCTTGCCTGCGGCGAACGTCAGGATGTCGTAATAGGTTCTTCAAAATCTCCTCGCCGCCATAGCCGAACATGCAGTGATTGATGACCAGCTTGCCGGGATGGGTGCCGCCTTTGTGCTTGCCCCGACAGACGTAGAGCTTGCCTTCGTGCTGGTCGTCTCGGTTCTCCTGGCCGGCGACCACACCGCTCTCCTTATCGGTGCTGCCGCGCTTGTGCTTCTTCCAATCGAAAAGACTCTTGTCGCCGGTCAGGACCTGGAAGCGGCCACGCTCGTATTCCTTGCCGCCCCAAGAGATGTTGCAGTTGCCGGCAACCACCTTTCCGGGGTGCTGAGCCCCCGCATACCACGCACGGCAGATCGGCAGATCACGTTCCTTTCCGCTCGTGGGCGATGTCTCGCTGCCGCCGATGATCGCGTTGGCTGGCACATGGCCGCGGGAGTCCACCCAGGTCAGCACGGGCTTGTAGTAGATCAGCGCCCGGCCGAGCAGCTCCAAGTCCAGGTGATAGGGCTGGCCCTCGATCTCCTGCTGGGTCACCTGCATCTGTACATCGGCTTCCGTGCGCGGCAGCAGCGGCACGCTCCAGTTCTCGGTGATGGTCCAGGATTCCTCTTCACCGGTCATCTCGGCGACGGAGCCGTTGTAGGATGCGGAGAAGGACCAGGTGGACTCCACCACCGGCCAGTCCGCCGTGAAGGAGAACGAGGTCCCGATCTCCCATCCGTGCGTCGTGGTGAAGCTGGCGGAGTTGGCGAAGGTTCCGGCGACCGAGCCGCTGCGCACCGTGGTCTGGGTGTAGTTGCAGTTGACCGCGAGCCCCGCCGCAATCGCCTTCGGGACGACCGCGATCTCCTCGGGATCGGCGCCGAAGACCAGGTCTCCCGGGATGACCGAACCGGCGAACTCCAGGCGGGTTATCTGCGAGGCGGCCGGGATCTTCTGGCGAAAGGCGGGCGTCGCCTGCAGATCGGCCAGCAGCCGCTTCTCGGTGGCGGTCATGTCTCGCGCCTGGCTCGCCGTCCCCGGCACAAGAAGAACAGCGAGGGCCAAACAGGCCAGCAGGAAGTCAAGTCGGCGCCTCATCGCTTTCCCCTATAGATTTGCCGTCACACATGGCCATTGAAACCAACTGGCAACCATTGTCATTCATGACTCTGATAGCCGTCTTCATCTTGCCAATCAGCTTACGCGCCTGCGCTTCATTGAAAAAGACCAAAGGCAAGCAGCCTTCTCTAGTTTCTGCGAACAGAAAACTGGCGCAATGCGAAAGCTATCGCCGAGCTTTCTTGACAGAACGGGCGTTGGGAAAGGAGAAAGGGCGCCTCAGATTCCGAGAGTGGGAGTTATCCGGACATGGACGTTAAGGGACTGGCCGCCGTCGTCACCGGCGGAGCATCCGGCTTGGGCGCAGCCTCGGCGAAAGCCCTGGCCGCTGCCGGCGCCAAGGTGACGGCATTGGACATGAAGCCTGACGAGGTGGCGGCAGTCGCGAAAGAGACAGGTGGCCTGGGCCTGGTCTGCGACGTCGGCGACGCCGGCGCGGCGGAGGCTGCGGTGGCCGAGGCGAGCGCCGCGCACGGCCCTTGCCGCATCCTGGTGAACTGCGCCGGCATCGCGCCAGCCAAGCGCGTGGTGGGCCGCGACGGCGCCATGCCGCTGGATGCCTTCGAGAGCGTGATCCGGGTGAACCTGATCGGCAGCTTCAACCTGATGCGCCTCTGCGCCGCCGAGATGGCGGCAGCCGAGCCGATCAACGAGGACGGCGAGCGCGGCGTGATCGTCTCGACCGCCTCCGTGGCCGCCTATGAAGGCCAGGTTGGCCAGGCCGCCTATGCGGCGTCGAAGGCCGGCATCATCGGCCTCAACCTGCCGGTCGCCCGCGAGCTCGCCCGCCACGGCATCCGGGTGAACACCATCGCCCCCGGCCTGATCGCCACGCCCTTGCTTTTGAACATGCCGCAGGAGATTCAGGACAACCTGGCCAGCCAGGTGCCCTTCCCGCGCCGCTTCGGCCATGTCGAGGAGTTCTCCAACCTGGTGCTGCACCTCTGCCGGAACACCATGATCAACGGCGAGACCATCCGCCTGGATGGCGCTATGCGGATGGCTTAGCGGGCAAACTGGCGACGCATCAGCGAGATGCGTCGCCAGTGTTCGAACAGGATGCTCGTCGGCATCTGACCCATGTTCGTTTCAGTCGACGCGCTGATGAGCTGTCGCGCTTATTGATTCTGTAGCTATCTATGGTATCGTAACCCTATGACAGTTCATACAAAAGTGCCATTCTCTTTCAAGAATGCGGCGGTTCCCACCCGGCAGGAAATCGCTGCGTTTCGCAAACTCACCCGCGAAGAGCAGGACGCGGTCATAGAAGCCGAGCTTGAAAAGGGCCGTCAGTCAGGCCCCCCAACCGAGTGCTCATTGGACGACATCTGGCAACAAGCACTCGAAGAGGTGCAGAACCAAGAATCCGTACTTCCCAACAAGAAATAATGCGGTTGGTCTATAGTCCGCTTGCACAGGCTGACATCAAGCAACTGACAATCTACGGCATCACAGAGTTTGGTGAGGATCAATCGCAGCGTTATCTCGATGGCCTGTCCTATACGTTGCAGATGTTACTTGATCATCCATACATCGGCGCTGTCTATCCGAGAGACGCCCAGTACAGACGCTTCACCTACCATCGCCACATCATATTTTATCGGATTGAAAAGGCTGCACTCATTGTCGAACGTGTCCTCAGTGGCTCAGCTGATGTGGATCGGTACATCCTGTGAGCACAAAACACTCTGGAGCTAGCGTCGCACAACCACAGTTACCGACAAGACCTCCTCCTTTTGCTCCCCGATGCCCTTCTCCGCGCAGTGTCAGCAGAATCATGAAGGTCAAGACTACTCGCTGCCAAGCTCGTCAAGCCCGGTGATAGGGATGGCCGGTCAAGATCGACTGGGCGCGGAAGAGCTGTTCGGCCAGCATGGCTCTCACCAGCATGTGCGGCCAGGTCATGGGGCCTAGTGACAGCAGGCGGTCGGCGCGCTTGACGACAGCGGGGTCGAAGCCGTCGGCCCCGCCGATCAGGAAGGTCAGCTCGGCCGCCCCGCTGTCTGCCGTCGCGGACAGCAAACCAGCAAGACCTTCGCTGTCGAGGGCCTTGCCGCGCGCGTCCAGCGCAATGACTCTTGCGTTGTCGGGTATCGCGTGCAGCAGCAACCGCCCTTCCCGGGCCATCCGCTCCGGTGTAGCGAGCGGCCGCCGCTCTTCGACCTCGACGAGGCGAAGCGGCCCCCAGGGTCCTGCGGCCAGGCGTCGGCCGTAGTCCTGGTATAGATCCTTCAGCGGGCCGGGTTTCGCACGGCCCACTGCCACCAGAGAAAGGCGCAGGGCTGGTCTCGCCCTAAGCCAGAATGCGTGCCGGGGCTTCGTGCGCGCCCGCCCACATCTTCTCCAGGTTATAGAACTCGCGTACCTCGGGCCGGAAGAGATGGACGATGACGTCGCCGCCGTCCACCAACACCCAGTCGCCGCGGCTCAAGCCCTCCATCGGCGGGGTCTTGCCGCCGGCCAAGGGCTTCATCTTCTCCGCCAGATGCTCGGCCATGGTGATCACCTGACGGCTGGAACGGCCGCTGGCGATGACCATGAAGTCGGCAAGGCTGGATTTTTCGCAAAGATCGATGACGACGACCTCTTCGGCCTTGTCGTCGTCCAGAGAGGCGAGAACCAGATCCCGGAGTGCCCGGTTCGGTTCGGCGTGCGGCAGGCTGGTGGCCACCGCATGCATCTCTAGGTTTGGCAGCGTTTGGTTTCCTCTTTCTGCTTGTCCGACCGGCGCACCCGATACCGGTAAGGACGTTTCAAGATGACCAGCTATACGGTTCGCCCTGGCCGGGCTTGCCGCAGCCCCGTGGCCGAAAGATTGCTCAGACGGATCCGCAACAAGGCCCAGGCCGGTGGCGGCGACAGCGCCAGCTGTCTTGCCCGCGCCCCGCTGAGCCGCCCCTTGCGGAAGCGAATGGCCGCCTTCGACGAGGAAGCCCTGATAGAGTAGGAAGGTCGGGCGAAGACCGCAACGGGCAAGAGGTTAAAGATTTCTGTCCAGTGGTGCCACTGTGCGATCTGGATCATGTTGTCAGCGCCCATCACCCAGACGAAGCGGCGCTCCGGAAGCCGCTGCAAGAGATAGCGCAGGCTGTCGGCCGTCAGCTGCGTGCCGAGCAAAGTTTCCAGCGCAGCCACGCGGATACGCGGATCTCTTGCCAGCAGCCGCGCATTGCTCAGGCGCTCCGCCAGCGGCGCCATGCCATCTTTGGCCTTGAGCGGGTTTTGCGGCGAGACGAGCCACCAAACTTCATGCAAAATTCAGTCGCTTGAGCGCCTGTCTTGATATGTGCAGATGGCCGGCGTGGGCAGGATTGAAGGACCCGCCCAAGAGACCGATCGCGCGACCCCGAGGCGGCAGACCACCGCCCAACGCGCGACCCAGGCGCGCCGGCGTCGGCAGTCGGCGTTCCGGCAGATAGTCAGGGCCGGATTTGCCCATCGCCTCTGACGAGATACTTGGTCGTGGTGAGCTCCGCTGCGCCGACCGGCCCGCGCGCATGCAGGCGCCCGGTGGCGATCCCGATCTCGGCGCCCATGCCGAATTCGCCGCCGTCGGCGTACTGCGTGGAGGCATTGGCCAGCAAAATCGCCGAATCCACCTCGCGGAAGAAGCGCTCCTGCGCGCCCTCGTCTTCCGCCAGAATGGCGTCGGTGTGGCCGGAGCCGTGCCGGGCGATGTGCTCAAGCGCCTGATCCATGCCGTCCACGACGCGCACGGCGATGACCGGTGCCAGGTACTCCGTGTCCCAGTCCTCAGGGCTCACCGGCTGCACGCGGCCATCCAGCGCTTGCGTCTCGCCATCGCCCCTGACTTCGCAGCCAGCCTCCAGCAGCGCTTCCACGGTGCCGCGCAGATGGCTCTGGGCGACCGCGCGGTCGGCCAGCAGGGTCTCGGCCGCGCCGCAGATCGAGACTCGGCGCAGCTTGGCATTGAGCACCACATCGCGCGCCTTCCCGGCATCGGCACTGGCGTGAAGATAGAGGTGGTTGTTGCCTTCCAGGTGGGCCAAGACCGGCACCCGGCTCTCCTCCATCACCCGCTGGATCAGGCCCTTGCCGCCACGCGGCACGATGACGTCGACCCATTGATGCAGGCGCAGCAGATGGCCGACCGCCGCGCGGTCGTAGGTCGGCACCACCTGAATTGCCTTCTGCGGCAGGCCGGCTTGCCGCGGGCCCTCTTGCAGGGCTTCCAGGATGACCGCGGAAGAGCGCTGCGATTCCGAGCCGCCGCGCAGGATGGCGGCATTACCGGACTTGAGGCAGAGGCCGCCGGCATCGGCGGTGACGTTCGGCCGACTCTCGTAGATGATGCCGATGACGCCCAGGGGCACGGCGACGCGCGCGATGTCGAGGCCGTTGGGACGCTCCCAGCGCGCCAACTCCCGGCCGACCGGATCGGGCTGCTCGGCGATGTCCTCCAGGCCCTTGGCCATGGCCTCGATCCGCTCCGGCGTCAGCGCCAAGCGGTCGACCAGCGCGGCGCTCAAGCCCCGCGCCTTGCCGGCAGCCACGTCCTCGGCGTTGGCCTTCAGCAATGGCTCTTCTCGCGCTCTGATCGCGGCGGCAGCCGCCCTCAGCGCCTTGTTGCGCCTCTCCCCGTCGCTCATGGCCAAGACGCGCGCCGCCGCGCGGGCGGCACGGCCCAAGGCATCCATGCGCTCGGCCAAATCCTCTTCTTCGATGCGCTCTTCGGCTACGCTCAGCACAGTCCTGACCCTTTCACGCTTTGGCGCGAGCTTAGCCAGCCGCAAGGCCGCGGCCAAGCTCAGTCGCCCGACAGCACCATATCGTCCCGGTGAATCAGCTCCTCGCGCCCGCGATAGCCCAGCAGGCGCTCGATGTCTCTGCTTTGGTGGCCCAGGATGCGGGCCGTGTCGCGGTCGTTGTAGGCGGAGAGCCCGCGCGCCACCTCGCCACCCCGATGATCGAGCAGGCGCAGCAGATCGCCCCGCTTGAACTGGCCTTCGGCCGCGGTCACGCCGGCCGGCAACAGCGACTTGCCGCGCCTCAGCGCCGCCACTGCCCCGGCATCCAGGCGCAGCGAGCCGCGCGGGTCGAGCGCCGCCCTGATCCAGCGCTTGCGCGCGGTCATGGGCTCGGTCGCAGCGGCGAACCAGGTGGCCTTGCCGCCGGCCGCCAGAGCGCCCAGCGCCTGCGGTTCGCGGCCGTCGGCGATCGCCATGCGGCAGCCGCCCTCGCTGGCCATCCTGGCCGCCACCAGCTTGGTCGCCATGCCGCCGGAGGAGTAACCGGGCGGGGCCTCGCCGCCCATGGCGATGATCTCCGGTGTCAGGCGCGGCACGAAGGGCAGGTGCCGGGCATCGGGACAGCGGCGCGGGTCGGCGGTGTAGAGGCCGTCGATGTCCGACAGCAGCACCAGGGTGTCGGCGTTGATCATCACCGCGACACGGGCAGCCAGGCGGTCGTTATCGCCGATGCGGATCTCGTTGGTGGCCACCGTGTCGTTCTCGTTCACCACCGGCAGGGCGCCCAGGCGAAGCAGCTGCGTGATCGTGGCCCGCGCATTGAGGTGGCGCCGCCGCTCTTCCGTGTCGCTTAAGGTCAGCAGGATCTGGGCGACCTGAACCCCTTCGGCAGCCAAAGCCAGGTTGTAGGCATGCACCAGCTGGATCTGCCCGATGGCTGCCGCTGCCTGCTTTTGCTCCAGATAGAGCGCGCGTTCCGGCAGGCCCAGTTGCCCACGCCCGACGGCTATCGATCCGGAAGAGACCAGGATCACCTCGATGCCGCGCCGGCGCAGGGCGACCACATCGGCGGCAAGGGCCGTGATCCACTCGTGACGCACCAGGCCTGCCGGGTCCACCAGGAGGGCGGAGCCGATCTTCACCACCAGGCGCTTGGCGGTCAGCAGGGAGTGGCTGCTCACTCCACCGTCTCTCATTCCACGGTTTCGGGCCGCCAAGGCCCGGGCTTGGCCACCGCGCCGCGTGCCCTGCGACCGGCGTCGACCAGTGCCGCCAGGCGCGGCAGCAGGGCCTGCAGGCCCTCGCCGCTGACGGCGGAGACGATCATAGGCTTCTGTCCGGAGGCCTCGGCCAACCATTGGGCCTGCACCTTCATGTCCTCGGCCGGAACCGCATCGGCCTTGCTCAGCGCCACCAGTTCGGGCTTTGCCGCCAGGTCGCCGCCGTAGGCCTCGAGCTCGGCCCGGACCGTGCGGTAAGCGGCGGCGACGTCGTCCTGGGTTGCGTCTACCAGGTGAAGCAGAGCGCCGCAGCGCTCGATGTGGCCCAGGAAACGGTCGCCCAGGCCGGCACCGTCGCTGGCGCCCTCGATCAGACCGGGGATATCGGCCAACACGAAGGTCGCCTCGCCGTGGGTCACCACGCCCAGGTGTGGCGCCAGGGTGGTGAAGGGATAGTCGGCGACCTTCGGCCTGGCGGCGCTGACGGCAGAGAGGAAGGTGGACTTGCCGGCATTGGGCAAGCCGACCAGGCCGGCATCGGCGATCAGCTTCAGGCGCAGCCAGACCCAGCGCTCTTCGCCGGGAAAGCCGGGATCGGCGCGGCGCGGGGCGCGGTTGGTGCTGGTCTTGTAGTGGGCATTGCCGAAGCCTCCGTCGCCGCCGTGGCAGGCAATGGCCTGCTGGCCGTGCTCGACCAGGTCGAAGAGCAGAGTCTCCTTGTCGTCGGCCAAGACCTGGGTGCCCACCGGCACGGTGATGACGGTGGCGGGCGCCGAGGCGCCGGTGCGGTCGGCACCGCGGCCGTGGGTGCCGCTCTTGGCCTTGAAGTGCTGGCGATAGCGGAAGTCGATCAGGGTGTTGAGGTCGGCCGAGGCCTCGAAGACGACGTCGCCGCCGCGACCGCCGTTACCGCCGTCCGGCCCGCCGAACTCGATGAACTTCTCGCGCCGAAAGGAGAGGCAGCCGGCGCCGCCGGCGCCGGAGCTGAGATAGATCTTGGCCTCGTCCAGGAACTTCATCGCCGGGCCTACTCCCGCCCCTCTAGGTCTTCGCCAACGAAAAAGGGCGCCCCCGCTTCCTGGAGCGCCCCTAACCTCTCGCCTTGTCGGGGCCGGCCCGGCCCCTCTCCTACGGCGTCTAGCGAGGCTAGGCCTCGCCGGCCGGCGCCGTCGCCGGCTCGATCGACACGAAGGTCCGACCCTTGGCTTTGTGCGCGAACTTCACATTGCCCTCGACCAGGGCGAAGAGCGTGTGGTCGCGCCCCATGCCGACGTTGGTGCCGGGATAGAACTTGGTGCCGCGCTGGCGGACCAGGATGTTGCCGGCCAGGACCGACTGGCCGCCATAGCGCTTCACGCCGAGCCGCCGGCCCGCACTGTCGCGCCCGTTGCGCGAGGAGCCGCCTGCCTTCTTATGCGCCATCTCGTCTTCTCCTTAACGCTCGCCCGAGACCGTCAGACGACGATGTCGGTAATCTTGACCACCGTCTGGTGCTGGCGGTGACCGGCGCGCCGACGGTACTTCTTGCGGCGCTGCTTCTTGAACACGATGATCTTGCGCGCGCGGCTCTGGGCCACGACCTCGCCCGAGACCTTGGCACCCGCCACGTGCGGCGATCCCACCTTGACCCCATCCTCGCCCTCGACCAAGAGCACGGACTCGAAAGAGATCTCGGCCCCCGGCTCCGCTGCCAGGCGCTCGACCGCGATCTCCTGATCCTTGGCGACCCTATACTGCTTGCCGCCGGTCTCGATGACTGCGTACATCACGTCCACCGCTTGTCCCGTATCCCGCCCGGGCAACAGGCCCGGGGCGCGCCCAGAGCATCGGCCCGGCGCGAGAGCAGGGTGTCTACCCCGCCGCGCTTAGGCTGTCAACTTGCTTGGGCGCCCTGTTTCGCAATCCCTCAAATGCGCTATGATCACGGCTGTCGCAAGGGGAGGAGCACCGCGAATGCTGCAGTTCGACCATGTCAACATCCGTACCGCCAAGCTGGACGAAGCCATCGCCTTCTACCAGAAGGTCCTGGGCATGAAGAGCGGCTGGCGCCCCGATTTCCCCTTTCCCGGCGCCTGGATGTACATCGGCGAGCAAGCGCTGGTGCATTTGATCGGAGTGGCGGAGCCGCCCAGTGCCTCGACCGAGATGGACGCCCTGCGCCTGGAGCACTTCGCCTTCACCGGCCAGGACATGGCAGCCTTCAAGGCGACCCTGGCCAAGGAAAAGGTGGCTTACGAGGAAACCCCTGTCCCCGGCACCAACATCGTCCAACTCAACTTCTTCGATCCTGAGGGCACGCATATTCATGTGGACTTTCGGGTGTAATGCTATCGATATGCACGAAAACCTCAAGTTAAGTGCAAATACTCACCCGTTAGCGTCATCGCGAGGAGTGTTAGTGACGCGGCGATCCGACCCATGGCGACAGAGAGTTGAACCCCATTAGCCAAGGTTACTCGATGAAATCGGCGACGATCTCGTTGAATTTCTTGTAGTTCTCTATAAACATAAAGTGCTGACCGCCTTCCTCTTCCTCGAAGATCTCGAAGCGGGACCCCTTGATCTGTTGGTGAATCCACTGGCAGCTTCTCCAGGGAACGAAGCTTGCCCGCCCGCTAACCACGAGGGTCGGCAAGGTGATCCGGGGGATGGTGTCGCGCCAGTCCTGGGTGGCTTGACTCAAGAGCATTGTCGCGGCGTGCTCGCGCGGGAGCTGCAGATTGCAGGCGACGATCCAGTCTTTCAGCTCCTGCGGGGCCTTGTCGGTCAGCAGGTCATCTATGAACTGGCGCGAGAGGCTGATGCCGTCCGGCCCGCGCAGAGTGTTGATCATCGAGAAGAGGGACTCTGCATCGAGGACGCAGCCGGAGTCGATAATCTCTTGTTCGCCCCAGGCCGGGTTCTTCAGAACCGCCGGCATCTGGTCGATCAGCAGCAAGCGGGCCAAGCGCTCCGGCCCGAAGAGGTCCCAGTAACACCAGATGACCGAACAGCCCGAGGAATGCCCCAGAAGATTGACGTCCTGCAGGTCCAGCCTATCGATCACATCCTTAAGGTCAGCGGCCAGGCGACTGATCCGATAGCCAAAATCCGGCCGCTCCGACCGACCGTGCCCGCGCATGTCGACAGCAATCACACGGTAGCGCCCGGAGAGATCGCGGAGTTGATGCTTGAATTCCTCCGCCGCCTGCGACCAGCCGGGGACCATCAGAAGCGGTGGCCCGCTGCCGGCCTCCAGGTAGTGCAGCTTGACCGAGTCGCCGGTGGTGATCCATCCGGAGCGCAGGTCCCGTGCGGGTAAGGACATGGTAACGGCTCCTCCCTTTCCTCTCTCGCCCGACCGCGCGACCGGCCAGCAGTTCTGCGGTCTCCTCGGCAAACTGAGGTGATGACACTCCTTTGCTGGAGGGAGAAAAGCAGATTTAGGGCGAGGGTCCTTGCTTACATCGCCTCGCTTCGGCTGCCCATTTCACCGTCAATCACCCCGCGCCCCGACGTAGCGCTGCTCTTCCTTGTAATAGTCATCGAACCCGATCCGCCGCCGGACTTCGGCGAAATCCAGCAGCAATTCATCCGGCCTGCGACCACTCTTCAGCGCGTCCAGTGCCGCGATCATCGCCTTCATTGCAGCCGACATCAGCGTCAAGGGATAGGCCGCCAGAGCGAATCCAACCTGCTGCAGCTCGGCCGGCGGCAAGACCGGCGTCAGGCCGCCTTCCAGCATGTTCGCCATGTGATGGCCGGGCACGTCGCGGCAGAGCTGCTCCATCTCCTCGCGCGACTGCGGCTCTTCGACGAAGAGCATGTCGGCGCCGGCGGCTTTGAAGGCTGCCGCGCGTTCCAGCGCCTCGTCCAGGCCGTGATCGCGGCGTGCGTCGGTGCGGGCCATGATCAGGATGTCGGCGCCCTCCTCGCGTGCGTCCACCGCCGCCTTGATGCGGTCGATGGCCTCGATCCGATCGACCACCAGCTTGCCCTTGGTGTGGCCGCAGCGCTTGGGGGCGACCTGATCTTCGATCATGATCGCCGCCGCACCGGCTTGGGCATAGCCCTTGACCGTGCGCTTCACGTTCATGGCGTTGCCATAACCGGTATCGCCGTCGCCGATCACCGGCAGCGCCGTGGCGGCACAGATATTGCGTAACTGGTCGGCCATCTCGGCGTAGGAGATCAGCTGCGCATCGGGCTGCCCTAGCCGGTGCGCGGAGGCTGCAAAGCCGCCCATGAAGGCGGCGCGGAAGCCGGCCTGCTCGATCAGCCGGGCCGAAAGACCATCGCCGCAGGTCGGCATGGTGATGATCTCTCCGCTCGCAAGGAGATCGCGCAATTGCTGCGCCTTGCTCACAGGCTGTAGGGAATCCATAGCACGATGTCCTTCACCAGCGTGATCAACAGGACGGCCAGCAGCATCAAGACGAGGAAGGGCCAGACGCCGCGCGCCACCTCTCCCATCTTGGCTTTACCGACCGCCTGTATGACATAGAGGTTCAAGCCCACGGGCGGGGTGATCAGCGCGCACTCCACCATGATCACGAAGAAGATGCCGAACCAGACCGGATCGATGGCCAGCAGGCTCAAGGTCCCGGCCAGCACCGGCACCATGATCAGCATCATGGAGAGCGCCTCCATGAAGAGCCCCATGATGAGAAGCACCAGGGCCACCACCAGGATGAAGAGCCCGGCGCTCTCGATGTTCTCCGAGATCAAGGCGGAGATGTCCTGGGGAATGCGCCAGAGCGCGATGGCGCGCGCGAAGATCTTGGCGCCGGCGACGATCAGCAGGATCGCCACCGAGGTCTTCATCGCCTCGCGCACCGCCTCCAGAAGGCCCTTCCAAGAGAGCGAGCGCAAGACCACGCCGGTGACGAAGAGCGCACCGATGAAGCCGATGGCCGAAGCCTCGGTGGGCGTGAACCAGCCCTGATAGATGCCGGCAATGACGAAGGCGGCCAGCAGGATGGTCGGCAAGGCCCGCAGGCCGGTGCGCCGCCGTGTCTCCCAATCCGCAGGGTCCGCATCGCGCTGGCCCAGCGCGAAACGCGCATAGACCATGGAAAAGAGCACGAAGAGCACCACCAGTAACAGGCCCGGCCCGACGCCCGCCTCGAAGAGCGCGATCACCGATTCCTCGGTGATGACGCCATAGACGATCAGGATGATCGACGGGGGAATGAGGATACCCAAGGTACCGCCGGCGGCCAGCAGGCCGAAGACGAAGTGCCTGGGATAGCCGCGCTGCACCATCTCCGGGATCGCCACCGTGCCGATGGTGGCCGCCGTCGCCACCGAGGAGCCGGAGATGGCGGCGAAGATCCCGCAGGAGATCACCGTGGCCACCGCCAAACCGCCGGGCCAATGCCCGACCCAGGCCTGCACCGCGGCGAAGAGATCGCGCCCCACCCCGCCCTTCAGCATGACGTTGGACATCAGCAGGAAGAGCGGGACCGCGATCAGCACGAAGCTGTCGAGGGTCGAGAGCACGCTCGACGGCGCCAACATCGGCGAGAAGCCGCCGATCAGCAGCAGCGCCAAGCCCAGGCCGCCCAGCACGAAGGCGACCGGCACGCCCGTCAGCAACAGCGCGAAGAGCGCCAGAAGAATAAGGAGCGTGTCCATCGGCTACTCGGCCACGTCCTCATGCTTGGGCAGAGGTGCTCCTCTGAAGATGCGAAGGAGTTCCACTAGGCACTGCAGGCCCAGCAACAGGAAGGCCAATGGCACGGCCGCCTGGGCCCACCAGTTGGGCAGATCCATCATGGTGCCGGTGGTGCGCCCAGTCTCGAAAGAGTTGGCAGCGATCGGCATACCGTGCCAGACGACGAAGCCGCAAAGCAGAGCCACGAAGATGTGCGAAGCGATACGCGCCAATCGCTGGCCCGACACGCCCATCCTGTCGGTCACGACCGTCACCCGGATGTGCTGATCGAACCGCAGCAGCCCGGCCGCAGCGATCAGGGTGGCCCAGACGAAGACCAGGCGCGACAGCTCCTCGGCCCAGATGGTCGGCGCGTTGAAAAAATAGCGGGCCGCCACCTCGTAGGCCAGCATCAGGCCGATGGCGAAGTAGGCCCAGCCGGCAAGGCGTGCCAGGAGATCCGACAGGCGGTCGATCACGGCCATGGCACGGCCCTTGCCGGCAGGAAGCGGGGGCTTAGAGCTTCTCGGCGGCGTCCAGCACCTGCTTGCCCGTCTCGCCGGCGGTCTTCAGCCACTCGTCGATGACCGGGGCCGAGGCCTTCTTCCACTCCGCGATCTCGGCATCGGTCGGGTAGTAGACGGTCATGCCGTGATCCTTGGCGGCGGCAAAGGCGTCGGCCTCGATCTCGGAGACGCGATTGCGCACGTCGTCCTCGGCCTTGAGGGCTGCGGCTTCGATGACCTTGCGCTGCTCCTCGCTGAGGCCTTGCCAGAAGTCCTCGTTGACCAGCACCACGAACTCGATATCGGCGTTGTTGGTGACCGTGATGGTGTCCATCACGTCCCACAGAGAGCGCGATTTGACGCCGGAGACGCCGGTCATGCCGACGTCCACCGTGCCCCGCTGATAGGCCAGGAACTGCTCGGAGCCGGAGATCAAGGTCGGCGAGCCGCCCAGGACCTGGATCCAGGTGCCCAAGGTCTTGCCGAAGACCCGCACCTTCTTGTCCTTGATGTCGGCCGGCGTCTTGATCGGCTCACCGTTCGACAGAAGGATCACCCCGCCATAGGCCTGCCACCAAAGCGGCCTGGCACCCGTCTTCAGCATGGCGGCGTCCAAAGGCCCGCGCACGGTGCTGCCGGGCGCCACGGCCTTGCGCACCTTGTCTTCCGAGTTCAAGACGAAGGGCATGTAGAAGACGTCGACCGCCGGGATCTCGCCGACGAAGCGCGTCAGCGAGGCCACTCCCATCTCGATCTGCCCGGAGGCTACCGCTTCCGGTACCTCCTTGTCCTTGAAGAGCTGGGCGGAGTCGTAGATTTCCACCGTCATGTCGGAGTTCTTCTCGACCTCCTCCTTGAACAGCAGCAGGTTCTGACCGAGGTGGCTCTTCAGCGGCAGCTGCAGCGAGATGCGCAAGGTCTCGTCGGCCGTGGCCGTCATCGGCGCCATGGCGGCGGCCAGGGTCACGGCAGCAGCGCCCATCAAGGCAGCAAAGCGGATCGTCATATTGCGTCTCCCGGGTGTTGTCTTGGTGCTTCGGTTTCGGGACCGGCCGCGACTAAAGCCGCTGCCATGACCCTTGTCAACGGAGCCACCCGAACTGACCCACGACAAGCGGCAGCCTGTCGAAGAAAAGGGCTTACCCGCCCAAGGTCTCGTGGAAAGAGGTATAGGCAGCCAGCACAGCCTCGGGGCATTCCAGCGGTGGATAGTGGCCGACGCCGCCGGGGAGCTCGAACAGCGGCGCGGCAGGCAGTGAGCTGCGCCACGCCGCCATGGTGGGTGCACCGCTCAAGCTGTCCTCGGCCGAGCAGACCAGTGCCAGCGGCGCTGGTGTGCGCTGAAGCGCGCTAACCAGCCGCCCGGACAGTCGCCAGCGCTCTCGCAGGTAGCAGAGCACGGCGGGCACCGCTGCCTGTCCCTGGTTGAGGCGAAAGAGCTGCCAGATCTCGTCCAGCTCCACCTCCGTGGGCTGACAGCGAGCGCCAAAGGCTGCACACAGCCGTCGGCGAAAGGCGCGTTTGGGCTGCGGCGCAAAGCGCGCGACGACGGGGCCCAGGGGCGAGAGCAGCAGGCGTTGCATGAGGGTGACCCGTGCCGCTTCCGGGAACAGTCCGGCGCTGACGAAACAAGCGGACAGCACCTGAAACCGCTCGCGTGCCAAGAGCTCCTGCGCCACCGAGGAGCCATAGCCGTGGGCCAGCATGTGCAGCTTCGCGATGCCGGCATCCGCCAGCACCGTCTCGACCACACTGGCCAGACGGCCCAGGCGATAGTCGCCCTGCGGGCTCTTGCCGGAGAAGCCGGAGCCGGGAAGGTCGAGCGCCACAAGGCGATAGCGGGCAGCGAGCGCGTTCCAGACCTTATGAAAGCCCCAAGACGCGGTCGGATAGGCGTGCAGCAGCAGCAAGGATGGCCCTTCGCCCTCTACGCGCAGAAAGACCTGCTCGCCGTCGATCTCAAGGGTGCGCCCGGCGCAGCGCCAAGCCTCTAGCCTGCCCGATGCTGCGCCGGAAATCACACCTGCCTATTCCACGGTCAAGGGGATCCGGGCCGCCACTTCGCCGGTGTCCCGCATGACGTAACGGATCTCGTACTGACCGGGCTGGCCAGGCGCGAAGATCGGCAAGGGACTACCTTGCGAGGTGCGGGTGGCGGCGAGCGGCTTGGTCTTGTCCGGTGCGCCGGCAGGGACGATCTCGACAAAATCCTCCCAGTTGGCCGGGCCGGTCCAGCTCACCTGCAAGGTGCCGCCGGCCTTCACCGTTTCCGGCGCCTTCAGGCTGACCTCGGCGACATCGATCACCACCGGAATGGCCGTCAGGATCCGCTTGGACTGGGCCAGGATGTAGCGCACCTCATAGGTCCCCAGGATCTTAGGCACGTTGAGGACCACGGGGTTGCCGCGCCTGGTATAGGCGTAGACCAGGTACTTGCCGCCGGGCGCGCCCGGCTCGGCGAGGGCGATGAAGTCGTTGGGATTGTTGGGGCCCTGCCACTCCACCTCCAGCTTGCCGCCCGGCACCGCCGTGTTGGTCACCCGAAGCTCGGCCGAGACCGGCGTCAGGGTGATCGTCTCGCTCTTCAAGGTGCGCTTGGACTTGCCGATGACATAGCGGATTTCGACTTTGCCCAGCATGTCCGGCGCCCGCAGGGTCACGGGATTGCCTTTGCGGGTATAGCTGTAGGTCAGGTACTTGCCCTCGGGTGCGCCCACCTCGGCGATGGCGATATAGTCGTTGGGGTTGTCTGGCCCGGTCCAGGAGACCTCGAAGGGCGCACCGGCGGCGACTTCGGCCGGCGCCTCCAAGGTGGCGTCGATCGACGTCAGCGTGACCGGCGTGCTGGCCAAGGTCCGCTTCGACTTGCCCAGCACATAGCGCACTTCGTAGGCACCCAGGCCGTCCGGAGCCGTGATCTCCAGCGGGCTGCCCTTGCGGGTGTAGGCATAGTCGTTGTAGGTGCCCTCCTTGGCCCCAGCCTCGACGATGGTGATGTAGTCGTTCTTGTTGTCCGGGCCGGTCCAGGTGACCTCGAATTTCGATCCCGCCGGAATCTCGGCCGGCGCCTCCAAGCTCGCAGCAATCGCAACCAGCGTCACAGGATGGCTGGCCAAGGTGCGCTTGGACTTGCCCAAGACGTAGCGGACCTCATAGGCACCAAGGCCGTCCGGGGCCTCGATCGTCAGCGGGCTGCCCTTGCGGGTGTAGTCGTAGTCGTTGTAGGTCCCCTCCTTGGCCCCCGCCTCGACGATGGTGACGTAGTCGTTCTTGTTGTCCGGGCCGGTCCAGGTGACCTCGAAGGAGGCGCCCGCCGGTATCTCTGCCGGCGCTTCCAAGGTCGCCTGCACGCCGACCAGGGTGATCGGGCGGCTGGCCAAGGTGCGCTTGGACTTGCCGACGACATAGCGGATCTCATAGGCGCCCAGGCCGTCCGGCGCCTCGATCGTCAAGGGGCTGCCCTTACGGGTGTAGTCGTAGTCGTTGTAGGTCCCCTCCTTGGCCCCTGCCTCGACGATGGTGATGTAGTCGTTCTTGTTGTCCGGGCCGGTCCAGGTGACCTCGAAGGCCGCACCGGCCGCCACTTCGGCCGGCGCTTCCAATGTCGCCTCGATGCCGGTCAGCACCACCGGCTGGCTCGCCAAGGTTCGCTTCGATTGGCCGACGACGTAGCGGACCTCGTAGTTGCCCAGCCCGTCCGGCGCGGTCAGCTGAATGGGGCTTCCCTTGTTGGCATAGACGTAGGTGGTGTAGCTGCCCTCCTTGGCGCCGGCCTCGACGATGGTGATGAAATCGTCGCGGTAGGCGGGGCCGGTCCAAGAGACCTCAAACTGCGCGCCGGCCGGCACCTCCGCCGGCGCCTCCAGGGTCGCCTGAATCGGCGTCAGCGTGACCGGATGGCTGGCCACTACCTTCCGGCCATCGCCCAGGATGTAGCGCACCTCGTAGGCGCCCAAGGCATCGGGCGCACGCAGGACGACCGGATTGTTCTCGTTGATGTAGGTGAAGTTGCCCGTCGCCGTCTTAGGTGCGCCGGCCTCGACGATGACCAGGTAGTCGGTCTTGGCGCCGGGGCCGGTCCAGGAAACCTCGAAGTCGGCACCCGCCGGGACCTCGGCCGGTCCGGCAAGCGTCGCGTCCGGCTCCGGCGGCGGCGGCGGCTCCTGC
Source organism: Rhodospirillales bacterium (assembly GCA_963669385.2). Classification (GTDB taxonomy): domain Bacteria; phylum Pseudomonadota; class Alphaproteobacteria; order Kiloniellales; family JACOMY01; genus JACOMY01. Next base: position 63,655 of record CAXXGD010000055.1, read on the forward strand.
GGCTTGGGCGGCGGCGCGGCCACCGTCTCGGTCAGCGCCGTGGTGAGCTCGGTCGCGTTGGCGGCGTCGATGTAGGTGCCACCGGTCTCTTCGGCCAAGCAGGCGACCTTGGCGCCCTCGCCGCTCTTCAGGTCGAAGCCGACGACATGGGCGGTGAAGTTGACACCGGCCGCCTCCAGCTCGCGCCCCAGGACGCAGGGGTCGAGCTGACAGTTTTCGATGCCGTCGGTGATCAGCACCACGGTGGCCGCGTCTTCGGTGTAGCGCAGCGCCTCCGCCGCCTGGCGCACCGCCTCGGAGAGCGGCGTCTTGCCCTTGGGATTGAGCTTGGCCGCGGCCTCCCGGATGGACTCGGCCGTGCCTGCGGCCGGCGGCACCAGGAGCTCGATGTCGCTGCAGACCCCCTTCTTGCGGTGACCATAGGCCATGAAGCCCAACTCCCGGTCGGCCGGCAGGTCGCCCAGCACCTTGTCCAGCACCTCGCGCGCAATGGCGATGCGCGGCGTGCCGTCGATCTGCGCCCACATTGAGCCGGAGGCATCCAATACGATGATCGTCTGTTCTGCCGCCTCCGCCGATAGCGCGGCGCCCAAGACCGCGGCGCCCAGCGCCATGCCCTTCCAGGAGCTGCCCAAGCCCATCATCCCCACTGCCCTCCGGCTGTTGTCACCCTTTAGGCCAGCGCGGGCCAGCGGCGGCGCGCTGCAGTGATCTGCCTACGCGAAGCCTGTGGCGAGGGCAAGCCGAGCTTGTCCTCACGGGCGCGCGACCAGCCTGACTCCTTAGCTCATGCGGATTCGCATGCGGCCTACTCGGCTCCTGCCGCGCCCGAAGCGGGTTGCGGAGTCGCCACTGCCGCATCGTCGGATACGGCGGCGCCTTCCGCAGCGCCGGCGGTGGTCGCCGAGGCCGAGCCTTGGTTCTCTTGCTCGACGTCAAGGTTCCCGGTGGGCTCGTCAAGAAGGAGAATCTCATGGTCGGCCAGCAGCGGGTGGGCGATCGCCACGCGCTGCATGGTGCCGTAAGAGTTGGCAATGGCGTCGACCAGCTGCGGCAGCAGAATGGCCGGAGCGCGTTTGAGATCCGGATTGGCGACGATGGTCCAGGGCGGTTGGGCGTCGTCCGCCAGGAGCGCGATCTGCTGCATGAGCGCAGGCTTGAGCTCGGGAAAGAGCTGCATGGCCGCATTTCCGCCGGCAGACGCAGGCATCTCGGACAAGGCCAGCAAGGTGCCGAGATAGAGTTCGGTCACCTCATAGTTCTGCGCACAGAACTCCGGCGGCATGTTGCCGGCGGGCTTGGCCGGCATGTCCGGTCCGCAGATCAAGGTCAGCAGCGCCCAGGCTGCGCGTTCATGCTCGTCGAAGCCGGTCGGCACCCAGGCATCTTCGGCCGTCTTCGCCGGAAACCCGCTTGCAAGCGTAAGCGGGACAGCGAGTGCCGCCGCCAGCAACGCCTTGTGGATTCGGAATTCCATCACGATACCCCCTTCTTGCTCGATGTTGCGCTTGGCGATCCTCGTCCATGGCATTCCTCGATCCCTGCCATAGAACCGCGCTGGCCATACTATCCTACGGCCGGCTTCCGTGGGACCAAAGAATCTTCATGGCCTCGACGGCACGATCCCTCGCCTGCCGTCCCGCGTTCCCTGGGTAGGGGTTCTTTTGCCAAACCCAGTTAACTCGGCAGACGATGCCGCGCAGGTCAGGCAAGTCAGCAACTTCTTCGGCGGCAGAGACTGCATAGTCTTCCCGGGCCGCGGGCCCTTGGCCGGGCGCGCAGCAACTCGAAACGAAGGAGACCTCACATGCGATTGACCGACTTCAAAGCCCTGACCTTCGACGTCTACGGCACACTGATCGATTGGGAGAGCGGCATGATCGCCGGACTGAAGCCGCTGACCGATCAAGTCGCTGGCCCCCTCTCCCGCAACGAGATCTTGGAAGCGCACGCGCACTACGAATCGGCGACGCAGCGGCAAACGCCGGGCAAGATCTACTCTCAGTTGCTTGCTGTGGTCTATAGGCGCTTGGCCGAAGAGTGGAGTGTCGAGACGACGTGGGAAGACTGCCTCGCCTACGGCCGCTCCGTCGAGGACTGGCCGGCCTTCGAGGACAGCGCCGGGGCGCTCGGCTATCTCAAGCGCTATTACAAGCTGGTCGTCCTCTCAAACGTCGACAACGCCAGCTTCGCCCACAGCAACCGCAAGCTTCAGGTAGCCTTCGATGCGGTCTACACAGCCGAGGACGTCGGATCCTACAAGCCCGCCCCGCAGAACTTCGACTACATGCTCGACAATCTCGCTCGCATCGGGATCGAGAAGGGCGAGATCCTGCACACGGCCGAAAGCATGTTCCACGACCACGCCCCGGCCAACCGTTTCGATCTGGCGAACTGCTGGATCTATCGCCGGCATGAGCAAGAGGGCTTCGGCGCCACGATGAACCCGGGAGAGATGCCGAGCTATGGACTGGTCTTCAACTCCATGGCCGACCTGGTGAAGGCCCATCACGCCGAGCTTGCAGGCTGAAGGGGTAAGGGCCCAGAGCAGATCGTCTTCGGATGAAAACATCCGAAGACGATCTACTCCATTATTGGAGTTGTAGAGCGGATTCACGCGATCAGGCATTCCACCTGACCGCGATCCGCTCTAAGCCTGGGTCCATCATGGACCCTAGACCAAAGCTGGATCGGATAGACCTGAAGATCCTGTCGGCGCTGCAAGGCAACGGGCGGATCACCAATGCCGCGCTTGCGGACGCCGTCGGCCTGTCGCAGAGCCCCTGTCTTCAACGCGTGAAGCGGCTGGAGTCAGCGGGCTACATCAAGGGCTATGGCGCGCAGATCGATCTCGCGCGCCTCGCCAAGGCCATCACGGTCTTCACCGAGGTCACGCTTTCCGATCACCGACGTGACGACTTCGCCAAGTTCGAGCGCGGTCTGGTTCGCTTTCCCGAGGTCACCGAATGCCACCTGGTGAGCGGCGGCTACGACTATCTGTTGAAAGTCATCGCCGCCAGCGTGGCGGACTACCAGGACATGATGGAGCGCCTCTTGGATGCACGCATCGGCATCAAGACCTACTTCAGCTACATCGTCATCAAGTCGCCCATTGCCGGCAGGCAGCCACCGATCGAACGTCTCGTGGATTGGAGTTAGTGGCCCGAATCTGACAGAAGGATCCCATTCGAGATAGCCTTCCAAGTGAATACTTCAGCCGGGCACATGCATGCACCTATACCTGACCGTCATTACTTTGTGGTACGATCGTCATCGCGAGCGAAAGCGCGGCGATCCAGGTCTTTTTTGCCAGACTTTATGCTCTGGATTGCCGCGTCGCCTCCGGCTCCTCGCAATGACGGCGTCATATGCAAAACTGACTTCGATGTATTGGATTTCTACAAGCTTCTAGACTCGGATTTGTTCGCTCATCAAGACTTGGGCCTCGAGTCCGTCGCTCATTTGGCCTACCCCACTGGCGCTATGTTAACTAAAAACCAGACAACCAACCATATTCCTTGAAATTGGAAGAAACGTTTAGTTTGCCACAGCCGTGTCCTGTGCCTAAAATCCGTGTAAGATTTGTACTTTCGCCTGTACTCTTCATACTGATTCGAAAAAATCCAACGAAAGTACTCACGAAAATGAACAAAAAGAGTTGGAAGGCCGAGGATGATAAAATTCAGAAAGGGCGGAATATGATCGAACATTAAATTTGACCCCGTTCCGCATTATCTATGAGAGAAGCAAATCCGAGATTTCCCATTTGAAGTCCCTCCAACGGTCTTGCACTCGGCGTGCCTGCCGATCCAGCCAATCCGCGCTCGTACGGATCAACGATTGTTTCTCTAATTCATCAGCATTAGCACACTAGAACGCAGCGACCTTCTCTGGAGGGAGTCGATCACCGGCACTTTGGGTCCGGCCGCCTATTGCGGAGCAACCGCGATCGCGTCGATCTCGAACTCCAGGATCTCGACCGCCAGCTCCGGCACGGGAATGAGCGTGCTGGCCGGCAGGTGCTCGCCGAAGACCTCTTTGCGCTTCTTCTGCAGATAGACCAGCCGTTCGCGGTTGTGCCCCTTCACCAGCAAGGTGATCTTGACTACGTCCTCGACCCGCCCGCCGGCCGCATCCAGAACCGCGACCAGATTGTCGAAGGCGCGGTCAACCTGGGTTTCGAAGTCGTTCGGCCCCTCGTCGGTAGTGCCGACCTGGCCGGCGATGAAAATCAGACGCGCGCCCGGCGCCACGACGGTCGCCTGAGAGTAGCCGTACTGTGTGGTGTCGGTCAGATGCGGGGGGTTGACGGTCGTCTTCAGTGGCTCGGCCGCAGCCGAGAATGCGGCGAAGACACTTGCGATTGCGAGAACGGCCAAGGGGAGAAGGCGTAGAGCCATGGTGACCTCCTTCAGGGGGCTGGGATCGCTTCACGGCTACGATCGCGGATGGTCTGACCGACGCCAAGACCAGCTCACTCAAGTTTGGTTGGATCGCTCTTCGAACTCATCGATCAGAAAGCGACGAAACCATCGATGAACACTGTCGTGCTGATTGCGCGGATGCCAGATGGCGGCGATGTTGAGCGGCGGCACCTCGAGAGGAAGCGGGCACAGCATCAAGTCGAAATGCCGCGCCAGCTCCCGCCCCAGCGGCTCGGGCACCGTGAATATCAGACGCGTTCCCTGAACGACGAAAGGCACGGCCGAGAAGTAGGGCACCAAGAGCGCTATGCGTCTCTGGCGGTCGAGTGTGCCGAGGACCTCGTCCACTACGCCGAAGCGGTCGCCGGCAAAGCTGACGAGACCATGATCGGCCGCTGCATAGTGTTCGAGGGTCAAGCCTTTGATCCCGAGCGGATGGTCGGCGGCCATCAAGCAGCACCAGTGCCAGCGAAATAGCGGATGGGCATAGAACCCGAATTGGCTGACCCGGGTATCCTCGAGCAGGAGGTCGACGGCGCCGGACCACATTCTCTCTTGCACGGAGTGTCCTGTGTTGGAGACCGAGAGCTCCACCCCCGGTGCGACCTCCTTCAGACGCCCCAGCAGTCGCGGCAACAGAAGGATGGCCACGTCGTCCGCCATGCCAATCCTGATCTCAGCCTGGATCTCGTTTGGGACGTCCGTTTGCGAGACGTAGAGCCGGTCTATCTGATCGAGCACTGCGCTCAGCTTCTGTTCTATGGCCTTTGCGTTGTGCGACAGTTGATAGCCGCCGGGGCAGCGGATCAGCAGCGCGTCGGAGAACTGCCGGCGCAATCGGCCGAGCGCCTTGGAGACGGCCGACTGCGTCATGCCCAGCCGGTCTGCGGCACGCGAGACATTGCGCTCTTCGAGCAGCACACGAAGAACCCTGAGATCGCGAAGATCGCCGCTGATAGGCTTGTCGTCCGAGGTCAACTTTATTCCTGCAGGGAATACTTTGTATGTAACCTATGAGATTGCGGCCGACCGCGCCAATCACAATCCTGGGGGCTGGACCAAAGCGAAAGGCAGGATGGACGCCATGATGCGGAAGACGGCAGCAGCAATCCTTACCCTGTGCCTGGCGGGCCCGGCCGCGGCACAGGCGCAGTCCCCGATGACCTCGATCGGCGACGGAGTTTATCACTACTTTTCAGACTTTTACGGCAGCCTGGTGGTGGTTGGCGACGAAGGCGTGCTGGTCGTCGACCCGGCCTGGCGCCACCGCGCCCAGCAGATCAAGGAGGCAATCGCCCAGGTCACCGACCAGCCGGTCACGCACGTGGTTTTGAGCCATGAGCACTATGACCACGTCGGCGGCTCGGAGGTCTTCGAGAACGCGGAGATCGTCTGCCACGTCACCTGCGAGGGGATCTTCGCGCTGGATGTGCTGGGCAGCGTGCCGAAGACGGTGACCACCTCCTTTGCAAAGGAACTGGCCATCGATCTAGGCGGCAAGATCGTCGAGCTGAAGCACCTGGGTGTCGGCGATGGTGTCGCGACGACGGTCATCTACGTGCCGGACGACCAGGTCGTGGCGACGGCCGACCTTTACGGACCGCAGTCCTTCACCGATGGCATGTGGCTCGAGGACAAGAACTACCTGGGCACGCGGAAGATCCTGAACGAGATCAGCGACTGGCCGCTCAAGCATGCGATCAGCGGGCACGCCGAAAGCACCGATCCGGCAGCGCTCAGGGAGAACGCCGCCTACCTGAACGACCTCTATGATGCGGTTAGAGCCGAACTGGACCAGGCGATGGCAGCAGGCGGGCCCGGCGCTGCCTTCGAGCTCTTGGGCGGCCCCTTGTCGACCTCCGTCAAGCTTCCTCAATACGAGAGCTGGAGCGGTTACGAGCAGCACCTACCCAAGCACGTTTGGCGTATGGGCATGTCAATCATGCATGGCGGCTAGTCGCTAGGCCAAATCGCCGAGCCCCCCTTCGCTGTGGGGTCGCCTCGGCCAACTCTTGAAGGAGGGTGCACCCTTGGCCATCAGACCGCCGAGGGTGCGCCTTTCGTTCGTCAAGACGGGCTAATCACGCGCCGATAACCACACTTTTTAGCCTATGTCGTTTGATGCTAGTTCGTAGTGCCACCCCTCAACATTTTTCGACCTTTGATTGGCGGCAAAAGGGAAAATATATTTAGAAGTTACCTTTAAAGCTTGAACCGCCCGATTCCAGATCGAGGATCGATAGGCTCGATTGTTGTGTGACAGACCCTACGCCGACCGGCCAGTGGACCGGCACCGCAATCGGCCTCAGTGGACCGCACCTCAGTGCGTGGGATGCATCCACGGCCAGGGTGGTCCCTTCGGACCGCTGTCCAAAGCGATCTGGACCTAAGAAACTTTTCATCTGGCCCTATCGCATTCCAGGACGCCCCTTTAGCTATTCGCCAGCCACGCCGGATGAACAAGGAATGACGCTTCCCAGGCAAGGCGCAAGAAAGATTCTAGCCGCATGACACCGCCGCTTGGCGCCGAGAGACGCGCCAAGTCACAGACCTGAGCCCACGGGCTTTCTATTGGATGGGACCGACATGACGCCTGCGATTTCCAGCATGCTCTTCGCCACGGACCTGTCGCATGGCGCGACCCATGCGCAGCGCTACGCCATCGAGATGGCAAAGGCGACCGGCGCTAAGATCCACATTCTGCATGTCTGCGAAGAGCTGACCAGCGATGCCAAGGACACGCTTCTGCTCTACGTGCAAGACGAGGAGATGCAGCGGGACCTTCTCTCCCGTCGGGTCGAGCTGGCCAGGAAGGCGCTGAACCAGACACAAGACGCTTTTTGGTCCGACCTTCCGGCAGAGGATCGCGCGCTGCGCGGGCAGGTCTCGTCGGTCGAGGTGGTCGAGGGCTTCGCCGCTGATGCCGTCTTGCGGCAAGCGAAGGACAGGGGCTGTGATATGATCGTGCTTGGCGCCCACGAGAAAGGGCGGGACTACACCTTCCTGGGCACGGTCGCGAGACGAATTCTGAGGCGGGCGCAGGTGCCGACCCTGGTCGTGCCCTTCCGCTCAGAGCAATGAAGACCTTGGCCGCAGGGCGCCCGGACGGTCGCCAAGAGATCGCCGGTCACGGAAACGCAATAGAGATCGACGGCCTGGGGTCGGGCCGCGAGGAATTGACGGAGAAGAGAATGTCCAACGAAGAGGCAGCCGCTGTCGGTGTCAGGCCCAAGCACTGGCCCAAGGCGAGCTATGACCCGCGCTACGACCCCTTGGTCGATGCCGGTCCCGGTCACAATCGCGACTACGCGCCCACTTACTGGATCGGCACCGCCGGTCCGCCGCCGGCCGACGACGGCCCGATCTCGGGCGATGTCGATGCCGATGTCGTAGTCGTCGGTTCCGGCTACACCGGCCTTTCCTGCGCCATCCATCTCGCCAAGGAGCACGGCATCAAGGCGACCGTGCTGGAGGCCAACACCGTGGCCTGGGGTTGCTCGACGCGCAACGGCGGGCAAGCGCAGATCTCCTCCGGGCGCCTCAAGCGCTCGCAGTGGATCAAGCGCTGGGGTGTCGATGTCGCCAAGAAGATGCATGCCGAAATCGCGGAAGGCTTCGATGTCTTCCGCGACCTGATCGGCTCGGGCGAGTTCGACTGCGATCCGCAAGAGGGCGGCCACTACTACATCGCCCACAAGCCCGGCGTGATGCCCAAGCTGGAAAAGGAGTCGAAGCTTCTGAACGAGGTCTTCGGATATGGCTCGCGCATCCTCTCGCGCGAAGAGCTGCACGAAGGCCACGTGAAGGAGCAAGAGGCCGCCGGCGCCATGCACGAGCCCGACGGAACCTGCATCCATGCCGCCAAGCTTGCCTTCGGCTACCAGAACCTGGCGCGCAAGCTGGGCGCGAAGATCCATCCGGCAAGCCCGGTGATGGGCTGGAAGGTCAAGGACGGCATCCATCACCTGACCACGCCTGGCGGCACCGTGCGTGCACGGGCCGTCGCCTTGGCGACGGCCGGCTACACGCCGCCGGGGCTGAGCAATCGGACCAAGAACCGCCTGATGCCGATCCTCTCGAACTCGATCGTCACCAGGCCGCTCGACGCTGCGGAAAAGGAGGCCTGCGGCTTCCAGACCCGCTCACCGCTGACCGACACGCGCACGCTCCGCCACTACTACCGCTTTCTGCCGGACGACCGGGTGCAGATCGGCAGCCGCAGCGCGATCACCGGCCAGGACGCCGAAAACCCGAAGCACCTGACGCTGCTGCAGCAGGGCCTCTATCGCAAGTTCCCGGCGCTGGAAGGCATCAACCTGGACTATTCCTGGTGGGGTTGGGTCGATGTCTCCCACGACATGATGCCCAGGATCTATCAGCCCGATCCGGGCGCCGAGATCTTCTATGCCTTGGGCTACGGCGGCAACGGGGTGATGTATTCCGCCCAGGCCGGCCGGCGCATGGCGCAGATGGTGGCCGGCAAGGCCCAAGGCTTGGACCTGCCGATCTTCACCTCTCAGCTGCCAAGCCACGGTATCCTCACTCCCTTTCGTCGGATGGGCCAGCGTTTCATGTACGTCTGGTACTACCTGAGGGACGAGAAGCTCTAACCACCCGCCAAACACACGTCGAACAACGCTTGTATTAGGAGAAACCGCCATGAAGATGACGACCGAAGAAGCCTTCGTGAAGGTGCTGCAGATGCACGGCATCGAGCATGCCTTCGGGATTATCGGATCCGCGATGATGCCGATCTCTGACCTGTTCCCGGCCGCCGGGATCAAGTTCTGGGACTGCGCGCATGAGTGCAATGCCGGCATGAGTGCCGACGGCTACACCCGGGCGACCGGCAAGATGGCGATGGCGATCGCCCAGAACGGGCCCGGCATCACCAACTTCGTCACCCCGGTGAAGACCGCCTACTGGAACCACACGCCGATGCTGCTGGTGACCCCGCAGGCGGCCAACAAGTCGATCGGCCAGGGCGGCTTCCAGGAAATCACCCAGATGGCGCTGTTCGAGGACATGGTCTGCTATCAGGAGGAGGTGCGCGACCCCTCGCGCATGGCCGAGGTCCTGAACCGGGTGATCGAGAAGGCCTGGCGCGGCTCGGCGCCGGCGCAGATCAACATCCCGCGCGACTACTGGACCCAGGTGATCGACATCGACTTGCCGCAGATCGTGCGCCTGGAGCGCCCGAGGGGCGGCGAGGCGGCGATCGCCGAGGCGGCCAAGGTCCTCTCCGAGGCCTCCTTCCCGGTGATCCTGAACGGCGCCGGCGTGGTGCTGGGCGGTGCTATTCCGGCCAGTGCGGCGCTGGCCGAGCGGCTATCGGCCCCGGTCTGCTGCAACTATCAGCACAACGACGCCTTCCCCGGCTCGCACCCCTTGTCGGTCGGCCCCCTGGGCTACAACGGCTCCAAGGCGGCGATGGAACTGGTCGCCAAGGCCGACGTGGTGCTGGCGCTCGGCACCCGGCTCAACCCCTTCTCGACCCTGCCCGGCTACGGCATCGACTACTGGCCGAAGGGTGCCAAGGTGATCCAGGTCGACATCAACTCCGACCGCCTGGGGCTGACCAAGAAGCTGACCGTCGGCATCCAGGGCGATGCCAAGCGGGTGGCCGAGCAGATCCTGGCCCAGCTCTCCGATGGTGCCGGCGAGGCCGGCCGCCAGGCGCGCCTCGACCTGATCGCCCAGACCAAGTCGCGTTGGCTGCAGGAGCTCTCCTCGATGGACCACGAGGACGACGATCCGGGCATCACCTGGAACGAGCGCGCGCGGACCCGCGAGCCCGAGCGCATGAGCCCCAGGCAGGCCTGGCGGGCGATCCAGGCGGCCCTGCCGAAGGAGGCCATCATCTCCACCGACATCGGCAACAACTGCGCCATCGGCAATGCCTATCCGACCTTCGAGGCCGGGCGGAAGTACCTGGCGCCGGGCCTCTTCGGGCCCTGCGGCTACGGCTTCCCGGCGATCCTGGGGGCCAAGATCGGCCGTCCGGACACCCCTTGCGTGGGCTTTGCCGGCGACGGCGCCTTCGGCATCTCGATGAACGAGATGACGGCCTGCGGTCGCAACGACTGGGAGCCGATCACCATGGTGATCTTCCGCAACTACCAGTGGGGTGCGGAGAAGCGCAACACCACGCTGTGGTTCGACGACAACTTCGTCGGCACCGAGCTCAACGTCGGGGTGGAGTACGCCAAGATCGCCGAGGCCTGTGGGGTGAAGGGCGTCAAGGTCGAGACCATGGAGCAGCTGACCCAGGGCCTCGAGACCGCGATCAAGGAGCAGATGAACGATGGGGTGACCACCTTCATCGAGGTGGTCTTGAACCAGGAGCTGGGCGAGCCCTTCCGCCGCGACGCCATGAAGACCCCGGTCGCGGTCGCCGGCATCGACGCCGCCGACATGAGGCCGCAGCAGGGCGCTTAACCTGCCGCAGGCCGGCCTGCCGGAGGCGGAGCCTCCCTTCCGCCTCCGGCTCTCTTAAGGCCGGCAGATCGAGCATCCATGTTTTTCATCAACCGGCGCCCCGAGGGGCGCCGGACTAGGAGATCCTTGTCATGAGTGCCCTTACCAGCGGCTTGGCGGTCGATCGCCTCTCCGGACTCGCGACCGCTGTCGGTCCGGGTTTTCTGGTGTCGCTGGTCATCGCCGTCGCCGCCCAGTTCCTCTCCGAACACTACGGCGCGCCGGCGATGCTCATGGCGCTTCTGCTGGGCATCGCCTTTCACTTCCTCGCCGAGGAGGGGCGTTGCGTCAAAGGCATCGAGTTCACCGCCAAGACCGTGCTGCGCCTGGGCGTCGCCCTGCTCGGCGCGCGGATCAGCCTGGAATTGCTGATCGGCCTCGGGCCCGAGCTGATCGCCCTCGTCGTCGTGGGAGTCATCTGCACCATCCTCTTCGGACTGATCGGCTCGCGCGTTCTGGGTCGGGGGTGGCGCCTGGCGCTCTTGACCGGCGGCTCGGTGGCGATCTGCGGCGCCTCTGCCGCCATGGCGATCGCAGCCGTGCTGCCGAAGAACGAGCATTCCGAGCGCAACCTGATCTTCACCGTGCTGAGCGTCACCATCCTCTCCACCATCGCCATGATCGCCTATCCCATCATCACGCAAGGCTTGGACCTCACCGATATCCAGACCGGCGTGTTCCTGGGCGGCACCATCCACGACGTGGCCCAGGTGGTCGGCGCCGGTTTCTCCGTCTCCGACGAGACCGGGGACACGGCGACCTTGGTCAAGCTCATCCGCGTGACCATGCTGGCGCCGGTGGTCCTGGTTTTCGCCCTCATCTTCCGCGCCACCGGCGCGGCCGAGGAGTCGGATGGCAAGCGTCCGCCGCTGATCCCCGGTTTCGTCTTGGCCTTCCTGGCGCTCGCGACCATCAACTCCTTCGGCGTCATTCCGGACGTGGCCAGCCAAGGCCTCGGCGACCTGTCGCGCTGGCTGCTGCTGATCGCCATCGCCGCGGTCGGCATGAAGACCTCGCTGCGCCGCATGCTCGACGTCGGCGGCCCGGCCGTGGTTCTGATCGTCGCGGAGACCCTTTTCATCGCCGGCTTCATCCTGCTCGGCATCACTTACCTAGACTAAGCTCCCCTACTCGACCTTTGGAGGACCCCATGTCGAATAACGCCGTCATCGACTTTTCCGGCACGCCCGCCAGCCAGGCCGAACGCTGCCTCGCCGATCTGCCCGATCGGGTGGTCGACGGCGACCCGCAGCACCAGACCGCCCTGCACTTCCAAAGCCCCGACGGCACCTTGGTCGCGGGAACCTGGACCAGCACCCCCGGAAAATGGCATGCCTTCACCGATCGGGACGAATTCTGCATGATCCTCTCGGGCCATGTGCGCCTGATCGACGAGGCGGGCAACGCGCAAACCTTCCGCGGCGGCGATGCCTTCCTGATCCCCAACGGCTTTCGCGGCTATTGGGACGTGATCGAGACCACGACGAAGCACTTCGTCATCCGCAACTGCGCGGCGTGAAGCTTTAGGAGCGAGAGATGGGGCCGTTCGACAAGATCTTGAGTGCAGCACGCAAGGCGCCGAAGCGCATCGTCCTTGCCGAGGGCGAGGACCCGCGCATCGCCGAGGGTGCCGCCCGCGCACTGGAAGCCGGGATCGCCCGGCCCCTCCTCGTCGGCCGCCCCACTGTCGTTGCCGAGCAGCTGACAGCAGCCGGCGCCGATCCCGGGGCATTCGAGATTGTCGATCCGGGCACGTCATCCAATGCGGAGGCCTATGCCGAGGCCTTTCACGCCTTGCGCAAGCACAAGGGGGTCGACGAGGCAGCGGCCCGCAAAGCCATGCAGGACCCGCTGCAGTTCGCCGCCATGATGGTGCGCCAGGGCCATGCCGACGGCTCGATCGGCGGTGCCGTTGCGACCACTGCGGACACCGTGCGGGCTGCCTTGCAAATCGTCGGGCGCGGGCCCGGCGTCACCACCGTTTCCAGCTTCTTCCTGATGCTGCTGGCCGAAGAGCATCATCCCAAGCAGGGCCTCTTCATCTTCGCCGACTGCGGCCTGATGGTGGAGCCGTCGGCCGAAGAGCTGGCCCAAATCGCCATCTCCTCGGCCGGCTCCCTGCAGGCGCTGACCGGCGAGAGCGCGCGCATCGCCATGCTCTCCTTCTCGACGGCCGGCAGTGCGCGCCATGACCGCGTGACCCACGTGGCCGACGCCACCGCCCTCGTCGCCGCTTCCCGGCCCGAGCTGACGGTCGACGGCGAGCTGCAGTTCGATGCGGCCTTCGTGCCTGCGGTGGCGGCCTCCAAGGCGCCGGCCTCACCGCTCAAGGGCGAGGCCAACGTCTTCGTCTTCCCCAGCCTCGAGGCCGGCAACATCGGCTACAAGATCGCCCAACGCATCGGCGGTGCGGTGGCCATCGGCCCGATCCTGCAAGGCCTGGCGCACCCCTGCAACGACCTGTCGCGCGGCTGCAGCGTCGCCGACGTCTTTCACATGATCGCGGTGACCAGCGTGCAGGCGGCGGGCTGAGCTCGCGACCGCCGGTGTCCTAAGGCGCCGGCCCCGTCGTATCGCGCTCGACGAGCGTCACCGGCAAGACCTCGCTCTCCGGCGCCTCACCGCTGGCAATCCAGGCGAGCAGCTTTTCGGCAGCCAGATATCCCATCTGACTGGCGGGCACGCGAATTGAGGTGAGCTGCGGCGAGAGATACTGCGAGATCGGTAGATCGTCGAAGCCGATCAAAGACATCTCATCGGGCACCTTGACGCCACGGGCCTGGCATTCCGAGAGCGCGCCGATGGCCTGGATGTCGTTGGCGCAGAAAACCGCGGTCGGCGGCAGGCGGTGGTCCAGCATGCGGTGCATGGCGGTGCGGCCCTCGATGAATTCGAAGTCGCGCTCGAAGATCAGCCACTCGGCTTCCGCTACGCCCAACCCGCGCATTGCCGCCTCGTAGGCCAGCCGCCTGGCAAGCGCGCGGTCGTTGGCCTCGCTGCGCCCGCAGATGAGGCCGATGCGGCGGTGGCCAAGCCGGATCAGGTGATCCATCGCAAGCCGGGCGGCGGCGAAGTTGTCGAAGGCGACGCTGGGCAGCTCGGACTCCTCCGAAGGCTGCCATGTCAGGATGAAGGGCAAGCCGTTTCGCTTCAGGGTTTCATAGAGGGCGGAGGCACGCGTGGTTCCGGTCAGGATCAACCCGTCGACCCGCCGCTCCAGCAGGCGGCGGATGAGAGAGGCCTCCTGGCCCGCGTCGAACTCGCTGACGCCGACCAGAACAGCGTAGCCGGAGGCCTGGGCGCACTGCTGGATCGCCTGCGTGGAGGAGGCGTAGATCGAGTTGGTGATGGTCGGTATGATGAGCCCGATGGTTCTCGTCCGCCGCGAGGCCAGGCTCATGGCCACCCCGTCCATCACGAAGTGGTGCCGCTCGATCACCGCCATGACCGCCTGGCGGGTCTCCTCGGCCACCTTTTCCGGCGCGTTCAGGGCCCGCGATACCGTGGCGGTCGAGACCTTCGCCTCGTGCGCGATCTCGCGAATGGTTATGCGTCGCCCTGCCGCACCCCCGGGAACGCTTTCGACCGGCCGCCTCATGCCGCGTGAGCCATTCCTCGGCAAGGACGGCCCCTTGCCTGGGACCAGCAACGCGGAGATACCGCATCCGATGAAAACGTTTGCATCATAAGCTTACCCGGATCGGGCCAAGGAATCCCATTGTTGTTTGGAAGCTTAGCGCGAATGCCACTGCGAATGCCACCCTCTTGAAAGATTATTGCGCAAAACGCGTAGCGATCGAAGGGACAGAGAAGCTGTTTGACCTTTTTGTCAGCTTGTGTCTAGCATTCGATCAATAGGCGACCCAGAGGGCGTGTCATCCGCGGCCTCTGATGTAAACGCTAACATTGCGGGGAGACGGGTCCTGTGGCGCGCTATCTGAAGCAAGCGACGGCGACGGCCAAAGCCGAGCGGGCGGCCCCGGAAGAGCGGGTGCGCGAGATGCTGGCGGCCATCCGGGACGAGGGTGATGCTGCCGTCCGCCGCTTCGCCCGCGAGCTCGACCGCTGGGAGGCAGAGGACTTCCGGGTCTCGCAAGACCGCGTCCTCGAGGTCACACGCCAGCTGCCGGAGACCTTCAAGGAAGACTTCGCGCTCTGCATGAAGAACGTCACCGAGTTCGCCAAACGCCAGCTCGACACCTTGACCTCCTTCGAGGCCGAAATCGACGAGGGCATCGTCATCGGCCAGAAGCACATCCCGGTGAACCGCGTCGGCTGCTACATCCCCGGCGGCAAGTACCCCTTGGTCTCGGCCGCCATCATGAGCGTCGGCACGGCACGGGTCGCCGGCGTCGGCCATATCACCGGCTGCGCGCCGCCGCGCGACGCCGAGGGAATCTTTCCGCCGACCCTCTACGGCTTGGCGACGGCCGGTGCGGACGAGATCTACTGCATCGGCGGCGTCCAGGCCATGGCGGCCATGGCCTACGGCTGCGTCGGCATGCACCCGGTCGATATCATCACCGGCCCCGGCAACCCCTTCGTCGCCGAAGCCAAGCGACAGCTTTTCGGCACGGTCGGCATCGACCTGCTGGCCGGCCCCACCGAGGTCTGCGTCATCGCCGACGAGAGCGCCGATCCCATCGTCGTTGCCACCGACCTGGTCGGCCAGGCCGAGCATGGCCCCGACAGCCCGGCTTGGCTCATCACCACGTCGGAAGAGCTGGCCCGCACGGCCATGGCCGAGGTCGAGCGCCAGCTGGAAGTGCTGGAGACCCGCGATATGGCCGCCCCGGCCTGGCGCGATCATGGCGAGGTGGTGGTGGTCGCCGACGCCGACGAGGCGATCCAAGTCTCAGACGACTACGCGCCGGAGCATCTGGAGCTGCAGACCGAGGACGACGACTATTACCTTGAGCGTTTGACCAACTACGGCAGCCTCTTCGTCGGCGAAGCCGCCACCGTGGCCTATGGCGACAAGGGGGTCGGCACCAATCACACCCTTCCGACCGGCCGGGCGGCGCGCTACACCGGCGGGCTCTGGGTCGGCAAATTCATCAAGACCGTGACCTGGCAGCGCCTGGGCCAGGAGGCGAGCCGCAAGATCGCCCGGCCGTTGGCCCGCATCTGCGAGGTCGAGGGCCTGGTCGCGCACGGCATCTCCTGCGACCTGCGCTACGACCGCTACGCGCCGCGCAACGAGGAAGCCGACGCCAGCGAACACGCCAGCGGAGAGGTGAAGTCATGATCTTCTTTTGGGCGGAAACTCCGGACGGCTGGGGCATCCCCGGCATCCACGGGCCTTGGGCGGGCGACGAGTTGGACGGCTACGTGCAAAGCGGCGTCTATCTGATCCGCGGCCAGGGCGAGAACATGCTGATCGACACCGGCAATTGGACCCTGGCCGAGCATGCCAACGGCATGGGCGAGTTTCTGGTCGAACTGCTCGACAAGGAAAAGAACGACCTCAAGTACATCGTCATCACCCACTTCCACTACGACCACACCGGCAACGCCAAGATGCTGAAAGAGCGTTACGGGGCCGAGGTGGTGGCCCACCCCGCCGACAAGCCGATCATTGAGGACCCCTTGATCGTCACCCGGCGCGAGAACATCACCCGTTTCGGCGTGACGCCGGAACAGATGCTGGCCGACTTCAACCTCAAGCAAGGCGAGAGCCTGGGCCTCTCCGACCCGGAGATCATCAAGACCTATTGGAACTTCCCGGTCGAGGTCGACCTCGACGTCGTCGACGGCGACACGCTGGACGTCGGCGGACTGAAGCTGGAGGTCGTGCACCTGCCGGGTCACTGTCCCGGCCACATCGGTATCTACAATCCCGGCAGCGGCACGCTCTATTCCGGCGACCTGCTGCACTATCCGACGCCGCTGGGCCCCTTCCCGATCGGCGATGCCAAGGCGCATTGGACCTCAATCGAGAAGTGCCTCTCCTTCAAGCCGCAGGCTTTGCTGGAGGGCCATGGACTGTCGGCCTATTCCGAGCCCTCCTCGCGGCGGCGGCTCCTGCACATGCGCCAGCAGCAGATCGATACGCGCGAGCGCGTCCTGCACGTGCTGGCGCGGGGCGAGCGGCCGCAGACCACGACCGAGTTGGTGCCCGAAGTCATGCCGGTGAAGAGCGAGCTCGACTATGCCGTCTCCACCGGCATCGGCATGCGCCGCTGCTATGCCGAGTGCTGCATCCAGACCCACCTGCTCTGGCACATCGACGAGGGCCGGGTCGAGCGGGTGCGCGACAACCAGCTGGTGAAGTTCGCCGCCACCGACGCCGGTCGCGAGGCCGACGGCGAGAACCAGGAGCGCCGTCGGCGCGAAGGCGAGCCGACAGGCGACTAATCCCCGAGGACAACAGGGAGGAAAGAGGCATGACACGCAAACTGGACCCGAGAGCGTTCCCCGACTTCACCGACAAGCGCGTGGTCGACCGCCACATGACGCGACTGGACCTGCATGGCCTCTCGCGGCGCGATTTTCTCGCTTTCGCCTCGGCCAGCGCCGTGGCCTCCGCCGGCGCACTCTCCATGGGTTTCCCCGGCGTAGCGCTGGCCGATTCCAGCGGCAAGGTCGCGCACCTGATGATGACGGCGCGGCTGGAATATGCGGTCAACGCCGACGACGGCGCCAATCAGGCGGCCAAGGCGCTGGGCCTGGAGATGGACACGGTCGACGGCCAGCTCGATTCGCAGCGCCAGCTCGACCAGTTCGAGCAGCAGATCGCGCGCGGCGTCAAAGGCGTGATGCTGCACGCTCCGGGCGGCGGCTCGATCCGGCGGATTGCCCAGCTCGCCAACGAGAACAAGGTCTGGCTGGACAACACCTGGGGTACCTTGCCTTGGTTCACCCCCTACGAGGCCGGCGAGTACTACACCATGTACGCCGTGCCGGAGGAGTTCTCCGCCCACAAGGGCGTCACGGAGACGGTCTGCAAGGCGGTGATGGACAAGTTCGGCGGCGGCAACATGGTCGGCGTCACCGGCGTCGAGGGCAACTCCACCGACCTGATCCGCTCGCGCGGCCGCGACGCCGCTTTGAAGGAATTCCCCAAGATCACCTGGGCCGGCGACCTGCCGGGCAAATGGAACCGGGAGGACTCGCAAAAGGCGATGGAGGACCTGATCTCCCGCCATCCCGACATCCGCGGCGTCATCGCCCAGAACGACGACGTGGCCGACGGCTGCATCTCGGCCCTGCGTGCGGCCGGCTATCGGCCGGGCGACGATGTCTTCATCGGCGGCGCCGACGGCACCACGGTGGGAGCGGAGATGATTCAGCGCGGTACCTTGCTCTGCACCTCGGCCAACGTCCCGCAGTACATGGGCGCGCTCTTGACCTCGCGGCTCTACGACGTGATGAACGGCTGGCGGCCCAAGGCGGCCGAGCGGATGATGAACTGGCGCTCGGTCACCATGACCAAGGACAACGTCGAGGTCTATCTGGAGCGCTACGTCAACAACGACGGCGTAGAGCCCTTCAACTACAAGCTCATGAGCAAGGTGGACCACCCCGACGACTGGGATCCGCAGGCCGATCTCTTCCCGATGGACATCGAGTTGGAGTGGGGCGGCATTCCCAAGCCGGACGGCTGGACCACGCCGGCGGCCTATGCCAAGGCGCGCGAGGACGGCGAGGACGAGGCAGTGCGCAAGGAGTACGCCGCGCATTACAAGATCGACCTCTTCGGCCCCTCCCCGATGAAGAAGAGCTAAAGGAGGTTCCACTCGGGGCGCCGGCGACCTCCCGGCCGGCGCCCCACTTCTCTTTAATGGGGTGAGACGACTTGCCTTGAGCGCGCCGACACCGCTGCTGCTACTCGCCGAAGGGCTGACCAAGCGCTATGCCGGGACGCCGGCCTTGAGCGACGTCGCGCTCTCCGTACCCTATGGCCAGGTGGTCAGCGTGGTCGGGGAGAACGGTGCCGGCAAGTCCACGCTTCTGAATATCGTCTCCGGCATCGTGAAGCCGGACCAGGGTGCCTTGAACCTGGCCGGCAGCGAGATCGCGCCAAGCAACTTCGCCGAAGCCTTGAGCCTCGGCATCTCGCGCGTCTTTCAGGAACAGGCGCTGATCGGCACGCTTGCGGTCTACGAGAACATATTGCTGTCGCTGGAAAACCGCTTCGCCGGCTTCGGCGGCGTCATGCGACGGCGAGAAATGGTGGCGCTGGCGAGCAGCCTCTTGGAAGAAGCGGGCCTTTCGATCGACGTGACCCGCCCGGCAGCTCAATACAGCTTCTCCCAACGCCAGTTCATCGAGATTGCGCGGGCCTGCCTGGTGCCGCTCAAGGTCCTGGGCGTAGAGCATCCCCTGGTGCTCCTGGACGAGCCGACCGCATCGCTGGAGAAGGGCGACGAGGATCGCTTCTTCAGCCTGATCGACCGGCTTCGCGGAGAGGTCTCCTTCGTCTTCGTCTCGCACCGCCTGGGCGAGGTGCTGTCGCTCAGCGACCGCATCTACGTGCTAAAGGACGGTCGCAACGTTGCCGACCTGGCGCCCAGCGAGGCCAGCGAAGAGCGGCTGCACGGCCTGATGGTCGGCCGCACCCGGATCGCCGACTACTACCAGGAGGCGCGCCAGGCGCCGTCCGCCGAGCCGGCTCTCGAAGTTAGAGGGCTTGGCGACGGGCGCAGCTACCACGATGTCACCTTAACCGTGGGCGCCGGCGAGATCGTGGGCGTGGGCGGCCTCGTGGCGTCGGGCAAGTCGGATCTGGGGCGCGGTGTCGCCGGCGTGACGCCGCCGCGCCACGGCGAGATCTCGCTTCCGGGCCAGGCGGCCACGACGCCGCGGATCGACAGGCTGATCCCCCGCGGCATGGGCTACGTGCCGGCCGAACGCCTGGCCGAGGGCATGATCCCCGACTTCTCGCTCGCCTGGAACCTTTCGCTCGCCGGCGGACAGGACCAGTTCGTCGGCCCCCTGGGCACCTGGCGCACGGCCGCCGAGCTCGCCACCGCGGCCCGTTTCATCGAGCGCCTGCAAATCCGCGCCAGGGGGCCGGAGGTGCGCTGCGCCACGCTGTCCGGCGGCAACCAGCAGAAGGTCGTGCTGGCCCGCTGGCTTTGCCGCCAGCTCAAGATCCTGGTGCTCGACAACCCGACCCGCGGGGTCGATGCCGGCGCCAAGGAGGAGATCTACGGCTTCATTCGCGACCTCACCGATCAGGGCGTGGCCATCCTCTTGATCACCGACGATCTGCCGGAGCTGATCGGCCTTTCGGATCGGATCGCCATCATGCATCAGGGCCGGGTGACGGCCGTGGTGGCGGCACCGGCCGCCGCCAAGCCCAGTGAAGAGAGGGTCGTCGCCTTGATGCTGGCCGACGCCGAGGAGAAGGCGGCGGCATGACCACGGCCACGCAGGAAGGGCCGGCCGCCCGCAGGGGCTTGCAGCTCGGCGGCGCCACCGGGATCTGGCTGCCGATCATGGTCGTGGTGCTGCTGGCCGGATTCTTCGCGATCGCGACCGACGCCTTTTTCTCGCTGCGCAATATGACCGCGCTGTCCGGGCAGGCCAGCACCCTGCTGATCGCCTGCCTGGGCGCCTCCTTCGTGATCCTGATGGGCTCCATCGACCTCTCTGTCGGCGCGGTGGTGCTGCTGGTGGGCGCCGTCACGGTGAAGCTCTTGAACGTCTGGGACATCGGCGTCGCGGCGCCGCTCTTCGCGCTCGCCTTCGGCGCCTTCCTGGGCGCGATCAACGGCGTGATCTTCGCCTTCGGGCGCATCCCCTCCTTCGTGGTGACCTTGGGCAGCCTCTCCGTCTTCACCGGTGCCGCCTGGGAGATCCTGCAGGGCCGCGCGGTGGGCTACCGCTCTTACGCCTTCGAGGAATTGGCAATCGGCCAGCTGATCCCCTACCTGCAGAACATCGCGCTCTTCGGGCTCGGCGCCTGGCTGATCTTGAGCCTGGTCGGCTTCAAGACCCGCTTCGGGCGCTACATGTACATCATCGGCGGCGGCGAGGCCGTGGCCGCCACGGTCGGCATCCCGGTGCGGCGTTTCAAGATCTACGCCTTCACGCTATCGGGCGCCTTGGCCGGCTTCGGCGGCGCCTTGGCGGTGGCGCGGCTGGGGGCCGCCGGCCCGACCTTGGGCCAGGACCTTCTGCTCAACAGCCTTGCCGCCATCGTCGTCGGCGGCACCTCGCTGTCGGGCGGTGTCGGCGGCGTGCACCGCACCTTGCTGGGCGTCTTGATCATCACCTTCCTCGACAACGGCCTGAACCTCATGGGGGTCAATCAGTACTCGCAGATGATGATCAAGGGCCTGGTCGTCATCGCCGCCGTCCTGGTCGGGCAAGACCGCAGCAAGCTCAAGGTCATGAAATAGGCGTTAACCACAACAACAGGGAGTGAGTGTCATGAGAGAGGGATCGAAGACCAAGCAGAATCGCCGCAGGTTCTTGCAGGGCACGGCCGCCGGGCTCGCCGGTTTCGCCATGGCGCCGGGCCTGATGCGCCGGGCCTTCGCGCAATCGCCGGCGATCGAGAACATCCACAACGTCGCCGCCGCCAAAGCCAAGGAGCTGGCCGGCGGCAAGGCCACCTCGCTCACCATCATGCAGCCCTCCGGCTCGCTTGGGAACGTGAAGCCGGTGGGCGATGCCTTCCAAGAGGCCACCGGCATCGAGATCGAGTACCTCGAGGTCCCGCTGGGCGAGATCAATCAGAAGGTTTTGCTCGAGGCGGTCTCCAAGTCGGGCTCCTTCGACATCGCGCTGCCGGCCACCTTCGGCATCCCGGACCTGGCCGAATCCGGCATCCTTGTGAACCTGGACGACTATGCGCTGAAATACGAGCCGGAGGGCTTCCAGGACGGCTCGCTCTACAACATCGGCGACTACTACAAGGGCAGCTTCTACGGCTACCAGACCGACGGCGACACCTACGTCATGTTCTACAACAAGCCCTGGCTCGACGACGAGAAGGAGCAGAAGGGCTTTTCCGACAAGCACGGCTACGCCTTGAAGGTGCCGGAGACCTGGGAGCAATTGGACCAGATGATGGCCTGGTTCCACCGGCCCGACGACAACATGTATGGCGGCGCGCTCTACCGCACCCAGTTCTTTCTCGCCTGGGAATGGTGGGGCCGTTTCCATGCCAAGGGCTTCTACCCCTTGAGCGACGACCTGGAGCCGCAAATCAACAACGAGGCCGGCGTGCAGGCGCTGGAAGAGCTGGTGGCAGCCACCGCCCACCTCTACCCCGGCGCCAAGACCAACGGCCTCTTCGAGAACTTCGAGGCCTACGGCGAGGGCAACAAGTTCGCCAACATCGGCTGGGGCGGCACGCAGAAGTACCTGAACTCCGACAAGTCGGACATGAAGGGCAAGACCACCTACGGCCTGATGCCGGGCGGCATGCAGGGCGATACGCTGCTGCGCACGCCCTACTTCAACTGGGGCTGGAACTACGTGGTCTCCTCGGTCTCGCCGGTGCCGGAGATCGCCTACCTCTTCACGCTCTATGCCTGCAGCCCGGTGATGTCGACCATCGCCGTGCGCGACCCCGGCGGCTACTTCGATCCCTTCCGCGAGGTGCACTACACGGACCCGGAGATCGAGCAGACCTATACGCCGGAGTTCCTGGCAACGCACAAGGTCTCGATGCGCAACTCCATCCCCGATCTCTACCTCAAGGGCCAGGGCGAGTACTTCGACGAATTGCGCGTCAACCTTGCCGCAGCCGACAGCGGCACCAAGACGCCGAAAGAGGCGCTGGACGACACCGCCAGCTCCTGGGAACGCATCACGCGGCGCATGGGTAAGCGCAGCCAAGAGGTGCAGTGGCGCTTCTTGAAGTCGATCTACCCGGCCGACGTACGCGACAAGCTGAGTTAGCCCAAGTGAGCCTCCCGTCGGGGGCGGGCCCTGCCCGCCCCCGTTTTTTTGGCGTCAGGTAAAGGCCGATGTCCAATCAGGTCGCCCCGCATTCCGCAGAGATCGACAGCCCCAAGGCCCACCGGGGACTGATCCCCTTCAACGTCGCCCTGGTGCTGCCGGCGCAGCTGACCGTGCTCGGCATCGTCCTGGTGCCGACCCTGATCATCCTCTGGCTGGCGATCACCGACTGGCAACCGACCCAGGCCATTCCCTGGTACGACGCAGAGCCGGTCTGGTACTGGAACTTCTACGACCTCTGGTGGGACGACCGCTTCATCAATGCCGTCATCCGCACCTTTGCCGTGGTCGCCATCGCAATCACGGTAGAGCTGGCCTTGGCGCTGGGCCTGGCACTGCTGTTCCTGGACGAATGGGCCTGGCGCAAGATCGCGGTCAGCCTGATCATTCTGCCGATGATGATCATCCCGGTCGATGCCGCCAATGCCTTCTTCATGCTCTTCAACGACCGCGGCCCGGTGAACGACATCATCTCCATGGTGATCGGCGAGCCCTATACCTTCTCCTGGCTCTCGAACCCCACCTGGGCGATGTTCCCCATCGTGCTCTGCGAGATCTGGCAATGGACGCCCTTGATGTTCCTCATGGTGCTGACCGGCCTGATGAGCCTGCCGCAGAATCAGATCCGCGCCGCCGTGCTCTTGGGCGCGACGCCGGTTCGGATCTTCTTCCGTATCATGCTGCCGCTTCTGACCCCGGTGATCGGCGTTGCCCTGCTGATCCGCGCGATCGAGACCTTCAAGATTTTCGACCCCGTCTACATCATGACCCGCGGCCAGCCCGGCGGTGCCACCGAGACTATCTCCATGTATATGTACAACGGCGCCTTCGTCTATTTCCGCATGGGCTACATTGCCTCTGCCGCCTTGATCGTGCTGGTGCTCGTCGTCTCCGTCTGTCTGGCGCTCTCGCGCCCCTTGAAGCGGCATAGCTAGAGCCATGGCGCGCAAGAGGTACAGCTGGACCACGGCGCTGAAGCGTGGCGCGGTGATCGTCGCCGCGCTGATCTCCTTCCTGCCGATCTTCTGGCTCTTCTCGACCTCGCTGAAGCCCTACGACGAGTGGGCCGAATGGCCGCCGGTCTGGATCACCGAGCGCCCCACCTTGCAGAACTACCGCATCGTCTTCTTCCCCGAAGAGGC
The DNA here is from genome assembly GCA_963669385.2 of Rhodospirillales bacterium. Classification (GTDB taxonomy): domain Bacteria; phylum Pseudomonadota; class Alphaproteobacteria; order Kiloniellales; family JACOMY01; genus JACOMY01. Next base: position 87,617 of record CAXXGD010000055.1, read on the forward strand.
CCGCGAGGTGGCGGCAGAGCAAGAGGGCTCCCTCGACTACAAGGTCTCCGGCAGCGCCTGGAAGGCCTTCCAGGATTCGGCCATCATCTCGACCTGCGCCACCATCCTTTCCGTCGTCTTCGGAACGCTCGCCGCCTATTCCATCGTGCGCTTTAGAACGGGCGGGGAGAACTTCCCCTTCCAGTTCCTGACGGTTAGGATGATGCCGCCCATTGCCGTGGTGGTGCCGATGGTGGCGCTCTTTTCCATCCTGCGCCTTTCCGATACCTACCTTGGCATGATCCTGGCCTACACGGCCTTCACGCTGCCCTTCTCCATCTGGATGATTCGCTCCTTCCTCGAAGAGGTGCCCGCCGAACTGGAAGGGGCTGCCATGGTGCACGGCCTCTCGCAGTTCCGCGCCTTCCTCACCGTGACCTTGCCTTTGGTGAAAGGCGGAATCCTGGCGACCGCGCTCTTCATCTTCATCCTCAACTGGTCGGAGTTCCTCTTCGCGCTGGTGCTGACGTCCGGCAACGTCACCACCGTGACCCTGCAGGTCGCCAACTACGTCTCGGCCTCCTCGGGCAAACTCTACGGCGTGCAGGCGGCGATGGGCACCATCTCGACCTTGCCGGTGATCTTCTTCGGCTACATCATTCAGAAGCACCTGGTGCGGGGACTGACCTTCGGCGCGGTGAAGCGATGAGCGAGGTGAAGCTGGAGCTGGCGGGGCTGGCCAAGACCTTCGACGAGGTCGAGGCGGTGAAGGGCCTGTCGCTCACGCTTCGGCGCGGCGAGTTCCTCTCGCTCCTGGGGCCGTCGGGCTGCGGCAAGTCGACGACCCTGGCGATGATAGCCGGCTTCGAGGAGCCGACGGCCGGCGATATCCTGGTCGACGGCACGTCCGTCCTCGAGGTGCCGCCGCACCGCCGGCGCATCGGCCTGGTCTTTCAGGACTATGCCGTCTTCTCCCGCCTTAAGGTGAAGGCCAATCTCGCCTTCGGGCTCGAGGCGCAAGGCGTGCCGCGCGGCGAGCGCCGCCGACGCATCGCCGAGATCGTCGAGCGTCTGGAGCTGAGCACCATCCTGGATCGCCGCGCCGGCGGCCTGAACATGAGCGAGATGCAGCGCGTGGCCTTGGCCCGCGTGCTGGTGACGGAGCCGCAATTGCTGTTGCTGGACGAGCCCATGTCCAACCTGGATGCCGCCCTGCGCTACGCCTTGCGCAGCGAGTTGAAACGCATCCAGACGGCGTTGAACCAGACGGTCCTCTACGTCACCCACGATCAGTTGGAAGCCATTTCTCTCTCCGACCGCATCGCCGTCATGCGGCTGGGTGAGCTGCAGCAAGTCGGCACGCCGGAGGAGATCTACGACCGCCCGGCCAATCGTTTCGTCGCCGAGTTCATCGGCGACCCGCCGATCAATCTGCTGCCCTGCGAGGTGACGGTGAGCGGCCGCGAGGTGGCGGTCTCGACGGCCCTGCACGGCCCGCTGGCCCTGGGCGCTGGCGAGATCGCGCCAGGCCGCCACCTTCTGGGCATCCGCCCGCATGATGTCTCTCTCACCCGCGAGCCCAGTCCTGAGCGCGCCGAGATCAAGGTGCGCGTGGTGGAGAACCTTGGTGCCGAACATGTGCTCCACTTCGACTACGGCGAAGACCTGGTGGCCGCGACCGTGCCGCCCAATTTCGCCGAGGAAGGCGAGCGCCTCTTCGTGGCCCTCGACCCCAACCGCCTGCACTTGATCGACAGCGGCAGCGAGCGGGTGGTGGCCTGCCGGGCTTTGGAAGGTGTCGTATGACCTGGCTGGAGATCGCGGGCCTGACCAAGCGCTTCGGCGAGGTGACGGCCTTGGACGACGTCAGCTTCACCGTCGAAGAGGGCGCCTTCTTCTCGATCCTGGGTCCGACCAATGCCGGCAAGACCACGCTTCTGCAGACGGTCGCCGGCCTGCATCGACCGGACAAGGGAGAGATCCGTCTGGCCGGTCGCCCGATCACGCGCCTGGAGCCCAAGGCGCGCGGTGTCAGCCTGCTGTTCCAGAACAATGCCCTCTTCCCGACCTTGAGCGGCTTCGACAACATCGCCTTCCCGCTGCGTAAAGGGGAGAGCATGGCTGAAGCGGCGGTGGCCGAGCGGGTGAGCGAGGTGGCCGAGGTGGTGAAGGTCCCTCACCTGCTGGACCGGCCGCCGCGCACCTATTCCGGCGGCGAGCAGCAGCGCGTTGCCATCGCCCGTGCCTTGGCCGCGCCCAGCGATCTCTTGATGCTGGACGAACCGCTGACCAACCTGGATGCGCGCTTACGCATTCAGTTGCGGATCGAGTTCCGCTCGTTGCACCGCGACAGCGGCCAGACCTTCCTCTACGTGACGCATGACCAAGTGGAGGCCATCTCGCTGTCGGACCGTATGGCCGTCTTGGACCGGGGCGTCATCCAGCAGATCGGCAGCCCGCAAGAAATTTACGATCTCCCGGCCAACCGCTTCGTCGCCCGCTTCATCGGCATGCCGCCGATGAACCTGCTGCCGGTGCAGCTGACCGGCGAGGCAGGCCATCATCGCCTGGAAGGCTCCGGATTCGCCGTGCTGATCGACCAGCTTGAGAAGCTCGATGCCTACCCAGGCCTACCCAAAGATCTGCAGCTGGGCGTTAGACCGGAAGCGGTGCGGGTAAGCCACGACTTCACCACCGCGCACCCCTATGCGGCCGAGATTGCCTGGGTCGAGCATCTGGGCAGCAAGAGCGTGCTCGACCTGACCCTTCAAGGCCAAGCCCTGCACGCCGTCATTCCGCCAAGCAAGGAGTTCCGTTCCGGCCAGCCGGTGTTCTTGGGCTTCGACGCCAAGCCGACCTTGCTGCTGGACACGGAGACCGATCGCTTTCTGCGCTGACAAGATCTCAAGGGAGGATCAAAGCCATGTGCACAGACCACAAAGTCACCACCGGCCCGGCCGGCTTCGGCGGCGCCCTGCCAGGCCCCTTCGCCTACTCCGCCTTCTCGCAAGACCTGGACCTGGTGCAGACCCGTCGCCTGGAAGAGGTAATCGCCATGTCGCCGGAAGACATGGCCCAGGCCTCCAAGCTGGTCAGCGGCATCTATCAGGAATTGCTGCAGACGGCGGCCAGCCTGGAGGATCCGGGCTACCGCCGCCTGATGACCGAGTGCACGGCCAACCCCAAGGTCACCTTCCTGGAGATGTACCCCTCCGATCAGGACCGCCGGCGCCTCTTCGACGAGATGGTGCGCCTGGGCTTCTTCAACGCCGAGGACGATCCCGATCACGTCTGGCCCTCCGGTCACATGAGCCCGCAGAGCTATCTGACCGCTCCTTCCAGCCACAACGACTTCTACAATGCGCACCCGGGCGGCCTGGCGCTGACCGTGGCCATGAACATTCGCCTGGCCGACGCCTATACCCGGAACTACCAGCAGGTCTACGGCCTGCCGATCAACCGCGACCTGCCGGTGGCCGCGCTGCTGGTGCACGAGTACCCCAAGGTCTGGCTCTATCAATGGCTCGACGACGGCTCCTGGCTGGAGGAGCCGCGCACGGTCTATGACGACACCTGGCACGCCCATTGCATCTACGTGACGGCAGAGCTGATGCATCGCCGCTTCGACAGCCGCATCGTCATGGCCATGGCGGCCGCCCACCAGCTCTCCATGCTGGACGCCTCAATGGACGGCCGGCGGGTGGTGACCAATTGGATCGGACTGGAGCGGGTCGCTCACTTCATCAAGGCAGCCGCCGTCATGGCCCAGGTCGACCCGGTCGACTATGGCCTCTTGGAGCGCAAGGGCAGCGAGATGGTGCTGGCACCGGTGCCGGCCGAGCAGTGGGTGACGCATTTGGCCGACATGAACTGGCCCTACACCATGGGCGGCGCCCACCTCTACACCTGGCCGCTGCTGCAGCAGGTGGCCCAGGACGATCTCGGCATCAGCCAGGCGGACCTGGGCGGCCGGCCCTTCAACCAGCTGAAGAACTACGTCTGGTCGCAGCTGGGCCAGATTCCGCTCTACGAAATCTTGGTGCGCGAGGGATTCGAGGCGGCCCGTGCTACAATAGGGCGGCTGGTAGCAAAGTAGGGATCAGGCCGAAGCGTGAGCGAGGAGACGCCGCCGACCGATCTGGGCATGACCCACGTGGCGCTGAAGTGCAGCGACCTTGAGCGCACCGCGGCCTTCTATGCGCGCTATGCCGCCATGCGGGTGGTGCACCGGCGCGAAGAGGACGGCGTGCGCGTCGGCTGGTTGGCCGACGGCACCCGGCCCTTCTGCATCGTCTTCCTGGAGGACGAAGACGTGGGCGCGCCGCTGGGCCCCTTCGCGCATTTGGGCGTGGCGGTCGAAAGCCGCGCCAAGGTCGACGCCTTGATCGCCGAGGCCCAGGCCGAGGGCGTCACCGTCAAGGGGCCCTTCGACTATCCGCCGCCGGTCGGCTACGGCGCCTTCCTCATCGATCCCGACGGCCACACGCTGGAGATTTCCTACGGACAGACCGTGGCCTATACAGTGATGGGCGGTGCCTAGCGAGAAACTCGCCACACAGGAGTTGTTGCTGGTATCGGCACTCTGTCGCTCTCTTGGGCTTCGTGTCCACCCTCCGACACGCCCGACGGACGCAGACTCACTTGATTGGCACCTTGGTTGCCGGCAACTTCATCGTAGCTAGTGTATCGGAGGCGATGCAAATGGGGGAACCCCGTATGAAAACGCAATCATTCGTCTATCTTGTTTTGATTGTAGGCTTGATCCTGTGGAACGATGTTCCTGCGCAGGCTCAGATCAAGATCGGCGTTGCGGCCCCCCTGACCGGCAACATCCAATGGCTTGGCGAACAGCAGGAAGCCGGCGCGCAGAAGGCAGTCGACGACCTGAACGACAATGGCGGTCTCTTGGGGCAAGAGATCGAGATCATTTCAGTCGACGACGGCTGTGATCCGAACCAGGCCAAAGCGGCAGCCGAGCAATTGGTAAGTCAAGGGGTGGTTTTCGTCGACGGGCATATGTGTTCCAGCGCGTCGCTGGCGGTGATCAAGATCTATGAGGCGGCCGATATCATCATGATCTCGCCGGCCTCGACCAATCCCAGGGTCACCGACGAAGGCGGCCCCAACGTCTTCCGCGTCACCGGCCGCGACGATCAGCAAGGCGCCGTCGCCGGCACTTATCTGGCAGAAACCTACCCTGATGCTAAGATCGCCATTATTCATGATGGCCAAGCCTATGGTCAAGGCTTGGCCGAGCACACAAAGCACACACTTAATCAGAAAGGGGTCGAAGAGATACTCTTCGATGCCTACGTCCCCGATCAACTGAATTACATAGCTTTTGCCGACAAGCTGGTCGAATCGAATATCGATGTCCTCTATGCCGGCGGCTATATTGCTGATATTGCGCTTATATTACGCTTGGCCAAGAAGAAATTGCCGAACCTCCAATTGCTTTCCGGTGATGCAGTTGCAAGCGAAGATTGGCTCGATTTGGCCGGTGAGGAGGGCGTGGGCACACTCTTTACATTCGGTCCCGACATTCGACTGAAACCCGAAGCAGCCAGCATCGTTGCTGCCTTCCGCGAGGAGGACGCCTACGAACCGGCCGGATACACGCTCTACAGCTATGCTGCCGTGCAGACCTGGGCGCAGGCTGTCCAGCAGGCCGGTTCCTTAAATCCAACGGCAGTCATGAAGGCGCTGCACGAGGGGACATTCGACACCGTGCTGGGTAAGATCAGCTTCGACCAGAAAGGCGATGTGCAAGGCTTAAGCTCCTACATCTGGTACATCTTCGAAACTGATAGATACGTGCCCTTGAAGTAGACGACCTCCCTGGGCACCAAGAGAGGCGGGGAGGCGTTATGGCGGCGCAGCGTAGCGGTCTGATGCATAGTGTTCGTGGTCGCCTGCTGCTGGCCTTCCTGGCCATTTCCATGTTTTCGCTCGTGGCCGCCGCCTCGGGCTTTTTCTCCTTCGCCCAGTTCGGCACCGCATTGAGCCGAATCACAGAAGAGCGGGTGCCGCAGGCTCTGGCTTTGTTGGAACTCTCGCGTCAGGCGGAAAGGGTCGTGCGGGCAGCGCCGGCCCTCCTTGTGGTGACCAATGAAAAAGCGCGGGTCGAGGTCTCAGCCGAGATCTCTGCCGAGGCCGAACGCCTGAACGCCTTACTGCAGCACATTCGTGATCAGGCGGCGAGCGAAGAGGACGAGCAGGCTTTGGCAGGCGTGTTAACCAACGTCAAGAACTTGAGCGACAATCTCGTTAACCTTGATGAACTGGTTAACCAACGCTTGTCTATTACTAATCGTAAGGAGAAACTGCTTCGTCATTTGGCTAAGGTTAATAACATTGCCCAACGAACGATGGGTGCAGGTGTCCGAATATTAGGCAGTCAGCTCTTCGAATGGGAAAAGAGTGGCGGCGCAGAGGAGTCCGGCCGACTTACACTGGATCAGTCTGAAATCGCGAGGTCGATCCTGCACTTGATACCCCAAGTTCAAGGTGCAGGATTGGTGGAGTCCATCAACAACATCCTCCTCAACGTGGCCTCGGTCGACGATGCCGCGGAGATTGGTGTGCTCCTGTTCCCCTTGAGAAAGAGTTTGGAAGGTCTCGCCGATGTCGCCGAAAATGTGCCGGAGCGCGCGCGGGACCGTTTGAAGAAGCAGATCGTCCTCTTCGAAGCCCTGGCCGTCGGCCCCAACAGCCTGGGCCAGGTAAGGCAGGACGAATTGGCCGTTCTGGCGAAGGCCGAAGACCTGCTGGCGGTGAATGTGCGCTTGTCGAAGCTCTTGACGACAGAGGTCGACGGGTTGGTCGAGCGGACCAGTGCCGATATTCTGGACGCGCGAAAGAACGCCGAGAACGTGCTCGAACTGAATTCAAACATCCTCGTCGGGGTTGTTGGGCTCAGCCTGGTCAGCTCCCTCCTCATCGTATGGCTCTATGTCGGGCGCAATCTCATCGCGCGTCTGACGGCGCTGTCCGACAGCATGATGGCGATCGCCGGAGGCAATCTGCGCGCAAGCCTGCCCGAACCCCGTGGTGAAGACGAGATCAGCCGCATGGCAAACGCACTGGTGGTCTTCCGCGATACCGCTATTGAGGTCGAACAGAGCAATCTACGCGAGATCGAGATCGCGCGGCGCCGTTTGATGGATGCCATCGAGAACATCTCGGAGGGTTTCGCATTCTTCGATGCCGAAGACCATCTGGTCGTGAGCAACACGCGCTTTCAGGAACTGCTCTTCCCAAGAGGCGAGGTCATCTTCCAACAGGGAGACAGCTTCGAGGAGATACTCCGGCGTCTGGTCGATGCCGGTCAGATCGAGGACGCCGAGATTCGGCCCGAGGAATGGATTGCCGAGCGCATGGCGAAACACCGAGAGCCGCGAGAGCCACATATGCAGAAGCGCAACGATGGTCGTTGGCTGCTGATCAGCGAGCGCAGGACCGGAGACGGCGGTACGGTTGCCATCTACTCCGACATCACCGATTTGAAGGTCCGCGAAGAAGAGCTGGCACAGAAATCGAGCGCACTTGAACAGCTTTCCAATCAACTGGCGAAGTACCTCTCGCCACAGGTCTATGATTCAATCTTCTCCGGCAAGCAGGAAGTCAAGCTGATCAGCAAGAGAAAGCGGTTGACCGTGTTCTTTTCTGATCTCGTCGGTTTTACTGAAACGACAGAACAAATAGAATCCGAAGACTTGACGCGCTTGCTTAATCACTATTTGACGGAGATGTCGGCGATTGCCCTTGCGCACGGGGCAACGATCGACAAGTACGTGGGCGACGCCATCATGATTTTCTTTGGCGATCCCGAGACTCTGGGCGTCAAGGAGGACGCCATCGCCTGCGTGACCATGGCTCTGGCGATGCGCAAACGCATGAGAGAGCTGGAGAGCACCTGGATGGAGGCGGGGTTGGAGAAACCGCTGCAATGCCGCATGGGCATTAGCACCGGTCTCTGCACGGTCGGGAACTTCGGCAGCGAGGATCGAATGGACTACACCATCATCGGCGGCGGCGTGAACCTGGCAGCGCGGCTGGAGTCGGCCTGCCCGCCAAACGAGATTCTCATCTCCTACGAAACCTACGCCCACGTGAAGGATGAGATCGAGTGCCTTGAAGAAGGGCAGATCGACTTCAAGGGAATGTCTCGCCCGGTGTCCACCCATCGCGTGCTCGATCTCTATGAGAATCTGGACGAGGGTAGACGGCCCATTCGCACGAAGAAGCCGCATCTGAGGATCGATGTCGACGTCGATCTGATGACTGCGCGTGAGCAGCGCGAGGCTGCGGAGGCTCTGCAGGAAGCCGCCGACCGGCTGGCACGTATCAGTGCCGAGTGAGTTTGAACGAGGACCGCGCGCTATTTCCAAATTGTCTGGGCGGTATCTCAATACCAAGACAAGTTCCTAGAGTCCCCTATCCTGTCCCTATCTCAGATTGTTTCGGTATGGGTGCTGGGAGTCCGCACAGCGATTGCTACCATCGAGTATTGCCAGTTCGGCGAAAGTTCGATGAGGGTCTATTGTTCGCATCTGGAGAGTAATGAGTCCGCCCTGAAGAGTGGCTCAAGCCACTGTGTCAAGCCCCTTTGGTTTGGGCCATTGAGGAGCGGCTCCTCTCATAGCGGATCGCCGAGGCCAAAGCTCCCGGCGTCACCGTGAAGGAGCCTTTTGACTATCCCCCCGGTAGGCTACGGTGCCTTCCTCATCGATCCCGAGGCCACACCTTGGAGATCTCCCACGGTCAGACCGTGGCCTATACGGTGATGGGCGGCAGCTAGAGGCGACCTCGCTTGATCGGGCATTGCCCGACGTTGCCGCATAGGGCACCATCTCCGGCGTCACCTGCTTGAGGCACGCCCCATGCCGAACCTCATCCACCTCTTTCCTTGACCGTGTTCCAGTCCGCCGTCTCGGTCGGGCCTGCCGAACGGGCGCATATGGTGGACGCGATCGTCGAGATGGGCCGGGTAAGGATGCATCAGAAGGCGCCGGGGATCTCCTGGACCGGCGATCTCAATGGCTACGAGCTCTTGCACAACGACCCCCGCTTCGCGGCGCTCTTCGCCAGCTTCCGCCAGCCTCTGGAAGACTATCTGGAGGTGTTTCGCATCGATCAAAAGCGAATGTCTCTCTACTTTACCCGCTCGTGGGGCACGCTCTCGCGCCGCGGCGACTCCACCCAGGCCCATGGCCACATGCAGTCGCACATCAGTCTGGTCTACTACCTCAAGAAGCCACCGGACTCGAGCGGGATTTCCTTCATCGACAAGGAGGCCCCCAATCAATTCGCTCCGAACCTCTTCAACAACACCATGGCGCAGGCCGGCATTCTGAAGGAAGTCCAGCAGATCAACACGCAGAAGATCTACGTCGAGCCGAAGGAGGACGACGTCTTGATCTTTCCCTCGAAGGTGCTGCACGAGATCCCACGCAATCAAAGCGATGATCTGCGTGTCTCCATTGCCTGCGACATCGTGGCCACGGTGCGTGACAGCGCCGGCTTAGAGTACCTGCTCCCGCAACCGGGCACCTGGAGAGCGGTCAGTTGAGCGCTCGCTGGAGCGTTCTGATCTCCATAGAAATCGTGGGACTCCCGCCGCGAGTTAGGTACGACAGTTATTGCCTCGGCCGTTGGTAGAGGCGCCCGCCTCAACCCAGCGGCCACCCTGTCCGGCCCTTGAGGCCAGCTCCTGGCAGTCCTGCCTTGGCGCAGGCCTCTCGCAGAGATGCGGCAAGCAAGGAAGACCACGCGCCAACCCCGGCTCGATCGACCAGCTGATCGTTCCTGACCTCGATCTCGACGCAGGGCAGGCCGCGGTCGTCGCCGTGCACCGGCAAGGTGTAATCCTCCTCCCGGCTCATCCGATAGGGCTGGTTGAGACCCGCCTCTTGGCCAAAGCGCGCCTCCAGCGTCTCGTAAAGCGCCGGTGAGAGATCGCGGTTGCGGTCGTAGAGGACGCCTACGCGCCAAGGTCGCGGCTCACCGAAAAAGACCGGCGTGAAGCTATGAATCGAGACGAGGTGGGTGTTTCTCCCTTGTTCGAGACGCCGATCGAGGAGCGCACGCAGGCCATCGTGAAAGGCCCGCCAGACCGAACGGACGCGCTGCGCCCGGTCACCCTCTCCGAGGGTCTGGTTCCCCGGAATTGGCGTCCCCTCGCCCTCCAGCGGGATAAAGCTCGCCGCCTCCGGCCGTCGATTGCAGTCGCACAGGAGGCGAGAGTAGGGCTGATGCACCAGCACGGCATCCAGCGCGGTCGACAGTTCTCTTGCCAAATCCAGCGCGCCGATGTCCCAGGCGAAATGCCTGGCGAGGTCCTTCTCCTCCAGCCCCAGCCGGCCCAGCGCTCGCGGCAATCGCCTGCCGCCATGCTCGCAGACCAGCACCAGAGCACTGCCGCCGTCTGGGTTTTCCTCCAAGAACGCCGGTGGCTCGTCATCGGCCAAGAGCGCGCGTTTCGCTAAACTCATCCGCGTTCCGGCTATGCCCAGGTACGTCCCATCGGGCCTCTAGCTGAAGATGAAATCCGTCGCCGTCAACTGCTCGGCATTGGTGATGCCCCTCAAGATGATTGCGAAGTTGGAGAAACCACTGCCGTTGGTGTCCACCTCGATGGCATCACGGCTGTTGCTAAAGCGCGCCTGCGGGCCGCTGCCATCGAAGGTGTCGCTGCCGATCCAGGTGCCGCTTCCCCCCGCCACGACAAGCTCAATCGCATCGCCGGCGCCCGGATCGGTCACGTGGGAGATGAAGTCGGTGACGATGGCCTCCGTGCTCTTGCCTTCATAGCCGAAGAAGAAGGTGTCCTGGCCCGATCCACCGGTCAGGACATCGATACCCGAGCCACCGCTGATGAAGTCGTTGCCGCGGTCACCGTAGATGGTGTCGTTGTTGCGATCGCCATGCAGAAAGTCGCCGCCGTTCCCGCCCCAGACATAGTCGTGCCCCAGGCCGCCATAGGCCACGTCGACGCTGGATCCGCCGGCGATGCGATCGTGCCCGGTCTCCCCCATCAAGAGGTCGGTGCCTTCGAATCCGTAGAGGCCATCCTGCCCTTCGCCGCCTTTGATAAAGTCGTTCCCGATCGCGCCAAAGAGAATGTCGGCCCCGGTCTCGCCGTCAAGCGTGTCATCTCCACGACCGCCATCCAGAACGTCGCTGTCCTCACGACCGAGGATTGTATCATTGTCCACATAGCCGAAGGCCGAGTCGTTACCACTGCCGCCGGCGATCGTGTCGTGGCCGAATCCACCGTAGAGGAGATCGTTTCCTCTCTCACCACGCAAGTCATCGTTGCCGTGATCGCCATAGAGACGGTCACCAGCCTTGCCACCGTCTATGGTGTCCCTGCCGAAATAGCCGAAGATCACGTCGAGGCCGGCGCCGCCGTAGAGATAATCGTTTCCAACTCCTCCATCGATGGTGTCGGCAGAGGTATCACCCGATATCGTATCTCTTCGATCGCCTCCGTAGACAGTGTCGCGGCTTGCCCCCCCGAAGATGATGTCGGCTGCGCGATCACCATAGAGGAGATCGCTGCCCGCGCCACCATAGACCAGGTCGCCGCCGCTTTGACCCCGCAAGGTGTCGGCGCCGTCGTCGCCGGACACAGTGTCTCTGCCAAGCCCGCCGTAGATGGAGTCGTTGCCGCTGTCCCCGTAAAGCGAATCGTCCTCTGCCAGACCATAGACAACATCGTTCCCGGAGTTGGCGAAGATGGTGTCGACGTTGTTCGTCCCGGTTAGCGTCTGATCGTAGGGCTGCCCGTAGATTATGGTCATCGCTTCCTCCTCGCTGAGTTCTGGACACTGCAGCCTACAATGATGGTGGAACGGCGAGCAAGAACGCTACACAAAACGTTGCAGCCAATCTGGCCTTGCCGGTAAGGGCTGGTACCACTGTTCCTTGTCGTTGCCGCATTCGCTAGAGCAGTCACGTGATCGGCAATCGAGGCCGCTGGCAAACCATCGGAGCTACGAAGCATTTGATACATATCCGCTTGAAGAAGCAGGAATCTCCTATATTGTTCGTCCCTGCATGGCATCCACTGCGCAGTCTCCCCTCCTGACCGCAAGCGCGCTCCGCAAGACCTTCGGGGGCGTGGTGGCGCTGAGCGACTTCGGCCTGTCGCTGGTCGACGGCGATCTGCTGGGCCTCATCGGCCCCAACGGGGCGGGCAAGACGACGGCCTTCAACCTCTTGACCGGGGTGCTGAAGCCAAGTGGCGGCGAGGTGCGTATTCAAGATCGCGTCATCACGCGCCTCAGCCCGGAAGCGCGCTCCAAGCTGGGACTGAGCCGAACTTTTCAGAACATCCGCCTCTTCGACGAGTTGACCGTCCTGCAGAACGTCATGGCAGGCGCCCATGCCAAGCACGGCACCGGTCTCGCAAGGGCCGTCCTGGGCTTGCCCGGCGCGCGTGCCAGCGAGGCTTCGATCCGCGCCTTGGCGGAGCGCGCGCTGGAGTCGACCGGTCTGGAGGCGCTGGCGAACAGGCGTGCAGACGCCCTATCCTATGGCGACCGGCGACGTGTGGAGATTGCCCGCGCACTGGCCGCCGAACCCAAGGTGCTGCTGCTCGACGAACCGGCGGCCGGGATGAACCAGGGCGAGAAGACCAGCCTGTCGGAGCTGATCCGCCGCCTCAACCAGAACGAGGGCCTCACCATCGTGCTGGTTGAGCACAATGTACCGATGGTGGCCGCACTCTGCCGCCGCGTGGTGGTCCTGGACAAGGGAGAAGTGCTGACCCATGGGCTGACGGGCGAGGTGTTGGCCGATCCCAAGGTCATCGACGTCTATTTGGGCCGGCGCCGCAGCGACACCCAGGGAGCGCGCCATGCTGAGGCTTGAAGAGGTCACGGTGGTGCGCGGCTCCACCCGCGTGCTGGATGCCGTCAGCTTCTCCGTCGCCGAGGGCGAAATCGCCGCACTGGTGGGCGCCAACGGTGCCGGCAAGACCACCACCTTGATGACGCTCTCCGGCCTCTTGCCGCTGCGCGGCGGCAAGGCCTATCTGGATCTGCCCAGCGGCAGCCTGGATATCGGCCGCACCGCGCCGGACGCGCTGGTCGCCGCCGGCCTGGTGCACTGCCCGGAGGGTCGGCAGATTTTCGCCAAGCTCACCATCGAAGAGAATCTGCGCCTGGGCGCTTACCTTAACCGCGACCGCGCCGCGGTCGGCCGGCTGATGGAGGAAGTCTTTGTGCTGTTTCCCATCCTGGGCGAGCGGCTGAAGCAGTCTGCCGGCGGCCTCTCGGGCGGCGAGCAGATGATGCTGGCGATCGGCCGCGCCTTGATGGCCGAGCCCAAGGTTCTGCTGCTGGACGAGCCATCGCTCGGGCTGGCGCCGATGATGACGGAGCGCATCATCGACACGCTGGTGGCGCTCAATCGAGAGCGCGGCGTCACCCAGCTCATCGTCGAGCAGAACGCCATGCTGGCCTTGGAGATCGCCCACAGCGGCTACGTCATGGCCGGCGGCCGCATCGTCGAAAGCGGCAGCGGCCAAGACCTTCTGCAGAAGAGCTCCGTGCTGGAAGCCTACCTGGGGGTCGCGACGTGAGCGACTACCTGATCCAGCAGATCGTGAACGGGCTGACCCTGGGATCGCTCTATGCCTTGGTCGCGGTTGGCTTCTCTCTGATCTACGGTGTCATACGCCTGGTGAACTTCGCCCACGGCGATCTGATGATGATTGGCGCCTTTCTGACCTTGGGCCTGGTCGCCGGCGGCTATGCGCCTTGGGCGGCGATTCCGATCCTGGTGATGCTGGGCGGCTTCGCCGCCGGCGGCGCCATCGAGCGCTTGGCCTTCCGTTCGATCCGCGACGCGCCGATGATCACCGGCTTCATCGTCACCCTCTCGGTCTCGGTGGCGCTGCAGAACCTGGGCTTGCTGATCCTGGGCGGTCAGCCGCGCAACTTCCTCTTTCCCGAGGTCTTTCGCACCCGTGTGGCACTGGGCCCCGCCGAGGTGGGACTGATCGACATCGTCATTCCCGCGGTAACGCTGAGCCTGGCCCTGGCGCTGGCGCTCTTCGTCAAGAAGACGCGCCTGGGCATCGCCATGCGGGCCTTGTCGGAAAACATGCTGGCAGCCCAGCTGATGGGCATCTCCGCCAATCGCGCGGTGCTGGCGGCCTTTGGCCTCGGCGGCGCCTTGGCGGCCCTGGCCGGCCTCTTCTGGGGCGGCAAGTTCGGCCAGATCGACCCCTTGATGGGCTTGGTCCCCGGCCTAAAGGCGTTCGTCGCCACCATCATCGGCGGCGTCGGCTCGATCATGGGTGCGGTGGTCGGCGGCTACCTCCTGGGCTTCGCCGAGGTCGCCTTCGTCGGCTTCACGCCGCCGTCATGGTCCGGCTACCGCGACGGCTTCGTCTTCGTGCTGATGATCCTGATCCTGCTGGTGCGCCCGCAAGGCCTCTTCGGCCGCGAGGAGGAGGAGCGCGCATGAGAGCCGCCCGCGTCCCTCCCCTCTGGGCCGCCGTGGCCTTGGCGGCCTTGTTGGCGATCTCGGTCGTCCTCCTCGAGCGCTATGGCGACGGTTACGCCAAGACCTTGGCGAAGCTGGCCCTGATCAACGTCATGCTGGCGGTCAGCCTCACCATGACCAACGGCTTCACCGGCCTCTTCAGCCTGGGCCATCCGGCCTTCATGACCTTGGGCGCCTATGTCGCCGTCGCCTTCACCTACCCCGCCGGGCGCAAGTCCTTCGCCATGCCCGATCTGCTGCCGCTCTTCGAGGGCGTGCAATGGCCACTGCCGGCGGCCGCCCTGATCGGAGCGCTGGTCGCCGCCCTCTTCGCCAGGCTGGCCGGCGTCGCCCTGCTGCGGCTCAAGACCCACTACCTGGCGGTCGCCACCCTGGGCTTGATCATCATCGTCCAGACCTTGGCGCTCAATCTCGACGGGCTGACCCGTGGCGGGCGCGGCTTGACCGGGATACCGCGCCTGGCCGACCTGCCGATCATCGCCGTCAGCACCTTCCTGGTCATCGTCATCTGCTGGCGCATGAAGCACGCCTCCATCGGCCGCGCCATGCTGGCGGTGCGCGAGAACGAGATGGCGGCGCGCTGCTTCGGCATCGAGGCCTTCCGCCTGAAACTGACCGCCTTCACCCTGGGCGCCGCCATGGCGGGCTTTGCCGGTGCGCTGCTGCCGCACGTGGTGGCGGTGATGACGCCCAAGTCCTTCGGCCTCATCCTCTCCTTCAACCTGGTCGCCATGATCGTGGTCGGCGGCATGGGCAGCATCCTGGGCGCCATCCTGGCAGCCCTGGCCATCAGCCTTGGCACCGAGGCCTTGCGGCCGGTGGAGGAGAACCTGGGCCTCTACGGCCTGACCCAGGTCATCGTCGCCGTCGCCCTGGTGCTGGTCCTGATCTGGCGGCCACGCGGCCTGTTCGGATTGAACGAGCCTCTGATTCGAACGTCCTAGGAGGTATCAAGCCGCCTTGCGCCGCTCGTCGAAGCGGTCGAGCGCCTGCATCGTCCAATAGGTGGCCTGCACCCCGATCCGCGCGAAGGGCCCGCCGCCCCAGCGGGCGCCATAGGCGGCGAAGCGGCGCCATTCGTCATCGCCGTCAGCCAGGGCTTTGGCAAGGAGCATGCCGGCCATGGCGGTGGTGTTGAGGCCGTGGCCGCCGAAGCTGGAGGCCACCCAGATACCGGGCTCCAGTTCGCCGATCAGCGGCATCTTGTGCAGCGAATAGCCCATCAGGCCCGACCAGGCGTAGTCCATGCGGACCCCCGCCAATCGGGGATAGACCTGCGCCACGTCGCCGGCCATCAGCCCCGCCAGGCGGCGCGGCGGGATCTGCCGCGTGGTGATACGCCCGCCCCACAGCAGCCGGTCCCCCGCGACGCGGCGGTAGTAGTCGCCTGCGCGCCTGGTGTCGGCGATCGCCGCCTCGGTCTTGATCGCTTGATCCAGCCTCTCCGCCAAGGGTTCGGTCACGGCAATGTAGGTCGCCACCGGCAAGATCGCCCGGTCCACCGGCTTGTAGAGGCGGCCGCCGTAGCCGCTGGTGCAGAGCACCAGATGTTTGGCCCGCACAGACCCCTTCGCAGTCCGGGCCAGATGCCCGCCAGCGGCCTTTTGCAGTCGGCCGACCGGGCTCGCCTCGCAGATGACGGCGCCCGCCTTCACCGCCGCGCCGGCCAGCGCGCGCGCATAGGCCAAGGGTTGAATATGAAAGCCGGCCGCCTCGTAGAGGGCCTCGTGATAGCGCGGGCTGACCAGAACGCCCTTGGTCTTCTCGGCAGGCCAGACCTCCAGAACTCGGCCATAATCACGGGCCTGTGCCTCCGCATAGCGACGCGTACCCGCTTCGTCCGCGACCCGCATGGCCAAGAGGAAGCCCCGGCCCATTTCAAGCCCGGGATCGAGCTCGGCGATCTTGTCCCGCACATAGCACGCGCCCTCGCTCGAGAGGCGATAGAGGGCTTTGGCGGCATCCGGCCCCACCTTTTGGACCACCGCCTCCATGCCTTGGGCGAAGCCCGGAAGGACGAAACCGGCGTTGCGCCCCGACGCCCCCCAGGCCACCCGCTGCGCTTCCAGCAACACGACGGAACGCTGCGCTCGCGCGAGCTCCATGGCCAACGTGAGCCCTGCCAGGCCGCCGCCAACGATGCAAACCTCCGCCTCCCGGTCCCCCTCCAGCGCCGGATAGCCGGGTGCATCGGGCAGGTCCGCCTGATACCAGCTCTTCGGATCCTCCGCGCTCATGTCCGCTTCCAACTTCGCCATCACCGGCGCCCTCAAACCCGCCGCGCCGCGGATCCTATAGCGAACGAGGCCGAAGAGCAGCTCCGCAGTGACGCAGCCCATCAATGCTCACTCGGGAAGCTGTAGGCTTGACGGATCATGTCAGACACGTCAGCGAATCTGCTGACCAAGCGGGTCCCTGCCGAACCGCTCTCGCCTCCCGATCGAAACTGGCAGGCATGCCGCGAAACCAAGAGCAGCGGGTATGAAGTTCACAAACGTCGCGCTTCTGAGCCTTGCGCATATCGATGCGCCGCACCGCATGGCCTCCGCGATGCTCGAGCGGCGCATCGAAAAGACGTTGCGTCGACTGCAGCTGCAGCCGGGACTCCTGGACGGCCTGTCCGGCATTCGCGCGCGGCGTTTCTGGGACGAAGGCGTGCAACCGTCGGATGCGGCCGCCTGGGCAGCCGAACGGGCCTTGGGGCAACTGGGTCTGGAACGCACAAGCCTAGGCGTGTTGATCAACAGCTCGGTCTGCCGGGACTATGTCGAGCCTTCGACGGCTGCGATCGTGCACGGCAAGCTGGGTTTGGGCTCCACTTGCGTCAACTTCGACGTGGTCAACGCCTGCCTGGGTTTCATCACCGCCATGGACATCATCGGCGGCATGATCGATCGCGGCCAGGTTGCCTACGGCCTCGTCGTCGACGCCGAGAGCAGCCGATTTGTGGTGGACCAGACGCTGGCTCGGCTGGCGCGTGACGAGACCACGATAGAGGACTTCCAGCAGCACTTCGCCACGCTGACTCTGGGCAGCGGTGCAGCGGCCATGGTGCTGGGCCGGGCCGACGAGGCACCTGCAGCGCCTCGCCTCGTCGGAAGCGTCAGCTTGGCGGCCAGCGAGCACCGCGATCTATGCCGCGGCCAAGTCGACCATATGGAGACCGACAGCCGGCGGCTCATTGTGGCCGGTATAGACCTTGCCCGTCGGACCTGGGACCTGGCCCGTGACCGGCTCGACTGGTCGCCTGAAAGGCTCGACGAGGTGGTCTTGCACCAAGTCAGCAAAGTACACTGCGAGCGCGTGCTGGCAGCACTGAAGCTGTCGCCCGGCAAGGCTCTGGCCATCTACCCCGAGTACGGCAACGTCGGTCCGGCAGCGGTACCGATCGCACTTTCGAAGGCCGCGGAGGCCGGACGCCTCTTTCGCGGCGCGCGGGTCGCGCTTATGAGTATCGGCAGCGGCTTGAACTGCACCATGACGGAATTGGCCTGGTAGAATGCCGGGAGGAAACGATTGCCGCCAGTGCTTGCGGCATAGCTGGAGAGCAGAGTCACAGTTTCGAGATCAAAGATGCATCCCATCGACCAGTTCCTCCGAGACCGACAAATCGACGAGGTCGAGTGCCTGATCCCGGACATGGCCGGCATCGCCCGGGGCAAGATCCTGCCGGCCCAGAAGTTTCTGAAGGGCATGCGCTCGGAAGGCCTCAGGATCGCCGACAGCGTTTTCAGCCAGACCGTCACCGGCGGCTATCCGGTCGAACCGGTGATTTCCGAGACGGTTGGCGACATCTACCTGGTGCCCGACGCCAAGACCATCCGCCTGGTGCCTTGGTACGGCGAGCCGACCGCTCAGGTCATCTGCAATGCCTTCTCTTTCGACGGCGAGCCTATCGCCATTGCCTCGCGCTACGTGCTGAAGCGGGTGCTCGATCTCTACAAGGCCGAGGATTGGCAGCCGATCGTGGCGCCCGAGCTGGAGTTCTTCCTGGTCGACGTCAACACCGACCCCGACTATCCCCTGATCCCGCCGATCGGCCGCTCCGGCAGGCGCGAGACCTCGCGCCAAGCCTACGGCCTGGACGCCGTCAACGAGTTCGATCCCCTCTTCGAGGACGTCTACGACTTCTGCGATGCGCAAGACATCGACATCGACACGCTGATCCACGAGGCCGGCGCGGCGCAGATGGAGATGAACTTCAACCACGGCCCCGCACTCCACCTCGCCGATCAGGCCTTCCTCTTCAAGCGCACCGTGCGCGAGGCGGCTTTGCGGCACAAGGTCTACGCGACCTTCATGGCCAAGCCGATGCAGGGCGAACCCGGCAGCTCCATGCACATCCACCAAAGCGTGGTCGACCGCGAGACCGGCGAGAACCTCTTCGCGCACAGCTCCAACGGCCGCAACACCAAGCTCTTCCTCTCCCACATCGCCGGCCTGCAGAAATACCTGCCCGCCGTCATGCCGCTCTTGGGCCCGAACGTGAACTCCTACCGTCGGCTGGTGCGCAATTCCGATGCGCCGATCAACACCCAGTGGGGCATGGAAAACCGCACCGTCGGTCTGCGCGTGCCGCGCTCGGACGCCAGGGACCGCCGGGTCGAGAACCGCCTGGCCGGGGCGGACTGCAACCCCTATCTGGCGATCGCCGCCTCTCTCGCCTGCGGCTATCTCGGCATGACGCAAGGCCTGAAGCCCAAGCGGGACGTGAAGGGCAGCGCCTACCGCTTGGCCCATACCTTGCCCAGAACCTTGCAAGATGCCTTGTATCGCTTCGGTGGCAACCGCCATATAAAGGAGATCCTGGGCGAGGATTTCGTGGCCGCGGTGGTCGCGGTGAAGGAAGCGGAGCTCGCCGAGTACCAGCAAGTGATCTCCTCTTGGGAGCGAGAGCACCTTTTGCTGAACGTTTGATCGAGATCAATTCGGACTGATACGCGACGCCTCAGACTTGACCCAATGACGGCCAGAACCCTCCACAGCGATCTGCTGATCCTCTGCGCCCGTATCGGCTTCCTCATTTAGGACGGCCAGGAAAGGCATGTTTGGTGGAAATCGATCGCAAGAACTGGAGGAAAGAGAGATGAACGAGCCGCTACGCAACACGACCCGTCACTGGAAGGACCTGGAGCTGCGCCATCACCTGGCGCCCTTCACCGACTACAAGGAGCTCGGCGACGGCGGCGGTGCGCGGATCATCGTCAAGGCAGAGGGGTGCTGGCTGCAGGACAGCGAAGGCCAGCAGATCCTGGACGGCATGGCCGGACTTTGGTGCGTGAATATCGGCTACGGCGACAAGCGCCTGGCACAGGTCGCCTACGACCAGATGCTGCAGCTGCCCTACTACAACACCTTCTTCAAGACCGCGCACCCGCCGGTGGCGGAATTGTCCGAGAAGCTGGCGGAGATCGCGCCCAAGGGCCTGGAAAAGGCCTTCTACGGCTCCTCGGGCTCCGAAGCCAACGACAGCATGGTCCGCCTGGTACGCCGCTACTGGAACCTGATGGAGCGGCCGGAGAAGAAGATCATCATCTCGCGCGAGTGGGGCTATCACGGCTCCACCATGGCGGCTGCCAGCCTGGGCGGCATGAGCGCGATGCACAAGATCTCCGACCTGCCCTTGCCGGGCTTCGTCCATGTGATGCCGCCCTACCAGTATCACTACGGCAAGCCGGGCGAGACGCCCGAGGACTTTGGCCGGCGCGCCGCCAAGGCGCTGGAGGATAAGATCCTGGAGTTGGGGCCGGAGCGCGTGGGCGCCTTCATCGGCGAACCCATCATGGGCGCCGGCGGCGTCGTCATTCCGCCTGACAGCTACTGGCCCGAGATCCAGCGCATCTGCAAAAAGCACGATGTTCTGCTGGTCGCGGACGAGGTCATCTGCGGCTTCGGGCGTACCGGCAACTGGTTTGCCAGCCAAAGCTTCGGCATCGAGCCGGACTTCATGACCCTGGCCAAGGGGATCAGCTCGGGCTATCTGCCGCTTTCCGCGTTGATGGTGCACGAGCGTGTGGCCCAGGTGCTGATGGACAAGGGCGGCGAGTTCCAGCATGGCTACACCTATGACGGCCATCCTGTGGCAACGGCCGTGGCGCTGGCCAACATCCGCATCATCGAGGAAGAGGGCCTGGTCGAGCGCGTGCGCGAAGACGTCGGCCCCTACCTCTTGGAGACCTTGACCCAAGCCTTGTCTGGCCACGCCTTGGTCGAGGAGGTCCGGGTGAAGGGTTTGATGGGTGCCATCGAGCTGAAAGTGCCCGACGGCATCCAAAAGCGCTCCGAGGAGGCCGGCAAGACCGGCACCAAGGTGCGTGACGTGATGATTGCCGGCGGCCTCATGATGCGGGCCTGCTGGGACACGATGGTGTTCTCGCCGCCGCTCGTGATAACCCGCGGCGAGATCGACCAGCTGGCAGAGATGGCCAAAAAAGCCATCGACCAGGTGGAGAGGGAGCTGAGCTGAGGCCAAAGGGCTGGGCGGGCCGGAGCGATCCGGCCCACCCGTCACCCAGGCTCGGAACAAGGCTCATGTGGAGTTATGTGGTCAGGAGGTCGGCAGGGGATGGTGAAGCCGGACGGAAGAGAGCTAAATCTCTGTCTGGCGGAAGCTTCCCAATTTCTTGGAAACACCTTAGGATGTTTGGTAGAGAGTCCCTGACTTTTGTGCGCTTGGGAGCATCGCAATGAGTAACGAAGCACCGACTATGAACCCGGTCGAAATGAGCTGGCGGTCCCGCCGCCCGCGGGCGGCGAGGCCAAGACGGCGCGCCGGCAGAGCCCAAGAAGAAGAAGAAGGGGTACGTCAAGGTCGGCGGTATCTCGCCCGATCCCACCCCGCCCTCGCCGCCACGCATGTACGAGGCGGTCCCGCGCTTTTCTGCGCCCCTCGCCGCGTAACCCCAGCTTTAGCTTCTCGACGCTGGGCGGTCGGCCGATCGCGCTTACCTTCTTCGGGTCGGCGGCGAGCCCGGCCGCACGCGAGCTGATCTCCTCCATCCAGCAAGCAGCCGAGGCCACGCGCGACAACGGCCCGATCTTCTGCGGCGTCTCCAACGACCCGCGCGACGAGAGCGAGCGCAAGCTGGAGGAGCGGCCGACCTTCGTGCTCTTCTGGATTTCGACAAGACCCTGGCGGAAATCCTTCGGCGTCTTGTCCTATTCGCAGGACAACCCCCTGCCGGCCTTCAAGCCGCAGACCTTCATCATCGACCCGCGCCTGCGGCTCTCCGGGTGATCCCGATCACCGACCCCAAGACCCACCTGCAGCAGGTTCTGGGGGCGGCCCGCGCCTGCGCGCTGGCACCCTTCGAAGGCCGCCAAGCAAACTGGGCCCCGGTGATGGAGTTGCCCGCGCGTCTTCGAGCCGGAGCTTTGCCGCAAGCTGATCGAGTACTATGAGAGCAAGGGTGGCGAGCCCTCCGGCTTCATGCGTCAGGTCGAAGGCAAGACCGTCGGCATCCTGGACCCCAAGTTCAAGCGCCGTCGCGACGTCAGCATCGGCGACGAAGCCTTGCTGCAGGCCGCCCGGAT
>CAXXGD010000056.1:0-85840 GCA_963669385.2 Rhodospirillales bacterium
CCTCACCGTAGGCATAGTCGTCACCGTCTCCGCCTTTTGCAACGTCGTTTCCCTTGCCGCCGTGAAGCCGATCGAGGTCGGCGCCGCCGAAAAGCTCGTCATCGGAGATGCCGCCGTAGAGATGATCGGCGCCGCTGCCCCCATAGAGGCTGTCGGTCGCGCCTTCGCCCATCAAATTGTCTTGGCCGCTTCCTCCGTAGAGCCTGTCCCTGCCGCCATCGCCTCGGAGGTCGTCGTCGCCTTCTCCACCGTAGAGACGGTCATTGTCATGACCGCCGTAAAGAGAATCCGCGCCGCTGCCGCCGAAGAGGCTGTCGAAGCCCTTTTGACCGATCTGGATGTCGCCGCCGGAGCCGCCGGTCATCCTGTCGTCACCCATGCCGCCCCTGGCGCTGTCACTGCCCGAGCCTCCGTAGATCTCGTCGCTTCCGTCACCGCCGAAGAGGCCGTCATCGTCGCCCAGGCCGTAGAGGCTGTCGGCGCCAGCGCCGCCCCAGAGCAAATCGCTGTAGTCGCTGCCCGTCAGCGCATCGTTGCCGCTGGATCCTCTGACGGTGACGCCGGCGAGGATGACCTCGACCGAAATCAGGGTGACGCCCGTGGGCAGGCTGGCACCGCCGTTCAGAACTAAGGTGTCGGTTCCAGCACCGCCGTCGAAGACCTCGCCCGCGGTCAGCTCCATCTGGCTCGCCACCACGAAGATGTCGTCGCCCGAGCCCCCGTAGAGGCTGTCGCGGTTCTTGCCGCCCGACAGCCGGTCGGCGCCGCTGAGACCCTTCAGGACGTTGCGGCGATCGTCTCCGTCCAGAGTGTTGCCGCCGTCGGTGCCGTAGCGGCTGAGCGCCTCGATGGAGGCGAGCGTCACCCCGGCCGTCAGGCTGGCGGCCTCCTCCAGGATCAGCGTGTCGCTGCCGTCGCCGCCGTCATAGACGTCGCCGCCGGTGACTTCCTGCTGGCTCAGGACCATCAGAACATCGTCGCCCGAGCCTCCCTCGACCCGATCCGCCCCCCGGCCGCCGTAGAGCTGGTCGGCACCGCTGTCGCCGGCCAGGCTGTCCGCTCCGCTGCCGCCGAACAGGGAAAGATCGTCTCCTGCACCGCCGGCAAAAGAGTCCGCACCGTCGCTGCCGAAGAACCTAACGTCGTCTCCACTGCCACCGTAGGCTCTGTCGTCGCCGTAGCTTCCGAAAAAGCCGGTATCGCTACCACTGCCGCCGAACGCGCGATCGACACCGCTGCCGCCGAAGAAGCCGCTATCATCGCCGCTACCGCCGTAGAGGCGATCGGCTCCGTTGCCGCCGAAGAAGCCGGAGTCCGCACCGCTGCCGCCGAAGAGGCCGTCATCTCCGTCGTTTCCATTGAACCCGCTGTCGTCGCCGCCGTCACCGTAGGCGAGGTCGGCGCCGGACGCGCCGGAGAACTGCCTATCGCTTCCGCTGCCACCGAAGGCAGTGTCGTCGCCATCTCTACCCAGGAAGAGGCTATCTGCTCCACTGCCACCGAAGAGGCTGTCGTTACCGGAGCCACCTTCGAGCTGATTGTCGTCGCCATGACCGCCGAAGATGCGGTCGTTACCGCTTCCCCCGCTGTGCTGACTGTCCACCCCGCTGCCGCCGTAGAGGGCGTCATTGCCGCTGCCCCCGAAGAAGGCTCTGTCGTTACCATCGCCGCCTGAAAGGCTGTCGTCTCCGTCGTCTCCGTCAAAGTTGCTGTCATTTCCGCTGCCTCCGAAGAGGCCGTCCGCGCCGCTGCTACCATCAAGGCCTTGGTCAGCACCATCGCCTGCGTAGAGGAGATCGTCTCCGTCGTCACCGTCAAAGAAGCTGTCGTTTCCGCTGCCTCCGAAGAGGCCGTCGGCGCCGCTACCACCGTCCAGGCCTCGGTCGGCACCATCGCCTGCGTAGAGGAGGTCGGCACCGCTGCCTCCATCGAATCGGGTGTCAGTGCCGCTGCCACCCGAGAGTCTGTCGTCGCCGCTCCCTCCATAGAATTGACTGTCGTTCCCACTACCGCCGGAGAGGCTGTCATCACCGCTGCCTCCGAAGAAGCGGCGGTCATTTCCGCCTATGCCGTAGAGCCTGTCCGCGCCATTGAGGCCCTTCAGTACATTGATACGATCATCGCCCGTCAGCGTGTCGTTTGCGCTGGTGCCGTAACGAGCCAGGATCTCGATAGAAGATTGCGTTATGCCAGCCGGCAGGCTGGCACCCTCTTGCAGGATCAGGTAATCCGTGCCATCGCCGCCGTCGAAGCTGTCCCCGGCGACGATCTCCGCTTGGCTCAAAGCCACCAGGCGGTCGTTGCCCGCCCCCCCGTAGAGCCTGTCCAGGCCTAGACCGCCATAGAGCCTGTCGAATCCGCTGTCGCCAAAGAGACGGTCGGCATCGTTGTTGCCGTACAGCCTGTCGCCGCCATTGAGTCCATAGAGCGTGTCGTCGGCGTCGTAGCCCAGAATGGTATCGGTGCTGATGAAGCCAGAGAGCGTGTCCGGCCCCGTGGTGCCTGGAATAAATGCCATCGTCTATGCCTTTCCGGGGTGCCCCGTCTTGTCCTCTGTGCTCCCGGATGCGGCCCCGAGGCCTGGAGCGGCACGACCCGGCCATCCCCCCGACCCGTCGCGAGTCCCCGTTAGACGAGAGTTCTAGCGGCTGCTTATCTGCACATTACCTCTCGAATTCAGATGCCGAAACCTGGCCACATGTTTAGGCGCACTAACCGAAAGGCTAGGTGCTCCCTTCAGCAACAGAGTCTATCTGCTAATTCTTGCGTTGCGCGGTCCGCTAAACCTGGTGGAGGGGCGGCAAAGGCTCGCCCTCACGCACCATCACGGCTACCGATCAGCTTCATTTCGCGTTCGACCCCGGCGCCTGAGATTGCCGAGTACTTTCTCCACGGGCGCCTGGCCAGCCGCGGCCAACAAGTTCGGCGTTCCGGGTACCGATGGATCCTGTCGGTGTCCGGGAGGTGGCCCATGCCGGTTGCGCCAAAAACCGTCCTGCGATCGTCTACACGCTGTGCTTCAAGCGATCGAGGTAACCCAGGCGCTATGACTCCCAAATCACTCGGAAACCGCCTTGTCGGTCAGCTTCGACAGGGCACCCTGCATCTTTGCCAACACAGGGGCGTCCGCCGGCAGGCCGTGATCGGCAGCCAGTTGCGCCGGCGGATGATAGGCCAGCACCACGGTGCCGTCCGCCTCCTCGAAGACGACCACGCGCAGAGGCAGATCGAGGCCGGCGGACTGGGCCGCCTGCATGGCCGGCGTGCCGAGCTTCGGATTGCCGAAGATCAAGAGCTCCGTCGGGCGGAGCTCGGCGCCGACGGACTGGGCGCCGGCGGCGTGATCGACGCGGGCGAACACGGTAGCACCTGCGCCCTCTACCGCTGCTGCCAAGCGATCCACGGTGACCTGCACCGAATGGGGGCTGGTCTTGCGCACCAAGTCCGCTGCATAAACCGTGGTGGTGGCCATTGTCAGCAGCAGGGCTAGTCCAAAACCTCTTAGCATTGCTCTCTCCATTGTCCTGAGGTCCCCTTCCTCATGGAATCGCGTTTCACCGCTGCGCAAGAAGGGGCGCTGTGGGCCGATGGCGCCATAGTAGTGAAAATGGATCCCTAGTTCCATGACTGAACCGACGCAGTCCACGGCCGCCTCGTCACCGCGAGAGAGCCCGCCGCTGAGATCAATCCTCTCGATCACACTAAGATCGCAATGGCCACCGAGCTGCCACAATAGGAGCCTGCATTGACTGGTGCAATTCTTCGTAGCATGAGATAGGCTGCTGATCGGGAGGGTGTAGCGATGTCATTCAATCTGACCTATCTCTACCGGATCGACATTGATAATAAGGACGAAGGGCTGAGGGAGCCGTCTGGGATTGTCCTAGACCCCAGCCGTGATGGCTTCTGGACCGTAAGCGACGACACCAAGATGGTATTCCGGCTGGACCTTGATGGAAGACTTCGCAAGAGCAGGTCGATCAAGACGGAGGTCGATGGCCTGGAGGGGATCACGATTGATCCTGCCGGAAAGTGTCTCTATGCCGTCTGCGAAGACAAGAACTCAATCTTGAAACTGGATATCGACAAGGAGGAGGTCGTCGAGACCTTCAACCTCGCGGACATGGACAACTGGGGTCTGATTGCGGACTTCTTTGAGCGAGGCGACGCAAACAAGGGCCTTGAAGGCATTGCCTGGGACACCGCCTCGGACAGGCCCTACGTGATGAAGGAAGGCGATCCGGGACTCCTCATAGAGCTGTCGCGGGATTTCAAGGAAATCCTCAGTCACCAGCTGCTCGACCGGCGCAAGGGTTTCGTAGATCCTGGGGTGCACCATGATCCGGGCATCCCGGCCCAAAAGGTCGACTTCTCCGACATCTGTTACGATGCGACCAGGGCAGCCTTCTGGATCATCAGCGACAAGGCGCAACGGGTCTACCTCTACTCCCTCAAGGCCGAAAGCGTTCTCGACAGTGCGCCGCTGAGCTATGGCAAGGACTGCAAATACAGAGTGATCGAGAAGGCGGAGGGTGTCAGCTACGACGCCCAGTCCACACGCCTCTATGTGGGTGAGCGACGAGGAAGCCAAGCTCTACGTCTACGAGGTACGTCCATAAGGACCGCTTACGGAAGAGCAGGGCCTCGCAGACAGGTGACTTCACCTGACTGGGATCCGCTCCACCAACTTGCTGATTTGGTGGGTCGATTCACGCAACGCTTGGGGGCCAAGCGTTGCAATCGGACGACTAGACTGCCTCGACGAAGAGGAAGTCGGTTGCGGTCAGCTGGGCCACCTGGGTGATCCCGGCAAGCCCGATCTCGAAGTCGGCGTTGCCGTCGCCGTCTGCGTCCACCTGCACCCTTTCGCTCGCCTCGTCGAAGCGGGCCTGCGGCTCGCTGCCATCGAAGGTGGCGTCGCCGATCCAAGCGCCGCTGCTGCCGGAAACGGTCAACACGATGGTGTCGGAATCCGGCACCGGAAGCGTACCGACGCAGGAGGTGAAGTCGTTGATGATGGCCTCCAGCCCGCTGCCGTCTTCGGCAAAGACGAAGCTGTCGGCCCCGGAGCCGCCGATCAGACGATCCGTGCTGCTGCCGCCAAACAGGGTATCACTACCGCTGGCGCCGCTCAGTCGGTCATTGTTCGCACCTCCCATGGCGACATCGTCGCCATAGCCGCCGAAAAGGCGGTCATCGCCACTGCCGCCGCTCAAGGTGTCGGCATCGTCGTTGCCGGCAAGCGTATCGTCGCCCTCACCGCCATAGGCCGTATCGTCCGAGTTGCCGCCTTGAATGACGTCGCCGCCGTCGTTGCCGTGGAGCTGGTCCAGACCGGATTTTCCGAACAGGCTGTCCTCACCCGAGCCGCCGAACAGCTGGTCATCCCCAAGCCCGCCGTCGAGGCCATCGCTTCCGCTACCGCCGTAGAGCGAATCGTCGGAGGCTCCGCCCGAGAGGTCGTCGACCCCACTGCCGCCATAGAGGCTGTCCCGGCCGCCGCCGCCGTAGAGCAGGTCGGCGCCGCTATCACCGAAAAGCTTGTCTCCCGCCTGCCGACCGAAGAGTGTGTCGGCGTCTAGCCCACCGAATGCGCGGTCCGAGGCGTTGTCACCGCTCAGGGTGTCCAGGCCATCGCCACCATAGAGGCGGTCGGCGCTGCTGCCTCCGAAGAAGACGGAGTCGTTGCCACTATCTCCGAACAGGCTGTCTCTGCCGGTGTCACCGTAGAAGAAGCCGTCGTTCCCGCTGCCCCCGAAGAGGCTGTCGTTCCCGTAGTAGCCTGCGAAGCCGGCAATGCCCTCCTCACCAGTGGTCCCGTCGTCTCCATCACCGCCGAAGAGTTCGTCTGCGCCGGAACCACCGAAAAAGTAGGAGTCGTCACCGCTGCCCCCGTCCAGGCGGTCATCGCCACTGTTACCGTTGAAGACGACGTCCGCGCCGCTGCCACCATAGACCCTGTCGTCGCCGCTGCCGCCGGAGGCCAGAACATCGTCCCCATCCTGGCCGTGAATCAAGTCGGCGCCGCTGGCGCCGTAGGCCCCGAAATCGGCCCCGCTGCCGCCCAGCAGGGTATCGTCTCCACTGCCGGCATAGAGCATATCGGCGCCGCTCCGCCCATAGAGCGTGTCGTTGTCGGCGTAGCCCAGCATGACGTCGTTCTCGCTGCTGCCAAACAGCGTGTCCGGAAATTCGGTCCCCGTGTAGACGGCCATCGCGACGTCTCCTCTCCTTGACCAAGCGGTGAGCCCTGTGCCCACAAGCGGAAGAGGTGGCGAGCACCCTCTTCACCAATCGCGCTCAAATCGCCACCGCATCTCGGCATTGACAGTAACGACAAACAAGTAGCGCTGTTTGTTAAGCTTCCTGATGGGCAGTTCAGACTCGTTGCGAGAGGAGAGTATAGAGCAAACCCGCGATACTAAAAAGAGTATTTCGACCAATCTGGGCTTGCTGCAGCTTGGTCAACCCGCGATCGCCTGCCGATCGAAGCAGACTTGCAAGAGCCCTTGCCGGCCCTAGTGATAGCGCAGGTTCTCGCGCGTGAGCTCGGCGACCGAGCGGGCGCCCATCAGCTTCATGTCGCGCTCAATCTCGGCTTTCAGGTTGCCCAGTGCCCTCTCCACGCCCGCCTGGCCGGCCGCGGCCAAGGCATAGAGATAGAGCCGGCCGCCGGAGCAGGCTTTCGCGCCAACCGACAGCGCCTTCAGGACATGGGTACCGCGCTGGATGCCGCCGTCGCAGATGACGTCGATCTTGTCGCCGACGGCATCGACGATCTCGGCCAATTGGTCGAAGGGACTGCGCGAGCCGTCGAGCTGCCTGCCGCCGTGGTTGGAGACCATGATGCCCGTCGCCCCGACATCGACCGCGCGCTTGGCGTCGGCGACGCTCATCACGCCCTTCAGGCAGAATTGGCCGCCCCACTTCTTGGCGACAGCCTCGGCATCCGTCCAGTCCATCGACTGGTCCAGCATTTTTGAGAAGTAGTCGCCGACCGAGATCGCGATGTTGGAGCCCTCCTTCACGTGGCCGTCCAACTGCGGCAGGGTGAACCTCTCGTGCGTTAAATAGTCGATCGCCCAGCGCGGCCGCATCGCAAAGCTCGCCATGGAGTTCAAGGTGAGCCGGGGCGGGGAGGTGAAGCCGGTCCTAAGATCGCGCTCGCGGTTGCCGCCGGTAATGGTGTCCACCGTTAGCGCCAGCACGTCGAACTTGGCCTCGATGCAGCGCTCGATCATGGCGTTGGTGAGCCCGCGGTCCTTGTGGAAGTAGAGCTGGAACATCTTCGGCGTGGAAATCGACTTACCGATCTCCTCGATCGAGACGGTGCCCAGCGAGGAGATGCCGAAGAGCGTCCCGAATTTCTCCGCCGCGCGCGCGACCGCCCGCTCGCCCTGGTGATGGAAGAGCCGCTGCAAGGCCGTCGGCGAGCAGAAGAGGGGCATGGCGAGTTTCTGGCCCATGACCGTGGTGGAGAGATCGATCTCCTCCACCCCGCTCAAGACATTGGGGACCAGATCGCAGCTGTCGTAGGCCTCGGTGTTGCGCCGGTAGGTGACCTCGTCGTCGGCCGCCCCGTCGATGTAGTGGAAGATCGGCGCCGGCAGCCGCCGCTTGGCCAAGTCCCGGAAATCGCTCACGTTGTTGCAGCTCTTCAAACCCATCGTCCCGTCTCCTCGCATACCGCTTTTCAGGCGCGGTTCGTTAATGGTATGATCACTAGACCTCTAAAGTGGTATGGAGGTCATACCAGATCAAGAGCAGAAAGGCAAGCCATGCCGTTCAAGCCCATCGATGCCCCCAATCTGGCCGCCGCGGCGGCTGCCCAGATCCGCGATCTCATCGCCGCCGACGTGCTGAGGCCCGGCGACCCCTTGCCGGGTGAGCGCGAGCTGGCGCAGCGCATGGGGATCTCACGCACGAGCCTGCGTGAGGCCTTGCAGGTTCTGGTCTCCGAGGATTTGCTGGTCTCCCGCCACGGCTCGGGCCTCTGGGTGTCCGAGGGCGTCGGCCGCGCATTGCTGGATCCACTGGTGGACCTTCTGGACGCCTCGCCCGACGCGGTCTTCGACTACCTGGATTTCCGCGCCCTCTTCGAGGGTGAGGCAGCCGCCCTGGTGGCCGAGCGGGCCACCGAAGCCGAACGCCAGGAAATCGCCCGCATCGCCGCCCAAATGGCCGCGGCCCGCGAGAGCGCCGACCAGGCCGCCGAGGTCGAGCTCGACACCGAGTTCCACATGGCCATCGTCGAGGCGACGGGAAACCGCGTCACCATCCAGATCGCCCGCAGCCTGCAAGAGCTCCTGCGCCGTGGCGTCGAACGCCACCACGCGCTGGTCTACGACGAGCCGGCCGAGCGCGCGGAACTGCTGGCCCAGCATCAGGCCATCAACGCCGCCATCCAGGCAGGCGAGGCCGCCGCCGCTAGGGCCGCCGTGCGCTCCCACTTCGCCCACCTTGCCGCCGTGGTCCGCCGCAAGGAGGAGGAGGGGCGCCGCCAAGCGCTGGTGGAGCAGCGCCGCGCCTGGGCCGAGGAGCGGGAGAAGGCGGCAGAGGTGGGAAGGCGCGGGCGCAAAGGCACGCCAGGCTAAGGCCTCCGCGCCCGCAAGAGGCTTGAGCAGGGCCGCACCGGCTGTGAAGGGCTATTCACGGGGCAGGGGGCGGACAGTGAGCAAAACTTCCTAAAACCTTCAGGAAATCCTCAGGTGTGGCGCGCCTTGGCTTCCTAGGTGCAGGGCCGACGCGCCGGTCCAGCACGAGGGAAGCCGACGCGTTCGGCGCCCGCAAGGCCGCGAGCGCGAGAGACCGGCTATTTCCAAAGGAGGACAACATGCCGCTCGATTCGGAAACGTTGCAGGCAATCAGGGACGTCGGGCACCGGGACGGTGCGCGCGACGGCACTCAGGCAGCCTACAGGCGGGATTTGCAGCCCCCCGAGCTCGATCTCAATTCGGCACCGAACGAAGAGACCCGCGCCTACTACGAGGCCGTGAACGAAGCGGCGCGGCAGGCCTGGGAAGACACCTGGCGCGAGATGGGCTACGAGAATTCGGAGGTCTTCCAGAACGGGCGCGACGCGGCGGAGCAGCCGACGGCCCTGCCCCACGACTATTGGGACCAGTTCGGCGGGCCCGACTCCTATCGCGACGGCCTGCGCCAGGCGTGGGAGGACGGCTACAACCTCCGGCGCGAAGAGCTTGGCCAAGAGGCCGCCCAGGAGAGACTGCAGGAGACATTCGAAGAGGGCTACAACAATCCGGACCAGCCCGGCGAGTTCGAGTTCCTGCCCGAGGACACCGGCGACCCCTACGTCGATGCCTACAACAAGGAATTCAACGAGCACGTGGCGGACGCCTTTCACGAGGGCCAGGAGGCGCGCAGGAACGGCGAGCCCCTTGACCCCGACGCTTGGGAGAATTCCCAGGCGGACCAGGGCGGCGGCCCGGGGGATGGATCCGGGGATGGATCGGGCGACGGCTCCGGCGGTGGCGGCGGAGGTGGCCCAGGCGGCGGCGGTAGCGGTGACGGCTCCGGCGGCGGTACTGGCGATGGCTCCGGTGGCGGCGGTTCTGGAGACGGCTCCGGCGGTGGCGGCGGTGGCAGTGGTCCCGGCGGCGGAGGCGGCAGTGGCCCCGGCGGCGGCGGTAGCGGCCCTGGCCCCGGCGGCGGCGGTGGCGGCGGCCTTGGGCCATGGCAGTTCTATCCGAACTGGCACCCGCCGCTCGACCCCTTCGACAATCCCGCCAACTCCCCATTGGTCATCGATGTGGACGGCGACGGGATCGAGCTCATCGCGCTGGAGGAGAGCCGCGCGCTCTTCGACCTCAACATGGACGGCTTCGCCGAGCATGCCGGCTGGGTCGCGCCCGACGACGCCTTGCTCGCCTGGGATCGCAACGGCGACGGCGAGATCAACGACAAGAGCGAGCTTTTCGGCGATCGCGACGGCTTTGCCGACGGCTTCGCAGCACTCGCCGATCTCGACGGCAACGCCGACGGTGTGATCGACGCCAACGACGCGGCCTGGGGCGAGCTCTTCTTGTGGTTCGACCGCAACGGCGATGGTCTCTCCGAGAACGAGGTGAGCGAGATCGGCGGCGGCGAGGTCTGGCGCGACCTCGACGGCGACGGGGTGAAGGACGCGGACGAGCTGATCGCGCTGGACGCGGCGGGCCTGCAGTCGATCGACCTGAACGCCACCCTGATCGACGAGACCAACGCAGGGCACGATGTCACCCATCGCAGCACGGCCTCATGGACTGACGGCCGCACCACGGTGGTCGAGGACGTCTGGTTCCAGAACGACACCTTCTTCTCCCGCGCTCTCGCAGCCGACGAACTGGAGATCGACCGGGCGGCGAAGGTCCTGCCCGATCTCGCCGGCTATGGCGTGGTCGCCGACCTGCAGGTCGCCATGACGCTCGACCCGGCGCTGCGTGCGGCGGCCGAGAACCTGGTGGCGCTCTCCGTCGATGCCGAGCCCGGGGCCTTCTTCGATGTCTTCGAGGACTTCCTCATGACCTGGGCCGCTGCCGACGACATCGATCCGCTATCGCGCGGCGACTATATGGACGCCCGCCAGCTGGGCGTCCTGGAAGCTTTGTTCGGCAAAGAGTTCGAGGCCGCCGGCGCCAGCGATCCGGGCCCGGCCCAGGCCGAGGAGCTGACCGCCCTGTACCGCGACGCGGTGGAGACCATGGCGGTGAAGTTCCTGGTCCAGGCGCCGCTCTCGGCGGTGCTGACCGGGGCGACGGGAAGCTTCGCCGAGCATCGCTATGACGGTCTCGACGACGCGCTCGACTTCGACGTGGCGACCGACCGGCTGAGCGGTGACGCTGCCGCCGCGGTGGTCTGGGCCCAGACGGCGCTGAGCGCCGGAGAGGCCGACAGCTTCTTAAGAGCGCTGGGCGTCGACCTGCCGGAGGCCGAGGCGGCCCGCTTTAGCGAGCTGACCGGGACCAACGGCGACGACCTCGTCCAGTGGGACCCGGCGGCGGGCTCGGCCCGTCTCGTCGCCCACACCTATCAGACCGCCGGCGGCAACGACCGGATCGAGATCGCGGCCGCGCGCGACGCGGTCAGCCTCTCGCGGCCGGCGACGGCGGACGGGCGCGACGACCTGGTGATCACCGACCTCGCGACCGGCGCCAAGCTGGTGATCAAGGGCCAGTTCGGCTCGGGCGCCGTGGGCGTGGACAGCCTCGTCTTCGCCGACGGCACGACCTTCGACCGCGCGGCGATGGCGGCCGAGGGGGTGATCCGCGGCGATGCCGGCTCCAACAGCCTCTTCGGCTGGCAGCTGCGCTCGGAGGTCTTCGAGGCCGGCGCGGGCGACGACCTCGTCGTCGGCGGCGCGGGGAACGACACCTACATCTGGGGTGTCGGTCACGGCAACGACCTGGTCTACGACCACACCAACGCGGCCGATACCGACGTGGTGGCGCTCACCGACCTGGTGCGGGCCGATGTCACCTTCGCGCGCGCGGGCGACGACCTGACGGTGACCATCGAGGCCACGGGCGAGACCCTGACCCTGCGCGAGCACTTCCTGGGTGCCACCAAGGGCATCGAGCGCGTGGACTTCGCCGACGGCACCAGCATCACGGCAACGCAGATCCAGGCGGAGCTGCCGGTGCTGCGCCAGGGAACCGACGGCGACGACTATCTGGTCGGGCACTACCTGCGTGACCGTTTCGAGGGCGGTGCGGGCGACGACACCATGATCGGTGGGCGCGGCTCGGACGACTTCGTCTTCTTTGCCGGCGACGGCAACGATATCGTCCGTGACGTGGGCCTCGCCGGCGAGCATGACGCGCTCATCTTCGCCGATCTCGATCAGGGCGACGTCGTGCTCAGCAGCGAAGGAAACTTCGGCGACCTGGTGGTCACGGTAACGGCCACTGGCGAGAGCGTCCGCGTGGCCGACCAGGGCTACACCACGGATGGCCGCTACGGCATCGAGTCCCTGGAGTTCGCCGACGGTACGGCGCTCGACCGCGAGGCGCTTGCGGCCGCTGCCTGGCGGCGCGGCAGCGACGGGGACGACGTCATGACCGGCTCGCGCGGGGCGGACATCCTCCACGGCGGGCTGGGCGACGACATCCAGCGCGGCGGCCTGGGTGGCGACAGCTACCGCTACGCGCGCGGCGACGGCAACGATCGGATCGAGGAGAGCGGCCGGACGACGGAGGTCGACAGCCTGCTCTTCACTGATCTGACCGCCG
Organism: Rhodospirillales bacterium; assembly: GCA_963669385.2. Classification (GTDB taxonomy): domain Bacteria; phylum Pseudomonadota; class Alphaproteobacteria; order Kiloniellales; family JACOMY01; genus JACOMY01. The sequence continues at coordinate 12,228 of CAXXGD010000056.1, forward strand.
CGGAGGTCACGGTGACGCGCGGCTCCGGCACCTATGCCGACATCACCTTCACCGTCGCGGAGACGGGAGAGGCGGTGACGGTCGTGCGCGGTGCGGCGGGATCGACCTACGGCATCGAGCAGGTCACCTTCGCCGACGGCGAGACCTGGGATGCCGACCAGCTGATGCAGGCCGCCGTGGTGACCGGAACCCAGGCCGGCGAATACCTCTACGGCGCCGCCACTGCCGACGCGCTGCGCGGCGAGGGCGGCCAGGACCGGCTCTACGGCAACGCCGGCGGAGACAGCTATCACTGGTCCCGCGGCGACGGCGACGACCTGATCTACGAGTACGCCGCAGCCGCCGACGCCGACCAGCTGGTGATGGAGGGCGTCATGATGGACGAGGCGACGCTGGCGCGCAGCGGCAGCAGCCTCACCGTCGCCGTCGGCAACGAGACCGTGACCCTGGCCTACCAGTTCAACGGCCAGGGCTACGGCGTCGAGGCCATCGCCTTCGACGACGGAGTGATGACGCAGGACGACTGGGCGATGATGTAGCCCTATCTGTGATGTGCCGGGGGGCGCCGTTGCCAAGGGCAAGCGGCGCCCCTCTTGGCGTTTGCGCGAAGGGACGCTCTGTCAGCCAACGGAGCTCTACTCGGAGGCTTGCAGGCGGGTCACCAGACGCAGCGAGCGGGCGAAAGACTCGCGCAGGACTTCGGCGTCGTTCACCTTGATCGGGAAGTTCCGCTGCACCGCGGCGGTCATGATCGAGGGCGCGTTCTGCGCCTGGCCGAGGGCGTCGGCGACCGCCGCCACCATGTCGGCCGGCGCCGCTCTGCCAGCGAAGAGGCCGAGCGCGATGGTGAAGTCGTCCTTGTCGTTGCCCGAGATCTCGGCCAGGGTCGGCGTCTGGGGATAGCGCGGAGAGCGCTTGGCGCCGAAGGTCATGACCGGCACCGCCTTGCCATCCGTCGAGGCCGCGTTGAAGCCGTCGAGCAGGTTGGTGGTGACCAGGCCCACATCGGCCTTGCCGCCGACCACCGCCTCGAAGATCGCCCGGGGGCCGGGCGCCCAGACCTCTTCGATCTCGCCCTTGAAGACCGAGGCCCAGAGCAGCCTCGCCACGCCATAGGCGGTAGCCTCGCCGGTGGTCGCCAGCTTGACCTTGCGCTCGGCCAGGGCGTCTGCCAGGCCCGTCCAGTCCGCGTGGCCGGCATCCGCCGGCGCGATCAGCGCGACGGAGATGCCGTCGGTCAGCTTCGCCACGGGGGTGAGGGAATCGAAGTTGAAATCGCGCCCGCCCATGACCTGCTTGACGGCCAGGGTCAGATCCGCGTCGGCCAGCAAAGTGGATGCTGGGTCGCCCGCCTGCAGCCGCGCCAAGGCCTCCCAGCCGCCGTCGCCGGGCACGCTCTCCACCGCCACCTCGCGGCCCAGGTGCCCGGAGAGCGGCCCCGAGAGAGCGCGCACGATGGCATCGAAGGCGCCGCCGGGATAGGGCAGCAGGATGGTCAAGGGCGCCGCCTCCGCCGAGGCCGCGGCCGATCCCAGCCAGGGCAGTGAGGCAGCCCCGAGGGCCGTCAGGAAAGTGCGTCTGGCGAACACGGTCGATCTCCCTGTGTTTCGATGGTGCGGGCCAGGCCCGAAAGGACCGCCCCCCGTCTGCCCCGCTCCTCTGCACGATCGTGCCTCGAAACCCCTCCGCCATCAAGCCGCGGCCTATCCTGGCTGCCAGGCAGAGGCGCCACCCCGACATCTTAGCCGTTTACCTGACGACTTTTCTCAGACCCCCTAAATCCCCCTTCTCAGGGGGACTTTGTTCCCTTGCCACAAGCGGCGCGTTATCCCCGCGAAAGCGGCATTGCTGTCCGGATTGGCAAATTTGATTGTATTAAGATCCTGAATATACCACCTTTTATCGTCATGCCCGTGCTTGACACAGGCATCCACGCGGCCCCGCCGCACGACATCGGAAAGCTGGGCGCCGGCGGCGAAACGTGGATGGCCGTGTCGAGCACGGCCATGACGGTCAAGGCTTGATGAAACCTCCACAGCCATCGACTCTGTCGTGAAGCGGACCCTAAAACCGGACAGCAGTGCGAAAGCGGGGATCCAGCTCAATAGGGAGAACTCTCGGCGGATAGAGAGTCTGGCTTGCGCGGCAATGACACCCACCATGCTGTCGCAGTGTTCCTTTTCGGTCGGAGTCCAGATAAAACACAACACTCGTTCACTTTCCCTCCGCAGTCTGCCATGGAGAAAGCGAAGCAGCACCCTGAAAGCGGCAAGATCGCTTTCGACCTCCCGATAGAGACGAACTGCCGTCGCTTTGAGGGAGGTCCCCGATGCCGTTTTCCGATGCCGAGATCATCCACACGTCAGCCAACAGCCACGATGGTCTCGCCTACCCGCCACCGCGGGCACCCTTCCCCGATGCAGGCCTCGAAGGCCCCTCCCTGCGCTTGCTGGTGGCCTCGGAGGAGGCCGCGCTCACCGCCCATCTGCAGCGCCTGGGCCGGCAGGGCCGCTTTTACCGCTTCCACAACGCGATCCACGACGAGCAGATCGCCCGCTTCTGCGGCGACCTCCCCTGGCAGGAGACCCTGGTCGCCGGCTGGTTCGACCCTACCGGCATTCTCCGCGGCGCCTGCCAGGTGATCGCCGGCCCGCCCGGCTCTCCGGTCGGCGAGTTCGGCCTCAGCGTCGAGCGCGACCACCGCTGCCAGGGCCTCGGCGCCCTCCTCCTCACCCGCGCCCTCGAGGCCGCCCCGGCCCTCGGCATCACCCGCCTGATCGGCTTCATCCACGGCTCCAACGAGCCGATGCTGGCGCTGGCGGATCGGTTCGGGTTTTTCTACAATCCGGAGAGTGAGGCCTATGAGAAGCGGTTGGAGGGGGCGGTTGGCGCAGGGCTCGACGGTTGGCGGCTTAGGTGTGGGTGAGGCTCGGCACATTCGGGCCGGCAAGTCTTTCTTGACTACTTGGGAAAACACCTTGGCGCCGAGAGGACTCTCTGCCATTGGTAAGATGGCTTTATGGTTGGGGAGCGATCTCAGGGCAACGAGAATCCTCGTCTCGCCAAAAAATGGCGCCGCTGCTGCGTCCGGGTGTGGAGTCGCTGGCATCAACTACTGTAGAATTTTTGTTCGCGCAATAGCTCGGGCCTTGGCTAACGCTGGTAATAATTTTTCATCGCGTCTGGTAAGAACGTCGAAAACACCTACAACCCCTTTTAACAGATTCGGTTGATTAACAGCAAGACAAAGTTCAGAAGCAGATTGACCAAGCATCGTCCTGAAATTCAGATCTGTTTCATGAGCGCCGCAGGCTTCCGTAATTATTAAGAAAAGCCTGCTTACGGTATCTTTTTCGTCGCTCTGGGCCGCAATATTCAAACACCTATTGATAACAATCTCACTAATCTGTGTCGAACGTGTAGTGAGCGCTATGTGGCTCGCGAGCTGGAGATATTGCACCTCTGTCGTAGCCTCAATGACTGGCCGCTCTAACATTAGTTTCAGTATTCTGAGCACGTTATCAATGAGCGGCTTAGTCAGTAGAGTCGTATACGCCAAAGCGAACAAGCCGGGTACCTCGTCGAAGTGTTCAGCAGTCTCAAGTTGGCTTTTTATGGCCTTAAAGGCTTCATTCTGAGAAGCACTGGAGTTAGTCGGCTGGAAATCATCAAACGGACCCGGGAAGGCTGCGGCCAGCGGCGTCCCTGTTTCTTCAAGGCGTGTTACCGCGGATCGCAACAGTGACACCCATTTCTCCGGGCGCTTATCTTCTGGAAGCAATAGGAGTGCGATAGAGACCCGTCCAACTAGTTCTGCAAACAAGATATCGGGGCTGATCCACTCAGGGTTCCACCGTGGTGCTTCATGCCTATCAACTACGCCGTGCCAAATATACGTGGGAAGGAGATTCTCGTTGGTCCAGCACCAAAAGCCCTCTGGTTTCTCTAAGCCTGACAAAGCGTCAGTGATGACGCCGGCATGAGCAAGCGCGGCGAGTCGGACCCAGAAGGTTGGAGCTGTTGGAGCTTTTGCGGCGCGGCGTAACTCAGTCGTCGTGATGAGGGCGCATGCTGAGAACAACTTGATGCGCCTTTCGCTTTTCAAGGTGTCTCCGAGAAGCTTGTCCAAGAACGACGCTCCAAGCTCAACAATCTCTGGATCCTTTTCCAGCATTACTGCGCACATCTCGAAACCAAAAAGAAGGCTGAAAGGATCCTCTGATCCTTGCAGCGGCTGGATATCCGCTTTGCTAAGAGAAGCATGAAGGTCAAAAGGGATCAATGGTCGCCACAGGGCCAAAAAAGCGGTCCTTCTTAGGCCATGCGAAGGGCTACGTGACACTAGCGACCTGCGTGTAGTAGCTAGTTCATCCTCAATAAACGAGACAAGGCTTCTCGAGTTCTCCAATCTAGCAACTAGATTCTCATAGTACTCAGGATCATCAGGCATCAAACTATCGGCACCGAGAATTCTCAGTTCTCGTACGTCAGCTGAGAATGCTTCAGGAGTAGAATCAAGAACCCCGAGCAACTTATCGTAATCACCGTCACTTAGCGCCCGGCTCTCAACAGTGTCGCGCCAGAATTGCTCACTCTCAGCTGAAATTAGGCGCTCTTTCATAACCCGGTTCAGCGCATTTAGTCGAATTCGCCGATCGGTGCTCAGTAAGTCTGCATCAGCAAATGTAAATCTTTGCTTACGGAAAGAGATAGTTGCTGTACCACCCTTCTCAGTGCTGAGTTTGACACGGATGCGGCGATCACTCTTATCACCCTTTAGTTTAACGCTGGACGTCTTTCGGCCAGCCAATGCCGCGCGAAGGGCACGATAGAGGCTGCCTGCTTCAACGAGTTGGTCCTCTCCTAGTCCCAGCCAACGATGCGGGGTGATACCCAACTCAGCGCAGAACGCTTCGTCCGCCAACAGGGGCTCGCGTGCTGATGCGGGTAAAGGATTGATTAGCAACCCTACAAGCGCGCCCTTTCGAACTTCAGGATTCATCATGGTCGGTCTCGAACAAATCTGCCAAATAAGTCCTGAGAAGCACTAACGACAAATCCCAGACTTTCGGGTGTTGCTTCCGAAGTGGTGCGATAACAGCCGAATCTAGCCACTTGAAATACTGGAGCCGCCGCTCTCGATTTGCTTCTGCCAGTACTAAATAAAGCGCAACTTGAGCTGCAGTTTCGTGTTTCGCTTTTGACCATGCCCCGTCGTTGTCCGTGTTGGAGCACCATTCCATTGGATTAGGAAGTATTGAGATCAGCCAATCAGCCCTTGCCTTGGCTATATCTGCACTAGTGGTACTAACCCAACTCCGACGTATCGAATTGAAGATAGAATATCGTACACACTTCAGCCATATTTCCTCGCCAGTTATGAAAGCATCATTGATCAACGGGAGGGCCAAACTCTCACGAAGCGCTTTAAGTTCAGGAGTCTCACGAATTGAACCACCAAATACCTGAGCATTGTGTAAGTGATGCAAAATTTCTTCAGTATCAACTGGCACCGCATAGTAACCAGCTTGTCTTAACTTATGTCGGGCTATCCAGTAATCTCCTTTGTCTACTATTCCTAACTGATAGAGAGTTGCTAATACGTCAAGTGTACAGCACGACTTGGATCTTTGACCATTTGAGTCCACCCAATTTGACTCTTTATTGAGGTACCTATCATCTGCGACCACCGCATCGATTCCGTTCAAACTCGTTAGAAGGTCCAATGTTGAGTAACAAAAGAGAGCATCATCCTCGCTATCTTTTTTTGGTCTTTCTGCTGTTGATCGCGAGGTGAACCGAATTTTCTCTGTATTTAGCCCTTCCGAAATCACGTTTCTTATACTATCAATCGCGCTCAATAGGTAATCTACGTAGTTGTCGTATTGCAGCACATCCTGAGCACGTTGTTTTACACTTTCATGAATTAATATTTCTTGTGTAGAATCGGTGAGCGGTTCAAGGAGGTTTGCATAATCTAAGTAATCCACAGTCAAAGCATCAAGATAGAGCGGCGTACTTTGATCGATTTGCTGCGCCGCTGGCCAACCTTTGTCCACGCGGCGCAGGTATGATTGGGCTGAGGACTTGGTGGCAGAGTCAAGCTTTCCTTGTTCTAGAAGAAATGCCATCAAGGCGTGAGTGTCTGTCAAGTGTTGAACAAAGCCGCCAATGTCTGCTGCTTCTTCAAGGTAAGAGCCCGGCTTTAGGATAGGAGCGCTGTGAACAACTAGTCCGCCGTTGTCCTTGGCTGCTTGAATTAACTCTCGAAGGTCGTCGCTGATCTCGTTGTGAATTTCTGGTAACGCGCTCGTGCTCTTCGGAATTACTTTGAAGCGGCCGCCCGCAATCAACTCCTGGATACGTCGAGCTTTTGTAACCTCCGAGGGCTGCTGAACCCGAATGAATTGACGTTCTTCAAATACATGCGCCAGCGTGTGTGGTGCTATGAAAACATGGGCGAATGAATCAATGGTCTTTTCCAAAAGTCCGAGATAGTGCAGTGTCGTTAACGCGGTAATATCGAGCGCCACAGGATTTGGTGCATTTAGTGCAGTTGCTGTTTTTGTGCCCGAAAAAGGCGAACACCGGAAATTTTAGTCTACAATCTCTGGTGTCGATGTTGCGGTTTATCTGACCGAGAGTTATGTCTAACAAGCGGCGTTGGGATTCACGGGAGAAAACAAAGAGAGGAATCTCGGCCCGGCTGAGTGCCGCATTGAAAGCACAGGTTCGCTTGCGCCACTCAGAAAGATGACCGATGACCTCCCGGAAAGAAAGGTTCTGCACTGGCCCATCTGTACCTGAGAGACTAACCGCTTTCTGAAACCATGCTCGCGCTTGTGGATCTTGGTCTTCTTTCCCTTGTGCCATCGATAGCATGTATGCGGAGAGGAGCAGTTCAACGTTGTCCGGCTCTTTCTGGAGCGCGTCGTCTCGGAGTTCCTCTACGTAGTGGCTGTCAATCTCAAGAGCTAGCTTTGCCATTCGCATGGAGTTGCTTGCGGACAGAGTTTCGATCCGCTGCACTTGGTGCGCGACCACGAGTTGCAAGTACGGCCAATCCCCTGTCTCAATTGCAGTGTTGATGGCAAGGTCTACAACTGCACTGTCATCGCATTCTTGAAATAAATCACGCGCAACTTCTTGCGCCTCAACAACTAGTCCCAGTCTATAGAGAGACCATCCCTTAATAGTTCTGAATTCTTGACTCAAGTTGGTTAAGTGTGGAAAGTCATTTGCAAGATCGACTACTTCTAAGTCGTGGTGTGTGGCGTAGAGTACTTTCAAGGCGATCGCAAAATCCTCTTTTGTTGATGTCGCACGAGCTAGCTTCGGTGCAAAGTGTGCTAGTAATTCTGCGTCATTTTCAAAAACTAGATTGTTCACGAGCAGTCTAAGTTGTGATAAGTCTCCAGACTCTTCGTAACGCTTTCGGTGCAGATCAGTTTCCTGATTCTCTTCAATAGCGGCAATGTTCTCCTCTACCAACTGTGCCTGATCTGACGTTAGAAATTTATCCCTGTAGAGCTTTAACTTGTCTTTCGCACTTTTTGTGCGCCGGACCCGCGCCAACGATAAGATCTCTACTTCGGCTAAGAAGCTAGGCGGTATGTCCGACTGTGCGAACAGGTCATGACGGTGTTCCTCAAAAAACTCGACGATGGCAGCGGGGCTGTCGGTGTGAAACGCAATAAGAAATGCCGCCAAGCGCTCGTCAGGCGTCCATCCGCCAAGCTGCTTTCGGGTCAATAATGTGCGCGACAAGGCATCCTTGTTGAAGTCGACGTCGTATGCGAGAGCAAGCCGCACGCGGCGCAGGGTAGTGTCTCTCTGTGATAGTTCTTTTATGAGCTGTGCGCGAGCAGCGTCGTGCTGATCAGGAAGTTCTAAGCGCAGCCACAGGATAAATTCGGATAGTGTGCTCTCGAAGTCTCCTAACTCAAGCTCCAGCATAATGGGGAGAAGTGCTTCCAAATCGGTCAACGCGGCCTTGATAAGAATATCAGTTCTGGGGCCGCCAGCAAATTGCAACTGTTTCGGATTGATGGGTAGCCCATGGAATAGCGCGGACTTCTGATCATACGGGAGGACAGATGCAAGCCCCAACAGTGCTCGCATCAGCTGTAAGGCCGGGATTTCTTCAAACTGTGTGTCCGGTACTTGAGAGATAAATGCGGATGCCTTGTCAAACTCCTTGTTTTCGACAGTCGTAATGACAAAATTGAATGTGCCCACGGCTGAGAGATCGGCTGGGCCTAGTGTACTGCTGGTTGCCCATTGCAAGGCGGCATCAGCCCCATGGAGCCGCACGAGGACCAAGAATGTTGCCGAGCGTGCGTCGATATCATCGCGCGCCTTAAGATGACGCAATGCAGCGTCCGGGTCTCCAGCGGCTTCTTTCAAAAGACCATCAACGACAAAAAGGTCGCGGGAGGGGTCTATTTCGGCGGCTTGACTACGAAACCCCAGAGCAATGTCGCGCGTCTCAGGTGATGCATTGGCACGCGCTGCCCGTTCGCAAATCTCTGACCTGATTGAAGGACTACCGTTAGCCAGATCGCCGGAGACAGCGCGATTCACTAAATTGGACAGTTCCTTTGCTGCATTAGTTAGTCTAAAGCCTCTTTGTTTTTGTATTCGTGTCAACTCCTCAAGCAGAATGCGATCCGAAAGTCCCCTCGACAACCTGACTTGTGTCTGAGTACTTATTTCCATGTTTTGTTGGATGGTGGACAAGTCACTTTTCTTGAGGAGCTCCTCGTGACCCTCTATTATGGTATCAAGTTTCCTGTCAAACTCTTGAAGAGAAGGGCTAAATCCAGGGTCAAATGCCGACATTGCAGCTTCGTACCGTCTGATCTGATCTTGAAGCGTGTCCCAACCCCACACCTCAATTTGCATCTGACGGCCTGAATTTTTCAGTTCTTGAGTAAGTTTTATGGCTAGCTGCTGAATTCTGGTGTCGTTCTTGCAGGTTGCTACTATGATATACTCTCTCAATGGTGGGTCAAATCCTAGAGCTGCTTGCACTTCCGCGCGAACTTCCTTCTCGGTCAGCTTGGAGTTTCCTGACTTTACCTTGCATTGTATTCCTACAAGTTGATCATGTGCACGATTGCGGAAACCCTTGATGTCTACGCCATCTTGTGCTTGGCCACTCGTGCCGATGCGGCAAACATTCGGATCATCAAGAACCTCTCTGAAGAGTGCCACGCATTTTACTTCGAAGTCCGTGTCTTCAGCCGGTTTCGGAATTTGCGTTGCAGGATAGCCGATCATGAGGTCAAATAGGTGATGCTACTTTGCTCGGAGAGACTTCCACGCCCACCAAACTCGAATTCAACATTTAGGGTGTCGGATACTAGAGATTCACGCAAGAACAAGTTAATCGGCGGTCCTAGATGCCGCACTAGCACTGATAAGGCCAATGCCCATCCAGCTAGCAGCTATGGTCATGTCTGACATGATTGCAACCAGCCGGCCGCCTCAACCAAACCTCACTCCCCTTGCCACGTCCGCAAATTCACGAACTCCCGCCGCGTCCGCGGCCCGTAGGTCCTAAAGCTCGGGTCCGGCCGCTCCAGATAGGCCGCCTTCTGCCGTGTCACCGCATCGCCCGACGCCCGCTCCAGCACCTCCTCCAGTTCGATCCCGTAAGGCTTCGTCGCATTGAGCCCGAAGATCTTGGCCTTCACCGCGGGCGGTCAGCGGGGCATAGCCGTGGAGGTCCTGAAACTCAGGAGAAATCTGGAAGGTGCGGAGGGCCTGGATCTGGTCTTGCGGGCTGCCGTACCAGATGGAGTCGGTACCCCAGAGCACGTTGTCCTCGCCGCAGTAGCGGATGAGTTTTCCCAAGGCGTGGGCGGCCTGGTCGGGGTCGCGCATGAGGAAGCGCCAGGTGGAGCCCGAGCTCGGCGTAGACGTTGGCGTTCGGTGGGACCCCGGCGTCGATCAGGGACTGGCAGAGCACGTCGATGCCGGCGGGCTGGCCCTGGCCGGGGGTGAAGGCCCGCTCGGTCGTGCCGACGTCGAAGCCGGAGTGGTAGATGATGAAGTTGATCTCGGGGTGGCGCCGCGCGGCCTCGCCGATGTCCCAGCAGAGGCTCTGCTCGTAGGACTGCGGGGCCGAAGGAGAGGCCCTTGTGGATGGCGATGTTGGTCACGCCTAGCGCCTTGGCGCGGGCGATCAGGGCCTCGCCTTGATCGTCGGTCATGGAGAAGCCGACGCCGTCCGGGCCCCACTGGGTGTAGGTCTTCCAGGCGGAGATGGGGTAGTCGGCGGCGAGCCTGGCCATGTCCTCCAGGTCGCCCGGCTGGTTGGGGTTGACCCGGCCGTGCAGCATCATCCGCTTGCCGCCCTCCAGAGCGTCGATGATGCGCCGGGTCTGGTCGGCCTCCTCGATGGTCAAGGGCTCGGCGTCACGGGCGCTGGGCACGAAGGAGAGCACCATCATGTCGGTGTCGGAATCGAGGAAGACCTCCTTCAGGAACTCTTCCGAGCCCAGGCAGTTGAGGTAGTCCAGATTCTCGGTGCCGGTCTCGCGGATGCAGTCGTTGGCCGGGGCGAAGAAGGAAAAGGGCTTGGCGCCCGGCACCAGGGTCTTCAGCCAGGCACCTTGCGGGTTCACGTAGTGGCCCTGCACGTCGAAGATGAACTCCCGTCCGCCCAGGGCCTCCAGCGCGGCATCCGTTTCGAAGGCTGCCTCGGTGGGGATCAGGTAGCTGCCGCCGGTCTTGCGCGCGGCCGCGTTCACCTTGTTGATCGCGAGCAAGGTGGTGGCAGCGCCGGTGAGCGAGACCAGAAAGGCGCGGCGGGCGAGGCCGACTTTTCGGGCATTCTCTCCGACCCAGCTGCGGGCCAGGTCGTTGGAGATGCGGTTGCGCTTGTCCAGCGGGACGGGCGCGAACTCGCCGTTGGAGGTGGAATCGATAGAGATCGGAAGGCGCTTGCCTTCGGGATCGCGGTCGCTCATGGGCGCTCCCTGCACTGGCGGTTGGGCGTTAGGGGCCTTTCTTCAGCATATGGGGGCTCTGCCGAGTCTTGTCCATGAAGCGCGGGCCGGGGGTCGGTTAAATCTTTTGATCTTTTTGCGCAAAGTGCACCGAGTCACTGTATAGACCGAGTGTTCCAAGTTTTCGCAGGCCGGCTTCCGCCCGTCGTTGCGAGGAATTGAAGGCGACGCGGCAATCCAATACAGCACGCAGGCGGAACAACAACATGGATCGCCGCGCTTCGCTCGCAATGACATCCTTGAGGTGAAGGTGTGGCGATAGTGTGGGAAATAGTGAGAAAATTGCTATTTTGTGAGTTTGAAGAGGTTAGGTCGGTTTTTGCTGTTCTGATCGAAGGGCGGCTTGTCTTTCGAACGCGCTGTCGTGACCCCCAAGCGTCGTCCTACGGCTTGGCCGGAGGACCACTATCCGCTGCTCGTGAGAGTGGCGAAAGATCCTCTGGTCAAGCCAGAGGATGACGGTGTGGGGGGAGGATAACGGTGTGGGGGGAGGATGACGGTGTGGGGGAGGATAACGGTGTGGGGGGAGGACAACGGTGTGGGGGGAGGACAACGGTGTGGGGGGAGGATGAGGTGGCGGGGAGGAGGCGCTCTTTACCGTCGGGATGCGACCTTGCCACCGGTCCGCGATGCACGTTCCAGCCGACGTCACCCCTGCGACCAGGCGCGGAAGTCACTGACCAAAAAGTCGATCAAGGTCTGTACCCTGAGCTTGCGCTTGGCGAGCGGGGTCCAGACCAGCGAGATGGGGCCCTGGCGCTCGCGCCAGCGCGGCAGCGGGTTTACCAGCGCGCCGGACTCCAAGGCGCTCTTGGCGCCGAAGTCGGGCAGCAGGCCGATGCCGCCGCCCTTCAGGATGGTGGTGAGCGCGCAGATGCCGCTGTTGGTCGCCGTGCCGGGGGAGAGGGTGAGCTGGCGCTGCCGGCCGGCCTCGTCTTCCAGCGCGACGCTCGGGCCCGGGTTGGTCGAGGTGATGGCCACCCAGTCGAGGCCCTCCAGGTCCTCCGGCTCGCGGATCGGCGGCTGGCGGGCGAGATAGGCCGGTGCGGCGCAGACGATCATGCAGAAGCTGCCGACCCGCCGCGCGATCAGGCTGGAGGGCGCCAGCTCGCCGATCCTGAGCGCCAGGTCGATGCCCTCCTCGACCAGATCCACCCAACGCTCGCGGATCGCCAGGTCTACCTGGATTGCCGGGTGCAGCGCGCGGAAGCGGATCACCGCCTCCGCCAGGTACTGGACCGCCAGATTGTGCGAGGTGGTGAGGCGCACCAGGCCCTTGGGCCGCACTCGCTCGCTCTGCGCCAATTCCAGGGTGTCGCGGCCGGCCTCGACGATCTGCGCGCAAGAGGGCAGCAGACGCTCGCCCTCGGCCGTCAGCGCGAGCTTGCGCGAGGTGCGGGCCAGCAAGCGCAGGCCCATCTGCTCCTCCAGGGTGGCGACATGCTGGCTGACGGTGCCCTTGGTGAGGCCCAGTTCCTCGGCCGCGCGGGTGAAGGAGCCCAGCCGCGCCACGGCCTCGAAGACCACCAGCTTGTTCATCAGGTGCAGCTTCATCGTATGAGATTACCATACAAAGCGTTTGAGAAGCCGCGATAGAGGTGGCTTTTCTCTGACGATAGCATGAGAGTGAGGATGCAAACTTAGGGAGGAACGCGATGGCCGGTCCGCTTGACGGCATCAAGGTGCTGGATCTTACCTCCATGCTCTCCGGGCCCTGGGCGACGACCATCCTGGGCGACCAGGGGGCCGAGGTGATCAAGGTCGAGACCCTGGGCAAGGGCGATCACGTGCGCTCGCTGGGCCACCAGAAGGGCGGGCTCTCGGCCATGTTCCTCAACATCAACCGCAACAAGCGCTCCATTACCTTGGACCTGAAGCAGGGGCGCGGGCGCGAGGTCCTGCTGGCCTTGGCGGCCGAGGCCGACGTCTTCGTGCAGAACTTCCGGCCGGGCGTTGTGGAGCGGCTGGGCGTCGACTACGCGGCCGTGGCGGCGGTCAAGCCGGACATCGTCTACCTCTCGATCTCCGGCTTCGGCGAGAGCGGGCCCTGGGCGCACAAGCCGGTCTATGACCCGGTGATCCAGGCGGTCTCGGGGCTGACGACGGTGCAGGCGGGCTCGGATCAGCAGCGCCCGCGGCTGGTGCGCACCGTGCTGCCGGACAAGGTCTCGGCTATGGCGGCCTCGCAGGCCGTCACCAGCGCGCTTTTCCACCGCGAACGGACGGGTGAGGGGCAGCATGTGCGGCTCTCCATGCTGGATGCCGTGCTCTCCTTCCTCTGGGCCTCGGACTTCGGCGCGCAGACCTTCCCGGACCGGCCGGTCAGCAACAAGGCCGCGGCCAGCTTCATCGACCTCATCTACGAGACCAAGGACGGCCACATGACCGTCGCGGTGATGAGCGACAAGGAGTGGGCCGGCCTCTGCCGCGCCTTCGACAAGCCCGAGTGGCTGGAGGACCCGCGCTTCAACTCGCCCAAGGCCAGGGACAAGAACATCAACCTGCGCCTGGAGTTGACCCAGACCGAACTGCTTCAGCGCACCACGGATGAGTGGCTGGAGCGCCTGGAGCGTGAGGGCGTGCCCTGCGCGCCGGCGCTGACCCGGGACGGCGTCCTCAGCCATCCACAGGTGACGGCCAGCCAGGTCATCGTCGAGAGCGATCACCCGGCCGCCGGTCGCCTGCGCCAGACCCGCAACGCCGCCCGCTTCGAGGGCTCGCCGGCCGAAGCCAGCCGCGGCGCGCCTCAGCTGGGCGAGCACTGCGGCGAGATCCTGCGCGAGATCGGCCTCGGCGAGGCGGAGATCGCCGCACTGGCCGCGGCGGGCGTGGTGGGCTTCGAAAACGACCAGCCGCCGCAGGCGCTTCCCGGCGCGGCGGAATAGGAGGGGCTGGTGGCGCAAACTTTGATCGTCGGCGCCGACAAGGGCATCGGCAAGGCCATCGTCCTGCAGTTGGCAGCCAGGGGCGAGGCGGTTCTTGCTGCCTGCCTAGGCGCAGCGGACTACGACGCGCCTGGCCTGACGATCGTTCCGAACATCGACGTGACCTCGGATGCAGCGGTGCGTGCACTGGCCGATGACTTGAAGGCGAGAGGGGCTGCGATCGACGTCATGATCCACGTGGCCGGCGTTCTTGGCCTGGATGAGCTGGGCCATATCGACTACGAGGACGTGCGCCGGCAATTCGAGATCAACGCCGTGGGGCCCCTGCGCACGGTGGAGGCGGTCAGGCCTTACCTTACCAAGGGCGCCAAGCTGGGGATCATCACCAGCCGGGTGGGCTCGCTGGCGGACAACGGCAGCGGCGGGATGTATGCCTACCGGGCGTCTAAGTGCGCGGCCAATATGATCGGCCTCAACCTGCACCATGACCTGGCGCCCTGCGGCATCTCCGTCCTGCTGCTGCATCCCGGCATGGTGGCGACGGACCTGACCAAGGATATTCCCGGCGACTTCGACTACATCACGCCCGAAGAGGCGGCGGCGGGGCTCATCCGCAACATGGACGAGCTGACGCCGGAGACCGCCGGGCGCTTCCGGCACGCAAACGGCGACTACCTGCCGTGGTAGAACGGGGAGGAGAGAGATGATCAAGGTCTATCAATACATGCCGGGCTGGAGCGTCTCCTGCATCAGCCCCTACGTCTCCAAGCTCTACAACTACCTCAAGATGACGGGCCTGGAATTCGAGATGGTGCAGCAGGACTTGACCCGCCTGCAGGAGGACGCGCCGCGCGGAAAACTGCCCTACATCGTCGATGACGACGGCACGGTGGTGCCGGATTCGACGGAGATCATCGGCTATCTCAAGGGCAAGTACGGCGATCCCTTGGACGGTGACGCCACGCCCGAAGAGCGCGCCTCGATGGTTGCCTGGTCGCGCATGATCGACGAGCACACCTACTGGTGCGGCGTCATCCAGCCGCGCTGGCGCATGGACGAGGGCTGGGAGGTCTATGTCCCCATCATCGCCCAGACCAAGGAGGTGCCGGGCGAGCTCAGGACCGCGCTGGACGGCTTCCGCGAGCACATCCGCAGCGAATTCGTCGGGCAGGGTATGGGCCTCAAGTCCGACGAGGACGTCTTCGAGACCTTCAAGGTCGACGTCGACGCCATCGAGACCTTCCTGGGCGACAGGCCCTTCTTCATGGGCGAAAAGCCGCGCTCGATCGACGCCAGCCTCTTCTCCATCCTGACCCATACGATGGAGGCGCCCTTCGCCTGGCCGGGACGGGACTACATCCGCACCAAGGCCAGCTTCCCACCTTACCTGGAGCGCATGCGCGCCAAGTACGACCTGACCTTGCCCTCCGTCAGCTACGCCTGACCGCCGGGTCGCCTCTTGCTGTCGGGAGAGGCCCGATCACTTGTTGTCGTCCTTGGTGAGCGGGCTCAGATAGTGCGGGTCGGTCAGACCCATCTTGCGCATGGCGATGCCGGTCATGCATTCCTTGATCAGGCGGTTGGCGTTCAATGCCGAGACATAGGTCGGATCCAGCATCGGTGCCAGCTCGACGAGCTCGAAGCCGACCACATTTGATTCCGCGCAAAGCCGGCGCACGATCGGAAAGGCCTCACGCGGCGTCAGGCCGCCTGGCTCCGGCGTGCCGGTGCCGGGCACGAAGGCCGGGTCCAGCGTGTCGATGTCGAAGGACACGAAGAGGTATTCCGGCCCCTCATTGGCCTCCCTTAGCACGTCCTCCATGACCGCGTCCCAACCGCGATGTTCGATCTCGGCCATAGTGTGGTAGCGAAATCCCTGCTCGCGCATCCATTCGAAGGCCTCCTCGTCCGGATAGTAGCCGCGCAGGGCCACTTGTATGAAATTCTTGCCCGGTACCAGGCCTTCTTCGATCAGTCTGTAGACCGGCATGGCATGACTGATGAGATGGCCCATCATATATTTGCCTGCGTCGTAGTGTGCATCGAAATGCACCACGCCGACATTGCCGATGCCGTAGACGTCGGTCAGCGCCGCGACGTCTGGATACATCAGCGAATGGTCACCGCCGACAATGATCGGGATGACCCGTTCGCCCGGCCTGATCTCCACCTCCGCCGCCTGGCGCACGAAGGATCGGATGGCATGGATGCTGCGTTCCGTGCTCATGACGTCGATCGGCGCGTTGCCGAAGTCGGCGACCACCAGGTCCTCCAGTGGATCGACCAGGACGTGCATGTGAGGCTGGCGCATTCCATAGCCGCCATAGATTTGCGAGTTGCGCACGGCGTTCGGCCCGTGAGCGGCGCCGCGCATGCCGACCCCCATGTCGGTAACCGCGCCGATAATCGCGATGTCGACCTGGCTGGCCTTGAGATCCTCCGGCGTCAGCGCTACGGGTGCATTGAAGAAGGTCGGTATGGCGTTGTAGCTCATTCCGAAATCGTACTTTTGCACGTTGATGATGCCCGGCTCGCGCTGCGGATCCTTGGAGAAGTCGCGCAACTGCCGCCAAGCGTTGAAGCTGGGATCCTCGGTATCCAGCGGAATGACTGGCTGTTGGCCCTGGCGAATGGGCGCAACCGGCCCTTCATACTCATGGCCGAGATCTTGCGCGGCGACCGGGAGTGACAGCACGCCCGCTATCGCTACATAAAGGAGAAATAGCTTAAACATCTTCTCCCCTGATAGATTACTCGTTTCAGGTCTGAAGATTGTAGTCACAGCCGAGAGGCAATAACAATCATGCTGTCACACGCTATTATTGAACGCCGCCATAGCGGATGCCGGAGAGGTCGGACATTTCCCGCTTCCAGGTGGTGAGATCTTCGGCGTTGAATTTCGAGAGATGGTCGTGGCCGCAGGCGCGTGCCATCACCGTCATGAGCTCGGTCGCGGCGGTGAAGAAGTTGTAGAGGCGCTTGGCCGACTTCTCGACCACCAGTCGGCTGACCAGATGCGGCTTTTGGGTGGCGATGCCGACCGGGCAGTTGTTGGTGTGGCAGGCGCGCATGGCGATGCAGCCGATCGCCTGCATGGCGGCGTTGGAAAGTGCCACGGCATCGGCGCCCAGCGCCAGGGCCTTCACGAAGTCCGCCGGCTTGCGCAGGCCGCCGGTGATCACCAGGGTGACGTCCTGGCGGCCTTGTCTATCGAGGTGGCGCCGCGCACGGGCCAGGGCCGGGATGGTCGGCACCGAGATGTTGTCGCGGAAGATGATGGGCGCGGCTCCCGTGCCGCCGCCGCGGCCGTCGAGGATGATGTAGTCGACCCCCACCTCCAGCGCCGCGTCGATGTCCTTCTCGATGTGCTGGGCGGAGAGCTTGTAGCCGATGGGGATGCCGCCGGTGCGGTCGCGCACCTCGTCGGCGAAGGCGCGGATCTGGCCGACATCGGTCCAGTCGGGAAAGCGCGGCGGGGAGATTGCGGGCTCGCCCTCGGCCAGGCCGCGCACCTCGGCGATCTTGCCGGCGACCTTGTTGCCCGGCAGGTGGCCGCCGGTGCCGGTCTTGGCGCCCTGGCCGCCCTTGAAGTGGAAGGCCTGCACGCGGTCCAGCTTGTCCCAGCTGAAGCCGAAGCGGGCCGAGGCCAGCTCGTAGAAGTAGCGGGAATTGGCCTGCTGCTCCTCCGGCAGCATGCCGCCCTCGCCGGAACAGATGCCGGTACCCGACATCTCCGCACCCATGGCCAGCGCCTGCTTTGCCGGTTCCGACAGGGCGCCGAAGCTCATGTCGGAGACGAAGAGCGGGATGTCGAGGGTGAGCGGCTTCTGCGCATTGGGGCCGATGACCACCTCGGTGCCGACCGGGTCTTCGTCCAGCAAGGGCATGCGGTGCAGCTGCGCGGTCAGGAGTTGGATATCGTCCCAGTCGGGCAATTGACCCCTGGGCACGCCCATGGCCTCCACCTGGCCATGATGCCCGCTTAGCCTTAAGCCGAATCTGGCGTAGTAGCCAATCAGGCCGTTGTAGGGCTCCTCCTCGGTGCCGTGGCTGGTGTCGGCATAGAGCCCGAGATAGGCCTTGCGGTTGAAGGGCTGGGGATTGACCTCGGCCCAGGCCGCGATCTCCTCGTTGTCGACGAAGACCTGGCCCTCCTCCACCCAGGCCTTGAAGCGCTTCAGCACCTCCTCGTTGGCGTATTCAGAGACGCCGGTATCCAGGCGATAGTCCCAGTTATGCACGCCGCAGATCAGGTTGTGGCCGCGCACGTGCCCGTCGGCCATCAGGGCCCCGCGATGCAGGCAGCGCCCGTAGAAGACCGAAACCTCCTCGTCCCAGCGCACCACCACCAGATCCACATTTTCCACCAGGGCATAGGCCGGCTGGCGGTCCTTCAACTGGTCCCACTGGGCAATTGCCGTCTTGGTCATCGAAGTCTCCCCTGATTACGCCCTCTAGTACTCTTGGCCCTCATGTGCCTTTACCTGTGCGGCGAGCCCCTCCAGGTCCAGTCGTAGCGGAGAGGCCTTGAACAGATGAGACGGGTGGCGAGAGGGGTTACACCGGCCGCTCTGTCGTCGTGACAGGCTTGCATGATGTGTCGCTGCCTGCCAATCGCAACTGCGAGAGCTTGCCCATGGCGATCGTATTGTCCTTTCTGAGCGAACGGCCACCGGCTGTTTGGCAGGTGCCGACTTCATCCGGATCCTGATCGGCGCACCCCAGGGCCATTTGATCGGCGATGCCACCTTCGACGGAAGCGTCCCACGGGCACCCTCCGAGGCGTCGACAGAGCGCGTTCGGGTGGACATTGACGCCGACGGCACGGCCGACTTCGAGAGCGACATCACTGCACAAAGGCTGCGTGACGAGCACTATCGCCTCTTCGTCGGTAGCGGTGCGATCAAGCGTGACCTGGCTTGGTTGCGCTGTCACCAAGGCGCGTCTTGCGCCGGCCGCAGCATTCGACCCCTGCGGGACAAGAATGCACCCGGTGGGAGCCGCTGCTTGAGCGAGGCTGCCAACCACCTGCTATGATCGCTTACCTGGATCGGAGGCCTGTCGTTTGGAGCTGAAGTGGCTGGAGGATTTCTTGGCGCTGGCCGAACTCGGCGGCTTTTCGCGGGCCGCCGAGGCGCGCAACGTCACCCAGCCGGCTTTCGGCCGGCGTATCCGGGCGCTTGAGCATTGGCTCGGCACGAGCTTGATTGATCGCAGCTCGCATCCGCCGGAACTGACGCCTGCCGGCCGCCGCTTCCGCGAGAGCGCAGCCGAGCTGGTGCGCGACATGCACCGCCTGCGCCGCGATCTGCGCCAAGAGGCAGGCGATGCGGGCGACACCGTAGTGATCGCCGCACCGCATGTGCTGGCGCTCAGCGTCGTGCCCAAGTGGCTCAGCGAGATCAAGCGGGCGATGCCGCCCTTTCGGGTGCGCCTCATCAACGACAACGTTCATGACTGCATTCAGGACATGATTGCCGGCGAGGCCGACTTTCTGATCAACTTCTACCATCCGCAGATTCCCCTGGTGCTGGACCCGCGTCGCTTCCCCTATGTCTCCTTGGGCATGGAACGCTTGCTGCCCTTCGCCCAAAGGACCGAGACGGGCGAGGCGCGCCACCGGCTTCCCGGCACCGCCGAGGCTCCGGTGCCCTATCTGACCTACGGCAGCGGCACCTTTCTCGAGCGGGCCATCGATCTGCATCTGGCTCAGATGCCGCTGGTCGCGCACTTGGCTTCCTGCGTCGAGAACTCGATCGCCGGCTCCCTGAAGGCCATGGCCGCCGACGGGCAGGGCCTGGCCTGGCTGCCGGAAGCCGCCGTCGGCACCGACGACCTAGGGCGGCGCTTGGCCTCGGCCGGTGACGAGAGCTGGAACGTCAGCCTCGGTCTTCGACTCTATTGGGGAAGCGAACGCGGCGGACGGCTGGCCAAGCGCGTCTGGCACCACATGCTGGAGCGCATCGGGGAGGATTGACGCGCGCTTCAGCGGAAGGGTGGCTCGTCAAAGCTCCTGAGTTTGCGGCTGTGCAGCATCGTTCCGCGGTCGCTGCGAAGCATCTCGATGGCCTTGATCCCGATCCTGAGGTGCTCGGCAACTGCTCGTTCATAGAAGCTGTTTGCAGCGCCCGGCAGCTTTATTTCCCCATGCAGCGGCTTGTCGGAAACGCACAAGAGGGTGCCATAGGGAACGCGGAAGCGGTAACCGTTCGCTGCGACCGTCCCACTCTCCATGTCTATGGCAATCGCTCGCGCCTGGCCCAACAGGCGCGCTTCGTGCTCGAGACGCAGCTCCCAGTTTCGGTCGTCGTGGGTCACGACGGTTCCGGTGCGCAGGCGCATCTTGACCGCATCGGGCTCGGCGGCCATCACTGCACCTGTTGCAGCCGTGAGCGCCACTTGGATCTCGGCGATCGGCGGCACGGGGATCTCGGGCGGCAGATCGCGGTCTAGCACGTGATCGCGCCTGAGGTAGGCGTGGGCCAGCACATAGTCGCCGAGCCGCTGGCTGTGCCGCAGGCCGCCGCAATGTCCGATCATGATCCAGCACTGCGGGCGAAGCGCGGCAAGATGGTCGGTGATCGTCTTTGCATTGGAGGGCCCCACGCCGATGTTGACCAGCGTGATGCCTTGCCGCCCCCGGGCAGTCAGATGGTAGGCCGGCATTTGATGACGGCGCCAAGGTCCGCTTTTGATTTCCTCTTCGTCGGCTTTGCCGTCGCCGCGCACGCGAATGTCGCCGGGCCCCACAAACTCCCGGTAGGTCTGGCCTTCACCCAGCTTCGTAATGCCAAGCTGGATGAACTCGTCGACGTAGCGGTGGTAGTTTGTGAAGAGGATATACTGCTGAAAGTCTTCCGGACGGGTTCCGGTGTAGTGCCGCAGACGCTGTAGTGAGTAATCCGTCCGTAACGCACCGAACAACGCCAGCGGCTTAGGACCCGGCGCACGGTTCATCACGGCGGCCGCCGTGCGGTCGGCGTTTGCGACGCGGTCGTCGATTCCCGCCAGATCAGGCGTCGGGAAGACCCGCGCGAGGGCCGAGGGCGGGACGCGTTCGGCATCCAGCCCGGCGGCGCTCTCTAGGATGAAGGGATAGGGAATCGGCGTCTGCGAGGTGCCCACCGTCATCACCACATCATAGCGATCGACGATGATCTCCAATTGCTCGATAAGGTAGTCGGCGAAGAGGGCTGGGCGAGCGATATCGGTTTCGTAGCGGCCAGGTGCTGCGAACTTGCCGAAGGCTGTCGAGAGCGGCGGGACGACATCCTTCGGCTCATAGTCGATGCGCATCGCCGGATAGCGGAAGGGAGATTGCGCGGGCGGAGGCGGCTCTACGCCCTGCGAGACGAAGGCATCGAAGGCCGCGCGAAGCCCAGTCACACTTGCCTCGTAGCGGGCAATGAGTGCGCTGACTGCCTCTCGCGGAGTCGTCACGCTTTGCCAGTCGCCGCTCAGCGCAGACGTGATTGCCGTGTCGTCCTTGTCCAGCTGCACTACCTTTCAGCGTTTTGCCGCCATGCTGGCCGGCGGTCCCTCTGAAGGTATGTCGGGCTTGGTGGCGCATCAATGCCGCCTGGCCGCATTGGTCTTGGCTGAGCCATTCGAGGCACGCTCTTCAATGTGCAGGAATGCTAGAAAAAGCCACCTCACATTAGTAATGAATTCTACTACCCTATAAAAATCTCTTCGTTACAAGCATCATTGCGAAGAATGTCAGCAACTCTACAATATAATGGTGGTTCTGGGTGCGTTGAATACATGGATCGCCGTGCTATCGCTCGAAATGACACTGCGAGAATGAATAATGGGCATAATTTATGGAGACCTATATGTACTGGTTCAAGATTATCTCTATCCAAGAAGCGTCTGCGATTGGACCCTGCCGTCAGAATCGGACGACTAGCTTCGGTCTAGCCGGCGAACCGTCGGATCACCCTGCATCCCCTTCGATAGGGCCGCACTCTATGCCGTTTCGGCACTGGCCGGGGCCAGCTTGGCATTGGACCTTGCTCGCGTCGCTCTCTACCTCCCGGCTTGCGTCCTTTGATCGGGCGCGCAAGCAACAGAGAGGCGGCCGGACGGCCGGGACAGCATGAGCCACATCGACAGCTTCGAAACCTTGATCTACGGCCGGCGCGGTCCGGTCGCGGAGATCCGCTTCAATCGCCCGCATCGGCTGAACGCCGTGGTCGAGCTCTTCTATCGCGAAGTGCTGCAGGCCTTCGATGTGGCCGAGGCGGACGAGGAGGTGCGCGTCGTGGTCCTGACCGGCGAGGGCCGCGCCTTTTGCGTCGGCGCCGACTTGAAGGAGCACGGCAAGGGAGAGAGGACGCCACGTCAGCAGCGCGACTACTTGGTGCTGGGCAACGAGGTCTGCAAGCGTATCCAGGCCTGCCCCAAGCCGGTGATCGCGGCCGTCAACGGCTTTGCCGCGGGCGCCGGTGCGGAGATGGCGATCTCCTCGGACTTCGTGCTGATGAAGGAATCCGCGCTGCTATGGTTGCCGGAGGTCTCCATCGGCACCTTCGTCGGCGGCGGCGTCTCCGGCATACTGCCGCGCCTGGTTGGCCTCGCAAAGGCGCGCGAGCTGATCATGACCGGGCGGCGTATCGGCGGCGCCGAGGCTGAGGCCATCGGCCTCGCCATCAAATCCTTCGGTGAGGACGCGTTCGACGCGGGCGTGGACGACTTCGCGGCAAAGCTCGCCCGGAAGGCGCCGGTCTCCATGCAGTTTGCCAAGGAGCATCTGAACGATCCCGGCCGCAGCATGGAGGCCCGCCTCATCACGGAGCTGGAGGCCCTGCGCGCCTGCATGGTGACCGAGGATTGGAAGGAAGGCGTCGATGCCTTCGCCCAGAAGCGCGACCCGGTCTTCCGCGGCCGCTGACCCCCGTCACCACAAAAAGAGACAAGAGGAACTGGACAAATGTCCCAATCCCCATCCGACCAGGCGTCGACGGGCACTGCAAAGCGGAGTCCGCTTCACCCGGTTCTCAACCCGCGGGCCGTCGCGATCATCGGCGCCTCCAATGATCCCACCAAGCGCGGCTATCAGGCCGTTAAACAGCTGCTGAACGACGGCTTCGACAAGCCGATCTACCCGATCAATCCCAAGGCGTCCGAGATCCTGGGCCTCAAGGCCTACGCCTCGGTCGGCGCAGTCGAGGGGCCCATCGACCTTGCCCTGGTCTGCACGCCGGCGCGCAGCTTGCCCAAAGTCCTGGCCGAATGCGGTGCCAAGGAGATCAAGGGCGCCGTCATACTGGCCGCCGGCTTCAGCGAAACCGGCCCGGCCGGCAAGGCGCTGGAAGAGGAGGTCCTTGGCGTTGCCCAGGTCAACGGCATCCGACTGATCGGCCCCAACACCAATGGCGTCTTCAACCTGCATCACCGCATGAACCTGGTCGGCGTGCGTGACGCCGAGCCCGGAAACATCGCCATCGTCTCGCAGTCCGGCAACATGATGCTGGCCTTGATCACCGAGGCGCAGCGCCGCCGGCAGCTGGGCTTTTCGACCTACATCGGCGTCGGCAACCAGCTGGACGTGCGCTTCAACGAGTACCTGGAGTACTTCGGCGAGGATGAAAGCACCGCGGTGCCGGTGCTCTACGTCGAGGGCTTCAAGAATGGCCGCCGCTTTCTCGAGGTTGCCCGCGAGGTGACGCAGAAGAAGCCGGTCGTCGTCTACAAGTCCGGCCGCACCGAGGCCGGTCAGGCCTCGGCCAGCTCGCACACCGGCTCGCTGGCAGGCTCCTTCACCCTGACGCGCGACCTGCTGCGCCAGGCGGGCGTGACGGTCGTCGAGCAGTCGGACAAGATCCTCTCCATCGCCGAGGGCCTCAGCGTCTTGCCGCCGGCAGAGGGCGGGCGCGTGGCGATCCTGGCCGATTCCGGTGGCCACGGCACCATCACCACGGATGCGCTGGTCGAGGCCGGGCTTAGCTTGGCCAAGACCTCAGATGAGACCAAGAGCGCGCTGGCCGAGGTTCTGCCGGCTCAGGCCTCACTCGCCAATCCGGTGGACGTTGCCGGCGGCACCGACGACAACCCTGCGGTCTTTGCCGACTGCGCGCGAATCCTGCTGGCGGATCCGGGCGTGGATCTTCTGATGATCGTCGGCATGTTCGGCGGCTATGCCGTGCGCTTCGCCGAGTCCTTGAGCCAGTCGGAAATCGAGACCTCGGCGCGGATCGGTGAGCTCGCTCGTGCGCAAAGCAAGCCAGTCATCGTCCAAAGCCTCTATGCCACCCACAAGCCGGAGCCGCTTTCGGTGCTTCGCGGGGCCGGCGTGCCGCTCTTCATCTGGCCCGAGAATGCAATCCGCTGCGCGGCCGAATGCGTGCGCTACGGGGCGGCGCGCCGGCGACTGGCCGATCATCCTCCCGTCCTGGCCGGTCCGGCGCGCGGCGAGGCCAGCGCCATCATCGACAGGGTCAAGGCGGAAGGCCGCGGTGCGCTCTTCGAGCATGAAGCCAAGCAATTGCTCACCAGCTATGGCGTCAAGACGCCGGAGTGTCTCCTGCTGCGAGGCGAGGCCGATGTAGCCAGAGCCGCGGAGACCTTCGGCCAGCGGCCGCTGGCGATGAAGATCGTCAGCCAGGAGATCCTCCACAAGTCCGATGCCGGCGGCGTCAAGTTGAAGGTCAGCGGTGGCGAGGCGATCGCAGCCGCGCGCCGCGAGATCCTGGCCAACGCCAAAGCCTACGACCCCAAGGCGCGCATCGAGGGCGTGCTGGCAACGCCGATGGCGCAGTCCGGTGTGGAGGTGATCATCGGTGTGGTTAAGGACCCGATTTTCGGTCCTGTCATGATGTTCGGCCTGGGCGGCATCTTCGTCGAGGTACTGAAGGATGTCGCCTTCCGCGCCATCCCGATGAGCCGTGCCGATGCCTACGAGATGCTGGAGCAGATCGCGTCGAAGAAGGTCCTGGAGGGCGTGCGGGGAAATCCGCCCGTCGACAAGGATGCTCTGGTAGACCTCATGATGTCTGTCGCCGAGCTGGCCCAGGCGCACCCGGAAATCGCCGAGATCGATCTCAACCCGGTGATCGTCCGGAAAGACGGTCTTGACGTCGCCGACGCACGCATGATCTTGGCCGGCAACTGACGGCACCGGATAGAGGAGGCGGATCTTATGACAAGACCCATCGTAACCAAGGACTCGACCCTCACGCTCGAGGGTCGGGTCGCCCTCCTGACCTTCGAGCGCGATGACCTGCGCAACGCTCTAACAGGCTCGCACCTGATCGACGACATCGTTGATACGGTGGACTGGGTGAACCGCACGCCCGAGGTCTCGGTCTTGGTGTTGACCGGGGCGGGCTCCGCCTTCTCGGCCGGCGGCAACATCAAGGAGATGCGCGATCGCGGCGGCAGCTTTGCCGGCGACGTCGCCGAGTGCGAAGAACGCTATCGCCGCGGCATCCAGCGCATCCCCTTGGCGCTCGACCGCTGCGAGGTGCCGACGATCGCCGCGGTCAACGGCCCGGCGATCGGCGCCGGCTGCGATCTCGCCTGCATGTGCGATATCCGCATCGGCTCCACCAAGGCCGCCTTCGGCGAGACCTTTGTCAATTTGGGCATCATCCCGGGCGACGGCGGCGGCTGGTTCCTGCAGCGCCTGTTGGGCTTCCAGCGAGCGGCGGAGCTCACCTTCACCGGCCGCGTGGTTAAGGCCGAGGAAGCCCGCGAGATCGGCTTGTTGCTGGACGTCAAAGAACCGGAGGAACTCCTCGCTTACGTCCGGGACTACGCCGCAGGGATCGCGGCCAAGCCGCCGCAGGCCTTGCGTTATGCCAAGCGCTTGATGAAGGCAGCTCAGCGCATGGAGTTGCGTGACTTCCTGGATCTCTGCGCCACGGTTCAAGGCGTTTGCCATAACAGCAGCGATCACCTGGAAGCCGTCGGCGCCTTCTTGGAGAAGCGGCCCGCCGACTTCATCGGCCGCTAAGCGGCGCTCTTCTCTGGAAGGGCGCCTTCCACAAATCGATTGAAGGCGCCCTAACGATCCAGAGTTTCAATTCCAACCGATGAAGGTCGGCACCGCGCCTCTGGCGGATTCGGTCTCCGTCGGGCACAAGCTGGCCGAGCAGGCCCGTCATTGAGAGCAAGCGTTCACTGCTGACAGCCAATCTAATCCGGATGGATGTCTCGTGCGGTGCAACCGGATTCGAGCACAACGGCGACCCAATTGATCTGAGCCGTGAGCCCACGCTCCGACAGCCATCTCTTCTGCAAGCGGTAGGCCGGTAGCTCCTGCGCAGCGGGGCAGTACCAGTGCCTTGCCGTATGTTGACGATGGTGTGCGAGCTCGTGCAGGAGCACGCTTGCATCTGCAGCGCGGTGGGGCGACCAGGGCGACACCAGATAGATCGTGCTGCTCTCGGAATCATAGAAGCCTCTGGGTACCATGCCCATGAGGCTGGCTTGTCCGTTCATGCGCATCGCTTGCGCTGCATCGATGACGCGAATGGAAGCGGCAGACGAGCGCCGCGGATAGGGACTCTCTTGGTCCAACCAGACCTCGAGCTGCTCCACCAACAGATTGATCTCCGCACCCTCTTGCCAGGCAATCGACTGTGAGCGGATGAAATCGGGTTGCGCCGCCACGTCGGTTGCACAGGCCGCAAGAATAATGCTTCCCGCCAGCCATAGACTGGCGCGTCCGGACTTGCTCATGCCGTCCTCCGCAGTTTGTGGAAGAGCCAAATTGATGGTAAGTTGCGGGCAACACCGGATCAAAAGATGATAATTCACCCGGTGATGAAGGAAAGTAACGTAAGATGAGCAGGCGTCTTCCTCCCTTTGCCGCAATTCGCGCTTTCGAAGCGGCAGCCCGTCATCTCAGCTTCAAAGAGGCGGCCGAAGAGCTCTGTGTCACGCCCTCCGCCGTCAGCCATCAGATCAAAGCGCTCGAAGAGTTCCTTGCTACCGCGCTCTTCGATCGAGGCGGCAACCGACTGACCCTGACGCTGACCGGCGAGGCCTATGTCGGCAAGCTCACCGGTCTCTTGGACGCGCTGGACGAGAGCACGCGCGCGGCTGTCGGATCCAAAGGGCGACCCTTGCGGGTGCTGTCCACCCCGGGCTTTGCGGCGCGTTGGCTTGTGCCGCGGCTCGAACGGCTGCCCCTATGGAAAGACATCCGTTTGCGGGTGTCGGAGGGTGCGCCCAGCACCGATTTTGCGCATAACGATGCGGATGTCGTGATCCACTGGTCGGACGGCGCCGTGCCGGGCGTGGTGGTCGAGCCACTTATGGCCTCCGGGCGCTACCCGGTTGTCAGCCCGCGCTTGAAGCAGCGCGAGGCGATCGAGCAACCGGAAGACCTGCTGCGAGTAACCTTGCTGCATGACGAGGTCATGGATGCTTGGGCGGAGTGGTTCCTTGCCGCCGGGCTTGGCGCTCCCGAGCTGCCAAGAGGGCCGATCTATCCGCACTGCGAGTTGATTTCCACGGCGGCCGAGCGTGGTCAGGGCGTGGCGCTGGCTTACGACGCTATGATTCGCGCCACCTTGGAGGGCGGGACGTTGGTACGCCTATTCGAGACAGTGACACTGCCGATCACCATTTACTCGCTCGCCTATCCTGAGGCGTTGGCCGGGGACCCCGCGGTCAAGACATTTCGCAACTGGATTTTTGCGGAGGTGGCAAACGAGGGGACTCTCTCGCCCGGGGCACAGATTGCTGCCGAGTAGCAGGCCTCGCCCCGGCACCCAAATCCGGACACTCGATTGCCGTCAGTGCTGCCTTGCGGCATAGAGGTACGCGATGAAGATCGCCACTGTCACCAGCCACGTCCTGCAGTACGACCTGCCGGATGAGCTTGGCTATTCTCAGCAGTTCTATAGCAAGCGCAGCGCCCATCTGGTTGAAGTCCAGACCGACGAAGGCGTGACCGGCTGGGGCGAATGCTTTGGCCCCGGGACTGTCGCGCTTGCCAACAAGACCATCGTCGAGAAGGTCATTCAGCCGCTGATCGTCGGCTATGATCCCCTGGACCGCGATGTGCTCTGGCACAGGGTCTACAACCTCCTCCGCGATCACGGTCAGAAGGGGATGGCGCTGCAGTCGCTTTCCGGGGTCGACATCGCGCTATGGGACATCGCCGGCAAGGTGGCTGGCCTGCCGCTGCACAAGCTGATCGGCGGCGCCCATCGTGATAGGGTCGCGGTCTATGGCTACGGCATGATGCTGCGGCGTGAAGACCCGGATGCCTTGGCGTCCCGTTTTGTAGAGGAGGCGGCGGCGATCAAGGCCAAAGGCTTCGCCGCGACCAAGATGAAGGTTGGGCTCGGCCCCAAGATCGACACCCGCTTGGCCGAGGCTGTGCGCAGAGGTGTCGGCGACGACTTCGACTTCATGGTCGATGCCAATCATGCCTACACCACGACCGACGCCTTCTATGTCGGTCGCGCGCTGGAGGAGCTGGGCGCCTATTGGTTCGAAGAGCCGGTCGCGCCGGAGGATCTCGAAGGCTACCGGGAGCTCCGCGCCGGGCTGAAGGTGAACATCGCCGGCGGCGAGGCGGAGTTCAGTCGCTGGGGCTGGCGAAGGTTGCTGGAGGCGCGCGGGCTCGACATCGCCCAACCGGAGGTCTGCGCGCTCGGTGGCGTTTCGGAGTATCTTCGGGTCTTGGCGCTCTGCCATGCGCACTTCACGCCGGTGGTCAACCACGTATGGGGGTCTGCCGTAGCCGTGGCGACCAACTTGCATCTCTTGGCTGCCATGCCGCCCTTGCCGGGTGGCCTGCATCCCAGAGAGCCGCTGTTAGAGTTCGACACGACGGATAACAGGTTCCGAGACGATCTCTTGACCGAGCCGCTCGATGTTCAGGCCCAGGTGGCACGGGCCGGCGGCTATGTCGGCATTCCACAAGGGCCCGGCCTGGGCGTGGAGCCGGATACCGCTTTTCTACGCCACTTTGCCGTCAAGGATTGAGGCGGCATCGGAAGGCCAGGGATCTCCGTTGCTCCGCAGCATCATCAAGGGTCTTGCGCCATGAAGAATGCCTTCGTCGCTGCAGTCGATTGGGGAACCTCCAGCTTCCGCCTGTGGATTCTGAGCAGGACGGGGGAGGTCTTGGCGGAACGCTTCGCCGACAGCGGGATGGCGAGCCTCAAGCCGCATGAGTTCGAACCGCTGTTGGAACGCAACTTGACCGAGCTTGGTGTCGGTGCGGAAACGCCGGCCCTCATCTGCGGCATGGCAGGTGCGGCGCAGGGCTGGCAGGAGGCTCGCTATTTAACCGTGCCTGCCCGTCTTGAAGAGGTAGCAGCCTCTGCCGTGACGGCATCGGCGGCGAGGCGCGATGTCCGCATTCTTCCGGGCTTGGCGCAACGCGGCGCCGGCACCTGGGACGTGATGCGCGGAGAGGAGACCATCCTGCTTGGCGCCGGGCTTGCGGCAGGGATATCCGGCAGCGTGTGCCTGCCAGGCACGCATTCGAAGTGGGCTGAGATCGAGGGCAACTGGGTCAAGGGCTTTTCGACGGCCATGACCGGTGAGGTCTTTGGCCTTCTCGCGCGGCAATCGACGCTGTCCTTCTTCCTCGAAGAGACGGAGGCCGCGGCCGACACCTCCGGGGCCTTCGCCGATGGCGTGAGGGCAGCGTTGGATCGACCCGACCAGATACTGCGCCTCCTCTTCTCGATCAGGGCGATGCCACTGCTGTTGGGGGCGGAGGTCGTTGCCGACATGCCTGCCAGACTGTCCGGCTTGCTGATCGGATTGGAGCTTGCGGGATGCCGTCGAGATGCACAGGTGCCGGTCACACTGATTTCGACGGGCGGTTTGGCCGAACGCTATGCGTCGGCTTTCACCCTTGCGGACATAGCCTACGAGCGGCTGGACGCGGCCCGGATGGTGAGAGCCGGCCTTTTCCACTCGGCAGTGCAGCTATGGCCGGAGCCTAAGTCAGAGGGCGTCAAGAATCCTTGACGCACGACGGAGAAGTGAGAGCGAGGGATGACTGAATCACGCTCCAAGCTTGAGCTCTTCGGCGATCGCGTCACGGTCATGGCGGAAGAGGCAAAGGGTGTTATCGCAGACATCTTTGTACAGCTTGGCTGTGCGGCATCGACGGCCGAAGTGATTGCCGATCACCTGACCGACACCAGTCTTTGCGGCATGGAGAGCCATGGCCTCATGCGTACGCTGCAGTATGCCGCGCAATTCGAAAGCGGCTACCTGAACGCCAAGGCCCTGCCTTGCGTTCGGTTGACGCCGCGCGGGACCCATGAGGTCGATGGCGGCGGCGGGATCGGCATTCCCGCCATGCAGCTCGCCTACGAGAGGGGTATGGAGCTTGCTGCCGAAACGGGCCTCTCGGCCTTGGCCGTGCGCAACGTCGGACATACCGGCCGCCATGGCGCCTTTGCCGACGCAGCGGCCGAGCGCGGATTCCTCACCATCATGATGGGCGGCGGCAATCGCGAGACCTGGCGGCAAGTCGCTCCCTACGGCGGCGCGCGCGCCATGCTGCCGACGAACCCCTACTGTATCGGCATCCCGGGCGGCGCGCGTGGACCGGTGGTGCTGGACTTCGCCACCTCCAAGATCGCCGGCGGCTGGATCTATGCCGCACGAAGCGCCGGGGCCTTGCTGCCGGCCGATTGCGTCATCGACCGCGACGGCAAGCCGACCCGGGATCCGGAGGACTACTTCAACGGCGGCGCCATCCTGCCGTCGGGCGAGCAGAAGGGCTATGCCTTGGCGCTTGTCGCCGAGCTCATCGGCGAGGCGATGCTGGGCCCTTCGACCACAGAGGCCAATTGGCTGCTGATCACGCTCGATACCCGCCGTTTCCGCGAAGAGAGCAGATTGACCGCAGCGGCCGAAGCGGTCTTGAGCGAGATCCGTACCAGCCCGCCGGCAGCCGGCTTCGAGTGCGTGGAAGTGCCGGGAGAGCGCGAGCGTGACCATCGCAGCAAGTCGGCAGGGCGGATTGCGGTGCCGGAGCAGACCTGGTCGCAGATCCTGGCGCTCGCGGCGAGGCTGCGTGCACCGTGATGTGGTTAGGGCAAAGAATGACGAGGGTCGGTGTGTATGATTGAGCCCGCACTCTCGCGTCTCGGACGCTTTGTGGCTGAGGGTCCGCTTGACGCGGACGTAGAGGCTTTGAGGGCTCTGCGCACCTTCTGCAATGTCGGGCGCGCTTGCCCATCCGGCGGCCAGCGAGAACAGGAACTGCTTGCGGCCGCAGCGGTTATTGCGTTCGCAGCCATCCTCGGAAGACCTCAGACGCTGCGTTCAAGGAATGCCTTCAATGTCATCGGCGGATGACCGGCGAAACGTTCGACGCTGTCGCTCAGCACCTCGAACTCGCCGGCGGCAATGCCGCTGTAGCTCGTCACCCAGCCGTCGATCTCGAATTGCGGGGCGCCGAACCCGGACCGCGAGGCATAGGCCTCCTCCAGCGTTTCGTTCTCATAGATCACCTTTTGGCCGGTGATGTCCGACATCAAGGCGGCGGCCTCCGCCATCGTCACAAGCACGGGTCCGGTCACATCGAACCGGCCGGAGGGTGCGGTCGGATCGCTTAGCATCGCAACCGCAACCTCGGCGACATCGGCGCGCGCGACCGGCGCGAAGCGACCCTGTCCGGCCGGGCCGCGGATCACGCCGTCCGTGACCAGCCGCGGCACCATGTCGGCGTAGAAATTGTTGCGCAGCGCCGCGAAAGGCAGGCCGCGGGCCGCCATGTGCTGCTCGGTGTGATAGTGGTCGCGGGCAAAGGTGAATGTGGAGTCGGCGGCGCAATTGATGAAGGAGGTGTAGACGACGCGCTGCACCCCGGCCTCGACAAAGGCGTCGATCGCGGCTTTGTGTTGGTCCAGCCGGTCCGCCGCCTCGAAGCCCGAGACGAAGAACAGCGTTTCCACCCCCGTGGCCGCGGCCACCAGGGCCGCGTGGTCAAGATAGCTGGCGACCGCCACCTCGGCGTTCGACAAGCTGGGTGCACGCCCCTGATCGCGGACGATCAGGCGAGTCGGCAGGCACGCTCATCCAGCAGGCGGGCGATCCGGCCGCCAAGTGCGCCCGTGGCGCCCGTAACGGCGATAGGCTTGTGAGGCATGGTGTCGGCTCCTCTTTGGTACTTGGTCGATGGCGAAGGCGGTGGGTGCGGCAAGGGTGAGGGCTGCACCTTGTGTGCGGAGCCTCGCGCCCGCGCGGCTTCTTGACTCTGGCTGGCACTAAGTATTTTTTCTGCACCAGGTGTCAATTACGCACTTAAAAGGAACCTCGTATGCTTCCGGTAACTGCCCTTACGGTGGAAGAGGGCAAGCTCTGCCCAATCCGCAACGTGCTGAGCAGGGTGTTCGGCAAGTGGCAATCGCTAATCCTCTTGAGCCTCGAAGACGGGCCGCTGAGGTTTTCCGAGGTGAAGCGGACTCTTGGCGACATCACCCAGCGGGTGCTGACCGAAAACCTGCGGAGCCTGGAAAGGGACGGCTACCTGATCCGCAAGGTCGATCCGGGGCCACCGATTGCGGTCTCTTACGAACTGACGGGACAGGGGCGGGATCTGGTCGAGGTCCTGAAACCAATCGTGGTTTGGGCCTTCGAACACTTCGAGCACGTGACCGCTGCGCGCCAAACCTATGACGACCGGATCTCCGGCTAAAACCTGGACAAGGTCCAGGTCTCTGTGCGATCCAGAATGCCGGGTCGCGTCTTGGTTCCTGTAACCATCGGAATAGTGATTAGATATCAATCATATAGACTGTCGGTCGCGCCGATGATGGACTGGACCGACCGCCACTGCCGGGCCTTCCATCGGCTGATGACCCGGCACACCACGCTTTTCAGCGAGATGGTGACGGCGGGGGCCGTGGTGCATGGCAACCGCGAGCGGATCTTGGGATTCGGCCCCGAGGAAGAACCCTTGGTGCTGCAGCTGGGCGGCAGCGACCCTGATGAACTGGCGCAAGCCGCTGAGATCGCCGCCGGCTTGGACTACCGCGCGCTCAACCTCAATTGCGGCTGCCCCAGCGATCGGGTTCAGCAGGGCCGCTTCGGGGCCTGCCTCATGGCTGAACCGGAGCTGGTGCGCGACTGCGTCGCCGCCATGGCGCGGGCAAGCGGCTTGCCGGTGAGCGTCAAGTGCCGCATCGGCATCGACGAGCAGGAGGAAGGTCCGGCGCTCCGTCACTTCGTCGATGTGGTGGCAAAAGGGGGCGTGGCCACCTTCATCGTCCATGCCCGCAAGGCTTGGCTTCAGGGCCTTTCGCCAAAGGAAAACAGAGAGGTACCGCCGCTGCGATACGACGTGGTGGAGCAGCTCAAGCAGCGACGCCCGGATCTCGAGATTCACCTAAACGGCGGACTCCGGGACTTGGCAGAGGCGACAGCCGCCTTGAGTTGGGCGGATGGAGCGATGCTCGGGCGCGCCGCCTATCAGAATCCTTTCCTGCTGGCGAAGGCCGACAGCAGATTTTTCGGCCAGCCCGACCCCGTGGACAGCCGAGCCGAGGTCGTCGAAGGGTTGGTCCTGTTGGGAGAGAGATTGGTGGCCGAGGGCATCCCCTTGAAGAACTTAGCGCGCCACACCTTGGGCTTGATGAACGGCCTGCCCGGGGCCAGGGCTTGGCGCCGCGTGGTGAGCGAGGGCATGCGGGCAGAGAATGCCGAACCCTCGCTGTTCGAGCAGGGCTTTGCCTTGGTCCGTGAGCGGGAGCGGCGGCAAGAAGCGGCTTGATCGTCCTAATCAGAGGCCTGATTGGATGGGGCGATGCTCTATCGCGGCCGCCAGGTCTTGCTGGTAGGCTGCAGATCACGGCCTTGCGGCTAGCGGAAGGTTGGCGGTCTCGTGGAGGTGTGCATGCCGGATGAAGCAAGAGGCGTCTCGCCGGCCGAACTGGGCCGATCCGCGCGTTTGGCAGCCAGGGCGAACAGAGCGCCGGCGCACACGACCGGTCTGGCGCCGGGCAATCTGCAGGGTAATCTGGTCATCCTGCCGGCCCATGTCGCAGGCGCGTTCAAGTCCTTCTGCGAGGCAAATCCCGCACCCTGCCCCTTGGTCGGCCTGTCAGAGCCGGGCGTGCCGTCGCTTCCTGCGCTCGGGCAAGACATCGACATCAGGTATGACCTGCCTGGCTACCGCGTTTGGCGGAACGGCGCGCTGGCCGCCGAGGTCGAGGAGATCGGCGCGCTGTGGCGTGACGACATGGTCGCCTTCGTCATCGGCTGCTCTTTTTCCTTCGAAGCGGCGCTGCTGGCCGGCGGGATCGCGGTAAGGCACTTGGAGGAAGGCCGCAACGTGCCGATGTACGTGACCTCGATCGAGACCGAGCCCGTGGGCTCCTTCGGCGGCCCCATGGTGGTCACGATGCGTCCCATTCCGGCCACGCAGGTGGAGTTGGCTACAGCCATCACCGCAGCCCTGCCCAATGCGCACGGTGCGCCGGTTCACGCGGGCGATCCGGGTAAGATCGGCATCGCCGACATCGAGCGCCCGGAGTTCGGCGAGCCCACCCGCGTCATGCCGGGAGAGGTTACGGTCTTCTGGGCCTGCGGAGTCACTCCTCAGGTGGCCTTGCAGCGGGCAGGGCTGCCTTTGGCCATCACCCACCGGCCGGGCGCGATGCTGGTGACGGACCTGCCGCTGCATCCGGCTGCCTGACGGCCATGCCGCAATTCTCGAAAATCACCTTGATAGGGGTCGGTCAGATGGGTGGGGCCATGGCCGCCCATCTGACAAATGCCGCCGAAGAACTCGTGCTCTTCGATCTGGATATGACCACGGCCAGGGCCGTGGCCGAGAGCTGTGGCGCCGCAGTGGCGCCAAGCTTGCGCGCCGCCGCCGGGGGCTGCGATCTCGCCATCACCATGCTGCCGAATGCCGAGATCGTGCGCGAGGTGCTGTTCGGCCGGAGCGACAGCTTGTCGGCCGGACTTGCGGAAGGCGCAGTCGTGGTGGACATGGGCTCCTCCTATCCGCCGACCACGCGGCGCAGCGGCGAGGAGCTGGCGGATCGAGGCATCACGCTTTTGGACGCTCCGGTCTCGGGCGGCGTTGCCAAGGCCAAGAGCGGCGGCCTGGCCATCATGCTGGGCGGTGACGCTCCTGGCGCTATGGATCGCGCCCAGCCGGCATTGGAGACGATGGGACGGGTCTTTCGGACCGGTCCGCTGGGCTCCGGGCATGCCTTGAAGGCCTTGAACAACTTCGTCTCCGCGGCGGGCCTGGCGGCCGCCTGCGAAGCCGTGATCGTGGGCCAGCGCTTCGGCTTGGATCCGGCGGTTATGGTCGATGTCTTCAACGCCTCCACCGGGCGCAACAACTCGACCGAGGTGAAGCTCCGTCCCTTCATCCTGAGCGGCAGCTTCGCCTCGGGATTCGCGCTGGATCTCATGCGCAAGGACCTGAAGGCCGCGGCCGACCTGGCGGCAGAACTGGGCCTCGCCTTACCGAGCTTGCAGCAGGCCGCCGTGCTCTGGGCCGAGGCCCGGGCGGGCCTTGGCGAGGGCAGGGATCATACCGAGATCTTTCGCTATCTCGAAAGGCATGCGGAGACTGACGAATGACCGACGGCCCGACCTACGAGGTCTATGCCCTTCTCTATGCCAAGTCGCTGAGGCCGTCGCGGGACTACTTCATCTTTCCCGATCCGCACGACGGGCCCTTGCCGATCTTCTACTACGTCTGGCTGATCCGCGGCGAGGGGCGCCAGATCCTGGTCGACACCGGTTTCTCCGCCCAGCGTGCGGCGGCGCGCAAGCGAGACTTTCTGCGCTCCCCCGCCGAGGGTTTGCGTTTGCTGGGCGTCGCAGCAGACGAGATCGAGACCGTCGTGCTGACGCACTTGCACTATGACCATGCCGGCAACATCGACCTCTTCCCCGCTGCCGAGTTCGTGGTGCAGGACGAAGAGGTGCGCTACGCCACCGGGCGCTGCATGCGCCATCCGGCAATCCGGGCGCCCTTCGAGGCCGACGATGTGGTCCGGCTGGTGCGCTGCAACTTCAACGGCCGGGTCCGTTTTGTCGCCGGCGACGAGGTTCTGGCCCCCGGCATCACCCTGCATCACATTGGCGGCCATACCTTGGGGCTGCAGGCCGTCAGCGTGACCACACGGAGAGGGCTGGTGGTTCTGGCCTCTGACGCAGCACACTTCTATGACAACATCGCGTTGCAGAACCCCTTTCCCATCGTCGCCGACGTGCCGCGCATGCTGGAGGGCCATGCGAGATTGCTGCGCATGGCCCCCACGCCAGGGCATCTCGTTCCGGGCCACGACCCCAAGGTGATGGAGCTCTTCCCGCTGCTCGACAGCGACCCCATGGCCGTCGACTTGGCCGCAGAACCACTCGGCGCCGTGCCCTTGCCCTCTGATCTATAGGCTTGGGCAAGGCGCCAGTTGGCTCGTTCAGGGTCCTGAGAAAAGAAAGTCCGTTGCCGTCAGCTGATCGGCAGAGGAGATGCCGGTCAGCTCGATCAGGAAGTTGGCGACGCCGTTGCCGTCGGAATCGACCATGACGTAGCCGTCCGAGGTGTTGATCCGCGCTTGCGGGCCGGAGCCGTCGAAGGGGTCGGAGCCGATCCAGTATCCTGGCGGATTGCCGGTGAAGATCTGGACCACGTCGCCGTTGCCGGGCGAGACCACGTCCGAGGTGAAGTCCGTGATGGTTGCCTCCATGCCGGTTCCCGGATAGCTGAAGCTGAAGGTGTCCGGGTTGATGCCGCCGGTCAGGATGTCGGTGCCATAGCCACCGTTGATGTAGTCGCTCCCCGCTCCGCCGTAGATCGAGTCGCTGCCACTGTCACCGCGCAGGCCATCGTCGCCACCATCACCATAGACCAGATCGGCGCCGGTGCCACCGGAGGCATAGTCCTGATCGGCACCGCCGTAGATCGTGTCGTTTCCGCCACCCCCATAAAGGTAGTCATTGCCGTTCTGGCCGCGAAGGAGGTCTGCTTCGTTGAGGCCTCCGAACAGAGTATCGCTGCCGCCCCCGCCGCGAAGGTCGTCGCTGCCGTTCACGCCGTAGAGGGTGTCGACGCCATTGTTGCCGAGCAGGGTGTCGGCGCCGGCGTCGCCATAGACAAGGTCGGCTCCGCCGCCGCCGACAATGAAGTCTGCGTCGGATCCGCCTTTGGCGATGTCGTCTCCCCCCTGACCGTAGATCTTGTCGTCACCCCTTGAGCCATAGAGACTGTCCCCGTCTTCGCCGCCGCGAAGGGTGTCGTTCCCATAGAATCCGAGCAGGATGTCGATTCCGTTCTGGCCGAGAAGAAGATCGTCGGAGAGATAGCCGGAGAACAAGGTGTCTGCCCCGTCACCGCCCCTCAGGGTATCCGATCCTGTGCCGCCGGAAAGCCTGTCGGAGCCGCTGCCGCCGAAATGGCTGTCGTCGCCGAGGCCGTCCTGAAAAATATCTGCGCCCGAACCGCCAAACAGCGTATCGTTACCAGCTTCGCCGCGCACGAAGTCGTCGCCGTCGCGTCCTTGGACGAAGTCATCGCCCGAGTAGGCATAGACGGTGTCGTCCAGGTTGCTGCTGTAGATGGACTCAGTGGCCGATGTACCAAAGATGATAGCCATAGCTTGTCCTCCTGGTCGTAGGGGCCGTGTAAAGCGTCAACACTCATTTGTATGAAGTGTGACGGGCCCGTTTTTGTACTCGCACTATAGTGCGGTCCACTCAGTTTCGATGCGGACCCCTCGGGGCGAGATTATTCTCATCTGGGCATGCATGCCAGTGAAATGCTGAGGAGGGCGGATTGGGGTGCGCGGCGCTCTTTGCGCTGAGCAGTCCTCTCATCAAGTGCAGTGCCGCCATGAGGAGCCTGGATCGCGCAGCCGTCCGGACCATCGGCGCTATGGTCGCCAAGTCGCAGGGAGCCGACACGCTTTGCTGGCTTGAATCTGCCTTCCAGCTTGCATAGAAGACCATTCCTTGTGCGCAGGTCCGCGAGACTGGAACGCCGCTATCGCAAGGCTGCCCGAAGCTGCAGAACTCAAAAGGGAACAACCAATGCAACGTGAGCGCTTGGTCGACTTCACTAAGAATGGGCAGAAGGTAACGCCCACCTTCTCTGCCGCTGAGATGACCCGGCGCCTGGACGCCATCCGCAAGACGATGGCGGAATGCGACATCGACGCGGCTTTGTTCACCTCCTATCATAACATCTGTTACTATTCGGATTTTCTCTACTGTCAGTTTGGCCGCAGATACGGCCTCCTCGTCGATCACGACAAGTCGACCAGCATTTCTGCCGGCATCGATGGCGGACAGCCCTGGCGGCGGACCTTCGGCGAGAACCTCACCTACACCGATTGGCAGAAGGACAACTACTTTCATGCCATTGGTCAGCTGATCGGCGGGGTCAAGCGGCTCGGCATCGAGTTCGACCACGTCAACATCGACTTGCTAGGCCTGCTGAAGGCGGAGTTCCCCGGCGTGGAGTTCGTCGATATCGCGGCCCCGGCGATGCGGCTGCGCATGATCAAGTCAGCCGAGGAGATCGCGCACATCACGGAAATGGCCAGGATCGCGGACCTTGGCGGTGCAGCCTGCGTCGAGGCGACCCAAGTGGGCACGCCCGAGCACGAGGTGGCCTTGCATTCGACCCGCACCATGGTGCGCGAGATTGCCAAGTCCTGGCCGCATGCCGAGCTCATGGACACCTGGACCTGGTTCCAGTCGGGCCTCAACACCGACGGCGCCCACAACCCGGTCACCAGCCGCAAGATCGAGCGGGGCGACATCCTGAGCCTCAACTGCTTTCCGATGGTAGCCGGCTACTACGTGGCACTGGAGCGCACGCTTTTTGCGGAAACGGCGAGCGACGAGAACATCCGGCTGTGGAAGATCAACTGCGAGGTCCACGACCGCGGCAAGGAGCTTCTGGTGCCGGGCCGGCGCTGTAGCGAGGTGGCCAAGGAGCTGAACGCGCTCTATGGCGAACATGACCTACTGCGCTACCGCTCCTTCGGCTACGGCCATTCCTTTGGCGTGCTCTGCCACTACTATGGCCGCGAAGCCGGCCTCGAGCTGCGTGAAGACTGCGAGACGGTGCTTGAGCCGGGCATGGTGGTCTCGATGGAGCCGATGATCACCTTGCCTGATCACCTGGCCGGCGCAGGCGGATACCGCGAGCACGACATCCTGGTCATCACCGAAGACGGCAACCGAAACATCACCGGCTTCCCCTACGGCCCCGATCATTTGATCGTGCCAGGCCGTTAGGTTGCGAAGTCTTGCATACACTGCCCTTGTATCCGGGAGGTACCTATAGTACGAGGCGGAGCGGTTGGCGTGGCGAATAGATCCACCCACCGCGAGAAGGCTGTGGACAGCTACAGCGCCTATGCGCAGGATGGGCGTCCGTAACGCGATTGTAACTGGGGTAGGGTGAAGCCGCACGGCATGGCTCAGAGCATCCGGAACAAGGATGCCGGGGCGACAGTGTCCAAGAACAGCGGTGTTCCTTGGAGGCCCCCTGTTTGGGAGGGTTCATATGGCGACTGACGGTGCAATGGTGCACTTCGATCAGGTCCAGAAAAGCTATGACGGCGTCACTCTTGTCGTAAAGAATCTGAACCTCGAGATCGCGCGCGGCGAGTTCCTGACCATGTTGGGGCCGTCCGGGTCGGGCAAGACCACCTGTCTGATGATGCTGGCCGGCTTCGAGACGGCCACCCACGGCGAGATCAAGCTCGCCGGCCGGCCGATCAACAACATCTCGCCGCACAAGCGCGGTATCGGCATGGTCTTCCAGAACTACGCGCTCTTCCCCCACATGACGATCGCCGAGAACCTGGCCTTCCCCTTGCAGGTGCGCAAGCTCAGCAAGTCGGATGTCACCGCCAAGGTGGACCGCGCGATGGACATGGTGCAGATGGGTGACGGCAGCTTCCACGGCCGTCGTCCGGCGCAGCTTTCGGGCGGCCAACAGCAGCGCGTGGCCCTGGCCCGCGCCCTGGTCTTCGAGCCCGAGCTGGTCTTGATGGACGAGCCGCTGGGCGCGCTCGACAAGCAGCTGCGCGAGCACATGCAGTACGAGATCAAGCATCTGCACGATCGTCTCGGCATCACCGTCGTCTATGTGACCCACGACCAGGGCGAAGCCTTGACCATGTCGGACCGGGTCGCGGTCTTCAACGACGGCGTGATCCAGCAGCTGGCCGATCCGGAGACCCTCTACGAGCGCCCAGAGAACGCCTTCGTCGCCCAGTTCATCGGCGAGAACAACAAGCTGATGGGGCAGGTCAAGGCGATCGAGGGCGATGACGCCGTGATCTCGCTGAGCGAGGGAGAGACGATCCGCGCACGGGCGGTCAACTGCGGCGGCGTGGGTGAGCCCACCCAGCTCTCGATCCGACCGGAGCGCGTGGTCCTGGGGCCCGAGGCCACCGGCAACAATCTGACCGGTAAGGTGGTCGAGCTGATCTACCTGGGTGACCACAT
Source organism: Rhodospirillales bacterium (assembly GCA_963669385.2). Classification (GTDB taxonomy): domain Bacteria; phylum Pseudomonadota; class Alphaproteobacteria; order Kiloniellales; family JACOMY01; genus JACOMY01. The sequence continues at coordinate 52,549 of CAXXGD010000056.1, forward strand.
CCGCTGCCGCATGGAAGTGGCGGGCGACGACAACTTCATCGTCAAGGTGCCCAACAATCATGCCCATGCGGTCTTGAAGATCGGCGACGAGACGCCCGTCGGCTGGTTCACCGAGGATTGCCGCGCGCTAGACGCGGCCTAGAGGCTTTCGGCCCGCCCCGCCCGTGGCGGGCCCTGTCATCATCAAATCGGGTGCAAGTACAGGGAGACTTTCATGAAACTACGCTATCTTCTGACAGGAGCTGCGGCAGCCGCGCTTCTTTCGTCGGCCGCTGTGGCGGACGACATGACCATCGTGTCTTGGGGCGGGGCCTACTCCAACTCGCAACAGAAGGCCTATCACGACCCCTACATGGCCAAGAATCCGGACGTAAACATCATCAACGACGAAAGCTCCGCCGAGGCGGTCGCCAAGCTGCGCGCGATGAACGAAGCCGACAACGTCACCTGGGATGTGGTCGATGTCGTAGCGGCCGACGCCATGCGTCTCTGCGACGAGGGCCTCGCGCTCGAGATCGATCCCGATACGATGCTTGCGGCGGCACCCGACGGCACACCTGCCTCTGAGGACTTCGGCGAGCTCTTGGTGTCCGAGTGCTTCATCCCGCAGATCGTCTATTCGACGACCTTCGGCTACCGCACGGATGTTGCCGAGTGGGAGGGCAGAGAGCCGACCGACGTCTGCGCTCTCTTCGATCTGGAGAACTTCCCGGGCAAGCGTTCGCTGGAGAAGCGGCCGATCAACAACATGGAGTGGGCGCTGCTCTGCGACGGCGTCGCCAAGGAAGACGTCTACGACGTATTGGAGACCGATGAAGGGGTGGCGCGCGCGCTCGCCAAGCTCGGTACCATCAAGGATGAGACGATCTGGTGGGCGGCCGGCGCCGAGACGCCGCAACGCTTGGCCGACGGCGAGGTGGTCCTAGGCTCGACCTACAACGGCCGTCTCTTCTCTCTGATTGAAGAGCAGAAGCAGCCCATCAAGATGCTGTGGGACGCGCAGGTTTTCGATCTCGACGGTTGGATCATTCCGGCCGGTCTGTCGGAGGAGCGCCAGAAGCGGGCGCTGGACTACATCTACTTCGCCACCGACACGCAGCGCTTGGCGGATCAGGCGAAGTACATCTCCTACGGCCCGGCACGCGCCTCGTCGGCACCGCTGGTCGGCAAGCATGCCGACCTCGGCATCGACATGGCGCCGCACATGCCGACCGACCCGGAGAACGCCAAGAACACCTTCCTCTATAACTACGAGTGGTGGGCGGACAATCGGGACGACGTGGACGCCAAGTTCCAGGCTTGGCTGGCGAAGTAACGCCAAAACCGGGGCGGCTTAGCTTGGCCGCCCCGGCCCCCCGCCCGAACCGTTTGGGATAGGAAGGCCTGCGATGAGCACGAGCGACGCCACCGGCACCACCGCCGCGACCGGCCGGCAACAGGCCGACGCGATGGCCGACAACGTCGATGCGCAAGGCAGATTGCTCGCCGCCGACGGCAGGCCGCTGAAGGCATCCTTGGGCCGCGCGCTGAGGCGCGAGAAGCTGCGCGCGCTGATGCTCATCTCTCCGCTTCTCCTTTTCGTGCTGCTCACGTTCGTCGCGCCGATCGCCGACATGCTGTTCCGCTCGGTCGAGAACTCGATCGTTCCGGAAACGCTGCCCAGAACGGTTGTCGCCCTCAAGGACTGGGACCCCAGCTCTGGTGAGCTTCCGGGCGACGAGGTCTATGCCGCGCTGGCGGCCGATCTGAAAGAGGCGGCGGCCTCCAAAACCCATACCCGTGTGGGCTCCAGGCTGAATTACGAGAACCCCGGCATCGCCAGCCTCTTCCGCAAGTCCGGCCGCAAGGTCAAGAAGCTGGAGGAGGGGAACTACAAAGAGCAGTTCCTGGCGATGAACGAGGACTGGGGTGACCCGGAGATCTGGCGGACGATCCAGCGCTACTCCGGCAACTACACGCCCGGCTATTTCCTGGCGGCGATCGACATGGAGCCGACCGCCGATGGTCCGGCGATGAAGGCCGATGAGGAGCAGATCTATCTGACGCTCTTCTTGCGCACCTTGGTGCTGTCGGTCACCATCACCGGTACCTGCTTGCTGCTCGGCTACCCGGTGGCGTGGCTCTTGGCAAATCTGCCCAGCCGGACCGCCAATCTGCTGCTCATTCTGGTGCTGTTGCCCTTCTGGACCTCGCTTCTGGTACGCACCTCTTCCTGGATCGTCCTCTTGCAGCAGCAAGGCGTGATCAACGACACGCTGGTGGCGCTGGGCATCCTCGACGACCAGGGGCGCCTGCAGATGATGTTCAACGAGGTCGGGACCGTCATCGCGATGACGCACATCCTCTTGCCCTTCATGATTCTGCCGCTCTACTCGGTGATGAAGACGATCCCGCCCAGCTACCTGCGGGCGGCAAAGTCTTTGGGCGCGACGGATTGGACGGCCTTCTGGCGGGTCTACTTCCCGCAAACGGTGCCGGGCATCGGTGCCGGCGCCATCTTGGTCTTCATTCTGGCGATCGGCTACTACATCACGCCGGAGCTGGTCGGTGGCACGTCCGGCATCTTCATCTCGAACCGGATCGCCTATCACATCTCCTCCAGCCTTAACTGGGGCCTGGCGGCAGCGCTCGGCGTGATCCTCTTGGCGGCGGTCTTGATCCTCTACTACTGCTATGACCGCATCGTCGGCATCGACAATGTGAAGCTCGGCTGATGATGCGCCTATTCACCTCAATCACCCCGCCCGCAGTGACAGGAGTCCGCAGTCGTGGCTAAACTTCCGGTCTACGCGACTTCGGGGCAGAGGGCCTGGTACTACGGCTTCCGCGTCATCTGCGCGATGATCTTCATCTTCCTGATCGCGCCGATCCTGATCATTATTCCACTTAGCTTCAACGCCGAAGATTTTTTCACCTTTACCAAGGCGATGCTGGCCTTCGACTCCGAGGGCTATTCGATGAAGCACTACGAGGACTTCTTCTCCGACTCGGACTGGCAGGGCGCGCTTTACAATTCGGTCAGGATTGCGCCCATGGCGACGCTGCTGTCGGTCAGCTTCGGCACCTTGGCCGCCATCGGCCTCAGCCAGACCCACGTGCCCTTCCGCGGCGCGATCATGGCAGTGCTGATCTCGCCGATGATCGTGCCGCTGATCATCTCGGCCGCGGGCATGTACTTCTTCTATTCGCGCATGGGCCTGCAGGGCACCTATTGGGGCGTGGTTCTGGCGCACGCCGCGTTGGGTACGCCCTTCGTCATCATCACGGTGACGGCCACCCTGGTGGGCTTCGACAAGTCGCTGGTCCGCGCCGCGGCCAACCTCGGCGCCGACCCGGTGCGCACCTTCTTCAAAGTGCAGATGCCGCTGATCCTGCCGGGGGTGATCTCCGGCGGGCTCTTCGCCTTCATCACCTCCTTCGACGAGGTGGTGGTGGTTCTCTTCGTCGGGTCTTCGGGTCAGAAAACCTTGCCGTGGCAGATGTTCACCGGCCTGCGCGAGCAGATCAGCCCGACCATCCTGGCCGTGGCGACCATCCTGGTGACCCTGTCGGTCGCGCTTCTGATCACGGTGGAATACCTGCGCCGGCGCTCTGAGCGGCTGCGCGGCATGTCGCCCGCCTAGTCGAAGTTGTCACGCGCTTCGCGGCTATCTCCCTGCGAAAGAGCCCTACTGTTCGAGGCCTTGCCGATCGTGGCCGGGGGTGTCTGGCCCAGCAGTAACTTTGGGTGCCGGAGCTTGCCTGCCCAGAGACTGCTAGACAGTGCCGGCAGCGTCTCTCAAGAACATCATGGGGAGAAGCCACGGACAACAGCTCAATGGTGAAAGCGACCGCGAGCCTTATCCGCCTGGCGGACCCGGACAACGTGCTCATCGTCTCAACCACTTTGGAAGTGGGAGCGCAGGTGGAGATCGCCGGCGAGATTGTCCGGCTTGATCGGCAGATGTCCCTTGGCCACAAAGTCGCGGCCCGGGCGATCAAGAAAGGGGAGAAAATCCTAAAGTACAATTTTCCGATCGGCATTGCCACTGAGGACATTCCACTCGGCGCGCATGTGCATGTTCACAATGTGCGCTCGAACTATACGCAAACCTATATCATCAAAGAGGCATAGATGCTTACCGGCTATCTGCGGTCAGACGGGCGCAAGGGCATTCGCAATGTCCTGGTCGTTGCTTACTTGGTGGAGTGTGCGCACCACGTCGCGCGTGAGATCGCTTGGGAGTTTCGCGATCGTGACGTCCACCTGATCGGTTTTCCGGGCTGCTATCCGAATGACTATGCCCAGCGGATGATGGAGGCGCTTTGCACACATCCCAACGCGGGCGCGGCGCTTCTGATCTCTCTCGGCTGCGAAAGCTTCAACAATCGCCGTCTCGCCAAGACCGTCGCGGATACTGGCCGGGCCGTCGAGACGCTCGTCATTCAAGGCGTCGGCGGGACGAGAAAGACGATCGATGCCGGGCGGTCGTTTGTCCGAGCAACCCTCCCGTCACTCAAGGCAGCCGAGCGCGTTCCGATGAAGGTCGAGGAATTGGTGGTCGGAACGATTTGCGGCGGCTCGGACGGCACGTCGGGCATCACCGGCAACCCGGCAGCCGGCATCTCGTTCGACCGCTTGGTCCGAGCCGGCGCGGCCTGTATCTTCGAGGAGACGGGTGAGCTGATCGGCTGCGAGCAGGTGATGGCGGATCGTGCCGAAACACCGGATCTGGCGAGCGAACTGCAGGCAGCGGTGGAGAAGGCGGCCAGGTACTATGCCAAGATGGGCTACGGCAGTTTCGCAGTGGGCAACGCCGATGGCGGTCTGACGACAATCGAGGAAAAGTCGCTCGGCGCCTATGCCAAGTCCGGCGCCTCACGGATAAGCGGATTGCTCAAGCCGGGGGACCTCCCGCCGCGCGGCGGTCTTTATCTTCTCGATGTCGTGCCCGATGGCGATCCGAAGTTCGGCTTTCCCAACATCAACGACAATGCAGAAATCGCCGAGCTGATGGCCTGTGGCTGTCATCTCACCTACTTCATCACGGGGCGCGGCTCGGTCGTCGGATCGGCCATCTCGCCAGTGATCAAGATCTGTGCCAATCCCGAGACCTACCAGCGCATGGCCGACGACATGGACGTCAATGCCGGCCGCATCCTGCGCGACGTGGCGGTGGCCGAGGTGGGCGACGAGATCTACGATCTCACGCTTGCCGTGGCCGGCGGCGCGCGGACCAAGTCCGAGGCGCTCGGCCACCGGGAATTCATCCTGACCTACAAGACGTTCGAGCCCATCGGGCCTGCCTGCCTGCCGTCCGCATGAGCGCGTTAGAGCAGATCGCAAAAAGGCGGAATCACCTGTTTGCGTAAATCTGCTCTATCTTTCAAAGCTGTAGAGCAGGATTCAGACGACAGATCCTTTCGATTTGACGTCATCCTGCTCCAGAAGGGGAGCAAAGGATGAGCGACGACATCTCTCAGCGACTTCAGAAGTGCTACACCGGGGTCGTCCACGACGTCATGCGCAAGATGGGCCTGAAGGACTTCACTCTTCCACCCCGGCTGCGCCCGATCATGCCGGAACGACCAATGGCAGGTCCTGCCTTCACCATTCTCGGCCGTGTGGATCCGACGGCCGATGCGCACGAGACCTTGCTCGCCTGGACGGGTTTGCTGTCGACCTGTCCTGCGGGTCATATCTGGGTCAATCAGCCGAACGACCACACGGTCGCCCACATGGGAGAGCTGTCGGCGGAAACGCTTCAGGACAAAGGCGTACGCGGCGCCGTTGCCGACGGCATGATCCGAGACGTCGATTTCCTTCTGAAGATCGGCTTTCAAACCTGGTGCACTGGCCACACGCCGCGCGACATCGTCGGCTGGTGGTTGCCAGCGGCGACCAATGTCCCGATCCGGATCGGGGAGGTCGACATCGAGCCGGGCGACTACCTCGTCGGCGACCGCGACGGCCTAGTCCGGGTCCCGAAGGACGTCGTTGAAGAGGTCGTCGAGAAGTCGGAGATCGACATCGCGACGGAAAGCGAGATCCGCAAAGCCATAAAGGTGGGCCTCGACCCGCAGCAAGCCTATCTGAAGTACGGCAAGTTCTGAAAGCCGGAGCCCTCAGCGGTCACCCAACTTGCCACGGCGCGGAGGGCGGGCAGCGCGCCTGCTACTCAGCCGCCGTCGCCATCTCCTCGGCCGGCTCCACCTTTGCAGCGCAGAATTTGAACTCCGGGATCTTGCCGAAGGGATCCAGCTGCGGGTTGGTCAGCATGTTGGCCGGTGCCTCCGCAAAGCAGAAGGGGATGAAGACCATGCCTTCGGGCACGTCGCGGTCGCGGCGGGCGATCAGCTCGACGGTGCCGCGACGCGTGCTCACCCGCACCTTGTCGCCGGGCTTGAGGCCCACCTTTGCGATGTCGCGCTGGTTCATGCAAGCCACGGCTTCCGGCTCGATGGCGTCGAGGACGGCGGCGCGGCGGGTCATGGCGCCGGTGTGCCAGTGCTCCAGCAAGCGGCCCGTGGTCAGGACCATGGGGTAATCTGCATCCGGCAGTTCGTCCGGCGGCACCAGATCGGCGGGCACCACGCGTGCACGGCCGCTGGCGGTCGGGAAGGATTCGGCAAAGATGACTTCGTTGCCGGGCTTGTCCGGGGCATCGCAGGGGTAGGTGACGCTGTGCTCGCGCTCCAGGCGCTCCCAGGTGATGTTCTTGAGGGACGGCATGACTTGCGCCATCTCGGCAAAGACATCAGATGGGTGGGCGTAGGCCCAAGGCAATCCAATGCGCAGCGCCAGTTCCTGGATCAGAGCCCAGTCCTGGCGTGCCTCGCCCGGCGGATCGACCACGACACGGCCCAATTGCACTTGCCGATTGGTGTTGGTGAAGGTGCCGGTCTTCTCCGCCTGTGCCGAGGCCGGCAGGATCACGTCGGCGTGCCACGCGGTCTCGGTCATGAAGATGTCCTGGACCACCAGGTGCTCGAGCTTGGCCAGTGCGGCGCGGGCGTGGTTCTGGTCCGGATCCGACATCGCCGGGTTCTCGCCCATGATGTACATGGCCTTGATCTCGTCGGCGAGGATCGCGTTGATGATCTCGACCACGGTGAGGCCGCGCTTGGGGTCCAGGCTGGTGCCCCAGAAGTCCTGCATCTGGGCGTGAATCTCCTCGTTCTCCACCGAGCGGTAGTCGGGGAAGACCATGGGGATGAGGCCGGCGTCGGAGGCGCCCTGCACATTGTTCTGGCCGCGCAAGGGGTGCAGGCCGGTGCCCGGCCGACCCTGTTGACCGGTGATCATGGTGAGCGCGATCAGGCAGCGCGCGTTGTCGGTGCCGTGCACGTGCTGGCTGATGCCCATGCCCCAGAAGATGATGGAGGACTGTGCCTTGGCGAAGGTGCGGGCGACCTCACGGATGGTCTCGGCCTCGATGCCGCAGACCGGCTCCATACGCTCCGGCGAGAACTCGGCGACCTTGACTTTCAGCTCCTCGAAGCCCTCGACGTGGGCTTGCACATACTGGCGATCGACCAAGCCCTCCTCGATGATGGTGTGCAGCATGGCGTTCAGGAGCGCCACGTCTTGCCCCGGCTTGAACTGCAAGTGCCAATCGGCGTAGCGCGAGAGCATCTGCCGGCGCGGGTCGGCGACGATCAGCGTCGCGCCGCGCTTGGCTGCCTGCTTCAGGAAGGTGGCGGCCACCGGATGGTTCTGCGCCGGGCGCGCACCGATGACGAAGATGCACTCGGCCTTCTCGGCTTGGGTAAAGGTCACGGTAACCGCGCCGGAACCGATGCCCTCCATCAGGGCCGCGACGGAGGAGGCGTGGCAGAGCCGCGTGCAGTGGTCGACGTTGTTGGTGCCGAAGCCGGTGCGCACCAGCTTCTGGAAGAGATAGGCCTCTTCGTTTGTGCCCTTGGCCGAGCCGAAGCCGGCGAGCGCCTTGGAGCCGTCGCGCGCGCGCACCTTCTTCAGGCCGCCGGCGGCCAGTTCCAATGCCTCTTCCCAGCTCGCCTCGCGGAAGACCTTGGACCAGTCGCCGTCCTTTATCTGCAGGTGCGCGTCCTTTGGTGCATCCTCGCGGCGGATCAAAGGCTTGGTGAGCCGGTTGGGGTGATGGGTGTAGTCCAGGCCGAAGCGCCCCTTCACGCAGAGCCGGTTGCGATTGGCCGGCCCATCGCGCCCGTCGACGAAGAGGATCTTCTCGTCCTTGACGTGAACCTGGGTCAGGCAGCCGACGCCGCAATAGGGGCAGACCGTATCGACCGAACGGTCGGGGTAGTTGACGCGGGTCTGGTTCTCGTCCAGCAGCGAGGCTTCCATCAAGGCGCCGGTCGGGCAGGCCTGCACGCACTCGCCACAGGCAACACAGGTGCTCTCGCCCATGGGATCGTCGAAATCGAAGATGATCTTGGAACCGGCACCGCGGTAGGCCATGCCGATGACGTCGTTGACCTGTACCTCGCGGCAAGCCCGCACGCAAAGCCCGCAGCTGATGCAGGCATCGAGGTTGACCCGCATGGCACTGTGACTGCTATCGAGGGCCGGCCGCTCGCCTGCCGGGAAGCGCGAACCATCGATGCCAACGCGATCCGCCCAGTTCCAGAACTTGGAATCGGGGTCGTGCGAGGTCTCGCGTGCGGGCTGGTCGGCGGCCAAGAGCTCGAAAACCATCGCCCGAGCCTTTTTGGCCCGATCGCTGGCACTCCTGACCTTCATGCCCTGGCTTGGCGTGCGGATACAGGAGGCCGCCAACACCCGCTCTCCCTCGATCTCCACCATGCAGGCTCGGCAGTTGCCGTCCGCGCGATAGCCGGGTTCCGGCGCATAGCAGAGATGGGGAATCTCCTCGCCGGCGCGCTCAGCGGCTTGCCAGATGGTTTCGCCGTCCTGTGCCTCGATCTCGCGATCGTTGAGGAAGAAGCGGATCGTGTCGCTCATGAGCCTTGGCTTCCTAGCTTGCGCCTGCGTGTATGAGGGCCGCAGCTTAACCCAGCCGCACCAAGCGGTTAAGCGCCCACCGACATCCCTTGACGCAGAGGCGACCCCACGCCAGCGCATAAGGGCCGGCGCGGGGCGCCTTGCTCGTGGTCTCCAAGCGGCGGTGGGTGCTACTCGAAGATGAAGTCGGTGCTGGTCAGCTGCTCGACCGAGTTGATGTTGTCCAAGACCGCCTCGATGTCGGCGGTACCGTCGCCGTCGCCATCGACCTCCAGCACGCTCTCTCCCGACCCGTTGGTCGCGAAGCGGACCTCCGCCGTGCCCGTACCGTCGAAAGCGGCAGTCCCGATCCAGGCGCCCGGCAGGCTGTCCACGACGACCAGGAACTGGTCGCTGCCACCATCGGCGTCGCCGGTGAAGTCCAGAATCTCCGCATGCGTGCCGGTAAAGTAGATGGAATTGCCGCCGGAGATCAGCTGCGGCTTGGTTTGCAGCTGGAAGGTATCGGCGCCGGTTCCGCCCGTGAGGAAGACCGTACCGTTGCCGCCCGAGACCAGATCGTCGCCCGACCCACCGAAGAGCGTGTCGGTCGAGGTAGTCCCCGGAACCAGCCCCGGGGCCAGCGTGTCGGTATCGTCACCACCAAAGAGCCGGTCGTTGCCGGACGCACCGTTCAGCGTGTCGACCCCTGCTTCGCCTAGCACGAAGTCATCCCCGGACCGTCCGGAGAGCTTGTCGGAATAGTCGCCTCCATAGAGCGAATCGTTGCCATAGCCCCCGATGAGGCGGTCGTACATCGCGCCGCCGTAGAGGGTGTCGTCGCCATCGTCGCCGAGAAGGGAATCTACGCCTTCGCTGCCGAAGGCGATGTCGATCCCGGAACGGCCCTGGATATAGTCGTCGCCGTCTTCGCCGAAGAGAATGTCATTCCCCGGCCCGGCGTTGATGTCGTCGTCGCCCGAGCCTCCGGTAAGCGTGTCCGCACCTTCGGCGCCGTTCAACTCGTCGTCGCCGGTCCCTCCGACCAGCGTGTCGTCACCGAGGAAGCCTCTCAGCGTGTCGCTGCCGGTCATTCCGCGCAGCAGATTCTCGCCGCTATTCCCCCTGATGACGTTGTCCAGCTCGTTGCCGTCGCCGGCGAGGTCGGCGTCGTTGTAGAGGAACAGCATCTCCTCGACGAAGCCCTTGCCGTCTGCGGTCCCCGGAAGCGTGAAGCTCACATAGGAAAAGACGATGTCAGTTCCGTCGCCGGCATACTCGATGACAACGTCGGCGACGGTGTTGACAACGAAGCTGTCGCTGCCCTTGCCACCATACAGGGTATTGGTCCCGCTGAGATCGACCAAGGTATCCAAACCCGAGCCGCCGAATAGGATATCGCCACCACTGTTGCCAAAGGCGATGTCGTTGCCGTCGTGACCGATAACCGAATCGCTGCCGTTGCCACCATAGATCAGGTCGTTGCCGGTGCCACCGGAGACCCTATCCGCGCTTTCGTCGCCGTAGAGGGTGTCGAGACCGTCAGAGCCGGAGAGTGTGTCGCTTCCACCGCCGCCGGAAAGGATGTCGTTTTCGGCGCCCCCTTTCAGCTGATCGCCTCCGCCATCGCCATAGAGGGTGTCCATGCCGGTGTCGCCGAAGATCGTGTCCTCGTCGGCGCCGCCCGAGGCAACGTCATTGCCCACCTTCCCGCGCAGGATGTCATTGCCTGCGCTCCCGGTCAGCGTGTCGTTACCGGTACCACCGTTTACAGAGTCCGCACCGCTGCCGCCTTGGAGGGTATCGTCGCCCTCCATCCCCTTAATCGAGTCGTCACCTTCGCCGCCGACGCCGTGATCGTCTCCGGTTTTGGCAACCAAGGTGTCGTTGCCGCCCAGTCCACTGATTTTGTTGTCGAAGCTGTTGCCGCGGATGCGGTTGTCCAGCTCGTTGCCGCCGCCTGAGATCGCCCCGGCTTCTATCTGCAGCAACAATTCTTCGATATCGCCCGTGCCGCCTGCCGTGCTGGGCAGGGTGAAGTCGATGACTGTGATGACCGAATCGCGGCCTTCGCCAGCCACCTCCACCACCGAATCGCCGACGTTGTCGACCCGCAGCACGTCGTTGCCGGTTTGACCGGCCATAAAGTCAGCCCCGGTGCCGCCGTTCAGGGTGTCTCGGCTGGCGCCACCAATCAGACTATCGCTGCCGTCCGATCCCAACGCCGTATCGCCGCCGCCGGAGCCATAGAGGAAGTCGTCACCGAGCGCACCGCGCAGAACATCGGTCCCGCCGCCGCCGAACACGCTGTCTGTCCCCGTCTGACCGTTGATCTGATCCGCGTCGGCCAGACCGTAGAGCCTGTCGTTGCCGGCGCGACCGAAGATGCTGTCGACCAGATTGGTCCCGACAAGGCTGTCGTCCCCGGCCGTTCCGTACAGAGTCGTCATGGCGATCTCCCGCACCCAACCTCAATGTTAAATGACGTATGACAGACCTACGGTCATGTCATCAAGTCCCCGGCCTGTGCCCCAGGCCGCCCCAGATGCGCTAGGTGACAGACTACACCCGACCCGGCAAGAGTGAACAGAAAACATACACCTGGAATTGATGGTGGAATAAGGCTTGCGATTGTAGAGCGCCCGCCGAAGATTCCTGATCGTGGCCTACTCGACCGTGACCGACTTTGCCAAATTACGTGGCTGATCGACATCGGTGCCCATGGCGACGGCGGTGTGGTAGGCCAAAAGCTGCACAGGTATGGCATAGATCAAGGGCACCAAGTAGCTGGGAACCCAAGGGATTTCGAGCTGCCGTGCGCCCTCGAAGGCGGTCGCCGCCATGCCCTTTTGGTCGGTCAGCACCACCAGGCGCCCGTGGCGTGCCGCGACCTCCTGAATGTTCGATTGGGTCTTGTCGAAGATCTCGTCCGATGGCGCCAGCACCACGACGGGCATGGTCTCGTCGATCAGCGCGATGGGGCCGTGCTTCAGCTCGCCTGCGGCGTAGCCCTCGGCATGGATGTAGGAGAGCTCTTTCAGCTTCAGCGCACCTTCCATGGCTAGCGGCATGGCCAGGCCGCGGCCCAGGTAGAGCGCATGGCGGGCCTTGGACAGCAGAGCGGCCTCCTGCTCGACGGCTGCCTCCAGGCGCAAGGTTTCCGACGCAAGGCGCGGCAGCTCGGTCAGCTGCGCCACCATCTGATGCTCTTGCTCGTCGCTCAGCACGCCGCGCGCGCGCCCGGCGGCAATCGCCATCACCAGCAGGACAGCCAGCTGGCAGGTGAAGGCTTTGGTCGAGGCCACGCCGATCTCCGGGCCAGCCAAAGTGGGCAAGACCAGATCGGCTTCGCGCGCGATGGTCGATTCCGCCACGTTCACGATCGCCGCGACCCTCTGGCCTTCGGCCTGGCAGTAGCGCAGGGCTGCCAGTGTGTCGGCCGTCTCTCCCGACTGCGAGATGACGAGACAGAGGGTTCCCGCCGAGAAGGGCGGGGTGCGATAGCGGAACTCGGAGGCGATGTCGATGTCCACCTGCAGGCGGGCCAGGCGCTCGAACCAATACTTGGCGACCCAGGCGGCCAGGTAGGCCGTGCCGCAGGCCACGATCACCAGGCGCTCCAATCCGGCGAAATCGATGATCGTGCCCTCGGGCAGCGCGACTTTCCGGTCGGCGAAATCCAGGTAGTGGCCCAGGGTGCGGCCGATCACCTGCGGCTGCTCGTGGATCTCCTTGGCCATGAAGTGGCGATAGTTGGCCTTGTCGGCCAGGAGGGCGCTGGCTTGACTGATCTGAACCGGGCGGTCCACGGGTGCGCCGTCGGCCGAATAAAAGCGTGCCCCGGTGCGGGTGACCACCACCATGTCGTCTTCTTCCAGATAGGCGACGCGGTTGGTGAAGGGGGCCAGCGCGATAGCATCCGAGCCCAGAAAGGCCTCGCCATCGCCGAAGCCGACCGCCAAGGGGCTGCCCCGCCTGGCGCCGATCATGAGATCCTCTTCGCCGCCGAAGAGGAAGGCCAGCGCAAAGGTCCCCTTCAAGCGCTGAACGCTGGTCCGCACGGCCTCTTCCGGCGGCTTGCCGGCTGCCAGTTCGCGGTCAACCATCAGGGCCACGACCTCGGTATCGGTGTCGCTGGCGAAGCTGCAGCCGGCCGCCTCCAACTCGCTCTTCAGGGGCGAGAAATTCTCGATAATTCCGTTATGCACCAGCGCCACGCGTGCGGTGACGTGGGGATGGGCATTGCGCTCGGTGGGCGCGCCGTGCGTGGCCCAGCGGGTATGGCCGATGCCACTGACGCCCGCTAGCGGCGTCTCGCCTGCCTGCTGCCCGAGGTTGGCCAGCTTGCCGGCGGCGCGCTGGCGGACCAGCTCACCCTTCTCCAAGGTGGCGATGCCGGTCGAGTCGTAGCCGCGATACTCCAGGCGACGCAGAGCTTCGATCAAGCGTGGAGCGACGGGGTCACGCCCAAGGATGCCGACAATTCCGCACATGGAGCATCTCTTCCTATTTTCAGATGGTTAGGCGGCTTTCTTGAGGGCGGCGACGATATCGTCCACCACCAGATGGACCAGATCGGCGTCGTCGCCTTCGCCCATCACTCTGATCAGCGGCTCGGTGCCGGAGGGGCGGATCAGCAGCCGGCCGCTCTTGCCCAGCCGATCCTGGCCGGCAGCGATCGCCTGCTTGACCTTGCTGCTCTCGAGGAGCTGCGGACCCGTCGCCTCTACGTTCTTCAGGACCTGTGGCACGGGATCGAAGCGGTGGCAGACCTCGGACACCGGGCGGCCCAGCCGGCGGATGACGCTCAAGAGCTGCAGCGCCGAGACCAATCCGTCGCCGGTGGTGGCGTAGTCGGTCATGATGATGTGCCCGGATTGCTCGCCGCCCAGGTTGAATCCTGCCTCCCGCATGCGGGAGACGACGTGACGGTCGCCAACCTTGGTGCGCGCAAGCTCCAAGCCTTGGCCCGCCAGATAGCGCTCCAAGCCTAGGTTCGACATGACCGTGGCGACGATGCCCGGGCGCGACAGGCGTTGGTCCTCAGCCCAGGACTGGGCGATGACCGCCATCAGCTGGTCGCCGTCGACCACCCGTGCCTTCTCGTCCACCACGATCACACGGTCGGCGTCGCCGTCGAGCGCGATGCCGATGTCGGCGCGCACCTCGTCCACCTTGCGCTGCAGGGCGGAGACGGCGGTGGCACCGCAGTCCTCGTTGATGTTGGTGCCGTTGGGCTCGACCGAGAGCGATACCACCTCCGCCCCCAGCTCCCACAGCGCCGAGGGGGCCACTCGGTAGCCGGCTCCATTGGCGCAGTCGACGACGATTCGCAGGCCTTCGAGGCTGAGGTTGCGCGGCAGGGTGCGCTTGGCGAACTCGACATAGCGGTCGCGCGCCGACTCGATTCGCGTGGCGCGGCCCAAATCCGCCGGGCCTGCCAGGTGGCGGTCGAGGTCTTGCTCCATCAAGGCCTCGATCTCTTGCTCCTTTTTATCAGACAGCTTATAACCATCCGGCCCGAAGAGCTTGATTCCATTGTCATAATAGCGATTATGGGAGGCCGAGAGCACGACGCCGATGTCAGCCCTTAGCGAGCGGGTCAGCATGGCGACTGCCGGGGTCGGCACCGGCCCGACCAGGAAGGTATCCACGCCCATGGCGGTGAAGCCCGACATCAGCGCGGACTCGAACATATAGCCCGAAAGCCTTGTATCTTTTCCGATAACGGCGCGTTGGCGCTGATGGCCATTGCGCAGGCTGAGCGCGGTTGCCATGGCGATCTTGATGACTGTCTCGGGGCGCATCACGCCCTGATTGGCCTGCCCGCGTATGCCGTCCGTGCCGAAATACTTTCCTGCCATTTGCCTATAGCTCTTTGCATCGGGGCGCGCGCCGCGGCGCGCCCAGCGGTCAAGATCCTCGACTATCGGGAGGCCGGCGCGCCTTTGCAAGCCGCAGCGGGGCGTGTCTCCCCTGTGTGTTGTGCGCCTCTCCTCCCACTCCTACAGCCGCAAGGCCACCTCTTCGGCCAGGGCCAGCGACGAGGTGAGCCCGGGCGACTCGATGCCGTAGAGGTTCACCAGGCCGAGGAGCCCATGGTGTGCGGCATCGCTGATCACGAAGTCTGCCGCCGGCTCGCCCGGTCCCACGATCTTGGGGCGGATGCCGGCATAGTCCGGTTGCAGCGACTGGTCGGGCAGTTCTGGCCAATAGCGCCGGATTGCCGCGTAGAAGCTCGCCGAGCGGGCCGGGTCCACGGCATAGTCGAACGACTGGACCCACTCGACATCCGGGCCGAAACGGGCCTGGCCGCCGAAATCGACCGAGATGTGCACGCCGAGGCCTTCTCGGCTCGGCATGGGGTAAATCAGCCGCGTGAAGGGCGCCCGCCCAGTCAGCCGAAAGTAGTTGCCCTTTGCCAGCCGCCCTTCGGGCACGCAGTTCTCGGGGAGGCCGGGGATCATGCGCGCGATCGAGGGCGCGCCGTGTCCGGCTGCGTTGACCAGAAGATCGCAGGCAAGGCGGTAGGGCTGATCGCCGCCGGTGGTGACCAGAAAGCCGCTGCCCAGGCGATCGATCGCCGTCACCTCGGTCAAGGGCGCCAGCATGGCGCCGGCGTCCTCCGCATCACCCAGCAGCGCCAGCATGTAGCTATGGCTGTCCATAATGCCGCTGGAGGGCGAGAAGAGGGCGGCTGCACAGGCCAATCCCGGCTGATCGGCTTGCGCTTCGCCAGCCTCGAGCAGCCGTAGATCCTCTACGCCATTGGCTTCTGCGCGGAGCTGCAGCTTTCCGAGATCGGGGATCTGCTCTGATTCGGCCGCCACGATCAACTTGCCGATCGCGCGCGCGGCAATACCGTGCGACCGGCAATAGTCGTAGAGGAGGTGACGGCCACGCACGCAAAGCCGCGCTTTCATCGAGTTCGGGGGATAGTAGATGCCGGCATGGACGACTTCGGAATTGCGCGAGGAGGTCTCCATCCCAATGGCTTCGTTGCGCTCCAGAATCACCACCTCGCGCCCGCCCTGCGCCAAGGCCCGCGCGATCGCCAAGCCGACCACGCCCGCGCCGACGACCAGGCACTCGACACGATCATGATCCATGGTCAGGTCTCTCCCCAAGAATCCAGGTGCAGTGCAAAAGAGAGCCCTTTCACCGCAAGATCAAGTCCACTTGATGGAGCCTTGGAGGGCAAGGCGTGGCAGGGTAGAGCCAAGGACGAAAGAGCCACGATCGAGAGAGAAACAGCAATCGGGAGGACAGCGATGTATTGGTCACCTGGAGGTTTTTCGGGGCGCGTGGCGGTGATCGCCGTGGCAGCCGTCGCTATGCTGAGCGGACCGGCAGCCGCGGCCGACAAGGCCAAGGCGGATTTGCGCAACGTGGACGGCAAGAGCGTCGGGAGCGTGGAACTGGTCCAGACTCCATCCGGTGTCGTTCACCTGACGGCGGTCTTCGACGGCGTTCCGCCCGGCGATCACGGCTTCCACATTCACACCAACGGTGCCTGCTCGCCGGACTTCAAGGCCGCTGGCGGCCACTATGCGCCGCACGGCCACGCGCACGGCGTCAACGATGCCAAGGGCCCGCACGGGGGCGACATGCCCAACATCCACGTGCCGGCCGACGGCAAGCTCACCATCGAATACTTCCTGACCGGCGTGACCCTGGCCGAAGGCGAGGCCGGCTCGCTGTTCAAGGAGGGCGGGACTGCCTTCATCGTTCATGACGGCACCGACGACTATGTCTCGCAGCCCTCCGGCGCCGCCGGCAGCCGGATCGCTTGCGGTGTAATCGAGAAGGCCGGGTAGGGTAGGGGCATAGCTGTCGTCGTCATCTTCGCGCTTGGCTATCGACTGCGAAAGACGAAGAGCCGGGTCAGGAGGTCCGGCTCTCCGATCGTGTAGGGGCGCCAGTTGCCGCGCTCTTCCATGAGCTGCCAGCGACCGGCTGTCGCGAGCTCTTCAATGACGGCCGGGAAGCCGAGGCCCTCCCAAGAGCTTTCGATCACGTTGAAGACGATTGCGCCACCTGGCATCGCCACGCGGACCAGTTCCCGCAAGGTGCTTGGCGGGGCGTGACCCGGGCCGAAGCAGCCGATGCAGATGACGCCGGCGAAGTGGCCGTCGGGGAAGTCCAATGGCTCGCCCAGGACTTGGCGCTTCAGCCCGCGATAGGCGCCGGTCTTGGCCGCGACGGCGAGCATCGGCTCGGAGATGTCGATGGCCGTGATGTCGTCGTAGCCCAGCACCTTCAAGGCGGAGCCGACCTGGCCGGTGCCGGCGCCGGCATCGAGGATCGGTCCGCTGCCCAGTGGAACGTGACGGGCAGCGAAGGCACTCGCCATAGCCGGCAAGCGGAATCCCAGCGCGGCATTGTCGGCGTCGTACTTGGCTGCCCAATCGGCATAGACCCGCTCTGCGCCCTCAGCCTTGGTGCGCTCGTAGATCTCTTCGACTACTGCGTCTTTGTCGTCATCCATGGGGCTCGCCTCTCCAGACTGGCTGGTTGCTCTGCGCCTAACTCGGATCGGGCGTCATGCGTTTGGCGACCTCTTCCAGCATGATCTCGGTGGTGCCGCCGCCGATGGACTGGATGCGGGCGTCACGCACCATGCGTTCGATCGGGTACTCGCGCATGTAGCCATATCCACCGTGGAACTGCTGGCAGCTGTACATCACCCGGTTCACCAGCTCGCCGCAGTAGGCCTTGACCATGGAGACCTCCTTGGTGGCGTCCTGGCCCTGGGCGTCCAGCCAGGCCGCGTGGTAGAGCAGCTGGCGGCCGGCAGTGACCTCGGCCTGCAGACTGGCCAGGCGTTGGCGCAAGGCTTGCTTGTCCCACAGGGGACCGCCGAAGGCTTCTCGCTCCATGAGATAGGCCAGCGTCAGGTCGATCGCCTTTTGCGCCTCGCCCATCGCCATGGCGCCGCAGACGATGCGCTCGTTCTGGAAGTTTTGCATGATGGCGTAGAAGCCGCGGTTCTCTTCGCCCAGCAAGGCGTCGGCCGGCAGCTGGCAGTCCTCGAAGAAGAGCTCGGCGGTGTCAGAGGAATGCCAGCCCATCTTCTTCAGCTGGCGGCCGACGCGAAAGCCGGGCGTGCCCTTCTCGATGATGAAGATGGAGATGCCACGCGAGGCTTTGGCGTCGGGCTCGCTGCGCGCGGCGATGAAGTAGAGGTCGGCGTGCACGCCGTTGGTGATGAAAGTCTTGCTGCCGTTCAACAGCCAGCCGTTGCCGCTGCGCTCCGCCTTGGTCCTGAGGCCAGCCACGTCGGAGCCGCCGCCGGGCTCGGTCACGCCGATCGCGGTGATGGTCTCGCCCGCGACGATGCCCGGCATGTAGCGCTCCAGCTGTTCCGGCGTGCCGAAGCGGGCCAGATGCGGCGAGGCCATGTCGGAATGTACCAGCGCCGAGACGTTGAAGCCGGCAAAGGTCGAGCGCGACAGGGCTTCGGCATAGGCACAGGTGACCAAGGTGTCCAGCTCTGAGCCACCGTACTTGGCCGGATAACGAATCCCGTAGACGCCGAGCGTGCCCAGTTTGCGCAAGGCTTCCCGCGGGACCATGCCGGCGGCCTCCCAGGCATCGCCGTTGGGCCGGACCTCTTCTTCGATGAAGCGATGGATCTGGTCGCGGATCTGCAGGGTTATCTCGGTGTCGTAGACGGTAGGCGTCATACCTGACCCGTGCTCCCTCTTGCCTCGTTCAGCTTGCGCTAGCGAATTCGCGCCCAGAAAAGCCCAAACGAGTGCCGAATGCTACCACCTCGGAAAGGGGAGCGGCCAGGAATTGCAATCAACGACCACGGCCCACAGCCTCAGTCCTGCGCCGGACCCAATGGCTTCAGATAGACGTAGATAATCTCACGCGGGCCGCCGTCCCCTGCGTCCGGGTCGGAGCAGACTCCGGTCAGAATGAATCCGCAGCGGGTCAAGGTTTCCCCGGAATCCAGGGTGAGGCCACTGGGTTCCGTGCAAACGCGGTCCTTCAGAATGGCGTCTGATTGCTCTGCCCTGCTGCGCCGCCCCAGACAGACATAGGCCGTGGGGCTGTCGGAAAAGATGTTGCCGTGGAAGCCGCCCTCGAACAGGGTGTGGCTCTCGCGTTCGGCTTGGCTGGCCGTCAGGTTTTTCGCCGCAGGTGGCCGGGCGCGCAAAGATATCCGCACGTGCTTGCCGAACTTGTTGGTCAAGGCCAGCATGCAGGCAGAGACCCAGCGTTGCTCGCCGGGTGTAAGCGGTCGTTCTACCCACTTGGGAGCAAGGCCCAGATCGCCCTCGAAGCTTTGCTGCTTTCCGCCAACCTCTGCATCGATGACGACGTCCGCCGGCAGGGCGCAGCGAACCAGGTAGCGCATCAGCTCCACCTGGTCCGGAGCTTCCAGGTCGATCGAGGGATCCAGCGAGAGCGTTTTTCCTGCTGGCGTTGGCCCGTCCTCGGCACCGGCTATCGTGGTCAAGGCGACCAGGAATGCCAGAGCGAGAACAAGCCCTCGGCTTGCCGAGCCATGATCAGATCTCATTGCAGGTAAGTTGGCTCAAGGCCCAATGCCGGCCTGCCGATCGATGTTTGCTACTCGACAAGTCTCTGACCAGCCAGCCATGTCAGCACGGGTGTCGTGCCGTCACCTGCGTTAGGGCCATTCGAACGAAACCCGTTCGATGCGAGGCTCTCGTAGTACTCGTCTTCGTAAACTGGGGGATATTCGACAGATGGATTCTTAATCTCGACGTCCAGCGCCGCCATTGTCAGGATTGTCAGCGAAAGCAAGACGACGGCAACTAAGTAGCTCTTCATTACCATGACTGCCTCCATGTCATCCATAGCAACCGTTAGGTTCTATGGATCGATGACTTGAGAAGTCGGGTTCTGAGCGATCGTGGCCAATATGTGGCGTCATGGTGACGGCGAAACAACTGCCGGGTCCTCGTGGGCCCAAAGCCAGCGGTCACATCTCGCGCATCTCGATCCGAAGAGACAATCTTCCGATGGTGGAATGCATGTCTCCTCGTATCGACATACGGAGGCTAAAGTGTTGAGATAACAGCGGGAGTTTGGCTCCACTTGGAATTCTTCCGAAGTAGAAATGTCATTTACAATGCCCAGCCATGCCGCATGTGCATAGTTGGGCGGATTGATCGCCGGCGACCTACTCACCCCGCCACGAGAAGTGGGACCAGCAGCAAGCCAGCGGCAAAGCAGACCGCGATGGCGACGACGTTCAGCCAGAGGCCGGCGCGGACCATGTCCCTCAGATGCATGTCCTCGTAAGAAAAGACGATGGCGTTGGGCGGTGTGGCGACCGGCATCATGAAGGCCATCGAGGCGCCCAAGGTGACCGGGATGGCGAGCACCCGGGGGTCCAGGCCAAGGCCGACCGCGACCGCCGCCAGGATCGGCAGAAAGGTTGCGGTCGAGGCCGTATTGGAGGTGATCTCGGTCATGTAGACGATGACCGTCGTGGCCAGCAGGATCAGGACCCAGGTCGAGACCTCGATCTGGGCTACGCTGTCGGCGATCCAGGCCGCCAAGCCGGTACTGCCAAAGCCGTCCGCCAGGGCGAGGCCGCCGCCCACCAGTAGCAGCACGTCCCAAGGAAGCTCGACGAAGGCCTTCCGATCGAGGGCGTAGCTGCGCTCGCTGCGCGAGATGGGAATGGCAAAGAGCGCCATGGCGGCTGCGATCGCGATGGCCGTATCGCTGATCGGCAGCCCGCTGAGCGAAGCCAGCGGCACTCGGAAAATCCAACCGATCGCGGTTAGCGCAAACACGACGGCGACAAGAGTCTCGCCGCGGCTCATCGCGCCAAGAGCCCTCTGCTCATCGCGGATCACTTGTCCCAGGTCGCCGAAGTGCATATCGCCGAGGCGAAAGAGGACGAAGGTCAGCAGGAGCCAGGTTATCGGCAGCATGACGAAGATCACCGGTACGCCGATCTTCATCCAATCGAAGAAGCCGATTCTTATCCCGTACTCGCCGGACAGCACGCTGACCAAGAGCCCGTTCGGTGCGGTGCCGATCAATGTCCCGAGCCCGCCGATGGACGCGCTGTAAGCGATGCCAAGCAGAAGCGCCAAAGCAAAGAGCTTCGCCTCCTCCGGGCTCTCGGTTCTGTCGCGAATGAAGGAGATGACCGAGAGCGCGACCGCAAACATGAGAATGGTCGAGGCGGTGTTGGTGATCCACATGGAAAGAAAGGCCGTGGCCACCATGAAGCCCAGGACGATGCGGCGCGGGCTGCTGCCAATCGCGGCGACGATTTTCAGCGCTATGCGCCGATGCAGCCCGACCCGCTGCATGGCGACCGCCAAAAGGAACCCGCCGAGGAATAGAAAGATGATGGGATGGCCATAGTCGCGCGTCACCTTACCGATCCCCTCGATGCCGTAGAGCGGCATCAAGATGATCGGCAGCAAGGCGGTCGCGCCCATTGGAACGGCTTCGCAGAGCCACCAAATCACCATCCAGGTAGTCATGGCGACCAGGCGCCAAGCCTCAGGCGTCATGCCCTCCGGTGCCGGCAGCAGGAGCAGGAGGAAGGAGGCCAGGGGGCCAGCGACCAAGGCGGCCAGCCGCAACCTGGACACCGGTCGCGCGGCTTCACTCGTTGCGTCGCTCGACGGCTTTACCATGCGTGATCCTCAATCAAGGCGAGCCCACCTTAAGGTCTGGCTACAGGATATGCGACCGCATGCGGCATCCGGTGCCTGCGCCGTGCGGAGGGGGATAGGGAGGGTGAACTGCGGAAGTCAGCTCAACTCGAAAGAAGGCCGTCGCACCGATCTCGGTGACGTCCAAACCGGCTGGATTCGCAACGCTACGCGGCACCAGCCGTGCATCGCTGCCGCCACTTGAGTGGCGAGTGCCCGCTCGTTCAGACAAACAGTGTGACTTCTACACTGTTGAGATCGGCACCTGCCGGTATCGTCACGCCTTGAGCCAGCAAGAGCGTGTCGCTGCCGCCACCGCCGAAATAGCTGTCACCGGCCTGAAGCTCCTGTTGGCTGACGACGACGAAGGTATCCGGCCCGTTACCGCCGTAAAGGCTATCAGCATCGAGGCCGCCATAAAGCACGTCCGCGCCGCTATCACCCAGGAGCTGATCGTCACCGTCCCCGCCCATCAGCAGGTCTGAGCCGCTGCCGCCGGAGAGAAAGCTGTCGTCTCCCTCGCCGCCGAAGAGACTGTCATTGCCGGCGTCACCGAAGTGGTTGAAGTCGTTTCCGGTCTCCGCGTAGATGCGGTCGTCGCCGTTGCCGCCGAAGAGGTTGAAGTCGTTCCCAGCGCCCGCATAGATGTGGTCGTTTCCTGCTTGGCCGCGCAGCACTAGATCACTACCGCTGCCGCCGAAGAGGTAGTCGCCGCCGATTTGGCGTAGAAGAACCCATCTTGCCCGTCCCCACCGAACAGCAGATCGCCGCCTGATCCACCGTCGAAGTTGGTGTCGCCGCCCTTGGCGCCGTGCATCAGGTCGCGGCCTTCGCCGCCGAAGAAGTAGGCGTCCACACCCATGCCGCCCAGCATGACGTCCGAACCCGAGCCACCATTGAATGAGCGATCGTTGCCTTCGCCTGCGTAGAGAAGGTCAAATCCACTGGCGCCGAAGAAATGGCTGTCGCCGTCGTAGTTGCCCCGCAGACGGTCGTTCCCGTCACCGCCGAAGACATAGGCGTCATTGCCCGTGCCACCGAACAAGCGGTCGTCCATCGACCCGCCGTAGATCCGGCTGTCGTTCCCACTGCGCCCGTGCAGGCGATCGATGCTGCTCTCTCCCTGCAGGCTGGCGTCGTCACCCTCGCCACCGAACACGCGGTCTCTGCCCTCGCCGCCGTAGAGGTAGCTGTCGTTGCCGGACCCTCCGTAGAGCGCGTTGTCCGTGCCCGAAGGGCTGTAGAGCCGGTCCGCGCCGCTGAGGCCGGACAGCGTGTTCTCGCCCGAGATACCGACCAGGGTGTCTGGTCCGCTGGTGCCGTAGAAGAAGGCTCTTTCGATCGAGTCCAATGTCAGCCCGGCGGGAAAGGTGGTGATCTGCTTCATCACCAGCGCATCGAAACCGCTGCCGCCGTCCAGGATCTCACCCGCGCCGACCTCGGCCTGGTTTGCGACGTAGAAGAGGTCCGAGCCGGAGTCTCCGTAGAGCCGATCCGCACCGCTGTTTCCTATGAGACCGTCGGCGCCGTCCCCGCCGAAGACGGACCTGTCGTCGCCGCTGCCTCCGAAGAGCTGATCTTCGCCGGTGTCACCGTAAAGCTGGCTGTCGCTGCCGTCTCCTCCGAAGAGGTAGTCGCCGCCGCTACCGCCCATCAGCAGCTGGTCACCGTCGCTCCCGCCATAGATCTTGTCGTTACCCGCCGCACCATAGAGGCGTGCGTCTTGGCCTTCTTGGCCCTCGATGAGATCGCTTCCGCCACCACCGGCGAGGCGCTGATCGTCGCCGTCCTCGCCGAAGATGCGATCATTGTCGGCGCCGCCGTAAAGCGAGGTGTCGGCATCGTTGCCGCCGTCGATGGTGTCGGCACCTGCGCCCCCGATCAACGAATTGTCGGTGCCGGCTTCCCCCTTGATGAGGTCGGCGCCGCTGCCGCCCGAGATGCTGTCGGGGGAATCGCCGCCATAGAGGCGGTCGTCGCCGCTTCCTCCCGCCAAACTGTCGCTGCCGCTCTCGCCGGAGGCGGTGTCATCTCCTGCGCCTCCGAAGACATTGTCATTGGAATCCGCGCCGTAGAGCAGGTCGTCGCCGCTTTCACCTTGAATCTTGTCGTTGTTGTCGCCTCCGCGGGCCGTGTCGCTGCCGTCTCCTCCAATCAGGCTGTCATCGTCGCCCGCGCCGTAGAGTTTGTCGTCGTCGGCACCACCATAGACCTCGTCGCCTCCGTCTGCGCATAGGCGATATCGTTGCCGTCGCCTCCAAAGACAGAGTCGTCGCTGCCTAGGCCGAAGAGCTTGTCGTCGTCACCGTCGCCATAGACCAGATCGCTATCGCTGGCGCCGTAGGCGCTGTCGGCGCCGTCGCCACCGAATAGAGTATTGTGATTGGTGTGGCCATAAAGCGTATCGGCGCCACTGTCGCCGTAGACGATATCGTTCTCGAACCAGCCGTTGAGGCTATCGTTTCCGGAGCCCCCGAAAAGCGTATCGTTGTCGGCGTCGCCGATCAGATAGTCGTTGCCCGCCTCACCGAAGGCGCGGTCGTCGGAATCTCCGCCTGCCAGCCAATCGTCGCCGCTGCCCCCCAGCAGGGAGTCTTCGGTGCTGAAGCCGAAGATCGAATCGGCGCCGCTATCGCCGTAGAGTGTGTCCCGGTCATCGCCGCCGTAGAAATAGTCGTCGCCCAAGCCACCTCTGATGGTGTCCTGACCCTCCGCGCCGCGAATAGAGTCATCACCAGCGCCGCCGAAGATCGAGTCACCGCCGGTCTTGCCTTCGATCTTGTCGTCACCGGCATCACCGAAGACCTTGTCGTCGGCCGACCCGCCGTAGATTTCATCGGCACCGCTGCCGCCGAAGAGGCTGTCGTCGGCCTTACGCCCCTCGATCTTGTCGTCGCCGCTGAGGCCATAGATGGTGTCGACATTGTCGGTGCCGGTCAGCTTGTTGTTCTCACCGGCAGTTCCGAAGATGACACTCATGGCACTACCGTCCGGGACATAGTCCTCTTCTCCATTGCGAGATTGCTCGGGCTTTTCAACGTGACGGTAGGGCAGCTGGCCTCTTCAGGTCCAGAGGGGCCATTGGGCGAGGTGACCAGGAGCATCTGCTTGCCACCCAAATCTCTGCGCGGCAGAAAGGCGGCTCTTTCTTTGTTCGGGACTCCTGCGTCTTATGACCAAGCCGCTTTTACTGATCCTCGGCGGTCTGCCCGGCACGGGCAAGACGACGCTCGCGCGCCTGCTGGCGGCGGAAACCGGGTCTGTGTTGTTGCGCATCGACACGATCGAACAGGCCATCCGCGCTTCTGCTCTGGGCGGTGACGATCTGCGCGATAGTGGCTATCGCGTTGGCTATGGCTTGGCCGAAGACAATTTGCGGCTGGGACGGGTGGTGATCGCGGACTCGGTCAACCCGATCGTGCTTTCGCGGCACGCCTGGCGCGCTGTGGCCGCACGCTGCGGCGCTCCTGCCTTAGAGATCGAGGTCACTTGTTCCGACCTGCAAGAGCATCGCCAGCGGGTCGAGGCGCGCCTGGCCGAGGGGGCGGAACCCGGCCTCCCGGACTGGCAGCGCGTGGCGAGCCGGCACTACGAGCCTTGGGACAGTGCCGACATCCGTGTGGATACGGCAGGCAAGACCGCGGCTGAATGCTTCGACGAGGTGCGCGGCCACGTGGCTGGTCAGCTCGACTAGATTTGCTAGCCGGCTAACCAATGTTGATTGATGGAGAACCGTGCCACTTGGGTGCTGTTCCCTGCGAGGGGCGCCACCGCCTCCAGTTCGCGTCATGGCGAGGAGCGGCAGCGACGCGGCCATCTAGAAAAGGCTCACCCGTTGAAGCATTCTAGATTGCCGCGCTTCGCTCGCAATGACAAAAAGTCATTTTTTTTCAATTGTTTATGTTGGAAGTCAGAATCCAGCCGACTTGGCTGCGCTGCGCTTCACAGATGGTTGCCCACTCTAGCCAGGCCTCAGAACACCTCGTCCGGGAAGTGCTTCATCGCCGACAGCAGCGGATTGGGTGCCGCCTGGCCCAGGCCGCAGATGGAGGCATCCATCATCACGTCCGAGAGCTCGCTCAAGAGCCCCTTGTCCCAGCGCTCGCGGCTCATCAAGGCCACGGCCTTCTCCGTGCCGTTGCGGCAGGGGGTGCACTGACCGCAGGACTCGTCCTCGAAGAAGCGCATGAGGTTCAAGGCGGCGTCCTTCACCGAATCCTTGTCGGAGAGGATCACCACGGCGGCCGAGCCGATGAAGCAGTCATGCGCCTGCAGGGTATCGAAGTCCAAGGGGACGTCGCCCAGGCTGGCCGGCAGGATGCCGCCGGACGCACCGCCCGGCAGGTAGGCCTTGAAGGCGTGACCCTCTGCCATGCCGCCGCAGTACTCCTCGATCAATTCCTTCACCGTGATGCCGGCCGGCGCCAGTTTCACGCCCGGATCCTTGACTCGGCCGGAGACCGAGAAGGAGCGCAGGCCCTTGCGGCCGTGGCGGCCGTGGCCGGCGAACCACTCCGCGCCTTTCTCGACGATCTCGCGCACCCAATAGACCGTTTCGACGTTGTGGTTGAGCGTCGGGCGCCCGAAGAGGCCAACTTGGGCGATGAAGGGCGGGCGATGGCGGGGCAGGCCGCGCTTACCCTCGATCGATTCGATCATCGCCGACTCCTCGCCGCATATGTAGGCGCCGGCGCCGCGGCGCACCTCCAAGGGGCAGTGGTCGGTAAGGCCGGCCTCTTGCAGCTTGGCGATCTCGCGGTGGAGCACTTCCTGCAGCGCCGGATACTCGTCGCGCAGATAGATGTAGCCGGTCTCGCAGCCGGCAGCCCAGGCGGCGATCAAGGTGCCTTCCAGGAAGCGGTGCGGATCGCGCTCTAGGTACCAGCGGTCCTTGAAGGTGCCGGGCTCGCCCTCGTCGGCGTTGATGGTCAGGAGCCGCGGGGCCGGCTGCTGGCTGACGATCCGCCACTTGCGCCCGGCCGGGAAGCCGGCGCCGCCAAGCCCGCGCAGGCCCGCTTCTTCCAGACTGGAGAAAAGGCTTTCCGGCTCCACCTTGCCGGCCAGACAGTCACGCAACAGCTTGTAACCGCCATCGGCCACATAGCCCTCAAAGTCGAGGTAGTTCGGCATCTCGGCGTGGGTGTCCTTGGCCTCGACCGCGGCCTGGATGCTTTCGCTGCTGGCGGAGACCACGTGCTTGTGGCCAACCTCGGCCACCGGCGCCACTTCGCAGCGGCCCATGCAGGGCGCGCGCACCACCCGTACCTCGCGGCCCAGAAGGCCGGGCAGGCGGTCCAGCAGGTCCTGGGCGCCCAGCATCTCGCAGGTGAGGCTGTCGCAGACGCGCACGGTCAGCGGCGGCAAGGCCTCCTCACCCTCGGCGACGATGTCGAAGTGGGCGTAGAAGGAGGCAACTTCATAGACCTCCGCCATCGGCAATCCCATGGCCTGGGCCAAGGCTGCCAAGTGCGCGGATGACAGCTGGCCATAGCGGTCCTGGACCAGGTGCAGGAACTCGATCAATAGGTCGCGGCGGCGCGGCCGCTCGCCCAGCAAGGCCTCGACCTCGGCCAGAGCCTCCAAGTCGACCTGCCGGCCCTTCGGTGTGGCGGGCGCCTTGCGCCGGCCCGAACCCGGGTGAATCAGTCGCTCCAGGGGGCGCGCGCCCTCGCTTTCGTGCGAACCGCCTGCGGCCATCGTACGTCCTCTCGACACTCGCTTGTCTCTGGCTTGCCGCAGCACCGGTCCCGAACCCTGTGGTGACCTTGCGCCGCCTCGGCCGCTCAATCCTCTGCCACGATCTCCAGCGTCACCCTGGCGCCGTTGATCACCAGCTTGCCCTCGTGCTCGAAATTGACGGTGACCCGCTCGCCCGCCACCGACTGCACCTGCCCCAAACCCCAGTCCGGCCGTTCCGGATGGCGCACGTAGGCGCCAGGGGTCAGCGCAAGCCTGTATTGCTCGTCGGTCACGTTTTTCGGCTATTCCATCTGGTCACCGCCGCTTCGGCGCCGCAGTCTAAGCCACAGCTTGGGCTGCTGAAAAGGCGTCTGTGCGACACCGGGCGGCGAAAGGGCGACACTATAGCAAATCCCGAGCAGATGGGATCATCTGCGACGACGATTTGCGTCGATGAGCATGAAGAGCAAATCCCGAGCAGATGGGATCATCTGCGACGACGATTTGCGTCGATAGGCATGAAGCCAGAGCGCCGAGGGCGGGCGAACGCGAGCCCGAGGTGCTCGAGGGCGACGAAGGAGGGCAAAGCGATGGTCAAGCGGATGATTTCGGAGGAGGAGAGCAGCACCCTGACCCCAGCGTACGGCGGGCGCATGGGCCTTAAGGCCGTGCCGAAGTTCGCCCTGCCGGAGGACGGCATGGCGGCGACCGATGCCTACCGCCTGATTCACGACGAGTTGATGCTGGACGGCAACGCGCGGCTGAACCTGGCGACCTTCGTTACCACTTGGATGGAGCCCGAGGCCGAAAAGCTGATGGCCGAGGCCTTCGACAAGAACATGATCGACAAGGACGAATACCCCGTCACCGCGATGATCGAAGAGCGCTGCATCAACATCGTGGCTCGCCTCTTCAACGCGCCCGAAGGGGCAGTGGGCTCCTCCGCGATCGGCTCCAGCGAGGCGGTGATGCTCTGCGGCATGGCGATGAAGTGGCGCTGGCGCGCTCGCCGCCGCGCTGCGGGCAAGGACGAAAGCCGCCCCAACCTTGTGCTCGGCACCAACGTCCAGGTGGTTTGGGAGAAATTCTGCCGCTACTGGGACGTCGAGCCCCGCTATGTCCCCATCACGCGGGAGCGCTTCGTCGTCGATCCCGGCGAGGCCGTCGCCGCGGTCGACGAGAACACCATCGGCGTCGTCGCCATCCTGGGCACCACCTTCACCGGCGAGAACGAGCCCATCGCCCAACTGCACGAGGCCCTCGCCCAGCGCAACGCGGCGACCGGCTGGGAGGTGCCGATCCACGTCGACGCCGCCAGCGGCGGTTTCGTCGCGCCCTTCCTGCACCCCGACCTCGCATGGGATTTCCGCCTGCCGGGCGTGGTCTCGATCAATGCATCAGGCCACAAGTACGGCCTGGTCTATCCCGGCGTCGGCTGGGCGGTTTGGCGCGACAAGGCTCACCTGCCGGAGGACCTGGTCTTTCACGTGAACTACCTGGGCGGCGACATGCCGACCTTCACGCTCAACTTCTCGCGGCCCGGCAACCAGATCGTGGCCCAGTACTACAACTTCCTGCGCCTGGGACACGCCGGCTACAGCTCCATCATGCAAACCCTGCAGGCCATCGCCCAGGGCTTGGCCGGAACGCTATCGGACGGCCTGCCCTTGGTGGCACTCAGCGACGGCACCGACATCCCCGTCGTCGCCGCCAAGCTCGCGCAAGATCGCCCCTACAGCGTCTTCGACATCTCCCAGCGCCTGCGCAGCCACGGCTGGCAGGTCCCGGCCTACACCATGCCGGCCAAGGCCGAGGATTTGGCCGTTCTGCGCTTCGTCATCCGAGAGGGCTTCAGCCGCGACATGGCCGAGATGCTGCTGCGCGACCTCAAGACGGTGGTCGCGGACCTGGAGGCCCGCCCGCCGAGCGCGCCCAAGCAGCCGGACGGGCAGTTCCATCACGGGTGAGGGCTCTAAGCCGCTTTCAATCGCTCCATGAGAAGATCCGGCACCTGGCTCGGCACG
This sequence comes from Rhodospirillales bacterium, assembly GCA_963669385.2. Classification (GTDB taxonomy): domain Bacteria; phylum Pseudomonadota; class Alphaproteobacteria; order Kiloniellales; family JACOMY01; genus JACOMY01. The sequence continues at coordinate 81,816 of CAXXGD010000056.1, forward strand.
TCGGCCACGGCAACGCCAGCGGCCTCAAGCGCCTTGCGCTTGGAGGCATAGTCGCCCTTGCCGCCGGAGACGATGGCGCCGGCGTGGCCCATCTTCTTGCCCGGCGGTGAGGCACGCCCGGCGATGAAGGCTACCACCGGCTTGCTCATCGATCTTGCGTAGTCGGCGGCCTGCTCCTCGGCCGAGCCGCCGATCTCGCCGCAGAGCACGACGGCCTGGGTGGCGTCATCGGCATCCAATATCTCCAGCGCATCACGCGAGGTGGTGCCGATCATGGGATCGCCGCCGACGCCGTAGAAGGCCGATTGGCCATGGCCGGCTTGGGTCAGGTTCAGGCTGATCAAGGTGCCGAGGCTGCCGGAGCGGGAGATCACGCCGATCTTGCCCGGCTGAAAGACCCTGGCGTTGAAGGCCGGCATGATGCCGGCGAAGCTCTCGCCCGGCGTCACCAGGCCGGCGGTGTTGGGGCCGACGATGCGGGTGCCGCTGGCGGCGGCCGCGGCATGCATCTCCATCACGTCGTGTGCCGGGATGTGCTCAGTGAGGCAGATCAAGAGCTCGGCTCCGGCCTCGCAGGCGTCGATGGCGGCCGCCTTGGCGGCCAGCGGCGGGATAAACATCAGCGCGACCTCGAAGGGCCGGCTCTTCGCCGCCTCCTTGGCGCTGGCATGGACCGGTACGCCCAGGTGCTCGCTGCCGGCCTTCCTGGGGTTGACGCCGCCGACAACCTTGGCGCCGTAGGCCTGCATCGCCTCCGTCCAGAAGGTGCCCTGCTTGCCGGTGATCCCTTGGACCAGGATGCGATGTTGCTTGCGCAGGATCATGCCGCCTTCTCCTGAGCTGCGCGGATGGCCGCCTTGACGGCGTCATCCATCAGGTCATAGGGCTCGATGCCGAGCTCGCGCTTGACCAAGGCAATCGCTTCCTCCTCGCCGGTTCCGTGGATGGTGAAGAAGACGGGGATGGAGGGCTGCAACTCCTTCCAAGCCGTCACCACGCCTTCGGCCATCACGTCGGTGCGCGCAAAGGCGCCGCAGAAGTTGACCAGCAGCGAGCGGATGTTGGGGTTCTTCAGCAGAATCTCCAGCGCGACCTTGGCCTTAGTGTAGGCCTCTCCGCCCACTTCCAGGAAATTGGCCGGCGTCCCGCCGAAATGGGTTATGGCATCCATCGTGGTCATGGTGAGCCCGGCACCGTTGGCGAGCACGCCGACCGTGCCGCCCAGCTCGATGTACTTGAGGTCGGCCGCCTGGGCTTCGGCCTCCAGACCGGTCAGCTTTTCCGGTGCGGCGTTGGGCGCGATCGCTGCTTGGCGCACCGCCGAGGCGTCGTCCAGGGTGAACTTGCAGTCCAGCGCCACGACATGGTCGTCCGCGGTCAGGACCAGCGGATTGATCTCCAAGAGCTCGGCGTCATAGCGGCGATAGGCCTCGAACAGCAGGACCAGGTTCTGGGCGACCTCATCGGCCATGCCGTCGAGGTCCAACCCCTCCAGTGCGTCAAGCGCGGCCGCCTTGGACAGGCCTTCGGTGATGACGACAGGGATCCGGCGCATGGCCGCGGGATCCTGTTCGGCCGCCTCTTCCACATCCATTCCGCCCAGCGTGGAGAAGAGCACCAGCGGCGCGCGGCTGGCGGGGTCGCTCACTACCGCGGCATAGAGCTCCTTGCGGATCGGAACTTGGCCCTCGATCAGCAGCGTCTCGACGGTGTGGCCGCCGATCTCCATGCCGAGGATCGCCTCGGCGTGCGCCCTGGCTTCATCTGCATTCCCGGCCAGCTTGATGCCGCCGGCCTTGCCGCGCTTGCCGGTCGGCACCTGCGCCTTGACCACGCAAGGGCCGATTTCCTTGGCCGCTTCCGCCGCCTCCTGCGCCGTCAACGCCAAGCGGCTGGGCGGGACAGCGATCCCCGCTTCGGCCAGCAGCGGCTTGGCAGCATGTTCCTCGAAGTTCATCGTTGCTTTCCCTTGGTGCTACTTGCCGTACTTGGCCCAATAGGCGCCGAAGAGGGCCTCCTCCGAAGGCTTATCCTCGGGGATGGTGGTCACCAGGTGGGTGATATTGATGAAGTTGCGGTAGTTCAGGTTGTCCGAGATGGTGTTTCCGGCCCAGGTGCCGCCGCCCATCGAGAGCGTGAAGGGCAGGCCGTTGTCGAAGCCGCCGCCGTTGCCGAAGGTGTGGGCCTGGTTGACCAGCACGCGCACCACGTCGGTCTCTTCGGCCAGTTCGCGGGCATGGGCCGGGTTCTTGGTGTGGATGCCGGTCGAGTGGCCTTTGCCGGTGACGTCCAGCACCTGGCGGACGATCTGCTTGGCCTCCTCGAAGGTCTTGGCCCGGTAGACCGTGAGGAAGAGCGACAGCTTCTCGTCGGCGAAGCTGTGCTTGCCCTCCACCGCGTCCTGCTCGATCAGGAAGTACTTTGCCGAGTGCGCCGCCTCGGGCAGGCCCATCACCTCGGCGGTGACGTCGGCGTCCTTGGCGATGACCCGGCGGTTTAGGACACCCTTCACCCAAAGTGTTTCGCGGACTTGTGCGCACTCCGACGGGCTGCAGCGCCAGGCACCGGCACGCTGCAGGGCCGCGATCGCCTCCTCGTAGACAGCATCGAGGATGACTACCGCATTCTCCGACGAGCAGGAGGTGGCATTATCAAAAATCTTCGAGGCAGTGATCTTGACTGCCGCGTCGTCCAGGTCGGCGCTTTCGTCGATGATCACCGGTACGTTGCCGGCACCGACGCCGATCGCCACGGTGCCCGAACGCATGGCCCGCTTGACGTTGTTCTGCGAGCCGGTGACGACGGCCAGATCCACCTGGTTCATCAACTGCTGGGTCATCTCTTTGGAGACCGGGGACGGCAGGATCTGCACCAGGTCTTCCGGGTGACCCGACTTCTTCAGCTCGGCGCGCATCAAGTCGACGGTCTTGTGCGTGGTCTCATAGCCGGCCGGGGAGGGGGCGATGATGACGGGGTTGCCGCCCTTCAAGGCCATCATCGCCTTGTTCACCGGCGTCGCTGCCGGGTTGGTCGAGGGGCAGACCGCGCCGACCACGCCCACCGGCTTGCCGTACTGGATGATGCCCTTGGCCGGATCTTCGGCGATCACGCCGACGGTCTTCGCCCGCAGGAGGTCGCGCAGGGTGCCGAAGGTCTTGCGGGTGTTCTTGATGATCTTGGACTCGACGTTCGCCAAGCCCGGTGTCCTCGACCGCCAGCTCGGCCAGGTGCTGCGCGTTCTCCGGCTTGTAGAGGGACCAGGCCAGGGCCGTCACCGCCTCGTCGACGCGTGCTTGGTCGTGGTTCTCATAGGCGGCCTGTGCCTTGCGGGCGCGGGCCACCAGGGCCGCAACCTTCTCGGCCACCAAGTCGGCCGAGGGTGCGATGGTCTCAAGCGTTGCAGACATTCCGTCTCATCCTTTCCTTGCCTCGCCTCGCGACGATTGGCTCTAGTCGATCAAGGCCTTCTGCATATCCTTGCCGCGGATCTCGCTGACGATCCCGCTCACGATCGCGGCGACGCCAAGGATCAGCAGCACGGCGGCAATCGGCCGTGAGAAGAACCCGAAGAAGTCGTAGTCCATCAGCTGCATGGACTTCGAGAAGGCCGACTCCCCCAGCTTGCCCAGGATCAGGCCCAGCACGATGCCGGCCGCCGAATAGCCGGTGCGGCGCAGCAGATAGCCGATGATGCCGGCCAGGAACATCACCCAGACGTCGACCAGCAGGTTCCTAAGCGCATAGGCGCCGACAGTCGCCAGCAGCAGGATGCCAGGCGCCAGCCAGCGGAAGGGGACGCGAAGAATGTGCACCACGGTCTTGGTCTGCAGCCAGCCCAGGAAGATGATCAAGAGGTTCGCCCAGAACATGGCGGCGAAGGTGATCCAGACAAGGTCGCTGGAGTTGATGAAGATCAGCGGACCCGGCTCCATGCCGTGGATCTGGAAGATGCCCATGATCATCGCGGTCAGGGCACCACCCGGAAGGCCCAGCGCCAGGAGCGGGATCATCGCCGCACCGGTCGC
>CAXXGD010000057.1:0-14393 GCA_963669385.2 Rhodospirillales bacterium
ACGTCCGCGCCTTCCTCGCCGTAGAAGAAGCTGTCGTCACCCTCGCCGCCGGCCAGGCTGTCGTTGCCGATCCCACCGTAAAGGGAGGCATCCGCGCCCTCGTCGCCGTAGAGCCTGTCGCCCTTGGTGCCGCCGAAGAGCCCACTGTCCGCGCCGCTGCCTCCGAAAAGCGTGTCCGCGCCGCTGCCGCCGAAGAGGCCGGCATCGTCCCCGTCACCGCCGAAGAGCGTGTCGTTGGCGATCTCGCCCAGAAGGCTCTGGTCGTTCCCCGATCCTCCGTAGAGGGAATCGGTGCGCGCGCCGCCGAACAGCAGGCTGTCGGCGCCCGTGTCCCCGGCAAGCCGGTCGCGCCCGCTGTCGCCGAAGAGGCCGACATCATCGCCGCTGCCACCCGAAAGGCTGTCGTCGCCGAGCCCGCCGGAGAGCGTGACATCCGCCCCGTCACCGCCGTAGAGGAGGTCGGAGCGCGTGCCGCCGAAGAGGTAGCTGTCGTTACCGCTGCCTCCGGAGACGCTGTCCTCGCCCGAGCCACCGTCCAGAAACTGGTCCGCCCCCGATCCACCGTAGATGAGGTCCGCCCCGGCCTCGCCGGCGAGGCTCAAGTCATCGCCTTCGCCGCCGATCAGCAGATCATTGCCGAGCCCACCGGAGAGCGTGGAGTCCGCGCCATCGCCGCCGTCCAATGTGTCACCGCTGGCCCCGCCCACAAGCTGGCTGTCGCTGCCCGAGCCCCCATAGATCCGGTCCGGCCCATCGCCGCCGTCGAGCAGCCCGTCCGCCCCGCTGCCGCCGAAGAGGCTGTCGGCGCCGGAGGCACCGGCAAGGCTGACGTCGTCGCCCTCGTCGCCGAAGAGACTGTCAATGCCACTGCCCCCGGCAAGCGTCGCATCACCGCCACTGCCGCCGAAGAGGCTGTCGCGCCCGGTCCCACCGTAGAGGCTGTCCGCCCCGCTCGCCCCGTAAAGGCTGTCGCGCGACCCATAGCCCAGAATGGTATCGGTAAGGCTCGTGCCGGTCAGACTGTCCGGCCCTTCGGTGCCTGGAATGAATGCCATTGCTTCCTCCCTCTCCGACCTCAACCAGTCGGCAAGCGCGCGGCAGGCGGCCTTCTGCTCAGCGTTCGTGATGCTGCTTGTTGGTTATCGAAACGCGCTGCGGCTCCCCGGATGATGGAAATCTACCACCAAGGAAGATCGTTCGGCAAGCGATCTACCGCCGAAAGGTGTCGGATAGGAGAGGGCCTCAGGCGAGCCAGAACTCTGTGTCCTCATTGGTGCCTCAAGTGAAGAGGAAGTCGGTCGAGGTCAGCTGGTCGACATTGGTGATTCCGGTCAGGACAATGGTGAAGTTGGCCGTGCCGTCACCGTCGGAATCGACCTGCACCCGCTCGGTGGTCTCGTCGAAGCGGGCCGCCGGCGAGGTGGCGTCGAAAGTAGCATCACCGATGAAGAAGCCGCCCGGGCCGGCCACCGCGAGCTGCATGAAGTCGGTGCCACCGCCAACATGTCCCTCGAAGTCGGTGATGACGGCCTCCAGGCCGCTGCCGGGATAGGCGAAGTAGAAGGTGTCAGACCCGGCGCCGCCGGTCAGCTGGTCCGTGCCGGAGCCACCATAGAGGTGGTCCGCTCCGGTATCGCCGGCCAGCGTGTCGTCACCGGTGCCACCGAAGGCCCTGTCGGAGCCAGAGCCGCCGGACAGGTCATCGCTGTCGTCGTCGCCGTAGAGGGTATCACTGCCGTTACCGCCTTCTAAGCTATCATCCCCGCTACCGCCGAACAGAGAGCGGTCATCGCCGTCGCCACCAAAGATGCTGTCGGCGCCGGACCCGCCGAGCAGGCTGGTGTCGGCCCCGTCGCCGCCGACCAGAATGTCATGCCCGTCTCCGCCCAGCAGGGTCTGGTCGTCGCCGCTGCCACCGAAGAGCTGGTCGTCTCCCAAGCTACCGTCGAGGATCCGATCATCACCACTGTCGCCGAAGAGCGTGTCATTGGCGAGGTCACCGATAAGCGAGGTGTCGGCTCCCTCACCGCCGTAGACGATGTCGTTACCGCCGGAGCCCAGCAGGATCTGGTCGTCGCCGCTGCCGCCCGAGATGCGGTCGTCCCCCTCGCCGCCGTCGAGCAGGACGTCATCGCCGCTGCCGCCCCACAGCGTGTCCTTGCCGAGGAGACCCAGGAAGAAGGAGTCGATGCCGTCGCCTCCCTCCAGGATGTCGGCCCCCGACCCGCCGAAGAAAGAGAGATCGTCGCCGCTGTCTCCGGACAGCGTATCGGCCCCGGACCCGCCGTCGAACGAGGTGTCTGCGCCGCTGCCGCCGGCTAGGGTGTCCTCGCCGCTGCCGCCGAACGCACTGTCCGATCCTAGACCGCCGTAGAGCTTGTCGGCGCCTTGATCGCCGTAGAGGCTATCGTCGCCTGCATCACCATAGAGGAAATCGCTGCCCTCGCCGCCACGAATCTCATCGACGTCGGTGCCACCGAAGAGGGCGCCGTCGTCGCCACTGCCGCCAATGATGCTATCGGCGCCGGACCCGCCGAGCAGGCTGGTATCGGCCCCGTCGCCGCCGGCCAGAGTGTCATTCCCGTCCCCTCCCAGCAGGGTCTGATCGTCACCTGTACCGCCAAAGAGCTGGTCGTCACCCAAGCTGCCGTCGAGGATCCGATCGGCACCGCTGCCGCCGAAGAGCGTGTCCTCCCCCAAGTCGCCGCTCAGCGAGGTGTCCGCTCCCTCACCGCCGTAGAGGATGTCGTTACCGCCGGAGCCCAGCAGGATGCGGTCGTCGCCGCTGCCGCCCGAAACGGTATCGGCACCTGGTCCGCCGTCAAGGAGGGAGTCCGTGCCGCTACCGCCGAAGAGCACGTCAATTCCGGTTTCGCCGAGGAAGGAGCGATCATCCCCATCGCCGCCAAAGAGGCTGTCGGCGCCGCTGCCACCGAAGAAGAGGAGGTCATCCCCATCGTCGCCGGAGAGGCTGTCGGCGCCGCTGTCACCGAAGAAGTTGACGTCACCCCGGGTGCCGCCGGAGATGCTGTCGTCGCCGCTGCCACCGAAGAAGCTAACGTCAACTCCACTGCCGCCGGAGAGGCTGTCGTTTCCATCGCCGCCGAAGACCCGGACATCAGTCCCATCGCCGCCGTAGAGGCGATCTGCTCCAGAGCCGCCGAAGGCGGCATTGGCGGCGACGGATCCGTCATCGCCGCTGCCCAGCGCGATCCGATCGGATCCCGATCCACCCTCAAAGCTCGATTCCCTGCCGCTGTCGCCGTAGAGGGAATCGTCTCCGTTGCCGCCGATCAAGCGAACGTCGTTGCCGTCGCCACCGACCATGGTATCGGCGCCGCTGCCACCGTGGAAGGTGCGATCGCTGCCGCTGCCTCCGATCAGATGATCATCGCCCGTGCCACCATAAAAGCTGGTGTCGTTGCCACTGCCCCCGTAAAGGAAGTCCGCGCCGCTGCCGCCGTTCAACTGGTCGTTGCCATCATCGCCGTTGAGGCTGTCCGACCCGCTGCCGCCAAAAAGGAAGTCTATTCCGTCGCCGCCGAAGATCTCGCGGTCGTCTCCGTCATCGCCGGAGATCGTGTCAGCGCCGTTGCCGCCGAAGAGGCGGACATCGTCACCGGACCCACCGTAGAGGCTGTCGTTGCCGTTGCGCCCGAAGAAGCGATCGTCCGACCCGCTGCCGCCGTAGAGCGTGTCGGCGGAGCCGCCGCCCTCGAAGCGGCGGTCGTCGCCGCTGCCCCCGTAGAGCGTGTCGCGCCCGGGGCCGCCGTAGAAGGTGCGGTCGTCGCCGGCCTCGCCCCTCAGCACGTCCGCGCCTTCCTCGCCGTAGAAGAAGCTGTCGTCACCCTCGCCGCCGGCCAGGCTGTCGTTGCCGATCCCACCGTAAAGGGAGGCATCCGCGCCCTCGTCGCCGTAGAGCCTGTCGCCCTTGGTGCCGCCGAAGAGCCCGCTGTCCGCGCCGCTGCCTCCGAAAAGCGTGTCCGCGCCGCTGCCGCCGAAGAGGCCGGCATCGTCACCGTCGCCGCCGAAGAGCGTGTCGTTGGCGATCTCGCCCAGAAGGCTCCGGTCGTTCCCCGAACCCCCATAGAGGGAGTCGGTGCGCGCGCCGCCGAACAGCAGGCTGTCGGCGCCCGTGTCCCCGGCAATCCGATCGCGCCCGCTGTCGCCGAAGAGGCCGGAGTCGTCGCCGCTGCCACCCGAAAGGCTGTCGTCGCCGAGCCCGCCGGAGAGCGTGACATCCGCCCCGTCACCGCCGTAGAGGAGGTCGGAGCGCGTGCCGCCGAAGAGGTAGCTGTCGTTACCGCTGCCTCCGGAGACGCTGTCCTCGCCCGAGCCACCGTCCAGAAACTGGTCCGCCCCCGATCCACCGTAGATGAGGTCCGCCCCGGCCTCGCCGGCGAGGCTCAAGTCATCGCCTTCGCCGCCGATCAGCAGATCATTGCCGAGCCCACCGGACAGCGTGGAGTCCGCGCCATCGCCGCCGTCCAATGTGTCACCGCTGGCCCCGCCCACAAGCTGGCTGTCGCTGCCCGAGCCCCCATAGATCCGGTCCGGCCCATCGCCGCCGTCGAGCAGCCCGTCCGCCCCGCTGCCGCCGAAGAGGCTGTCGGCGCCGGAGGCACCGGCAAGGCTGACGTCGTCGCCCTCGTCGCCGAAGAGCGTATCGACGCCGCTGCCCCCGGCAAGCGTCGCATCACCGCCACTGCCGCCGAAGAGGCTATCGCGCCCGGTGCCGCCGTAGAGACTATCCGCACCGCTCGCCCCGTAGAGCGTATCGCGAGACCCATAGCCCAGAATGGTATCGACCTCGCTGCCGCCGAACAGGCTGTCCGGTCCCTCGGTCCCTGGAATGAACGCCATTTCTTCCTCCCTCTCCGACCTCACCCGGTCGGCAAACGCGTGGCAGGCGGCCCTTTACTGGCGTTCGTGATGCCGCTTCTTGGTTATCGAAAGGCGCCGCCGCTCCCCGCTTGATGGAAGAATACCACCAAGAGGGCTTGCTCGGCAAGCGATCTACCGCCGAAAGGCGCCCGACAGACAAGGCGTTTTGCATTGAGATGTCTGGCGAGCGGACTACCAGAGATAACGGCCGAGGTAGACCTCACGGCCGCGCTTGGGGCGCTTGCGGCCGGCTACCGGGCGCCAGCGGCCGCAGTCCTCCTTGGGGTCGAGCAGACGTGGCGAGGCGGGGTCGCCGAAGCTGCCGCGGCCGGGAAAGGCGGTCCAGCCTTGCTTGGCGTAGAAGCGGTTCATCGCCGGGTCGCAGAAGAGCAGGCCGAAGTCGGCGTTGCCCGCATCCAGGTCGCGGTTCACGCGTTCGAACATCCAGGCCATCAAGCCGCGCTGGCGGAAGGTCGGCAGGGTCATGACCCCGGCCACACCGAGCACCCTGGCCTCGTCTTCGTCCCAACGGACCGTCGTGTGGACCAGCGCCAGGTGCGCGGCCAGCAAGTCGCCGTCCAGCAGCACCAGGTGCTCGACCCGCTCGAAGCCCAGGACGATCTCGGACCACTCGCGGATGCTATGGAAGAACTCGTGGAAGAAGATGCGCGCGGCCGTGAAGAGCTGCCAGGAGAGCGCTTCCGGCAAGTCCTCGTGATTGAACCGCTTGAAGGTAAGGCCCTCCGGTGCCTCAGCGGCCATGCGGGTGGGTGTCCAGGAAGACGCTTTCGTAGTGCGCCTTCTGCAGGCCGGCGGCCGTCACCACGTTCTGCAGCAGGATGGAGACCGTGACCGGCCCGACGCCGCCCGGCACCGGGGTGATCCAGCCGGCCACCTGATGGCAGCTCTCGTAGTCGGCATCGCCGACGATGCGGGTGGAGCCGTCCGGCAAGGTCACCTGGTTGATGCCGATGTCGATGACCGCGGCCCCCGGCTTGATCATCTGGCCGGTCACCAGCCCCGGCTTGCCGACGGCGACGAAGACGGCGTCGGCGGAGCGCGAATGCATCGCCAGGTTTCGGGTCAGGTGGTGGCAGACGGTGACGGTGGCGCCCTCGCTCATCAGCAAGAAGGCGATCGGCTTGCCGACGATTTCGGAGCTGCCGATGATCACCACCTCGAGGCCGGGCAGCTTGAGGCCGGTGTGCTTCAAGAGCTCCACCGCGGCGACCGAGGTGCAGGGGCCCATGACCAGGTCGTTGTAGACGATGTTGCCGATCGAGGCCGGGTGCATGCCTTCGACATCCTTCATCGGATGGATTGCGGCCTGGAGAACCCTGATCGACAGCTGCTCCGGCACCGGGCGCTGGAGAATGACGCCGGTCACTCTGGGGTCGGCGTTCATCGCCGAGATGGCGGCCAACATTTCGGCCTGGGTCACGCTCTCGGGAAAAATCCGCTCTTCGAAGTCGATGCCGAGCTTCTCCGCCGCGCGCTGCTGATTGCGGATGTAGACCTTGGCGGCCTCGGGGTCGCCGACCAGGACGGAGATCAGGCGTGGCGGCCAGCCGCCCTCGGCCAGCGCGGCGGCCTTCTTGGCGACCTCGGCCCTGATTTCCTTGGCGATGACCCTGCCGTCCAGAACCTTGAAGTCTTGCTCGGTCATATCCCGCTCTCCGGCTGATGGGTGCCTGCGCATAGCGAAGGCGGAGGCCCGACGCAAGGACCTTGCGATAGGACTAAGGCTTGGTCTTGGAAGGGTCTTCCGCGGTCAGAATCTCCTTCCAGCCCTCCCGCTCGAGGACAAGCCTCCACCAGTCCATGATGCCCGGCGTCTCCTTGGCCAGTCCCTCGCCGGCCGGAACGGAGAGGGCGTAGTAGAGGATCGGCGCCAGGTGGCAGTCGGCCAGCGAGACCTCCGACCCGCACAGCAGCGGGCCCACGCGAAACCTTTCCAAGGCACCCAGCAGGCGGCCGCCGACCGAGGCACCGCGCGCCAGCGAGGCCCGGTCGCCGGTGCCCTCGCGCAGGTTCACATAGATGTCCCAAACCAGAGAGCTGTAGCCGTAGTTGTTCAGCATGGAGAGCATCTGATGCATGCGGGCGCGCTCGCGCGGGCCGGTGGGCTGCAGGGCAGGGCCCTCGAAGCCCTCGTCGAGGTAGCGCAGGATCGCCGTGGTCTCGTAGACTTGGAAGCTGCCGTCCTCCAGCACCGGCACCTTGCCGAAGGGCTGCATCTGCTTGTAGCTCTCCGGCAAGCCCTCCTTGTCGAAGGGGTCGATGGAGATGAAGTCGTAATCCAGCCCCTTTTCCTTGAGCGCCAAGAGGACGGAGCGGGTGAAGGTGCTGCGTCTCCAGCCGAACAGCCTGAGCTTGCTCATGATGGCTTTGTCTCCTTGAGGCGGGCGCGGTAGCGCGCGGCCTTGTCGGTACGGATATCCAGGGGCGCGCGGGTGGTGGCGATGGCATCGGCCGGCACGTCTGTGCTCATCACGCTGCCGGCGCCGACGATGGCGCCCTCGCCAAGCGTCATCGGTGCGATCAGTACGGAGTTGGAGCCGGTGCTGGCGCCGGCGGCGATCTCGGTGCGGCTCTTGTAGACGCCGTTGTAGTTGGCGGTGATGGTGCCGGCGCCGATGTTGGCCTCCGCGCCCACCGTGGCGTCGCCCAGGTAGGCCAGGTGTGCGGCCTTGGCGCCGTCGCCCATCTGGACCGCCTTCAGCTCGACGAAGTTGCCGACGCGCACGCCCTCGCCGAGGCTTGCGCCGCCGCGGACACGCGCGAAGGGGCCGACCGTCGCCTCCCGGCCGATTCTGACGTCGGCCAGATGCGAGAAGCCGTGGATGACGGCCCCCTCTTCGACCTCAACGCCGGGGCCGAAGATGACGTAGGGCTCGATGGTGACGTCGCGGCCGATGACCGTGTCCCAGCTTAGGGTCACGGTCTCCGGCGCGATCAAGCTCGCACCATCGGCCATGGCGCGCCGTCTAAGCCTTTGCTGCAAGTGCGCCTCGGCCTCGGCCAGTTCGCTGCGGGAGTTGACGCCCAAGACCTCTTCGAAGCCGCACTCGACGACGGCGGAGCGGGCGAGGGCGGCGTTGCCCAGCCGAACCAAAGAGGTGAGGTAGTACTCGCCCTTGGCGTTCTTGTTGTCGACCGCGGCGGCGAGCTTGAAGAGGAGCTTCCCCTCGCCGGCGAGCAGCCCGCCCCAGATCAGGTCGACCGCTCTTTCCTTCTCCGTCGCGTCCCTCTCTTCGACGATCCGGGCAAGCGCGCCGTCCTTGTCGAGGATCAGCCGGCCATAGCCGGTCGGATCGCTGAGCTGCACGCCCAGCCAGACGAGGGCAGGCGGCGCTTCCCCGGCACGTGCCTCCAGCATGCGGGACAGGGTTTCGGGGGTGATGAGGGGGCCGTCGCCATAAAGCACCAAGACGTCGGCACCGGCTGCAAGCTCCGGCGCCAAAGCCTCGCGCGCGGCCAGCACGGCGTGCGCGGTGCCCAGCGGCTGTGACTGCACGGCCACCGGGTGCGGTGCGACGGCGGCCGCGACCGCCTCCATGCCGGGCGCGACGACGGTGACGATCTTTGCCGGCCCGAGGCTCTCCGCCACCGCCAGCACGTGGTTGATCATCGGCCGGCCGGCAACCGGATGCAGCACCTTCGGCAGAGCAGACTTCATCCGCGTGCCGGCGCCGGCCGCCAGCACCACCACGGCAAGAGGCCGCTTGCCAGCCGTCATGTCACTCCCTCGTGAAATGGATCCTGTCATCTGCGGCCAAGTCTTGCCTGAGGCGGGTTCGGCTTGGCAAGAGACGGGCCTGCCACAATTACCGATCGGCGCCCCTTCTGGCGGCTAATGTCCGCGCAGTGTTCGGGGTTTGCTGGTGTGGCCAGAAGAGGTAACCTTGTCTCTATTGGCCACCAAGAGCATGCTCTTTGAAAGGGGCCGCAAACTACGGCTTGCAGTTTGAGTTACTGCAAGCCAGTAGCAGGTAATCGGGACGGGGGGATTTAAGAAATGTTGACTGCACAGCGGGCGTTGGCGACCATCCTTGTATTCTTGTTTTTAGGTCTTGTGGCGGATCGGACCGCTTCTGCCTGGTCCGTCAGGTCATCAAAGGAAAGATACGACCCGGGCGAGAGTATTACGATCTACTACAGCAACTTTTCTGACCCAAAGGACTGGATTTCTGTCGTAAAGGCGAACTCTGCAAGCAATCACTATGTAAATGGCTACTGGTCTTACATCTCCAGCGATTCGGGCGCCCATACATTCAAGGGGCTGCCGGCCGGGACCTATGAGGTGAGAGCCTATTGTTGCTGGGGCTCGACCCACGGCGGCTATGGGATCCGGGCGAAACAGACCTTTACCGTGGGATCGTCGGCGAGCGGCGGCTCATCGGCTGCCGATTGCGATAGAGCCTCGGTGAACGGCACCTATTCCGGTCTTATCCAAACCCTGCACTGCCCAAGGGATTCGGCGCGCTATGGCGAATTCGACGACTGGGGGCATTGGCGCGGGGGCGCCTGGTGCGGCCAGACCGGATTGGCCGGCTACTGGGTGTGGGTAGCGCCGAACTGGTATGTTTGGTCGAACAAGCGCTGACACGCTCGGCCTCGCACCATCGCGCGATGGCGCTACGCACGCGGTGCCAAAATCTAGGCAGGAGAGGCTTCGCTGCGGTCACCTAATAGGGTAGGCTCTGACCGCATCGTCTCACCCCCCGAAGGAATAAGCCACCATGAAGCGCTACATGATCGAACGCGACATTCCCGAGGTCGGCAGCTTCGAGCGCGCGCAGCTGCAGGGCGCCGCGCAGAAGTCCAACGAGGTGCTGGCGCAGCTGGCGCCCGACATCCAGTGGGTCGAATCCTACGTCGCCGGCGACAAGACCTTCTGCGTCTATCTCGCCAAGGACGAGGACGTGATCTTGAAGCATGCCGAGATCAGCGGCTTTCCGGCGACCAAGGTCACCGAGATCCGCAAGACCATCGATCCGACGACGGCTGCGGACTGACGTCAGGCCAGCTCCGCGCTGGTCTTGCCGCCGTGCGCTTCTGACCAGCCGTTGGGGTCCTCTAGGAAGGCCCTGACGGCTGCGATGCCCTTATCGTCTAGATAGCCCCGCTCTTCGGCGACGGCGAGCGCGTCCCACCAGGTGGCGAGCGCATGCAGGGTGACGCCGGCCCGGCGCAGGCGCTCGATGCCTTCCGGGAAGATGCCGTAGTGGAAGATGACGAAGCTGTGGGCAGCCTCCGCCTCGGCCTCGCGCAAGGCCTCGACGAAGCCCAGCTTCGAGCCGCCGTCGGTCGCCAGGTCCTCCACCAGCAGCACCCGGTCGCCGGGCTTGATGACGCCCTCGATGCGAGCGTTGCGGCCGAATCCCTTGGGCTTCTTGCGGACATAGGCCATCGGCAGGCCCAGACGCTCGGCGATCCAGGCGGCGAAGGGGATGCCGGCCGTCTCGCCGCCCGCAATCACGTCGAAGGCCTCGAAGCCGCAGGCCTCGTCGATCTTCTGCACCGCCAGGGACATCAGTGCCTCGCGAGCGCGCGGGAAAGAAATGATCTTGCGGCAATCGACGTAGACCGGCGAGGCCCGGCCCGAGGTGAAGATGAAGGGATCCTCGGGGCGGAAAAGAACGGCTTCGATCTGCAGGAGGCAGCGCGCGGTTTGCCGCGCCGTGGCATCGATGGTGGACATGGTGGCAAGAGGGCCTTCTATCGGTCGGCGATTGGGCGCAGTCTTAAGGCCAAGACCGCGGTTGCGGCAAGCCGAAGCGGGGAATCATGACGGACGCAAGCGACCAGGTATGGGCGACGGTCAAGGCGGTGCGAGAGAAGGCGCCTCTGGTGCACAATGTGACCAATCTCGTCTCCATGGACATCATGGCCAACCTTCTGCTGGCGGTTGGGGCCTCGCCGGTGATGGCGCACGCCACCGAAGAGGTCGCGGCCTTCGCCAGGATGGCCGGCGCGGTCAACATCAACATGGGCACCTTGGACTCCGGCTGGGTCGAATCGATGCAGGCAGCCGCGGCCGCGGCGCGCAAGGCCGGGACACCTTGGCTGCTGGATCCCGTCGGCGTGGGCGCTACCGCCTATCGCAGCGCCACGGCGGCCAGCCTCCTGACCCTGCTGCCATCCGTGGTGCGCGGCAACGCTTCGGAGGTGCTGGCCCTGACCGGCGGGCCCGCCGGCAGGGGCGTTGATTCCAGTCATGGCACCGAGCAGGCGGTCGAGGTCGCCATGACCCTGGCCCGCCGCAGCGGCGCCGTGGTCGTGGTGACCGGAGTGAGCGACTACGTCACCGACGGCGTCAGGATCGCCCGCGTCGACAACGGCCATCCGATGATGGCCCGCGTCACGGCTACCGGCTGCGCCTTGACGGCCTTCATCGCCGCAGCCGTGGCGGCGATCGAGGATCCCTTTACCGCCAGCATGCATGCCTTGGCCGCGTACGGGATCGCCGGTGAACTCGCCGCGGCCGAGGCCAAAGGGCCGGGCAGCTTCCGCGTCGCCTTCCTGGACAGGCTGGCCGGCTTGGATGAAGCGGAGATCAAGCGGCATCTGAAGCTGTCATGAGATTGCCGGATGACCTGCGAGTCTATCTGGTCATCGGCGAGGCGGATTGCGTCGACCGCCCCATCGATTGGGTCGTTGCCGAAGCAGTGGCCGGCGGCGTCACCGCCGTGCAGCTGCGTGAGAAGGAGCGGAGCAGCGCCGAGATCGCCGCGCTGGGAAGCCGCCTGCGCCGCAAGCTGGACCCCGCCGGCGTGCCCTTGGTGATCAATGACGACCTCGAGGCGGCGATCGCCTGCGGAGCGGCCGCATTGCATCTGGGGCAGGACGACCTGCCGGCCGATGACGCCCGCAAGGGCTTGCCTGCCGCTTGCCGCCTCGGGCTCTCAATCACCTCCCTGGCAGACCTCGAGAGCCCGCAGACCGGCTATGCCGATCACCTGGGAATCGGCCCGGTCTACGCGAGCCCGACCAAGCCCGACGCCTCGCCTGCCCTTGGGCCGGAGGGCTTGGCGCGCATCAGAGCGCTGCTGCCGGAGGTGCCCGCCGTCGCCATTGGCGGGATCACTCTGCGGAATGCCAGAGCGGTGATGGAGACGGGGGTCGATGGGCTGGCAGTGGTCTCGGCGATCGCCGGCGCCGAGAGCCCGCGCCAGGCAGCCACGGAGCTGCGTGCCATCGTCGAGGCGGTGTTGACCAAGCGGGAGAGGCCGAAATGACGGAGCTGGTGCAGGTTACGCGAGAGAGGCGGATCGCCACCATTTGGCTCAATCGGCCGGAGCGGATGAATGCGATCAGTCTCGCGATGTGGGATGCGCTGGCGGCGGCCCTGGCCGAGGTCAATGGCGACAAGGAGCTGCGCTGTCTCGTGCTGCGCGGCCGGCCGCGCGCCGATGGTCGCGTTGCCTTCGGCGCCGGTGCCGACATCGCAGAGTTCCCCGACCAACGCGCCAACGCACGTCAGGCCGAAGCCTACGCCCAGCGCATGGAGCCGGCCGTCCGGGCGATCGAGGAAAGCCCGCACCCTTCGATCGCCTTGATTGAGGGCGCTTGCGTTGGCGGAGGGCTGGAGCTGGCATTGCACTGCGACCTCAGGATCGCCGGCAAGGATGCGCGCCTAGGCTTGCCGATCCAGCGCATCGGACATGGCCTGCCGCTTACCGGCCTGCGCCCCCTGGTGCAGCTCTGCGGGCGGTCCGTGGCCTTGGAGCTGCTTCTGGAAGGTCGCCTCTTCGATGCCGAGGAGGCCTTGGCGAAAGGCCTTGTCAACCGTGTCTTCCCGGTCGACCAGGTCGTAGAGCAAGTGCTGGAAAGCGCCGACCGCATCGCCGCCGGTGCCCCGCTGGCCCACCGCTTCCATCGCGAGGCCACCCGGCGCGCACTGCTGCCGGAGCCTTACAGCGCGGAAGAGCGACGCGCCCCCTATGTGCTCTGCGATAGCGACGACTACAAAGAAGGCGTGCGCGCCTTCATGGCCAAGGAAGACCCTCGTTTCGAAGGAAAGTAGCATGCAGAAGACCGCTCGGCAGCCCAACATCGTGCTGATCCTGGCCGACGACATGGGCTTCTCCGACCTCGGCTGCACCGGGGCCGAGATCCGCACGCCGACCTTGGACCGCCTGGCGGCCGGCGGCGTGCTCTTGAGCGCCATGTACAACTGCGCGCGCTGCTGTCCGACGCGCGCGGCGTTGCTCACCGGGCTCTATCCGCACAAGGCCGGCATCGGCCACATGGTGGTGAACTTTGGAACCAAGGCCTATCAGGGCTATCTGCGCGATGACTCGGCGACCATCGCCGAAGTGCTGCGGCTGGGCGGCTATCGCACCTTGATGTCCGGCAAGTGGCATGTCGGCGGCGATCTCGATGCCAGGCTGGTCGGCCAGTGGCGGCCCGGCAGCGAAGGCCATCCCATGCCGCGCCAGCGCGGCTTCGACCGCTTCTACGGCACGCTGGACGGCGCCTGCAGCTTCTTCGAGCCGCACTACGTGATGGCCGACGACGCGCGCACCACGATCGAGCCGGGCAGCTTCTACATGACCGACGCCATCAGCGATCAGGCGGTTTCGATGGTCGAGGCCTCGGCAGGCGAGGAGCGCCCCTTCTTCCTCTATCTGGCCTACACCGCGCCGCACTGGCCGCTGCATGCCTGGGAGGAGGACATCGCCCGCTATCGGGGCGCCTACGACGGCGGCTGGGACAAGATCCGCACCGCCCGCCACGAGGAGATGAACGGCCGCGGCGTGCTGCAGAGCCCTTGGGACATCTCCCCCAGGGACGCCGAGGCGCCGCCCTTCGCCGATGTGCCCCAGAAGGCCTGGGAGGTCGAGCGCATGGCGGTCTATGCCGCCCAGGTCGACCGTATGGACCAAGGCATCGGCCGCGTGGTGGCCGCCTTGGAGCGGGCGGGTCAGCTGGACGACACGCTGATCCTCTTCCTGGCCGACAACGGCGGCTGTGCCGAGTTCATGGCCGAGGACGGCTGGGCGCGCTGGTATCCCGACGAGCTGGCCGACGGGCGACGCATCACCAAGGGCAACCTTCCGAGCCTCCGGCCCGGCGGTGCCCAGACCTTCATGAGCTACGACCTGCCCTGGGCCAACGTCTCCAACGCACCCTTCCGCCTCTACAAGCACTGGGTCCACGAGGGCGGGATCTCAACGCCGCTGATCGCCCATTGGCCAAGCCGTTTCGGCGGCCCCAGGACAGCGCACGCGCCGACTCACGTGGTGGACTTGCTGCCGACCCTGATGTCTGCCAGCGGCCTCTCTTATCCGGCGGAGCGCGACGGTTTGACGCTGCAGCCGCTGGACGGCGAGAGCCTGCTGCCCCTGCTCGACGGCCGGGACTGGCGGCGCCAGGCACCCCTCTATTGGGAGCATGAAGGCCATGCCGCCATCCGTCACGACCGCTGGAAGCTGGTGCGCCGCCACGGGCATGACTGGGAGCTCTACGACATGGAGGCCGACCGCACGGAGCTGAACGATCTG
>CAXXGD010000058.1:0-199783 GCA_963669385.2 Rhodospirillales bacterium
ATGGAGCGCCTCTCCTTCGAGAGGCGGGTCAAGAGCCTGACGGAAGAGCGTCCGCCCTTGCCGGATTTCAGCCGCTTCCACGATGCCTTTCGACCGGCGAACGCGAAGGGTACGCCGGAAGGCGACATCCGCGCCGCTTTCTTCCTGGCCTATGATGAAGACAAATGCGACTACCTGGCGCTTGAGGATCTGGCTGGCATCTTGGCCGAAGAGGACAAGGAGGTGGTCTCGGCTTCCTTTATCATCCCCTATCCGCCGGGCTTCCCGATCCTGGTTCCCGGACAGGTGATCTCCAAGGAGATTCTGGCCTTCATGCGCGCCCTGGATGTCAACGAGATCCATGGCTACCGCCCGGATTTGGGGCTGCGCGTCTTCACCGAGGAAGCACTCAAGAGAGACAACTAACCGCTGCCCCAAGGGCGGCTCTTGCGGAAGAACAGGGGGTCCAATCGCAATGCCAAAGAAGACACTTCGGAACATCTCCGAGATCCGTCGCTTCTTTCATCGCAACGAGACACCGATCTACTTCGTCTCGGCAACCAACTTCAACCTGCTCGGGCTCGACGAGTGGGTCAAGAATCTCAAGTATATCAACTACCTGGACTGTTTCGACGGGAAGCATCCCAACGTCATGATCCCCTCGGAGCAATCGCACGACGAGTTCCAGTCGATCGAGGACATCAACAACTATCTCCTCCAGCACAAGGAGGTGAACGATTTTCTCGGCAAGCGCGGGCCCAAGCCGGTCTTCGTCTTCCTGATGTTCGACGAGACGACGGAGAAGCTGGCCAAGGAGATCGGCGCCACGGTCTGGTTCCCGAAAGCGAAGCTGAGAACCCGCGTCGACAACAAGATCGAGACGGTGCGCATCGGCAATAAGGCGGGCGTGCCCTCGGCGCCCAACACGCTCGCGGAGATCGAAAGCTGGGAGCATCTGATGGAGGTGGCGAAGGAGGCCAAGCTCGGCAGCGACCTGGTCCTGCAGTCGGCCTTCGGCGACAGCGGGCACACCACCTTCTTCATCAAGTCGGAGGCCGACTTCCGTCGGCACGAGCACGAGATCGTCGGCGAGGGCGAGATCAAGGTGATGAAGCGCCTGGTTTGCCGGGGCTCTGCGATCGAGGCCTGCGCCACCAAGAAGGGCACCATCGTCGGCCCGCTGATGACCGAGCTGGTCGGCTTCAAGGAGCTGACTCACCCTACACGCGGCGGCTGGTGCGGCAACGAGATTTTCGCGACAGCCTTCCCGCCCAAAACACGCCAGAAAGCGCGGCAGTTGACCTTCAAATTCGGCGAGCAGCTCAAGAAGGAGGGTTACCGCGGCTATTTCGAGTTGGACTTTCTGGTCGAGGAGAAGTCCGGGGAGATCTATCTGGGCGAGTTGAACCCGCGCATCACGGGTGCCTCTTCCATGACCAACCATGCCGCCTTTGCGCATGCCGACGCACCTTTGTTCCTCTTCCATCTGCTGGAGTTCTCCGGCAAGCCCTTCGATCTTGGACGTCGAAGAGTTGAACGCGCGCTGGGCCGATCCGGACATGATCGATTCCTGGTCGCAGATGGTGATCAAGCACACGGAGGACTCGGTCGACATCCTGACCGACGCGCCACCCAGCGGGATCTACCGCATGCTGAGCGACGGCCGCGTCGTCTTCGACCGCTTCGACTATCACCGCCGGGCGGTGGAGAGCGAGCAGGAGGCCTTCTTCCTGCGCATCCTGAAGCCCGGCGACTACCGCTACGAGGGCGCCGACTTGGGCATTCTGGTGATCCGCGGGCGGTCCATGACGCAGCGCCACAAGCTCACCGAGCGCTCCAAGCGCTGGATCGAGGGCATCAAGGCGGCCTTTACCGCCAAGCCCCTGCCTGCCGCCGGCGCGCTCAGCGATCCGGCCTTCAAGATCCTCTAGCAGGATGCGATGGAGCTGACCTTCCGCGCCGTCAGCGAAGACAGCCCCGGCCCCAAGTGGGCCGGGCTCTTCTCAGAGTACTGGCCGGCCTATCGCCGCTGGTGGCTGCAGGAAGGTGCGGAGGCGAGGCCCACCTACCTGGCGGCACGCCGGGCAATCCGCCAGCACATGCCGGAGATCGCGCCACTCTATGAAGAGCTCTGTGAGTTGGCAGGCGGTGGCGATCGGGCGGCCCGATTCCTAAGCTTCTATTGCCCGCCTGCCTATCTTGCGGCCTGCAGCCAGGCGATCCTGCCGGAGAGCGAGCCCGTCTTGGTGCGCAAACTACGATTACAGTGCCACTAGCCTTCGATGCCGTGGTGCTGCGAACGAAGTGGCAGGGCAGGGCGGTCATGGGTACCAGTGACGGCCTCTGGGGCCTGGTCGACGGCATCAACGACGCCGGCCTGGCGGTCTCGCTCACCTTCGGCGGGCGGCGGGTGGTGGGCGAGGGCTTCGGCGTGCCCTTGATCCTGCGCTACCTCCTACAGACTTGCGAGACCACCGAGGAGGCCGGCAAGGCACTGGTCAGACTGCCGACACACATGAGCTACAACATCACCGTGGTCGACCGCGAACGCCGCTATCTGACCGCCTACCTGGCTCCCGATCGTGAGACTCAACTGACCAAGCAGGCCGTCGCCACCAATCACCAAGAGCGCGTCGAGTGGAGCCGCCATGCCCGCTTTTTCCGCCACGGTCGAGCGCCAGCGCTTCTTGCTGCAGCGCCTCACCCTGCACCGCGAGCCGGAGGAGAGGTTCATCGCCGCCTTCCTGAAACCGCCGCTTTATTCGACCGCTTTCGCCGCCGGTTTCGGTACCCTCTATACCGCCGTCTACAGGCCGCGGAAGGGGAGCCTCGATCTGCTTTGGCCGAGGGGTGACTGGCGCTTTGCCTTAGATGCCTTCCGCGAGGGAGCGCTCAGCGTGGCGATGCCGGTGAGTGCCTGACCGGGCTCTTCGTGGCGCGGCCGGGTTCCGAAGCGTCAGCAGTGCCTGAGCGCTTTCTGGTCTAGAGGCCCGAGAACCAGTTGTAGCCGCGTCGTTCCCAGAAGCCCTCGACGAAGTCGTCGGTCACGGCCATCTGCACCACATGCTTGGGATTCTTGAAACCCAGCTTGGTCGGCACGCGGATCTTCATCGGAAAGCCGTACTCGCGGGGCAGCACGCCATCGCCAAAGCCAAGGCTCATCTGGGTCTGCGGATGCAGGGCGGTGGCCATGTCGAGGGAGGTCTCGTAGCGGTCGGCGCAGATGAAGTTGACGTACTTACGGCGCGTGTCGGCGCCGATGCGCTCTAAGAACAGGCGCAGCGGCACGCCTGTCCACTTGCCGATGGCACTCCAGCCCTCGATGCAGATATGCTGTGTGATCTGGCTTGCCTGAGGGAGGGCCCGAAGCTCGGAAAGCTGCCAGCGGCGGCGGTCCTCCACCGCACCCTCCACGTAGAGTTGCCAGCGTTCTTCGCTGACGTCAGGCGCCTTTTCCGGAGGATAGAAGGCGTTGAAGGGGAAGGGGTCGGTAATAGCGCTCTTCGGGTAGGTCGGCGCCAGCTTGTCGGGATCAAACAGCCAGGCTTGCACCAGATCGTTCCAGTCGGAGACATGGCGCAGTGCGGCTTCGGCCGAGGCGGAGTCCACCACACTGCAGCCGGTCATGAGGCCGAGCGCCCCTAGGCTGGTGATCTGTCCGAGAAAGCGTCGTCGGCTTGATCTGGGCAGCTGTTTGGCGGCTTCGCCTAGGACGTCGCGGGGGGAGACGAGCGGGTGAGCCGGGCGGCTTGTTCGAGACTTGAACATGTCAGGACTCCTCAGCGGCCGAGTGTCATGTGCCGCAGGCTACGCGGCACCAACAGCGCCATGACGACGTGAACGAGGATGAACAAGACGACGCCAGCCATGGCCAGAAAGTGGACCAGCCTGGCGCCTTGGAAGCCGCCCATCAGCCAGGAGAGCTCCTGCAGCTGCACTGGCTTCCAGATCGCCAACCCGGACAGCACCAAGACCACCAGGGCAACGACGACACCGCTGTAGAGCAGCTTTTGGACGTTGTTGTAGCGCGATGGGTCGGCATGCAGGCGGCCGCCTCTGAAGGCAGCGAGGCCGTCGGCAACAAGGCCCTTGGCGCTGAGGGGCCAGAGCCGCGCCGCCGATAGCGGCCGGAGAGAAGGCCCATGGCCAGCATCGCCACCAGGTTGACGGCAAAGACCCACATCGCCGCGAAGTGCCAAAGCAGCGCACCGCCGAGCCAGTCTCCGAGCGTCAACCAGGTGGGAAAAGCAAAGGGCGCAATGGGATAGGCGTTGTGGATCTGGAGCCCGGACGCAGTCATGATCAGCACTGACAGGGCGTTGATCCAATGGGTGATGCGCACGGACAGCGGGTGGATCAGCGGGGTCATGTCGTACCTCGAAGGAAGTCGGGCGGCACCTCTGGAGAGCGAGGCGCCGCCCGGGGGGCGAAGGGAAGCCGCCTAGCGGGGAAGCAGCACCTGATCGATCGAGTGGATCACGCCGTTCGACTGGATGACGTCATAGACGGTGATGTTCGCCATATGGCCATTCGCGTCGTAGACCGCGATGTTCACCGGGCCGTTCATCTTGAAGCTGAGCTTGCCGCCGGCGACGGTCGTGAGTTCGGCCGAGCCGCCATTGGCATCGATCAGCCCGCGCAGATCGTTGTAGGTGATCCGGGCCGGCAAGACGTGGTACGTCAGCACGCCGGTGAGTGCCGCCTTGTTGGCGGGCTGCAAAAGGCTGTCGACGGTCCCCGGCGGTAGGGCTGCGAAGGCGGTGTTGACCGGTGCGAAGACCGTGAAGGGACCGTCCGAGCTCAGCACCTCGACCAAGCCTGCCGCCTGAACTGCGGCAACAAGCGTGGTGTGGTCGGCAGAATTCACAGCATTCTCGACGATGGTCTTGGTCGGATACATCGCTTCGCCACCTACGGTCACGACGGCGGATGACGTCGACGCGATCAAGCTGGTCGAAAGAACGATTCCTGCCAGCAAAGCTTTGGTTTTTCCGGACATACTCGTGTCGCCTTTCTGTTTTGTTGCGCCTGAATTCAGGCGTACTACTGTCTGGGGGGCCCGGGTTACTTGAGAACCGGGGAGTGTCACAAGGCACTCAATGGGCAGTAACGGCTCGCCCGCTGCGGCCGGATGCATCGAGCCGAAAAAAGCCTTGCGGCCTGCGAAGCGCTGGCCGATCCGGATGAATTTGCGAGCGGGGCATTCGGTCTGCATGGCGTGAAACTCCCGGGCTCGCAGGGGCCGTAGAGCAGTGTATGAACAAGCAATTGCAAAGGCCGTCGCCCGCTGGGACTGGCGGTTCCTCTTGGCCCATGCTGATGTCCCGGATCGGGCGACAGCTCCGGCGCATCGCCCAACCGGTCGATCAAGGTAGGGAAAGAATCACTCCGCTCTTGGAGCACTTGCCTCCGCTAGTGCACAGACGCATACAGGTGATTCACAGCGGATAGGGGATGTGTCAACGTCTACGAATGGCACGTCAGAGCGTCTGCATTCTTCTGCCCCAAGGCGATCGTGAGCGTCTCGAGGGCATCGTCGCGGACCGCAACCGCCCTCTCAAGCACGTTCAGCGAGCACAGATCATCCTCGCCTCCGACCGCCAGGCGCAAGTGCTCAAGGTCGCCGAGGCGGTCGGCTGCTCGCGCCCGGCAGTATGGCGCTGGCAGCAGCGCTATGCCGAGGAGGGTGTTGAGGGCCTTCTGCGCGACAAGACCCGCAAGCCCGGCAAGCCGGCGACGCCACCCGATCAGGTGGCCAAAGTCATCGAGATGACCTGCCAAGCACCGCCCCACGAGGCCACCCACTGGACCGGGCGCGCCATGGCCAAAGCGGTGGGGCTCAGCTTGCGCACCGTCCAGCGGATCTGGAAGGCCTGGGACTTGGCGCCTCAGCGCATGCGCACCTTCAAGCGCTCCAAGGACCCTGACTTCACCGAAAAGCTCGTCGACATCGTCGGCCTCTACATGAGCCCACCGGAGAATGCCATCGTGCTGTCCATTGATGAGAAGTCCCAGATCCAAGCCCTCGATCGCACCCAGCCGGGCTTGCCGATAAAGCCAGGCAAAGCCGCGAGCATGACCCACGACTACAAGCGCAATGGCACCACCACACTCTTTGCCGCCCTCGAGGTCGCCACCGGCAAGGTGATCAGCCAGAACATGCAGCGTCACCGCCATCAGGAATTCATTCGCTTCTTGAACAAGGTCAACCGACAGCTCCCGCCAGATCAGCCGGTCCATGTCGTCCTCGACAACTATGCCACCCACAAGTACCCGAAGGTCCTGGCCTGGCTGACGCGCCATCCGAACTGGACCTTCCACTTCACGCCCACCGGCGCGTCCTGGCTCAACGCCGTCGAAACCATCTTCTCCAAGCTGACACGGCAACGCATCCGCCGGGGTGTGTTCCATTGCTTGGTCGACCTGCAAGCCGCACTCAATCGATGGATTGCCGAAATCAACGACAACCCAAAGCCCTTCGTCTGGACAAAGACCGCCGCTACCATCCTCGACAAACTCAGCCGATGCCCTGCTCCTTCTGTATGAGTCGCTGCACTAGTGCCTCCCGTCGGTCTGCTCGAAAGCGTCGAGGCCGTGATCGACGCCGACCGAGCCGAGAGACCCCTTAGAGCCCAAAGAAGACCTTGGCGATCGGTTTGGTTCTTGGCAATCGCCAGTGGCGCTGTGGCCAGTAGTGCGGCCGCGGCGCTCTTGGTCTTCGCCTTTCTCACGGTACCTGACGTGCCTAGCGCAGCGAGGCTGCACCAAGCGGATGGCCAGCTCGCCCTCGACGGCTTCGAGCCCGGCGCCAGCCTAATCCTGGAGATCCGCCACGAGAGCCGCTACGCATCCGAGGGGCGGGCATTCGAAGTATGGTTGATCACCCAGTCCGGCTCGACGCCAATCTCTCTCGGACTGCTGACTCGCAAGGGCGAGGTAACGCTGCTGCCTCTCTCCGATCGGCTCGAAGCTGGCGATATCATTGCCATTAGCGAAGAAGCGAGCGGCGGTTCCAGCACGGCGGTGCCAAGCGGGCCTGTCTTGACCTCCATGACCATTCAGACCGGGGTGCAATAGCTTTGGACCGGCCTGAGAGCATTCTGTTTCCTGCTGCATCCAAACCAGGTTCCAGCACCGTAGTGTTGACAGAAACAGCATCGGAGGTGGAGGTTTTGGCGGTTGTGGCATATCTGACCCCAAGATCCGAACGGCGGATGAACGAAGCCGATTCCGATCACGTCGAGGAGGCGCGCCAGCAGCTCGGCTGGCTGCTGGCCGCCTGCGCCAAAGGCGATCGGGCCGCTTTTCGGCGCCTTTACGAGCTGACGTCGCGCCAGGTGTTCGGAATCACCTCGGCAGTCCTGCGCGATCGCGGACTGGCCGAGGAGGTGGCCCAAGAGGTCTATCTTTCGATCTGGAGGCAAGCCAGCCGATTTGATGGCAAGCGCGGCAGCGCCTTCTCCTGGGTGGCTAGCATTGCGCGAAACCGTGCGATCGACCGGCTGCGTGCCGAGCGCGCCCGTGGGTTCGTAGAGTACACCGATACCTTGCCAGAACTTGCCCTGCACCCCGAGAACGGTCTGGGGAGTGTCGAAGCCTTGGCCCTGCGCACAGCCTTGGACGGCCTGAGGGCCGAGTACCGGCGCGCGGTCTTGCTGAACTACTTCCAAGGCTATTCGCATAGCGAGCTGGCCAAGGTGTTGGGGGTTCCGGTCGGGACCGCGAAGAGTTGGGTCAGCCGTGGATTGACGGCATTGCGGGAGGCCTTGGCATGAGCGGCAATCGTAGCAAGCTGCAGCTTGATCGGCGCCTCGGCGCACGCCGGCTTCCGGGAAGCGACCCTTTCGAAGATATCGATCGCGCCGATGACGCACTATCGACGTTGGCGCTTGCGGTCGAGCCGGCAGAACCGCCGGAGGATCTGCTGACCGCAATCGAAGCGCGGCTGGATGCCGAGAGCCGGCGCCCCTCCACCACCAGGCGCGCCGAGGAAGGCCAGTGGGTTAAGTCCCGGGACGGTGTGTGGAAGAAAACCCTATACGAGCGAGCGGATACAGGGCAGAGGATCTATTACGTCCGCTGCGAACCGGGCGCCAAGATACTTCCGCATCTGCATGAGCGCGACGAGCATGTCCTCGTCCTCGAAGGATCCTTCGAGATCGAGGGTATTGAGCTGCTGGCTGGTGACACTCAGTTCTCTCCAGCGGGCTCGCACCATGCGGAGATCACCTCTCCCAAAGGATGCCTGCTGGTCGTGCACATTTAGGCGCTGAGCTGACGGCCTAGTGGCTGTCGGAGAGGGCGGCCAAGGCGTGGAATGCCACCGACAAGGCCAGTGGCTCCGTCCACCGCCGCTGTATGATTGCCTCGATCGAGACAGAAGCGGTGCCGCCGCCCGGCTTCACCCGCGGCCACGCTCCGCGCGGAACGGCTCCTCAAGGCCTGGCGGCGGGTCTCTCCTCGAGCTCCCTCGTTCGCTGCCGGCGAAGGCGGCCGATGGCGGATTCGAGCAGGCCCAAGAGGCCTTGCGGCATGGCGACCACGAAGACCGCCAGAATGAGCCCGAGGCCAAGCGTGCGAAACTCGCCGAAGCCGCGCATCACCTCGTCGGCGGCGACCAGCAGGATGGCGCCGACCAAGGCGCCCCAGAAACGGCCGACGCCGCCCACCACGATCATCGCCAGAACGAAGAGCATCAGCGAGAGCGAAAGGATGTTGGGGCCGATGGCACGAAAGTGCGCGGCATAGAGCCCACCGGCAACGCCGGTGAAGAAGGCCGACAGCCCGAAGACCAGCAATTGGTACTTGAAGCGGCTGATCCCGCGCGAGACGGCATAGCCCGGATTGTCGCGCAAGGCCCGGAAGGCGAGCCCCATGGGGCTGCGCACGATGATGTAGGTGAAAATCAGCGAGACGATCAGCAGCGCGAAGACGATGTAGTAGTTGGCGATCACCCAGTCGCCCTTGAAGGCTGCCCGGGTGCCCAGATCGCCGAAGCGCGAGAAGCCGACGGCACCGCCGGTAAACTGCAGGCAGCGCACGCCATCCATCACGAAGCAGTCGGTGTCGGTGACGATCATGAAGTACATGACCTGGGCGATCGCCAAGGTCAGCAGGGCGACGTAGGCGCCGGTCAATCGCAGGCAGGCCATGCCCACCAGCAGGCTGACGAAGACGGTAACAACGCCGGCGACCGGCATCGCCAACCACACGCTCCATTCCAGATAGTAGCCCAGCATGGCGGTGGTGTAGGCGCCGAAGGCGAAGAGCGCCATCTGCGCCAGAGAGAAGATTCCGGCCATACCGAAGACCAGATTCCACTGCGAAGCGACGATGGCATAGAAGAACAGCAGGATGATCTGGCCCAGGAAGTAGCGCCCCTCCAGCAGGAAGGGCATGACGGCGAAGAGGGCCAGGAAGAAGAGCGCGGCGGCGACATCGCGAAGGGTCTTGGCAGGCATGGCTTGGCCGCTCCTAGAGCCGTCGCACCTGGGCGCGGCCGAAGACCCCGTAAGGTCGCCAGATGAGCGCCAGGATCACCAGGATCAGCAGGACCGGGAAGCCCCAGCGCGCGCCCAGATAGAACTGGGTGCCGGCCTCGATCAAGGCCAGCACGAAGGCTGCGAGCACGCTTCCGGGCACGTTGCCTAGGCCGGCGACCACGCACATGATGAAGGCCTTCAGCATGGGATCGTTGCCAAGCGGCGGCGAGAGCTGGGTGATGGATGACAGCAGTACCCCGCAGATGCCGGCAAGACCGCCGGAGAGGGCCAAGACCTGGAGATAGACGCTGCGCGTCGGCACCCCCATCAGCCGCGCCGCCTCGCGGTTCTGCGCGGTGGCGCGAATGGCACGGCCCATGCGGCTGGTCTTCAGGCTCCAGGCCACCAGCACCATGATCACGATGGAGACCACGACGATCAGGATGTTCTGCAGGGGCAGGGTGGCCGGTCCCAGCTTGACGGCACCCGAGAGGCTGACCGGTTGGCCCAGGGGCTGACCGCCATACTCCAGCAGGATCACGTTCTCCAAGGCGATGGCGATGCCTACCGTGGCGATGATGACATTGGTCTCGAAGGCCTGGCTGCCGAGCATGAAACGAACCAGGCCCAGGTAGAGACAGATGCCCGCGAGCGCGCCCACGATGACCGCCGCGACAAGGCCAAACGGCCAGGGCAGTCCGGCCGCCGTGACGGCGGAGTAGGCGGCATAGCCGCCCAAGGTCAGCATCGCGCCGTGCGCCATGTTCAGCATACCCATGGCGCCCCAGACCAGGGAGAGGCCCAAGGTCGCCAGGGCATACATCGCCCCCACGGTCAAAGCGGACACCAGGATCAGGGGAAGCACGTCCATTCGTTGCGATACCTCGACTAGCCGCCTAAGTAGGTTTCCAGCACCTCGGAGCGCTCGGTGAGCTCCTGCCCGGCGCCGCTCCAGACAATGTGGCCGTTGTCCAAAAGGTGCACGCGATCGGCCAGATCGACCACGCGCATGGGATTTTCCTCGACCAGCAAGATGGTGCGGCCCGAGGCCTTGAGATCGGCGATCACCCGATAGATCTGGTCGATGATGATGGGCGCCAGGCCGAGTGACGGCTCGTCCAGCATCAAGAGTCGGCCGCCGGCCATCAGGCCGCGGCCGACGCCGACCATGCGCCGCTCGCCGCCGGACAGCGTGCTGGCCAGCTGGCCCGCGCGTTCCTCCAATGTCGGCAGGATGGCGTGGACCTCCTCCAGGCGCTGTTCGATGCGATTGCGATCGCGCTCGAGGTAGGCGCCCATCAGCAGGTTTTCGCGCACCGTCATCTCCGGGAACAGCATGTCGCCCTGCGGTACCTGGACGATGCCCAACTCGGAGATCTTCTCTGCCGGCAGCCCGGCGATCGAGCGGCCCTCGACCTCGATGGCGCCGGCGCGTGGCCGCAGCAGGCCAGAGATGGTGCGCAACAGCGTCGACTTGCCGTGACCGTTGGGGCCGATCAAGGTGATGAGCGCGCCGTCCGGTACCTCGAAGGAGAGGCCGTGCAGCACATCGCGGCCCTTGTATCCGGCCGAGAGGTCCTTGATCGACAGCAGCGGCCTGTCGCTCATGGCGCTGTCTCGGCCACGGGCTTGAACCAGCCCTGGCTGCGGGCCTTGGCGTCCTTGCCCAGATAGACCTCGATCACCGCCTCGTTCTCGGCGACTTCCTGCGGCAGGCCTTCGAAGAGCTTGCTGCCGTGATGCATGATCAACACCCGGTCCGAGAGGCGCATTAGGAAGCGCATGACGTGCTCGATCAGGACGATGGTGATCTTCAGTTCTTGCGCCACGCGGGTCACCACCGCCTCGACCTCGTCGATCTCCTGCGGCACCAGGCCGCCGACCGGCTCGTCCATCAGCAAGAGCTTGGGCTCGGTCACCAGCGCGCCGGCGATCATCAGGAGCTTGCGGTCGAGCACCGGGGCGCTTTCCACCGGCTCGTCGGCGCGCTCGCGCATGCCGACCATCTCCAGCGCCGCCTCGGTGCGCCGCTTGGTCTCCTTGTCCAGCCTGAGGCCGGGAAAGAGGCGGTTCTGGCGGCCGAAATAGGCCGCCACCTGCACGTTCTCCCGCGCGCTCATCGAATCGAATCCGGCGTTCAGCTGGAAGGTGCGTGCCAGGCCCAGGTGACAGATCCGGTCGGCCGACGCTTTGGAAATGTCGGTGCCGCCCAGCACCACCTTGCCGGAGGTCATGGGCTGCAGGCCGGAGATGACGTCGAACAGCGTGGTCTTACCGGCGCCGTTGGGGCCGCCGATCCCGAGGACCACACCGGGCTCCACCTCGAAGCTCAAGTCCTCGACGGCCGCCAGGGCACCGAAGCGCTTGGTCACCGCGCTGCAAACCAGCATGCTCACGGCCTAAGGGCGCTCCTCACAAGGGAAAGTAAGGGAGCCGCCGCGAACGACGGCTCCCTTCAGGAGGGACAGGGGCTTCCTCCTTTAGCCGAGCCATGGCGGCGTCATGAAGGGGGCCACGGCATAGAGCGGCGGGGCGATCAGCAAGGGCTGCTGGGTATAGTCCTGGTGCTGCAGGAATTGATGCGGCATGCCGAGCGAGGGATCGGGCACCTGCGTCGGATAGCAGAAGGCTCCCTGGCCTTCGGGATTGAAGCGGCAGGTGCCGTTGACGCCGCGATAGATCAACCGGCGCATGGCGTCGGCTACCTTCCAGTTCTGCTCCTTGTCGAAGGGCTCGCCCGAGCCGCCGGCGATCGCCGCGCCCAAGGCATAGTGCCAAAGGCCGTCATAGGTCTGCGAGCCGGTATTGAAGGCGGCATCGGCGCCGTAGAGCTCTGCGTACTTCTCTCGGTAGGGGCGTCCGAACTCGTCGGGGACGGCGCCGATCACGGTCGAATAGATGACGCCGTTGACCGCCTCCCCGCCGATCTCGCGGAAGGCCGGCAGCGACGGCCCATACTGCATGTAGACCAGGCTCGGCGTCGGGTTCGGCACGAACTGCTGCATGAACTGCGCCAGGTCCTGGGGCAGGAAGTGGGTGATGGCGATGGCTGCCGGCGGATCCTGGTGCAGCTGGGCGATCACCGGCCCCCATTGATTGTTGGGATAGGGCACGGTCTCGTAAAGGCTGACCTCGAAGCCGAACTCGGCGGCCCGATCACGGATCGCATTGGCGATGATGACTGAGTACTCGTTGGCCGAGGGGATCAGCGCCAGCTTGCGGTTCGGCGGCGTCCAAAGGCCCTGCGCTTCCAGGGTCTGCAGGAACAAAAGGAAGCCCGGCCCGTAGAAGAATTCCGGCGGATCGCCCATGAAGGAGCCGTAGTAGAACTCCGGATTCGACATGAACTTTTCGACCGCGGAAATGGCCGTATTGTAGTGCACCAGAATGATGTCGTTCTCTGCCGCGACGTCCATCTCGATCTGTGAGGTACCGACGTTGTAGCCGTTGACGACGGCGTGCACTTCGTTGAGGTCGATCAGGCGCTGCATCGCCTGACCGGTCAGGTCGGCGCCCATCTCCTTGGTGTCTTCGATGTGGAGCTCGATGGGTCGGCCGAGGATGCCGCCAATCTCGTTGATTTCCGCTGCCGCCAGCTCCAGGCCGCGCTTGAACTCGATGCCGTCGGCGGCGGCGAAGCCGCTCATCGGCAAGGCTCCGCCGATCGGAATGGGATCTCCCGATTGAGCCTTTGCGCTCTTGTTGGCGCTGGCCAGGAGGGCGGCAGCCCCAAGCCCGGCGGCGGTGCCGCTGGCAAGGAAGCTGCGCCGGCTCGAACCGGCGGCGGGACTGGAACTCCGAGATGGTGTCTTGGCATCGTTCGACATGAGCTACTCCCAGCATTGTTTGTTCGATGCCCATTCGGGCTCTTGTTATGATTCGCAGATCTCGACGGCCGAGGCTTGACAATCAAATGGGCGATCTTGACAGGCGGGTTCCCACTCGGCCTGAGCGATCCCGCAAGATTCCGATCCGATCGGCCTCGACTTCACCCCTCTCCTTGCCGCGCGGTCCTAGGTACATCGCACAAGAGATATGTGATCACATGTTCCGGAAAACGCTAGCCAGCCTGACCGGCCCAGGTCAAGAGGGGAGCCGGACTTAATGGTTGATCGAACCTACAACTAAAACAAGATATCCTTTTTCGTAACGGACAATATGGTTGATGAAGTGTGTCGATAATACTATTTCCTCCGGACCGTTAGTGATGTGCCGAGTCCATTCGCACCCGTAAGGAGTTTTCTAAAGTGGATATTCCGCGAATACGCAATATCACCGAAAGTGCTCACCGCATTCACAACCCGCTCACACCGAAAAAGTTGGCCACTCTCGGCGAGGCGTTGCGCCTGAAACCGGGAACCAGTGTGCTCGACCTCGGCAGCGGTTCGGGCGAAATGCTGTGCACCTGGTCACGCGATTTCGGAATCATTGGCACCGGTGTCGACATGAGCCAGTTGTTCTCCGAGCAAGCGAAACTCCGCGCTAAAGAACTCGGCGTTGCCGATCGAGTCGAGTTCATCCACGGCGACGCTGTCGGCTACGTCGCCGATGAAAAGGTCGGCGTGGCAGCCTGTGTCGGTGCCACGTGGATCGGTGGGGGAGTATCCGGCACCATCGAACTTCTGGCGAAGAGTCTCAGCACCAACGGAATTATCCTCATCGGCGAGCCCTATTGGCGGCAGTTACCACCGACGGAAGACGTTGCCAAAGAATGCTCTGCCGGTTCGATCTCCGCCTATCTCATGCTTCCAAAACTTCTCGCGTCTTTCGGCGACCTCGGCTACGACGTCGTAGAAATGGTTCTGGCAGACCAGGATTGCTGGGACAGGTATGAGGCAGCCAAGTGGCTCACCATGCGTCAATGGCTCGAAGCGAATCCCGACGATGACTTAGCGAAAGATGTTCGAGCCCGACTAACCTCGGAACCCGAACGCTACGCCTCGCACACGCGTGAATACTTGGGTTGGGGCGTATTCGCGCTGATGGCGCGGTGACGTGAGGCAGCTGAGGCGCACTTGCGCCGTGACCTGAGCCCCTTGGCTCCCTCATTCATAAGGAGAGTCCTGGATCCGCATAGCACATTGTCGAAGGGTGGGCACGCGCGCCGAGCGCGGAGGCCTCAGATCGCGCGAGCGCTCGGCGCGCATGTGTGGGCGTATCTCCTTGGAGGGCCGAGTGTGGCCTGACGGTGTCATAGTCGTAACGCCAGATGGCGAGCTTCCGCCGAGCGTCAGCGAGGGTGCCCGGTTCGCTGCCCCGATCCTCTCGACCCTTACTGGACCTTCTCGTAGAAGCTGGCGTCCACCATGGCGTCGTAGCTATCGAGCGCCTTTTCGATCTGGCCTTGCCGGACGAAGAAGTCGGCGACCTCCTTCAGGAAGATTTGCACGCCTCCGCCCATCCAGCGCTCGGTCAGCTGGTCGTCGCGGGTGTAGAAGTCGAACAGCGAGAGCACGATGTTCGACTCCTTGAGGCTGAGGCCGGCCGCTTCGGCAATGATCGGCTGCGCCTCGTCCGCCTCGTCGTCGAGATACGCCGTGGCGCGATCGCTCACTTCCAAGAACTTGACCACAAGCTCCGGATGCTCGGCGAGGAAGCTGTTGGTCACCGCGATCACGTCGAAGGCCAAAATGCCCAGACGCTCCTGCTCGTGAGCCGATAGCAACTCCCAGCCGTGGCCCCGCATCCGGCGCAGTGGCCCGCCCCACGAGCAGCCCATGGCAAGCTCTCCTGCGATGAAGGCCTCGTCGATGTCGTGGGGCGACATGTCAATGACGTCTACCTTGTCGACGTCGACTCCCAGGATGTCGAGGCTGCGCAGCATCTTGTAGTGGGTGACGGTGTTCAGCGGCACGGCCACTTTGCGCCCCTCCAGCTCCTGGGCGTTGGCTCGGTCGATCGCTTCCTTCTTGTAGATGACGCAGTTGTCGTTGCCGCCGTAGCTGACTGCCACGCCGACGGCCGATATCGGCGCACCGTCCGTTACAGCGAGCGCAAAGGGCACGGCGCCCATGGAGTAGGAGATGTCGATCTCGCCGGCGACCATGGCATCGGCCATGGCGACGCCGGTGTCGAAGGCGCGCCACTCGACCGCGACGCCCAGGGCCTCGTCGTACCACTTCTCCGCTTGGGCCACCTGATTGGCGGTCGGCCATTCGAGGAAGTAGGCGACCCTCACTTTCTCCGGCTCGGCAGCCAGCGCTGGTGTCACTGCACCGAAATGGGCCGCTGCCACTGCCAAGATGGACGCCAAGATCAGCTTCATTGTTCTTCCTCCTGCGGGCCGGTCCTGACCGGTCCCGCTTCGATCGGCGGTGTCGGCGCCCCCGGGGTCTAGTCGGTCTCCACCAGTGGAACGATCAGGGTCGGGACGTGAGAGCGGCGCAGCACGCTCTTGGCGACGGAGCCGAGAAAGGTGTGGCTGAGGCCGCGCTCGTGAGACCCCATGATGATGAGATCGCAGTTGTGCTGCCTGGCGCTCTTGAGGATCTCCTCGGCCGGATAGGCCTCGCAGACGGTCATAGACTTGATCTGATCGCGCAGCTTCTGATCCTCGGCGCTCTGTGCCGCCCAGTACTTGTCTTGCCGCTCTTGCAGCCGCTTGCGCGCCCGCTCGACCCGCATATCCGTCAGTTCGTGGCGCTTCTTGTCGTCCAGGATGTAGGTCTGCAAGGCAAAGGTGGCATCTTCCGACAGGCGTTCCAGTACGTGCAGAATGTGGATCTCCGCCCCGGTCAGCTTGGCCAGGCGGGCGGCATAGGCAAAGGCAACCAGCGTATGCTGCGACAGATCCGTGCTGTAGAGAATGCTGCGGATTTCGGGTGCCATGATCGTCTCTCCTTTCTCGCGCGCGCTGCCAGCGGTCAGTATCCAAAGGCCCTGGGCAGCCAGAGCACGATATCCGGGAAGAAGGCGATCACGAAAATCGCGATGGTGTTGATCAACGCGAAGGGTATTGCCCTGACGGAGATCTCCTCGATCGAGATGTTCGAGATACCCGAGGCAATGAAGAGGTTTTCGCCCAAGGGCGGCGTCTGGAAGCCGATGCCGAGCGCGCAGACCATGACCACGCCGAAGTGGACGGGGTCGATCCCCAGGTTGTAGGCGATCGGCAGCAGCACCGGGGTCAAGATCAGGATGGTGGCCAGGGTCTCCATGAACATGCCGACGAACAGCAGGAAGAAGATCAGCATGGCCCAGATGAGATAGATGTTGTCGGTCGCGCTCAGCATTGCCTCGGCGATGATGGCCGGGATCTGGTTCTCCACCAGCAGCCGGCCGAAGACCGTCGCCGTGAAGAGGATCAGCAGCACCCGGCCGGTGAGCCAGGTGGTGGTCTCAAGGGAGCGCCCGACATCCTTCCAGGTGAGCTCGCGGTAGACGAAGAAGCCGATCAGCAGAGTGTAGAAGATCGCCACGATGGCCGCCTCGGTCGGCGTGAAGAAGCCCGAGTAGATGCCGCCCAGGATCACGAGTGGCGCCATCAGGGACCAAAAGGCCTTGTAGAGCGTGCAGGCGATGTTGCGGCCGGAGAAGCCCTCGGCCGAGCCATGATAGCCATGCCGCTTACAAATTATGTAGTTCATGATCAAGAGGCTGCCGGCGATCAGCAGGCCCGGCAGCACGCCGGCGATGAAGAGCTTGGGGATGGAGACGGACTGGAAGACGCCGAACTTCTCCACCGCTTCCGGCGGCGGCTGCATGCCGAGCGCGGAGATTCCGAAGATCACCATCGGGATGGAGGGCGGGATGATGATGCCCAGGCTGCCCGATGACGCGGTGATCGCAGAGGCGATGCCCTTGTTGTAGCCGCGGTCTATCATGGCCGGGATCATCAGCATGCCGACAGCAGCCGTGGTCGCGGGGCCGGAGCCCGAGATGGCGCCGAAGAAGAGGCAGGCAAAGACGGTTGCCGCCGAGATGCCGCCGGTGAAGGGCCCGGCAAAGCTTTCTGCTACGTGCACCAGGCGGCGCGAGATGCCGGCCGCTTCCATGAGTGCGCCGGCCAGAATGAAGGCCGGCAAGGCCATCAGCGGAAAGGAGCCGACCGAGGTGAAGGCGATCTGGACGAACTTGATCGGATTCTCGCCCAGATAGAGGAAAGAAATAAGGGCAGCCACACCCAGCGCAACAGTGATCGGTGCGCCTAAAACAAGGAGCCCCAAGAACGCCCCAAAGAGGATAAGAACAATTGTGCTTTCCATAACAGCTTCCCCGCGTCTTTCTGGAGTGAGTGCTTAGTTCGGCCTAGCTCTTTTGCGCGCCGGCACCGTCGCCTTCCTCCATTAGTTTTTGTACCTCTTGCTGATCCGGGTCGCGGATATCGATTCCCTTCACCAGCTTCAAATAGTTGACCTGAATGATTCGAATGGTCATCAGCGTGAATGCGAGCGGCAGAATAATGTATATATACTTCATCGGCACCCCAAGTGTTTGAGATTTCCAAAATAGGTTCATCTTGAAAAATACGAAGTTAAATGACAGGTATATGAAATAAACGTTAAATGCAATCCAAAATAAGTCAGATATTCCTTCAATATAGTTTACAGTTTTCTTGTTCAATTTTTTGAACTGGAAAGTGACTCTGTTATGGGCCGACAGGCGAACCGCATAGCTGGCGCCAAAGTAAACGAACCAAACGAACATGTAGGTCGAAAGTTCTTCGCTCCATGAGAAGGAGTAGTTGAAAACTTCTCTAGATATGATTTGCGCGAAAAGTAGTGTTACAAAGATAGCCAGCAAGGTGCGGCAAATGTAGCTCTCTATGCTATCAAGAAACCGGTAAATCTTGACCGACATAGCCAGTCCTCCCCATAGCGAGGGCTGCACCCCAGCCCGGTGTTGAGCCGATTCGGCGGCAGACACCGGATCTGGGGCGCAGTCTCATCCTTGTCGCAGTGGACTTGCGGTGCAAGTCACGCTGCTACTGTACCGGCGGCCGGCCCAAGGACTCTAGGATGGCGTTGACCTTGTCCTTGCCACCGACGCTGTCGTAGAACTGCGGCCAGACCTCCGTGGTCGCCGCTTCCATCCACTCTTTTTCGTCATTGGCGGGGTGCACGATCTCGATGCCCCTGGCCTCCAGGTCAGCCTTCAAGGCGGCTTCGGTTTCGGCCAGGTACTGGGCGCTGTATTCCGTGGCGGCCTTGCCGGCCTCCAGGATGGCTTGCTGCACGTCGGAATCCAGCTCTTGGAAGACCGCCTCGCTGATCACGATGGGCTCAAGCAAGAAGAGGTAGCGGATTTCGGTGATGTACTTCTGTACCTCGTAGAACTTCATCGCGTGGATGGTGATGTAGGGGGTGTCCTGACCATCGACCACGCCCTGCTGCAAGGCAGTGAAGGTCTCTGACCATGCCATCGGGGTCGGGTTGTTGCCCCAAGACTTGTAGGTCTCGATCATGATCTCGTTCTTCGGGACCCGGACCACCAGATCGCCGAGATCCTCCAAGGTCGTGACCGGCTTCTTGGAGTTCGACAGCACGCGGAAGCCGGCATAGGACCAGGCGACGATGCGCACGCCGGCATCGCGGATGGTGTTCTCGACCAGCTCTGCTCCAACCGGGCCTTGGGTCAGCTTAACCGCGTCCTCGAGGCTCAAGATCATGTAGGGCAAGGTGAAGACGCCGACCGTTGGCGAGAAGGGCGTGATGTTGTTGATCGCCAGCACGGAGAAATCCAAAAGCCCCATTGCTGCGTCGTTGACGGTGTCCTGCTCGCTGCCGAGCTGTCCGTTGTGGAACATCTGGACTGTGTATTTGCCACCGGTTCTGGCTTCGAGCTCTTCGGCGAACTTCTTGCCTGCCGCATCCTGCGTGCCACCGGCCGCATCGCCGAGTGCCATCTTGAAGTCCTTGGCGACGGCCATTTCTGCACTGCCAAGTGCCAGCGCTACGGCAAGGCATGCCGTCGCGGTGATCTTTACCGGAAAATTCATCTGAGCCTCCTGCTATCGCACCGAAGAGTTCTTTGAGTGACTGCTGCTCTCGAGACGGTGCTACCAGATTACTTTTACTGACTAAGCGGTCCGAACCAATGGCTGTAACGCTCAGCCAGAAACCCCAACCGCAGGGTTAGTGCTGGTTGGGGCAACAATATTGGCATAGGGATTTCGCGGAAGTCCACAAAGTTTCACAAAATCTTAACACAGGATCAGGGAAGGTCACAGCCTCGCCAACATTGGTTAGAATCACTGTTTGATACCAGTAAGGATTGCTATGATAACAAAACGGCATCAGGGATTGCTATGATAACAAAAAGGCGTCGCTGAAGATTTCTATTTAGCGATGCATGCATGCCTCCTAGAAATGATGGCAGGAGCGCGACAGGGAATGCTCCTCGAGGGAACACTCCTCGGCTGCGCGGGCGCGGCGTCAAGCTGCCTGGTGAATGAGCAAGTCTTCCTCGAAGGGGTAGCGCGAGAGGACAATGGGGCCCGATTCGGTGACCAGCAGCTGGTCCTCCAGTTTGATGCCTTCGATACCGCCTAACGCGCCCACGTAGCTTTCGATGCAGATCACCATCCCCGGCTCCAGGGCGCCGTCGTAGTGGAAGGCCTGGTCCACGGGGTAGTAGAGCACCGGCCATTCGTCACCCATGCCCAATCCATGTGCCATGCAGGGATAGGGCTGGCTGCCGATTTCTTCCGGTTGCCGATAGCGGCGCTCGACAATGTCGCGAAAGCTGGCGCCCGGTTGCATGAGTTGCTCGTTGTGGCGGATCTCAAGCCAGGCCTGGGTGTAGAGAGTGCGCTGCTGGTCGCTGGGTTTGCCCGGCCCGCAGTGAAAGGCCCGGCTGATGTCGGCACCATAGCTCCAGGGGCCGATCATGCCGCAGTCGAAGACCACCATGTCACCGGCCCTGATCATGCGTGACGAGGCCTCCTGCTGCCAAGGATTGGTGCGCTCGCCCGATGCCAGCAGGCGATAGTCGAGCCATTCGCCGCCGCCTTCGATCAAGGCCTGCCACATGTGCGACCAAAGCTGATGCTCGGTGATGCCGTTGCGCAGGGCATTGCGCATGCGGGTCATCCCGTCCTCTGCCACGGCGATCGACTGGTTCATGCAGAGGATCTCTTCGGGGCTCTTGATCTTCCTGGCTTCGGCCAGCAGGGGAGCCGCGTCGACGACGGTGAGGCCGAGCGCTTCGAGTGCTTGCTGGGCATGGGCGCCTGCGCGTTCGACGGCGATCTTCCGTTCGTCACCGCAATGCTGCGAGACCAGGTCGTCCATCTGGGCGGCCCACTTCGCTGCCCATTCTTCCTGCCGGTAGCCCGAGAACATGTAGGAGAGCGGCAGCAGGTCGTCGCGAATCTCGTCGATCGTCTCCAGTCGGCGGCCGGTCTCGCGCCCCGGGCTGCTGTCGAAGTAGACCACCGGCCTGCCGCCGGCACGAAGAGATAGCCGGCCTGAATGTGCATCTGAAAGAGCGCGCAGTTGCGCACGCCGGTGGCGTAGCGGATCGATAGCGGCTCGACCAGGATTGCCGCGCCGAGACCCTGCCGGATGATCTGTTGGCGCAGACGGAGCAGCCGATAGGCGCGCAGGCGGGGCACGTCGATCAGTGCCTCGGTGTCGATCGCGTGTGTCGGCGGCGTGATCCAGGCCGCCTCTTGCAAAGTCAGGGGTCGCGGCTTGGCGGCGAAGGCTCTGCCGTAATCGCAGGCCTCGTTCATCGATGCAGAGGCTGCCACTTGTCCAAGGCCTCCAGGAGCTTCTCATGCTCGCCGGAGGCCATGGAGACGGAGTGGGCCATATCGGGGAAGGCGCCGCTCTTCACATCATCGCGGAAGCCGATCAGCCCCTTGATCCTCTCCTCGGCCAAGAGTCGCCTGATCGACAGGAGGTCGGCCCAGGCCTTGGCGTGGCGGGGCGGGTCCTCGACGTCGCCGCAGATGTCTTCCATGAAGGAGAAGATGATATCGCCGCCCGAGCCGGCGCCGATCGAGTGAGTGACGAGACGCGTCCGCTTGTTGATCTCGACCAATGCCTCGGTGGCGACACACTCGACCTCGGCGGCATAGGCACCGGCCCCCTCCAGGCGGCGAAAATCCTCCATCAGCCGCATGGCTTCCTCAGCCGTCTTGCCGATGATCCTCAGACCGCCGACCTGGGTCGAGCGCCGTGGGACCAGGCCCAGATGCCCCTGCACGCCAAGGCCTTCGTTCGCCAGCATCTCGACGATGCCGAGGCCGCGCGGCGTGTAGATCGCATCCGCACCCTTCTCGGCCACCTTGACGGCTGCGGACAGGATTTCGTCGCGGGTGTAGTACTGCGTCATCGTCTGCGAGCCGGTGACGAAGGTGTTGGGCGCGCCGGCGCGGATCTCCTCGATGTCGAGATCGGCAATGGTAATGAGATCGATGCCCAAGGCTTCGCAGGCTGCGGCCTCCTCGCGGGTCACCGCCGAGACCTGGGTCATCTTCACGCCCTTGGCCTTGTTGGCCTGGATGTCGGCGACCGTCAGGTTGCGCAAGGCCGGCCGGCCGCCGTAGGTGTAGATCTTCTTCGGCGCCATCACATGGTCCGCTGTGCGATGCGCTCAAAGGCGCCTTGGGAAATCATGTGTGGTGCTTGACGCAGGCTGGGCGCCTTGCTGTAGCGGCCAAAAGAACGCCTGGCCACCACCAGCAGGACCTCCCAGTTGCACGTGAAGAAGCCGGCGTCCGGTGCAGGCACCTGATCGGCGATGGCCTGGGCCAGGCGGGGCAGCGCATGGAAAGGCACCTGCGGATAGAGGTGGTGCTCTACGTGGTTGTTCATGTTCATGTAGAGAAAGCGGCCCAGCCAAGTGGTGCGGAAGGAGCGCGTCGAATCCAGAATGGAGGGCGCGTTCTCCTGCAACTCCACGTGCTGGATGAGGGTGAAGAGGAGCATGACCGGCGCGCCCAGAAGGCGCGGCAACACCAGAAACCAGAGCGGCCAAAGGAAGCCGGCGGCGATCAAGCCGGCGATGGCGGCATAAATGGCGACGAAGATGCGCGCGTTGCGGACCATCTTCGCCAGCTCGCCGTCAGGCGTCACCATGCGCATGACGTCGCTCGGCCGGCCGATGGCCAGGCGCCACAGGACAGAAAGGTGAAAGCGCAGCAAGGCCAAGCTGCTGATTTCCATCAGCCAACCCTTCAGGTCCATCGGCGTGTCGAAGGGCATCTGGCTGTCCTTGCCGACATGCCAGGTGAAGGTGTGGTGGTTGGTGTGGGTGTAGCGGCGGTGCAGCGGCTCCTCCATGTAGAGGAGCGAGGTGATCCAGAACACCAGCTCGTTCAGCCAGCGCGTCCGGAACGCCGTGCCGTGCGCTGTTTCATGGCTGAAGGCGTAGGCCGGCACGGTGAGCAGGATGCCATGCACCAGCATCGCTGGCCAAAGCCACCAGCTATCCAGCGACAGCCAGACCAAGCTGCCCGTCGCGATCAGCCCGGCGGCCCAGGAGGCCAGATAGACTAGGCCGGGCCGATCGGAGCGGTGGGCGATGGCCTTTAGGGTCTTCTTGTCGAGCTTGACGCCGCTCGAGGCGGCGTTGGTCGCCTGATAGCTTGGCATCGACCGTGCCCTCACGTGGCGTAGTTGGAGCCTTCCTCGTCGAGGATGGCCTTGATTTCCGATAGGTGGTGTTCTGCCTGGCCCGGGTAGTCGGCGATCTGCTGCGCCGTCTTCTCGGCGATCTCGTCCGACATGACCCGAAGCGGGCGCCCGGTGTAGAGTGCCTTGATGTAGGTTTCGGCAGCGCGTTCGAAGTAGTAGAGGCGATTGAAGGCATCGGCGACAGAGCTGCCAAGGACCATAATGCCGTGATTGCCCATGACCATGACCTTTACCTTGGGGTCCGACAGCAGCTTCGCGCAGCGCGTTCCCTCGTCATCGAAGGCAAGGCCGCCGAACGCCTCGTCGATCACGATGCGATTGAAGAAGGTAGCGGTGTTCTGGTCGATCGGCGGCATGCTGGAGTCCGCCAGGCTGGCCAGAACCGTGGCATAGATCGGATGGGCATGCAGCACGCAGCGCGCGTGCGGGCAATTGCGATGCACCGAACCATGCAGTCCCCAGGCGCTGGGATCGGGCGCATCGGGTCGCGACAAGGTGTTGGGATCGTTGGCGTCCAGCAGCAGCAGATCGCTGGCGCGGATACGCGAGAAGTGCACCTGATTGGGGTTCATCAGGAACTCTGTGCCGTTGGCGCTGACCGCCAGCGAATAGTGGTTGGCGACGGCCTCGTGCATCTTGAGGCGCTCGGTCCAACGGAAGGCGGCGGCCAGATCGACCCGCTCGGCCCAATAGTCCTTCTCGCTGCGTGACGAAATGCTGAGAGTGGCGCTCATGGCAAGCCCCCGATTGATTGCGATGGCGAATTCTTGGCGATGATTGCACCGCTTTACCAACGATAGATTCGGGGCTAACCTAGCAGAAAAACTTATGCATAGTTTTTGTATGGAGTGCGCATGACTGGAGCAGGCCTGCCGCCGTTAAATTGGCTGCGCGCGTTTGAGGCGTCAGCCCGCCATCTCTCTTTCACGGCGGCGGCGGAGGAGCTCAATCTCACGCAGTCGGCGGTCTCGCAGCACATACGCAGCCTTGAGCAGTTTCTCGGCTGTGCGCTCTTCATTCGCCGGACCCGCGCACTGCAGTTGACAGAGGCCGGGTTCAACTACCTGCCGACCGTGCGCGAGGCCTTCGACATTCTGGCTATCGGCACCAGGGCACTAACCGGGGGCGACCGTGGCCGCTCCTTGATGGTGCAAAGCAACATGGCTTTCACCACCTTCTGGTTGGCGCCGCGGATGGCCCCACTCCTGGAGGCCAATCCCTGGCTTACCTTGCACATCGTTACGCCGATCTGGGAGCCGGAGCGCACCGCCCCCGATGCCGAGATCGAGATCCGTTTCGGCCGGGAATCGGAAATGTCGGATGCCGTGGTCCGCTTGACCCGCGAGCAGTGTTTCCCCGTTTGCCGTCCCGGCTTTGCAGAGGGTGCAGCGGACTGGCGCAAGCACGCGCTTTTCGATTGCGCTGGGGTGATCGGCAACTGGGAGACCTGGCTTGCCGATCAGGGCGATCGCTTGCCGAAGGGCAAGCTGGTCAATCTCGCCTCGACCTATGTGATCTCGCTGACTGCGGTGTTGAATGGTGCCGGCCTGGCGATGGCGCATGGTACCTTGGCCTCCACCCATCTCTCGCAAGGCAACTTGGTCGCGCCCTTCGACCATCTGGTCGACATGCCGGAAGCCTATTTCCTGCGCCGGCCAGCGAAGCACGACGAGACTCCCGCAAGCCGCACCTTCGCCGAGTGGATCGAGGGTGCGTTCGCTTGACTGGGCGCGGCCAATCGCCGTGCGGTTTTCCGGCTACTCTTCGTCGCGACGATAACCAGGCCAGTGGCGCTGGAGCCAGGCCTCGTGCTCCTCTAGCCTGATTGTCCTTATGGCGAATACGGAGGCCGGCATGGCGAGAGCCCAAGCAGTCGCGACGCAGCAGATCGACAACGAAAGAGTGCGGGTGACGCAGTTCCGCTTTCCGCCCGGCAGCGAGACTGGCCATCACGTGCACGGCTATGACTATGTCGTGGTGCCGATCATCGGCGGTCGCCTGACCATGACCGACGATGACGGCAAGGCGACCCAAGCCGAGCTGAAGCTGGGCGAGAGCTACAATCGTCCCGCTGGCGTGTCGCACAACGTCATCAACGAGACCGACGCCGAAATCGCATTTGTCGAGATCGAGCTGAAGGACTGATTAGCGCATATCAGCCCGGGCCTTTTGGCGCGTAGGCACTGCCCGGTCCGACTGCTATCAGGGCTGGCATGACCGGCGAGGAAGGGCGCATAGCCTCGAAAGAGGAGATCGCGGAGGCGGGGCAGGGGGCCGGCTGGCTGGTGCCGGCGGTTCTGGTCGCCTGCACTGGCGTGTCGATTCTCTCGACCGATCTCTATTTGCCGAGCCTGCCGCATCTGCCCGAGCTGCTCGGCACCGACGTTCCGACCGTTCAGCTGACATTGAGCCTCAACCTGGCAACCTTCGCCGTCGCGCAGCTGCTGCACGGGCCGCTGTCCGATCGCATCGGGCGCCGGCTGCTCTTGCTGTGCGGCCTCACCGGGTTCTTTCTCTCAAGCCTGGTCTGCGGCCTGGCCGGCTCGGTCGAAGTGTTGATCGCCGGCCGCATCGGGCAGGGTTTGACCGCAAGCGTCGGCTCGGTGGTGATCCTGCTGATCATCCGCGACCTCTACCAGGACGCCAAGGCCATGCAGGTCCTGGCAGCCTATGGCCTGGCGGTCGGCCTGGTGCCGGCGGTGGGGCCGCTGCTCGGTGGCTACGTCTTCATATTCTTCGGCTGGCAAGCAAACTTCCTGCTGCTCGCCGGGGCCATCGTCTTGGTCTTCTTGCTGGTTGCGCGCTATGTGCCGGAAACCGGCGAACGCGATCCCCGAGCGCTGCGGTTGGGCCACATGGTGCTCTCCTACCTCTCGCTTTTGACCAATCGAGGCTATCTGCGCTA
This sequence comes from Rhodospirillales bacterium, assembly GCA_963669385.2. Classification (GTDB taxonomy): domain Bacteria; phylum Pseudomonadota; class Alphaproteobacteria; order Kiloniellales; family JACOMY01; genus JACOMY01. Next base: position 25,950 of record CAXXGD010000058.1, read on the forward strand.
TTTCATACCGCTTTCCTGCAGCTTCGGCGCGCTCTTCGCGTTTCTGACCGAGGGGCCCTTCCTGCTGATCGAGCGCCTTGGCGTGCCGACTGAGCACTACGGCCTCTATCAGGCCGTCATCGTGGTCGCCTACATGGCCGGCAGCCTCTTGGTCGCGCGTTTGGCCCGGACGGTGAAGGCGACGACCTTCGTCAGGCTGGCGCTTTTCCTTGGCAGCCTGGGCACCGGATTCCTCTTTGTCATGGCCGCCTTGGGACCGGTCGACCTGGCGACCGTGATGGCCAGCAGCGCGATCTATGGCGTCTCTTTAGGCTTCATTCTGGCGAGCGGCCCGCTGTGCCTTCTGGAGGCGGTATCGCACGGTCCGAAAGGCCCCGCCTCGGCCCTGCTGGGGGCGACGCAGATGGGGATGGGGAGCGTGGCAAGCCTGCTGACGGCCTTCATGCATGACGGAACGGCCTGGCCGATGTCCGCCACCATGTTCGGACTCTTCGTCGTTGGCCTGCTTGGCTACCTGGTCTTCGCCCCGCCGCGGGGGCCGAGCACCTGAGCCCTGGGCGTCAGCCGGCGGAGATATAGTCCCTAAGCGCGGCCGCTTCATGCTCGCTTTGGGCGATTCTCTCTTTCACCAGGTCGCCGATCGAGACGATGCCTAAGAGCTTGCCCTTCTCGACCACCGGGACGTGGCGGATGCGTCGATCGGTCATCACGCCCATCACATCGGCTATGCTGTCGGTCTTGTGGCAGGTGATCACGTTTTCCGTCATGAGCGCCGAGACCGGCTGGGCCAAGGCCGAGGCACCGGTGGTCCCGATCGCGCGCACGATATCGCGCTCGCTCAAGACGCCGGCAATCTCGTCGCCTCGCATCGCCAGAATCGCGCCTATGCGGTTTTCCACCAGGACCTGCGCAGCTTTCTCGAGGGTGTCGTCCGGACTGACGCTCACGACGTCGCCACCTTTCCCCGTGAGGATGCGTTCTACGGTCATCGCAACATACTCCTCTGAGCAATAGCTACGGATGGTACGGCGAATTTTGGCAATTATGCGCTGCAGCGGGCATATGCCGCAAGGCTAGGAGGGCATTAGAGCCGGGGGTGCGCTACCTGACCGCGGCCCTTCCCATCGTCTGCGCCAGGAAGGCGCCGGCTGCCATGATGTCGTCGACGATGGCGGCACGCGCTGCCGGCCCGTCGCGGACGGTGAGGGCCTCGAGAGCGCGCTGATGATTGTCGCCCAATGCCTGGACCAGTGTGATGTCGCGGAACAGGAGATTAAGCGTCGGCCCGATGCTGAGCCAAAGCCCGTGAATGATCTGCAACAGGGTCTCGGACCCGGCAGCCTCATAGATGGTGAAGTGAAACTCTTCGTTGGCCGCCAGATAGACCTTGGCATCCTGGCGCTCGATCGCCTTCACCATGCGGTCGTTGGCCCGGGCGAGGCGCTGAATCTCGGCCTTGGTGATGCGCTCGGCCGCTTGCTCGGCGGCCAAGCCTTCCAGGGCGGCGCGAATCCGGCGCAGGTCCTGAATGCGTTCGGGCGTGATCGTGGGAACGCGGTAGAAGCGATTGGGCTCGGCTGCCAGCGCGCCCGAGGCAGCGAGGCGCTGCAGCGCCTCGCGCACCGGTGTGGGGCTCACGCCGAAGGCCTCGGCCAGACCGCGGACGGTCAAGGCCTGGCCCGGCTCGAAGCGGCCCATCATCAGGGCTTCGCAGAGCGAACCGTAGACGCGGGTCCTGAGCGTCTCGCGGCTCACCTGCAGGACCGGCGGCGCCATCCCCGCGGCCGAGGCAGCCCCGGCCGCAGCGCGGCGGCCGGGTTTACCGTCATGGCGCGGGCCGGCCACCGGCGCTAGGCGGCCAGCGGCACGCCTTCGCCGATGAGGGCGTCCTGCACGTCCTTGAGCGCCATGCCCAAGCGCTCGACGCAGGCATCGACCTCCGCGCGGGTAATGACCAGCGGCGGCGAGAAGGCGACGGTGTCGCTGTTCGGCAGGGCCCGGGTGATGAGGCCGTGCTCCATGGCCTTGGCAGCGACGCGAGGGGCCACCTTCAAGGCCGGATCGAAGGGCCGCTTGGCCGCCTTGTCCTGGATGAACTCGACCGCTGCGATCAGCCCGATGCCGCGAACCTCCGCGACCTGGGCGTGATCGGAGAAGGCCTCGCGCAGGCGGCTTTGCATGTAGGCGCCGACCTCGGCGCCCTTCTCGACCAGGTTCTCGCGCTCCATGATGTCCAGGTTCGCCAAGGCCGCGGCGCAGGAAACCGGATGGGCGGAGTAGGTATAGCCGTGACCGAAGACACCGAACTCGCCTGACTTCTCCAACAGCACATTCCAGACCTTTTCGCCGACCAGGCTGCCGGACAGCGGCAGGTAGCCCGAGGTGATGCCTTTGGCGACCGACACCATGTCGGGCTCGATGCCGAAGACCTCAGAGCCGAACCAGCGCCCGGTGCGCCCGAAACCGCAGATCACCTCGTCGGCGATCATCAGGACGTCGTGTTTCTTCAACACGGCCTGGATTTCCTGGAAGTAGGTCTCGGGCGGGACGATCACCCCGCCGGCACCCATGACCGGCTCGGCGATGAAGGCCGCCACCGTCTCCGGCCCTTCGCGCTCGATCATTGCGTCGAGCTCGCCCGCCAAATGCGATGCGAAGTCGGCCTCGCTCATACCCTCGGCCGCATTCCAGAAGTAGTGCGGGGTCTCCGTGTGCAGAATGTTCTCGATCGGCAGATTGAAGGCATTGTGCAGCAGCGGTAGCCCGGTGAGGCTGGCGGTGGCGACGCTGACGCCGTGATAGGCCCGCTTGCGCGAGATGATCTTGCGCTTCTCCGGCCGGCCCAGAAGGTTGTTGTAGTACCAGACGATCTTGATTTGCGTGTCGTTGGCATCGGAGCCCGAGCAGCCGAAGAAGATCCTCTGCATGTTACCCGGCGCCATCTGCTTGACCCGGTCGGCGACGCGCACCGGCGTCTCCGTGCCCATGGAGGCGAAGGAGTGGTAGTAGGGCAGCTCCTCCAGCTGCTTCTTGACCGCCTCGGCGATCTCGGGCCGGCCATAGCCGATGTTGACGCACCAGAGCCCGGCGAGCCCGTCGATGTACTCCCGCCCGCTCATGTCCTTCAGGACGACGCCCTTGCCCTCGGTAATGATCTTAGGGCCGGTTTCCATATGCTGAGCCAAGGCGGTATAGGGATGGAACATGCTGTCCTTGTCCATCTCCTCCAAGGTAAGGTTGTGGCGCGCGGTGATGGTCATCCTAGGATTCCTTCCGGTGTCCGGTGCGAATGGCCAGCCGGAGCGGTCGGAACCGCTGTGGCGGCGGGCGGTTAAAGCGACTTGACTGGTATATGTGATATCATTCAGCATGGGTGTTGGCCAAGGAGACTTTTCAGCTATGCGTCGCTGGCGGAGCCAGGCGGCACGTGGTTGTCTTGCTCGTTGACTGCCTCGGCCCACCGGCGGAGAGGTGGTGCAGGCTGGAGACAACAGGCTAGTCTCTTGCGGTAGTGCGAACGAAGGGGCTGCTGGCGAAGGCGGCCTCGGAGCTTGGACAGGTCCAATCAACTGGGAGCAACTATGATGAAGATCGTCTCGCGTAGCTTTGCCTTGGCGTGCGTCGCCAGCGTCGGGCTGGCCTATGGCGCGTCCGCCCAGGATGCCGGGAAGTGGTGGCCGATCAAGGTCTACGATGCCTCTTCCGGATCCAATGTCGAGGTCACCTACGAGCCCTTGGCCGCGGCGGCGAAGCCCTGGAACCTCTGTGTGCTCTTCCCGCACATGAAGGACAGCTTCTGGGTTGCGGTGGCCTATGGCATCGTCGAGGAGGCCGAGCGCATGGGGGTGAACATGACCCTCTACGAGGCTGGCGGCTATGTGAACCTGCCGCGTCAGCTGTCGCAGTTCGACGACTGCATGGCCGGCGGCTTCGACGCCATCATCGTCGGCGCCATCTCCGAGGCCGGCCTGGCGCAGAAGTTCCAGGAGGCCTTGGACAAGGGCATTCCGGTGATCTCCACCGTGAACCCGGTGGCAGACGCGCCGACGACGGCCAAGATGTACGTCGAATTCGACAAGATGGGCTATCAGACCGCGCGCTACCTGAAAGAGTTCGTGGGCGGCGAGAAGGCCAAGGCGGTGACCTTCCCGGGTCCGGCCGGGTCCGGCTGGGCCGAGTCCTTCAACGACGGCTTCAAGCAGGAGCTGGCAGGCTCCAACATCGAGGTCCTGGACGAGAAGTTCGGTGATTCCGGTGTGGCGGTGCAGCTGGCGCTGATCCAGGACGCGCTGCAGGCCTATCCCGAAATGAACGTGATCTGGGGCACGGCGCCTACGGCCGAGGCAGCCATCGGTGCAGTGGCCGAGATCGGTCGCGAGGGCGAAATCCTGATCATGTCCTCCTACGAGAACCAGGCCATGCTGGATGCCATGAACCGCGGCGAGATCCTGGGCTTCGCCACGCAGTATCCGGTGCTGGAAGGCCGGGTCGCCATCGACATGGCGGTGCGCGCGCTCGAGGAGAAGCACGTGATCGCCTTCGTGAAGCCGATCCCGGACATGATCTCCAAGTCGACGGCCGATAGCATCGACATGTCCTTGGTCTTGGCCCCGGCCGACTGGACTCCGGTCTACTCGGTCGAGCAGTAAGCTGACCTGATAGCGGGCCAGGGCGCCTAGCGTTCTGGCCTTGCTAGACAAGACGGCCCGCCGCAGCCTGAAACGCTGCGGCGGGCCGAACTTTTTGCGCTATTGCCAGCGGTCACTGCTGACTGAACCGTACAAGCCCCTGCGATGGCCAGGACCGTGGTGGCGCGCGATGGTTTCTCAGAATCTCATCTTGTGGTGCTTTCGCACAAGATCCCAACCTCGTCATCCTTCGGCTTGACCGGAGGATCGCTACCCACTGCTCGTACGAGCGGCACAAGGTACTCCGGTCAAGCCGGAGCATGACGCCTGTGGGGAAGTGGCCTAAGCAGCCCCTTTTGACCGACAGACTGGCCAGCGCCTCAGCGGTGGAGCGCCTCACGTCTCAACCAAACGAGCAGACGCTAGGGAATACGGCCCGGCATGGATTGTGGAGTTCTGAAGCGACTTCGAAAGTAGTCGCGGAAGGCGATCATGGCCGGCGAGAACTCGGCGTCGCGCCGCCAGGCGAGGCCGACGCCCATCGGCGGGATGCGTTCCTTCAGCTCGATCGTCTCGATGCGCCTGCCTTCCAGCGACCAGGGGCGGTAGACCATGTCCGACAGGATGGTGAGGCCCTGACCATTGGCCACCATGGAGCGCACGGCCTCGATCGAGGTGGTGCGCAGGACCACGTTCGGGCGATAGGGCGTCTCTTCCCAATAGCGCATAGCGGTGTTTGCCGCCTCGTCGACGGTCAGCATGACGTAGAGCCGCTCCGCCACATCGGCCAAGGTGACCGCCTCGCGCCCCAGCAAGGGGTGGTTGGCCGGCGTCCATAGCCGCCTCGGCGAGCTGATCAGGGTCTCCGTCGCGATCTCCGGGCTGATGATGTTGGAGGTGAGCGCGACCGCCATGTCGAAGCGTCGCGCCAGCAGCGCTTCCTCGATCGCCTCGCGGGTCATCTCGTAGAGCCGCAGGGTGAGGTTCGGCATGACCCGTGCGATGCGCTCCAGGTGGAAAGGCAGGAAGTAGCCGACGACCGTATAGGTCGCAGCCACCGCGAGCGTGCCGGAGACCGCGCGCCCCTCTTGGACCTGCAGCGCTTCTTCCACCTTCGACAGGATCTCGTAGCCGACGTTCAGGAACTGCCGGCCGGCGTCGGTCAGGATCATGCCTTGCGAGGAGCGCACGAAGAGCTGAGCGCCGACGACGGCCTCCAGCTCCTTGATGGCGGTGGTCACGGCAGACTGTGAGATGGAGAGCTCGATCGCGGCTTGGCTCACACGGCCCAATTCGGCGGTCGCGGCGAAATATTTTAGGTGTCGCAGATTGAAGGACATGGGACCCCAGTCGTCGGCTCCGGCTGCACTATCGGATTTTGAGAACGTTATCCTTGCCAAATTAGACGAACGGATGGGGCAGAGGAAGAGCTTGCGGGATAGTGCGGAGGAACCGACGCCAGAGCGGTGCCACTCATACATGGTTTTTCTGGCCCTTGCAGGTTGTCCGGCCCACTATCGGAAAAACAGATGGATGCCCCTCCAAAGAATCTACTTCTCTGGGGCGGTTGGATAGGCGAAGCTGTGGTCATGGTGATCGGCGGGCTTCGGACACAACAACGAGGCAAAGCCGCAATCCAGGGAGAGCGCGTGTCTTGGACGTCTGGGTCGATTGATTTGTCCAGGAACTTGAGTGAGGCTAAGGCGAGGCAGCGCCCGGGGGGTAGCCCTTGCAGAGGAGCGGCCGGGCGGTCGAACTGCCGTGGCTGGTCATCTGCGGCACCTTCGGTATCGCCAGGCAAAGGGTGACAGGCTAGCGAGCCCATGAACGAACTGGTCGAACCGCCGGAAGTAAGAGCCAGCGCGTCCAGCATGAAGGATGCAGCAGGCCTCCTCTTGGAGATGCGCGGCATCTCCAAGCGCTTCCCGGGTGTCCTGGCGCTCGATCAAGTCGACTTCGATGTCCGCCAGGGTGAGGTGCATGTGCTCTTCGGCGAGAACGGTGCGGGCAAGTCGACCCTCATCAACGTCATCGCCGGCACCTATCCGCAGGACGGCGGCAGCTACCACTACGATGGCGCCGCAGTGCGTGGCCTGACACCGCACAAAGCGCGCCTGATGGGCATCTCGCCGGTCTTCCAGGAGTTCTCTCTGGTGCCGGACTTGACGGTGGAGGAGAACCTCTTCCTTGGCCGTGAGCGCCGCCGTTGGGGGTTTCTCAAGGCCGGCGCCATGCGTAAGCGCGCCGCCGAGGTGGTCTCGGAATTGGGCTTCGATCTGGACCCCAAGGCCAAGGTCCGCTCGCTGTCGCGCGCGCACCAGCAGATGGCGGAGATCGCCAAAGCACTGATGGCCGACGTGAGGTTGCTGATCCTGGATGAACCGACGGCCTCTCTCACCGAAAGCGAGACCTATCGCCTCTTCGAGCTGATCGGCAAGCTCAAGGGGGAAGGGGTTGGCATCATCTACGTCTCCCACCGTATGCGCGAGATCAAGCAGCTGGCCGACCGCATCACCGTCTTGCGCGACGGTCGCCTGATCAAGACCCTGGGCGCGGAGGGCGTTACCGAGAACGAGCTGGTCGAGCTGATGACCGGTCGCAAGATCGAGGTGCTTTTCCCCAAGATCGACCACCAACCGGGGGATACGCTGCTGCAGGTCTCAGGTCTCACCACCGGCAACCATTCGGTCGAAGGGGTGGATTTCAGCGCGCGGGCCGGCGAGGTCACCGGTGTCGCCGGCCTGGTCGGTTGCGGCAAGTCCGAGCTCATTCGCGCAGTCTACGGCGTGGAGCCCATCCATGCCGGCAGCATAACCGTCGCCGGCGAGGCCTATCCGCATCCCGCGCCGAGCCGCAGTCTGCAGAAGGGGATCTGCTATTTCCCCTCGGATCGGGTGGTGGAAGGTTTGGCGCTCTCTAGGCCGGTTCGCGAGAATGCCTCGATGGCGGCGCTGAACCTGGAGCAGTTCGTCAAGAACAAGCTGCTGCAACGCACGAGCGAGAAGCGGATCATCCAGGAGATCGTCGATAAACTGCGCCTGAGGCCACCCAACATCGAGCGGGTGGTCGCGAACCTGTCGGGTGGAAATCGTCAAAAAGTCATGTTGGCAAGGGGTCTTACGCGGAAAACGTCGATCTTTCTCTTCGATGAGCCGACGGTGGGCATCGATGTCGGTGCGAAAGTCGAGGTCTATGAGCTGATGAAGCAATTGGTCGAGGCCGGTGCCGCCATCGTCCTGGTCTCCTCCGAACTGCCCGAGGTCTTGAACCTGGCGAACCGGGTCTACGTCATGCACCGCGCCCACATGGTGGCGGAGCTGACGGGCGAGGACATCAGCGAGCAGAATGTGCTGGCCAGCTTCTTCGAGGGCGATCAGCAGCTGGCGGCCAAGGTGCAGCAGCAGGCGGGGGCAGGGGTGTGACCAGCCACGGCCTGGAGACCACACCGGGCGGCCTCAGCGTGTCGGAGCGCGTCTCGCGCACGCTGGTGGCGATCGGTCTGCTGCCGGTACTGCTGATCCTGATCGTCGTCGTGGTCGCGCTGGTGGAGCCGCGCTTCACCGGCCTCAACAACGTTTTGAACATCCTGCGCCAGACCTCTTTCCTGGCAATCGTCGCCTGCGGGCAGATGCTGGTGCTGATCATCGGCGGCTTCGACCTTTCGGTGGGCGCGGTGGTGGCGCTCACTTCGACGGTCATGGCCAAGACCATGGCGGCGCTTTCCGCGGTCATGCCGGGCGATGTCGGCATGGTGATCTTCCTCGGCGTGATGGCCGGGCTCGGCAGCGGGGCTGCCATTGGCCTTATCAACGGCGCCTGCGTCGCTTTCCTGCGCATCTCGCCCTTCATGGTGACCCTGGGCACGCTTTGGATCGCCACCGGCATCGGCCTTATCCTGACCAACGGCATTCCCGTCTACGGCATGCCGGACGAATTCGTGAAGCAGTTCGGGCGCGCCCTCTGGTTTCCCGGCCTCTTCTCCGAACGCGGTATTCCGGCGACCTTCTATGTCGCCATCCTGATCGTGGCGCTGGTCTGGATGGTGCAGCGCAAGACCCTGCTGGGCCGCTACATCTATGCCATTGGCGGCAATCAGCAGGCCGCCATGGTCTCCGGTGTCTCGACCACGGTCTGCATCATCTCCACCTACGTGCTCTGCTCCGTCTTGGCGTCGACCGGCGGTATTCTGGCCACGGCGCGCCTGGGCTCCGGCCAGGCGACGATGGGCGGCGACCTGCTTATGCTGCAGTCCATCGCCGCTGCGGTGATCGGCGGCGTCTCCTTGCGCGGCGGCATCGGCCGCGCGGAGATGGTGGCCTTGAGTGCCTTGTTTCTCTCGGTCCTGACGAACTCCATGAACCTCCTGAGGATCGACAGCAAGATGCAGGTGGTGGTGCTGGGCATCGTGCTCATCGCCGCCGTGGCGCTGGACGAACTCGGCAAGCGAAAGCAGCAGCGTGACTGACGCGGCAAAGGCATCCGGCCTCGACACGGCAAAACCGACGCGCCAGGTGATCCTGGCGCAGCTCCTGCTGCCAATCGCCCTGGTGGTGATGTTTCTGGGCTTCGCCGTGGTCGAGCCCAAGGTGGTCTCGCTCGGCAACATCAATAACATCCTGACCCAGGCGAGCTACCTCTTCATCTTCTCCTGCGCGCAGATGGTGGTGATCATCACCCGCGGCTTCGACCTCTCGATCGGCACCAACGTCTCTGCGGTCAGCGTGCTGATCGCGCTGGTGATGACCGGCATGGTGGGCCCCGAGGGCGAAGGCATGTTCTGGGCGGTGTCTCTGGGCATTCTGACCGGCTTGGGCTTCGGCCTCTCGGTCGGGCTGTTCAACGGGGTCGTTGTCTCCTGGCTCAGGGTCAATCCCTTCGTCACCACCTTGGGCAGCCTCAACATCTGCCTGGGCGTCGCCTCCATGGCCTCCGACGGACGCCCGGTCTTCCACGTGCCGCGCGCCTTCAGCGAGATCGCTTACTCCGGCAGCATCCTCGGCATCGACCTGCCGATCCTCTACGCCGCCGGGATCGGCATCCTGCTCTTCTTCATGCTGCGCAACACGGTGCTGGGGCGCGCCCTCTACATCCTGGGCTCCAACCCGCGCGCGGCCGAAGTCGCCGGCCTGCCGCGGCGGCGCTATCTCACCATGGCCTACGTCATCTGCGCCGTGCTGGCCGCGGTCGGCGCCCTGCTGCTGACCGCGCGTACCGGCTCGGGCGAGCCCAATCTGGGCGGCGGCTTGCGCCTGGTGGGCGAGAGCATCGCGGCGGCCGTCATCGGCGGCGTCTCGCTGAGGGGCGGCGTCGGCGGCGTGCAGTCGGTGGTCATCGGCGCGCTCTTCATCACCGTGCTGTCCAACGGCATGAACCTGACCCGGGTGGACGGCTACATCCAGATGATCGTGCTGGGCGCCGTCCTGGTGGCTGCCATCTTCCTGGATCGCATCCGCACCCAACGCATCTAGTCGAGACGGTGGCCGCTTCGCGGCCCGACCGTCGGTACGAAGGAGGAGCAACTATGGGCGTCAGCATCAATTGCGACATGGGCGAAGGCTTTGGCCTCTACCGCATCGGCGACGACGAAGGCATCATGCCGTTGATCACCGTGGCCAACGTGGCCTGCGGCTTCCACGCGTCCGACTTCAACCACATGCGCAACACCGTGCGGCTGGCCAAGCAGCACGGGGTCAAGGTCGGCGCGCATCCTTCGTTGCCGGATCTGCAGGGCTTCGGCCGCCGCGAGATGAAGATCGGCCGCGAGGAATTGGCCAACTGCCTGATCTATCAGGTGGGCGCGCTCAAAGGCTTCCTGGAGGCGGAGGGCATGGCGCTCAACCACATCAAGCCGCATGGCTCGCTCTACGGCATGGCGGCCCGCCAAGAGGAGACCGCCAACGCCATCTGCGACGTAGCCGACGTCTTCAAGGTGCCGCTCTTCGGCATGGTCGGCACCTTGCACGAGACCATCTATCCCGAGCGTGGCCACGCCTTCGTGCCGGAGTACTACGCCGACCTCGACTACAACGACGACGGCTGGATCGTGATCACCCGCGAGCACGAGGCGGTGGACCCGGAGAAGACTGCGGCGCGCTGCAAGCGGGCGGTCGTGGAGGGCAAGACCAAGGCGATCTCCGGCAAGGACGTGAATGTCCGCGGCGAGAGCGTCTGCGTGCATTCCGATACGCCCAACGCGGTGGCTGTGGCCCGCGCGGTGAAGGCGGCGCTGGCGCCCCTGATGGCCGAAGCTGCGGAGTAGACTTCGGCATCATGAAGAAGGTCCTGGTCGCCAATCGCGGCGAGATTGCCTGCCGCGTCATCCGCGCTTGCAGGTCGCTCGATCTCTCCCCCATCGCCGTCTACTCCGAGGCCGATGCCGGAAGCCTGCATGTCGAGAGCGCCGACGAGGCGCATCTCTTGGGTCCGGCGAAGGCCGCAGAGAGCTATCTGAAGGTCGACCGCATCCTGGAAGCGGCCAAGGCCAGCGGCGCCGATGCGGTGCATCCGGGCTATGGCTTCCTGGCTGAGAATGCCGGCTTCGCCCGCGCCGTCGACGAGGCGGGCCTGATCTGGGTCGGGCCGCGTCCGGCTACGATCGTGGACATGGGCGACAAGGAGCGCGCGCGCCTGCTGGCGAAATCGGCCGAAGTGCCGGTGCTGCCCGGCAGCCCACGCTTTCCCGAGGGCGATCTCGGCGGGCTGGAGGCAGCCGGCGAGGCCGTCGGCTACCCCTTGTTGGTGAAGGCTTCGGCCGGCGGCGGTGGCATCGGCATGCGCCTGGTCGAGGCCCCCGACCAGCTGGCGAAGGTGGTGACCGCCACCCAGGGCATGGCCGCCCGGGCCTTCGGCGATGGGACTGTCTTCCTGGAGCGTTTAGTGCGTAAGGCCAGGCACATCGAGATCCAGGTCTTCGGCCTGGGCGACGGCCGGGCCTTGCATTTCTTCGAGCGGGAATGCTCGATCCAGCGCCGCTTTCAGAAGATCGTCGAGGAAAGCCCGGCGCCTGGCCTGCCGGAGGAAACCCGTTGGGCCATGGCCGCGGCAGCGGTGCGCCTGGCAGCCCAGGAACGCTATCGCGGTGCCGGCACGGTGGAGTTCGTGGTCGACGGCGAGAGTGGCGACTTTTTCTTTCTGGAGATGAACACCCGGATCCAGGTCGAGCATCCGGTGACCGAGATGATCACCGGCCGAGACCTGGTCGCCTTGCAGCTGCGGCTCGCCGCCGGCGAAGACCTGGCGCTGAACCAGGACGAGATCAGACGCAACGGCCACGCCATCGAATGCCGGCTCTATGCCGAGAATCCCGACAAGATGTTTCTGCCTCAGCCGGGCACGCTCTCGACCTTGGCCTTCCCCGAAGAGAGCGAAGGCGTGCGCATCGACAGCGGCGTGCGCGAGGGCGACAAGATCACCGCCTACTACGATCCCATGATCGCCAAGGTGGTCTGCCACGCAGAGACTCGCGCGGCTGCGATCGACCGCAGCCTTCAGACCTTGAAGGCGATCCGCCTGGAGGGCATCGTCACCAATCTGGCATTCTTGATCCGCACCCTGGACCATCCCGCTTTTCGTGCCGGCGAGACCCACACCGGCTTTATCGATCAGCACAAGGCGGAGCTGCTAGGGTAAACCGTCCAACGGGCCGATCGTCCGGTCGGCCGCCCAAAGAAGGAGAGGGGAGGCATGATTTACGAAGAGCCGCGCTATCTGCCTGGCGGCGATCGCTACATGCTGATCGAGTTCGGCAACGAGATGAACTTGGAGCTGAACTTCAAGGCGCAAGGCCTGGCCGACGCCATCGAAGAGCAGAAGATCAAGGGCGTCATCGAGACCGCACCCTGCCTTCGCCTCCATGCTGATCCACTATGAGCCTGAAGATATCTCCTTCGCCGATCTGCAGGGCGAAATGCACACGCTGATCGGCTCGCTCGGGCCCTCCGACACCATCGAGCTGGACAGCCGCCTCTTCCTCTTCCCCACGGTCTACCTGGACCCCTGGACCAAGGAGTGCGTGGCCGACTATATCGAGAAGATCACGCCCAAGCAGACCGATCCCGAGTTCGTCGCCGAACTGAACGGCTTGGAAGACGTGCAGCAATTGGTGCGGGTGCATTCGGGCACGGAGTATTGGGTGGCGTCCTTGGGCTTCTGGCCGGGCCTGCCCTTCCTGATGCCCTTGGATCCGCGCTCCATGATCACCGCGCCCAAGTACAACCCGCCGCGCACCTGGACACCCAAGGGCACGGTCGGCATGGGTGGGGCGGCGACCGCGATCTATCCCGAGCACCTGCCGGGCGGCTATCAGATCTTTCGCCCGCACACCGGTGCCGATCTGGGACACGGAGAAGCGCTTTCCGGCCTTCGAGCGCTCCATCTGCCTCTTCCAGCCGGCTGACCGGATCCGCTTCATCCCCTGCTCGGTCGAGGAGTTCGAGGCCATCGAACGCAAGGTCGGCGAGGGCACCTACGAGTATAACATCATCGAGTACCAGCGCTTCTCCGTAGCCAACTACAAGGCCTGGATCGAGACGCTGGACGCGAGCAAGCGCTTTTAAGGGAGGAGAGGGTCATGCTGAAAGTGATCAAGCCCGGCCTGGAGACCTCCGTGCAGGATTGGCCGGGGCGTTATGGCTTCTGGAACCAGGGCTTTCCGCCCTCCGGTCCGATGGATTCCTGGTCGCTCCGCCTCGCCAACCTGCTGGTCGGAAACGAGCCTGGCGACGCCGGGCTGGAATGCCAGTTCATGGGCCCGACCTTGGAGTTCGAGCGCGATGGCGTGATCGCCGTCACCGGCGGCGACATGCAGCCGAAGCTCGACGGCGAGCCGATCCCCCTTTGGGAGAGCGTGGCGGTCAAGGCCGGCCAGACCCTGGCGCTCTCCTTCGCCAAGACCGGTGCGCGCGGCTACATCGGCGTTGCCGGCGGAATTCAGACCAACCCATGGCTCGGTTCGCGCTCCACCTTCCACAAGGCCGGCGTCGGCGGCATGGAAGGGCGCGCCCTGAAGGCAGGCCAGTCGGTACCGGTGGGCGAAGGCCAAGGCAAGGCGGGGCGGCGGGTCAAGGAGTCGGCCCGCGCGCCGATCTCCACCGACAAGCGCTGGGAGATCGAGGTGGTGCCCGGCCCCAACGACGACTGGATCGACGAGGCCGGCAAGGAACGCTTCCCTCTCCGTCGACTGGAAGCTCTCCGGCAAGTCGGACCGCACCGGTTTTCGGCTGGAGGGGCCCGACTGGACCTTCTCGGAAAAGGCTTACGACAAGCTGCCGGAGCATGGCTCGGAGCCCTCGAACATCCTGGACCAAGGCTATCCCTGCGGTGCCATCAACCTGGCCGGCCAGACCCCGATCATCCTGGTGAACGACGGTCCCTCGATGGGCGGCTTCATCAATCCCTACACCGTGCCGCAGGCCGCCTTCTGGAAGCTGGGGCAGTCCAAGCCGGGCGAGATCTACAACTTCAAGGCCGTCTCGGTCGACGAGGCGCAAGCCTTGGCGCACGCGATGCGGGAGGTCTGCAGCGAGGCTTCGATCGAATAGCGGGAGGAGAGTTCGTCATGACGAAGAGTTGGATCGGTGCCTCCGTGCGCCGCAAGGAGGACAAGCGTTTCCTCACCGGACGGGGGGCGCTATCTGGACGACATCCGCCTGGCCGGCCTCTTGGAGAGCGTGGTGCTGCGCTCGCCGCACGCCCATGCGGAGATCGCCGGTATCGACACCAGCCGGGCGGCCGCGATGCCGGGCGTGCGCCTGATCCTGACCGGCGCCGACATGGAGGCGGCCGACATCGGCGGACTGCCCTGCGGCTGGATCGTGGAGTCGGCCGACGGCTCGCCGATGGTGGCGCCCGCCGCACCGCGTGCTCTGCACCGACCGGGTGCGCTACGTCGGCGACGCGGTCGCCTTCGTCGTCGCCGAGACCAAGGGCCCAGGCGCAGGACGCGGCCGAGGCCATCGAGGGTCGACTACCGGCCGCTCGCCAGCGCCATCGACCTCAAGGGCTCCGTCGAGGATGGCGCCCCGCAGGTTTGGGAGGAAGCACCGGGAAACCTCTGCTTCGATTGGGAGAAAGGCGATGCGGCCGCGGTCGAGGCGGCCTTCGCCGAGGCCCACCACGTGACCCGCTTGGAGCTGGTCAACAATCGCATCTACGCCGCCCCCATGGAGACCCGCGGGACCATCGGCGATTACGATCAGGCGGGCGGACGGGTGACTCTCTACACCTCCAACCAGAACCCGCACATCATCCGCGTGCTGTTGTCGATCTGCACCCTGAAGATCCCGGAGGAGCAGATCCGCGTGGTCTCGCCCGACGTCGGCGGCGGCTTCGGCATGAAGATCTATCACTATGCCGAAGAGGTCATGGTGGTGGTCGCCGCCCAGCGTCTGGGCCAGCCGGTGAAGTGGGTGGCCGATCGCCAGGAAGGCTACATCAGCGACACCCACGCCCGCGATCACGTGACGGCGGTGGAGGTGGCATTGGATGGCGAGGGCGTGGTGACGGCCTTCAAGGTCGATACCGTCGCCAACCTCGGCGCCTATCTCTCCACCTTCGGGACCGCGATCCCGACCTTCTTCTACGCCAACCCCATGCCGGGTCCCTACAAGGCCAAGGCGATCCACATGCCGGGTGCGCGGCGCCTTCACCAACACCAACCCGTCGACGCCTACCGCGGCGCCGGCCGGCCGGAAGCCACCTACGTCCTGGAGCGGGTCATCGATCGCGCCGCGGCGGAAATGGGCATCGACCGGGTCGAGATGCGCCGGCGCAACTTCATCCCGACCGAGGCCTTCCCCTACAAGTCGCCGATGCTCTGGACCTATGACGTGGGCGACCTGCATGGCCTCTTGGACAAGGCGATGGAGGTGGCCGACTACGCCGGCTTCCCGGCCAGGCGCGAGGCCTCGGCCCAGGCCGGCAAGCTGCGCGGCTTCGGCTTCGCCTTCTATCTGGAAGCTTGCGGGATGGGCCCCTCGAAGATGCTGGCGGAAGAGGGCGGCACGGCCGGGCAGTACGAGGTCGGCCATGTGCGCATCAACCCCACCGGCTCGGTCACCGTGCTGGACCGGCAGCCATAGCCACGGCCAGAGCCACGAGACGGTCTATGCTCAGCTTGTGGCCGAGAGCCTGGGCATCGATATCGATCGGGTGCAGATCGTGCACGGCGACACCGACCGCGTGCCTTACGGCATCGGCACCTATGGCTCGCGCTCGATTTCCGTCGGCGGTTCGGCGCTCAAGCTGTCGCTGGACAAGGTGGTCGAGAAGGGCAAGGCCATCGCGGCCCACCTGCTGGAGGCCTCGGCGGCCGACATAGACTTCGAGGGCGGCGAGTTCAAGGTGCGCGGCACCGATCTCAAGGTCGACTACATGACCATGGTCGGCGCCGCCTACAACCCGATCAACTATCCCCTCGACAAGCTGGAGCCGGGGCTGGAGGAGACCAGCTACTTCGACCCGCCCGACTTCAACTTCCCCTTCGGCTGCCACATCTGCGAGGTGGAGATCGACCCCGAGACAGGGCGCACGGCGATCAAGGCCTTGATGGCGGTCGACGACTTCGGTGTGCAGGTGAACCCCATGGTGGTGGCAGGCCAGATCCACGGCGGGCTGGCGCAAGGCGCCGGCCAGGCCTTGATGGAGCACTGCCGCTACGATGCCGAGAGCGGTCAGCTGCTGTCGGCCTCCTTCATGGACTACACCATGCCGCGCGCCGACGACCTGCCGGCCATGCAGACCGCCTCTCTGGAATCGCCAAGCCAGAACAATCCCTTGGGCGTGAAGGGCTGCGGCGAGGCCGGCGCGATTGCCGGGCCGGCGGCGGTGGTGAGCGGGGTCCTGGACGCGCTGGCGCCGCTTGGTGTGACGCATCTCGACATGCCGCTGACACCCGAGGTGGTCTGGCGTGCCTGCCGGACCGCAGCCAAGACCTGATCGACACGGACCAATTCAAGGAGAGACCCATGGCCGAAGAAGTGCGCACCCAGACCGCCGGCAACATGTGGAAGGTGCTGGTGAAGCCCGGCGATCAGGTGAAGGGCGGGCGACACCCTCTTCATCATGGAGGTGATGAAGATGGAGGTGCCGCACGAGGCCAGCGAAGACGGCACGGTCAAGGAGGTCAACATCGAAGAGGGCCAGGAGGGCCTCGACGCCGACCACCTGGCGGTGGTGATCGGGTAGCAGTCAGGGTCTCTCGGAGGCTTCCTCGCGGAACGGTGGCGTCTCCGCTGTCTGTCGGCGAGGGGAGGGGCTCATCCGCCAACTTCCCACCTTCGTCATCCTCCGACTTGATCGGAGGATCGCTCTCCGCAGTCCCATCGCGCCCGTCACGAAGCACCGCCGACAGCGTGCAGGCTAGACGTGTCGCGCGTCGTACCCGGCGCTTGAAGAGCGCGCTGGCCCTGACTTGAGAACGCCATTCGGAAGGGAGCGAACCCCAAAGAGCCTACAAGCGGCTCGTGGTCCTCCGATCATGACGTCAAGGGGGGGGTGGCAAGGGCGTCACTCTTCGCCGAGAGGCGTTGGAACAGCCACAGCGCTGCACCTTGCCTTCCAGTCGCTCTGGCCCTAGCCGCTTCTCCCTAGCCGCCTCACCCGTAGAGGATGGTGTCGATGTCGATCAGCACCACGCCGGCCGGCAGGGTGACGCCGGCGCCGAGCTGCAGCGTATCGGTCCCATCGCCGCCGTCGTAGGTCTCGCCGTCCTGGATCTCGCCCTGGCGATTGACCTTGAAGAGGTCGTCGCCCGCACCCCCGTAGAGGCTGTCGCGTCCGGCATCGCCGCGCATGACGTCGTCGCCCGCCCCGCCGAAGAGGACATCGTTTGCCTCCCTGGCCGCGTAGGAAGTCATCGCCAGCGCCACCATAGATCCCGCCATCGAAGCCGCCGCCGCCGAAGAGGCTGTCGTCGCCCTCACCGCCGTTCAAGACGTCCTCGTCGGCACCGCCATAGAGCTGGTCGTCTCCCAGGTCACCCCCCACGAAGTCGTCGCCATTGCCGCCGTAGAAGCCGCTGTCGTCTTCGTTGCCGCCGTAGAGCCTGTCGTCGCCGGCACGACCATAGAATCCGCTGTCGTTCCCTCTGCCGCCAAAGAGGCGGTCGGCAAAGCCGTCGCCTTCGAACCCGCTATCGTCCCCGGTGCCACCGTAAAGAGTGTCCTGCCCGCGGCCGCCGTAGAATTGGCTGTCATCCCCCTCGCCTCCGTAGAGGCTGTCGCCACCAGAGCCGCCATAGAATTCCCTGTCGTCCCCGGTTATGCCCGAGAGCCTGTCGTCACCAGAGTCGCCGTGAACCCTATTGTCCGAACCCTCATCACCCTGTATGAGGTCGGAGCCATCCCCGCCGAACAGGAAGCGGTCCGATCCTTCGCCGCCGAAGACCCTGTCTGGGCCGGACCCACCGTAAAAGCGGAAGTCCGCCCCAGTGCCGCCGAAGAGAATGTCGAAGCTAGACCCACCGAAGAAGCGCCCGTGACTTCCTTCGCCACCCCTGGAGCCTGTCGTTACCCTCGTCGCCGTAGAAATAGCTGACATCCCCATTGCCTCCGTCTAGGATGTCGGAGCCAGCCCCGCCGAAGAAGCTGGCAGCACCGTCGTCGCCCGCTTCCAGCCTGTCGGTGCCCGACCCGCCGTAAAATCGGCGGTCAAATCCACTGCCGCCGAAGAGGCTGTCTTCGTTGCCCCCGCCAAAGAAGAGATCGTCCGACCCAGAGCCGCCGAAAAGGAGGTCACGCCCTGGCCCCCCGTAAACGGAGGTGTCGGAGCCATCGCCGCCGTAGAGCGTATCGGGCGCGGTGCCGCCGAAGAGGCGGGCGTCATCGCCTTCACCGCCGTCGAGCCGGTCACGTCCGCCATCGCCGTCGAGCAGGGAATCGTCCCCGCTGCCACCATAAAGACTGTCGCGCCCCTGTCCACCATAGAGACTGTCGCTGGCGCTCGCTCCGTAGAGCGTGTCGGCGGCGCCGTAGCCCAGAATGGTGTCAACGTCGTCGGTGCCGGTCAGCGTGTCCGGTCCTCCGGTGCCTGGAATGAACGCCATGGTTTCGCCTCTCTCAAATCAAGATCGCCTGCGTGTTTCAGTGTCATTAGGCTAAAGGTTGTACCGCTCGGTGGCAAGCAGGGTCACGGGAGTGCAGTCGCGCAGTGACGATCGCCACGCCCAAATCTGCCCTGAGGAAGGGGAGATCGAGATATGGCTCAACCTTATGGCGCGCGCGAGACCTTGGGCACAGTCCGGTTCCAGACCGCCTCGGCTGCCGGCAGTTTCGCTCACACATGCACACTCCCGTCATCCTCCGACGTCCCCCCACCGTCATCCTCCGACTTGATCGGAGGATCGCTCTCCGCAGCCCCATCGCGCCCGTCACGAAGCATCGCCGACAGCGTTCAGGCGAGAGGTCTCGAGTATTGGAAGCGCCGCTGGAAGAGCGCGCTGACCCGGGCCTAAGAACGCCATTCGGACGGAGCGACCCCCAAAGAGCCTACAAGCGGCTCGTGGTCCTCCGATCAAGTCGGAGGATGACGTCAAGGGGGGGGTGGCAAGGGCGTCACTCTTCGCCGAGAGGCGTTGGAACAGCCACAGCGCTGCACCTTGCCTTCCAGTCGCTCTGGCCCTAGCCGCTTCTCCCTAGCCGCCTCACCCGTAGAGGATGGTGTCGATGTCGATCAGCACCACGCCGGCCGGCAGGGTGACGCCGGCGCCGAGCTGCAGCGTATCGGTCCCATCGCCGCCGTCGTAGGTCTCGCCGTCCTGGATCTCGCCCTGGCGATTGACCTTGAAGAGGTCGTCGCCCGCACCCCCGTAGAGGCTGTCGCGCCCGGCATCGCCGCGCATGAAGTCATCGCCCGCGCCGCCGAAGACCACATCGTTGCCGCCCTGGCCGCGCAGGAAATCGTCGCCCGCGCCACCATAGAGGCCATCGAACCCGCCGCCGCCGAAGAGGCTGTCATCGCCCTCGCCGCCCTCCATGACATCCTCGTCGGCCCCGCCGTAGAGCTGGTCGTCTCCCTGGTCACCACTCACGAAGTCGTCGCCGTTGCCCCCATAGAGGCCGCTGTCATCGCCATCGCCGCCGAAGAGGCTGTCGTCGCCCGCGCGGCCGAAGAATTCGCTATCGTGCCCGCTGCCGCCAAAGAGCGTGTCGGCGAAGCCACCGCCTTCGAACTTGTAATCATATCCGCTGCTTCCGTACAGCCTGTCCTGGCCGCGACCGCCATAGAAGTACCTATCGCTCCCGTCGTCGCCGAAGAGGCTATCGCTACTCTCCCCGCCGTAGAAGTACTGATCGCCCTCAGCGCCGCCGAAGACGATGTCGGAGCCAGATCCACCGGAAAAGCTCTCGTCAAGTCCGCTGCCCCCGAAAAGACGGTCGGTACCGTCCTCGCCGGAGAAGCTAAGGTCACTCCTAGAACCGCCGAAGAGGTCGTCGGACCCGGATCCACCGAGAAAGCGCATATCAGACCCAGCGCCACCGTAGAGGCTGTCTGAGCCGGACCCACCGGAAAAGAACCCGTCGCTTCTAACGCCACCGAAGAGACCATCGTTCTCGTTACCGCCATAGATGTGTTCAGCACGGCCATCGTTCGCGAAGATGCTGTCTGCGCCAGACCCACCAAAAAAGCTGGTGTTACTCCCGTCGCCGCCATAGAGCCTGTCGGCGCCGGTCCCGCCGTAGAAGAGGCTGTCAGATCCGGCGTCGCCGTAGAGCTTGTCGGACCCAAACCCGCCGAAAAAGCTGTAGTCAGACCCGGTGCCGCCGAAGAGTCTGTCGGACCCGGGCCCGCCGAAAAAGCTGTAGTCCGACCCATCGCCGCCATAAAGCCTGTCGGGCGCGGTGCCGCCGAAGAGCTTCACGTCATCACCCTGGCCGCCGTCCAGCCGGTCAGCCCCGCCATCGCCTTCGAGACGATAGTCACCGCCACTGCCACCATATAGGCTGTCGCGTCCCTGTCCACCAGTGAGGCTGTCGCCAGCGCTCAAGCCGTAGAGCGTGTCGGCGGCCCCGTAGCCCAGAATGGTATCGCTGCCGTTGGTTCCGGTCAGCGTGTCCGGCCCCTCCGTCCCTGGAATGAACGCCATATCTCTACCCTCCGCCAAGACGTGACTGCGCCACTCTGTGTCGACGTCACTCAAGCTAACGGTTGTGTAGCCGGGCGGCAAGGAACAGAACGGGTGCAAGCGTGCGAAGACCGATAGCCGTGCGCTATGCGGCCGTGAAAACGTGGGATCAAGGCCCTGATGGCGGTCGACGGCTTCGGCGTCCAGGTCGATCCCATGGTGGTGGCCGGCCAGATCCATGGCAGCTTGGCTGAGGGCGCCGGCCAGGCCCTGTTCGAGCAGTGCCGCTACGACACCGAGAGCGGTCACGCGTCGCCGTCTGCTGCATCCTTGAGGAAGAGAGGCCGGATCTTGGCATCGGCGGCCTCAAGCTCTTCGGGGAAGAGGCGACCTCCCTCTTCGGCCTCCAGGCCGTTCAGGACCTTGAAGGGGTCTTGGCGGTCGACCAGGCCCAGGTACATCCCGCCGAAGGCGTAGCCCATCAGGCGCTGCAGGCGGGGCGGCAAGGACTTCGCGACCTCGGGAGGGACCGAGAGGTATTGGTTTTCCTCCTGACGCAGCCAGCCCAGTGCGTATTGGAGCAGCACGCCCGTGCGGGCGCTGTTCGCCCGGTTGGCGCCGCCGCCGTGGATGACGTTGCCGAGGTAGAGCAGGCAGGATCCGGCCGGCATGACGGCTTGGATCGTCTCTCCGGGCCGGGGCCGTCGCGAGTCGGGCCAGCGGTGGCTGCCGGGGACCAGCTGGGTGCCGCCGTTGTCGGCGGTGAAGTCGCTCAGCGCCCAGATGGTCGAGAGCAGGACCGGCGGCGCCGGGTTGCGGAAGGGGTAGAGGCTGCTGTCGCGGTGCAGCACCTGTGCCGTCTCGCCCGGCTGCAGGCTGGCCACGCCTGAGAAGTTTATCCGATAGGCCGCGCAGTGCGGCAGCAGCACCCTGTCGGCGACGCCCAGCAACAATGGGTCGGTCGCCAGATCGCCGGCTTCCCTGGATTTGGCGAAGAGCGCCCCGAAGCGCTTGGTCGCCTTTCCGCCGAAGTCCTCGTGGACGCTGGACGCGCCGGCCAAGTGCGGTGCCAGCTCGCGCTCGAGCCGGATCAAGCGCTCGGCGGCGATCCAGCCCTCGATGATGGCATAGCCCTGCTCCAGCAGCGCGGGCGTGACCGCTTGCGGGTCGGCACCTGCCTGGAAGCGTGGCTCGCTCATGCCGCCAGGAAATCGCGGAGCGCGTCCAGGGTCTCGTCCGGCTGCTCCAGCATCATCATGTGCCCGGCGCCCGGCAAGGCCAGGTAGTCGGCCTCAGGTATCAGCTTGGCCAGCTTCGCCCCGGCCCTGGCCGGGGTCATCTTGTCGAGCGCGCCGCTCAAGACCAGGCTGGCGGCCGTCACCGCCGGGCCGCGCTCGGCCGCTTCCAGATAGGCGTTGCAGGCCTCCAGGTCGTTGGAGAGGACGCCGGGCTTCACTTGCTCGAGCAGCCGGATTCCACCGCCCATCAGCCAGAGGCCGGGTGCCCGATGGCCGCCGAAATGACCCGTGGGCCCGTGGCCCCAGTCGCAGATCAGGCCGAAGGCGCGGTGCTCGTTGGCGGCGGCGGCTGCCAGCAGGTCGGGGTGCACCGGCATCCTGGGCGCCGCACCCAGCAGGCAGAGCCGGCCGACCCTATCGGGATGCCGGGCCGCGCAATCCAAGGCGATGAGCGAGCCCATCGAGTGACCGACGAGAGCCGCCTTGGAAAGGCCCAAGCGATCCATCAAGCGGACCACCCAGTCGGCCATCTCGGCGATGGTGGAGAGCGCCTCGCCAGCGGAGCGGCCGTGGCCCGGCAGGTCCGGCGCCAACACGGAAAAGCCGCGGTGGGCGAAGTAGCGGGTCTGCAGCACCCAGACCGAATGGTCCATGCCGGCGCCATGAATGAAGATCAGCGCCGGCTTGCCGGCCTCGAAGGGGCGGCCGCCGGTGGCCGCATAGACCGCCTGGCCGTCGAGTGCGAGCTCCATTGCGCGATGCTCCCTAAAGCCCGGAGGGAGGGCGTGCCGACGGGAGCAGGCCGCGTTTCGCCGGAGAGGAGGCGGGTTCGCGACCCTCGCGCCTTTGATGGCGAGCTCGCTCAACCGCCACCCCGCGTCGTCCTCCGGCTTGACCGGAGGATCTTTCGACACACGCACGAGCAGCGATTAGTGGTCCTCCGGTCAAGCCGGAGGATGACGTATCTAAATGGATTGCAAGGCGCTCTTTTTCGCGACAAGGCTGCGCGGCGGCCAGGCTGTGCTTTCCCGACATCTCCTCTAGGCCTTCTGCGAGGCGCGCAAGGCCTGCTCCAGATCGGCGATGATGTCGCCCGCATCCTCCAAGCCGACGGAGAGGCGGATCATGTCTTCGCCGACGCCGGCCGCGGCCAGCTGCTCGGCGCTCATCTGCTGGTGCGTGGTTGAGGCGGGGTGGATCACCAGGGTCTTGGCGTCGCCCACGTTGGCCAGGTGCGAGGCCAGCTGCACCGACTCGATGAACTTGGCGCCTGCCGGGCGGCCGCCCTTCACGCCGAAGCAGACGATCGAGCCGGAGCCCTTGGGCAATTGGCGCTTCGCCAGGGCATGGTCGGGATGCTCCGGCAGGTCCGGGTGCAGGATCCAGGCCACGGCCGGATGGCCCGCCAGGCGCTCCAGCACCGCGTGGGTGTTGGCCATGTGGCGCTCCATGCGCAAGGGCAGGGTCTCCAGGCCTTGCAGGACGTAGAAGGCGCTCTGCGGTGCCAGGCTGGCGCCGAAGTCGCGCAGGCCCTCGGCGCGGGCGCGCATGATGAAGGCCTGCGGGCCGAACTCCTCGGCGAAGTCGATACCGTGATAGCCCTCGTAGGGCTCGGTGATGGTGGGGAAGAGGCCGCTTGCCTCCCAGTCGAAGCGCCCGCCGTCCACCAAGGCGCCGGCGATCGCCAGTCCGTGGCCGCCCAGCCACTTGGTGGCCGAATGCATCACCAGATCGGCGCCCAGCGTGATGGGCTTGCAAAGCGCCGGCGTCAGGAAGGTGTTGTCCAGCAGCAAGGGCAGGCCGGCCGCATGCGCGACCTCGGCGACGGCCGGAACGTCCAAGACCTCCATGCCGGGATTGCCCACCACCTCGGCGTAGACGAGGCGGGTTTCCGGCCGAATCGCCGCCTTGAAGGCCGCGGGGTCGCGCGGATCGACGAAGCTTGCGGTGATGCCGAAGCGGGGCAGGGTGAGGCGAAAGAGGTTGACCGAGCCACCGTAGAGCGAGCGCGAGGAGACGATATGGCCGCCCTGGCCCATCAAGGTCGCGACCGCAAGGAAGAGGGCGGCGTGGCCCGAGGCGGTGGCGACCGCGCCCACGCCCTGGTCGAGTGCGGCAATTCGCTCCTCCATCACCGCCACGGTCGGATTGGAGATGCGGCTGTAGATATGCCCCGCGCGTTCCAGGTTGAACAGCGAGGCGGCCTGCTCTGTGTCGCGGAAGACGTAGGAGGTGGTCTGATAGATCGGCACGGCACGCGCGCCGGTCACCGGATCCGGCCTCTGGCCGGCATGGAGCGCGAGCGTGTCGAAATTCAGGAACTTCGGATTGGTCACCGGCTAACGGCCTCCTGCCTTTGGGACGTCTCGATCCCTCAACTTAGCCAAAGGCAAGCCGTGACAGAAGGTTGTCGTTACCGAAAAGGGGCGACTGCACCCTGGCCCGGCTCTCGTCAGCCGGGGCGAACTGCCTATGCGAGGGCGGCGATCTCGTCCTTGATTCGCAGCTTTTCGCGTTTCAGTTCGTGAATAGTGTGTTCGTCCGGATAGGGTCGTGTTTGCTCAAGTTTGAGGCGCCCTTCGATAGCTTCGTGCCGGGCCTTCAACGAGAGGACGCGATCCTGTGTGGACATGGTCCACAACTCCCTTTCAAACCACCACTACACTCTGGACGTAGGAAGGCTAGCGCCAGGACACAAGCCATGCCAAGACCTGAACTGTTGATAGATTGGGAGGCTGCCCGTGGAGGAGCGCGAGAGAGGCCGCGACTCGGTGCGTAGGCTGGTGGTTGGCATCTCCGGGGCCAGCGGCGTGATCTATGGAATCCGCTTGCTGGAGCTGCTGCGCGATCTGCCGGTCGAGTCGCATCTGGTGATGAGCCGCTCGGCGGAGATCACGCTGGCGCACGAGACCGACCGCAAGGTCGCTCAGGTGCTCGATCTGGCCGACCGCGTCCATGGCAACCAGGATCTGGCGGCCGCCATCTCCAGCGGCTCCTTCAAGACCATGGGCATGGTGGTGGCGCCCTGCTCGGTCAAGTCTCTGGCCGAGATCGCCAGCGGGGTCACCTCCACGCTGCTGGCGCGGGCGGCGGACGTCACCTTGAAGGAACGCCGGCGCCTGGTCCTCCTGGTCCGCGAGACGCCGCTGACCAACGGTCATCTGCGTTCGATGCTGGCGGTCTCCGAAATGGGCGGGATCATCGCCCCGCCGGTACCGGCCTTCTATGCCAAGCTCGCCAGCCTCGACCAGATGGTGACCCAGACCGTCGGGCGGGTGCTCGACCTCTTCGACCTCGAGACGCCGGGCGTCACCCGCTGGGGCGAGGCGGTGGGGAAGGGGGCTGCAAGCAAGCGCTAGCTCTTGCCTGCCATCCAGCCGGCGTGTGAGAGATCGCTTCCACACTGTAGTTTCCGGAAATAGTTTCGAAGTTATTTTTTTTTCAGGTCGTTACCGTATCTTTTTCACTTTCTGAATGAAGGGATCGCGTGCTCTAGGCCGGCGGCCTTCCCAGGGACTCAATGGAGTCCAGAAGATGGCTGATGTTGCGGTTGACCGCCTGGTCGCGCACCACGGCGGCCAGCATAAGATAGGTGCGCAGGTTCGCGGTCGCAGTCTCCTTGCTGCCCTTGCCCCAGGTGAGCGGTACCTCCTGCTGCAAGCGCGATTGCTCCAGGCGTTCCAGCTGCAGCTCCAGGTTCTTGGCCCCGGCATAGCAGCCTTCGGCGCCGACCTCCTTGCCGATTCGCTGTCGCAGCTGGCGCATGGGCCGCATGATCGCGCTTTGCCAGCCGGTCGAAAGGTCCAGCAGCCGCCGAAGCTCGCCATGGGAGAAGAGATGGCCTCCCTGTCCGGCCCAACAGCAGTAGAGCAGCAGATTGACGTCCAATCCGGCGTTGTTCTGCAGCGAAAGGCAGGCGTCCTGCACGCCCTCGGCGCGATAGAGCGCCAGCGAGAAGTCCCAGAAGAGGACCTCCATTCCCTTAGCCATGAGCCTCTTCTGCCTCCCGGATTGCGCCCAGGGCGGGCCGCGTTATTGCCTGTTCCACGCTGGCCATGGCCTGTCCCTATTGCTGGCGTGCGCTTTCGGCTCTTGCGATCGGCGGCGAGCCTGCTTCTATTATGCGCGGCGGTGCGGCGCGCCGTCAGCCGATTTCTCCGGCGTCATGCGATGCCGCTTGCACGAGGCGGCATTCTGCAGCTGGAAACCAGAAGAGCCCTATGGACGATATCACTGGCAAGCCCTCTCAAGAGCAGGTTCTGGCCGAGCTGGAGCGCCTGCGCAGCGAGCATCGCGACCTGGACGACGTGATCGAGCGCGTCACCGAACAGGCGCCCTTCGACCAGCTTCAGATGCAACGCATGAAAAAGCGGAAGCTGCAGCTGAAGGATCAGATCGCCACCTTGGAGGACCTCCTGATCCCCGATATCATCGCCTAGGGATAGCTTGGGAATCGGGAGAGGGACGGGCAGAGAGCCATGCAACAGCCTTTGGTCGGTATCATCATGGGCAGCCAATCGGATTGGCAGACCATGCGCAACGCAGCCGAGACGCTGACGCGGCTGGCCGTGCCGCACGAGTGTCGAATCGTCTCCGCCCATCGCACGCCCAAACGCATGGCCGACTATGCCGAGGCGGCGCGCGGGCGCGGCCTGAAGGTCATCATCGCCGGCGCCGGCGGGGCGGCCCACCTGCCGGGCATGGTGGCCGCCCACACCGCCCTGCCGGTCTTCGGCGTGCCGATCGAGAGTCATGTGATGAAGGGTCAGGACAGCCTGCTGTCAATCGTCCAGATGCCGGCCGGGGTGCCGGTCGGGACCTTGGCGATCGGCCGTGCCGGCGCCATCAACGCAGCGTTGCTGGCCGCAGCGGTAATCGCCCTCGATGACGGGGGAGTCGGCGAGCGCTTGGATGCCTTTCGTGCCGAGCAGACCGCCGCGGTGGCCGAGACTCCGAAGGACGAGGCGTGAACGACGCTGCGCCTCTGCCGCCGGGAAGTGTCATCGGTGTCCTGGGCGGCGGTCAGCTGGGCCGCATGCTCGCTATGGCGGCGGCGAGGCTGGGCTACCCCTGCCATGTCTACTGCCCGGAGGCAGACGCACCGGCAGGCGAGGTCTCTGCTGCCCTTTCCACCGCGCCTTACGAGGACGAGGGCGCCTTGGCGGCTTTCGCCGAGGGCCTCGACGTCGTCACCTACGAGTTCGAGAACGTGCCCGCGGCGACGGCAGCCTTCTTGGCGGAACGCCTGCCGGTGCGCCCAGGTCCGGAGGTCCTCTCCATCTGTCAGAACCGGGGCAGGGAGAAGCGCTTCCTGCAAAGCCTGGGGATCGGCACGGCGCCTTTCGCCCTCGTCGAGGGACCAGATGGTCTAGCGCCGGCGCTGGAGCGGATCGGCTGTCCGGCCGTGCTGAAGACCAGCGAGTTCGGCTATGACGGCAAGGGTCAGCGGATGATCGGCCGGGCTGACGAAGCCCAGTCAGCCTTCGACGAGTTGGGCGGGGCAGGGGGGCGAGAGCTTATTCTGGAGGGTTTCGTGGACTTCGCCTACGAGGCCTCGGTGCTGGTTGCCGGCAATGCCGATGGTGATCGCGCCTGCTATCCCTTGGTAGAGAATCGCCATCAAGATCATATTCTGAAAGAGACCCATGTTCCCGCGCCGGCGACGGCAGAGACGGCGACTGCCGCCGAGGCCGTCGCACTGGCAATCGCCGAGGGCTTGGCGCTGGAAGGCTTGATCGGTGTCGAGCTCTTCGTCACCGCCGATGGCGCCGTGCTGGTGAACGAGATGGCGCCCAGGCCGCATAACTCCGGCCACTGGACCATCGATGCCGCGGTCACCTCGCAGTTCGAGCAGTGCGTGAGGGCCATCTGCAACCTGCCGCTGGGCAGCACGGAAGCCCTGGGCCCGGCGGTGATGACCAACCTGCTGGGTGCGGAGGCCGAGGACTGGCTGCAGCTGCTGGGCGACCCGACGGCGAAGCTGCACCTCTACGGCAAGCGCGACGCCCGCCCCGGCCGCAAGATGGGGCATGTCACCCGCCTGCTGCGGCGCGGGTAATGCCCTTCAGCGCGACGCTCAGAAGAAGATCGAGATCCGCCCGGCGCCGCCGTACTCCTGTTGATTGCCCGACAGCAGCGCCGTGCCGCCCAGGCTCACCACGGCGCGATCGTGGACCACGAGTTCCAGGCCGGCTTCCAAGTCGGCGAAGACGGGCCGCGCCTGGTCGCTGACCTGGAAGCTTGGGCCGCTGCCGCCGAGGCCGAGGAAGCGCACGTCGGTCGAGCGGTCTCTGCCGCTGACCACCGCCAAAAGGCCGGCCCCGGCCGTGGCATTGGCCTGGACGCCGAAGACCTCGAAGGAATTGCCCACCTCCAGCACTGGGTTCAGGGTCACCAAGGTCTGGTTGAAGCCATCGACCTCCAGGCCGAAACCGCCGGCGCCACTTTCGGCGAAGCTGCCTTGCCACTGGTGATCGACCCCGACATCGAAGGAGGGCTCCAGATAGAGGCGCTCGGTGAGGTCGATGGTGTGGGCGGCGCGGGCATGGAAGGCAACCCAGTTGGTGTTGGGGCTGCTGTCCGCGGTCACCGGCCCGCCCGGTGTTATCACCGAGCGCGAGAGGTCGTAGCGGCCGACACCGCCGGTGAGCGAAGTGGAGAGCGTGGTGGCCCCGATCTCCTGCTTCGCCACGACACCGCCCTGGAAGCGATTGCCGTCGCCGCTGAAGCCGTCGTTGGAGAGGTTGCTGTCCTCGTAGGCAAAGGCGCCGCCGAGGAAGAAGCCGTCGCCGAGAGCGGTCTGGCCGCCGAGGGCGACGCCGTAGTAAGTCTCGTCGTAGTCGATGGAAGAGCTGGTGCGCTGCCGGTCGATGCCGCCGCCGCTGGCCCTGAACCAGAGGCAGCTGCCCTGGCGGGTGAAGGTGACGGCGCCGTCCTCGCTGTTCTTCGGACAGCTCATCAAGCTGTCGGAGAAGCGCAGGCTGGAGAAGAGCGAAGCATCCGACGGCGCGAATATCTCGCCCGGCGCCAAGCTGTCGTAAGCATCGGCCAGGCTTGCAACGTCGGGCGTGGTCAGAAAGGAGAGCACCAGATCCTCGACGAAGGCCTCGGCCTCCGGGCTGGTCAAGGCGCCGCTGTTGCTGGCAGATACGAGCACATCGACATAGGCGCCGAAACTGCCTTGGTTGTCGGTGATCGCCGGCCCTCCGGGCGGCTGCAGCGCGGGATTGTCGAAGGGCGTGAAATCGACCGAGTAGGCCAGCAGAACCTCGGCGTCTCCCTGAGTGTTGGTGATCCGCTCCAGGCTGTAGTCGACCGTTGCGCTGTCGGCGACCGTCAGAGACTGCGAGGCCAGCGCGCCGGCCGAGCGCAAGATCGCGAAACTGGCCGCGTCGCCGCTATTGGGCAGGCCGCTCAGCGGGTTCGGCGAGACGGATCCGGCGAAGCTGTTGGCGCCCGACGCATCGATGGTTATGAGGTCGTTGGCGCCGCCGAAGTCGAAGTCCACCAGGGTGGTCCCGCTCGTGCCTTGCGTGACGATGCCACTGACCGCCGAGGTGGCGATCGCGCCGCTGCCGCCCGCCGAGATGGTCCCGGCATTGTTGAGCCGGCCGGCAGCGCCGCCCAGGGTGACCTCCGAGCCCAGGCCGAAGCTGGCGCCTTGATTGTTGTCGATGGTGATGCCCTGCAGGCTGGTCGCCGCAGCCGCTGCAGCAGCGCCGGACGGCGACAGCTCGGCGCGTACCGAGCCTTCCAGCAGGCCGTTGTTGGTGACCGTCAGCGCGGCCGTGCCGTTGGTGCGAACGACGAAGCCGCCGGCCTCGGCACCGCCTGCCTGCATGAGCGTGCCGCCGTTCACGATGGTGTTGTCGCGGCCGTCGAAGAGGCCGATGGTCTCGGCACCGTTCGCCGCCGTCATCACGGTCACCCCCTCGGGGATGGCAATGGAGATGGTGTTGTTCTGGCCGTCACCGCTGGCGCTCTGCGCCAGTATGGCACGCCCCGCTTCGCCGCTGGCTCTGATGTCGGCGCCAAGCGTTATCGAGATCGCACCGCTGGTGTCGCTGCTGCCGCTGCCGGACGTGCTCTGCGCTATGATGCCGTGCGCCTGCTGGCCTGAAACGAGTATCGGCGCGAGGGTCTCGACCATGATCGCGCCACTGTTCCCGGAATCGCCGGCGCTGCCCGCGAAGCTATTGACATTGAAGCCTTCGAGCACGCCGGAGATCCCGACGACGCCGCCGCTTCCGCCGACCGACTGAAGCACCATGCCGTGCGCTCGCTCGCCTGCGGTGGTGATCGGGCCGCTCGCCACGGTGATGTCGCCGCCGTTCCCGCCGGCGCCGGAGTCCTCTTGAACGCCGACGCCGACGCCGATGTTGAGGTCGAGCCAGGGCGCGACGAAGGCCTCTTCCACGTCGCCGGCACTGCCGCCGCCACCGCCGACGGACTGGGCAAAGAGGCCGACGCCTCCCTCGCCTTGGGTGCTGATGAAGCCGGTCTCGATCTCGATCGTCCCGCCGTCGCCGCCGCCACTGCCGCGGCCGCCGACGGTGGCCGCCGACCAGAGGCTGCTGGTGCCGGCACCGCCGTTGCCGCCACCCCCGCCGACGCTCTGGGCGTGGATGCCGTAGGCATGCGCGCCGCTGGTGTTGAGGGTCGCGAGATTGCGGATGGTGACGGCGCCGCCGTCCCCGGCAGCCCCGCCGCTGCCGCCGACCGCGACGGAGATGTTGGTGAGGCTCGGCAAGGTGGTAAAGAGCTCTCCCAACCTTGCGATGTCTTCGGCCGTCTGGTTCGTGGTCCAGCCCGCCAGACCCAGATCGCCCTCGGCTGCGTTGCCGCCACCACCGCCATGACTCTGCGCGACGATGGCATGGGAGACGTCGCCCTGGGTGGTGATGCTGGCCTGGTTCATGACATCGGCATTCCCGGCATCGCCGCCGCCGGCGCCATCGCCGCCGATCACCGCCGTCAAGGTCGCCCTGATCTGAGTGGTCTGCGAGGGGTTGACGCCGCTGCTGCAGTTATAGACGCCGGTCGCCCCGGCCAGCGTGCAGGCACCGGTGAAGCTGAGCGCGTAGCTGGAGGAGGGCCCCCCGTCGCCGCCGCCACCGCCGACGCTGTGCGCGACAATCCCCTTGGCGCTGTTGCCCTGGGTGGCGATCTCCCCGCTGTTGACGATCGAGGCCTCTCCGCCATCGTTTCCGCTGCCACCGTCGCCGCCGACTTGCAGGCCGATATTGGCGTTCACGCTGGTTCCGGAGGGCGTGTTGGACGGCAGCAGGAGGTTGATGTTGGCGGCGCTGCCGCCGCGCCCGCCGCCGCCGCCGATCGATTGGGCGCGCAAGGCCGTAGCGCCGCCTCGGCTGGTGGTGATGCTGCCGCTGTTGTCGATGGTGACCGCCTCGGCGGTGGCGCCGCTGCCGCCGCCGCCACCGACATTGACCTCGACGTTGGCCGTGGCCGAAGCGGTTATGCGGCCGATCACCGAGTAGGTGTTGCCGCCGTTGCCGCCGTTGCCGCCGATCGATTGCGCCAAGATCCCCTCGGCGAGGAAGCCTGCAGTGGAGATGTCGGCAACGTTGTTGACGGTCACCGTTCCGGCGGCAGCACCGCTGCCGCCGCTGCCGCCGACATCGACATCGACCTGAGCCGAGCCGTCCGTGCTGAAGTTGACATTTCCGGTATAGACATTGCCGCCGTTGCCGCCGTTGCCGCCGATCGACTGGGCGAGGATACCGGTGGCGCCGAAGTCGGCAGTCCGGATCTGGTTCCGGGCCGTGACCGTCACCGCACCGGCGGTGCCGCCGGCGCCGCCGCTGCCGCCGATCGTGGCTCCCAACTGGCCGCTGACCTCGCCGGCGGTAAAGCCGCCCTCTGCGGCAAAGCCGCCATCTCCGCCGGCGCCGCCGTGGCTCTGCGCCAGAATGCCAAAGGCGTGGTGCGTCGTGGTCTGCAGCGCGCCGCTGCTGTCGACCGTGACATCGCCGGCGGTCCCGCCGCTGCCGCCGTTCCCGCCAACCGTCGCATCGACGTTGCCGAGCGACAGGCCCGCGGCGGTCAGCGTGCCCTTGGCGCTGCCGCCTCCACCGGCGATGGACTGCGCCTCGATCGCGCTGGCATAGGCGCCCGTGGTGGCGATATCGCCACTGCTGGTGACCATGGCCGTCGCGCTGCTGCCACCGGAACCGCCGTTGCCGCCGACGCTGACGCCCACGTTGCCACCGGCGATGCCACTGCCGGTGACCACCGTGCCGGCGTTGCCTCCGGACCGCGCGATGGACTTGGCCCGGATGCCGACCGCGTGGTCGCCCTCGGTGGTGATGCTGCTGGTCGAGGTGACCGCGACCTTGCCTCCATCCCCGCTGGCGCCGCCGTCGCCGCCGACGCTGACGCCGATGTTGGTGCCGCCGGCAACGACGCCGCTGACGGTGATACCGCTTTCGCCGCCGCCGCCGCCGATGCTCATGGCCGAGATGCCGGGCGCGTTATGGCCCATGGTGGCGAGGTCTCCGCCGGCGGTCACCGTGACCTCGCCGCCGTCGCCGGCGACGCCGCCGCGGCCGCCGACGCTGGCGTTGAGCGAACCGCTGGTCACGCCCGAGAGGCTGCCGGTGAAGTGCGAGGCACCGCCACCGCCGCCGCTGGAGTGCGCTGTGATGGCTGGCGAGGAGTGACCTTCGGTGCTGATCGCCTGGCTGGAGGTGACCGTGACCGCGCCGCCCGCGCCGCCGCCGCCGCCGCTGCCGCCGACGGAGGTGTCGACGCTGGTCTGTGCGGTGACGGCCCCTGAAACGGTAACGCCGGAATGGCCGCCGCCACCGCCGGCCGACAGCGCGGTCAGGCCGGGCGATACGTCGCCCTTGGTGGTGATGGCCCGTTCCACGTCGATGGTGACCGTGCCGCCGGCGCCGCCGCTGCCACCGGAGCCGCCGATCGAGGCGCTGACTTCCGCACCGGTGATCGCGTTCGCCGCGACGCTGGTCCCGGAGTAACCGCCGCCGCCGCCGACGCTGTGCGTATAGAGCCCGGGCGAGTTGCTGCCCGAGGTGGCGATGTCGCCGCTGCCGACGACCGTGGCAGCACCGCCATCTCCGCCGCCGCCGGCCCTTCCGCCGATTGAAACGCCGAGGGCGGTGCCGTCGATGCTGCTGCCGGCGACCGTGGTGCCGCTGTGCCCGCCACCGCCGCCCGTGCTGTGCGCAATCAACCCCGGCGAGGCCTCGCCCGTCGTCGTCAGCCTGCCGCTGGTCCCGACGGAGGCGATGCCGCCGGCACCGCCGCCGCCACCGTTTCCGCCAACCGCCAGGGTCAGCGCTACGGCACCGTTGGCAGACGAGACCGTGGTGCCGGCGCTGCCGCCGCCGCCGCCGGTCGACTGCGCCTGCAGGGCTGCCGCGTTGCTGCCGCTGGTGGTGATGTCGCCGCCAAAGGCGACGCTGACTTCGTCGCCGTCGCCGGCATGGCCGCCGCTCCCACTGGCACCCAGCGAGATGTCGAATGTCGGCGAGCCGCTGGCCGAGATCGCATTACCGCCGTCGCCGCCACCACCGCCGACGCTCTGTGCAAAGAGGCCGCGTGCCCGATCGCCCTCTGTGGTGACCGAGAAGAATTCGGTGACGAATCCGTCGTTGATGATGACCCTGCCGCCATCGCCGCCGTCGCCGCCTCTGCCGCCGACCGCGAAGGAGAAGCCGCCGGTGACCGAGACGGCGCTGGTGCCATCGCCACCGCCGCCGCCGACGCTGTGCATGAAGATGCCGTCGGCATCGCTACCATTGGTTGCTATGCCGTTGGTGGAGCCGGCGAAGATGTCGCCGCCGGTTCCGCCGCTGCCGCCGCTGCCGCCGATCGAGACGACCCCTACGGTGGAATGCGCCGAGCCGCCGCCGCCGCCGACACTCGCCGCAAAGAGGGCGTCGGACTGGTCGCCTTGTGTGGTGAGGATGGCATCGTTGGAAACGACGACATTCGCGCCGTTACCGCCGGTTCCGCCCGACCCGCCCAGCGCAGCGATGCCGGCTGCGGCACCGCCGTCACCGCCTCCACCACCACGGCTGGCGGCATGGGCTGCCCGCGCGCGCTCCCCGCTGGTCGAGATGCTTCCAGCCAGGTCGGCGATCACGACACCCCCGTTGCCGCCGGCCGATCCGCTGCCTCCCAGCGCGGCAACGCCCAGGTCGCTGGAGCCGCGACCGCCGCCGCCGCCGACCGAGTGTACGAAGACGGCCGCTGCATCGTCGCCGGTCGTGCTTGCGGTCGAACCCTCCATCAGCGTGACTTCGACCGTTGCCCCGTTGCCGGCTGACTCGTCGCTGGCGCCAAATGCGAGGAAGCCCACAGACGAGCCGGCATCGCCGCTGAAGCCGCCGACCGACTGGACGACGATGGCGTTGGCCTCCTTGCCTGAGGTGTTCAGGCTGCCGGTGAAGGTGACGCTGGAGCGTCCTGATGGGCCGCCGCCAAGCGAGGCGCCGCCTCTACCGGTGCCCGCAGTTGCGTTCCCTGCACCGCCGCTACCGCCCTCTCCGCCGTAGCTGCGCGCGAAGATACCTTGGGATTGCGGCCCACTTGTCGTGATACTGCCAAAGAGCTCGACGAACACATCGCCGCCGCCGCCGCCGCGGCCGCCGTCGCCACCGAAGCCATCGCCGAACACGGCGGAGTTGCCGGTGCCACCCTTGCCGCCGGACCCGGCGAGGCTCTCCGCGCGCAGGCCATGCTGGGGTCTAAGTCGCGAGTTGGTCTCGATGGTGACTCCAGGGGCCATCCCGGTGATGGTCACAGCGCCGGCATTGCCGCCGCTGCCGGCATTGCCGCCGTCGGAGCGGGCGTCTGCGACGTCGGTTCTTGCCTCACCACCATTGCCGCCCATGCCGCCCCGGCTCTGGGCGAAGATCGCCGTGCCGCCGTCGCTGCCAACGATGAAGCTGCCGGCGTCCAGCGCGAGGTCGACCGGGCCGCCGCTGCCGCCGGATCCGCCGCTGCCGCCGCGGCTGTCCGCCACCACGTCGGTGCGCCCCTCCGCACCATCGCCGCCGTCTCCGCCACGGGACTGCACGACCAGGAGATCGTCGAGGCCGCTATGTTGAAAGCTGCCGCCGGCGAAGCTTGCAATGGCGCCAAGCGAGGCGCCGCCGTTACCGCCGTCGCCGCCCCGCGACGACCCGGCAGTGTCCGTTTCCGCCCGTCCGCCATTGCCACCGTCACCGCCGCCGGAGCCCACCACCATGGCGGTGCCGGAGGTCGAATTGAGGGTCACATTAGCCGATTGCACCACGAGGCTCGCCCGCTCGGCCGTCCCGCCTGTGCCACCCCTTCCACCTTCGGTGTTGCCGGCACCGGAGCGGCCTTCGCCGCCGTCGCCGCCGTTGCCGGCACTCGAGGAGGTAACGAAAGCCGTGCTGGCGTTGCCGGTGAGCATAAAATCGCCGGCACCAATCGTGGTCTCGGCTTTGCCGCTGTTGCCGCCCGCTCCACCGTCGCCGCCACCGCCGAAGCCGGCGCCGGTGACGCCTTCGCCGCCGCCACCGCCGTTGTTGCCGCCGCTCTGCGCCGACAAGAGAACGCTCTCTTCGGCGAAGACGGAAACGAAGCCGCTGTCGAAGGTGAGGCTGACCGTACCGCCGCTGCCGCCGGCGCGACCGCCTTCGCCGTTCGCGTTGCCGGCAGTCCTGCTGTCTTCGTCGCCGTTGCGGCCGGCTCCGCCCAACGAGAGGCCAACGATGCCATTGCCCGCCGCGTCGATGCCGAAGCTGTCGCCGGCGAACAACAGGAGCATGCCGTCGGCATCCTCGTCCGTGCCGCCGAGGTTGACGCCGGCAATGCCTGCCACCCCGGCTGCCGGGGTGATGGTTGCGGTCAGGTCCTGGGTGTTGATCTCAACGACCCGATTGGTGAAGTTTACACCGGCTGAGATGTCACCGCTGCAGGTGGCAGCGCCGTTGCTGACGGCACACTGGGCGTGGGTTGCTTGCGGCCACAGGCAGATCGCTAGCAAGGCCGCTATGCAAGCCAATCTACGGAACGACGGCTGCATGAGGACCCCGCTGTCACTTGTACAAGTAGGCGCAAGTGCAGTTATTCAGATTGTGTCATGCACATCAAGGCACTTTGCGGCCCGCATCTCATAATTGTGACTGCTGATTGTCGCGACGCTAACGCGAGGCGCGACCCCAGCGGCGCCGGGTCTGCATGCGGCGCACCAGGCGGTCGGGTGTGGAAAGACAACCCTCGAAAACCCTGCCGAGGCGGCTGCCGACCCGCACCACGTTCTGCAGCCGGCGATCCAGGAAGGCCCAAGTGCGGCGCTTGTCCTCGGAGGAATCGTCAAGCCAATAGAGCGTCGTGGCCGATATCACACCGCCCAGGAGCATGCGCTTGGTGTACCAGTTGTGATCGGTCGAGCTGTCGCCTACGGCATTCCATATGGCGTCGGTGGTCCGGTGCAATGCAGTCAGCCCGCTCAAGGCGTTGCTGGGCTGCGCCAGCACCGCGAGGCTGCGGCGCACCGCCTCCTGATAGGGCGAGAGCGCCATGAAGCGCACCCGCACGGCCAGAGACACCTTGGCAGTGACACCCAGTTGCTCGAGTTCCTCCTCGCTCACAGCCGCCAGCATCGCCCGGTCGGCCCAGTCGGAGAAGGCGACGATGCGGCCGCGCGCACCGCCGGGCAGCAATTCGTCTGCCAGCTCCGGATCGAGGCCCAGCGACTCGGCCCCGTGCCGAAAGGCTTCCGGTCCCCAGCCATCGAAGGTGACATGCGGCAGGCTTGCCAGCAGCAAGCGGTCTTTGTCTTCCGCGGTCATGCCGGGCTCTCCGTTGGCTGTGGTTGATGGTGACGCATCTCGCTGGCGAAAATCAGCCGGCTGAGGTCGGTCATGCGCTGCGGGTAGAGCAGGCCGTCCAGGTGGTCGACCTCGTGCTGCACGACTCGGGCGTGATAGTCCTCCGCCTCGCGGGTGACGGCGCGTCCCTCCAGGTCGCTACCGCGGTAGCGAATCTTGGTGTGGCGGGGTACTTCGCCGGCCAGGTCCGGGACCGACAGACAGCCTTCCCAGCCGAGCACTTGCGTCTCGCTCAAGGGCTCGATCTCGGGATTGATGAGCACGGTCAGCGGGACACCCTCGGGCGCACTTGGTTCGGGTGCGACGAAGAAGACCACCACGCGCAAGGGGACATGCACTTGAGGGGCCGCTAGCCCGGTGCCGCCCGAGTCTTCCATGGTCTCGATCATATCGCGAATCAGCCGTTTTACCTCCGGCGCTTGCGGGTCGGCCACCGGCGCTGCGCGCCGCAGGAGAACGGGGTGGCCCATACGGGCGATCTTCAAAAGTGCCATACCCCAAGATATGGGCAGAGTGGTCTGCGTGGAAAGCGTTGCTTGGCCGCGCCTTAGCTCTTCACAGAGCGGCCCTGATAGTCTATCTCTTCCTTAACGCCGAGGAAGGAAGCTGTCCGCGGCGCAATCTGGTTTGTCCATTTGGCAAGGGTTGAAGGAGCCGGCCGAGACGTGCAAGTCACCGTTCGCGACAACAATGTCGATCAAGCCCTTCGCGCGCTCAAGAAGAAGCTGCAGCGTGAGGGTGTCTTCCGCGAGATGAAGCTGCGCCGCCACTTCGAGAAGCCGAGTGAGCGGCGCAAGCGCGAGCGCGCAGAGGCGGTGCGCCGGCACCGCAAGGTGCTGCGCAAGAGGATGGAGCGCGAAGGCTTCTAGCCTGGCTCCCCTGACGGCCCCCCGCGGAACAAAGGGTGCCGTCGCCATAGAGACGCAAGGGAACGGCGCATGCCACAGGCGGTGTGCGCCGCTTTCTGTCGTTCCCGAATGTCTAGCGACGGAAGCTCAACTCTAAGCCAGGAGCGTGCCGACCTGCTCGATGCTGTCGGGCAGGGGGATCTTGTAGTGCTCGCAGAGCGGTGCCACCAGGCGCTCGACCTCGGCACGGCCCAAGTCGTCCATCTGCCGGCAAGGGCCGGAAAAGCGCAGAGCGGCCTGGGCTCCCATGTCGATGTCGGCTGGACGGGCGACGCCTTCCGACAGCTCCTCCAGAATCGGCAGGAAGGTTGCACCGAGCAGGCGGTCGCTGACCAGCCAATCGTTGTCGGAATAGCCGCTGTCCTCCTCCTCGATCTCGAAGGAGCTGTCCGCCTCGCCAATTTGAATGAGGTAGGGTGCCGGCGCATAGAAGACGCCGAGCGGGGCCAGGTTGCGAATCGCATGCAGGTTGATGCGCGGCTTGATGATGTTTTGCACGAAGAAGGGGCCCGCCGGCACACCCAAGGCGGCCTTGGCGATGCGGTCGACCTGGGCCGTCGTGGCCGTACCCTCGCCGACCAGGCGTGCCGCCTCGTTGGTATAGGGGCAGAAGAAGCGGTTGACCGCGAATCCATGGACATCCTTGCAGGCCAAAGGCTTCTTGCCGGTTCCTCGAACGAAGTCCATGGCCTTGTCGAAGGCTGCTTGGTCGGTCGCCTCGCCGCGTACCACCTCTACCAGCGGGTTGATTTCTGCCGGGCTGAAATAGTGCAGCCCGAGGAAGCGGCTTGAATTATCGATGTGCTGCGCCAGGTCGGAGACCTTGAGGCAGGAGGTATTGGTGGCGACCAGGGCGTCGCTCCGCAGGACTGAGGAGAGGCGCCGGAAGACCTCCGCCTTCAACTCGAAGTCCTCGAAGATCGCCTCGACGACCACGTCGCTGTCGGCCAGCCCCCCCAATTCTTCCGTGCCGCTTAGCCGGCCCAGTGCCGCCTCTGCGGCCTCGGCCTCCATGCGGCCTTTCTCGATGGCGCGGTCGTAGAAGCTGCGCGCCTTGGCGAGGGCGCGATCCAGCTGCGAGGCCGAACTATCCACCAGGATCACCTCGTAGCCCGCCTGTGCACTGGCGATCGCGATACCGGTTCCCATGGTGCCGGCACCCAGAATACCGAGCGTTTGGCTTGCCATGCTCGTCCCTCCCGTCTTCCGCGGTCGTGTCCTAGTCTGTCGAGGCACTAACGCCGGCTGAGGCCGCGTGCAACCCTGCCGACATCTCGCGAGTAGCTGAGCAAGCGCGGGGCGGACACAATCTTGGCCACTTCTTTCGCCAGGCCCGCCAGTCCGTCCTCATAGGATGTCAGCTTCTGCTGCCCCTTTTCGGTGATGGCCACGGTCTGGTGAAAGCGGATGATGCTGGATTCGTCGGCAAAGTCGACCAGTCCGGCCGCCTGCAGCCGGTCTGCATTCCCCAGCATGTCCTTGCGCTCCAGCGCCAGCGACCAAGCGATCTTGTTGAGCTGGGTGGGCCCCTCTGCTTGCAGCAGGCGCAAGGTCAGCCAGTCGTTGATGTCGTCGGACGACATCCCGCGCTGCCGCATGTTCGAATTCAGCAGTGAGGTCGCGCGACGAGCACTGAATATGAACCCGGCAAAGGCGTCCTCCGCCTTCACCTCTTCCTGCGTCGCTTCGAGAACCTCTTCTGCCATGACTTTTTCACCCCTCATCATGCCATTGCGTGTCGAACCCGAACCCGGAAAATAGCGCAAGCGGGCAACGAGCGAAACCTTCGTCGTGCCTTTGGCGGTCAGCCCCGTCGTCCGCCGCCGGCAAGCTTGCTACTGCTCCAGGGCCTTCACGATATCCTCGCTCATCTTTTTGGCATCGGCCAGCAGCATCATCGTCTGATCCATATAGAACAGTGGGTTGTCGACGCCGGCATAGCCCGGGTTCATCGAGCGCTTGACGAAGAGCACGTTCTGCGCCTTTTCGACGTCGAGGATCGGCATGCCGTAGATCGGCGATGCCTTGTCAGTCTTGGCGGCCGGGTTGGTGACGTCGTTGGCGCCGATCACGAAGGCCACCTCGGCGGCGGAGAAGTCGCGGTTGATCTCCTCCATCTCGAAGACTTCGTCGTAGGGAACGCCGGCCTCGGCCAAGAGGACGTTCATGTGCCCCGGCATGCGCCCAGCGACCGGGTGAATGGCATACTTTACCTCCACCCCTTCGGCCTTCAAGAGATCCGCCATCTCCCGCAGCGCATGCTGGGCCTGGGCCACGGCCATGCCGTAGCCAGGCACGATGATCACCGTGCTGGCGTTACGCATGAGGAAGGCGGCATCGTCGGCAGCGCCCTGCTTGTAGGTCCTGTCGTCATCGCCGGACCCGCCCGCCGCGACCGCGCCATCGCCGCCGAATCCGCCCAAGATCACCGAGAAGAACGAGCGATTCATGCCCTTGCACATGATGTAGCTGAGGATCGCGCCGGAAGAACCGACGAGCGCGCCGGTGATGATCAGCAAGTTGTTGCCCAAGGTGAAGCCGATGCCGCAGGCAGCCCAACCCGAATAGGAGTTGAGCATCGAGATCACCACCGGCATGTCGGCGCCGCCGATCGGAATTATCAGCAGAATGCCGAGCGCCAGCGAGATGATCAGAATGAGCCACAGCGCGGTATCGGAGGTGTTCGCCACCATCCAGACCGTGAGCAAGATCAAGAGGATGCCCTGCAGCAGGTTCAGCCAGTGCTGCATCGGGAAGACCACCGGCTTGCCTGACACCAAGCCCTGCAGCTTCGCGAAGGCGACGATCGAGCCGGTGAAGGTGATCGCGCCGATCGCCAGGCCGATCGCCATTTCGATCGCGCTGTTGGTCTTGATGTCGCCGGCAACGCCGATGCCATAGGCAGCGGGGTTGTAGAAGGCGGCGATGGCGACGAACACGGCCGCCAGACCGACCAGGGAGTGAAAGGCTGCCACCAGCTGCGGCAGTGCGGTCATCTCGATCCGCAGCGCCACCAGGGTGCCGATCGTGCCGCCGATGGCGATGCCTAAGATGATCAGCCAGATATTGCCGACGGACGGCAGGGCAAGTGTGGTGGCAATGGCGATCGCCATGCCGATCATGCCCAGGAGGTTGCCTCGGCGGCTCGTTTCCGGATGCGACAGGCCACGCAAGGCCAGGATGAAGCAAATCGACGCGACCAGGTAGAGCAGCGAGGCCAGTTCGTAATTCATCGATGCAATTCCCCTCTCAGGCCTTCGCCTTGGCAGCCGGCTTCGGCTTCTTCTTGAACATCGACAGCATGCGGTAAGTGACGATAAAGCCGCCGAAAATGTTGACCGATGCCAGGGTCACGGCGATGAAGCCCATGACCTCCGAGAAGGGGGCGGCTTCGGCTCCGGCGGCGATCAGGCCACCGACGATGATGACCGAGGAGATCGCATTGGTGACGCCCATCAAGGGCGAGTGCAGGGCGGGCGTCACCCGCCATACCACGTGATAGCCGACGAAGATCGCCAAGATCAGGATGGTCAGGCCGAAGATCAGGGTCGAGGATTCGCCGTGGCCTGCGCTTTCGACAACCGCCTGACCGGCCGTGCCCGCTTGGTCGGCCAGGGCGGATAGCTTGTCCGACAGGCTGTCGGCGTGCTCCTTTATGGCCTCGATCTGGTGCTTGAGGTCGCTCATGACTGCGGCTCCTTGGTCGTCTCGGCCCCGCCGTCGTCATTGCCCTCCTCAAGGGCGATCTGCTCGCGGGCGCTTTGCGCTCTTAGGGTGTCGGCTTCCGGCCCCGGCGGCGGTGGTGGCGTCTCGTCCGCTTCGACGTCGGCCGTGTCGTCGGCAAGCTTGTCGCTTGCCGAGCTGACGGCGATGTTGGCCTCCGGGCTCTGGAACTCCGGCTCGGCCTCGGCCTCCGGCGCAGAGGCAGTCTCGCTGGCCACGGCGGCCGCGGTCGCCAACGCCGCTGCTGCAAGGCTCCCGTCGCTGGGGAGCGGGGCGCCAGAGCCGGTCGAGCGGACAGCCGCCGCCGTCGCTTCGGCCGCAGCTGCGAGGCTCTTCAGCGCGCTGCCGGAGGCAGCCTCGCGCTCACTGAAGGCGACGGACTCTACGATCACGCCCTCGCTCGGCTCTTCTTCGGCCACTGCCTCTGCCGCTGGCGCCGGAGCAGCACTTTCGCTGCCGGACTCGGACGCCTCCGCCGGCTGCGCCTGCACCGTCTCGGGCTCGCCGGCGGGAGTAGGGGCGGGCTCGGCCTCTGGGGCCAGGTCGCGCACGCGCTCGTGCACGATGCCTCCGTCCTTGGTAACCAGGGTTCCGGTCACCACATCGTCCTCCCAATCAATCTGCAAGCCCTTCTCCTTGTCGAGGAAAAG
Source organism: Rhodospirillales bacterium (assembly GCA_963669385.2). Lineage (GTDB taxonomy): Bacteria > Pseudomonadota > Alphaproteobacteria > Kiloniellales > JACOMY01 > JACOMY01. The sequence continues at coordinate 68,006 of CAXXGD010000058.1, forward strand.
GGCGAGGAAATTGAAGAGGTTGCGGGCATAGAGCTGGCTGGCCACGGAGGCCATGCGGCCGGGCACGTTGCGGTGGCCGACAATGTAGACGCCGTCCTGATCGACCACCTGGCCGACGGCTGAGCCCTCGACATTGCCGCCGGTTTCGACGGCCAGGTCGACCAGGACCGAGCCGGGCTTCATCGAGCGGACCATCTCGGCGCTGACCAGCCGGGGAGCCGGCCTGCCAGGGATTTGAGCGGTGGTGATCACGATATCCATCTTGGCGATGGTCTCGGCAATGAGGGCGGCCTGCTTCTTCTGGTACTCCGCGCTCATCTCCTTGGCGTAGCCGCCGGCGCTCTCGGCCTGCTTGAACTCCTCGTCCTCCACCGCCACGAACTTGGCGCCCAGGCTCATCACCTGCTCTTTGGCGGCGGGCCGGACGTCGGTGGCCATCACGATCGCACCCAGCCGGCGCGCCGTGGCGATGGCCTGAAGGCCGGCCACGCCGGCGCCCATCACCAGCACTTTGGCCGGGTGAATGGTGCCGGCCGCCGTGGTCATCATGGGAAAGCAGCCGGTGTACTGCTCGCAGGCATCCAGCACGGACTTGTAGCCGGCGAGGTTGGCCTGGCTGGACAGCACGTCCATCGACTGTGCGCGGGTGATGCGCGGCATGAGATCCATGGCAAACGCAGTCGCCCCGCTGGCGGCGAGTGCCGGCATCTCGTCGGCCGTGCGATAGGGGTCCAGCACGCAGATGAGATGCATACCCTTTTCCAGCAACGGCAGTTCATCGGCCAGCGGGCGTTGCACCTTGAGCACGACCTCGGCGCCCGCGAGCGCGCTGGCGGCGTCGCTCGCAATGCTGGCCCCTGCCTCTTCGAAGGCCTTGTCGGTAGTCGCGCTGGCCAGGCCAGCGCCGGATTCGACGACGATCTCTGCGCCCAGTCCGCTAAGCTTCTTTACCGTTTCCGGTGATGCGGCAACGCGCGTTTCGCCGTCGCGCCGCTCACGTGGGATGGCGATCTTCATGCCCCCTCCCTGCCTTTCGATCCTGCTGTCTATGGGGTCCGCGCCTTGCGAGAGACCGGTCTTTGTAAGATGCACGGATCCTGCCATAAATTCCACTTAGGAACGAGAGAGTTTATGCCGCACCGCAGCATAACTTTCGCGTGTGGCGGATTCTTCTTTAGCACGCCCGATTTCTCTTGCGTCCTGACGCTCAGCGATCGGGCGCTAGGGATTGCGCGCCTTCAGTGAAAAGCTGACCGGCAGCCAGGGTGCCCCCTCCGGCATGACCCAATAGCCCTCGCCATCCTCGACCATGCACTCCAGCTGCTGCCAGGCAAGCTTGCCATGCTCGTGCAGGAACTCGATCACCAGCCCGGTCTTGGCAAGCGCGGTGACGAGGCGGCCAAGCCCGTGCACCCAGTCGTAGGCGTGTCGCTTTTCGAAGTGGTCGATCGCCGCAGCGTAGCCATGGAAGGTATAGACCAAGGTCTGGTCGCTCGGCAGCTCGTAGTCATAGCCGAAGGCCGGCCCGCCTCCTTCAGGTTTCCAGTCTTCGCTCAAGGCATTCACCAAGGGGTGGCCCTCGATGATGTAGAAGATACCGCCGGGTGCGAGCAGATTTGCGATGTCGCGCGCTAGTTTGTCGAGATCGGCAATCCAGCCCAAGACGCCCCACGACATGTAGACGATGTCGAAGGGCCCCTTCAGCCTTTGGTCCAGCTGGGCGATCTCGCCCTCGACGAAGTCGGCGTCGAGCTTGCAGTCGCGGGCCAAACCGCGGGCAGCTGCCAGGGCCTTGTCGGAGATGTCGTAGCCGGTCACCCGCGCGCCCAGCCTGGCGAAGGAAAGTGTGTCGAGGCCGAAGTGACAGAGCAGATGGCAAAGCCGCTTGCCGGCGACCGGACCCAATTCCTCCTGCTCCAGCTTGCCCAGGCCGATGCGTCCGGCCTTGAACCCGGCCACGTCATAGAGCTCGGATTCCAGGTGCAGCGGAACCAGCTTGTTCCAGAGCTCCTTGTTATGCGCGACCGCCGGGTCGAGCTTCCGCTCGTCGCTCATCAGTTTCTCCTGCTCCTCCAGCCGCCGCGCCGCCGGGCGGGGCGCGGGGCGGGCTCGACGGCTGCTTGGCTCAGCAGGCTGACCAGCTCTCCGCAGGGGCCGGGCGGCAATGGCGCGTCGGATAGTCCGTAGCGCTCCAACAGGCGCCCGGCCGCCACGTGGGGCGGCAGGTCGTCAGCCAACCTCAGCGACCAAGACAGCAAGATATCCGCTGCCGGACCCGGAAAGTCGGCGCCGAGGTTCAGGGTCTCGCGGATGAGGCCGCCGGGATCCTCGGGACTGTGATGGGGTGAGGTGTAGGTGATCGACATCTGAGCCTAAGCCGCTTTCACGAAACGATTGAGCCGCGTGGGCTGACGGAACAGATAGCCACCGTCTCCATCGGGCTCCGCCGCCTGTTCAAATCCCGACGCGAGGGCGTCGCGGTGTGCCTCAAGTCTTGCTGCCCGTGTCGGGTCGACTGACAGGGATTCGCGCTCCAGCTGCGCAAAATCCTTGTAGCGATAGGGTGCGAGATAGTGGATCTCCTCCAACGCCTGGAGGCTGCCGCTGTCTGCGAAGTGTGCCAAAGCCGCGATCGCCTGGTCGCGCACCACGGTCTCGTCATCGACCGGGCGCATCAGCTCGAAATAGGCGCCGGCAGCGACTGGCTCCAGCACATAAATGAGGCCGCCCGGCCGCACCACCCTTTTGGCTTCCTCCAGTGCCTTTGCCATCAGGTCTTCGGGCACGTGGTGCAGGGAATTGAAAAAGCAGACGACGTCGAAGCTGCCGTTAGGGAACGGCAGGTCTTGGCCGCCGCCCAGCCGGAAGCTGGTGCCCTCGACCGGGTCGGCCGCCTTGGCCCTCTCGATGGCCTGCTCAAGAGGGTCGATGCCGACTGCCTCGGCCCCCTTGCGGGCGAGGTAGCGGACCAGGGCGCCCCCGCCGCAGCCGACGTCCAGCACCCGCTTTCCCGCCGGCGAGAGGTATTCCGCCAGGACTTCACTGTGCTTGCGAAGTTTGACGCTGCTCATGTCACGCTCATTTCCTGTTCGACAGTGGCCTCGCGCACAGTCTGTTGGCGCGGATGCCGACGCACACGCGGGAAAGCGCGGGCGGTGGTGCGCGACAACAGCATTGGCTAGGCTCTTTGCCATGGAAGGGGAGCGCATTCCAGTCATCCGTGAAGATTTCCGCCAGGCTTGCGCGGAATTTTCGGGTGGCCTGTCCAGGCCCGTGCTGAACCCTCCGCGCAGCCACGCGTGAGCCGACCCGTGTCGAGCAAACAACATATCAGCTTCGCTCAGCTGTGGCACCTTCAGAGCAATCTCAGCGACCGCCTTACGCGGGTCTTTGTGCAGGAAGAGCTCTATGGTCTGCGCATCGCAGCACAAGTGCGAAGCGCCATTGGGGCTTTCTTGCTTGTGCTGCTCTTTCTTTTCCTCCCGGAGTATCGTCTATCTTATTGGGTGTTATTTGTATTTGTTATTGTCGTTGTTCCTTGGGGGCATTATTATGCGAGGAGAGTCTACCCGTCTCGTCGGTATTATTCATACCTTATCACCTTCCTAGATTTTTCTCTGATAGTTTTCCTGGTCTTTCAACCGGAGTTTCTGACGGAGCGCGAGATTCCACCGCAAGCAATCGTCAATGTCGGCTCGCAGGAAGGAATCCTGTTGATTATTGCCTCTTATGCCTTCACCGGCAGGCCGGTATTGATGGCCTGGTCAGGGATCTCGGCAGCGCTCTGCTGGGCCTGCCTCATCGCCTACTTGCTCACCCTGCCGGATACACTCACCGTCAGCGACAAGGCTTGGGCCGGCCAAAGCATCGTCGCCGATCCCTATTACATCGGCATAGGCCACGCGCTGGCCGACATGGCGATCTTTGTCGTCACGGCCTGTTGTCTTTCCTTGATCATCATCCGCCTTCGCGCATTGGTCGCTCAGCATGCCAACGTGGAGCGCGCCCGTCTGAACCTGTCGCGCTATCTGCCGCAGGTGATGGCGGACGCGCTGGCCGGGCGCGACAACCCCTTCGAGGAGCCTCAGGTGCGGGCTCTGGCGGTGGTCTTCGTCGACATGGTCGACTTCACCTGGCGCATCGCGAAGATGGAGCCGGTGGCTACGATCGCACTGCTGCGCGATTTTCATCGCGTGTTGGCAGAGTGCACCTTCCGACACGGCGGCGCGCTGGAGAAGTTCCTGGGCGACGGCGTGATGGTCACCTTCGGTCGTCTGACCAGCGACCCGCGAGATAGCGTGCGGGCCTTGATCTGCGCGCAAGCCATGGTGCGAGAGATCGACGCCTGGACCGCGGCCCGCGGCGACCAGCCGCCGGTCCGGATCGGCATAGGTATTCACTTCGGCGAGGTGGTTGCTTGGCGACATCGGGTCCGATCAGCGCTTGGAGGCAGCGGTGCTGGGTGATGTCGTCAACGTGGCTAGCCGCATCGAGAGTATCAGCCGTGGCTTCAGCCAGCCGATCCTCTTCAGCCAGGCGCTGTTCGATGCGGCTGCCGACCTGCCCGAAGGTGCTGCGATCGTGGCCCGAGCCGAGGCCTTGGGCGAGCAGACCATCCGCGGCCATGGCGAGCCCCTGCCGCTCTATGGCTTGATGCCGCCGGAGCCAGGTCCATAGCGCCGGGCCGCCTCCTTGCTCGATTGCACCGCCAAGACCTCGAAGCCGACTAAGTCGTGCCAGGCGGCGATCCAGGGGTCCAGCGCTTGCCGGTCGGTTGCTTCGACCACTTGATAGCAAGTGCTGCCATCCAGGGTGACCCAGCTGTCGACGAAGGTCACGCCGTCAGGCAGCTGCCGGCCGCGTTGCGCAAAGCGGGCATAGATCGGCGCCGGGTCGCTGTTCCGGAAGCGCTCGATCACCATGAAAAGCATCTTCCGGTCGGCGCTCTTAAGCGGTCGCCCTCGGGCGTGCCCAAAGCTGGTAGGACTGCTGGAACAGTTTGGGATGCTCTTCCTCGAAGGCCGCCCAGAGCGCCAGGTCCTGGGTCGCCTCCGGTGCCGGATGGCGCTTGCGGAAACCCTCGAACGCCGAGCGGTCGATGAGTTCGAAGCCCAGGAAGTCCAGGTCTTGACCGGCCAGCAGCTCGGCAATCTCAGGCAAGGTGAATCCCTTGGCATCGGCGTTTGCCATCAATCCGGCAAAGCCCTCCAAATTGTAGAAGTCGAGGCCGCCGGCAATCGCCCTGGCCGGACTATCCTCGGGCAGAGCCAACAGCGCCTGGCGCGCGGCCGGCAGGGCATCCCTCTCCAGCGAGGCGCCCATGCTCTCCAATTGCGCTCGGGCGGCCTGTACCGCCTGCTGTGTCTGGCGGCGGTAGAATCCGAGGCGCAGGATGCCACCCGGCGCCAGCTGGCGCGCGAGGGCGGCAAGCGCGGCTGCGGGATCGGACAGCTCATGCAACAGGCTCATACATTCGATCGCCTCGAAGGGGCCGCCCGGCGGCGGCAGCTCGGTCGGATCCGGCAGCGCGGCGATATCGGCCTGAGCAAAGGTCACCTCGCTCACCGCCAGCGCCTCGCTCTGCCGGCGGCCGTAGGCAAGCGCCCTCAGGGAGCGGTCTAGCGCCAGGATCCGGCAGCCAGCATAGCGGCTGGCGGCCCGCACCGCCGTGCCCCCGGTGCCGCAGCCGGCGATCAGGACCCTGGGGGCTTCCGTCGAGGGCCAGTCCGCTGCCGGAAGGTGGGGCAGGACCTCGGAGAGAACCTGCGCCAAGGGACGCGGCGGTTGCTGTGTCAGAGACCGCCAGCGAGGAAAAACAGGCGTCTCTTTGCTGTCGGGCTCGGCTGCGACGAGACGCGGCAGTGTGGCGGCAAGCTGAGCCTCGCGCTTCGGCTCCATGAAGAGCCTTTGATGCAGCAGGGCCAGTGAGCCGCCGTCGGGACCGCCGGCCAAAGGCGCATCCGGTGCAGTGGCGTCCGTCGGCGGTCGTCCATAGAGCGCTTGCAAGAGCCGAGGTGCATCCCAGGTCGGGCCTGCTTGCAAGGCCGACACGGCCTCCTGTTCGGCCGCTGTCGAGACCCAGGCATAGTCCGTGATCTCCGCCTGCAGCGCCAAGGTGGCCACCATGCCCTGCGAGAAGGGCAGCGGCGCGCCGGATTGCGCGGTCTCTAGGAGGTAGCGCCTGAGCGCGGTGAAGAGCTGCTCGATTTCCGGGTCCGGCAGCAGTGCCCGGCTCAAGAGCGCGCGCGCCAGTGGTTCCGCGAAGAGCTGCTCTGTGGCCTTGCGGCTGTTTTCGTCACCGAGCAGCTCGGCCAGCTGAGCTTCCTGGTCGGCCGCCGCCAGCAGGCTTTGCATCGGCCAGATGCTGCGCAACAAGGAGAGGCTGGGTCCGACCAGCTCCTGTGCGGAGACATCGGGGGAGAGAAAGAGCGTCAGCAGCGTCTGGACGACGGCCGGGGCCGCCTTGGTAAAGCGCGCGCCGCGGAGGGCCGCCACCAGTGCCAAGCGGGCCATGGGATCCGCCGGCGCCAGTCGAAAGGCGGCAAGCGAGAGCGAGAGGGCCGGCATGGGTTGGCCACGCTGACGCAAGAGGCCGGCCATGATGTAGGGAATGGTCGGGTCTTGGGGTGCCGCGGCTTGCGCCTGCTGATAGGCGGCTTGGGCCTTGGCCATCTCGCCCAGTTTCAGGCAGCGGTCGGCCTCGGCAAGGGCTTGGCGCGTGCTGGGTGACAGGTTGGCAGGGTCGACGAATAGCTGATCGGTCATAGCGGGCGGACCTCTCGCAGGCTCATGGTGCGGAAGCGTAGGGCCATGGCCCCGGCGGCCACGGCATAGCCGAGGAAAAGAGCGGCCAAGAGCCCCTCGACACCCCAGCCCCAGCGATTGGCTAGCAGATAGCCCAAGGGCACCATGAAAAGCCAGTAGGAGGCGACATAGAGTGCCAGCGGCACCCAGACCTCGCCCATGGCCCTCAGCGCGCCTTGCAGCACTGCCTGCCCGCCGTCGGCGACTACGGTGAAGCCGACCCAGACGAAGGTGGGCAGCGCCAAGGCCAAGACCGCCTCCTCGCTGGTGTAGACCTGCGCCAGCAGCCCCGGGAAGAGCTCGATGGCGATGGCCACCAGCAGCTGCAGGCACAAGATCAGGCCCAAGCCGGTCAAGCCGGCGGTGACGCGCCCGGCCTGATCGCGCCGGCCGACGGCATTGGCGACGCGCACCGAGGTCGCGTTCGCCATGCCGATCGACAGCATGAAAAGGAAGGCCACCACGTTGTTGGCGATCTGGAAGGCGGCCAGCGGATCTTCGCCCAGCCAGCCGGCAAAGGTCGCCAGTGCCGCCAATGCCGCCGTCTGCAGGCCAACCGAGAGGGCGAGGGGGAGGCCTAGCTTGAGCTGTTTGATGGCTGTGCTCAGCGGCAGGCTTCGCCCCAAAAGCCGGAAGTGATCCCGGTCCGGCATGATCACCAGGATGTAGACCAGTGCGGCGGCGAACATGGTCCAGCGGGTGACCGTGGTGCCCATCGCGGCACCGGCCGCCCCCATCGCCGGAAAGCCCCAATGCCCTTCGATCAAGAGCCAGTTGACGCCGGCGTTGACCAGGTTGCCGGAGAGCGTGATCACCATGCCGATCTGCGGCCGGCCGATGCCTTCCAGAAGGAAGGCGCAGGCGAGGAAGAGAAAGAGGCCCGGCATGCCGTAGGCGAAGGCGCGCACCGCAGCCCCGCCGTGCAGAGCCAGCTCGTTGCTTTGGCCGAGCAGCAGCAGGATTTCCTCGCCATAGGAAAGCAAGGTGCCGGCCAGGAGTCCCAGCACGACGGCAATCGCCAGGGCCGTGCGCCAAATGTCGCCGATCTCCCGATCGCGCCGGGCGCCCCTGGCCTGCGCGGTCAGGATGGTGGTCGCCGCCATCAGCCCGATTCCCACCACCAGCACGGTGATGTGCGGCGCCATGGAGATGCCGTAGTGGGCCAGCATCTGCGCACTCACCTGGCCCGTCATCACGGTGTCGACCGTCACCATGATGATGAAGCCGCAGCGGGCCAGCATCACCGGTACCGCCAGTCGGATGGTCTGGCGAACGTGATCGGCCAGTCCCACGGCGGGATTGGCCCGCAGCGGCTGCTCGGCCGTCATCGGCGCTTCGGCGGGTGTGTTGCCAGCCAGAGGTAAGCGCGAAGCCGATCCAGGCGTCGTTGCAGCTTGCGCCTGATCCAGGCCCACGGACCGCGCCGCGGCGGTTCGGCCAGCTGCACGTAAGAGCGCCCCTCGTCGTGGTGGCGGGCGCGATAGGGCATGATCGCCAGCGCGGCCAAGCCGTGGCGCCAATAGGCGTCGACGTGATCGTCGACCGGCTCGAACCAGGTCTCGCAATCGCGCAACAGGCGTGCGGCGCCGGCTGGCGCCAGGGCATAGGCCTGCAGGCCGCCGGGGCCCTTGTTGTGGCGCATCAGGCGGTAGCCCTCTCCCAGGTCACAGACGAAACGCGGCTTCCGGCCCTGCTGGAGCGCGCTCAGGCGAATCAGATGGTGGTCGTCAATGATCCGGGCGGTGATCGCCAGGACGGTGGCGAATCCGGGCTCGATGGCGACGTCGTCTTCCAAGATCACCGCCGGTTTTCCGCTCTCCAAGATCTGTCGCCACAGCAGGACGTGGCTGGCGAAGACCCCCAGCTCGCTGGGCCGCAAGGGGAGACCGCGGCGTGCGAGCGTTGCTGCTTCGTCATAGCGGCTCATCGCCTCGTGCTCACCGCGCGCGGCGTCGATTGCAGAAAAGCGATCAGCCGAGAGTCCCTCGGCCTGCAGCCCGGCCGCCAGCTTGGTCCAGCGCTCGGGCGCGCGGTCCAGGTTGATGACATAGAGCGGCAGGTCGGACATCACTCGGACCGTCTAGCCGGGTCGGTTGCGCAAGAGCCACAGCCGGGCCCTCACGGCGTCGATTCGACGGTGCAGCTTGAAGCGCAGATGCTCCGAGGGGCTACGCCGATAGGCCTCGGTGCCACTTTGAATGTAGGAGAAGCCGGCGTCTCGATGCTGGGCGCGATAAGGCAGAATGGCATAGGCCGTGAGGCCGTGGCGCCAATAGGCGTCCAGGAAGTCGTCGACCGGCTCTCGCCAGCGCTCGGCGTGGCGCAGCAGTCTGGCCGCCCCGTCCGGACTGAGAAGGTAGGCTTGCGAGCCCATCGGCCGGCGGCGATAGAAAGCGAGGCTGTACTCCTCGTCCAACGCCTTCAGGACAATGGGTTTTCGCCCTTGGCTCAATGCCGCCAGGCGAATGTAGCGATGGCTCTCTATAAGCCCTTGGCCGAGCGCCAGCGCCTGGCGAAAACCAGGATCGAAGGCCAGGTCGTCCTCCAGGACGAGCGCGGCCTCGCCGGCTGCGGCGATCTCTTGCCAAAGCAGGTAGTGGCTGGCGAAGCAGCCCATGGTGGCGGCCGTCTGCGGCGCGCCCTGGAATCGCAGGGAGGCGGCCTCGTCATAGCGCGAGACCGCCTGGTGCTGGCCGAGCTTGGCATCGATCGCCGCAAAACGCTCTGCGCACAAGCCCAGGGCGGCCAGCCCACTCCGGGTCTTCTCCCAGCGCTCGCCGGCACGTTCGAGGTTGATCACAAAGATGCGCAGAGCTTGCGTCGGGGGAGGGGAAGCCATATCTGCTTTCTGCGCGGTAACGAGACGGTAGGGAAGGGGGCATCTCGGCCCTTGACCTGGCGATGGCCCCGACTATACTCCCGCGCTCTGAATTTGGGGCGGCTCTCACCGGTTTTCTCTAGAAGACTCCGAGGGGGGCGCGCCTTCGTGTTTGTATCGGATCGAGGGCAATGAAGATCAAGAACTCGCTGCGCACCGCGAAGCTGCGCGAGAAGAACTGCCGCGTCGTCCGCCGTCGCGGCCGGGTCTATGTGATCAACAAGAAGGACCCGCGCTTCAAGGTCCGCCAGGGCTGAGGCTCTGCCCGGGCCCTAGCGGCTTGGTTGGACAAGGTAACGCTCGAGGCCACGCGGCAAGGCATGTCGCGTGGCTTTTCGCGTGAGTTTTGCTTGGCACGGCGCGAACGCTGTGCTTAGCCTCTGAGTCGTGGTTTCAACAACAGGAAAGGAGGTGATCCAATGTCGAGTGATCTGCGAGTTGTCTCGGGTTATCTGGGTGCGCGGCGTCGGCAGGGGAGCAGCCTCCTCGGCCAGCGCTGATACCCGATCCCCCGGATCGGGGTGATCAGGGCTGACCCGAGCGGCCCAGTCACGTTACCGGAGGCGGCGTTCTAGTTTAGAGCGCCGCTTTCATTTTGGCGGTTAGCTGAGCGGCTGCTTGCAGAGGTGGCGGACCTCCAAGCGCGGGATGCGCAAGGTCGACTCCTCGAAGCCGATAACCCCATAGCGTAGGGTTCTGGTTTCCGGTCCTTGCTGCGCTGCGGGAACGATACCGCTGTCGCTGAGCGGCGCCACCGGTCCCTTACCTTCGGCAATGATGTTCTGGACGGCTGAGCCGTCGGTTGCGACGTCTTCCACTAGGTCCTGGGTGAAGGGGCCGAACTGTAGGAAGTTCTCGGCATAGTTCCGGCCTTGCAGCGAGAGTAGCCGGCCCGGCGCGTTGCCTATCGGCAGCTTCATCACACCCAGAACCAGCCGGTCCGAGCCGTCCTTGCCGCCGACCTGGTTGTTGCAGATCTGCATAACCGCAATGTGGGTGACGCGCGAACAGCTGGCGCGCAGGCAGTAGCCGACGACCAGGCCACCATGCATGTTTGCCTGCCTCTCCTCGACCGAAAGCCCAAGGCTGGATTCGTCCTCTATGGCGACGACCCCGCCCGGAACCGGCATGAAGAGGTCGCTGCGTGGCAGGTACTGCCGCAGGGGATCGAAGTGCAGATCCCCGCCGAAGGTGTTGTCGTAAAGGGCTCCATATCCCTCCGCAGGCCCCTGGGCAGCCGAAGTTGACGCCAAACCCGTGCAGACCGTCGCAATAAAGAGCGCATTCCTGATCGCTTTGAGGCCGGAATTCGGTAGAACAATGCGTGCAGCGGACCAAACAGAAAAACCCGAACGAGCATCAATGCTACCCCAAGTCAGGCTCCTATCTGCCGCCACCATGTCGAGGGTCCTTTAGCAAGCGTGATCGGGCCCGGAGAGTCTAGGCTCGACCATAACGTCCGCAGGAGTCCACGGGCAACCTGACGATCTTCGACTTTGGTCTTGAGGGCCCGCGGCCCCGCTCCTCATTCCTGGCAAAGGCCTTCCTGGCGGGCAGGGCCAACACCGATCGCAAGAGACTGGGCGGCGTTGCTGGCAACGGCGATGGCAACAACCTCACCGTCGCGCAGCAGAGGCCCACCCGAGCTGCCGGAAGGCAGGGGACAATCGAGTCTGAGGGTGCCCTCATCGTCGGCGACGACAACATTGCAATCACGGCGCTGCAGACGATGCACGGCAGGCTTGCCGTAACCGGCTGCCGTCAAGCTGTCGCCCTGATCCGCCGATGTACCGGCCAAGGGCAGTGGTCGAGTCTTCGCGGATTTGCGTAGGCAGAGGGCGGCCAGATCGCGCCCGAGCGGCACAAGCCGACTGGGTCTGAGATGCTCGAGCCAGTCGCCGCGATCATAGCCTAGGAGGAGGTGGCTCTCCTTGGCTTCGAGCCCCTCGAGGCAATGGGCGGCGGTCAGCGCTATGTCGGGCGCCACCAGAACGGCGGTGCAGTGCCTTTGCTGGCGATAGCCGGCATGATTCAGGCGGCCGATCGCCGGTTCCGCCAAAGCCTCCGCTGCCAGCAGGAGGGACAGCAAAAGCGCCGGGCCCGCTCGCGCGAAGACCCGGCGTTTTGTCGCCTTGGTCGGGGAGAGAGGATTCGAACCTCCGGCCCCTGCGTCCCGAACACAGTGCTCTACCAGGCTGAGCTACTCCCCGGAATGCGTATCGCCGACGGCAAAGCGCCAGCGAGGCGCGGTGTATAGCGCCTGCCGCAGCGACAGGCAACAGAAACAATCAGCGGCCCCGAGCCGAAGCCGAGGGGCGTTGCCGGTTACTCCGAGCCGGGCTCCCACTGGTGGAACTCGTTGTGGTTCACCGTGTCGTCGCTGTTCTGATCGAGATCGCTGAACCAGTTGTTGGTGCTGTTGGACCACTCGTTCTGGTCGATATGGCCGTCGTTGTTGGAGTCGGCGGCCTGGAAGCACATATCGGCCAGCTTGTGGGCGCCCACTCTTGTGGTGCTGAGGCCGTCGGCCTTGTAGAAATGCCAGACTGCCGGATTGCAGTCGTTGGCATTGGCCGGGCTGGCCATCAGCCACCCGCTGGTGGCCAAGGCCGCGATCAGGGTCAAAGACCTGTACATACGTCCTACTCCTTGCGTTGCAGGCTGCCGCTAATCGGCGGTGCCAGGCTCGTTCTGCAAAAACTCGTTGTGCGTGATCCGGTCGTCGTTATTGGCATCGAGATCGCTGAACCAAGCATTGATGCTGTTGGACCACTCTTGCCGGCTGATGCGCCCGTCGCCGGTGCTGTCGGCTGCCTCGAAGCACATGTCGGCCAATTGATGCGCACCCACCCTGGTGTAGGCGCCGGACTCGTCGGTCCAAGCCTTGTAGGCGGCAGGGCTGCACTCGTTGGCGCCAGCCGGCGCAGCAAGCAGCCATCCGCTTGCAGCAACGACTGCAATCGCGGCGAAAGTCTTCTTCACTGTTCGTACTCCCCTCTTCGAGTCTGCAGATCTTCGTCTGGACGTTACTTTCCGGTTGCGTCCGGTAACTCGGACCCTAGGGTGTTCCAGGGCATTGCGCAAGGGGATGACGGCTGCGTTACCTCTTCGTGACCGGGCTGGATTGGCCAGTGTTGCTGCCGTTTTCACCTTGTTTGGCCACCGGCTCAGGGCTAGACTCGCCGCCGACGCGCAAAGACCGCCCTGGCTTTGCGTTTCGGCCGAGATCCAGACCTTGAGAGGCTCACGGCATCAGCGTGTGAGCGCGCTAAGGGTCGGTTCCATGAGGGGGCAGAACGGGAGGACTTCTAGAGATGACTATTGCTAAGAGCGTCGCTGCGGCAGCGAGCGTTCTCGCGCTGAGTCTGGGGCCTTGGGCTGGTGGCGAGCAGCGATTCCGAGGCGCGCCCAGTGCGTTGGGACATGCAAAGCACCTATCCCGGCTCCCTGACGCAGCTAGGCACCTTGGGCAAGCGGATCGACGAGCAGATCGGCCTGGTGTCGGACGGCGAGATCCGCATCACCTTCCAAGAGCCGGGTGCCATCGTGCCGGCCCTGGAGACCTTCGAAGCGGTCGCAAGCGGTGCCGTGGATGCCGGCTGGTCGACGCCCGGCTATTGGGCCGGCAAGGTGCCGGCTCTGCAGCTCTTCTCGGCCGTTCCCTTCGGCCCGGCAGCGCCCGAGTACCTCGCCTGGTTCTATTTCGGCGGCGGCAAGCCTCTGTTCGAAGAGATCTATGCCAAGTACGGAATCTACTCCGAGATGTGTGGCATCATCGCGCCGGAGGCCTCCGGCTGGTTCAAGAAGGAGATCAAGTCGACCGAGGACCTGAAGGGCCTCAAGATGCGCTTCTTCGGCCTGGGCGCGAAGGTGATGGAGCAGATGGGCGTTTCCACCCAGCTCTTGGCCGGCGGCGACATCTACCCGGCCTTGGAGCTTGGCACCATCGACGCCACCGAGTTCTCCATGCCCGCCATCGACCTGAAGCTCGGCTTCTATCAGGTGGCGGACCACTACTACTTCCCCGGCTGGCATCAGCAGTCGACCATGTTCGACTTGATGATGAACAAAGAGCAGTACGACGAGCTCTCCGACGTGCAGAAGGCCCAGATCGGCGCGGTCTGTGGCGATTCCGTGCGCTACGGCCTTGCCGAGGGCGAGGCCATTCAGTTCGCCGCACTGCAGGAGCTGCAGGACAAGGGTGTGCAGATCCACAAGTGGTCGCCGGAAACCTTGGCCGCCTATGAAGAGGCTTGGCAGACGGTGGTCGCCGACTTGACGCAGGATCCGGAGTTCAAGCGGGTCTGGGACAGCCTGCAGACCTTCCGCAAGAACTATGCCGTCTGGCGCGATCTCGGCTACCTGAACTAAGCGCCGATCGGGCAGGGTCCAGTCTGGCCCTAGAGGCCGGCGAGGCGGTCCGTTCTCTCGGAGCGCCTCGCCCTTGCCTGCCTATCCGGACCTTTGAGCATGCGCGCGCTTCTTTCGATCAGCGACGGCTTGGCCGCAGTGACGGATGCGGTCGGCCGCCTGGCCGCCTGGCTGTTTCTGCCGATGGCCTTGGTCATTCTCTATGACGTGCTGCAGCGCAAGCTGTTGAACGTCTATCCGGAGTTTCAGCAGACGGCGCTCTACCAGTTCTTGCCTTCGACCAAAGCGCAAGAGCTGGAGTGGCACCTGCACGGCTTTCTCTTCATGCTCTGCCTGGGCTTCACCTACATCCGCAACGGGCATGTGCGGGTCGAGTTTCTGCGAGAAAACTTCAGCCAGCGCAGGCGTGCCTGGATCGAGATCTTCGGCTGCTTGCTGTTCGTGCTGCCCTACACGCTTCTGGTGGTGGACCTCTCGGCCAGCCAGCTGGTCTGGAATTCCTTCCTGATGAACGAAGGCTCCTCGGCGACGACCGGCCTGCCGATGCGCTGGATCATCAAGTCAAGCTTGGTGATCGGCTTCGGTTTTCTGGCGATTGCTGCGCTTTCGATCCTGTTGCGCAACATCGTCTTTCTTTTCGGGCCGGGAGAGCTACGGTCCCTCGCCAATCGCTACGTCAAGGGCGATGAGATCGACGATCTGAAGCACGAGGTCGAGGAGGAGCTGGCGCGCGACGCCGCCGCCCACGCCGAGATCCGCGATCGCGGCGACCACAGACCGAACGGTCGGCAGGACTAGCCGGCCATGCCTTGGTACGAGATCCTCCCCATCGCCATGCTGCTCTGCATGGCGCTCTTCATCTTCACCGGCTTTCCCGTGGCCCTGGTCCTGGGCGGGCTGGGCTTGGCCTTCGGTATCATCGGCATCATGGTCGGCGAGTTCAGGGTGGCGCATTTCAATGCCCTGCCGCTCAGGATCTACGCCGGCTCGGTCGAGAACATCATTCTGGTGGCCATTCCCATGTTCATTTTCATGGGGACGATGCTGGAGAAATCCGGCATCGCCGAGGACCTGCTCTATACCCTGCAGCTCTTGACCCGCAGGCTCCCCGGGGGGCTGGCAATCTCGGTCACTCTCTTGGGCACGATATTGGCGGCGACCACCGGCATCATCGGTGCCTCCGTCGTCCTTTTGACCCTGATGGCGCTGCCGGAGATGTTGAAGCGCGGCTACGACGCGCGCCTTGCGACCGGCACCATAGCCTCGTCGGGCACCTTGGGGATCTTGATTCCGCCTTCGATCATGCTGGTGCTGATGGCCGATCAGCTGAGCGTGCCGGTGGGTGTGCTTTTCATCGGTGCGCTCATGCCGGGCCTCCTGCTGGCTGTCCTCTACGTGGCCTACATCATGACCAAGGCGGCCTTGCAGCCGGAGCATGCGCCACCGATGGATCGCGGCGACGGCCCCACCGGCATCAACCTCTCGGCGATGGTGATCAAGACCTTCATACCGCCGGTCTTTCTGATCGTGCTGGTGCTGGGCTCGATCTTCGCCGGCTGGGCGACCCCGACCGAGGCCTCGGGCATCGGCGCCATCGGCGCGACCTTGCTCGCCCTCTTCAACCGGCGGCTCTCCTATGCGGTGCTGAAGGACGTCTGCTATCGCGCGGCAGCCACCAACGCGATGATCTTCGGAATCTTCGTCGGCGCCACCTGCTTCTCGCTGGTCTTCAAGCGCTTAGGCGGGGACTACTTGATCGAGGAGCTGATCAACAGCCTGGGCGTCGGCCCCTGGGGGGTCTTGGCCATGATCATGATCGTGGTCTTTCTCTTGGGCTTCTTCCTCGACTGGATCGAGATCACCCTGATCGTCCTGCCGATCTTCGCTCCGGTGATCGATAGCCTCGATTTTGGCGGACACGTCGCCGATCCGGCAATGATGCTGCCGTGGTTTGCCGTGCTGCTGGCGGTGAACCTGCAGACCTCCTTCTTGACGCCACCCTTCGGATTTGCGCTGTTCTACATGAAGGGGGCGGCGGCATCGGTGAAGATCCAAGAAATCTACCGCGGCATCATTCCCTTCGTCGCGCTTCAGGTCATCGGATTGCTGTTGTGCATCCTCTTCCCGGAGATCGTCACCTGGCTGCCGGCAAGAGTATTGGAATAGGAACTATGCGGAGTCGTCTTGTTGCAGGCTTCCTCCTCCTCTCCGTAGTTACCGGCTGCGTTGTGCACGAAGGCTCGGCGCCGCAGCCTTGGCCGCAGCAGCCCGAGATCGAACGCAAAGCACCGGACGTGCCGGAAGAGGTACCGCCGGACGAGCCCGCCGTCACCTAGTATGATGTGGCCATGACCTCTCTTCGCATCCCACTCTGCCTCTCCTTGATCCTCTTGACCGCCGGCGGCTGCATGCCCAAAGGCGGAAAGCCGGCGGCGCCCGCGCCGAGCGGTCCGATCGCCGGTTTTGCCTGGGACCGCAACGCCGACATGCCGGCCGTCGGCTATGACGAAGGGCCTAGCCTTGCCGGCTATTGGTGGCGATTCATGAAGGAGGGGCGCCAGCTGGAGATAGGCAAGCGGCCGGTGGAGCAGCCGGTCCTGACCATTGCGACGGCCGGGGGCACGGGAACCTTCTCCTGGGACCCTGTGACCGAGAGCTACCGCCTGGCAACCCAGGGAACGCCGGGCTTGGGCCTCACACACTTCTATGGTTTGACCGCCGGCAACCGTCAGCAGGAGCCCTACGCTGCCATCGGCTTTGCCAAGCAAGGCGGCGAGGAGGCGCTCTATGGCCTGCTTGGCAAGCCCGTGCCGGCAGCGACGGCAGGCATCCAGCTCTACAATGGCGGCTACCTGTCTTCCCGCCGGGAGGGCCAAGAGCCCGCCTTTTCCGGTAACGCACAGGCCAGGCTGGAGGGTGGCGCTCGGCCGCAACGCCTGTCGCTGCTGCTGACAGCGCCGGCCGCCATGCCGGGGCTTTTCGGACGGCGGGTGGGAACGATCCAACTGGTGGCCGACTATGACCCGGCGAGCCTGAGTTTCCGTGCCGACGGCCGCGAGATCGATGCCGTCGGCCCCGGCGCCAAGGAGCGCGCGTCGGTCCAGCGCTTCTCGCTCTTGGCCCAGGTGATGAACGGCGGGAACTCGCTGGCCGGCCTCTTCCGCCTGGTCGATGCCGCCGGTGTGCCTGTGTTCGTCGGCGCGTTCTCCCTGCAGACCACTGGCCGCAGCGCGCCACTTTCAAGCCAGCTGAGGTGCGATGCTGAGGACAGCGAGACTGTGTGCGACCTTTTTTCCCTAAATCCAAAAGGTTAAGCGCTGTGTTTTGGAACGTAATGAAAGAAACAGTGTTAGCGACGGCGCCATAGCGCTCGTGCTAGGACTGCCGAAAGCTTTGGCCTTTTAGGAGACAGGTGATGCTGCGATTTGGAATCGGAGGACTGCTGCTCGTCGCGCTCTTGGCCTTGCGGCCGGCCCTGGCGGATGAGCCGCTGGATTGTGTCGGCCAGCCCGATCCTACCGGCATCGGCTTTACAACCATCTGCGCCGGGCAGGAGTCCTTCGAGGCCGGCCAACTGCAGAACTGGTCCTGCGAAGAGCTCTGGGATCTGCGAAACAACATTCTCTATACACTCGGATACTGTTTCAAGACCGAGCGCACCAAGGCGGCCTTCGACAATGTCGGCTGCAGCTCCGAGACCTTAGCCCAAGCCAATCCGAATGAGCACCAGCGCCACAACATCGGCCTGATCGAAAGCCTGGAAAAGCAGAAGTCCTGCCCTGCCAACTAGGCGGACGAGGCACCGATGCCTTGGAAGCGCTGGCGATAGCGGGCCGGAGTGATGCCGCTGCGGCGCTTGAAGAGGCGGCGAAAGAAGGGTGTGTCCTCATAGCCGACAGCACGCGCCACCGCATCGGTGGTGAGATCGCTGGTCTCTAAGTACTGCTTGGCCTCTTCGACCCTGAGGGCTTGCACATATTCGATCGGGGAGAGCCCGGTCTCGGCGCGAAAGCGGCGCTTGAAGCTACGCTCTGAGAGGCCGGAGCGTTCGGCCATGCGGGCAACCGGATTGGAATGGGCGTAGTGCTCGGCGATCCAGGCTTGGCAATCGGCGATGACGGCGTCTTGCGTGGTTGGATGCTTACGTTGGACCACGTAGGGCAACTGGCCTTCGCCGCGATCGCCGAAGAGGAAGATTTTCGCGGTCCTGACCGCCTCGGCCTCGCTGCGGAAGCGGCGGATGAGATAGAGTGCTAGGTCCTCCCAGGAGGCCGCACCGCCGCAGGAGATCAGGCGGTCTTCCGGGCCGCTCACCACCAAGATCGCTTCACGGCGCAGGTCGACCTCGGGATAGAGCGACTCGATCATGTCGTGCAGCGCCCAGTGGGTGGTGGCTTGCTGGCCCCGCAGGAATCCGGTCTCCGCCAAGAGCGCTAAACCGGTGCAAACGCTGCAGAGGACCGCGCCGGCGGCATAGCGCTCCTTCAGCCAGGCCACCACGCCCGGCCAGCGCCCGCGGGGGTCGAAGCCCTTGGCCACCGCCAGATCGGACAGAATGATGATCTCGGCCGCGTCGGCCGATGCCAAGTCTCCATCCGGGTGGACCGGAAGCCCGCCGTGGCAGCGAAAGGGCTCGGGGCTCTCGGCGACAATGCTGAGGTCAAAGGCATCGTGCTGCTCAGGCTCGCCGGTCAGGTCCGACCAAGTACGACCGACGGAGGCCAGGACGTCGAAGAGTCCATAAAGGACCGACGCCGAGGTTTCGGGCACCGCCACAAGCGCGATGCGCACCTTGGTTTCGGAAGTCTCCGGAAGGCTCATGGCAGATTCACCTCCTTTTCGGCGTTTATGCCACTTACGCAGGCCGACGGGCAGCATCAAGTTCTGCGCCGGCAAAGATACCAGTCAAAGGAGTGATGCTATGCAGCTTGCTGAAACCTCAGGCTTCGAGGCGGCCTCCGCCGAGGCCTTCAACGATAGAATCGCCGGCATGATCAACGACAGTGCCGTCGTGCTGATGCTGTCGATCGGACATCGTACCGGATTGCTGGATCTCATGTCCGGCCGTCGCCCCGAGACCTCCGAGGCGATTGCAGAGGCCGCCCAGCTGTCCGAGCGCTATGTGCGCGAGTGGTTGGCGGTGATGGTCACCGGCGGCGTTGTCGACTACCTGCCGGCCAGCAAGAGCTACTACCTGCCGCCGGAGCATGCCGCCAGCCTGACCCGTGAGGGCGCGCTGGGGAATCTGGCGATCTATGCCCAGTTTCCGCCTTTGGCCGGCGCCGCCCAGGAGAAGATCCTGGGCTGCTTTCGCAGCGGGGAGGGGCTTGGCTACCGCGACTATCCCTGTTTCCACGCCATCATGGCCGAAGACAGCGGGCAAAACGTGGTTGCCCAGCTCTTCGACAGCGTCCTACCTTTGGCGCCGGAACTGGAGGCTCGACTGGAGGCGGGCATCGACGTCATGGACGCAGGCTGCGGCTCCGGCTATGCCCTGACGGCGCTTGCCCGGCGCTATCCCAACAGCTGCTTTCTCGGCTACGACCTGGAGGAAGAAGCGGTGGCGCGAGCCCGCAAGGAGGCCGCCGGCCTCGCCAACATCCGCTTTGAAGCGCGCGACCTCAGCGGCTATGACGAGCGCGACCGCTTCGACCTCGTCACCACTTTCGATGCGGTGCACGATCAGAAAGACCCAGCAGCCTTGCTCGCTGCCCTCTATGGG
This sequence comes from Rhodospirillales bacterium, assembly GCA_963669385.2. Lineage (GTDB taxonomy): Bacteria > Pseudomonadota > Alphaproteobacteria > Kiloniellales > JACOMY01 > JACOMY01. Next base: position 87,781 of record CAXXGD010000058.1, read on the forward strand.
TCTCTGCGCAAGGGTGGGATCCATCTGATGCAGGACATCGGCGGCTCGGCACGACTGGAGAACAACCTGGACTTCCCCTTCGCGGCCTTTCTTTACGCCATGTCCTGCATGCACTGCACGGCGATCTCGCTGGGTCAGGGCGGCGCCGGGCTGGGGACCATGTGGGGCTGGGAGACGGCCGAGGCCATGCTGAAGGCGGCCGGCTTTGGAGCGCCTGAGCGGGTGGTCCTGCCGCACGATCCGATGAACGTCTGGTTCGTCTCGCGCAAAGACTAAAGAGGACTAGCCTTCGCTCTGCTCGCCCTCCACTTCGGCTTCGTAGCGCTCGGCAATCTCCGGGTGGGCGAAGCCGGAGAGGAGGGAGAGCGAGATAACGCGAGCGTCCAAGCCTTCCGGCGCCTCGCTGGCGGCGGCAAGTCGGGCCTCCAACAGGTCGGCCTCTATCTGACCATGACGATCGGCAAAGTCCTCCGCTCCCACGTAGCAGTAGGCGAAGAGGCGGCCGCAGCGGTGCAGCGCCTCGATCAGCGGCTGGGCGGCGGGCCCCTTGGGCTCGCCGCGCTGCGGCAGGCCCATTGCGTCTTTGGTCAGGCGTACCATGGCCAGCCGCAGGGGCTCCGGAAAGCCGTCAGCGGAGAGGCCGGCGGCCTCCAGGCCCTGATCCAGCCACTCCAGGCTGACCGAGCCGCCGAAGAAGAGCTTGCCCAGGATGTTGATCGCCATCAGCGTGCCGCTTTCCTTGCCGCCAGCCGGCGCTTGCGCCTTGCCAGCGCCCAAAGGTTCAAGGCCTCCACGGTAACTGAGAAGGCGATGGCCATATAGATGTAGCCGCGTGGAATGTGGAAGTGGAGCGCGTCGGCCACCAGTGCCACGCCCACCAGCAGGATGAAGGAAAGCGCCAGCATCTTGACCGTAGGATGTTTGCCGACGAAGTCGCTCAAGGGCTCGGCCGCCAGCAGCATCACGCCGATAGCGATAACGATCGCGGCGATCATGATCGGCAAGTGCTGCGCCATACCGACTGCCGTCAGCACGGAATCGAGCGAGAAGATGAGGTCCAGCACAAAGATTTGCGCGATTATCACTGCAAAGGCGCGGGACTTTGTCCCTCGCGTGGGTTCTTCGTCCTCGCCTTCGACGGAGCTGTGGATCTCGATCGTCCCCTTGTAGAGGAGAAAGAAGCCGCCGGCGAAGAGCACCAGATCGCGCCAAGAGAAGGTTTCGCCTGCGAGATCGAAGACCGGGGCCGTGAGCCCCATGATCCAGGTGATGCAGAGCAGCAGGACGATCCGCCCGAGCATCGCCAACAACAACCCGATACGCCGGGCAAGCTTGCCCTCGCGCTCCGGCAGCCTTTGTGTGATGATCGAGAGGAAGATAAGATTATCGACGCCAAGGACGATTTCGAGCGCGGTCAAAGTCAAAAGGCTGGCCCAGGCGTTGGGATCGGCGGCAAGGGCGAGGAGGTCGGTCACGGCGTGTCTCCAGTTACGGCCATGCGCAAGGGGCGGCGCTGCCGGAGGGTGCAGGCCACAAGTCTAGTCTTAGCCGCGAGCAGGGGCGACTGCTTCGGTTCCAGGGATGTTCGCCGCTTCCTGCGGCCTAGCTGAATATGAAGTCCGCGATGGTCGCCTGGGTGCCCGAAAGATCGTATTCGAACACGAATGTGTCGGCCCCTGACGCGCCGTAAAGAGTATCAACACTATTCCCGCCGTTCAAATAGTCGTTGCCCGAACCCCCATAGAGACTGTCGCTGCCCGATCCGACATAGACATAGTCGGTGTTGTGATCGCCATAGACAGTATCGTCTCCACCGCCGCTCGTGAGCCTGTCCTTGTCGCTTCCTTCATCGATGAAGTCATTGCCGATACCGCTGTAGACGCGATCCTCGCCCTCATCGATATCTTGGAACAAGAGACAGGACCGCCGGAATCAGGCATAGAGCGCCAAACTTTGCCTTGGGCAAGGCGATGGCGCTAGCCTTGCTTTCGAGGTGATGACCCAGCGCTTTCAGCGAATGCGTGCCTGAGGCTATTGGGGGGAGTGTGCGGGATGAAGGATGAGGGAGATGGCGCCAAGGGGCAGGCCGGTATGATGTCTTTGCTGCGTGAGCAGATTCCGCTGATTGCCATTCTGGCGAGCTTGGCCTTCTTTCAGTTCGGCGGCGATTCCTTGCTTGTCGGGCTAAGCGACCCGCTGGCGGCGGGGCTTTTCTTCCTCTGGCTCTTCGGGGTGATGCTGTGGGCGGCCTTCTCCGTCGTTCGCCACGCCGACGCCTTGGCCGAACTGCTGGGGGAGCCCTACGGCACGCTCATCTTGACGATCGCCGTCATCGGCATCGAGGTCTCTCTTATCGCCTCGATCATGCTGACCGGCCAGTCGGCGCCGACCATGGCGCGCGACACCATGTTCGCGGTGTTGATGATCGTTCTGAATGGACTGGTCGGCTTCGCCTTGTTGCTGGGCGGCCTCAAGCATCACGAGCAGGACTACAATCTGCAGGGCGCGCGCGCCTTCTTGTCCGTGCTGCTGCCCTTGTCAGTCTTCGCGCTGGTCTTGCCGAGATTCACCATCTCGACTGCGGATCCGACCTTTTCGCCCGTGCAAGCCGGCTTCTTCGCTTTGGTGACGGTGCTGCTCTACGGTGTATTCCTGGCGATCCAGACCGTACGCCATAGGGGATTCTTCGAGCAGCCTCCGAGCGAGGGGGCGAAGAAGGACGAAGGACACCACGGACACGGGCCGATCCGCTCCTTGCCCTATCACGCGGTGATGCTGGTCCTGACCTTGCTGCCCATCGTCCTGCTCTCGAAACGCCTGGCGAAGGTGGTCGACTTCGGCATCGTGCAGGTGGGCGCGCCGGTGGCGCTGGGCGGCGTCATCATCGCCATGCTGGTGCTGGCGCCCGAGAGCATGGCGGCCCTGGGGTCGGCCCTATCCAACAGACTGCAGCGCTCGATCAACCTGCTGCTGGGCTCCGCCGTTGCCACGATCGGATTGACCGTCCCCGCAGTCCTGGCCATCGGCTTGATCTTCGACCAAGAGGTCACGCTGGGTCTCGACAACGCGTCGATGATCATGCTGCTCCTGACCTTGGTCGTCAGCACCATGACCTTCGGGGCCGTGCGCACCAGCCTTCTGCAAGGGGCTGTGCACCTGGTGCTCTTCTTCGCCTATCTGATGCTGATCTTCAGCCCTTAGCGACGCTGGCCAAGCGCGACACCTCCGCCTCTCTGTGCAACGCGCCCTCGATCTCCGCCCGGCAGCTCTGAAACAGCTGGATCAGCGCATCCATGACGATGCGGATGCGGGGTACGTGGCGCAGGTCGTTGTGCACCAAGAGCCATTGGTCGGCCCAGGCGTCCTCCAGGATGGGCGACAGGCGCACCAGCTGAGGCTCGGAATCTCCATAGAAGCAAGGCAGCACGCCGACGCCATTGCCGTTGCGGATGGCGGTGGCCAGAACGACACCGTTGTTGGTGCGCACCTCCGCCCGCGCGTTGCCGAGAAAGGCTGCCTGCCAGGCCTGGCCCGGCATGTAGGTGTGCTCTTCGTCGAATCCGACCCAGGGCAAGTCCTTCAGCGCGTAGTCGGAGCCGTCAAGCTTGTCGGCAAAGGCCCGCGTGCCATAGACCGCGTAGGCAAAGCGGCCGATCTTGCGTCCGACAATGCTGGCCGAGTCCGGCAGGCGATTGCGGATCAGAAGATCGGCCTCGCGCTTGGAGAGGTTGGCCGAGATGTGGGTCACCGAGATCTCGAACTCGATGCAGCGATGGTTCTCACGCAGCTCGAGAAAGTGGCGGCCGAGGAACTCCGCCATGGTCTCGTCGACCGAGATCCTGACCGTTCCCAGCGCCGAATCCGAAACGCCGGCAGACCGCCGATCGATGGCGTGGGAGGCACGCTCCATCTCCTTCACGTCGTGCAAGAGCTCTAGAGCGATCTCGGTTGGCTGAAAGCGGTCGGGCATGCGATCGAAGAGGCGTGCCCCCAATTCTTCTTCCAACACCTTGATTCGCCGGGCCACGGTCGGGTGGCTGACCTTGAGCCTTTGGGCCGCCGCCGTCAGGCTGCCCTCTTCAGCAAGCGCCAGAAAGGCGCGCAGGTTGTCCCAATCTCCGACCATAAGGTGAACCTCCAGGCTTCGCTGTTCATTTTCTTACAGCGATGATTAGATCTCGTCCAGGGACGAACGGATGCGTTCGGCATAGACTGCTCATCGTTAGACTCAGTCCAATTCGCAGGAGCTGAAGCGATGCAGTTCGAACCACGCTTGTGGGCCTTTACCAAGGGTGTGCGTTGGCGGATTGCCTACGCGGTCGGCATCGGCTTGATCGCCGTGGCGCTGGGCGTGGCTAGGTTGGCCCTGCTGGGATGGCTGATCGCGCAGGTCTTCCAGGGGGCGACCCTGTCGGACATGGTCTTGCCGATTACGCTTGTCGCCGCCGCGATGGTGCTGCGTGGCCTCTTCGAGCAGTGGCGGGTGATGGTGGCGCACGAGACGGCCGCCATCGTCCAGAAGCACCTGCGCCGCGTGCTCTTCGAGAAGCTGGCGGAGCTGGGGCCGGGCTACGTCGGCGCGCAGCGTTCCGGCCTCTTGACCCAGGTGATGATCGACGGGGTCGAGCAGCTGGAGACCTATTTCGGCAAGTACCTGCCGCAGCTCCTGGTCGCCTTGCTGACCCCGATTTTGATCTTCGCCGTGGTCGCCTGGCTGGATCTGCCGGTGGCCGCCGTTCTGCTGGTCTTCGCCCTGGTCGCCATCTTCGCGCCCTTGCTGTGGTATCAGAGCGACTGGAAGAACGCGAAGTCGCGCTGGGGCGCCTATGGCGACTTCTCCTCCGAGCTCTTGGACTCGATCCAGGGTCTGGCGACGCTCAAGGCCTTCGGCCGCTCGCGCGAGCGGGCCGCCGTTCTGGCGGAGCGGGCGCACTACCTCTTCCGCACCACCATGTGGGTCTTGGCCACCAACACGCTGGCCCGGGGAATCACCGACGCCTCGATCACCATCGGGGCGGCGGCGGCCCTGACCCTGGGCGCCTACCGGGTCGAGGCCGGGACGATGGAGCTGTCGGCGCTCTTGATGATCCTGATGATGGGGGTCGAGGTCTTTCGGCCCATGCGCGACCTGCGCACCGTTCTGCACGAGGGTATGGTCGGGATGTCGGCGGCGCAGGGCCTCTACAGCCTGCTGGACGCCAAGCCGCCGGTGGAGGGGCCGGCCGAGCCCGGCGTCTCGGAGCTGGCCCCCAGCGTCAGCTTCGAGGGTGTGACCTTCGCCTATCCGACCGCCAAGCGCACGACGCTCGAACGCCTGAGTTTCCAGATCAAGCCGGGCGAGCGGGTCGGCGTCGTCGGCCCCTCCGGCGTCGGCAAGTCGTCCCTGGTGCGCCTGCTGCTGCGCTTCTACGACCCGCAAGAGGGGCGGGTGGCGATCGGCGGCCAGGACCTTCGCGATCTGCCGTTCGAGGCGATCCGCTCTTCGATCGCCGTGGTGCAGCAGGACGCCTTCCTCTTCCACGGCACGGTCGGCGAGAACATCCGTTTGGGCCGGCCCGATGCCAGCGACGAAGAGATGATCGCAGCCGCCAAGGTCGCCAACATTCACGACTTCGTCTCCGAGTTGCCGCAGGGCTACGACACGCCGATCGGCGAGAAGGGGATCAAGCTGTCGGGCGGCCAGCGCCAGCGCGTTGCCATTGCCCGGGCGGTCTTGCGCGATGCACCCATCCTGGTCCTGGACGAGGCGCTCTCCGCCGTCGACGCGGAGAACGAGGCGACCATCCAGGCCGCCCTCGACCGCCTGATGGAGGGGCGCACGACCTTGGTCCTGGCCCATCGCCTGTCCAGCGTGGTCGGCTGCGAGCGCATCTTGGTTCTGGACGAGGGCCGGCTGGTGGAGGAGGGCAACCACGCAGAGCTGATGGCAAGGGGCGGCGTCTATGCCGAGCTCATGGCCGAGCAGGCTCGCGATGCCACCGCGGCCGGCGATGATCTCGACATCCCGGACCAGCCGGAGGGGCGTCAGGAGGAGTCCGAGTCCGCAAGCCAGCAAGCCTTGATGGCACCCACCGAAGGCATCGTCGCGGCGGAAGGCCTTGGCTGGGGCAAGGTGGTAGCGCTTCTCATGGCGATGATCGCGCCCTGGAAGCTGCGGATGGGGGTGACCTTCGTCTTCGGCGTGCTGCGGGTCCTGGCCTTCATCGGCGTGGGCGTCATCAGTGCGCTGGTGATCCTCGACATCAAGGAAGGCAAGGACTTCACGCCGCTGCTGCCTTGGCTCTTCGCCGCGGCACCCCTGGCCGGCATTCTGCATTGGGCGGAATCCTGGCTGGCGCACGACGTGGCCTTCCGCTTGCTGGCGGAGATGCGGATCGCGCTCTTCGACAAGCTGGACAGTCTGGCCCCGGCCTATCTGGTCCGCCGGCGGACCGGCGACCTCATGGGCATTGCCACGCAGGACGTAGAGATGGTCGAGTACTTCTTCGCCCATACCATAGCACCTGCCTTCGTTGCTGTCCTGATCCCGACCCTGGTTCTGGGAACTCTGGCGTGGGCCGATCCCTGGCTTGCCGTCGTCCTGCTGCCCTTCCTCTTGGCGGTGGGGGTGAGCCCCTGGCTGATGCGCGGCCGCGTCGACCGCTTGGGCTCGCGCGCCCGAGAGGCCGCCGGCGAATTGGCGGCTCATGCGGTGGACAGCGTGCAGGGCCTGGGCGAGATCGTGGCCAACCGCCAGGAGCGGCATCGCGCCGAAGAGCTGGATCGCCTGACCGATCGCCACGTCGCCCTGCGGATGCCGTTCTTTCGCGAGCTGACCGCTCAGCACTCTCTCCTGGAGGTTCTGACTGGCTTGGGCGGTTTGGCCGTGGTGACGCTGGGTGCCGCCCTGGTCTCGGCGGGAGAGCTGGAGGCCGGATTGCTGCCCTTGATGACGATCCTGGCACTGGCGGCCTTCCTGCCGGTCTCGGAGATCGCCCAGATCGGCCGGCAGTTGGCTGATACCCTGGGGGCCACCAGGCGCATCCATGCAGTCGAGATCGAGGAGCCGGCGGTCAAGGACGGGTCCGGCGTGGATCTTCCGCAACAGGCGGCCAAGGGAGTCGCGCTCTCTGTCGAGGGCGTCGCCTTCCGCTACCCCGGCACCCTTCGCCCGGCTTTGCGGGATGTCTCCTTCGAGGCCGCAGCGGGCGAGACGGTCGCCCTGGTGGGGCCGTCCGGTGCCGGCAAGACGACCTTGGCGCAGCTGCTGCTGCGCTTCTGGGACCCCTCTAGCGGCCGCGTGCGCCTGGATGGCCAAGACCTGAGGAACTACCGCCTGGGCCAGTTGCGTGAGCGCGTCGCCCTGGTGGCCCAGGACACCTATCTCTTCAACGACACGCTGGAGGCCAACATTCGCATGGCGCGGCCGGACTGCAGCGATGCCGAGCTGAGAGCGGCGGTCGAGCATGCCGCCCTGGGCGGTCTCGTCGCCGTCTTGCCCGACGGCCTGGCGACGCAAGTGGGAGAGCGCGGTGCCGGCCTCTCCGGCGGTCAGCGGCAACGCGTCGCGATCGCCCGCGCCTTCCTGAAGGACGCCCCGCTGCTGGTGCTGGACGAGGCCACCTCGCACCTGGACGCCGTCAACGAAGGCCTCGTGCGCGCCGCGCTCTCGCGCCTGCAGGAGGGACGCACGACCGTGGTGATCGCCCATCGGCTTTCCACCGTGCGCGAAGCCGACCGCATCGTCGTGCTGGATCGCGGCGTCGTGGTCGAGAGCGGGCGCCACGCCGAACTGGCGGCGGCAGGAGGCCTTTACGCCCGGCTGGTGCGCCGCCAGCAGGAGGCTGGGCTCAGCGTCGTAGCGTGATACGAGGCGAGACCCACCGGCCCGACGGCTTGGGCAGCCGTGCGGTGGGTCTCTTGACCTTGAGAGGGCGTGACGAAAGCGCTACGGCTGCGCGTCGGAGCGCCGAAAGCGGCGCCGTCAACAGCGGTGTCATCGCCGCCGGCGGCCTTGCCATCAACTTCTAGGTCATGTCGCCGGCCCGGCAAGCGCGGCGTTCGATCACATGAGCGTTGCGCCGGTGCCTATGATAGTCATTCGCACACGACGCCAGCCGGAAGCCAACGTCGTCTCACCTTGACGAGGGAAGGGAAGACAATGAGACGAGTGGGCCTCATGGCTCTCGCCTTGGCGGTGATGCTGCCCGCCGTGGAGGCGGACGCCGATGCGCCGAGCAAAGCATCGGTACTGCTGACCTATGCTAGAATTGCCGAAGCCGGCTATCAGGACTCTCTGGCGACGGCGCGCTCCTTGGACCAGGCCATCGACGCGCTTGCCGCCGAGCCCAGCGAAGCCAAGCTGGAGGCGGCGCGTGCGGCTTGGCTGGCGGCGCGCGTTCCCTACCAGCAGACCGAGGTCTACCGCTTCGGCAATGCCATCGTCGACGACTGGGAGGGGCGGGTGAACGCCTGGCCCCTGGACGAGGGACTGATCGACTATGTCGACAGCGTCTACGGCGACAGCGCGCCGGAGAACGCCTTCTATGCCGTCAACGTCATCGCTTCGCCGACAGTGACTGTCGGTGTGCGGACCATCGACGCCACCGAGATCACGCCGGCTCTACTGCAGAATGAACTGCACGAGGTCGACGGCATCGAGGCCAATGTCGCCACCGGCTATCACGCCATCGAGTTCTTGCTCTGGGGACAGGACCTGGGCGGCACCGGCCCTGGCAAGGGCAGTCGGCCCTACACCGACTTCGACTTGGCGAACTGCACCGGCGGCAACTGCGAGCGGCGGGTCGCCTACCTGCGTGCGGCGAGCCAGCTCTTGGTGCACGATCTGGAGGAGATGGCGGAGGCCTGGGGCCCGTTGGGTGCGGCCCGCGACGCCCTGATGAACACCAGCGCCAAGACCGGCATTCTCAGCATGCTGACCGGCATGGGCTCGCTCTCCTACGGTGAGCTGGCCGGCGAGCGCATGAAGCTGGGGCTGCTGCTGCACGACCCGGAGGAAGAGCACGACTGCTTTTCCGACAACACCCACAATTCGCATCTCTATGACGTCGTCGGCATCCAGAACGTCTATCTCGGCCGCTACCAGCGGACCGACGGCTCCGTCGTCGAGGGGCCCAGCCTTGCCGACTTGGTGGAGGCCAAGGCGCCAGGGCTGGACCAAGAGATGCGGAGCGATCTCGAGACCACGCTTGGCGCAGCGAGGGCGATGGCCAAGCGGGCGGAGACGCTTGAGGCCTACGACCAGATGATCGGCCCCGGCAATCCCGAGGGCAACGCCGTGGTTCAGGCCATGATCGACGATCTGATCAAGCAGACCCGCACGATCGAGCGCATCGTGATCGCTCTCGACATCGGCGCAATCGAAATCGAGGGTTCCGACAGCTTTGCTGACCCTAACGCCGTTTTCCATTAGAGCGCTTGGCCTAGGCGGCGGCCTTCTGGCCGCTGCCTTGGCGGGGGCCTCCTATCTGGTCGCAGCCGAGCTTGCGGAACCCTTGCCACACCGCGACGACCTGACAGCCGAGGAGCGAGCCCGCGTGGAGGCGGTGACGCGGCCGGCCGAGCAGTTCGACACGGCCGAAGCCTTCGAAGTGATGGCTGGCGGGGCCGGTACGTCGCGCAAGTACGTGAACCGCGATGCCTTCTCGCAGCCCTTGGCAAACCTCTCGTTCGAGCAAGAGCAGGACTTCAAGCTCGGCAACGGCCTCTTCAGAAAGCTCTGGGTCTCGACGCCGGCCTCCACCCGGGCATCCGACGGCCTTGGCCCCCTGTTCAATGCGCGATCCTGCCAGCGATGCCATCTGAAGGACGGGCGCGGCCATCCGCCGGAGATCGGCGACAAGGATGCGACCTCCATGTTCCTGCGCCTCTCGGTGCCGCCGATGACGGAGGCTGAGCGCCAGGCCTTGGCTGACAAGCGGCTCTTGCGCATTGCCGAGCCCACCTATGGCGGTCAGCTGCAGGACTTCTCGGTTCCGGGCCTGCCGGCCGAAGGGCGCATGGTGATCACCTACGAGGAGCAGCCGGTGACACTCGCCGACGGCACCCTCGTCAGCCTGCGCAAGCCAAGCTACGCGGTCGCCGATCCCGGCTACGGCCCGCTGCATCCCGACGTCATGCTTTCGCCGCGCGTGGCGCCGCAAATGATCGGTCTGGGACTGGCGGAGCAGATCGACCCGGGCGATATCTTGGCGCTGGCGGATCCGGACGACAGCAACGGCGACGGTATCTCCGGCAAGCCCAGCTGGGTGCGCGATCGCGTGAGCGGCGAGCTGGTGCTCGGGCGGTTTGGCTGGAAGGCCTCGACACCCAGCATCCGTGCGCAAAGTGCCGTCGCCTTCGCCGGCGACATCGGCATCTCCACGCCGGACGTGCCCGACCCTTGGGGCGATTGCACCGCGGTGCAAATGCCCTGCCGCTCCGCGCCGCATGGCGAACAGAGCGACTTGGGGCCAAGCGAGGCGCCGCCGCCGATCTTGGATCTGGTCACCTTCTACTCCCGAAACCTGGCGGTGCCGGCCAGGCGTGACGTGGGCGATCCGGAGGTTCTGGAAGGCAAGCGCCTCTTCTACGATGCCGGCTGCGTCGCCTGTCACCGACCGAAGTTCGTGACGCGGCGCGATGCACCGCAGGCCGAGCACGCCTTTCAGCTGATCTGGCCATACAGCGATTTCCTACTGCACGACATGGGCGAAGGGTTGGCCGGTCGGCGATGCCGGCGGCAGCGAGTGGCGAACGGCGCCCCTTTGGGGCATCGGCCTCACCGAAGAGGTCAGCGGTCACACCTACTTCCTGCATGACGGCCGTGCCCGCTCCTTGAGCGAGGCCATCCTATGGCATGGCGGTGAGGCGGAAGCGGCACGCGAAGCCTTCTCCAGCATGACGGCCGAGGAGCGCGCGGCCTTGCTGCGCTTCATCGAGTCCTTGTGACCGCCGTGCTTTGCTGTCACTGCGAGCTCGTAGGAGGCCGGCGCGGCACGCTCTGGCGTGGCGAGCGGGACCCTGCACCAAGCCGTCGCATGCCCCTGAACTGGGACAACCATGCCTGTGGGCTCGGGCAGCGATCGGTCTGATTGGACGCTTGTGTGATCGCTTTTTGCCTGACTACTTGTTGCCTCGGTCATGCCGAGCATCCCAAGTCTCTCTATGATCGAACGTACTACTCTATCCGGGCGAGCGCAGGCCGCCCCACGGCCGAGGAGCCCGAACAGTATGCATGCGAAGTCCTTCCTGCCCCTAGCTGTCGGCCTCGTGACCCTCCTTGCTGCCGCGACGGCGTCAGCCAAGTCGGACCAGGCCTTTCTGAAAAGCCTGGCGGCACCCTCGCGGGTGATCGCGGCCGAGGACTATCCTTGGGTTCCCTTCTCGCAGCTGCCGGCCGACCTGCAGCAGAAGCTCGACAAGAAGACCTACGAGAGCAAGTGCAAGCAGCGCTATGAGAAGGCCCGCGGCCGCTATTTCGACATTCGCTACAAGTCCACCGACGGCGCCAAGGTCGAAGGTGTCTTGGCGCTGCCGAAAGGTTTCGACCCGGCCAAGAGCTATCCGACCATCGTCTTCAATCACGGCGGGCCCGGTGACAAAGGCCGCTTCACCTCTTGTTCCGTCAGCTACATGGACCGCTTCCTCACCAGTCAGGGCTATGTGGTCTTCTATCCGCAGTATCGCTCGTCAGGGAGCACCGATCCTTTCAAGGTGGTGGGCAAGGGCGACGTGAACGACGTCCTGGCCATGCTGGAGTTGGCGCGCAGCTACGGCTTCGTCGACAAGAAGAACGTCTTCATGATCGGCGAATCCCGCGGCGCGATGGTGACCTACGTGGCCTTGAAGCGCGGCGCCCAGGTCAACGCCGTGGTCATCCTCTGCGGGCTCACCGACTTTCAAGCCTTCAGCAAGAAAAGGATGGATCTTATTGAAAAATTTAGCGGATTGGAGGGGAAAGCCCTGACTGACGCCTTGCAGGAGCGTTCCGTCGTCAACTGGCCGGAGAGCATCAAGGTGCCGGTCCTCATGCTGCATGGCGAGAAGGACACGGTCACGCCCTTGAAGGGAACGCAGCAGCTGGCGCAGGCGCTCGACCGGCTTGGCGTCGAGCACAAGCTGATCACCTACCCCAAGGGCAAGCACTGCCTGAAGGGCGCCAAGGGCTACGAGCCGGAGGTCTATGCCTGGCTGAAGAAGTACAGCCGCTAGGGCGCGTCGCACCGCATCTGACGTCGCGCCGGTTCTCAAGGCCCGCTCTTGGCGCTATCGTGCCGCTCGGCAGGGGCCGGTGCCGCTCCATCCGTGAGCGGGCCCGAGCCCTATCCGAGAGCGATCACTCTAACCCTTCGGATCGAGATATGGCTGAGATGCAGACCTACCAGATGGTCATCGGCGGCGCGTGGGTCGCCGCCGCGAGCGGAGAGACCTTCGAGAGCCTCAATCCCTTCACCGCCAAGCCTTGGGCCTTGATCCCCCGTGGCGGTGCGGCCGACGTCGATGCCGCCGTGGAGGCTGCCTATCGCGCTGGCCGGCCGGGCAGCCCCTGGCGCAGCATGACGGCGACCGCGCGCGGGCAGTTGCTGCGCAAGTTGGGCGATGCCCTGGCGGCGGAGGCCGATGCCCTGGCCGCGACCGAGGTGCGCGACAACGGCAAGCTGCTGGCTGAGATGGGCATGCAGTGCAAGTACCTGCCGCAGTGGTATCACTACTTCGGCGGGCTCGCGGACAAGATCGAGGGCTCGGTGATCCCGATCGACAAGCCCGCGACCTTCAACTACACGGCCTGGGAGCCCTTGGGCGTGGTCGCCTGCATCGTGCCCTGGAACTCGCCCTTGATGCTGCTGGCCTGGAAACTGGCGCCGGCCTTGGCGGCGGGCAACACCGTGGTGATCAAGCCCTCGGAATTCACCTCCGCCTCGACCCTGGAGTTCATGAAGGTCGTGGAGCGTGTCGGCTTCCCGCCCGGCGTCCTCAACGTGGTGACCGGTTTCGGCAACGAGGTTGGCGCCCCCTTGGTGGAGCATCCCAAGGTCGCCAAGGTAGCCTTCACCGGCTCCGACAAGACCGGGGCGGCGATCTACCAGGCCGCGGCCAAGGGCTTGAAGCACGTCACCATGGAGTTGGGCGGCAAGTCGCCCAACATCGTCTTCGACGACGCCGAAATCGACAATGCCGTCAAGGGGGTGATCTCGGGGATCTTCGCCGCGACCGGGCAGACCTGCATCGCCGGCTCGCGCCTGCTGGTGCAGGAGTCGATCCACAACGAGTTCGTCGACAAGGTGGTGTCCTTGGCCGAGACCGCGCAGATGGGCGATCCCATGCGCCTGGAGACCCAGGTCGGCCCGGTCACCAACATCCCGCAGTACGACAAGATCCTGAACTACATCGACATCGCCAAGAGCGAGGGCGCCCAGATCGTCCTTGGCGGCGGTAAGGCCGAGCGGCCGGAATGCGGCGAGGGCTGGTTCGTGGAGCCGACGATCTTCACCGGTGTCGACAACCGGATGCGGATCGCCCAGGAAGAGGTCTTTGGCCCCGTGCTCTCGGTCATTCCCTTCAAGGACGAAGAGGAGGCGATCGAGGTCGGCAACGACGTGGTCTTCGGCCTGGCCGCCGGCGTATGGACCCAGAACATCCGCCGCGCCATGGTGATGGCCGAGCGCCTGGAGGCCGGCACGGTCTGGGTCAACACCTACCGCGCGGTCAGCTACATGTCGCCTTTCGGCGGCTACAAGCGTTCCGGCCTCGGCCGCGAGAGCGGGCAGGAGATGATCAAGGAGTACCTGCAGCAGAAGTCGGTCTGGATCTCCACTGCGAGCGAAGTGCCCAATCCCTTCGTCATGCGCTAGCGCTTGTCGGCGCCGCGCATTGCTGCCCGGCGCTCAGAGTCCTTGCCTTGGAGGGCTTCGGCCCTCTAAGAACGCGGTTTCGCTAACATCCGAGCTGCAGGACAGCCAGTCGACCGAAGGGGGATAGCCATGCGCGTCTATTACGACCGCGACGCCGATGTGAATCTGATCAAGGGCAAGAAGGTGGCCATCGTCGGCTACGGCAGCCAAGGCCATGCCCATGCCATGAACCTGCGCGATTCCGGCGTCGGCGATGTGCGCATCGCGCTGCGCGCCGGCTCCGCCACCCGCAAGAAGGCCGAGGGCGCCGACTTCACCGTCATGACCCCGGCCGAGGCCGCTGGCTGGGCCGACGTGGTGATGATGCTGACGCCGGACGAACTGCAGGCCGACATCTACCGCGACGAGTTGGCGCCCAACATGAGGGAGGGCGCGGCCATCGCCTTCGCGCACGGCTTCAACGTGCACTTCAACCTGATCGAGGCGCGCAAGGACCTGGACGTCTTCATGGTGGCGCCCAAGGGCCCCGGCCACACGGTCCGCAGCGAGTATCTGCGCGGCGGCGGCGTGCCCTGCCTCATTGCGATCGAGCAGAACCCCAGCGGGAATGCCCAGGAACTTGGGCTCTCCTACGCCTCGGCCATCGGCGGCGGGCGCGCCGGCATCATCGAGACCTCCTTCAAGGAGGAGTGCGAGACCGACCTCTTCGGCGAGCAGGTGGTGCTCTGCGGCGGGCTCACCTCCTTGATCCAGGCCGGATACGAGACCCTGGTCGACGCAGGCTATGCGCCGGAAATGGCCTATTTCGAAACGCTCCACGAGGTAAAGCTGATCGTCGACCTGATCTACGAGGGCGGCCTCGCCAACATGCGCTACTCGATCTCCAACACCGCCGAGTTCGGCGACTATACCAGTGGTCCTCGCGTCGTCACCGACGAGACCAAGGCCGAGATGAAGCGCATCCTCGACGACATCCAGTCCGGCCGCTTCGCCCGCGACTGGGTGACCGAGAACAAGGCCGGCCAGCCCTCCTTCAAGGCCACCCGCCGCCGCGCGGCCGAGCACCCGATCGAGGAGGTGGGCGAGCGCCTGCGTGCCATGATGCCCTGGATCGCGGCCAACAAGCTGGTCGACAAGGAAAAGAACTAGGCGCTTTGCACCACTGCGCCGCCCGCTTGAGCTGAAGCGGGCGGCGCGCCTTACGACACCCAGACCTTCCTGCTGCTGTGCCTGGCCTGCCTGCCGGCTGGAGTGGTGCGCGGCTTTGCCGGCTTCGGCGTCGCCATGGTCTACATCCCGCTGGCCAACATCGTGATCGAGCCCTGGCCGCTCTGGTCAGCCTGCCGGTCTTTCACGGCGGCGGGTATCCGGCAGCGGCCGGATCAAGACGTTTCCGTCCCCTTCTTGGCCATCACCAGGTACATCGGGAAGCCGCGGCTGCCGGAATAGGTGCCTAGCTGGAGCGCTTCGGCAACGCGCGTCTGCGTGGCGACGGCCAGGTCCCAGACCGCATCGAAGGCCGCCTCCTCGCCGCCGCCGGCGAGATAGAACTTCAAGACGTTGTCTCTCGGGCCGAAGCCCATCCGCGCGCCGCCATGGCCTTCCAGGCCGAAGCGCATCTGCTGCTGCTCGGAGGCATAGGGCGGAAAGAGGGAGGGGCAGTTCTCGTTGACCACGACCGCCACATCCTGGAAGCCGGCCGCCGTCACCAGACCGGGCAGCGCTTCGCCGAGCGCGCTATCGCCGAAGCCCAGGCGTTTCTTGCCCTCGACGCAGGTGTGGTAGCAGTCGAGCAGTCTCAAGATGTCCGGCCAGTCCGGCCGGGGCTCCGACAGGAGAGTCGTGAAGTAGCCGCCCAGATTGTTCGGCTCCGCCAACAGCAGTGCGCCGCCGGGCTTCAGGACCCGCATCATCTCCGCCAGGACCAGCGCCGGATCTTGCACTTGGATAAGCAGCGTCTGGCAGGTGACCAGATCGAACGCGGCGTCGGCGAAGGGCAGCTTCTCGGCCTCGGCCAGGCGGTAGTCCATGCTGCTCAGGCCAAAAGCGGCGCCCGCTTCTTCCGCCTGATCGAGAAAGGCCTGCTCGATATCCACCCCGGCGATGTGTGCGCCCGGCGGCAGGACTCTGGATAGGGCCCTTGCCCAATGCCCTGCACCGCAGCCGACGTCCAACAGGGTTTCGACCTCCTGAAGCCCACAGCGTCTGGCGATGATCTCGAGAAAATCCCTGTTCCACCAAGTATCGCGCCACTTGCCCTCGAATCCGGTGAGCCTCGCGTATTCCGCCGCATCGAAGGGGTTCTTTGCCTTGAAAGGTGTCATCTCTACTTCTCACCGCCGCGCATTCCAGTGCTGGGCGCTACGCGGTAGAAGTGTAGGCCACTTCGCTTGGCATCACGAACGGTCGTTTCGGCGCAGGCGGCTGACAGGCGTGTTGACTGCATCTCCTGGTTGCTGATACTCTAGTCGGTAACAATAACAACCATACGATGACAGCTGTTGGTACCTGTGACCTGGACGACGATGTCCCTGACCTGGTCCGTGCCGCTTTGGGGAGACGTCGATGGTTGCGCTTTCACGCCTTGCGGGCGTTCGGCCCGTTCATGCGTCAATCACGCTTGTTGCGCTTTTACTGGGCTCCAGTGCCTTGGTTCCGCCTGCCGAGGCTGTCTGCACCATCGACAAGTCAAACTTCACGGCGACCTGCACTGGCGATCTCTCGGCCGGCGCTGGCACCTTGGAGACCATCGCCCTGGCGACGGTAGAAAACCTGACGACGGACGTCGCGCCGGCTGCCGGCGTCTCGGGCATTTCGGTGCTGAATGCCGGTCCGAACGGCGGTAACAACAGCAATGGCGGGGCGGCAGGGGCCGGGGCCATCGACTGGAAGGCAAGCGGCTTCAGCGTGTCGGCGAGCAATGCTTATCCCGTCTCGGTGCGCGTTATCGGCGGCAAGGGCGGCAACGGGACTGGCGTGCTGGCGAACAGCAACAAGGTGGGCCAACCGGGTGGGACAGGCGGTCTCGCCGCAGCGGCCTCGGCGACCTTCGATGGCAATGCCGCGTCGCTCGCAAGCGACGTGCCGAACCTCGCCACCTTGCTGGCCTTCTCCGGCGGCGGTGACGGGGGGGCCGGTGCCAATCCCGGTTCCTTTCCCGGTGGAACAGGCGGCGCGGGCGGGGCCGGAGGAGCCTCACGCGGGGCCTCGCTCACCGTGGGGAACGCGACGATAGGCGCCACGGCTTCCGGCAGCGGCACGGCCTTTCCGCTGTTGGTCCAGTCCTGGGGCGGCTCCGGCGGCGCCGGCGCCGAGCCCGGCTCCAACCGCTTCACCGTGACCGGAGGCTCCGGCGGTGCTGGTGGCTCGGGTGGTCCGATCACAGCCGAGGTTGGCGGAGCCACCATCGAGGCCGAGGTCGTCGACACTCCGGCGCTCCTCCTGCAGTCGCTCGGCGGCGCGGGGGGCTTGGGCGGTCAGGCCTTCTCCACCAACAATCCTTTCGACATGGGAACCGCGATCGGTGGCGCCGGCGGCGGCGGCGGCGACGGCGCTGCGGCCAGCCTTGGTGGCAGCGTGACCATCACGCGCAACGCTGCCGTTAACGGCTCGGACGCGGTCCGGATCGAATCGGTCGGCGGCACGGGCGGTGACGGTGGCGATGCGGACGCGACCCTGAAGGCGGTCGGCGGCGACGGCGGGCGCGGCGGTAGCGGTGGAGAGGTTTCGCTCGGCAGCGCTGCGAACCCCTTCGTGGTCTCCATCGCCAACAATGGGGCGAACGCGAAGGGGCTCTATGCCAGAAGCTTCGGCGCAACCGGGGGCCAGGGCGGCGTCGGCACGGCCGAGGACGGCAAGGGCGGCGCCACGCTCGGCAATGGCCCGGGGGGCGCGGTCTCGCTTGTCGTGGGCGGTGCGGTGGCCACCAGCGGGAACAGCGGCGATGCCGTCATCGCCCAATCGGTCGGTGGCTTCGACGGTCCCATCAGCGACGACGGCGGTTCCGTTGGCTTCGGTGCAGGGACCCAGAGCGGCGGCGGCGGTGGCTCGGTGACCATCTCGCTCGCCGCTGCGCCGGGGGCGGACAGCGCTCAGACCATCTCCACCAGCGGCGACGTTGCCGATGCCGTGCTCGCGCTCTCGGTCGGCGGTGGCGGCGGCAAGGCCTTTGCCGACGATACGTCGGTCAAGCGTCTGGGCGCGGAAGGCGAAGCCAACGGCGGCGGCGGTGCGGTCTCGGTGACCACCAGCTTGTCGCGGACGACGCGCGTGGGCCTGTTGATCAGCACCTCCGGCCAGAACGCCCGCGGCATCCATGCGGCAAGCATTGGCGGTGGCGGCGGTCATGGCGGCAGCCTCAGCCAGGTTCAGAACTTGGGGGCCGCGAGCGGCACCGGGGGCGCCGGCGGCGCGGTTACGATTGCCAACATCGCATCGGTCAAGACGAGCGGTGATCACTCAGACGCCCTCTTCGCCTCCTCCGTCGGTGCTGGCGGTGGCTCGGCGGTGTCCGAGTTGAATGTCTTTAGAGTGGGGGGTGAGGCCGGTTCGGCTGGCGGTGCCGGCGGCGATGTCACCGTCACGACCGTCGGCGGGCTCGTGACCGAGGGCAGCGATGCCGACGCTGTCTTCGCTCAGTCGGTCGGCGGCGGGGGCGGTAAGGGCGGCAGCGTGGTTTCTCTTGGCATTACCTACGCTCAGGGCATTGGCGGTGCCGGCGGTACCGGCGCCGACGGCGGGACCGTAGAGGTCCTCCCGATGGCGGAGGCCTCGGGTCAGAGCATCGAGACCTCGGACGATCGCGCGCGTGGCATCGCCGCCCAATCGATCGGCGGCGGTGGCGGTCACGGCGGCAATGCGCTCACTGTCGCCACCGGCGGCATCTCCGTCAGTCAGACGATCGGCGGTGCCGGCGGTGGCGGTGGCAACGGTGGCAAGGTGACGGTGACGGCGCCGCAAAACATCACGACTAAGGGCAAGAATGCGACCGCTGTCCTCGCCCACTCCGTCGGTGGCGGCGGCGGCAGTTCCGGGAACGCTCTTGGTATCAATGCCGATTCCCTGATCGGAGTCGACCTGACGGTCGGTGGCGCCGCGGGGAGCGGGGGTAGCGGCAGCAGCGTCGCAGTGACGGCATCAGGCCTCATCGAGACAAAGGACGACCTCTCTTCTGGGATCGCGGCGCAGTCGCTGGGCGGTGGCGGCGGACATGGCGGAACGGCCATCTCGGCGCAAGGGGCTGTCGCCTTTCCGGTGAGCGTCACGCATGGCGGGAGCGGCGGGGACGGCGGCGACGGCGACAGTGTCTCGGTCACCGCGAACGAGGTTATCGTGACAAATGGCGCACACGCGCATGGCGTGTTGGCCCACTCGATCGGCGGCGGCGGCGGGCATGGCGGGAGCACCCTGTCTGCCGATATCCTCGATCTGGCCGCCGTCAGCGTCACCACGGGCGGCCGCGGCGGTGCTGGCGGCCAGGGCGGCGAGGTTATGGTGAGTACCAGGGGCACGCTGTCAACCAAAGGCCACAATGCAGCCGGGATCGTGGCGGCGAGCATCGGTGGCGGCGGCGGTGGCGGTGGTGCCACGCTTACCGCCAATGCAATCTCAGGCGGCTCGGTCGGCGTCACCGTCGGCGGGCGGGGCGGAGCCGGAGGCGCTGCCTCTGCAGTCAGCGTGACGGCGGGTCCGGTGTCGACGGAAGGCCACGTCAGCGCAGGTATTCTTGCCGAATCGGTGGCCAATGGCGGCGGGTCCAGTGGGCTCGTGTTCTCCGCAACCGGAACGACCCTGGCCGACGTCAATATCGCGGTGGGCGGCGACGGGGGCGGCGGATCGACCAGCGGAGCCGTCAGCGTGACCGCGCTGGAAGGCCTGACCACCGCCGGATCCTTCTCTCCGGCGGTTGCCGCGCGATCAGTCGGCGGCAATGGCGGCAGCGCTGCCGGCACGGTCACGACGTCGGCGCTGACCATGGGCGCGGTCACCGTCGGCGTCGGCGGCGGCGGCGGAGCGGGAGGCGGGTCCGGCGCGGTGTCGGTGACGACGGAGGGCGAGGTCACCACCCTCCTGGACCACGGCCACGCCATCGTGGCGCAGTCGATCGGCGGCGGTGGGGGCAGCGGCGGCTTTTCGGCTCAAGGCGACCTCACCGCCGGCGAGGTCACCGTCAACGCGCAGGTCGCCGTCGGAGGCGGCGGCGGTCTGGGCGGCTTCGCTAACGACAGCACGGTCAAGGCGTCGGGCAGCATCGCCACCAACGACTACCGAAGCGTCGGTATCCTCGCCCAGTCGATCGGCGGCCACGGCGGGGACGGCGGTGCCGTTTACAGCGGCAACGCCAGCCTTTCCTCGACCGGGGGCGGGAGCCTCGGCGTGGCCGTCGGAGGCGGTGGTGGAAGCGGTGGCTTGGCCCAAGAGGTCATGGTCACCAACGACGCTAGCATCCAAACCGCTAGCTTCGACTCGGTCGGGATTCTCGCCCAATCGATCGGTGGCAACGGCGGCTTCGGCGGCAGCAGCTATACAGGCGTCGTCAGCTTCTCTTCCGGGTCCACCGTCGGGGTCCAGGTCGACGTCGGCGGGTCGGGCGGCAGCGGGCACGAGGCCGGCAAGGTCGTGGTGCAGAACAGCGGCGAGATCACCTCGGCGAAGGGCGGTGCAACCGGCATTCATGCCCAATCGATCGGTGGTGGCGGCGGGCGTGCCGGCAATGCAGCCAACATCGACGTCGATATCACCCGTTCGACTCCGGGCACCAGCGTACGCATGGGGGCCACCGTCGGGGTCGGTGGCTCCGGTGGCACGGCTGGCGACGGCGACAGCGTCACGGTGTCCAACACGGGCAAGATCACAACTGGCGGCGCCCACGCCAAGGGGATCGTCGCGCAGAGCGTCGGTGGCGGTGGCGGCGACGGCGGCACGGCGTCAAGCTATTCACTGCGGCTTGGCGGCACCTGCGTGCCCTTTTCCGGTAACAACGCCTTCACCTGCAAGTCGCCCGATGGCAACAGCGTGATAGCGCGGGCATCTCTGGCGGTCGACATCGGTGGCAGCGGCGGTGCGGCCGGGAATGGCGGCAGCGCCTCCGTGACCAATGGCGCCGATGCGGAGATCAAGACAGCGGGCAAACACGCACACGCCATTGTCGCCCATTCGGTGGGCGGTGGCGGCGGCACGGGCGGCGAAGGCGACGTCGGCCTGGGCGGCTGGACCACCAACAAGACGATCGATTCCATCGCCAAGCTTGGCCGTACCTTTACCTCGCTGCCGAGCTGGACCGACGTCAGCGTAGGCGTTGGCGGATCCGGCGGAGCCTCCGGCGACGGCGGGAACGTCACGGTGACGAATGCGGCGCTGCTGTCGACGGCGGGCGACCATGCCTTCGGCGTGCATGCCCAGTCGGTCGGCGGTGGCGGCGGCAATGCGGGAGCCGGCGCCACCGGGGTCTGGGGCGATGTCACCGTGGGCGGCCGCGGCAGTGGCGGCGGCACGGGTGGCACGGTGGAGGTCACGAACAGCGGCCAGATCGCGACCCGAGGTGAGGGCGGGGTCGGCATCTTCGCCCAGTCGGTGGGCGGTGGCGGCGGCACCGCCGGCGACGTCGAGAAGGGCTTCGCCGCCCCCTGGGAGAATCTCAACCTCGGCGTCGGTGTCGGCGTGCAGCAGGACGCCGGCAATGGCGGCGACGGCGGCGCCGTGACCGTCAGCAGCGGCGCCATCACCACCACCGGCTCGCGGGTCGCATGGCATCGTCGCCCAGTCCCGTCGGCGGGTCCGGCGGTATCGCTCAGGTCTCCGGAGAATTGCCCAATGTCGCGCTCACCTATGTCGGAAGCACCGGCGATAGCGGTGACGGCGGCCTGGTGACGATCAAGGTCAACGAGGCGGTCCGCGTCTCCGGCACCGGCGCGCAGGGCATTGCCGCACAATCGGCCAGCGGCACGGGCAGCGGCAACAAGGGCGGCGGCGTCATCCTCGAGGTCTCCGCCGACATCGAGGCGAGCGGCAGCGAGGGCCGCGCCATCCTGGTTCAAAGCGCCGGCAAGGAGGCCGCCGACAACGGCCAGATTCAGATCACGATCGACGAAGGTGCTACCGTCTCGACCGGCAGCGATGGGGCCGAGACGATCGGCATCCTGGGTGGTGCCGGCAACGTCGTGACCAACCACGGCACGCTTGTCCAGGCCAATCCGAACAGCTACGTCGTGCGCACCGACGGAACCGGAACCACCACACTCGACAACTACGGGACGGTGAGCGGGTCTCTGCTGGTGGCCGGGACGGGCAGTTTGCTCAGTCTCGACGTCAACAACAAGGCCGGCGGCCGCTTCGCTTCGGGCGAGAATATCTCCCTGTCGGAGAACAGCACCTTCGTCAACGACGGGCTGCTGTCGCCGGCCGGCTTCGGGTCTGTCGGCACCAGCATCTTCTTCCTGGGGCAGTTCCAGCAGACGGCAAGCGGCAGCACGCAGATCGATATCGACTTCGCCGACAACAGCAGCGATGAGGTCAAGATCGTCACCGAATCACAGGTGGTGAGTACGCCGGCACGATCGTGCCCAATCCGGTTGGCGGCAGTCCAAGATCGGGCAGCAGCGGCTCCTTCGGCATTATCGAGGGCCTAAGCTTCCAAGGCACCAATTCTTCTCCGATCTGACGGTGGCGAGCACCGCGACGGTGACTTATGGCCTCGACAAGACCAGCGAAGACGTCAACTGACCTACAGTGTCGACTACTCACCCGACGGCGTCGGGCTCTCCGGCAATCAGGCGCGCGTGGGCGACTATGTCGACAGCCTGATTGGCGTGCGCGTCACCGCCGATGGCGCTGCAGTGACGCACAGTACGCCTTCGTCGACGACCTCACCGCCATGCTGCTGACCACCGAGGAGGTAGACACCCTGAAGGACATCTACGACCGACTGGGCCCCGCGGAGATCTTCGCGCCGGTGGATGCCGCGCTCTCTCCAGCCTGCGCTTCGATGATCGCCTGCGGGACTGCCCGAAGGTCACCGACAACCCGCAACGTCATCTGGTCGCAGAGGGCTCCTGCGGCTGGCTCAGCTTCGATCCCGGCGCGCTTCAGCGCCAAAGAGACAGCAATTCGATCGACTATGACGAGACCTTCTTCGGCATCTCCGCCGGCGGTCAGCTGCTGCTGTCCGATGGCCTGCTGGCAGGGCTGGCCTTCACCTACGAAGACACCAACCTCTCGAACGAGCGGGTCAGCGGCGAGGGCTACCGGGTGCAAGCCGGCGTGGTGGTGAAGCAGGAGATCGGAGCCACCACCTTGTCGGCGAGCTTTTCGGGCGGCCTCGGCAACTACGACCTCTCGCGCAGCATCGTCACGCCTGACCGGCACCTCCTTCGTCAACAGCGATCCAACACCAATTGGATCGCCGGACATCTGCGCGGTGCTCATCGTGTCGGCCTGGACAAAGGCCTCTTCCTCGAGCCCTCCTTCGATGTCGGTGTCACCCGGCAGTGGCAGGGCGCCTACCAGGAGACGGGGGACGACACCTATGCCCTCGCGGTGGAC
This sequence comes from Rhodospirillales bacterium, assembly GCA_963669385.2. GTDB lineage: Bacteria > Pseudomonadota > Alphaproteobacteria > Kiloniellales > JACOMY01 > JACOMY01. Next base: position 111,153 of record CAXXGD010000058.1, read on the forward strand.
TCCTTCGCCAACACCACCGTGACCTTGAATCCCGAGGTCGCCTTCGGTGGCGATTTCCGCCTGCTGGGCCTCGATCTGGAAGCCAGCGCGCGCGCCGGTGTCCTCGCGATTCCCGCGGGGCGCGAGCGCAGCAACGATGTGGCCTTTCTGGGGGCAGGCGACGGGCCCGGCTTCAGACTCACCGACACGGCAACCCCGGTCCTGGCCGACGTCGGTCTCGACCTGCAGGCGGCCGTGCTGGGCAATGCTTTGGTCACCCTCTCGTTTGACAGCTTGCAGGCGCCCAACCAACAGGAGTACGCAGGGACGGCCAGGGTTAGTATCCTCTTCTAGGCCTCGGCCCCGTCGCCGCAGTTCAATCTCGACACACCTCTTAACGATCCAAGGGAGCAAGGACATGAAGGTCAACGTTTACCTCTATTTTCCGGGACGTGCGAAGAGGCTTTCAAGCTCTACGAGAGCGTGCTGGGCGGTAAGATCGAAGCCACGCATCACTACGATGAGGCGCCGCCGAGATGACGCCCCCGCCGGATTGGCAAAAGAAGATCATGCACATAAGCCTCAATGTCGGTCAGACCTGCCTGATGGGCTCGGATCTGTGGGGCGAGCACTTCGTCAAGCCGCAGGGCTATCACGTCTCGCTGCAGATCGACGAGCCGGAGGAGGCCGAGCGCGTCTTCGCCGCGCTCTTGGAGGGCGGCGAGGCGACCATGCCGATCGGCGAGACCTTCTGGGCACGGCGTTTCGGCACGCTGACCGACCGCTTCGGATCGATTGGATGGTGAACTGCGAGTAGGCGCGGGCGGTTGGGTCCCCGATCACGCTAGGGTTCGGCCGGCCGATGCATTACGCCGCGGCCAGGAAGCCACCGTCGACGCCGAGGATTTGGCCGGTGACGTAGCGGGCTTGCTCGCTGGCGAGGAAGACGGCGGCGGCCGCTGTTTCATTCGGGGTCCCGTAGCGGTCGAGCGGAATGCCGGCGCGGTAGACGTGCCGGGTCTCCTCGGAGTGCATGCGGGCGACCAGGGCCGTTTCGATGGCACCGGGGGCCAAGGCATTGGCGGTAATCCGTAGGGCGCCAGCTCCACTGCCATGACTTTTGTCAGGGCGATGACGCCGCCCTTGGCCGCACCATAGGCGGCCCGCCCGGTGCCGCCGCGCAGGCCGGCCGTGGAGGCCAGGCTCACGATCCGGCCATAGCCTGCCTCGACCATGGCGCGAGCAGCCGCCTGGGCACAGTAGAAGGTGCCGGAAAGATCGATGTCGATCAGGCGGCGCCATTCTTCGGGCGAGGTCTCCAGGAAGCTGCGCTCGATACCGACGCCGGCGCTGTGCACCAGTATGTCCAGCTTTCCAAAGCGCGTTAGCGTCTCGGCGACCATGCGCCCGGCGTCTTCGGGTGCGCGTACGTCTACCTTGGTGGAGATCGCCTCGCTTCCCGCATCGGTGAGCTGCGCGGCGGCGGTGCTGGCGGCCTCTCCGTTTTGATCCGCGATCGCCAGCTGGCAGCCCAGCTGGCCGAGCTGCTGGGCGATGGCCAAGCCGATCCCGCTGGCGCCCCCCTGTCACCAGCCCAACGCGGCCGCTGAAATCGAGATGAGGGGAGGTGTCTGCCGTCATTGGCTTGCGCTCCGCTCGTGCTGCCCTCGGACCGGGGCGACTGCGTCGTGGTTCAGCTGAAACCCGGGGCCGGGACCGCTGAGCAAGGCGAATTTCCCGTCGCGGAGCGCTAGGGTCCGGGCTTTCCACGAGATCCCTTTCCAGACAGTAGTTCATGTGCTGGTTGCCGTCGTCCTGATTGAGCAGCAAGGCGGCAGCCCGGTGGGCGGCGCAGGTGTTGATGCCCTCGTCAGTCATGACCTCGACCAGAATGACGCAGGCCATATGGATCGTTCCCTGGCCCTGTAACAGGTCTTTTTGCAGGGAACGAAGAGGGGCGCGGTCCGAACCTCGACGATCTTCATGGTAGTGCGGTCCTCGGAGGCTGGGGGAAGGAGGATTGCCGTCGGCCGCGCGTCATGTCGTGCTCCAGCCTTCGGTTGGCGGGTGACGGTGGTTAGGCTAGAGAGAAGGGGATCACGCTTGCAAGCGTGAAGAGCTGCGCGCCGAGCGGAGCGATGATCGGCAAGAGCCGGTTGATCCGGCCGCTGCCTATCATGTTCTTGATTGGTTCCGGAGAGAAGGGCAGGTCAAGCCTAGCAACCTTGAAGAACCTGGTTCAGCCACCTCTTCGGCATTTCGGCTCTTGAGTCGGCACCCGCAACGCTGTGACAATTGGCCATGTCCTTCTGGCCAGAGATCACCCAGTTGCTGCCCGAGCTCAAGGCCTATAGCCGCTCGATCGCCGACAGCTTCGAAGAGGCCGACGACCTGGTGAACGACGCCATCGAGCGGGCGGCCCGGATGCCCGGGCGGCCGGAGGATCTGGCCGGCCTGCGCCACTGGATGTTCCGTGTCATCCGCAACCTTTCGATCGACGAACTGCGCAAGCGCCGGGTGCGCAGGGAATACTCCCTGGCGGTGAGCCGTCTCTCGCATGAGGTCGGTACGAGGTCACTGGGCATCGACGATGCCGTTCTGGTCCGCAGGGCCTATGAGAAGCTGAAGGCGGGTGAGCGCGAGGTGCTGTTCCTGGTCGACATCATGGGCATGACCTACGCCGAGGCGGCCGCCGTCATGGAGGTGCCCAACGGCACGGTGATGAGCCGGGTCAGCCGGGCGCGGCGCGCGCTCCTCGGCCTGGTGGGCGGGCAGAAGACGGCGAAGGCATCGCGCGGGTCATGACGGTCAGCGACAGCGATTGGGAGCTTTTGAACGCCCTTGCCGACGGCGAGCTGGATGGCGCGTCGGTGAAGGCCTTGCGCCTGCGCCTCTCTAGGGAGCCCGCCTTGGCGCGGGAGTTGGAGCGAATCGCCGCACTCAAGACCACGCTTGCCAGCATGCGGCCTACGGCGTCCGCACCGCGCCAGGCAGGGCGCCGCTTGGGAGCGCGCTGGCTCGCCATCGCGGCCTCCGTGATGCTGCTGCTAGGTGCCGCTCTCGCGGTCTCGTTCCTCGGCGGGGCGGTGCAGGGGACGATCAAGTCCGCTGCACGCAGCGCTGTCTGCCGAGCCCTTCGACTTCGCGGCCGAGGATGGTGGCGCGCTCGCGGCAGGAAGCGGCATAGCCTTTCTGCAGGCCCCGGACCTCGGCCCGACCAATCTGAAACTCGCCTCCGCGCGCATGCTGGAGCGCGATGGGCGGGTGCGCATAGCCCTCCATTACCGCGGCGCGCGCGGCTGCCGGGTGACCTTGATCGCCGATCGCGGTCCGCCGGCCGAGCCCGAGGACCTCTCCGCCTTCGACCTGACGCACCGCTGGTCGACACCGGCAACGCGCTACACGCTGGTGGCCGACGGCATGGACCGTCATCGCTTCGCGGCGATCGGCGCCTTTGCCGAAGCACTCTCGCGGACGTCGGAAGAGGCGCCAAGCTTGCGGCTGGCGTTGGAAGAGCGCACGGCCCAAGCGGTGCCCTGTGCCTAGAGCCAGCTGTGGAGTATCGAATAGAGGCCTGCCGACACGTAGACCCGGATTCCTGCCTGGCGGTGCAGATTTGGCTTTTGATATCCACGAGTTTCCGGGCCAATTCTAGAGCGTCACTTCGATAGAGACCAAGCCGGTGCCGCCGCCGGGAATGGTAACACCTGCTCCCAAGATCAGCGTGTCGGTTCCGGGACCCCCGTCATAGAGGTATCCGGAGAAGTCGGCCTGGTTCTCCGCGTTGATCACGTCATTTCCGGTGCCGCCGAAAATCGTGTCCATTCCAAGGCCGCCAAAGAGGGCAGAGTCATCGCCGTCATTGCCTCGGATCGTGTCGTCTCCCTCGGCGCCGTAGAAGTAGGCATCGTTGGCGGAGCCACCGAACAGGCTGTCTGACCCCGCATCACCCACGAAGTAACTGTCTTCTCCTTCCTTGCCGCGCAGCGTGTCGGCTCCGGAGCCGCCGTAGAATCTCCTATCCCCACCTCCCCCGGCTGCGAGCGAGTCCATCCCCGACCCACCGAAGAAGCCCTGGTCCGGATCTGCGGCGCCTCTGATGACGTCGTCTCCGTCTTCGCCGTGGAGGTCTCGATCGACACCGACACCCCCGTCGAGGGTATCGTCTCCCTCACCACCATAGAAATAGGTGATGCCAAACTCCCCGCTCAGAGTATCGTCTCCTAGACCGCCATAGAAGTACCGGGCCAAGCCAATACCGCTGCCGGAGTAGAGCTTGTCCGCATCGGACCCACCGAAGAAACTCTCGTCGAGAGCAACTGCCGCCGAACAGGGTATCTTCACCGCCGTACCCGAAGAACCCGACATCGACGCCGCTATCGCCGTAGATCGTATCGTTGCCCTGAAAACCGATGAAGGAGGTGTCATAGCCGGCACCGGCAAAGACAAGGTCGTTGGCAAACCCACCGTTGACACCATAGTCATCCCCGTCGCCAGCATAGATCCTGTCGACCCCGTCACCGCCGAAGACCAGGGAATCATCTCCGCTGCCGGTCGACACCAGGTCATCCCCTAAGTAGCCGTTGACGAAGTAATCGTCCCCGCTGCCGCCAAAGACGCTGTCATCCCCTGTTCCGCCGTCCAAGCCGAGGTCGCTGCCCGCGCCACCAAAGACAGTGTCATCCCCGTCATCGCCAAAGAGGCGCGCATCGCTGTTGGCGCCGCCGTAGACAGTGTCCGACCCGGACCCGCCACGTATGCTGTCCTCGGCCCCGATTCCGCCGTAGAGCGTGTCTGCGCCGGTGGCGCCATAGAGATAGCTGTCGGCACCGTTGCCCCCATCGATGACGTCGTCGCCCCGACCTCCCCAAAGAAAGGTATCGGGACTGCTGCCTCCCAGAATAACGTCGTCGCCCGTTTCGCCCGCCAGGTAAGTGTCGCGCTCGGCGCCGCCGTTCAGACTGTCATCCCCGGAGCCACCATAGAGAGAGCGATCCGCTCCGCTGCCGCTATCGACAGTATCGTCGCCTCTGCCGCCGAAGAGCTTTTCGTCCTGGCCGCTCCCCGCGCTGACAAGGTCCTTGTCGTTGCCGCCGAAAAACTGAGCATCGTCGCCACTTCCCCCGTAGAGCCTGTCATTGGCCGCGCGGCCGTAGAAGTAGGAATCCGCCTCGCCCTCGCCCAACAGGGTATCGACACCTCCGCCGCCATAAAAACGGGCGTCATCCCCACGGCCACCACGCAGGCTGTCTTGACGGCCGCCACCATAGATATAGGAGTCGTTGCCGTAGAAACCGTTGATGGTATCGGCCCCGGCGCCGCCGAAAATCGAATAGTCGTTGCCGAAGCCACCGCGAATCTCGTCACTGCCGATGCCGCCGTAGAAGAAGGCATCGTCTCCATCATCGCCATAGAGCTTGTCGCTGCCGGCCATGCCGTCGACCATCTGGTCGATGCCGGTACCGGCGAACACGCTGTCGTTGGCGCCTCCCCCGAAGAGGCTCCTGTCGGCGCCGCTGCCGGCGTAAATGACATCGGCGTTGACCCCGCCATAGAGGCCGACGTCGTTTCCCGTTCCACCGTAGAGCCTGTCGACGCCGGCGTCTCCATAGAGGAGACTATCGCTGCCACTGCCGCCGAGAACGGTGTCGTTGGCCGCTCCGCCGAAAAGTGACGTGTCCGCGCCAATTCCGCCGTCCACCAGGTCCGCGCGGGATCCGCCGAAAAGGCTGGTATCGCTGCCGGCGTCTCCGGAGACGAGGTCAGTGCCGCTGTCGCCGTGCAATGCCTGGTCGTTACCGCTATCGCCAAAGAGGCTGTCGTTCTGTGCCCCGCCGTAGAGGCTGTCCGCATCGGCTCCACCATAGAGCGTGTCATCGGCCGCGTAGCCCAGAATGGTGTCGACGAGCGTGGTGCCGGTCAGGGTGTCGGGTTGCGGTGTTCCTGGAATGAAGGCCATCTCAAGAATCCTCTGCTTTTCAGGCAGTCGGAAGCGGAGACGGCAAACGCCTGGGCTCTGGTGGTGCGGTCTCGTGAGCGTCCGGGAGACGCACTTGCAGTGGCCGCCTGTTCACCTTCGCTTTCTGCGACTGTCTATCTGCTCGTGCTCGGTGTCGTTCTCAAGAGGCGGAAGGACTTGCACGAGAGGCTAAGCCGACATCTAGCAGATGGCCTTGGTCGTCACTTGCCATTTTACGACAAACAATCGGGAGGGAGTCGAATTGGTGCGCGGGCGAGGGATCGGTCGCCCGCTTCCGTTGGGGGTCCAGTTTTCTCTAGCGTCGATTGGTGGGACTGGAGAGAGCGTGTTGCTCCGCCAGAGGCTACTTCGGGAAGTTCGGCCGGTCGACGTTGTAGTGGGTGGCGAGATAGTCGAGGATGATCTCGCGCTCGTCGGCGTCGAACTCGGGCATGCCTTGCTCTTCCACCATCCAGACCAGCAGCTCGTCCCACGCCTCGCGCGTGAGGCCTTGCTGGGCAATGATCATCTCGGAGTGACAGGCGACACAGCCGTAGTAGGTCTCCTCCACGCCGGGTGCTTCGACCAGGACGCCGAATTCGGGCGGCTCCTCCTCCGTGGCCGCAGCGCTGAGCGGCAGGGAGAGCAGGGCAAGGGACAGCAGCGCGGCCCGCAAGCGGGGTCTCGTCATCATCGGTTCTCCGGGAAGGGAAGGGGGCAGGGCGGTCCTGCCCCCCATAGGGGTTAGCTGACCCGCACGGCGATGCGGTGCATGGTGTTGTTGAGGTAGCCCTTGGGGTTCCAGTCGATGGCGAAGGGCTGCATCTCGCCGGCGCTGTCGGTGGCCCGCGACCAGACCTCGTAGTAGCCGGCCTTCGGGAAGGTCACATAGGTCCGCCAGTTCTGCCAGGCGCCCTGGTTCACCGGCGGGTCGATCTGCGCCTTCTGCCAGCTCTTGCCGAAATCGGTGGAGATATCGAGGGCCGCCACGGTGCGGTCGCCGGACCAGGCGTGGCCGCGTACCTCGACCTCCTTGGCCACCGCCGTGCCGGTCTCGGGATAGGTGATGAGAGACTTCACCGGCATGCGCTCGATGATCTCGAAGTCCTCCTTGGCGACCTTCTCGCCCGGCTCGACCGGCCGGTTGGGCACGCGGTAGGAGGTCCCGGTCATCTTCGGGCCGTCGTGCACCACGTCACGCAGCCAGATGCGCGTCAGCCACTTCTGCGAGCAGGAGCCCGGCCAGCCCGGCACCACGAGGCGCAAGGGCGCGCCGTTGTTGGGATGCAAGGGCCCACCGTTCATGGCAAAGGCGATCAGTATGTCGTCGGTCATGGCTTTGTCGATCGGCAGGCCGCGCGAGATCGGCAGCTTGTCCGGATCGCCGGAGAGATGCGCGTCGGCGCCCTCGTGCGCGGTATAGACCACGTTCGACTTTACCCCGGCCTTCGCCAAGACGTCCTTCAGGCGAACGCCTGTCCAGTTGGCGCAGCCAACCGCGCCGGTGGACCATTGATTGCCCTTGGCCGGCGGGTTGAAAGCGGACCGCCCATTGCCGCCGCACTCGATCACCAATGCCATCGTCACCGGCTCGAACTGGGTCCTGAGATCGTCGATGCTCAAGGTCATGGGATTGTCGACCAGCCCGTCGAGGGTGAGTTTCCAGGCTGCGGCATCGACGTCGTCCGGCGGTAGGCCGTTGTTTCGAATAAAGTGCCGGCTGGTCGGCGTGATGGGATCGTCCAGCAAGTGCGCCGGCGTCTCGGCATTGACCGGCCGGTCGTTAAGCAGCCTCAGCCCATCCTTGCCGATCAGGACGTCCTCTTGCGCCAGCGCCGCCGGGATCAGGCCTTGCGGCATGGAGCGATGGAAGGGAATGGCCATCCCCACCATAGCGCCCATGGTGGCGAGGCCGGCGCCCTTCAGAAAGCCGCGGCGGTCGTCGTGGGCGATACGTCCGAAGAAGCGCCTGTCGGCCTCGGCCGGGTCGTCGGCGAAGAATTGGGAAAGCGTCTCTTCTCGATCTTTGTCGTGCGCCACTGTCGGATCCTCCCTGAAAGTTGCTATTCGGCAGAGAGACGTCTCAGCGAAGCGAATTATTCCTACTCCTAACAAGAACCCTTGCCAGCGGCGCGATCCTGCCTTACCTATGGCGCTCTCAAACGTAAGGTGGATCGAAGACACAAGAGCATGCGCCAGCAGGTGACCAGCGATATCGGTGAGACGGCCCGGGCGGCCGCTGCCTTGCTGCGTCCCGAGGCCTTGGGCCTGGGCGGGCTCCCCCTCCTCCTTATCTGCCCCTGAACGCTACAGCCGGCCTGCGCGTCGGCAAGCGGGCAGGGGATCATCTGAGCATTAGCCTTCAAGCACAACGGATGATCGGTCATGGGCGCAACGGCCCCATGGCCCGGAGCAAGGAACGGACGACATGAGCACCCAGACGAGCGAACGACAGCGTAGCGACGCCGACCGCGTCATCATCTTCGACACCACCTTGAGAGACGGTGAGCAGGCGCCCGGCTGCTCGATGAACCTGGTGGAGAAGATCCAGGTCGCCGAAGCCCTGGAGGAAATGGGCGTCGACGTCATCGAGGCCGGCTTTCCAATCGCATCCAAGGGCGACTTCGAAGCCGTCAGCGAGGTCTCCAAGCGCATCGAGAAGGCGCAGGTCGCCGGCTTGGCGCGGGCAACGAAGAAGGACATCGACCGGGCCTGGGAGGCGCTCAAGCACGCCAAGCGGCCGCGCATCCACACCTTCATCTCCACCAGCCCCTTGCACATGAAGCACAAGCTGCAGATGGAGCCGGAGAAAGTCTATCAAGCCGTCATCGATAGCGTCACCCACGCGCGCAATCTCTGCGAGGACGTGGAGTGGTCCTGCGAGGACGGCACCCGTACCGAGTTCGATTTCCTCTGCCGCTGTGTCGACGCGGCGATCAAGGCCGGCGCCAGCACCATCAACATCCCCGATACGGTCGGCTACACCGTGCCGGAGGAGTACTACCGCATGATCGCGGCCCTGCGCGAGCGCGTGCCGGGGACCGAGAAGGTCAGGATATCCACCCACTGCCACAACGACCTGGGCCTGGCCGTCGCCAACTCGCTGGCGGCGATCTCGGCCGGCGCCCGGCAGGTGGAGTGCACCATCAACGGCATCGGTGAGCGGGCCGGCAATGCCGCCTTGGAAGAGATCGTGATGGCGCTCCGCACCCGCGCCGACGTGATGCCGGAGTGGACCGGGATCGAGACACGCGCGATCACCAAGACGTCGCGGCTGCTCTCCTCCATCACCGGCTTTTCGGTGCAGCCCAACAAGGCCATCGTCGGCGCCAATGCCTTCGCGCACGAAAGCGGCATCCATCAGGACGGCATGCTGAAGAACGCCCAGACCTACGAGATCATGACGCCGGAGTCGGTCGGCCTCCTGAAGACCAACCTGGTGATGGGCAAGCACTCGGGCCGCCACGCCTTCAAGGCCAAGCTGGAGGAATTGGGGATCTCGCTGGGCGACAACCAGATGAACGACGTCTTCGCCCGCTTCAAGGACTTGGCTGACGCCAAGAAGGACATCTTCGACGAGGACATCATCGCGCTGGTCGACGACACCGTGCTGCGCGGCGGCGACCGCATCCGCTTCTCCGCCATGCATGTAGTCTGCGGCACGGCCGGCCCGCACAACTGTGTCTTGAAGCTGGAGGTCGACGGCCGCACCCGCGAGGCCGAGGCCAGCGGCAACGGCCCGGTCGACGCCGCCTTCTCTTGCGTGCGCGAGATCTTCCCGCACGAGGCCAAGCTGGAACTCTACCAGGTGCATGCCGTCACCGGCGGCACCGACGCCCAGGCTCAGGTGACCGTGCGCCTGGAGGAGAACGGCAAGAGCGTCAACGGCCAGGGCGCCGACCACGACACCCTGGTGGCCTCGGTGCGCGCCTACGTCAACGCGCTGAACAAGCTCTTGGTTAAGCGCGAGCGGACCAAGCCGGAACCCTTCCGCGCGAGCGCTTAGGGTGAAAGCTTGGGGGGATGGTGTCGCGAGTCGGCGCCATCCCTCTGCGTTCCGGATCGCCACTCGCTCCGTCACTTAAGAGGAGCCGTAGCGACGAAGCAGTCTCCCGTTGAGCAAAGAGAAACGTCGCGATGACGTCATAGAGGGAACGCGCGCGTTTTGCGTCTGACGACTGGACAAAAGCGTCAGTGCCGGCTAGCGTGCGGTAGGTGAGGAAGCCGATCCGTCCGTTTCAGCGGTGCTCAAAAGGGACGCGTTGGTCATGGTGGTTTTCGGATCGAACGGGCCGGATCGGCTCACGGGGAGTGAGCAGGTCGACACGATCCTCGGGCGGGGTGGCGACGACGCGCTCTACGGCCTGGCGGCGGGCGATGAGCTGCTGGGTCAAGGGGGCGATGACCTTGCCTTGGGTGCAGGGGGCCTGGACAGCATTTTCGGCGGCAGCGGTCGCGACAGCCTCTATGGTGGGGCCGGTGCGGATCGGCTGGCCGGCGGTCTTGCGGACGACCGGCTGGCGGGCGGCCTGGTCGGCGACGAGATGCTCGGCGGTCGCGGTGCGGACCTGCTCTTGGGACAGGCCGGTGACGACTGGCTCATAGGTCAGCTGGGCAATGACAGGGGCTACGGTGGCGCCGGTCAGGACACCCTGGTCGGGGGCATCGGCAACGACACACTGGCTGGCGGCGTGGCCACAGACATCCTCTACGGTGGCAGCGGCGACGACCGCTTGGTGGGGGGCCTGGGCGACGACCTGCTGCAGGGCCGGGCCGGCGACGACGAGCTGATCGGTGGCGGCGGTAACGACCGGATCTACGACAACCGCGGCTCGGCCCGGGCCTTCGGCGGTGATGGCGAGGACACTTTGCACGGCCGGACTGGTGCGGACCGCCTGTCGGGCGGCAGCGGCGACGACCGGGTTTATGGTGGCGGCGGTGATGATCTGCTGTTCATGGGCTCCGGGTCGGACGACGGCTTCGGCGGTGGCGGCGACGATACCTTCTTCATCGCAACGATCACCGACATCGTCGGGGTGGAAACGCTCTACGGCGGCGGCGGGAGCGATACGCTCGACTTCGGCGGCAGCATCGACATCTCGAACCTGGTGCTGGTGGGCATCGACGTGATCGATCCTGAGGGCGGGCCCGGCGCCGATCTCCTGAAGGGGACAGAGCTGGTCGACGTCTTCGAGGGGCTAGGCGGCAATGACACCATCCTGGGCTACGGCGCCGACGACACCCTCTATGGGGACGCCGACAATGACACGCTCTACGGTGGGACGGGCGCCGACAGCCTGCTGGGTGGCTTGGGCACGGATACATTGCAAGGGGGGTCTGGCGACGACCTGCAGAAGGGTGGCGACGGCACCGACGTCTTTCTTGTCGGTCAGTCCGGTGACGATCGCCTCTACGGGGGAAGCGGGAACGATTCCCTGGTACGGGGCTACGAAGGTAACGACACGCTCCACGGCGATAGCGGCGGCGACTTCGGTCTCTACGGCGGCGACGGTGCCGACAAAATCTACGGGGCTACGGGAGCCGATGAGAACGTCCGCGGTGACCGGGGCAATGACAGCCTCTTCGGCGGATCTGGATTGGACTATATCTTCACCGGCGGGTCGGGCGAAGACGCGATCTATGGCGGCGATGGGCCGGACCGGCGGCTGCTGGGCTTGACCGGTGACGACCTGGTCAAGGGCGATTCCGGAAATGACCTCTCTCTTGGCGGCGGATCGGGAAGGGACAGCCTTTTCGGCGGCGACGGCAACGATTCGCAGGTCTTCGGTGGCAGCGGCGAGGACCGGGTTCAGGGAGATGCAGGCAACGATCAGCTGTTCGGCGACGACGGCGCCGACAGCATGTATGGCGGTGCGGGAACCGACAGGCTCTATGGCGGGAACGGTGACGATACGATGTTCGTTACACAGCAGTCGGACCTTGCCGGCGCCTACCACTACGACGGTGGGGCAGGGACCGATAGTCTGGTTATGCGTCTTGACGTTACACTGCCGAATGGCGGCGCCGGTCTGAAGTCAATAGAGTCTGTTCTTAACCTGCCGACCAGTGGTTCGGACACTCTGTTCGGAACCAACCAGAACGATACGGAAAGAGGTTTGTCCGGGGCGGACACATTTTTTGGCTTCCAGGGCGATGATCGTCTGACCGGTGACGAAGGCGATGACAAGCTCTACGGAGGTGACGGCGTCGATTATCTATTCGGGAGTGTTGGTGCGGATAAAGTCTATGGTGGAGACAATCCAGCATTCAGCAACGGTTATTTGTACGATTATCTCTATGGCGGAGCTGGGGCTGATACAATGCACGGTGGGAGCGGATCAGATTCGATGCTTGGGGGCGCTGGAAACGACACGCTCTATGGAGGGACCGCTTACTTCCGCAACTATGTTTTTGGCGAGGAGGGCGACGACAAAATTGGTGTCCCCGATCGCATTGGCACGAGCGCTGCCTACTACGGCGGTGGCGGTGCGGATGAGATTTACGTCTACAAAGGCAACGCATTTGGACATGATGGTGACGATGTCATCTCTCTTTTATGGAACGTCCATGCCTCAGATCTAACTATTTGGGGTGGAGATGGGATCGATACTGTGTATGTACGGGACAATTTCGTGCTCTATTCCCTTGGAGATCCCTCTGCTCGGTTTGATATTGTGGATGTTGAGCATACAGTGTTTGGTGAGTTTTGAAGTCGGCCCGGAAGTCGGACAGCCTGCAAAGGTGTATGCCGTCACCGGCGGCACCGACGCCCGGGCCCAGGTGACCGTGCGCCTGGAGGAGAACGGCAAGAGCGTCAACGGCCAGGGCGCCGACCACGACACCCTGGTGGCCTCCGTGCGCGCCTACGTCAACGCGCTGAACAAGCTCTTGGTGAAGCGCGAACGGACCAAGCCGGAGCCCTTCCGCGCCAGCGCTTAGGGTAGGACATGAGCGGGATGGTGCCACTAGCCGGTGCCATCCCCCCCGCGTCCGTCGCCATCACCGTGACGACGGCTTTAGCACCTGCTCCGGGATCAGCCCCCTGGGCGCGAAGCGCATCACGACCAGCAGGATGGCGCCCATCAGGATGTAGCGGGTATAGGCGGCCCCGGACACCAGGTGATCGGCCAGCCAGGAGCCCTCCGGCAGGGGGCTGGTGATCGCCTGCATGAACCAGTTGCCGAGCGGTTCGGCCTCCACCCACACGACCCAGATGACGAAGCCGCCCAAGACGGCGCCCCAGTTGTTGCCCGAGCCGCCCAGGATCACCATCACCCAGATGAGGAAGGTATAGCGCAGCGGAATGTAGCTGGTGGGCGTCAGCTGCCCGTCCAAGGTGGCCAGCATGGCGCCGGCGATGCCGCAGACGGCGCAGCCCAGGACGAAAATCTGCAGGTGGCGCCGTTTCACGTCCTTGCCCATGGCTTCGGCCGCGTCGCGATTGTCGCGGATGGCGCGCATCATCCTTCCCCAGGGCGATTTGAGCGCCCGCTCTGCGAACCACATGATGATGGCCAGCACGATAGCGAAGAGAAGTGCGTAGCAGAGTTTTACGAAAATGCTGGCGGCGTCCGCGACGTCCTCGATTCCGAGCCTGCTGGCAAGCCCCAGGAACCAGTCCGCTTTCACCAGCTCCACCTCGTAGGGCACGGGCCGTGGCAAGCCGGTGACGTTCTTCACCCCGCGGCTTAGCCACTCTTCGTACTTGATGATGGCGATGATGATCTCGGAAATGCCGAGCGTGGCGATGGCGAGATAGTCGGCGCGCAGGCCCAGTGCGATCTTGCCGATGATCCAGCCGGCGGCGGCGGCCACCAGACCGCCGATGGGCCAGGCCAGAAGAATCGGCAAGCTAAGCCCGCCGAGGTAGCCGGTGTGCGCCGGATCGATCGCCTCGATGCGCTCGGCCGCTGGCACGAAGAAGCTGCTGGTGAGGAAGAAGCCCACCAACACCAGCACGATGGTGACCGGCAGACGTAGCGCCCAGTGCACCATGCGCCGCGCGAAGACGATCGCGACCACGGTTCCGATGACTGAGAGCAGCGAGAGCAGCATGCCGCCGCCTCCGGCCGACCAGGCTTCTCCCACCGGCGGCATCGACATCAAGACGGCCGTGAGTGCACCCAGCGCGGTGAAGCCCATGATGCCGACGTTAAAGAGCCCGGCGTAGCCCCACTGCATGTTCACGCCCAATGCCATGATCGCGGAGATGAGGCAGAGGTTCAGGATGCCGAAGGCGACGTTCCAGCTCTGAAAGGCGCCGATGCCCAAGAGGATCAGCACCATTCCGCTGTAGTAGAGGGCGACCCTGCGCGTCATATGACTTTACCGCGGATGATGCCGGTCGGCCGGATGAGGAGCACGGCGACCAGAATGATGAAGGACACCGCGAACTTGTAGTCCGTCGAAAGCAGCTGGACGAGGCTGTCCGGCTTCCAGCCCTCGGGCCCGAGGTAGGCCAAGAACTTCTTGAAGGCGTAGGTCACGGTGACCTCGGAATAGGCCACGATGAAGCCGCCGAGCACCGCGCCCACCGGCTGGCCGATCCCGCCGACGATCGTGGCGGCGAAGACCGGTAGCAGGATCTGCAGGAAGATGAAGGGCTTATAGGTCTTGTCCAGGCCGTAGAGCGTGCCGGCCACGGCGGCCAGCGCCGCGGTGATGATCCAGGCGATGGTCACCACGCGCTCCGGGTCGATCCCGGACAGCAGGGCCAGGTCCTCGTCGTCGGAATAGGCGCGCATGGCCTTGCCGGCCCGCGTCTTGCGCAGGAACCAGAAGAGCGCCACGACCGCCATGGCGGCCACCACCAGGGTAATCACCTGCGTCTGCCTGATGGCGATGCCCTCTTTGAGTCCGGTCAACTTCTTGAACTCTAGCGCCGTGATGATAAAGCGCTCGCCGTCGGCAAAGTTGCGGTCCTCCGGGCCGATGACGAGACGGATGAGCCCGGCGAACACGAACATCACGCCGACCGAGACGATGGCGAAGATGATCGGGTTCGCGCGTTGGCGTCGGTAGAAGCGGAACACCGTGCGGTCCGTTGCCAGCATCAGGGCGATCGCGGCGAGGATGCCGAAGGGCAGCGCCAGCAGCGCGGTCGGCAGCGGTGCAATGCTTGCCCCCTGGTCCTGCAAGAACCAGGTCGCGAGGATGCTGGCCATGGCCCCGAAGGACATCAATTCGCCGTGCGAGAAGTTGGCGAATCGCAGGATGCCGAAGATCAAGGTCACCCCGAGAGCGCCCAGCGCCAGTTGCGCGCCATAGGCGGTGGCCGGCACGAACACGAAGTTGGCGAACAAGGCCAGTGCGTTGAGGATGTCCATCAGCCCCCCAGGAACGAGCGTCTGACTTCAGCGTTGTCCAACAGCGCCTGGCCGCTGTCGGTGAAGCGGTTGCGGCCCTGCACCAGAACGAAGCCGTGGTCGGCGATCTCCAGCGCTTGGCGGGCATTCTGCTCCACCATCAGGATGGCAATACCCGTCTTGGCGACCTCGAGGATGCGGTCGAAGAGTTCGTCCATGACGATGGGCGAGACGCCAGCGGTGGGTTCATCCAGCATTAACAGCTTTGGCTGGGTCATGAGTGCCCTGCCGACGGCCACTTGCTGGCGCTGCCCGCCCGAGAGTTCACCCGCGGGCTGCAAGCGTTTTTCCTTTAGTATAGGAAAGAGCTCGTAGACCTCCTCCATGGTCTGGCGGATGTCGTCCCTGCGGATGAAGGCCCCCATCTCGAGGTTCTCCTCGACGCTGAGCGAGACGAAGACGTTGCGGTTCTGGGGCACGAAACCCATGCCGGCCGGCACGCGCTGCTGCGGCGGCAGGCGGGTGATGTCGACACCGTCCAGCTCGACCTGGCCTTGGCGCAGCTGCAGCATGCCAAAGATGGCCTTCATGGCGGTCGACTTACCGGCGCCGTTGGGTCCTACGACGACGGCGATCTCGCCGCTGTCCACCCAGATGTCGCACTCGTGGATGATGTCGGCGCCGCCGTAGCCACCTGTCATCCCTCTGGCGGAGAGGAACGTCACGCGCCCGTCTTTCGTTCGTGCTTGCGTCCGGTGCCGAGGTAGGCCTCGATCACCTCTTCATTGTTCTTGACCTCATCCGCCGTGCCTTGGGTCAAGACCTTGCCTTCGGCCATGACGATCACCGGGTTGCAGAGGCGCGAAACGAAGTCCATGTCGTGCTCGATCAGGAAGAAGGTATAGCCGTGCTCGCGGTGCAGACGTTGAATGGAACTAGCGATGGTGTTGAGCAGGGTGCGGTTGACGCCGGCCCCGACCTCGTCGAGCAGCACGATCTTCGCCTCCACCATCATGGTGCGGCCAAGCTCCAGCAGCTTCTTCTGGCCGCCAGAGAGGTTGCCGGCCAGCTCTTCGGTCAGGTGCGGGATCTCGAGGAAGTCGATCACCTCCAGCGCGCGCTGGCGCACCTCGGTTTCACGCTCGCGCACGCGGCGGAAGTTGAACCAGGTGTGGCGCAGATCCTCGCCGGGCTGCGCGTCCGGCACCATCATCAGGTTCTCCAGCACGGTCAGGCTGGAGAACTCCTTGGCGATCTGAAAGGTCCGCAGCAGGCCCTTGTGGAAGAGGTCGTGCGGCTCCAGCCCGGTTACGTCTTCGCCGTCCAGGCGCACCGTTCCAGAGGTGGGACGATAGACGCCGGCGACGACGTTGAAGAGCGTGGTCTTGCCCGCGCCGTTCGGACCGATCAGGCCGGTGATGGTTCCTTTCTCGATATCGAGGGACACATCATTGACGGCCACCAGGCCGCCAAAGCGCAAGTGGAGGTTCTCGACTGAAATCATTGGGTGATCTCAGAGCGGGCAAGGCTCGGAGCGCGCCCGAGCCTTGCACCGTCCCTTGAGAGTGGCAGTGACCTCAGTGGTACTGCACCGTCTCGAACTTGCCGTCCTTGATCTCGCTCTCGCGGAAGCTGCCGGCGGCCTCACCCGAACCGATCAGCTCAACAGCGGAGCCGCCGACATAGTCGACCTCGCCACCTTCAGCCAGGATCTCCAGCCCTTTGGCCAGTTCACCCGGATAGATCTTCTCGCCCGGTGCGTTGGCGACCTTCGTGATGTGGTCCTTGTAGACCGCGCTGTCGGTGCTGCCGGCCGACTGCATGGCCAGCAGCAAAACGGCCGAGGCGTCGTAGGCCTCGGGCACATAGGGATCATCGCCCCTGAAGTCCTTGTCCGCGGTGAGATCGGCCAGCATGCCGGCGCCCGGGCTGTCAGTGCCGGGATTGGTGCCGAAGGAGCCGTCGAGCGCGCTGCCGAAGTTGTCGGTCAAGGATTCGCCGACCATGCCGTCGGGCAACATGAAGGTGTCGAAGGCACCGGTGTCCAGCGCTGCCTGAATCACGCCCTTGCCGCCTTGGTCCAGGTAGCCGGCGACGATCAGGATATCACCACCGGCTGCCGCCAGGGTGGCGACTTCGGCGGAGTAATCGGCCTTGCCGTCCTCATGGGCGGCCACCGCGGTGATCTCGCCGCCATTGGCCTCGAAGGCTGCTTGGATGGCGTCCGCCAGGCCCTTGCCGTAGTCATTGTTGGTGTAGGTCAGCGCAGCCGATGAGATGCCGCGGCGCTTCAGGATGTCGCCGATGACCTGGCCCTGACGCGCATCGGAGGGCGCGGTGCGGAAGAAGTAGCCGTCGTCCTCGATAGTGGAAAGTGCCGGTGAGGTGGCCGACGGTGAAATCATCACGACGCCGTTGGGCCGGACGACGTTGTTCAGGATTGCAGTCGTCGCGCCGGAGCAGGTGGCGCCGTTGATGCCGACCACGCCTTCGGAGGTGATCAGGCGCTCGGCGGCAGCCGTGGCGGCGGCCGCGTCGATGCAGGTGCTGTCGCCCCTGACAATCTCGATCGTCTTGCCGCCAAGGAACTTGCCGCTGTCGGATACCTCGGCGATGGCCATTTCGCCACCCTTTGCCATGGGTATCACCAGCGATTCCGTGGGTCCGGTGAAGCCCTGCAGCATGCCGACTTTCACATCTTCGGCGACGGCGTAGCCCGCTGAGAAGGCGATAGCGGACATACAGATGGTTAGGTGCTTGAACATAACGACTCCCGTTGTTGTCCCTTGTTCCAGTCCTGCCTATCCGATCAGGCATGGTGTTGCCGGTGCGCTGCTCGGATAAGGGGGTCTTTTCGACCCCGCTTTAGGGAGCGCGATCGTTACGCAGTTAGAGGGGCGTTGTCCAGACCTGTGCGTCGTGGTCGACGCTAGAAGAGCACGCATGGGGCGATTTTGTAGCGGCAAACTATCGTGGCCACTGCAGGAGCGCCACAACCGCTAACAGGGGTAGCCGGGTGGTTGCCGTTGCAGCCGTTCTTATCGAGGAGACTGCGGTTGGGGCCTACGCTGCCGGCCGCTAGGCGCGGAAGGAGGTCGATCTTGTCCTTCAACGGTTCGATATTTGTGGTTCGCGTCGCTGTCTGACAACTGGACAGAAGCGTCAGCACGGATTAGCCTGCAAGGTGAGTGAGGAAGCCGACACGTCCGTATCTGCGGTGCTCAAAGAGGGCGGGTTGGTCATGATAACTTACGGATCGAGTGGGCCGGATCGGCTCACCGGAACCGATCAAGTCGATAAAATCCTCGGGCGTGGCGGCGACGACGACCTTTATGGTCTGGCGGCGGACGATGAGCTGCTGGGTCAGGGCGGCGATGACCTTGCCTTGGGCGAGGGGGGCTTGGACAGCCTCTTCGGCGGCAGCGGTCGCGACAGCCTCTATGGCGGTGTCGGCGCGGATCGGCTGGCCGGCGGCCTGGCGGACGACCGGCTGTCGGGCGGCCTGGTTGGCGACGAGATTCTCGGCGGTCGAGGCGCGGATCACCTCTTCGGCGAAGTCGGTGACGATTGGCTGAGGGGCCAACTGGGCGATGACAGGGGCTACGGCGGCGCCGGGCAGGACACGCTGGTGGGGGGAATCGGTAATGACGTCCTCTCCGGAGGCGTAGCCGGCGACATCCTCTACGGGGGCAGCGGCGACGATCGGCTGGAGGGAGGCCTGGGCGACGATCTGCTTCAGGGCAGGGCCGGCGATGACGAGCTGATCGGTGGCGCCGGCGACGACCGGATCTACGACAATCGCGGCTCGGCCAGAGCCTTCGGAGGTGATGGCACGGACACCCTGCACGGCCGCAGCGGCTCGGACCGCCTGTCGGGAGGCAGCGGCGACGACCAGGTCTATGGCGGTGGTCAGGACGACCTGTTGATCCTGGGGTCCGGGTCGGACAACGGCTTCGGCGGCGGCGGCGACGATGTCTTCTTCATCGCGACAGTCACCAACATCGTCGGGATAGAGACGCTTTACGGTGGCGGAGGAACCGACACGCTCGACTTCGGCGGCGTTGCGGACTTCTCCAACCTGGTGCTGGTGAGCATCGAGAAGATCGATCCCTATGGCACCTGTGGGCCGGAGCCCGCCCTAGGAACCCCATTCAACGACGAGTTTCGTATGTTGGCGGGGGACGATGCCATTTGGGGAGTCAGCGGCGACGACACCCTTTACGGCGACGGCGGAAACGACTCCCTCTTCGGTGGCTCTGGGGTCGACTTCCTCTACGGTGAACAGACCAACGGCTACAGGGCCTGCTCCGACGATCTCTACGTAGCCTTCGATGACAGCATCTATGGCGGAGATGGGCCAGACGCTCGCCTATTGGGCTTGACCGGCGATGATTTTATCTGGGGCGGCTCCGGAAATGACACGAGCCTCTTCGGCGGGTCGGGAGATGACGAGCTCGGAGGCTTCATAGGCAATGACGTCTCTCTCTTCGGCGGTACTGGTTCTGACAGTCTCTTCGGCGGCGACGGCGACGACTCTCAGCTCTTTGGTGGCTCGGGCGAAGACACTCTGCTCGGCGACACGGGCAACGATCAGTTGTACGGGGACGAGGGCGATGACAGGATCTTCAGCGGCCCGGGACTCGATAGCGTTTTCGGCGGGAGCGGCGGCGACACGATCGAGATCACCCAGCAGTCAGACCTCACTGGCGACTACCTTTACGACGGGGGCAGCGGCCATGACACCTTGATCTTGGAATCGGGCATCGTTCTTCCGAACGGCGGCAGCGGTTTGACCTCGATCGAGAGCATCCAATACGTGTAGTGGACCGGCGCGGCGTCGGCGTTCGGCCTCATCTGCGAAAACGTCACTAAAGTCGTCTCGGGTGACGATGGCTCGATGATGAACTGCGCGATGGTTCTCCCTAGGGGTCCGAGAGGCAGGGCCGGAGTAAGGTTGATAGAGCGACGAGATCGGCTCGTACGACCTTTACGCCGCGCGGCGAACCTCCTCCAACCAGGCCGAGAGGTCGGACCGCGCGCGGGCGACGAAGGCGGGCTTGCGGGCCTTGCCTTTCAAGGGCTTGCCCTTCGGTCCCAAAGCGGTGGCCGGCAGCGGCGGGAAGAGGCCGAAGTTCACGTTCATCGGCTGGAAGGTCTCGGCGTCCGCGCCGCCGGTGATATGCGCCAACAGCGCCCCGAGCGCGGTGGTCGGCGGCGGTGCAAAGGGAGCTTGGCCCTGCCGCTCGGCTGCGGCGAAACGGCCGGTCAAGAGGCCGATGGCGGCGCTCTCGACATAGCCTTCGACGCCGGTGATCTGCCCGGCGAATCGCAAGGCGGGCCGCACCTTCAGCTTAAGTGTCGCGTCCAAGAGCTTGGGCGAATTGATAAAAGTATTGCGATGCAGGCCGCCGAGACGGGCGAACTCGGCCTGTTCGAGGCCCGGGATCATGCGGAATATCCGAGTCTGCTCGCCGTAGCGCAGCTTGGTCTGGAAGCCGACGATGTTGTAGAGCGTGCCGAGCGCGTTGTCCTGGCGCAGTTGCACAACGGCATGGGGCCGCCGGCCGTCTCTGGGGTCGGTGAGGCCGACCGGCTTCATCGGGCCGAAGCGCAGAGTCTCGGGCCCGCGCGATGCCATGACTTCGATCGGCAGGCAGCCCTCGAAGTAGGGCGTCTTCTCCTCCCACTCCTTGAATTCGGTCTTGTCGCCTTCCAGCAGGGCAGCGATGAAGGCCTCGTAGGTCTCCCGGTCGAGCGGGCAGTTGATATAGTCGGCAACGCCGCCGCCCGGGCCTTCCTTGTCGTAGCGTGATTGGAACCAGGTGGTCTCCATGTCGATCGACTCGCGATGGACGATGGGCGCGATGGCATCGAAGAAGGCCAGATAGTCGCTGCCGGTGAGCTCCCGCACCGCCTCGGCCAGCGCCGGGGAGGTGAGCGGGCCGGTCGCCAGGATGACCGAGCGCCAGTCTTCCGGTGGCAGGCCGGCGATCTCCTCGCGGCGGATCTCGATCAGCGGGTGCGCCTCCAGCTGCTCGGTTACGGCGGCAGAGAAGCCCTCGCGATCGACGGCCAAGGCGCCGCCGGCAGGCACCTTGTGCCGGTCGGCGGCGGCGAGGATGACCGAGCCCAGGCGCCGCATCTCCTCATGCAGGAGCCCGATGGCGCTGGCTTCGGGATCGTCGGCCCGGAAGGAGTTGGAGCAGACCAGCTCTGCCAGTCCGTCAGTCTGGTGTGCGTCGGTGCCGCGTAGCGGCCGCATCTCATGCAGGACGACCGCCTGTCCGGCCTCTGCCGCCTGCCAGGCCGCCTCGCTGCCAGCAAGTCCGCCGCCGACGATGTGAAGTCTCTTGTCCTCGCTCATCACCGTTGCATTAGGGCCTGCACTTCAGTGTGACAAGGGTGCGTGGGCCGTTGGTCCTCCGCCTCGCGCGCATTGCCTGGCCAAATTCTCATAGCTCGGAAGTGGCATAGAGCCTGGCATATGGGGTATCATCGCTTTGCGATGAAAGGGCCTAATGGATGATCAGGCGTTGGACACCGCCGTCGCTGACGGCGCTTAGGGCCTTCGAGGCGGCCGCGCGCAGCTTGAACTTCACCCGCGCGGCCGAGGAGCTGGGGCAAACGCAGGGCGCCATCTCGCATCAGGTCCGGGATCTGGAGGCGCGGCTGGGTGTCAAGCTCTTCGAGCGGCAGGCACGGCGGCTTGTCCTCAGCGAGGCGGCAAAGCGCTATCTGCCCTACGTGCGCGATGCCTTGCAGCAGCTGCGCCTGGGAGAGGACCTGCTGCGCGGATCGGCGGCACAGTCGGCTCTAACGGTGACGCTCTCGCCCAACTTCGCGGCCAAGTGGCTGGTACCGCGGCTGGGCTCCTTCCTCGAGACGCACCCCGACATCGACCTGCGGATCAGCGCGTCGGCGCAGCACATCGACTTCTCGCAGCACGATATAGATCTGGCCATCCGTCACGGCACCGGCGACTGGCCGCACCTCTCGGTTACGCGCTTGATCAGCGAGACCCTCTTCCCCGTTTGCAGCCCGCGGCTCTTGGCTGGCGAGCCGCCGCTCAGGGGGCCGGCCGACCTGCTTCGCTACACCCTGATTCATGACGGCGACCGCTCGATGTGGCGACAGTGGCTGACCGCTTTCGGGATCGCGTTGGAGGAGACATCACCCGGGCCTGTGCTCAATTGGGCGAGCCTGGCGATCGATGCGGCCGTGGCGGGGCAGGGGATAGCGCTCACCCGTTCGGCATTGGTTGCACGCGACCTGGCGGCGGGCCGCCTGGTACGACCCTTGGCCGAGGAGATGCCAGCCGAGTTCTCCTATTGGATCGTCTGCCCGAAGGCGAACGCCAACCTCCCCAAGATCGAACGCTTTCGGTCCTGGCTTTTGGCACAAGCGCAAGTCGACCGCATCGATATGGAGAGGCAACACAAAGCGGCGTAAGCTGTCGGATGAGGCGCGGAACAGGAAAGAGGTGATGCGCATGAGCAAAGCGGAAGAGATCTGCCTCCATCTTTCCTTTAGCGACGGACGCCCGGCCGCTAGCGACCTCAGTGCCGTCAATGCCGGGCTTCGGCAGATCGGATCGCGCCTTTGGCCCCTGGATCTCAGAGGCCTTCCGAGCGACTGCCGGGTCCTCTTGGACAAACCTAGTCTGTCGGCAGACGAGGTCGACGCCCTGATGTCTCACTTCCTCTTCTCGCGGAATCGTCTCCTGGAACTGATCGGCAAGGCTGGACGGGAGCCGCACGTCTCTGAGGGCGGGGCGCTCAGCACCCGGGTGACGAACCACGGCTACGACTACCCGCAGTTCTATCTGCATCAGCCGGGCGTCGATTTCAGCCGTTTCGACCGCTACCACTGCAACAGGGCTGAGGACGGGACTGGCGTCGACGAGGTCATGCAGATGCTCTCGGGCGGTGGCTTCCGCAACTTTCACCGTCTGGAGGATGGCAGCGAGCTGACCTTGACCCTGAGCTGCCCCGGCCCGGAATGGGGGTGGATCCTGACCTACGACGGCGCGCCGCCGCATATCGGCTCACTGGCTGAGGCCTGGCCCGGTAGCAAGATGATCGTCCAGGTGATCGGCCCTCCCGAATGGGTCATGCACTATGTGGACTGACCGAGTGCGTTTGCGGAAAACCACGCTCGTGCTGTCCGGGAGCCGGCCGAGGCTCAGGGTCATTGCTGTGGCATTCGGACTGCTGTTGATCGGCCTCTTGACCCTGGCGTCGGCGGCGCGTGCGCAGGTCTTCGAGATCATCGAGCCCGATGTCGAGCAAGGCGGCTTTGAGATCGAAGCTCTGAGCGGCGTGGTTCTGAGCGACGTGGCGGGAGACCAGGACCGCGCGGGGCACGAGTTCTCGCTAGGCTATGCGCCCTTCTCCTTCTGGTTCTCCGAGGCGGTGATCGCCATCGCCAAGCCCGTGGGAGAGGGGGTCGAATACGACGCCTTGGAATGGGAGAACACCTTCGTCATACCGCTCGGCACTGCGGAGGAGGGGGTGTCGGAAGGGGAGGAGGACCTCTTCGCCGTAGAGGGGCTGGGTGCCTATCTGGCCTGGGAGATCCCGAAAGAGGGCGGTGCCTCAGAGAGCAGCCTCACCGTCGGCCCCATCGCCGCGGTGCGGCTGGGGCCGGTCGACGCCGTCGTGAACCTCTTTGCCGAAATCCCCTTCTCGGAGGATGAAGACGCCGGCCTCGCCTTTGCCGTGAGCCTCTCGACGCCCGTCGCCGACTTCGGAAGAGGCAATGTGGCCCTTGGCGTCGAGGGTCATGGGGCGATCGACGGCGCCTTCGTCGACGCGCAGCCGCTGGACGAGCAGGGGCACTTCGTAGGACCGGCGGTCTATAGCCAGCTTGATCTCTTCAAGGACTACACCTTGGAGTCGCGCCTGGCGATCCTCTTCGGATTGACCGAAGAAAGCTCCGATGCGGTCGCCTCGCTCAACATCTCGCTGGCCTTCTGATGCGACCGGAAATGCTGTTGGCACAGGGGATTTCCGGGCATTCTTGATGGGTCGCCAAGGCCTCCGGAAGCTTGGCCTTGATGCCAGGGCCGAATTGACAGAGAATAGCCACATGTCAGCAAGCAAGATCCAGCGCTTGCCTTTGATTGCCGCGGTGCTTCTCGCGGCAGGCCTCCTCTCTCGTGCCGCTTTAGCCGATCCCGATTGCCAATGCCGCAGCAATGGCGAGTTCTTCGTGCAGGGCGAGCACACCTGCATCAAGACGTCGAATGGCTATAGGCTGGCTCGCTGCGACATGGTTCTGAACAACACGAGCTGGACCATCATCGGGGATTCCTGCCCTCTGACTGAGTTGGACGAGGGACAGCAGCAGACCCCACTCAAGACCGCTTTGGCTCATGTCGGGTTAGACGAACTCGTAAGGCAGTAATTTTTTCAAGCGGTTATTGCCCTAAGCTCAGAAAAATTATTACCATGCGGTCCAGCCGCCGTCGACGCCGATTGTCTGCCCGTGCACTTGGTTCGCATCGTCGCTGGCAAGGAAGACGGCGGTGCCCACCATGTCCTCGACTTCCAGAAAGGCCCGGCCTGAGGGCGTGCGCCGCAGCATCGCGGCGCAGTGGTCGGGATCGGCCTGCAGGGCTTGGTTCATATCAGTCGCCACATTGCCCGGAGCGAGGCCGTTTACGTTGATGCCGTAGGGTGCCAGCTCGACGCAAAGCGATTTGGTCATGAGGTTGATCCCGCCCTTGGTCACGCAGTAGGCGGTCGACTTGGGAAAGGCGCCGGTGCCGGCGATGGAGGAGATGTTGATGATCTTGCCGCCGCCTTTCTCCTTCATTCCAGGAGCGACGGCCTTGCTCAGGAAGAAAACGGCCTTCAGGTTGAGCGCCATCATCCGCTCCCAGTCCTCCTCGCTGGTGCCCTCCAAGGGGGTCGGCAAGAAGATGCCGGCGTTGTTCACCAGAACATCGACCGCGCCCCAAGCCTCCGACACCGCGCCGACCAAGCGGTCGATCTGGTCGAGGTCGGTGATGTCGGCGGGAAAGTGCTTGGCTGTGCCGCCGGCGCGTTCGATGTCGGCGACGACCTCTGCTGCGCGGTCTCTATTGGCGTGATTGACCACCGCGACCTTGGCGCCCTCCCGCCCGAAGCGGCGAGCGATCGCCGCGCCTATGCCTTGGCTGCCGCCGGTCACCAGCGCGATCTTTCCAGCGAGCTTCATCGTCGTGTTCCTCCCCTGGTCAAGCGATTTCTTGCGGGAAAACCTACGCCCCGGCGGGCTGACCTTCCAATTCGGATTGTCCCGCATTTGGATGCTAGCATCTCCCGCAGTGACAGCAGAGAGGGCGGATCCATGCCAGTCCGCAAGCTAGGTAGCCTGCTCGGCCTTTGCCTTTGGCTCGCCGTGGTCGCGAGCCATGGCGCAATCTCTTCGGAGGCGCGCCTCAGCCCGCCGGGCGACGTGCGCCAGTTCCTGACCGCCGAGGTGCTGAGCGGAGAGAAGGGCGATGAGCCGGAAGATATCCACTACGCACATTTTATGCCGGTAGGAGAGGCAGGGCCGGCAAAGCACGCCTTCTCCGGCCGCCTTACCCTTTCGAGCTTTCCGATCGACGAGGCCGAGGGGACGCGCGCTCGGCACCGCCGGCGCGAGGAGTCTGCCCGGCTTTTCGGTCGACTTCTTCTCGCAAGACGGCCTCTTGGTGCCGGTCGACCGCGGCCTGATCCGTAGTCAGGAGGATGGATCCTGGGACCTCATCCTTTCGCCGGGCAGGGTCTGGAGCGAAGCGGCGGACGGTGGTTGGTCGCGCGCCTCATTCCCTTTCACGCTGGTGGACCAGCGCTGGAGCGCCAGCCGCAACGGCGTTGCCATCTTCCTTTACGACGACCGGCAAGTCTCGGAGTTGCGCCTTCAAGTGGCGCAAGAGGCCGCTCCCAACTGGCAGTTCGATCTCTGGGCGCAAGTTCCCGTGCGCTATACGCCTGGCCCGGTAGCCGAGCGTGAGGCCTTGTGGGCCGAGCTTCAAACAGAACGAGCCGCGCGCGTGCCTTTGCGCCCCTGGTCCGATCTCGGGGCTGCCTATGGCGAGGTGGATCTGGAGGGATTCGACGGCGGCGGCGTCCGCCCCTTCGTGACCGTCAGCGGCCTGCTGGTCGGCGATAGCTTCTACCTGCGCCCTTGCCGCACGCGGCTAGGGCCCTATCCCTACTGCGAAGAGATGCGCCACGCGGTCTACTCCCAGACCAAGACCTTGGGCGCGCTGGTTGCCATGCTGCGCTTGGCCCAGACCTACGGGCCGGAGGTCTGGGACGAGAAGGTCATCGACTACGTGCCTCTGCGAGCCAGGCATGACGGCTGGAAGACGGTCACCTTCCGCGATGCGCTCAATATGACGACAGGCATCGGCAACCTCGAGCCAAGGCGAGTGGAGCACTACGTGGAGACGGACTATTCGCCGCTGTCGATCAGGGTCGGTCGCGCGCCGACGGTCGTCGACAAGTTGGCGGCCATCTCCCTCTTCCACGACTACCCTTGGGCGCCCGGCGAGGTCTTCCGCTATCGCTCCGTCGACAGCTTCGTGCTGGCCATGGCGATGGACCGATTCCTCAAGAGCCGCGAA
Organism: Rhodospirillales bacterium; assembly: GCA_963669385.2. GTDB lineage: Bacteria > Pseudomonadota > Alphaproteobacteria > Kiloniellales > JACOMY01 > JACOMY01. Next base: position 137,995 of record CAXXGD010000058.1, read on the forward strand.
GGGCCGGACGCCCGTCTCTGGGGCATGATGGAACGCGACGTCTTCGCGCCGCTCTCGCTCGGTCCACTGCCGGTCGTGGAGACTCGCGAGGCGCAGCCCGAGCGGCGCATTCCCATGCTGGGCTACGGCATGCTGCCGACCTTCGATCAGGTGCTGCGTCTGTCCCGGCTGCTGCAAGAGGGTGGCGCCTGGGAGGGCCAGCAGATCCTGCATCCGGGGTTAACCAAGGAAGCGCTCGATCACAGCCGCCACCTCGGCCTGCCGACAGGCTGGCGCTACAACGAGGGTGGCGAGGCTCACTACCACATGTCCTTCTGGCGCACGCCACACCGGGCGGATGCGGGCTGCAGCGTCTCTCTGCCGGTGATGGCCGGTTACGGCGGCAACTACCTGCTGATCATGCCCGGCGGGACCATTGCGTTGCGCTTCGCGGACGGCGACGACAATGCACCCTCGACGTGGGATAGCTACGCAATGCGTATGGCAGCGGACGCGATCGTGCCCTTCTGTTGAGTCCGCTCGGTCAGCTGTTGGCGCCGACCGGCAGCATGAAGCGGATCAAGGCCTCTGCAACCGCATCGGGCGCCTCCAGCAGGATGGCGTGCTTGATGTCGGGCAGGATGACCAGTTCGGCATCGGGCAGGGCCTCGGCGATGGTGCGGTTGAGGCGCGGATTGCAGCCGCCGTCGAACGCGCCGGTCAGCACCAGAGAGCGAGCGGCGACCTCGTCGAGCCAAGGCAGCATCTCGGTGCCGGCATAGATCCTGAAGACCTGCAGGAAGACCTCGGGGTCGGTGGCGATGACCTGCTGAAGGCGGCGTTCCACGACCTCCGGATGCTGGGCGATGTAGGCGTCGGTGAACCAGCGATCGGTCAAGGTCGTCAGGACCTTGGGGATACCCTTCTCCTCCATCGCCTGCACGACGGCCCAAACCTTGGCGCTGTCGTCTTTCCTGCGGCCGGCCGCGGTGGAGAGCAGGCCGAGCGAGAGGACGCGCTCCGGGTAGCGTCGCGCATAGGCCGGACCGATCATGCCACCCAGCGAATGGCCCGCGACGTGCGCGGCCTCGAAGCCCGTGCGCTGGCGAAGGCGCTCCAGGTCGTTCACCAGATCGTCGAGACCGAAGGGGCCGTCCGGCTGGGGCGAGGCGCCATGCCCGCGCAGATCGTAGCTGACGACGGTGAAGTACGGGGCGAGCTTGGGAACAAGATAGCGCCAGGCGTCGCGGACAGCGCCAATGCCGTGGATTAGAAACAGCGGCGGCCCCGACCCTTCGATGCTATAGGCACAGTCGATCGCGTTGCTCATCTCGGGCATTCCCTCAATCTTCTTTCCGATGGAGTTCGGCAAAGCTCTAGGCAGCGGCGCCAGCCATTCTCGCCTCTGCCGGTGGCAGCGGCTCCGACAGACGCCGATAGCCGCATCGATGGTAGATGAGCGGTGCTGCGGCCCCGACCTGCGCCTCGACGACCTGGCCGATGCAGACAATATGTGAGCCCTGCGGCATTGCCTCCACCAACTCGCAGCAGAGCGCCGTCGCCTCGGGAAGCTTCGGTGCTCGATGGTGCGAACGCGACCATTGGGTCTCGTCGATGCGCGGACCGATCCAGGCATCGAGCCGGCCGGCAAAGCGATCGGAGAGGTCGGTGCGGCCTTCCGGCAGGACATTGACGCAGAAGCTGCGGTTCTCGCGCACCACCTCGGCGATGCGGCTTTGCGCGTTAAGGCAGACCAGTACCGAGGGCGGATCCGCGGAGACCGAGCAGAAGGCGCTCACCGTGGCGCCATGGCAGCCGGCCGGCCCGTCGCTGGTCACCACGGTCACGCTGCTGGCAACGGATCGCATGGCCTCGAGAAAGGCCGCCCGAAGGGTCGCCATCTCTTCTGCTCCCATCATTCCTGCACCTGTCATTCGGCAGCTGCCAGCGCCGGGCGCCCGGTAAAGTGAGGCATGACCTCCTCGGCGAAGCACTGCATGGCCTCCAAGGTCTCCTCCGGCTCTGCCCCGAAGTTCATGCTAAGGATCACGCGGTCGACGCCGGCCTCGGCGTAGGGGCCGAGTTTGTCGATCATTTCCTGCGGCCGGCAGATCAAGAGGCTCTCGGCCAATTCCTCGATCGTCTGCTTGCGCGGCAAGGGCCGGATCATGCCGTTCTCGACGATGCCAGGGCCGGTGAAGACATTGTCGAAGCGGCTGTAGTAGTCGTAGGCCGCTTGCACCTTGGCGCCCCGGTCCGCCTCGTCCCTGGCGATGAAAGCGACCCTGGAGAGGGAGAGGGTGAGGTCGCGCCCGGTCTCGCCCAGCTCTTGCCTGCCGCGCCGGAAAGCCTCGACCTGGTCCAGCATCATCTGATGGCTGCCGGACAGCGGCGTGGTCTGAATGTGGAAGCCGCGCTTGGTGCAGGCGTAGATGCCCTCGGGCACCATCACCGCCATCATGATCGGCGGGCCGCCCGGACGCACCGGCCTGGGCATCACGGTCAGCGGCTCGAACTGATAGTACTTTCCGTCCCAGGACACCTCCTCACGGTTCAGGAGGGCCTGGAGGACGTCGAGCGACTCGTTGAACTTCTCGCGGCTGATCGACAGCGGCACACCCAGCCGGTCCATCTCGAAGCCAAAGGCGCCGCGGCCCACGCCCAGCATCAGGCGGCCCTCGGTGAAGATGTCGGCGGCGATGACCTCGCCGGCGAAGATCCGCATGTCGTGCAGCGGCAGCACCGCAACCGAGGTCATGATCTTGATGCGGCTGGTGGCGTCCGCGATCTTGACGGCGAACTGCAAGGGCGCGGGCATCATCAGGATGTTGATCAGATGATGCTCGGTCAGCGAGACGGCGTCGTAGCCGAGCCGGTCGCCAAGCCGGGCCTGCGCCAGCATGTCGGCATAGAGCCGGTCGCCACCGTAGCTCTTGTCGGGATAGTAGGCAGAGAGCTGCAGACTGAACTCCATCGCGGGTCTTCCCATCGCTGCGTTGCTTCGGAACTGCTCGCCAGAATGGGACATTCGGAAACCTTTGGAAAACGAATTTTATTGTGAATATAATTCGAAAAATTCGATTTAAAGGACTCTCGATCCGATGAACCTAATCTCTTTGAGCACCTTTCTGGCTGTCGTCAGAACCCGCAACCTGAACAAGGCGGCTGAGCAGCTGCACGTGACGCAGTCCACGGTGACCGCGCGGCTGGATACGCTGGAGGAGGCGCTGGGGCAGAGGCTGCTCGTGCGCTCCAGGCGCGGTGCGGAGCTGACCAAGGCCGGCTTCGCTTTCCAGCGCCATGCCGAGTTGATGGTTCAGACCTGGGACTTGGCGCGCAAGACGGTTGGCCTGCCCAAAGACTTCTCAGGCCTCTTCAGCCTGGCCTGCCATGGCGAGTTCTGGGAGGGCTTGGGCGATCGGCTGGTCGATCGCATCAGGGACGATCTGCCGGATCTGGCATTGGAGGCTTGGCCGGGCGAACTGGCGGATATCCAGCGCTGGCTTTCCAGCGGGCTGGTCGATGCGGCGCTCTCGCCGGAGGTACTTGGCGCCCCGGGCCTCGCGTCACGCGAGCTGACACAAGACCGCTTGGTGCAGGTCTCCAGCGTCAAGCGCGCCGCGCAGCGCTGGGACCCGGCCTATGTCTTCGTCGATCTGGGTGCCGCCTTCCGCAGTCAGCACGCCCGCGCCTGGCCGGTCGAGGAGACGGCGCACATGACCTTCGGGTCGAGTTTCTGGGCGCTCTCCTACCTGCTGCGCCACGGCGGTTCGGCCTATCTGCCTTGGCGGTTGGCCGAGCCCCACGTGGCGGCGGGCCGCTTGTTCCAAGTGTCGGGGTCACCCGAGTTTAGCCGCCCCGTCCATCTCATCTGGCGCGAAGCCAGCCTTGCGACGCACCCCTGGATCAGGGCGTTGTCGCTGAACACAATTCGGGCAGGGAACACCAAATTTGGCGACTCACCCCCTGAAGCCTGATCGAACAGGAGTTGAGTGATCTCAACAGACTGTCAATCGGTGGCGCTCGGCCTCTCTTCACCCTGCCTTCCTATGACATCCAGCATGTCTTGGACGCGCGCAAATTTCTGGCGCGGCGCCTCGCCCGGAGCAGCAGCGATTTCGGCTCGGTCGATCTGTTGCCATTCGTTGAAGGACACCCAGCGCAGGCTACGTTGGTCCAGCAGGCCTCGCAGGCCAGCGCCGCCGGCTCGGCCATTCGCTGTGACCTCTTCTAGGATTTGATGTGCAGCGGCATCACCGTCTGCCTTGTTCGTTCCGATGACGCCACTTGGACCGCGCTTGGCCCAACCCACGGCATATAGACCTCGCTCAACACGGCCGGCTCGGTTGGCCACGACGCCGCTTATCTCCTCGATCGGTACGCCCGCGAGAGGCCGCACGGAATAGCCGATCGCCGACACCACGAGGCGGCAGGGAATGTCAAAGGTTTCTCCCGTGCCAACGGCGCGGCCGGCCTCGATCCGCGTCCGCTCAAAACGCATCCCCTCTACCCTGCCACCGCCCATCACTTCGACGGGTTGCGCGTAGAATAGAAAGTTCAAGCGCTTACGTTCATTGCCGATCTTACGCGCCGCGAAGGCGCGAAAGGTTGCGAGGTTCTTTTCGCGCAGCGAGCGCTGATGGTCCGACATCTCCCCGGTGACGGTGCGCGGCAGTTGGGTGGGGTCGACAGTTGGGGCACTCTCTACCAGATCGCCCACCTCGCTCAGTTCCTTGTTGGTGAACTTGGTATCCGTCGGCCCGCGCCGGCCAATGATGTAGACATCCTCGATTGGCGCCTGATGGATTGCCGCGGCGGCGTGTGCGGCCAGATCGCTCTCTGCCATCTCCGCCTCTGTCTTGACCAAGACCCGCGCGATATCTAGGGCCACGTTGCCGTTGCCGATAATCGCAACCTTGGCAGAGTTCAGGTCCGGATCGAGATCGCGGAAATCGGGATGGCCGTTGTACCAGCCGACGAAGGCTCCAGAGCCGTGAACGCCAGCCTTATTGCAGCCGGGTATCTCGAGGGACCGATCGACGCCGGCCCCCATCGCGATCACCACCGCATCGTAAAGCTGGCGCAGTTCGCGCAAGGTGATGGCGTGACCTACGCTCACATTCCCGAAATAGGTGACACGGGGGTTTCGGGCGATCTTGGCGAAGAGCCGGGATACCCTCTTGGTGTTCTGGTGATCCGGTGCGACGCCGCCGCGGACCAGGCCGTAAGGTGTGGGCAGTGCCTCGACGATGTCGATGCGGCAGTCCTCACTTGCGCGCAACAGGGAGTCGGCCGTGTAGAACCCACTGGGCCCTGAACCGATGATGGCTACATGCAGCGGCATGGATCGCGCTTCGCCTTGGGGCTCATGATCCAGGTGGTTGGCTGAGTGCGGTGGGCCGAGACTTCCGTTGGGCGCCTTTCGAACCGAGGCGTCGCCAGACATTTTGAGCAAGCTCGACGAGGCCCTCGCGCAGAGTCGCCATGAAGACGATCGTGATGACGCCGAAGGCAGCCATGCGCCCCTCGCCAACTCCCTTCATCAACTCGCTCCTAACCATGATGACGAACGCGAAGATCGTGCCGATCACGAGAAGCAGCAGGCCGGGAAAGCAGCTGCCGAGCGGTCCCTGCTTGTAGCCGAACCATTCACGGAAGCCAAACTTGCCGAACCGCATCAGGCCTCTGGGAGCACCGATGAGCGAATAGCAGAGTGTGCCTAGATCGACGAAGAAGGGCTGCTTCTTCGTTTTGGCGGAGAAGAGTTTGAGCGGCAGGTTCCCGGCTACGATCACTGCGCCGACGACGATCGCCGAGGCGGCATACAAGGCCACTAAGGTGAGGCCGCTTTCAAAAATAGTCAGACTGTCCGTCACCTCGGCCTCCACGTCAGGTCTCGAGTAACTCGTTGCTCTCCACCATCTCGGCCGGATCCCCGTCCCAGACGAAATTGCCGTTGTCGACGAGGTAGATGTTGCCAACAAAATCGACGATCTGGCTAATGTTCTCTTCGACGATCAGAATTGTCCAGCCTTCGGATTTGAGCGCGCGGATGACGTGGCAGATCAGATCGACAGCGATCGGTGCGAGCCTGGGAAATGAGCGGTGGACTGACGGGTGCCTCGCGTCCGCATTGGCCACCGCTGGGGCCGGCCTCGTGGAGGTGGCAACCGAAACCGCCTCAGCGTGCAGAGGTTGTAGCTTAATGACCATACATAGCCAATCCAACGATGCTTCTTGGCTGCCAGTTTCCGGCTTTTCCATATAGTTTGATAAAGGGATAAATATGAAGTCGGTATGAGAGTTGATGGAGGAAGCCGGAAACACTCGGATTCAATGTCAGGAGGAAGCCATGTCTGAAGGCAAGCATGTCGTAACCGGAGGATGCAAGTGCGGTGCAGTGCGTTATGGAGCGCCCGACGCTCATGCCGTCGTCTATTGCCATTGCAAGTCCTGCAAGAAACATACGGGTGCGCCCGTGGTCTGCCTCGCGGGCTATCTGAAGGCCGAGATCGAATGGTCGGGCGATGCACGGCAAATCTACGACTCCTCGCCGGGAATCAAGCGCGGCTTCTGCGGCAAATGCGGTACTCCGCTTACCTGGGAAGGACACGTGGAGGAGCTGGGTGGCGATCTCGTTGAAGTTTTCATCAGTTCGACGGACGATCCGGACGCTCTCGTTCCCGAGGCACATATCTGGACGGACGAGCGGATAGCCTGGTTCGATGTCGTGGACGAATTGCCTCGCTATCACGGTTGGATGCATGAGGGAGCGCCGGCCTTTCACCATGGACCGGTCATGGAAGGAAAAGGGCCGAAACCCAAGGAGTGAGGCTGGGGGGTACTGCGGTGCCTTGATTGGCGCGGCTCGATGGGCGACCTGTCGGCGTGCTCGCCAGCGACTTCCGGCAGATGGCTGGGTCGATGACCGACGCGGTTCTGGCGGCCGCGAGCTCCGTCGTATCCTGGGCGTCGGATTATGTGCGTAGGGCGCATGGCGTCGCCGAGGCCGCGCATTTCGGCCCGGGTGGTTTCGTCGTTGCCTGGCCCTCGGCCAAGTTCGGCGCGATACCGGTGGAGGGCGGCGTGGCGGCGGCCTTTGGCCGACAGATCGCCGCAGCCGACGGCCCCGAAGCCGAGCGCGAACGTCTCGAGAAGGCGATGCTCGACCGTCGATCCCTGGAGCCTCGCGCCGAGAGATTCTCGATCCACGGCCTCATCGATCCGATCGGCGCGCGCGACCGCCGCTCACCCCATCCACTTTTCAGTTGGCGGTACCCGTCTCTGCCTTCTAGTTCCCACGCTTAATGCTCGTCTTGGGCTTGCCTTTCGCCGCAGCAGAGCGCTTGGCTCCAGCCTTGGGGGCTCTACCAGGGTCTGCGGTGACGGCCACGACGTTGCATAGGTAAGCCTTGTGCGGCACCGCGCCGCTGATCGGATCGACATCGTCGTTCCCGATGGTCAGGTTGAGATTGGCGCCCTGCTCGCTCTCCGCGTCGTAACCGGGTGTAGAAAGCGCTTCGCAGGCCTGCCACCAGCCATGGGTGGCCCTGACCACTTTCGGATGGAGCTGCTCTGAATAGCGCGCTTTGACCCTGATACGACCATGCGGCGTCATCAGAATCATCCACTGCCCGTTCTCGATTTGGCGGTCGCTTGCCGCCGAGGGATGAAGCTCCACCGTCGGCTCGGGCTCTAGTAGGCGAAGCGCGGGCAAAGCGCGGCCTTGACTGTGAATGAAGTGAGGCGATTTTGCCGACGTCAGAACGAGGGGAAAGTCATCGGCGAGATCCGGCCGCGACAGTGGCCCCATCGCCGGTTCGACATACTTCGGCAGTGGTGCGTAGCCGTGCCTCTTCAGGGTCTCGGAGTAGATCTCTACCTTCTTGCTTGGCGTGTTGAACCCGGGCGCGTCGGCGCGGTTGGTGCCCGCGTATTTTCGATAGCGCGTGTCGAGTGGCACGGTGATGCCACGCGGCTCTTTCTTGAGCTCGTCGAGATCGAGGCCGGTCGGTTCGAGCGCCTCCCGGTAGCTCGCGTCGATGTCGCCGTTCCAAAATGCGCTTTCGAAGCCCAGGCGTTTGGCAAGCTCCATGGCGATCCAAGCGTCCGATCGAGACTCACCCCTCGATTCGACCACCTTCTGCCGATACTGGACGTGGCCCACTGCCTCTTGGTCCACCTTGAAATCTGTCCTAAGGCCCTCGCGCTCCCAGGGCGTGTTTACAGGCAGCACGATGTCGGCGTGCTGGGCCGTCGGCGTCAGGAAGATGTCCGAATGCACCATGAAGTTCAACGCATCGAGCGCCTTTGCGCCGCGAGCAGCGTCGGCGTGCGAAACGATCATGTTGAGGCCGAAGCTCACCAAGGCCTTGACCGCGTAGGGTTTGCCCTTCAGCGCTGCATCATAGAATGCGTCGGACGTGATCCATCCGTTTATGGCTTCGGGGCCGAGTGGGCGTTGACCAAGGCCGAGCGCCTTGCCTCTCTGCGCCGCGGTCATTTTTCCTTGGCCGCTTATGTCCTTCGTCGTCAGCGTCTCGAAGAGGACGTTTCCACCCTTTGAGTCGTAACAGCCAGTCAAGGCGTAGAGGAGCGACACGGCACGATTGGTTTGGCTCGCGTTGGAATGCTGCTCGAGACCCGACCATGAATAAAGAGAGACGGCGTCGGCGCTGCCAATCAGTCGTGCAGTCTCTCGGACCTGCTCCGCCGGCACCCAGGTGATCTTCTCGACACGCTCGGGGGAGTAGGCGCGGCAGAGTTCCCTATAGAGCTCGAAAGCCGGTCGGCAGGGAACCGTGCCTCTGAGACACGAGACTTCGTAGCGCCCCGAAAGGGCAAGGTCGGCGCCGGCAATCTCGTAGGATCCGGTCTCGAGGTCGTAGAGCACGGGCTTGCCGCGCGCCCGGTCCCAGGCAACCCGCTGGTCTGCCCTGCCGTCACCCTTCAGGTCTGCTGCGCAGAGAAACTCTCCGGTATCGTCGCGCACCAAGAGCGGCCCGTTCGTCCAGTCGCGAACGAACGTACGGTCGAACCAGCCCTCCTCGATCATCACACCGGCGATGCCTAGGGCCAATGCACCGTCGGTTCCCGGACGAACCCGAAGCCATTGGTCGGCCTTGACGGCAAGACCGACGCGTAGCGGATCGACAACGACAAGCTTGGCGCCGCGCGATTTCGCAGCGGCAACCCGCGTGGCAAGCGCGATCCACGCGCTGCTCGGATTATGGCCCCAGAGCACGATGCAGCCGGCATGCTCGAGATCCGGCATCGGCATGCTGGTGCCGAAGGTGTGCGGGTAGACGAAATCTCTGGCGAAATTGCATATCTCAATCGACGTCACCGCGTTCGGCGTGCCGATGTGCTGGCGCAAGCGCTCGACCCATGAATAGCCGTCCTGCATCGATGTTCCGGCAATCGTCGTGATGGAGAATACGATGGATTCGCGTCCCCACTTCTCGATCGTGCGCTTGACGGCATTCGCCGTTGTATCCAAAGCCTCATCCCAGCTAATTCTTTGCCAGCCGGGGTCCGGATCGCCTTTAGGGCGGGTGCGCTTCATGGGATGCAGCAACCGCTCTTCGCTATAGACCAGTTCCGGTGCGGCCCGCCCCTTGCCGCATATGGCAGCACCTGTGGGATGCGATGGATCGGGTTCAAGGGCAACGAAGCGGCCGTCTTCGACGACCGCCTGGCAGCCGCAAGTCGACCAACACATCGCACAATACACCGGAATGCGTCGCGTGTCCCTGTCCGTCGCCATCACCTTGCTCCCGCAACCGATACCGATTTGCCCTGTGAGACGCCTAGTGGTGCGCATTGGACCACTGGCGTGGCTGCTTGTTCGAAAGGCTGTCTCATCGAGCCGGGATCGGACCCCATCTAACCTGGTCCCCATCGGTCCAGCCTTTGGGGAGCACGTCAAGTCTTCCGCGGCTAGAGATCCAAACTATCAAGTATCGAGTGGCCGGTTGGAGCCCGAAAGACCAAGGGCGATCGATACGATCTCTCGTCTGAACCCGCTCGACGGCCGCGCAGCCATCACCGAACCGCCGGGCATCGCTAGCAGCTCGACGTGCCAAACCGGCGTGTCCTGCGCTTCGCCGCTCTTTGACGTGTTCGCCGTTGAGGGTTCTATTGTAGGCAGACCCATTGTTCAGCGGAGTAAGCCGTGAGCCAAAATTCGCTAATGACGCTGTTCCGGCCAAAGTCAGTTGCGATCTTGGGGGCCTCGAGGGACGAAAACAAGATCGGCGGGCGACCGCTTCGGTATCTCAAACACTACGCCTTCGCCGGTCCCATCTATCCGATCAATCCGAACTATCCCGAAGTCCAGGGCCTGAAATCCTACAAGTCGATCCGCGAGGTTGCGGACGACGTCGATTTGGCCTTGATCGCCCTGCCGGCAGCGGCGGTCTTGCAGGCGATTCGCGATTGCGTCGCAAAGGGTGTCGGGGCTGCGGTCATTTTCAGTGCGGGCTTCGCGGAAACCGGTGATGAAGGCCGCGAGATGCAGCTTGAAGTGCGACGGATCGCAGACCAAGCGGGCATGCGCATTGTCGGCCCCAACTGTATGGGGATCGCCGCTTTCGATCACAACATGGTCATCTCCTTTGGCGTCTCGATGCTGAACTTGCCGCCAGAACTGGGACCGGTCAGCATTGTGAGCCAAAGCGGGGCCTTTGGCGCCGTCGCCTACGCGGAAGCACGCCAACGCCACCTCGGCGTTCGGCTTTGGGCGACGACCGGAAACGAGTCTGACGTGAGTGTCGCCGACTGCCTGAACTACTATGTCGACGATCCCGAAACCAGGGTGGTCTTGATGTACTTCGAGGCCAGCCGCGATGGCGCGAAGCTGATGGCAGGCTTGGCGGCGGCGAAGCGGGCGCGAAAGCCGGTCGTCGCGATGAAAGTCGGTAGTTCCGATGTCGGTGCCGAGGCGGCCATGTCCCACACGGATTCGCTTGCCGGATCCGATAGCGTGGTCGACACCGTCCTTAGCAAGTTCAACGCCTACCGCGCCCACACGATGGATGAGTTCTTCGACATCGGATACGCCTTCACCAGCGGTCTGTTCCCCACCGGAAAGCGAATCGGTCTCGTCACCTTCTCAGGCGGGGTCGGCATCCTGATGTCCGACCATGCGATCAAGCTGCGCCTTGATGTCGCTCGGCTACCGGAGGCGACGCAGGCGAAGATCAAGCAGGTAAATCCCTTTGCGGGGACGCGCAATCCGGTGGACATAACCGGCCAGGCCGTCAATCAGCCCGACATCCTCGAGCGTTGCCTCGATCTCATGATCGAAGAGGGTGGCTACGACGTGATCGTCGTCTACTTCGCCGGGATGACGTCTTTGGAGTTCCTCCGCAAGACGGGTTTGGTCCGTATTCGCGAGAAGCATCCGACGGCGGCGATCATACTGGCGGTCACCATGGACGAAGAGGCTTGGAAGATCTTCGACGGCTTGAACTACCTCGTCATTCCGGAACCGACGCGCGCGGTCAGAGCGGCAGCCGCCTTGGTCCAGTTAGGGCAGGGGTATGCGCAACCGGCAGCGCCGATGCCGACACTGCTTCCCTCTCCCGTAACTGCGCCGAGCGAGACCCCGAATGAGTTCCAAGCGAAGCGTCTGTTGGCTGAGGCGGGCGTACCGGCGGTCGAGGAACGCCTGGCGACGACGCCTGACGAAGCCGGGCAATCGGCAAGAGACATCGGTTTCCCTGCTGCGATGAAGCTCGTCTCCGTCGACATTCCGCACAAATCGGAAATTGGCGGCGTGCTTCTCAACGTCGCCGATGAAGCTGCGGCGCGAGGCGGATACACTACCTTGATCGATCGTGCCCGATCAGCCCGACCGGACGCGAAGATCGATGGGGTCGTCGTGGCACCGATGATAGCCGATGGCGTCGAGACAATCCTCGGTGTCAAGGTCGACCCGGTGTTCGGGCCGGTCGTCCTGTTTGGCCTCGGTGGCATTTTCGTTGAACTGCTGGGTGACGTGACCCAGCGTCTGGCACCTTTCGGTATCGAGGAGGCGCATCAGATGATTCGTGACGTTAAGGGATACCCGCTGCTTGCCGGTGCCCGCGGCGGCGCAGCGATGGACGTCGATGCGCTTGCCCACGCACTCTCCAGGTTGTCCCAATTCGCCCATGAGAATGCCGAGCGGATCGAAAGCATCGATATCAATCCGTTTGTCGTGCTACCGAAAGATCAGGGTGCCGTTGCGCTGGACGCGCTTATTGTTCCGAGCAATTAGTGCGACAGAATACTGTCCTCCGCCCCGTACCGTGCCCCTGCTTCGAAGGGTCTGCCGGCGCATTGACCATAGAGAGGTCGACGATGTCGACGAGCTTTTTGCCAAAGCCAGGGCTCTTGGAGCGCTTGAACGTCTTGCTAAGGCGTAAGGCTGCTAATGGGGATGTTGGCGCCTGTGACGTGTGATAGAGATCGTTTCACCTCGTAGGGCGGCCTCGGGGAGGGGAACAGAGGAAAGGGCTTGGCATCTGCCAGCGCGACGATAGGCCTACGGAATCGACAAGGCGAATTCCCTCTGGCAGCACCTGTCTTCCAAGCTTCATAGCCCCTGGCCAATTTGACCCTTGTGATTGTCCGCTATACGGATATAATATCGACTACAACATAGATGGTTTCAGCCCCTTGGTTTGAGGAGCGCCCGGAACCCCGAGCCGCACATGAGAGTTGAATGGCACCCAGAAAGAAGTCCCAAGCAGGTCAAGGCAGCGAACCGGCGATCCAATTGAAGGGTGTCCATCGTGCCTTGCACGTGCTGGAGTACATCGCGATTCATCCCGGTCGGGCGATCGACATTGCCGAAGGCCTGGGATTGTCTTGGGCCACGATGCATAGAACCTTGCAGCAGCTGGAACAGGGCGGCTTTCTGAAGCGGGATTTGGATACCAATCGCTATAGTATCGGTCCGAGGATGTGGTTCATCGGGGCCACCTATGTGGCCAATCACCGGGTTCTCGAGGCGGCCAAGACCTATCTCGAGGAAGCCAGGCGCCTGCCCGGCGTCACGGTTCAATTGGTGGAGCGTTCCCGCTATGAGGCCGTTGCCCTCTATTCCACGCACAGCGACGAGGAAATCACCAAGGCGACATACGGCTACCACTTTCCTCTTCATGTCGGCTCCAAAGGGCAGGTTCTCCTGGCCTATGCCGAGCCTAACTTTGTTGACAGCTATCTTTCTGGCGACCTGGAGCAACTCACTCCCTATTCGCTGACGGATCCCAAGGAAATCCGCGAACTCTTGGCGAAAATCCGTAGCCAGGGCTATGCGGTCACTCTCGCCGACGTCCAGTTGTTCACCGGTTCGATGGCGGCACCGGTGTTCGACCGCGGCAACAAGATCGTGGCTTGTGTCTGTTTTGTCGCCAAGAAATCGGCCATAGAGAATCCGAAACGGCGTGAGGAGATTCTTGAGACAATGCTGAAGACCGCTCAGTCGATTTCCATCGCGCTTGGTTGGCGACCCGGTCAGGGCAAATTTATCTAGAGCAGCCCCCGGGCGAGGGGACCCCATCGTAACGAGGATCTATTAGAGTCCGGCCCATATGAACACTGCAAGATCAGCGCACTACAGGACAAGATTGTCATTCCCGCGAAAGCGGGAATCTTTTTCCGCCCGAAGATTCTCACTATTCGCATAGATCCCCGTTTTCGCAGGGATGACAAATAAACCATTGAATAATTGTAATTCTTTTCGGGCCCGACACTTAGATCAACAAAAGACCAGACTCCCTCTTGCGAGCGGTAATGAGCCAAGAGTGCGCTAGTTTTCATGTCCGCTCTTCATAAGAAGCTTGAATATTGCCAAGCATGTCGGCCAGCGCCTCCACCACAGTTTCTATGAAGGCCCGGCCGGACTCCGCAGACGCATGGTGCGGAAGGCCGAAAATCGCCGGGTGGCCACGCGCCGGGCGCGGACGGCGCGCATAGGTCCGCACCGGCGCCATCGGCGCCACCAGGTCCCACGCGACCGGTGTTGTCCTTACGCCTTCCAGCCGATCCATCTTCACCAGTTCCGGCCTGGTGGCGAGTTGAAATGAGGTTTCGAATTCGCCGCCGTGTCCCATGCCGCCGACTGCCGATCTCCGCATGGCATGAACCTTGGCCGCGCCGGGTTCCCAATAGCTGACCGCCGTCACTTTGAAGTCCTGGTCGCTGTCCAGATCATCGACAAGGCGGCGCGCCACAGCATCGTTGGAGGTTCCATTGGGACGGTTGCCGTTCAGAATGAGGAGGTGCTTGAAGCCTTGACGCACCAGCGCTGCCCCAATTTCATAGAGGAGTTCCTGATAGAGCGGGATCGACAGCGAGATCGTTCCCGGAAAGTACTCGAAGGTCTTGGATATGCCATAGCAGAGGGTGGGTGCCACCACGGCACCCGTGCGCTCCGCCAGCGTGACCGCGATATGCTCCACTTGATGAGAGTCGGTATCGGTCGGCATGTGGGGGCCGTGGGCCTCGGTTGCCCCGGTCGGCACGATCACCATCCGTCCGGCCTCGATTGCGGCCAGAACGTCATCCTGTGTCATATGGGCAAGGCGATAATTCATCACGACCTCTTAGAGAACGCTTATCCGCTTTCCGGAGATGATATCTTATAAATGAACGCACTGGCAAGCGTTGAAACGGCCTATCGCGTGGCGCTGCGGGAGAGCAGGGAGGGCTCAAGGGAGTCCGAAAGGGTGCGCCGCGCCGGATCGCACGACTGCGCCTAGCGTTCCAATCCAGAAAGCCGGTCGCGGATCTCCTCTACTGCCATCAGAATGCGTTCGGGCGTCGCCGGCGTGTCCAGGCGGGGGCAGAGGCGATAGTCCGCCACGCTCGCCACGGCATCGGTGATGGCATTGAAGGTCGAGACCGCCAAGTTGAAGGGCGGCTCGCCTATGGCCTTGGAGCGGAAGACGACATCCTCATGGTTCTCGCTCCAATCCACCAGCTGCATGCGCATATCGGCCGGCCTGTCCGAGCAGGCGGGAATCTTGTAGGTGGACGGCGCGTGGGTTTTCAGTCGCCCGGCGTCGTCCCAGTAGAGCTCTTCACATGTCAGCCAGCCGATGCCCTGCAGGAAGCCGCCTTCCAGCTGACCCATATCGATCGCCGGGTTCAGGGAGCGACCGGCATCATGGAGAATATCGATTCGAAGCACCTTGGATTCCCCGGTGAGGGTGTCGATCGCAACCTCCACCACCGCACCGCCATAGGCATTGTAGTGGTAGGGGCGTCCCTTCAAGGTCACCGGATCCACCTTGATACTCGGGTTCTTGTAGAAGCCGGTGGCGGATAGGGAGACGAGGCCCAAATAGGCTTCCCCTACCAGTTCCTCGAAGGTGATGTCCCGATTGCCGATGGTCACGAGCCCGCCATGGAAATTAATGTATTCCTTCGAAACGTTATAGTGCTCGGCGGCAAAGTCCATCAGGCGGCCCTTGATCGTTCGCGCCGCGATCTGAGCCGCCGCGCCGTTCAAATCCGTGCCCGTCGAGGCAGCGGTCGGGGAGGTGTTGGGCACCTTTTCCGTGGTGGTGCTGGAAATCTTGATCCGCGTGATGTCGACCTGAAGTTCCTCCGCGACGATCTGGGCAACCTTGACGAACAGCCCTTGGCCCATTTCCGTGCCGCCATGGTTCAGATGAACACTGCCGTCCTGATAGACGTGAATCAGCGCGCCGGCTTGATTGAGGAAGCGCGCGGTAAATCCAACACCGTACTTGAGCGGCATCAGGGCAATCCCCTTTTTGATCCAGGGGTTCTCGCCGTTGAAGTCCTTTACCGCCTGTCGACGCCGCCTATAGTCAGAGCTTGCCTCCAGTTCCTCCAGAATTCTCGGGAGGATGTTGTCCTCGATTTTCCAGTCGTAGTGGGTGACGTTACGATCGCTGCTGTCATAGATGTTCGCTTTACGAACAGCGAGTGGCTCCAGACCCAAGTAGAGGGCGATTTCGTCCATGACCCGCTCGATCGCCACGGTGGGCTGCGGCGAGCCGAAGCCGCGAAAAGCTCCGCTGGAACAGGTATTGGTCTTGCAGGGATAGCCGGTGATGGTGACGTCGCCGAGGAAATAGGCGTTGTCGAGGTGGTAGATGCCACGCTGCAAAACCGGGATCGACTGGTCCAAGGAATAGCCGCAACGTGCCGCCACCTTGAAGTCGCCCCCAGCCAAACGTCCTTGGCCGTCGAAGCCGACGTCATAGTCGAAGCGGAACTCGTGGCGCTTGCCGGTCATCAGCATGTCGGCGTCACGATCGAGGCAGATCTTTGCCGGGCGGCCAGTCTTCGTTGCCACCAGGGCGGCGATGGCGGCAAACTGGGTGGGGGCTGTTTCCTTGCCGCCAAAGCCACCACCCATGCGCCGCACCTCTACGGTTACCCGGTTTGCCGACTTGCCAAGCACGCGGGCGACCAGATGCTGGACGGCCGTGGTGTCCTGGGTGGCGCAGTAGATGTGGACGTCACCGTCTTCGCCGGGTATCGCCATCGACACCTGGGGCTCGAGATAGAAATGCTCCTGAGCGCCGGTGGTGATGGAGCCCTGGAGCCGATGCGGGGCTGCCGCCAGCGCCCTATCGGCGTTACCCTTCGTTAGCCTTAGTGGTTCGCCGAGAAAAGAACCGGCCCGCATGGCGTCATCGATGGTGATCACCGCAGGGCGTTCTGCATAGTCCACGACAGCCAGCTTCGCGGCATCGTGCGCGCTTTCGATGCTATCGGCGGCAACGCAGAACAGCGCCTGGCCGGCAAACTCCACCTTTCCTTCGGCGAAAACCCGATCGTCGCCGCAATGGGCGTGTCCAAAATCGTTGTCGCCGGGTACATCGGCCGCCGCCAGGACACTGGCGACACCAGCAGCCTTGCGAACGGCCGCAAGGTCAAGACGAACCAGGTCCGCATGCGCCACTTCGCTCATCGCAACATAGATGTGCAACAAGCCATAGGGTTCCGGCATGTCGTCGACGTAGGATGCCTTGCCGCTGGTCTGCTTTCGCGCGCTATCATGAACCAAGCGTTGGAACACGCCGCTGTCGATGGTTGAGTCCATACCTTCACGGTGGTCCGGGTTTTCTTGATGTACCGGCAATTCAGATGACACGGGCCAGTCCTCCGTTCCCGACCAGGCGCGTCGGGTATTTGCCGCCGTTGGTTTCGTTGTAGAACTTCAGGAGCAGATTCCCGGCAGCCTTGCTTCGGTAAAGGGCGCTGCCGCGCATGTCGTCGATCGGTGCGTAGTCCTCCGTCATCGCTGCCATGCCTGCACGCACACTATCCGCGTTCCAAGGACGCCCGAGCAGCGCACTTTCCACGGCATGCGCGCGCTTTGGCACTGCCGCCATGCCGCCAAAGGCGATCCGGACTGCTTTGACCAGGCCCTTCTCCAGTGTCAGGTTGAATGCGCCACACAGCGTCGAAATATCCTGATCAAATCTCTTGGAGAGCTTGTAGGCCCGAAATAGTCCGACGCTGTCGCCGATCGGGATCGAGATCATTTCGATGAACTCGCCGGGCTCGCGATTCTGCACGCCATAATCAATGAAGAACTCTTCCAGCGGCAAGGGCCGCCGCCGACCGCTGCGCCTGAGGGTGAGCCTTGCGCCAAGGGCGATCAGCAGCGGCGACGAGTCGCCGATCGGCGAGCCGTTTGCGACGTTTCCTCCCAGCGTTGCGAGATTGCGGATTTGCAGAGATCCAAAGCGGCGAAGAACTTCGCCGAAGTCCGGATAATGCGGGGCCACGAGCGCGCGCAGCTCCTCTAGCGTGACGCCAGCGCCAACATCGATGCGATCCCGATGAACCCGGACCGACGTCAACTCTGCGACATTGCCCAAATAGACGAGCGTCTCGAGCCGGCGATGCAGCTTGGTTACCCAAAGGCCGATGTCGGTCCCGCCGGCGAGCAGGATGGCATCTGGATGGCGAAGCAGTATCTCGGCAAGCTGGTCGCTGTCGGTTGGCGCATGAAACAGCTGTCCCCCGGCTTCTAAGGTCAGGGGCACTCCATCATTGATATCGCGCAGTCCTGCTGCGATCTCCGACTGCCGCTCTTCAACCGGCATGGAGCCTGCAAATTCATGCTGGGAGCGCGCGGCATCGACAATCGTACCATAGCCCGTGCAACGGCAGAGGTTACCTGCCAGCGCGTCATCGATCTGCGCGCGATCCGGCGTCTCCAGGTTGTTCTTGAGTGCGAAGAGCGACATGACGAAGCCCGGCGTGCAAAAGCCGCACTGTGTTCCGTTCTTGACCGCCAGGGCTTCCTGCGCGGGGTGAAGTGTTTCGCCGGCGGCAGAGATATCCTCTACCGTCAGGAGCTGTTTGCCGTCTAATGTGGCGAGAAACTGGATGCAGGCATTGACGCTCTTGTAGCGAACGTCGTCACCGGCAAGCTCGCCGATAACGACGGTGCAGGCGCCACAATCACCCTCGCCGCAGCCCCTCCTTGGTGCCGGTTCGGCGCTCATGCCTGCGCAGATAGGCCAAGACCGTAAGGGTCGGCGAGATGTCGGCCAACTCGCGAACCTCCAGGCCAAGCAAGAATCTGACCGACTTTCGCATTGCTGCGCATCCCCTCCCTGGGGTGGACCACTAGGCTATCGCCAAGACAGCTCGCTGCTGCGGCCAATCCGTCAAGCGGCTTGCTCCGAGCCTTCAGCGGTCGAGGGATCCACAGCCGGCCATCCCTCATCGGGATCCGGCCAGCCTTCGGGCCGTTGGATCTCACTGGCCGCTTTTCTCTGCTCGAAGTAGGGACCACGGTCAAACATGGAGAGCTCCGCCCGTTCCGCGCGCATTTTCGCGCGGAGGGCGTGGCTCGCCTCCTCATCTACCCGATAGCCCTTTGCCGACGCCTCGACGACGACGCCATAGGCATTGCGCGCCGCCTTGATCGAGACCAAGCCGCAAACGACATCATTGCGGACCCGTTCGAGCTCACGCTTCAAGGGGTCACCCCAACCGCCGCCGCCGGTGGTGTTGATACGGACCAGCGATCCCGCTGGCACATCGATGTTGTCCGCCATGCCGGCGACGTCACGCACCACACCGTCAGGGTCGGTAATGGTGACACTGTAGTTGGCCCCATAGCTACCGCCATTGACGCCGTAGGTGTTGAGGAGGGCCCGGTCGGCATTGGAGAGGAGTTTGGATCCGCGGAGTGATCGAATTTGCTTGTCGTAGCCGAAACCGCCACGGCGGAAACCGGCGCCGCCGGAATCCTGAGCGAGCGCCAGTTTCTCCACCCGGATCGGATAGCGGGTCTCGGAGAACTCGGCCGGCAGATTGCGGGAGTTGGGGACGATGTGAACGACATCGCTGCCATCGGCCCAGGGGCGCCCCGGACCGCCACCGCCCAGCACCTCGCGGAACAGGAAGAAGTCCTCGCTGGAGGCGCCGCCGTGAAGTCCCCAAATGCGGATGGTCTCGTGATCGGCCGGCATGCGCCCGCCGGTCGCCTTGGCCAGACAGGCGGCGAACACACCGAGCGAGCGCAGCAGGATGAAGAACCGCATACCCGTCGGGCGACCGAACGTCGGCGTCACCAGCGTGCCTTTGCCGGGAAAGGAGACGTCGATCACGTCCAAGACACCCTCGTTCATATCGATCTCGGCGGCCCGTTCCGGCGAGGCTGCAAGCGAGCGCAGCACCGGTGCCAGCCATTTACGCACGAAGCGGCCCTCGCAGTAGTCGATCGGCCAGTTGATCGGGCCTTTGGCTTCCGGGTCGGTGCCCGTGAAATCGAGGTGGATCTTATCTGCCGTCTTGGTCATGGTGAGTCGAAAGGCGTGCAGCCTCGGCGCGTCGACACCGTCGTTCTCGATATAGTCTTCCCAGCTATAGACCCCGTCGGCAATCTTGGGCAGGAGCTCACGGCGGATGGTTTCAGCGCAATTCTTCAAAATGGCGTCGAATGCCGCCTCCAGGGTTTCGGTCCCGTAGCGCTCGGCCAAGGCGACGACCCGCCTGGAGCCCAGAAGGGCGGCGCCGATTTCCGCATCGATGTCACCGCGCAGGTGCTCGCCGAGCCGGGAATTGCGGAAGAGTATTTTGTAGGCGGCCTGATTCAGGACGCCTTTGTCGTAGAGCTTGATTGGCGGCACCACCAGCCCTTCGGCCCACATGTCCGTGGCGTGGACCGGCAGGCTTCCCGGTACCGAGCCGCCGACGTCATCGTGGTGGCCGAAGACCTGGCTGAAGCCGATCAGGCGATCGTCATGAAAAATCGGCACGGTGGTGCAAAGATCCGGAACATGGCCGATGCCCCCGGCGCTGTTGTAGGGATCATTCCAAAAAAAGACGTCGCCGGGGTGAATATCACCATCCTCGAAGTACTCGAACACCGGTTCGACCAAGGCGGAATAGGAACGGCCGGTGAGCTTGCGTCCCTTGGCGTCGAACAGCGCCACCCGATAGTCGTGCTGGTCGCGAATCATCGGCGAGCGCGATGTGCGCTCCACGGCCGCCTCGATTTCAAGCTCGGCGGAGCGGATGGTTCCGGTGATGACTTCGAGCTCGATGGGGCCCAAGCGAACTCCCGCGTTTGTCCGGCTCATTGTTGCTTCTCCAGAATGAGGTTTCCGTAGTTGCCGCAAGTGATCTTCCAGCTTGCCGGCACGACGACGGTGGAACCGTACTCTTCAAAGATGGCGGGGCCGACGAGCGAGCGACCGGCTGCCAGGGATGCGCGCCGATGGATGGGGCATTCGATCCAACCGCCATCGCGCCAATAGACCGGGCGCGTGGTCGCCGCCAGACCCTCGACCGCGCCGTCATGTTCGCGGACCGGGGGTCGATTGGCTTTGCCAACGGCCTGAACGCGAAGATTGACCAGTTCCACGTCCTGCTCGCCGGCATAGTCGTAACCGAAGGTATCACGGTGCACGCCATGAAAGTTCGACCACATCCGCTCGATCGCCGCCAAGCCGCCAAGATCGTCTGGGATCGCCACATTGACCTCGTGGCCCTCTCCGACGTAGCGCATATCGGCCGATCGGATGATCGCGATGTCGTCTGCCTCCACCCCCTCGGATAGGATCTCGGAGCGGCCCACCTCCTCGAGTTCGCGCCAATGGTGATCGATTTCCTCGGCGACGGCGGTCGACTGCTGGCGCACCAGCGTGCGGATATAGTCTTGCTTGACATCGCAGATATGCAGGCCATAGGCCGACAGGTTGCCGGGATTGGGCGGCACCAAAATGGACTGGATGCCGAGGAAATCGGCGACCTCCGTGGCGAACAGCGCGCCGGCGCCGCCGAAGGCGACCAGGGTATACTTACCGGGATCGCGTCCACGGGTCGTCGTGACTTGGCGAATGCCGTGAACCATGTTGACGACGGCGATTTCCAACACCCCGTCGGCGATCGCTTCGGCGCTCATCTCATAGTCGTGGCCAAGCACGTCGAATGCGGCGCGTGCGGCGCCAACATCCAGGTCGATCTCGCCGCCGACCAGCGTGCCTGGAAGACGCCCCAGGCTAACGGCGGCATCGGTGGTCGTCGGCTGGCTGCCGCCGCGCCGATAGCAGATCGGGCCCGGATCCGCGCCGGCGCTGCGCGGCCCGACCTTGAGGCCGCCATAGTCATCGGTCCAGGCCAGCGAACCGCCCCCGGTGCCGACTGTCACGATGTCCAGCATTGGTGTCTTGACCGGATAGTTTTCGATCATCGATGCGCTGGTGAACTGCGGCGTAAGGTCGGTGACCAGCGAGACGTCCGTCGAGGTGCCGCCGACGTCAAGCGTCAGGATATCCTTGTAGCCCGCCATACGCGCCATGTGGACGGCACCGAGAACGCCAGCCGCTGGCCCTGAAAGCAGCATGGTCACCGGTTTGTTGCCGGCGGTCTCGTGTTTCACAACGCCGCCATTGGACTGCATGATCAAGAAGGGAATGTCGCCTGCCTTGGAGCGGACTTCGTCACCGGCCCGCTTCAGGTAAGTCTGGCAATAGGGCTTGACCAGAACATCGATCAGCGTGGTCATGGCGCGCTCGTAACTCGCGGTACTCGGGCAGCACGACCGAGGACAGCGAGACGATGACTTCGGGGATGGCGTTCGGCAATCAGGGCACCGATGCGCTTCTCATGGGCATCGTTGGCGTAGGCGTGCAAGAGGCAGACGGCGAGGCAATTCACTCCGAGCCTTACCAAATCATCGACGGCTTCCAGGACGCTCTCCTCATCCAGCGGCGCCAGTTCGTTGCCGTTGTGGTCCATCCGGCCGGGAACCTCGCGCACCAAGTGGAGCGGTACCAGGCGTGGCGGCTTGACCCAGAAGTAGGAGTTGCCGTAGCCGTCGGGCACCGACTGGCGGGCGATCTCGATCATATGCCGAAAGCCTGTGGTGACGATCAGGCCAAGCCCCTCGAACTTGTGCTCCAAGACAGCGTTGGTCGCGGTCGTCGAGCCATGCAGAAGCTGTCCGACCTCGGCGCCGCTACGGCCCGCCAACTCGAGAACCTTCTGGATGCCGGTGAGAAGGCCGATGCTCGGATCCGCAGGTGTGCTGGGGGTCTTGATGACAAACTCTTCGCCGCTCTTCTCGTCGATGGCGACGACGTCGGTGAAGGTCCCGCCGGTGTCGATTGCGATTCTCAGGCTCATGTCGATGATCTCCAAGCGTAGATTTTCAATGCGCCATCCGCGACTAGATATCCGAATAGTGGATAGTATATGCGTGACTAGGCTACAATATGCCTTCCAAGCTGTCAACGACGAATTCTATCGCAGCCATCGGTTGCGCTGGGACGCCTCGTTCTGAAGCACTCCTTCGGCGACAAGCTCGGACCCAGGTAAATTCATTTGGATTGAAATTGAGCGGTCGACGGGGATCCCACTGGATGGCGTGCTTAGGCGAGGTGCCGTGAGTCGTGCCGGTCAGGCGCGCCTGATCCCCAGTTCGCCGTAGTGTGATATCCGGAATACGGATATAATGACTATTGACAGGATGTCCTAGATTGTGCATTGTTTGTTCGTAAGTGACCCTAAAGCCGTCCGTGGTCGGAAACACCATCGCAGCCTGATGACAGCCACGGCAGAGGAGACAGCTAAGCAAGAGTGCCGCTCGTATGTGCCGACGCAAAGGCAGTGGTCGCATTGCAGGGTGGGGAAATAGCCAGTGCAGAGACTGAGTGTGAAAGAGGACAGTTCGGGCGGCGGCGGTAACGGCGGTACATGGCTGCTGGAGCTGGATGGGCTGGGAGTCAAATATGGCCCGATCGAAGCGGTAAAGGACTTCTCCCTAGAGGTCGGCGCGGGCGAGATCGTGACACTCTTGGGCAGCAATGGTGCCGGAAAGTCCAGTACGCTGAACGCGATCGTGGGCTTGGCGCCCAAGTCCGGCGGCCGCGTCCTCTTCGACGGGCAAGACATCACCTCGGACCAGACCGATAGGATCGTCAAGAAGGGGATCACCCTGGTTCCCGAAGGGCGGCGCGTCTTCTCCGACCTGACCGTGGAAGAAAACCTCAGACTAGGCGGCGCGACCCGCACGAGGCAGGACTTTGCCGCCATGCTGCCGGAAATCTTCGACCTCTTTCCGGTCCTCAACAGCCGCTACAGCGCGCTTGCCGGTCTGCTGTCCGGCGGTGAGCAGCAGCAGCTGGCCATTGGGCGGGCTCTGTTCAGTCATCCCAAGGTCCTGCTCTTGGACGAACCCTCGCTGGGTCTGGCCCCCATCGTAGTCGCCAGCGTCTTCGACATAGTCGAAAGGCTCCGCGATCGCGGCGTGACCATTCTTCTCGTCGAGCAGAATGTCGAGCGCGCTCTGGCGATTGCGGACCGAGGCTATGTCTTGGCCTCGGGCCGTCTTGAGATGTCCGGCGGCAGTGAGGATCTCTCGGCGGCCGAGATCGAGGAGGCCTACTTGGGCATCCACACGGAGCGGCCATCATGAACGAGGTCGTGCAGCAGATCATCAACTTCCTGTCGATCGGCAGCATCTATGCGCTCATCGCGCTCGGCGTTGCGTTGATTTTCAGCATTCTCAAGCTGATCAACTTCGCACACGGCGAGCTCATGACCTTTGCCGGCTACGCCATGTTCTTCTTCCACGGCTTCGGCGTGCCTTGGCTGCTGCTGGTGCCGATCGCTATCCTGTCCTCGGTCGTGGCAGCCGTGCTGCTGGAGCGCGTCGCCTACCGCCTACTGCGCGGGGCCCAGCCCCTGACCTTGCTGCTGACCTCCTTTGCCGTTTCTCTCATCCTGCAGAGCGGCTTTCTGCTGGCCTTCGGTGCCAGGCCGAAGGCGATCGAGTTCCCGATCTGGGTGGACGCCTTCTTCATCGTCGGCGACATCCGCATCCAATGGCTGGATATCGTCACCTTCTGCGTCACCATGCTGATCGTGTTGACCCTGACGGTGTTTCTCCGCCGCTCCATCACCGGCCTGGCGCTGCGCTCTGCTGCGAGCGATTTCAACACCACCAAGCTGATGGGGATTCACGCCAACCGGGTGATCGTCGGCACCTTCGTGGTCGCCGGCGTTCTGGCCGGCCTGGCGGCGCTTTTCTACTTTGCCAGCACACCGGTGGTGGCGCCGAAGTCGGGCTTCGAGCCAATGCTCAAGGGCTTCATCGCCACCGTGATCGGCGGCATGGGCAGCCTGGTCGGTGCCGTCATCGGCGCGTTCCTCCTGGCGGCTTTGGAGGTCTTCGTGGAGGTCACCTTGGTGGGGTCGCTCGACGTCTATGTCGACGCCATCGTTTTCGGCATCGCCGTTCTGATCTTGAGATTCCGGCCCGCCGGCTTGTTCGGTCTTCGGCGTATCGAGGATGTCAGGGCATGATGCTGTTCGCGCATGACCGCTGGTGGGTTCGCGCGCTTTCCGGCGCAACGCTTCTGTTCCTACTGGTGGCCGTGGTCGTCGTTGCCGTGGATCTCTTCGGGTCGGCGACCGATCGGCGGATTGCGACGACCTTCCTGATCAGTCTCGTGGTGGTGACTGGCATGCAGACCTATGTCGGCAACAGCGGTATCCTGTCCTTCGGCCATACCGGATTCATGGCGCTGGGTGCCTACGGCTCGGCACTCTTCACGGCGAGCACCACGATCAAGCAACGCGCCATTCCCGATGCCCCTTCCTTCATCGTCGATGCGGAGTTGGGTTTGCTGCCCGCTACCCTCATCGGCATCGCCGTGGCCATGGTCGTTGCCTACGCAATCGGGATCACCATTGTGCGGCTCGCCGGTGCTGCGGCGGCGGTGGCGACACTGGGCTTCCTGGTCGTGGTGTTCACCGTCTTGTCGAACACCGATCAACTGACCCGCGGCGCCAAGGCTTTCAGCGGTATCCCACCTTACACGAACCTCTACACCGGCCTAATTGTGGTTGCGATAACCTTTGTTTGCGCCCGTCTCTTGCGCGATTCGAACATGGGCCTCTGCCTGAGGAGCAGTCGCGACGACGAGTTGGCGGCGCAGGCCTCGGGTGTGAACATCATACGCAGCCGAATGGTGATGTGGGTCGCCAGCGCCGGACTGGCGGCGTTGGGCGGCGCTCTCTACGCCCACTTCGTCTTGGCAATCCTGCCCAAGGCCTTCCATTTTCATATGACCTTCATCCTGGTCACCATGGTTATCGTCGGCGGTCAATCGATTTCGGGAGCCCTGGTCGGCACGGCGTCGATCACCATCATCGAGGAGTTCTTGCGGCGCGCGGAGAACGGCTTCTCGATCGGCTCCTTCTCACTGGACGAACTGCCCGGCCTGACCACGATCATTCTTGGCCTCTTGATCATTCTCACCATGATTCTGCGGCCAAAAGGCGTCTTGGGGCGTTGGGAGATCGACGAGCTCTTGGTCCGACGCTTCAAGAAACGCACGGCCAGCGCACTTCCGAGACCCAGTGCCAAGGGCGCGTGGACGAACAGCCACACGATTGGAGAGGGGCACTACTCAGCGAAATCCGTCGTCAAGGAAAGCAACCAGCCCTAGGAGGAAATACGATGACAAGCATGGATGCATCTCGTCTTGGTGTGAAATCGGAACGGCTATTTCGATCGACTGTCGGTGTTTCGGTAGTAGGCGTTCTTGGTCTCTTGGCGAGCGCGGTACAGGCCGATTCTCTGCCGGCCGGCACCTTCAAGATCGGCTGGGCCACCGACAAGACGGAGTACCTGTCTTTCGTGGACGAGCCGCTTGCCAAAGGCATGGCCGTTGCCATCGATGAGATCAACCAGGCGGGCGGTATTGCCGGCAAGCTGAAGATCGAGCTCGATGCGCGTGACATGAAGGCCGATCCGATGTTGGGTGGCACGGTGGTCCAGGAACTGGTCGCAGAAGGGGCGAACTTCATCGTTACGACCTGCGATACCGATGTCTCCTTGCCGGGCGCGCAGATTGCCGCCACCAACGGGCTGCCGGTCATGAGCAGTTGCGGCGCGGACGCGGCGGGTCCCTCTCAGGTCGAGGGTGAGATGGCGTTTCTCAATGTCCCCGGCACGCACTCCCAAGGTGCTGCGCTGGCCGAGTACGCCTATCGGAACGGCCATCGCAAGGCCTATACCCTGAAGTCAAAGGACGAAGGCTACACGCAAACCTTGGCCGAGGCCTTCGAGCTCAGATTTGCGGAGCTGGGGGGAGAAATCGTCGGTCAAAGCACCTATTCGATCGGCGACACCAACTATCGTGTGACGGCGACGAAGATGGTCAACAGCGACGCCGACATGATCATGAGCAACACCTTCCCGACAGACACCAACGCTTTTCTGAAGGACCTTGAGCGCATAGGAAACGACAAGCCGCTCTATTTGGTCGATGGGAACGATACACCGGTCGTGTTCGAGGCCGGGCCGCAGCTGGATGGCGCCATCATGACAACCTATGGCGGGGACCGCAGCGAGGGCTCGCCCTTCGGTGAATTCGTGGAGGCCTACGTTGCCTTTCACGGCAACCCGCCGGAATCTCTCCAGACCGCCCTTGGCTACGACCTGATCAAGGTTGTCGAAGCCGCGGTCATCGCCGCCGACAGCCTCGACGGCAAGGCCATTGCCGAGGCTCTGAACAACCTCGAGAACGTCAAGGGCGCGACCGGCATTATCTCCTACAAGGACAGCCCGGTCGGCCGCGGCCTTCCCAAGAAGGACTATGCCGTGACCAAGTTCGATCGCGAGAACAAGGCCTTCATCGTTCTGGAGACCTTCTTCCCGGAGAAGATCCCGAACATGAACTGACCCGATCACGCCAGCCAAGCGGGGGTTGATGTGGGGAGAGCGACGATGGGGCTCGAGGCCAAGGACATCGTGGTCCGCTTCGGCGGCATGACGGCACTGGACGGCGTCGGATTTAAGATGGACTCGGGTGAAATCCTCGGCCTCATCGGCCCCAACGGTTCCGGCAAGACGACCTTGCTGAACGCCCTCTCCGGCGTGCTGGCGCCCTCGGCGGGATCGTTCCGCCTCGGTGAACGCAGCTGGGCCAAGATGGCGCCTCGTGACGCCGCGCGTATCGGCATCCGTCGAACCTTTCAAAACATCCGGCTGTTCTCCGACATGACCGCACTGGAAACCGTGGAGGTCGCGGCGGCCGCTCTCGGCCGTGGCGATAGGCGCAAAGCCGCCTTGCACGCTCTGGCAGAGTTGGATTTTCTGGAGCATCTAGACCGTATTGCGCTTGAGCTTCCCTATGGCCTCCAGCGCCGTCTCGAGATCGCGCGCGCGATCGTCGGTGAGATTCGCTTCCTGCTGCTCGACGAACCGACGGCCGGTCTCAATCACACGGAATCAAGCGCGCTGGTCGATGTCGTAAAGCGAATTCGCGATGAACGGGGCTGCGGCATCATCCTGGTCGACCACGACCTCCACGTCATCATGAAATCCTGTGACCGCATCATCGTTCTCAATGAGGGACACCTGATCGCCGAAGGCAGTCCGTCTGAGGTTCGAAACGATCCGGAAGTGATCCGCGCCTATCTCGGTTGACTGGAAATGACCGCCCTCCATGGCGAAGGGCGCGTTGGCCAAGGCATGTGACAAAGGAAACCAGCGCTATGACCCATGACCTCTTAGTCCGAAACGCCAAGCTGCGCAGGGGCGAGATCCTGGATATCGCGATCTCGGATGGAAAGATCATCGAGATGGCCGCGGATCTGCGCGGCGGCGCCGCAGAAGAGATCGATGCGCAAGGCAATCTGGTAACCGAGACCTTCGTGATCGGTCAGCAGCATTTGGACAAGGTCTATACCGGCGATTGGGTGGATGCCTCGGCCAAGACGGAGTACTTCGAAGGCGATATGGGCGGTGCCATGACTGCCATCGAAAGGGCCGCCGACGTCAAGGACCGCTACAGTGAGGAGGATATATTTCAGCGCATCGACGCCGCCCTGCAGTGCGCCCTGTTCTCCGGTGTTTCACACATGCGGGCCTTCATCGACATCGATTCGAAGGCAAAGCTCATGGGTATGCGGGCTGCCTTGAAGGCGCGCGAGCTTTGGAAAGGGCGTGTGGATCTGCATGTCATCGCCTTTCCTCAGGATGGCATTCTTCGCGAACCCGGAACCGAGGAGATGCTCTACCAGGCGATGGATCTTGGCGCCGACCTGGTGGGTGGCATTCCCTGGATCGAATTCACCGACGAAGACATGAGGCGCCATGTCGATATCTGCTTCGAGATCGCGAGGAAGTACGATGCGGATGTATCGATGTTGGTTGATGACGCCGGCGATCCGGGACTTCGAACCACCGAGTACTTGGCGATCCAAGCCGACCGCCACGCTTGGCATGGCCGGGTGTCGGCCTGTCATGCCCGGGCGATGAGCCAGTACAACGAGGTCTATCATCGCAAGGTCTTGGCGCTCTTGAAGCGGGCAGGGATGGGCATGGTGACGAACCCGCATACCGCACCCTTGCATATTCGCGTCCGGGACCTGGCCGCGGCCGGGGTTACCATCGGCTTGGGCGGGGAATCGCTGAATGACGCCTACTATCCCTACGGCCGCTGCAATATGTTGGAGGTCGCCTTCGTCTGCTCGCATACGCTGTGGATGATGACGCCGCGCGATCAGGAGTTTCTCTACGACGCGATCACCGTCAATCCGGCCCGTATCCTGCGCCTCGACTCCTATGGCCTGGCGCCGGGAAACACCGCTGACTTGGTGGTGCTGCACGACAGCAGCCTGCGCGATGCGCTTGCCCATCACCATCAACCCAGACAGGTGATCCGCAACGGCCGTATCGTGGCTGAAACCTCCTTCGTGCAAAAGGCCCGACAGGGCTGACGTCGGCAGCGGAGCCAGCTCAGCCATGAAAGCGACATTCAAACCTCTGCCCAAGCATGTCGAGGGCAGGGCGATTACGCCGACCTGTCTGCAGATCGACTATAGCGACCAGCGGCTGCACACCGATGAACCGGTGTCGCGCCAGGGCACGGATGTCGGACCGCCGCCATTCGATACCTTCATCGCCATGCTGACCGGCTGCTCGCATGTGATCCTGGGGATCATCGCCCGGGAACTAGGCGTGCAGGTCGTCGACATGAAGATGCGCCTGGATACCCAGTTCGACGCCCGCGGCGTCTACGGCATTGCCCAGGTGGACCGGCCCTTGGAACGGATCGATCTGTTCTTGGAGTTCAAGACCGACGCCTCGGCGGACCAATTGGCGATCATGAAGCAAACGCTGGCAAAGCGCTGCCCGGTCAACGTCGTCATGACCCAGGCCGGAATCGAGATCGTCGAGCACTGGCAAACAGCACCTCTGTAGACCGCCAGCGGATCCGACCCCAGGTGCATCCCAATCTCGGGCCTCGCTGCAGCGGGTCCACTTGCTCTTGAGCCGAACTGCTGGCGAAACTTTGCTGGCAGGCGCTCGAGGAGCCTCTGGCCTCAGATCGTGACTTCAATGGAGACGAGGCCACTGCCGTTGCCCGGGATCGTGACACCAGCGTCCAGCATCAGAGTGTCGGTCCCGGTACCTCCATCGCAGAGATAGCCAGCGAAGCCGCCATGGCTTGCCGCCATAGGGCGGGTCATCACCGCGATCGCCATAGAACAAGGAATCCCAGCCGGCGTTGCCGGAAAGGGGGTCGGCATTGGCGCTGCCGATAGCGCTAACGTCGTCCCCAATGTTGCCTGAGACCCGGTTATTGGGGGCAGGTCCTCGAGGTTGCGCAGAGAAAGTGAGAAGGGACATAATGCATGACCGCATGGCGAATGATCTCCGCCGTGGCCTTGAAGCGGCGTTACCTGCCCGGTTTTCGCGAACACCGCGAACGACGGATCGACCCGACAAGGGAGATGTCTTCTGCAACCCTCCTCCAAAGTCTATCTTTGCGGTTTCAGGCTCGGTGAACATCGAAAACAAGCGCCTCAAACATACTTGACCTTGCCGGAGAAGACCTAGTGACGCTTGACCCCTACTTTCGCAAGTTTCTTCCATCGAACAGTGAACTTGCGACGCTCATCACGCAGAAGGATTGGGGCAAAACCGCCCTTGGGCCGCCCAGCAACTGGTCGCAGGCACTGCGCAGCACGGTTAGTGTCTGCCTCAGGTCGCGGCTTTGCGCTTGTGTTTACTGGGGGCCTGACTTTCATGTCATCTATAACGATGCCTACAAGACAATTCTTGGAACAAAGCACCCTTGGGCCCTGGCGCGGCCGGCTGGCGAGGTCTGGTCGGAAATGTTTCATATCATTGGGCCGTTACTTCAAGATACATTCAAGAAAGGCGTAACGACTGGCGCCGACGACAAAGCGATCTTTCTTGACAGATTTGGATACATTGAGGAATTTTACTGTTCCTTTAGCTATGCGCCGATCATCAACGAAAGTGGCAAGACCGAAGCGGTCTTTGCCGTTCTGCCTGAGACATCCAAGAGAGTGATCGGTGAACGGAGGCTGCAAACCCTGCATCACCTGGGGGATGTCGGCGACACCATGAACGGGGTGGCGGAGACGCTGGATCTGATCGCCAATACATTAGAAGAGAATCCATATGACATCCCCTTTGCCGCATTCTACCTGTGGGATGACCAGAGGACCGAAGCACGTTTGTGCACGACTATCGGCATCGAGAAGGGCACCGAACTAACGCCACTTTCGATCAGCACAGCGAGACTGGCCGCCATCATGGAGCTTGCCGAACGATCGCGCGAGACCGATATCGACGTGTTTGACATCTCTGCAGACATTGGAACGGTGTTTCCGGGGCCATGGCAGGCATCTCTTAGTGCTGCAGTGCGTGTCCCTTTCGGCGTCGCGGAGGCACGCGGTCCAACAGGCTTCATGCTGGCCGGTGTCAATCCCTACAAGAAGGTCGATCGGGACTACCTGATATTCTACAACATGGTTGGTGACCACATCTCGACGCTCATCACCACAGCCTTCATCCGCGAGCAAGAGAGCGCTCGCATCAAGGCCCTGGCAGAGCTGGACAACGCCAAAACGACGTTCTTCAGCAACGTTAGTCACGAGCTGCGAACGCCGCTGACGCTGATCAGCGGTCCGCTGGACGACCTTCTTACCGGAAAGGTCGGCAGCTTGACGCGCGAACAGTGCACGAACCTCGACCTTGCACAGCGCAACTGCCTGCGGCTGTTGAACCTGGTCAACGATTTGTTGGAGTTCACCCGCATCGAAGCAGGCTACTCCATTGCGATCTTCGAACCAGTCGCGCTCGATCGGATGACCGCTGAGCTAGCGCGCACTTTCGAGCGCGCAGCGGAAGGCAAGGGGATCAAGCTCCGCATAGACTGCGCTACGCTTAGTAAGCCAGTCTACGTCGACCCGGAGATGTGGGAGAAAATCGTCCTCAACCTTTTGTCCAATGCCTTCAAATACACCCCCACAGGTGCAGTGGAAATCACGCTGCGCGAGTGCAATGACTGGGCATGCTTGAGCGTCAAGGACACAGGGTTCGGAATACCGGAACATCAGCTGCCGCGGGTGTTTGATCGCTTCCATCGCGTGGATGACGGCGCCGGACGGCACCTGGAAGGAACCGGCATCGGCTTGGCGTTGGTGAAGGAGCTGACTGATCAACATTCCGGCAAGGTTCGGGCCGAAAGCAAGGAGGGCGAAGGCAGCATCTTCACGATCGAGATTCCTTTGGGTGCACAGCATCTTCCCCGAGACAGGGTGCAGCCGCCGAGCGAACGCCAACGCTCCGGCTTGGCAAGGCGATACCATATGGAGGCGGTTCCCGGAGCGGAGGCTCCGCTCACTTCGGAGGCGAAAGGCGCTGCCCCGGGTAGCGGCAGGGGAGCTTCGGCCACCTCGGGCACGAAACGGGTCCTGCTGGTCGACGACAATGCCGATATGCAGCACTACATTGGTCAAGTTCTAAGCGAACGCTTCATCGTCGACGTGGCGTCCAGTGGCCTGGAGGCGCTTGAAATGATTGCCGTCGACGCTCCCGCGGTCGTCATCACCGATGTCATGATGCCGGAAATCGATGGCATATCATTGCTGGCCGAGCTGCGCTCGAACCCCGCCACCTGCACCATCCCCATCATGCTTCTGACGGCAGACGCCGGCGAAGAAAGCAAACTCAAGGCTTTGGCACAAGGGGCGGACGACTACGTCGTTAAACCCTTCCACGCTCGCGAACTGTTGGCAAGGGCAGAAGGCTCGATCAATCTCGCCGGGCTGCGTGCACGGGTGGCACAGCAAGCGGAGCGCATCCTCTTGGCGCGCGACTTGCACGATACGCTCATGCAAAGTCTGCAAGGAGCAATTCTGTTGCTGGAGAGCGGTGAAAAGCACATGTCGTCTGATCGGGAGCTCGACCGGGCCCGGACCTTGGTGTCACAAACCCGCTCTGCCCTGCAACAAGCGATGCAGCAGGGCAGAGACGAGCTCTTGCTGCTTCGCTCGGTTGGGAGCGAAGAGCGCGAACTGCGCGACGCAATAGAGCGCCTGAAGGCGGAATTCAGCAGCGAGCGCGCCGTCGCTTTCAAAGTGCGGGAGGTTGGCAAGCAGAAGGACCTGAAGCCAGCAGCTTGGCCAGAAATCTACGGCATTTGCCGAGAGGCAGTGAGCAACGCGGCGCGTCATTCCCAGGCGACGAAGATTGAGATAGAACTCTGCTATGGTGAGACTTTCGGCCTGTCGGTTGCCGATAATGGCAGCGGGATGGACTCAGAGCTCCTTCGCGTGGGCCGGCCCGGCCACTTCGGCATCCAGGGTATGCGCGAGCGCGCAAAAGGACTGAAGGGCAGACTCGATGTGGAATCCGAACCAGGCAGCGGCACCCGTATCAACCTCACCGTTCCGGGCCGCTATCTTTACGAGGAACTGCGGGACATAGAATGACTGGAGAAGCGTTGAAGCCAGGTATCCGGGTGCTTTGCGTCGATGACCATCCGCTGCTGCGTCAAGGGCTTTCAACGGTCTTGGAGGAGAGCGAAATCGTCGGGCCGGTTACGCATGCGTCTACCGGCGAAGAGGCCGTTCGGCTGTTCGACGAATTCAGGCCGGACGTGACGCTGGTGGATCTTCGTCTGCCGGGCATGACCGGCATAGAGCTGATAGTCGCGCTGAGAAGCAAGGACCCGAGCGCGAAGATCGTCGTGTTGACGATGGAGGAAGGCGATGTCCAGATCCAGCGTGCGCTGGCGGCAGGAGCAATGGCCTACCTTCTGAAGGGCGTGGCGGCAAGCGAGCTGCTCGACACCATCCGAAAAGTACACTCCGGCAAGAGTAGCATTCCTGTCGACGTTGCCGTGATACTAGCCGAGCACATGGCGGACAAGACAATTACCGCGCGTGAGATCGAGGTCCTCACGCTCGTCGCCAAGGGGCAGCGCAACAAGGAGATCGCCTACGCTCTGTCGATCAGCGAAGAGACAGTGAAGATGCACGTGAAGAGCATCCTTCTGAAACTCGACGCCAACGACCGCACCCACGCGGTCACGATCGCAATTCGCCGTGGTATTATAGCGCTAGGTTAGCCTCATTTCCAACCGCCGGACCGGACCGCGCTAACGGTCGCATTTGCCCTCCTGGGCCAAGGCCCGCCGGCGCCCCCTACCCAAAAGAGTTAGGTGCTGTACACCCTAAAAAGGGCTGTGCGTCGCCCCCCATCGAGCGTAGCGGCCACCGCCGTCCACCTCTAGACTCTGAAATCGAAAGTGACGTGCCTTGTCGGTAAACAATGGCCGTTACAGCAAGCAAATCGGCGCGGTTCCACCGTAAATCCTGCGTCCGAAAGTCCATCGAAGCTGAGAAGAATGAAGGGAGTAGCACCATGGCTCGTGGAAATGGAGACATCGCCAACATCACGTACGATCCGTCTCAGTTGGGATACAGCGTGCTGAACGACGCGCCTCCGACGAGCGAGCGGCATAAGCCCGGTCGGGTCTATACCTCCGAGGAGGCCTACGAGGAGGAAAAGCAGAAGGTATTCTATCACGACTGGCTCAACGTCGGGCGTGTCGAAGAAATCCAGAAGCCGGGCGACTATCTGACCTTCCGGATCGCCGACGAGCCCATCCTCGTCGTGCGAACGAAGGACAACACGATCAAGGCGATGGCCAACGTTTGCGCCCATCGAGGAGTCGAGGTCGCATTCGGCTCCGGCAACACCAAGTTCTTTACCTGTCCTTATCACGGATGGGTCTATGAGCTGAACGGAAAGCTGAAGGATGCGCAGCATCTGGAGAAGACCTGTGGGTTCGATGTTTCCAACTGCCGCCTGCCGGAGCTGAAGGTCGACACCTGGGGCGGATTCATCTTCGTTACCCTCAACCCCAATCCCAAGCCATTGCTGGAAGCGCTGGGTGATGTGCCGAAGATCTACGAGCCCTATCAGATCGATCGCCTACGCATGGCGATGAAGTTTCCGACCGAGCTCAACGTCAACTGGAAGCTGGTCAACGAGAACCTCACCGACATATACCACATCGCAGTTCTTCACATGGACACCTTCGGCCCCTTCCAACCTCTATCCGGCTATCGCTTTTCCATCACCGACGGCGGATATCACGGACGCTTTCTTGGTGGCACCTTGACCCCCGACGGCAAGTCGCGGGTTGGCGGTCCCATGCCTTGGCTTCCGGAATCGCTGCATAGCGGCGGCTATTCCAGCCACATTCCGCCGAACATGGCCTTCTTCCCGCGCTTCGACTACCTCTCCTACTCGACGGTGTGGCCAATCGATGTCGACAAGTGCATCGGGTGGTCATACATGCTGTTTCCTGCTGAATATTTCGATCAGCCGGACTTCATGGAAACTGCGGAGATTTACGCGAACTTCTACAAAGCCTTCCTGGCCGAAGACCTGGAGATGATTCACTCTCTACAGAAGGGACTGAAGTCGCGGTACTACGGTCAAGGCCCGATGTCGACGTTCGAGGCCGGCGTGCTCAGCACCATCAATCATAACATCACCAAGGTGTCCGAGTGATCGGCGCCCGCACGTCTGCTCCCTCAAAGCCAACCTAGGGGTCCACAATGTCCTATATCCAGCCGGAGAGTAGCGCCAAGCTGGCACGCGGTGCCTTGGTCTTCGTTCGCGACATGATGTGCGTGAAAAGTGGAGAGAGCGTCCTGATCACCGCGGACACCAACTCCGACCGCCGGGCCATCGAAGCCGTCCAGAACGCTGCCGATTCGCTCGGCGCCAAAGTAGCGTCGGTCGTCTTGGCCACCCCGCTACCCTTCCAAGGCGGCCTTGCGGACCCCTACCTTGCCGATCACGTCGTGGCCGCCATCCAGCATTGCGACGCCTGGATCGACCTTTGCATGCCCTACATCGCGGGATCGAAGGCCTATGACGACACCATGCAGAACGGCCGCACCCGCTATTTCCTCGGCGCCGACATCGGCGCCGAGGGAATCCTCCGCATCTTTGGCGGGGCTGACCTGGACAAGGTCTTTGCGGTTTCCGACTGCTTCAACGACTTGCTCGCCCACTCGGCAGGCAAAGCATGTCGGATCACATCGCAAGCAGGCACCGACGTGCGTTTCCTGCTGGCCGAGCCGGAAGGGTTGGATATTGCGCGCGCCTCGAAACCCGGTGGCTACTTCGCGCCGGGGACGGTCATGATCATTCCCGATTTGGAGACGGTGAAAGGCGACATCGTCTGCGAAGCGACATTCCACGAGTACTACACGCCCTTGCAGGAGCCCCTGCATTTCAAGGTGGATGGTGTCATCACCGCCGTGTCCGGTGGCGACACGGAGCGTCCGGTCATCGATCGCGCACTGCGCCGCGCCGGGAATGGCTCCTATGGCAACATCGTTCACTTTACCTGCGGCTACCATCCCGCGGCGCGCTTCACCGGACGCTCCTTCATCGAGGACCAGCGAGTCGTAGGCTGCAACGCCGTGGGCCTGGGATTGCCGCAATGGGTGCCGGGCGGAGGCGAAAACCATCCGGACTGCGTCATGAAGGGACAGTCGCTGTGGATAGATGGTGAGCAGATCATGGCCGACGGTGTCTTTAAAGGCCCCGACGCTCTCTGCGGCTTTGTCGACGATCTGCAACCCCTCTATGGTTGACGAGAGGCCCGGCCAATGTCGCAGATCTTGGCAAAGGAGGTTGGCTGCAGTCCACCCGCCGATCCACCGCTCCGCAGCTTTGCGTGTGGCGATGTCACCTTGCAATCCGGTGCGGTACTGCCAGGTGCCTGGCTGAGCTATCAGACCTTTGGCACCCTGGCAGCGGACCGGCACAACGCGATTGTCGTGCCCACACACTTCGGCGCTACCCATGTCAACTGCCACTATCTCATCGGTCGTGGGCGGGCGCTCGATCCCGACAAGTACTTCATCGTGATCCCGAACCTGATAGGCAACGGTCAGTCCGTCTCTCCCAGCAACGTCGAAGGGCTTGACGCGGCGGACTTTCCCGCCGTCTCCATGCTCGACAACGTCTTGCTGCAGAGACGGCTGGTGCAAGCCGAGTTGGGCGTGCGGCAGGTCCAGGCCGTGGTCGGGTTCTCGATGGGGGCGGCGCAGGCCTATCACTGGGCCGCACTCTGCCCCGATCTGGTCCTGCGCATCGCACCGATCTGCGGATCGGCCCGCACCTCTGAGCACAACCGCGCCTTCCTGACGGGCATGAGCGCCGCCTTGACCTCTGATTCCGCTTGGAATGAGGGCAGCTATGAGGCACAGCCGTCGCGCGGCTTGCGCGCCATGGCCCTAGCCTGGTCCGCTTGGCCGCCCTCCGCGCACTTCTACCGCCGGCGGCTTTATCGTCAGCTGGGTTTCCATACCCTTTCCGACTTTCTCGAACGCTATTGGGTAGCAACCTACGGCGGAATGGATGCGAACAACATCCTAGCGCAGATACGAACCTGGCTGGACGCGGACATCAGCCGAAATCAGCTGTTCCGCGGCGATTTTCTGCAGGCCTTGAAGTCGATCTCGGCGCGCGTCTGCATCATGCCCTGCAGCAGCGACGCCTACTTTCCACCGGAAGACAGCGCAACCGAGGCCGCGCACCTGGCAAATGCGACGCTCCGCCCAATTCAATCGGACTGGGGGCATTGGGCTGGGTCCGGGCGCAATCCCGTCGACCTGTCGTTCATCGACCAACAGCTGAGCGACCTTCTGCAATCCCCCGCTTGAAGAGAGCGCAGCCGCGAATCCGATAACCGGAGGATCCGTCAATGACCTACCTACCCAGCCTCACGGCGAGCGAAGCGGCCAGGCTGATTGCGACGAAGCAGGTGTCCTCAATGGAGCTGACGCGCGCTCACTTGGACAGGATCAAGCTGCGCAACAAGGTTGTCGGCGCTTGGTGCAGCATAGACGAGTCCTATTCGCTTGCGCAGGCCGCCGCAGCAGACGCCATGCAGCCGCGCTCCTGCTTGCATGGTGTGCCCTTCGGCATCAAGGACGTCATCGATACGGTCGACTTTCCGACGGAGTTCGGCACGCCGATCCACAAGGGGCGCTGGCCTGGCCGCGATGCCTCCTGCGTCACCAAGCTGCGCCAAGCCGGCGCCGTCCTCTTGGGCAAGCTGGTGACCACCGAATACGCCATGTTCCACCCGAACGAAACACGCCATCCCCTGGACACAAGGCGGACGCCGGGCGGATCATCAAGCGGCACCGCGGCCGCGGTTGCCGATTTTCAGACCCCGATCGCCTTTGGCAACCAGACGGCGGGCTCACTCATCCGCCCGGCGGCCTACTGCGGTGTCTTTGGCTTGAAGCCGACGCACGGTGTTGTCGAGCAAGACGGTATCCTACCGCTTCAGCCGCTGTTCGACACGCTTGGCTACATGGCTCGTTCGATCGGCGACCTACAGGCGATGTTCGGTCTCTGCGCTGAACTCCCAGCCGCTGTTTCTTGGGATCATCGGCGACGTCCGCGCATTGCGCTCTGTCGCACGCATCAGTGGGAACACGCCGAAGCGGACTCCCGCTTCGTGCTCGAGGCAGTGGCAGCACAGCTCGAAGGTGTGGGCTGCGAGCTAGAGGAGTGGTCGCTGCCGGAGCGTTACGCCGACCTTGTGCGCGTGCATCGGGCCGTCCTCTATCACGGTATCGCCAAGTCGCTCGACGACGACTACCGGATTGCTGGATCGCGCATGAGCGACAGCCTTCAGGCAATCATCGAAGAAGGCCTGGCGCTGCCGGCGGAAGCCTATGAGAAACTGCGGGAAGTGGTTGCCGAGAGCCGGGCAGCGATCAACGGCGAATTCGGTGCTTTCGACGCAATCCTTTGCCCAAGCGCGCCGGGAGAGGCTCCGGTGGGCACAGCGACCGGTAACCCGATCTTCCAGGTTGCCTGGACACTGCTGGGCGTGCCCTGCCTGAACCTGCCTCTCGGCAGCGGCCCGAGTGGTCTGCCGGTTGGCGTACAGCTTGTCGGCCGCCGGCACGAAGACGCCGAACTCCTGTCGCTTGCGGCCTCTCTGGTGGAGCGCGTCAGCCCGGTCCAGACGCCCCGCCAGGGCAGGAACGTAGCATGAGCAGCGCAAACCCGGGCCAGGCGGCCGAGCTTGCGCCGGAGCGGCAATTGCTTCTGCGGATTGACGAGCTTGATGAAGATGAAATCCGGCGTGTGGAGCTACCTAACGGTGAGGCGGTCGCCGTCTACAACGTTGGCGGCACCTTCTACGCGACAGTGGACCAATGCACACACGGAAACGCCGCGCTCTCCGACGGAGACATCGAGGGAGAGGAGGTCATCTGCCCCTTTCATCAAGGCGCCTTCAACATCGCCACTGGCGAGGTCACGCGAAGCCCTTGCAGCGAGGCAATAGAGGTCTTCCGCGTCATCGTGGAAGACCAACACCTTTACCTGCTGACGCCCGAGAGCTGACCGGCAGGACAAAGCGGCTCCGGCTCGCGGGTCCACGTGAGCCTAGAGTGCAAGCGCCCACCAATGGGCCAAACGATCAGAACCTAAGGGAGGTCTATCATGACCAGTCGTCGAAGCTTTCTAAAGGCAAGCGCCTTGGGCCTGGCCGCCAGCGCCGGTCCCTTCTTCAACCGCGGGACCTACGCGTCCGAATCGATCAAGGTTGCCGGAATTCATGATGCATCCGGTGGTCTCGACTTCTATGGCAAGCAGATGATCGCCGCTCTGGACCTCGCGGTCGCCGAGACCAATGCAGCGGGCGGACTGCTTGGCAAGCCGGTCGAGCTCATTGCCTATGATGCGCAGTCGAACCTGCAGCTGACCACGCAGTACGCGACGCAAGCGGCGACAAGGGATCAGGCCGACGTCGTGGTCGGCGGAATGAGCTCGGCATCGCGCGAAGCCATCCGGCCCATCCTCAGACGTCACAACGTGCTCTACATGTACAACACCTACTATGAAGGCGGTGTGTGCGATCGCAACATGTTTGCGACGGGGTCGACCCCCGGCCAATCGATGCGCCGCCTCATTCCCTATGTCATGAACAAGTGGAATGCGAAGTCGGTCTACATCTTGGCCGCTGACTACAACTTCGGTCAGACCATGACCAAGTGGTTCACGAAGTATACGACCGAAAACGGCGGCGATGTGCTGGGAACGGAGTTCTTCCCGCTCGATGTGACCAATTTCGGCCCGACCATCAACAAGATCCAATCCGCGAAGCCTGACATGGTGCTTCTGGTCCTGGTCGGCGGGCCGCATATGTCCTTCTATCGCCAGTGGGCGGCGGCGGGAATGCACGAGCAGATCCCCATGGCCTCGGGCGATCTTGACCACGAGATCGAGATTCTCTCGCCGGAAGAAGGTAACGGCATCCACGTCGCCTATTCCTACCTCGACGGTCTAAAGAACGAGAAGAACAAGGCCTTCAAGAAGGCGATGCGCGACAACTACGGCATCGGCCTCGTGACCGAGATGGGCGCACACACCTACACCGGATTCAATCTCTGGGCCGATGCGGTGAGGAAGGCCGGGACCGTGGACCGTATGGCGGTAATCGAGACACTGGAAGACAATGCCTCCTTCGATGGACCGGCCGGCCTGATCACGGTGGATCCGGCCACGCACCACTGCATTGCCGATATCTACATCGGCCAGTCGATGAACGGGGTCTATGAGCAGTTGGAGGTCTTCCCGCAGCAAGCGCCCATCGATACCGCTGCCGTTTGCGACCTGACCCAAGACCCAAGGGAAACCAGGCAATTCGTCGTCGAGGTGAAGTGACGCCTTGAACGTCTAAGCGACGCTGCCGGGCCGCCAGCCGACAAGAGCTTTTGGGTGGCCTGGCAAGCGTCACGTGCCATCCGAAGAACTGGAGGGTCCGATGGACTATGTAGCTTCTCTCGTCCTGCAGATCGGCAGTTCGGTCGCCACCTTGGTGCTGATCAGTCTGGGTCTGGCCATCATCTTCGGCATGATGCGCATTATCAACCTGGCCCACGGCGAGTTCCTGATGCTCGGCGGCTACTGCACCGTGACAGCATACAACGCCGGAATGAACATTTGGATCGCCATCTTCGTCGTGGCGCCCTTGGTGGTCGGCATCTTCGGTATGATCATAGAGCGCTTCATCATCCAGTATCTCTATGGACGGATCATCGATACCATGCTGGCGACCTGGGGGCTGAGCCTGGCCCTGATCGGCATCGTGACGGTGGTGTTCGGCAACACGACGTCGGGCGTGTCGGCGCCGTTGGGCAGCTTGGCGATCGGCGACTATCGAACCGGCGTCTACAGCATCCTGCTGATCCCGGTAGCGATCGCTCTGGTCGGCGGAGGATGGCTTCTTCTGCGCTACACCCGCGCCGGACTGATCGCGCGGGGAACGATGCAGAACGCGGCGATGGCGACGTCGCTGGGGATAGAATCGCGAAGGGTCTATGCCGTCACCTTCGGCATCGGCGCCGCGGTGAGCGGCCTGGCAGGCGCCATGCTCGCACCGCTGACGGGCGTCGTTCCGACCATCGGCGCTGCCTACGTCGCCAAGGCCTTCATCACGGTCATCAGCGGCGGCGCGGCGATCCTGACGGGTACTGTCGTTGCCAGCGGCCTCTTGGGGACTCTGAACACGCTCGTGACCTACGCCACCA
This sequence comes from Rhodospirillales bacterium, assembly GCA_963669385.2. Classification (GTDB taxonomy): domain Bacteria; phylum Pseudomonadota; class Alphaproteobacteria; order Kiloniellales; family JACOMY01; genus JACOMY01. The sequence goes on from CAXXGD010000058.1 coordinate 179,395, forward strand.
CGCCCGTTATCGGCAGCGTCGCCCTCTTGTCGGCGGCCGTCCTGCTGCTTCGCGTCCTGCCGCAAGGCATCACGGGGCATGTCTTTCGGAGGAACCTATGAGCAAGCTCATGAACTGGTCGGGGAGCCTGCTCGTCGTCCTTGCCGGATTGCTCGCGCTGGTGATCGTGCCGTCCATCGTGGAGCTCTACGTCCTGATCGACCTCTCGATCTACGCCAGCTTCGGCATTCTCGCACTGTCACTTGGTCTTGTTTGGGGATATGGCGGAATCCTATCTCTGGGGCAGGCCGCATTCTTCGGGCTGGGCGGCTATGCCTACGCGGTCGCGGCGATCAATCTGGGCGATTCCGCCAGCGCGCTGTTGATAGGAATCGCGATTCCGGCCTGCTTTGCGGCCGTCCTCGGCTACTTCATGTTCTGGGGGAACGTCAGCGACGTCTATCTCGGCGTCATGACTCTGACAGTGGCTCTCATCCTTCACAGCTTCATCAGTCAGACCGCCGGTGACCAATGGGTGATCGGCAACGCACCGCTTGGTGGTCTCAACGGCATTCCCGGCACGCCGATTCTGAGCTGGCCGTGGTCGCCCGATGCATCGATGACCTTGCGTGAAGTCTATTCTGTCACCGTCGTCCTGCTGCTCTGCTCCTATCTGGGGTGCAAGGCATACCTGGCATCGAACCCGGGGCGCATTCTGGTCGCGGCGCGCGAGAACGAGCTCAGATGCCAGCTGCTGGGCTACAATGTCCGCAGATACAAGCAGCTAGCCTTCGTGATCGGCGGCGGCCTTGCCGGCCTGGCGGGCGTGCTCTTTGCCAACAGCGTCTTCGTCAATCCGGCGATGTTTGGCTTGAGCGTCAACGCGCAGTCCATCATTTGGGTCATTGTCGGCGGATTGGGGACCTTGATCGGTCCCCTGGTGGGCGCTTTCCTGGTACAGTTTCTCACCAAGTCGCTTGGGTCGATCAGCCAAGTTCCGGGCCTCGCCTGGCTTGACCCCAACTTGGTGCTCGGTCTCTTTCTCGTTCTATTCGTGCTCTTTGTGCCCAAAGGGCTGGCGCCGCTTTTCCGTTCCGCAAGCCTTGGCCTGTTTCCGCTTGCTGGGAAGGCGGGTTTGCGCAAGTCCAGCACCAACGGGCGCCAGAGGAGCGGAACATGACCGGCGAACGCCAAGACAGCAGATTGCTGATCGAGACATTGGGCCTGACCAAGCGGTTTGGCGGAGTCACGGCGCTGAAGGGCATCGACTTCCGCCTGAAGGAGGGAGAGCTGCGGTGCCTGATCGGACCGAACGGGGCTGGAAAGAGCACCTTCTTCAAATGTCTGACAGGGCAATACAAAGCGTCCGCCGGAGAGGTGAGATTGCGAGGTCAGTGCCTGCGGCACTTGCAAGGACATGACATCGCCCAGCGCGGCGTCGGCATCAAGACCCAGGTTCCTAACGTCTTCGAGAACCTATCCGTGCGCGAAAACGTCTGGCTGGCAGCCTTGCGGGTCTTCGGCAGACAAGGTGCGCGGGAGAAGAGCGAGGAGATCATGGAGCGTCTGGGATTGACCCATCTCGCCGAGACGACGACCAGCCGTCTGGCGCATGGCCAAAGACAACTGGTCGAACTGGCCATGGTTCTGGCACCGGACCCGGACTTGATTCTGCTTGACGAGCCGGCAGCCGGCATGAGCGACGAGGAAATCAGCCGGCTCGTCGATATCATCAAGCAACTCAATCAGCACGGCGCCCTGGTCATCGTCGAGCACGACATGCAGTTCATTCGTGAGATTGCGACGACTGTCACCGTGTTTCATCAAGGAGAGGTCCTGGTCGAAGGAGGCGTCCAAGACATTCTCGACAATGAAACTGTGCGCGACGTCTATCTTGGCAAGGAAACCGAAAGATGCTGACTGTCAATGCCCTGTCCTCGGGCTACGGGCGGATACCGATCGTCAGAGGCGTTTCCTTTACGGTTGGCGAGGGTGAAGCGGTCGGAATCCTCGGACACAACGGAATGGGAAAGACGACGCTTCTGAAATCTCTTGCCGGCCACATCCGCCCCACCCACGGCCAAGTACATCTGGCCGGCACCAGTATGACAGACTGGCCGCCGGCAAAGCGGGCGCGCTTGGGATTGGGCTATGTTCCGCAAGGGCGCCAGATCTTTCCCAACCTTTCGGTCTTGGACAACCTGCGCATTGGTGCGGCGGGCGCCGGGCTTTCCGATAGCGTGCTGGAGCAGGTAGTCGAGGACCTGCCGAGACTGAAGCCGATTCTGCAGCGCCTTGGCGGCGTCTTGTCGGGCGGTGAACAGCAGATTCTTGCGCTAGGGCGCTGTCTTTGCGGCTATCCAAAGCTCGTGCTGTTGGACGAACCGACCGAGGGCATACAGCCCTCCATCATCCATGAGATGATAGATCTTCTGCGCACCCTGAGATCGAAGCGAAACCTAACCATCGTTCTCGTCGAGCAGAACCTGGACTTTATCCGCTTGCTCTCTGAGCGGGTCTTTACCTTTCAGAAGGGCGCCATCACCGGAGAGGTGCGCCCGGAACAGCTGAACGACCCAGTACTCGTCAGCCGTTTCCTGGGCATGAACAAAGCGTCCCAAGCCGCTTGATGCTTGGACGCAGGCAATGGGATTTACGCCAACACCTGGCACAGAGGAGAAGCAGATGGGCAAGGCTATTCGCGTGGGGCAGATCGTTCCCAGTTCAAACACCACGATGGAGACCGAAGTTCCGGCAATGCTGCGCGCAAGAGAGGGGGTGCTTCCTGAGCGCTTCACTTTCCATTCGAGCCGTATGCCCATGAAGAAAGTCACCAAGGAAGAGCTCTTGGCAATGGACGATGCCGCGGAGCGCTGCGCGCTCGAGCTATCCGACGCCAAGGTCGATGTGATCGGCTATGCCTGCCTGGTCGCAATCATGAGCCGAGAGCTGGGTTACCATCGCCAGTCCGAGAAGAGCCTGTCGCGCGTCGTAGAAAGCAATGACGCCAGCGCCCGGGTGATCACCAGCGCTGGCGCCCTCGTCGACGGGCTGCATGCACTGGGCGCCAAACGTGTGTCACTGATCACGCCCTACATGCGCCCGCTTGCTCGAATGGTTGTTGCCTATATCGAGTCGGAAGGGATTGCCGTTGCCGACAGCTTGGCGCTGGGTATAGAGGACAACATCGAGGTAGGGCGGCGCGATCCTCTGGCACTGGTCGAGCTTTCCTATCGTGTTAAGACGCAAGGGATCGATGCGCTGGTGCTATCGGCCTGCGTGCAGATGCCGTCGCTCGCCGCGATCGAACAGGTGGAGCAGCGGGTCGGAGTGCCGACGCTCTCTGCAGCGTCCAGCACGGTTTTCTCTATGCTGGCTGCGCTCGACCTGGACTGCCGCGTGCCTAACGCTGGCTATCTGCTGAGCGGCGAAGTCAAGCCGGCCCGCTCGCTTGCCTTGATCTAGGCCAGGAACCCAGCCATGGCGCAGATAGCGTTCATCGGTGCCGGACCGGCCGCACTTTACACCGCCCAGGCCCTGGTGCGCATGCATCCCGACATACGCATCGACATGCTTGATCGCTGGTCGAAGCCCAATGGCCTCATCCGCTATGGCGTGGCGCCCGACCATCTGGGGACGAAACGCGTGGCGCGTCAGTTCACGCGCCTGTTCGAGCGGCAGGGTGTCGGCTTTTTCGGCGGTGTCGAGGTCGGGCGGGATCTCGACCTCTGTGAGCTTCGAGACCTATACGACGTTGTGGTCTTGGCGGTTGGTCTGCATGGCGACAGGCATCTCAACATACCGGGAGAGCAGCTGCCCGGCGTCCGTCGTTCGGGTGCCCTGGCCCGTTGGCTTAACGGCTATCCAACCGCGACGCGCCCACAGCCCTTGGGATCTCGGGTCGTCATTGTTGGCAACGGCAATGTAGCATTGGACCTGGCCCGCATGATCGCCAAGGGGCCGGACGAGCTGGGAGCGGCTGCGGATCCCGCGCTCTTCGCGGCGCTGGAGACCGGGCGCGTAGGGGAGATCCATGTCGTTGGCCGCAGCGAAGCGGCCAAGGCCAAGTTCGCCTCTCCCCTCTTAAGAGAGCTGAAGGCCTTGAAAGAAACGCAAATCTTTGTTGAAGATCTCGACCGGACGGAAACGACGGGGCTCAAGAGCACACCGCCGCTCGCCGTTTTGGCGGATCTGCATGGATCCGGCCCTGCCGATGCGCGTTGCACCCTTAGGTTTCACTTCGAAAAGCAGCCAGTCGAAATCGTCGGCAAGCGCCAGGTGGAAGCAATGGCATTCAGAGCGAAAACGGGAACGCTCACCGTGCCGGCTAGCGCTGTCATCACCGCAATTGGTTTCGAAGAAGCCCCTGATGCCTCTTTGCGCCGTTCGGCTTTCGATGTTTCCGGCAATTCCCATAAGCTTGCTCCTGACCTCTATTGTGTGGGTTGGTTTCGAAAGGGCGCCTCGGGCTCCTTGCCGGATGCGCGTGAAGATGGGATCTCGGCAGCCCAGTCGATCCTTTCGAGCATCATCCCATCGAATGTCGCCGGCCGCGAGGGTCTCGCCGCGTTGCTGAAGCAACGCCGCATTGCCACGAGCACGCTCTAACGTGAATAGGATCGCTGGCGAGAGGGCCATTTTTCCGCGGCGCGACAGAGGACAGACATGATGAAGATCAGTATTTTCTATGCTACGGAGACCGGCAATTCCGCGATCCTCGCCGAAGACATGGCCGAGCACCTTACCGAGCGCCTCGCTAATGGCCAAGATGTGCAAGTGATCGACTTGGCGTCGGCAAAGCTCAACCAACTTCAAAAGGACGCCCTTCTGCTGTTCGTAACCGCCACCTGTGGTGAGGGAGAACTGCCAAGAGCGGTCCGGCCATTCTATGACGCCTTGATCTCGGAACGGCCGGACTTGAGCGGATGTCGCTTTGCTGTTTTCGGCCTGGGTGACAGCTGCTATGCCGATACCTACAGCGCTGGCGGCTACCTGTTCGAGCAAGCCCTCCTGGCTTTGCAGGCGAAAAAACTGCTGCGGCGCGGCTTGCATGATGCGTCAGGGCCCGAACTGCCCGACGATGCGGGGCGGGCTTGGTTGGACAAGGTGATTCAAAAGGCGAGGTAGTAGGTCGCCTTCACGAGGGCTACCCCTCCATGGTTCGATGTATTGTCGGCATCGGATACTCGGCTTGGCGGCTTGGTAGTGCCTCTCTGGCACGACGGTTTTGGCTTCCCTCTACTGCGCCCAACGTCCTCTACGATGCGGGCCGAAGATTCTGTCAGACTTAGGCTCCGAGCGGCACCCGTTGGTCGATGGAGCAGACCAAACCGAATAGGTCACGAGCGACAGCGGCGGCGGCGCCCGGCGAGCGCTTAGCGTGCGTGGAGAGCTGGCGGTGAGTCTCGTGCTGGCGGCGCTGAGCCTTCCAGGCGAGCGGTATTTACCCAAATCATGGACACGTATGGGGCAGATTGTGGGGCCATATACGATTCGATCAATGTATTGCGATTTTTTGAACAGCTAGCCTCATGAGCGTGGCGGATGGGGTGGGATTCGAACCCACGAGACGGTCGCCCGCCTGGCGGTTTTCAAGACCGCTGCCTTCAACCACTCGGCCACCCATCCGACGCCGCGCTGTTTAGCTCAAGCCTCGGCCTATTTCAAAGGTGAAGAAGCCAAGGCCTCGTCCAACAGGGTGAAAGCGTGGCGCAGGCTCGCCAGGCGCACGGCGGTCCGGCCGCCGGCGAAGATGCGCTTATCCACCCGCGTCTTCCGCCCCTCGAAGGCCAGGCCCAGGTAGACCAGGCCGATCGGCTTGCTGGGTGTGGCGCCACTGGGCCCGGCGATACCGGTGACCGCAAGCGCCAGGTCTGCACGGGCGTGGCTGAGCGCGCCTTCGGCCATGGCTGCCGCCACCTCGGCGCTGACCGCACCCCTCTCCTCCAACAGGGTAGGCGGTACGGCGAGCAAGTCCTGCTTGGCCTCGTTCGAATAGGTGACGAAGCCGCGTTCCAGCACGGACGAGGAGCCCGGCACCTCTGTCAGGCAGGCGGCAATGAGGCCGCCGGTGCAGCTCTCGGCCGTCGCCAGCATTAAGCCGGCGCGCCGACAGCGGCCGAGCAGTTGCCCCGCTTGGCGGACAAAGCTTTCGTCATACATGGCTGGTTCCAAGTCCCCAAATGACGGCGGTTAGGATCAGGGCGGCATAGAGCCCGGCGGCAAGGTCGTCGGCCATGATGCCCAAGCCGCCCGGCAGGCGCTCCAACGGCCGGCAAGGCCAGGGCTTGGCGATGTCGAAGCCTCGGAATAGGAGAAAGGCAAGCGCCCAGAGGAGCCACTCTTGGGCGCGGCCGGCGAAGAGGATCGGCAGCAGGGCGATCCACTGCCCCGCGACTTCGTCCACCACCACTTCCGAGGGGTCCTTCAACCCGGCTGCTTGGGCATAGCGCCCGGCGGCCAAGGTACCCACAAGAATGACGATTAGAAGTGCGGTGACGAGGCCCCAAGCGCCGGCCAGCCAGATCGGGAGGGCGGCCAGCGGCAGTGCTGCCAGCGATCCCCAGGTGCCGGGGGCAGGGGAGAGCTTCCCGCATCCCAAGCAGGTGGCAATCAAGCCCTCCCAGCTGGTCCAACTCATGCGCCTTCGCCCGGGGCAGGCAGCAGCACGCTAGCACTGGCGAGTGCGGCAATGCCCTCGCCACGGCCGGTAAAGCCAAGCTTTTCGCTGGTGGTGGCCTTGACCGAGATCCGGGCCGGGGGCAGAGCGGCGATCTCGGCCAGGCGCAGGCGCATGGCCTCACGGTGCGGGCCGATCTTGGGGCGCTCGCAGATGAGGGTGACGTCCAGATTGACGATACGGCCGCCCTTTGCAGCCACCAGTTCACAACAGTGCTGGAGAAAACGGTCAGAGGATGCGCCGCGCCACTGTGGATCGCTAGGGGGGAAGTGTTGGCCGATATCACCTTGGGCCAGCGCGCCAAGGATGGCGTCGACCACTGCGTGCATGCCGACGTCGGCATCGGAATGACCCTCCAGGCTCAAGTCGTGCTCGATGAAGTGACCGCACAGCCAAAGCCCTTGGCCAGGCACCAGGCGGTGCACGTCGAAGCCGTTGCCCAGTCGCGTTTCCATGCGCTCCTCTAGGTATCGCTCGGCCGCCTCCAGGTCGGCGGCGGCAGTGATCTTCACGTTGTCGGGGTCGCCCGCCACCAAGGCCACCCGGAGGCCGGCGGCCTCGGCCACGGCGGCGTCATCGGTCAGGACTTGGCCAGCTGCCGCGCGGTGGGCGGCCAGAATATCCGGCAGGCGGAAGCCCTGTGGCGTCTGGGCACGCTGCAGGTCCTGGCGAGGCACCGTGGCGACGATCAGGCCTTGCTCGCTGCGCTTCAAGGTATCGGTGACCGCAAGGCAGGGCAGGGCGCCCGGGTGGTCGGTGAGGGCGGCGATCACCGCCGACACCATCTCCCGGCCGGGAAAGGGGCGCGCTCCGTCCTGGATCAGCACCTTGGCCTCTCGCCAGTCCTCCAGCTCGGTCAGGCTCTCGAGGCCTAAGCGCACGCTGTCCTGCCGCTCGCTGCCGCCGAAAACGGGGGGCAAGAGCGTCAAGCCTTCGGCTGCTTGCTCATAGAGGGCGACGTCGTCCGGGTGGATTACCGCGCGTACCAGGTCGACGGCAGGATGCTTGGCAAAGGCCGCCAAGGTCCAGGCCAGGACCGGCCGCCCGGCCAGCTGGCAGTACTGCTTCGGCAGGCTCGTGCCAAAGCGGTGGCCGCGTCCGGCGGCGACGATCAAGGCAATGTTGCGGGCCATGCGGGGACTCTCGACGCGGGGTCTGGCGCTAGAGGCCAGAGGGCGGGGCTGCGGTCAAGAGCGGCAGCGCAGAAAGCTGCCCGGACCTGCCCCTTTGCTCTATAAGGCCGCCATGCAACCCGCCGACTTTATTGCCGCCACTTACCTGCTGGGCATCACCGCGATGATGACTCTGGTGCCGCTCTGCTTGCTTCCCTGGCGCACGGAAAAGACCGACTGGCTCACCTGGTTCCTGCACCTGGTGGCGCTGGGCTGCTGCACCCTCGCCATGCTACTGCAGCTCAATCAAGGCTGGTCGCCGCGCCTGGTGCTGGCGCTTTGGCTTTCGGTGGTCGTGATACTGCTGCTCCTCCTGGCTGTGGCCGCACGCTGGCGCAACGCGATGGCGCTCGCCCCCTTGCTCTATCCCTATCTCCTGCTGCTGGTGCTGGGCGCCTTGCTCTTGCAGGGCGATTACGTCGAGCCCGGCGAATCCAGCGGAACGACGGCCTGGTTGGTCGTCCATATTCTCTTCTCTCTCGCCGCCTATGGGCTGGTCAGCCTGGCGGCGATCGCGGGCCTTGCTGTGGTGGTGCAGGAGCTGGCGCTCAAGCGCCGCCGTCCGGGGCCGCTCTCGGCGCGCTTGCCGCCGCTGGCCGACGGCGAACGCTTGCAGGTGAGCCTCCTGGCCTGGTCCGAAGTCCTCCTGGCCGCCGCGATTGCCAGCGGCATGGCGCACGAGGTGGTCACCAGCGGGGACCTGCTGCGGTTCGACCACAAGACGCTTCTGGCCTTGGCTGCCTTCGTGGTCATCGGCCTTCTGCTGGTCTTATCCAAACAGCGCGGGCTGCGTGGGCGGCAGGCAGCGCGCATCGTACTGCTTGCCTATCTGCTGCTCACCTTGGCCTATCCCGGGGTGAAGTTCGTCAGCGACGTCTTGGCCGGCTAGACCCGCCTTCCTCAGCGCACTAGATTGCCAAAGAATGATGCAGAACTTGAGGAGTGCGTAATTGGTGGGCAAATCTCTCTGCCCGATAGATGAGATCCTGACCTCCGCGCGGGCGAATGCGGTTGTCGCCGCGCCGCTCTCGGGAATCAGCGATGCGCCTTTTCGGGCGGTCGCAGCGTGTTGGGGTGCGGACATGGTGATCTCTGAAATGGTCGCCAGCCGTGCGGTGCTGGAAACCTCGCGCCAAGCCCGCCGCGAGCGTGCCAAGCTGCCGCGCGAGCCGGGCGCGGCGGTTCAGCTCGCCGGTTGCGAGCCGGACCTCATGGCCGAGGCCGCGCGGGTCGCCGCGGGCGAGGGGGCGCCGCTCATCGACATCAACTTCGGCTGCCCGGCAAAGAAGGTGGTGAACCAGGCGGCCGGCTCAGCCTTGATGGCCGACGAACGGCTGGCCGGTGCCATTCTGGCCGCGGTGGTTGCCGCGGTCAGCGTGCCGGTCAGCGTCAAGATGCGCTTGGGCTGGCGCCGGGATCGCCTGAATGCGCCGACCATTGCACGCATCGCAGAGGCAAGCGGCATCCGCCTCATCACCGTGCATGGAAGGACGCGCGATCAGGGCTTCAAAGGCAGGGCGGATTGGTCTGCGGTGGCAGCCGTGAAGGCAGCGTGCCGTCTGCCGGTCCTGGTGAACGGCGACATCACCTCTGCTGCCGATGCGCTCGAGGCCCGGGAAGAATCCGGGGCCAACGGCGTGATGATCGGTCGGGGGGCCTGCGGACGGCCATGGTTGCTGCGGGATGCCAAGGCTGCGATGAATGGCCAGCCTCCGGCGCCGCCGCCGAGCCTGGCCGAACGGGCCGCCTCGGCGCTTGCCCATTACGACTCCATTCTCAGCCACTATGGCAGCACGCAGGGACTGCGCCTCGCACGCAAGCATGTCGGCTGGTACCTCGACGCCCTGCCGCGCGGGAGCGCTTGGCGTGCCAGCCTCCTACGCAGTGAAGAGCCCAGAGGGGTGGCGGCCGGACTGCTGGCCGCGCATCAGGAAGCCATGGCGGCATGACCGGGGCGCAGCTGACACAGCTGACGCTGGCCGAACCCTCTTTAGACGCGAACTCCATTCTCTCGGCCCTGCCGGCGCCTGTCTTTGTCGTCGCTGCGGACGACAGCTTCGCCTACCTGAACGCCGCCGCGGAGAGCTTCTTCGGCGGATCGGCGGCGACACTGCAGGGCCGCCCCTTGTCGCAGTTGCTGCCGGCGGACAGCCCACTGTTCTTGCTGGTAAACCAGGTGCGCGAACGCGGCCATAGCCTGTCGGAGTACGGCGTCTCGCTGGAGAGCGCGCGATTGGGCACCCACTTCGTCACCTTGGATGCCGCCCTGCTGCCGGACCGGCCGGGTGCCGTCGTGGTCTCCATGCAAGAGCGCTCGATCGCGCGCAAGATCGATCGCCAGCTGACGCACCGCAATGCGGCGCGTTCGGTGACTGCCATGGCGGCGATGCTGGCGCATGAGGTGAAGAACCCGCTCTCGGGCATTCGCGGAGCGGCACAGCTCTTGGAGTTGACCCACGAGGGCCAGGATCTGGAGCTCACCAAGCTCATCTGCGACGAGGCCGACCGTATCGTCCAGCTGGTCGACTCCATGGAGAAGTTCGCCGCCGGCCAACCGTTCGACTACAAGGCCGTCAACATTCACGAAGTCCTGGGCCACGTGCGCCGCCTGATGGCCAGCGGGGCCGGCCGCCAAGTCGCTTTCGTCGAACGCTACGACCCTTCGCTGCCGCCGGTGCGAGGCAACCGCGACCTGCTGGTTCAGGCACTTATCAATTTAGTTAAGAACGCTACCGAAGCCGCTCCGAAAGTTGGTGGAATCGTTCAACTGGTGACCAGTTACAGGCAGGGTGTCAAGCTGGCGGTGCAAGGCGGCGGCGAGAAGCTGCACCTACCCTTGATGGTGTCGGTCGAGGACAATGGCCCGGGTGTGCCGGAAGATCTGCAGTCGCACCTCTTCGATCCCTTCGTCAGCACCAAGCCGAACGGCAGGGGACTGGGGCTGGCACTGGTGGCCAAGATCGTGGATGACCACGGCGGCGTCATCGAGCTGGACAGCGAGCCGGGACGCACCCGCTTCACCCTCTATCTCCCGCAGTCGAAGCCCCCGGAGGCTTAGAGCAATGGCCGCCATCCTGGTCGCGGACGACGACCGCGCGATTCGCACCGTGCTGGGCCAGGCCCTGGCCCGTGACGGCCATTCGGTCCGCAGCACCGGGACGGCGGCACAGCTTTGGCAGTGGGTCGACGACGGCCAGGGCGACTTGGTGATCACCGATGTGGTGATGCCCGACGGCAACGGACTGGACCTGCTGCCCCGAATCCGCAAGCTGCGTCCGGACCTGCGCATCATCGTGATGAGCGCGCAGAACACGCTCTTGACGGCCGTCAAGGCGACCGAGCGCGGCGCCTTCGATTACCTTCCGAAGCCCTTCGATCTGCGTGAACTGCTGCGCTTGGTCAATAGGGCCCTGGTGGAGCCCGAAAAAGGCGAGCAGGGCGGGGAACTCTCGCCGGCGGAGGAGGGCTTGCCGCTGATCGGGCGCTCACCCGCCATGCAGGACATCTACCGCGTGCTGGCGCGACTGATGGGAAGCGATCTGACGGTGATGATCTATGGCGAATCGGGAACCGGTAAGGAACTGGTGGCCCGCGCCCTGCACAGCTATGGCAAGCGCCGCTCCGGTCCTCTCGTGCCGGTCAATATGGCGGCAATTCCGCGCGATCTGATCGAAAGCGAACTCTTCGGTCACGAACGCGGCGCCTTCACCGGTGCGACTCAACGCTTCGAGGGTCGCTTCGAACAGGCCAGCGGCGGCACCCTTTTTCTCGACGAGATCGGCGACATGCCGCTGGAGGCGCAGACCCGCCTTTTGCGTGTCCTGCAGGACGGCACCTATACCACCGTCGGCGGGCGGGCGGCCTTGGAGGCCAATGTCCGGATCGTCGCCGCCACGCACCGCGACCTGCGCCAGCTGGTGCGCCAGGGCCTCTTTCGTGAAGATCTCTTCTATCGCCTGAACGTGGTGCCGTTGCGGTTGCCGCCGCTTCGCGAAAGAGCGGGCGATGTACCTGAATTGGTTAGCTATTTCCTTTCTCTCTGCCAAGAAGAGGGCTTGCCGCCAAAGCGCCTGACGGCCGAGGCCTTCGACCGCTTGAAGGCCCATACCTGGCCCGGCAATGTGCGCGAACTGGAGAACCTGGTGCGGCGCCTCACCGCGCTCTACAGCCAAGAGACGCTTGGGCTGGAAGTGATCGAGGCGGAGCTGGCGGAAAATCCGCTCGATCCACCCCCGCCGATTCCCTCCGGCGAAAGCCTTGGCGAAGCGATCGAACGCCATCTCTCGGAGTACTTCGCAGCGCACGAAGGCTCTCTGCCGCCGCCGGGACTCTATGAGCGATTCTTGCGGGAACTGGAGCGGCCGCTGATCGAGGCAACCTTGCTAGCGACTCGGGGAAATCAGTTGCGAGCTGCCGCCGTGCTGGGCTTGAACCGCAATACCTTGCGCAAAAAAATAAGAGAGCTGGACATCGAGATCGCGCGGCCCTTTAAATAGCTGTGTCCTTCCTGCAACAGGAGTCGGGCCCCAAAAGTGACGGAGTCCATCGGGCATAGCGGAGGCAGCGGTGCAGCCAAGCTGATGCCGCCGGCTACGCGTAACGCCGGTTCGCTACAGAGACTTTTCGATTGGGCCAAGCGCGGTCGCGTCGAGCGGTGGCTCATGGTGGTGTTGCTGATCATGGCGGTGGTCAGCGGGCTGGCCACCTTCTTTGCCGTGACCGGTCGCCTCCCGGGGGCGGTGGGCAACACCACCTTGATCGTCCTCCTGCTGGTGGATTTGGCACTGCTGCTCTGTCTTTGCGTCATCGTCGCCAGGCGCCTGGTGGTCATCTGGGCCGAGCGGCGGCGGGGCCTTGCCGGTGCGCGCCTGCACGCCCGCCTGGTCAGCCTCTTCGGCCTCTTGGCAGTGGCGCCGGCGATCGTGGTGGCGATCTTCGCCGCGGTGCTGTTCGACTTCGGACTGCGTATCTGGTTCAGCGATCAGGTGAGCACCGTGGTGCGCAACTCCTTGGCTGTGGCCGAGGCCTATCTGGACGAACACCAGCGCGCGGTTGCCGGCGAGACGGTGGCCATGGCGCGGGTGCTCACCAGCCAGGGACCAACGCGGCTGATGGATCAGCGCCGACTGCAGGCCTTGCTGACACAGCAGGTGAGCAGCCGGGCCTTATCGGAGGCGGTCATCTTCGGCGGCAACCGCCGCGAGGTGGCGCGCGCCGGCTTTCGTGTCTTTGCCGACTTCAATCCGCGCAACCTGCCGCAGCTGGAGCTGGAGCAGGCGCGCAACGGTGACGTGGTGATCCTTCCCGACCAGCAGGACTCCAGCATCGGCGCCCTGGTCTATCTCGATAGCTTCTCCGACAGCTATCTCTATGTCAGCCGGCCGGTGGACGCGCGTATCCTGGGCCAACTGGATCAATCGCGTGGTGCCGTGGCGCTCTATGCCGACCTGGAAGGCCAGCGGCATGACCTACAGGTAACCTTCGCCGTGGTCTTCGCCCTGGTGGCTGCCCTTTTGCTGCTGGTGGCGATCTGGATCGGCCTGGCGGTGGCCAACCACCTGACCAGACCGGTCAGCGGTCTCATCGGGGCGGCCGAGCGTGTCGCCGGGGGCGATCTTTCCGCGCGGCTACCGCCGGCCAAGACCGGCGACGAGATCGCCAGCCTGATCTCGGCCTTCAACCGCATGACCGAGCAGCTGCAGCAGCAGCGTAGCGACCTATTGGACGTAAACCGGCAGAGCGAGGAAAGCAGGCGGTTCATCGAGGCCGTCTTGAGTGGCGTCTCTTCGGCCGTCGTCGGGCTTGATGCGCTTGGCCGCATCCGCCTGGTGAACAGCACCGCCGAGAAACTGCTCGGCGGCACCAGCAGCGAGCTTCGCGGCACTCAGCTACGCGACCATTTGCCGGAGGTGCGCGGCTTGGTGCAGCGCGCCCGGAAATGGCCGGGCCGCTATGCGGAGAAGCAGATCGGACTTTCGCGCGAGGACGGCCAGAGCCGGAGTCTGATCGCCCGGGTCTTGGCACAAAGCGGAAGTCAGGGAACCGTGCAGGGCTTGGTCTGCACCTTCGAGGACGTGACCGACCTTCTGGCAGCGCAGCGCAAGGCCGCCTGGGCCGATGTCGCGCGCCGCATCGCGCACGAGATCAAGAACCCCCTGACCCCGATCCAGCTATCGGCCGAGCGACTGAAACGGAAGTATCTCAGGCAGATAAACAGTGATCCTGAGACCTTTGAGCTCTGCACAGACACCATCGTGCGTCAGGTCTCCGACATCGGCCGCATGGTGGACGAGTTCTCCTCCTTCGCGCGCATGCCGAGCCCGGTGATGCAGATGCAGAATCTGGGCGAGCTCATCAAGCAGGCCGTCTTCCTGCAGCGTCAGGCCAACGCGCGTGTCGATATCACCTATAGCCTTCCCGATGAGCCGGTGGTCTTGTCCTGCGACCCTCAGCAAGTCAATCAAGCCTTGACCAATGTCTTGCTGAATGCGGTTCAGGCGCTCGAGCGGGACGACAGCGTAGAGGGCGATCCGGGTGCGGTGAAACTAGAGCTCTCCCGCGACAGCGAGTGGGTGAAGATCGTGGTGACCGACAACGGCCGGGGGCTGCCCGAGGGCGATCGCAGTCGACTGAGCGAGCCTTACGTCACCACCAAGGCGAAGGGCACCGGTCTGGGCCTTGCGATCGTGAAGAAGATCATGGAAGAGCACGGCGGTGAGTTGCGTTTGAGCAACCGACGTGGCGGCGGCGCGCGAGTCGCCTTGAGTTTCCCGGCAAGCCGACTTGCCGGGACCGAGCAGATAGCAGCAGAGGCAAGTTAGAACATGAGAAACCCACCCTTGGCGCGCGAGGTGCTGATCGTCGACGACGAGGCGGACATCCGACTGCTGCTGTCCGGCATTCTGGAGGACGAAGGCTATTCGACACGCGGTGCGGGCGATGCCGACCAGACCCTGGATGCCTTGAACGAGCGGATGCCGCATCTGGTGATCCTCGACATTTGGCTCGAGGGCTCTCGCCTGGACGGCCTGGAGCTGCTGCAGGTGCTGATCGAGCAGCATCCCGAGATCCCGATCGTCATGATCTCGGGCCACGGCACCATCGAGATGGCGGTCACCGCCATTCGCAACGGCGCCTACGATTTCATCGAGAAGCCTTTCAAGACGGATCGGCTGCTGCTTTGCATCGAGCGAGCGATGGAGGCGGCGCGGCTCAAGAGCGAGAATCAGGAACTGCAGCAGCGCGCCGGCATGCAGGACGATCTGATCGGCAGGTCTTCGGCGATCGCCTCGGTGCGCCAGGCCATTCAGCGCGTGGCCCCCACCAACAGCCGGGTCCTGATCACCGGGCCGCCAGGCAGTGGCAAGGAAGTGGCCGCCCGCATGATCCACCGCATGTCGCGGCGCTCGGCCGGGCCCTTCGTGGTGATGAACTGCGCCACTCTGGCGCCGGAACGCCTGGAGCATGAGCTGTTCGGGACCGAAGGCGATTCTCAAGTCGGCGCCGCGCGCAAGATCGGCGCGCTCGAGCGGGCTCATGGCGGGACCTTGCTGCTGGACGAAGTCGCCGACCTGCCGCTGGAAATGCAGGGACGCATCGTGCGCATCCTGCAGGACCAGTCCTTCGAGCGGATCGGCGGCAAGCGGCGTATCGCCATCGACGTGCGCGTGATCGCAGCCACCAATCGCGACCTGTCACGCCTGATGCGCGATGGCGCTTTCCGCGAAGACCTCTATTACCGCCTCAACGTCGTGCCCGTAGGCATGCCGTCTCTGGGGGAACGGCGCGAGGACGTGCCGCTCTTGACCGAGCATCTGATGGACCGCGCGGCACAGGGAGCGGGACTGCCGACGCGAGCGCTTTCCAACGACGCGATGGCGACCTTGCAGAGCTGTGACTGGCCCGGCAACATCCGCCAGCTGCGCAACGTGATCGAGTGGGCGCTGATCATGGCGCCGGGGGAGGCAGGCGAGGCCGTCTCTGCCGAACACCTGCCGCCGGAGATCGCCGGCAATGCACCCGAGGCTTTGCGCGGAGACGGCGCCACCGACCTGATGGAGCTTTCCCTGCGTGAGGCGCGCGAGGTCTTCGAGCGGCAGTACCTGGAAGCCCAGCTGCTGCGGTTCGGCAGCAACATCTCGCGCACGGCGACCTTCGTCGGCATGGAGCGCTCGGCCCTGCATCGCAAGCTGCGCAGCCTCGGCATACAGGCGGATCGCTAGAGCGGTCTTGATTGCCATGCGGAGCCTTGCAGCCTTGCACGCGGAAGCGAAAATCGTGGCTGGGGAGGCCGGGCCGTGAAGGTGATCATTTGCGGGGCAGGGCAGGTGGGCTTCAACATCGCCCGCTACCTCTCGGCCGAGGCCTCCGACATCACCGTCATCGACCAGCGCGCGGAGATCGTGCAGAAGGCGGCCGACAGCCTGGATGTTCAAGGCATCGTCGGCCATGCCTCGCATCCCGACGTGCTGGCCGAGGCCGGGGCCGAGAAGGCCGACATGCTGATTGCCGTCACCTACATCGACGAGATCAACATGATCGCCTGCCAAGTGGCCCATTCGCTGTTCGACGTGCCGACCAAGATCGCCCGGGTGCGCAATCAGAGCTACCTCAACCAGCTCTGGTCCGACCTCTACGGCAGCGGCAACCTGCCGATCGACGTCATCATCTCGCCCGAGGTCGAGGTGGCCCAAGCGATCGCCGGCCGCTTTTCGGTGCCTGGCGCCTTCGACGTCATGCCCATGGCCGACGGCAAGGTGATCCTGATCGGCGTGCGCTGCACACCGGACACGCCGATCCTCGAGACGCCCCTGTGGCAGCTGACGGAGCTCTTTCCCGACTTGGCGATCTCGGTGGCCGGTATCTGGCGATCGGGCAAGGGGATCATCCCCGACGACGAGGAGCGGCTGATAGCCGGCGACGACGTCTATTTCGTCGCCGATTCGACCCACGTTACGCGCTCCATGGCGGCCTTTGGCCACGAGGAGAAAGAGGCGCGTCGCGTGGTGATCCTGGGCGGCGGGAACATCGGCTTCTACCTCGCGAACCTCTTGGAAAACCAGGCCGAGCATGTCGCTCTCAAATCATCGAGATGAACCGAGAGCGCGCCGCTCAGGTTGCCCAATCTCTGGACAGCTCGGTCGTGCTCTGCGGCTCGGCCCTGGATCAGGAGATCCTGGACGAGGTCAATATCGAAACCGCGGAGACCGTGGTCGCGGTCACCGACGACGACGAGACCAACATCCTGGCCTCGCTGCTGGCGAAGCGAACCGGCTGCCGACGGGCGGTCACCTTGATCAATAATGCGAGCTATGGGCCGCTCACCGGGACATTGGGGATCGATGCGGTGGTCAATCCGCGTGCGATCACCGTCTCCAAGATCCTTCAGCATGTCCGGCGCGGGCGTATTCGAAAGGTCCATCCCGTGGCCGAGGGCTTTGCGGAGGCGATCGAAGCCGAGGCCTTGGAAACCTCGGGCTTGGTGGGCGTGCCGCTGCGCGACGCCCATCTGCCGGACGAGGTGCACGTCGGCGCCATCGTGCGCGGCGGCAAGGTGACCATCGCGCGCGGCGATACCGTGATCCGGCCCGGCGACCAGATGATCCTCTTCGCCGCGCAGGGCGCCGTGCGCAAGCTGGAGAAGCTATTCTCCGTAAAGTTGGAGTACTTCTAGGGCGCGCGCGAGCGCCTTCAGCCGGCTGGCCTCCGCGGACTTGCGAGCCGACGGCGGCCTGTGGTCTGATCGCCGCTCTCGGCAGATCATCGGACAAGAGGACGGATCGGCAATGGGGCGGATCGCCTACGTGAACGGACGCTATGTGCCGCACGGATTGGCCAGCGTGCACATCGAAGACCGCGGCTATCAGTTCGCCGACGGTGTCTATGAGGTCGTGCCGGTCGCCGCCGGCAATCTGGTCGACGAAGAGCTTCATCTGGATCGCCTGGAGTACTCGCTCAGCGAGCTCAGGATTCCCCTGCCGATGCGGCGGGAGGCCTTGCGTCTGGTCTCGCACGAGGTGATCCGGCGCAATCGCCTGACCAACGGTATCCTCTACATGCAGGTCACCCGCGGCGTGGCGCCGCGTGATCACAGGTTCCCCGCGGTGGTGAAGCCGGCCCTGGTGATGACCGCCAAGCAAACCAAGCCGACAGCTGCGGCCCAGCTGGAAAAGGGAATTGCGGTGATCACCCGCCCCGACATCCGCTGGAAGCGGCCGGACATCAAGTCGATCTCGCTATTGCCCAACTGTCTGGCCAGGCAAGAAGCGGTCGAGGCCGATGCCGCGGAAGCCTGGCTGATCGATGATGCGGGGCAGGTGACGGAGGGCAGTGCCACCAACGCTTGGATCGTCACCAAAGACAAACGGGTTCTGACCAGAAACGCCAACCACGCGATCTTGAATGGCATCACCCGCCGGGTGCTTCTGCAGGTAATGCGCCGGGAAGGCTACGAAGTGGAAGAGCGCGCCTTCTCTCTTGCCGAAGCCCAGGAGGCGAGCGAGGCCTTCCTGACCTCTTCGTCCAACTTCGTGATGCCGGTCACCCGCATCGACAACCAATCGGTGGGCAACGGCAATCCCGGCCCGGTGACGCAAGCCCTGCGCAAGGCCTACATCGCCGGCTTCGCTCCCGACGGAAGCCTCCAGTGACGCCTGCAGCCTTGCTGTTCGACTGGGACAACACGCTGGTCGACAGCTGGGAGGTCATCCACACGGCCCTCGCCGAGACTTTCACCGCTATGGGCGAAAGACCCTGGAGCCTGCAGGAATGTAAGGAGAAAGTGAGGGCATCGGCGCGTGACGCCTTTCCCCGGCTCTTCGGTGACCGTGGGGCGGAGGCGAGCAGGATTTTTTATGACGCATTCCGTCGCAGCCACATCGAAAAGCTAGAGGCGCTGGCCGGCGCCGAGGCCCCTGCTGCAGCGCCTGAGCGAGAGCGGGCGACCTCTCGGCATCGTGTCTAACAAGTCAGGAGACCTGCTCCGTGCAGAGCTTGTCGCGCTGGGGTGGCAGCTCTATTTCAGCGCTGTGTTTGGCGCGCACGACGCGCCGCGCGATAAGCCTGCCCCGGATCCCGTGCATCTGGCATTGGAGTCTATGGGCACCATGGCAAGCCGAGAGGTCTGGTTCGTTGGTGATACAGATGTCGACATGCTTTGTGCGGTGGCGGCCGGCTGCGCGCCGGTGCTCTTGCGATCTCACCCGCCTGGGAATGGAGAGTTTGAAGGCTGCGCCCCCGCACACTATGTGGCGTCATGTGGTGCACTGGAACGACTGATCTTCGATTGAAAGGCTTCTTGTCACCCCGCAAACCTCGGGGCGCTGCCGGCGCCCTCAAGAAAACAAAGAAGGCAAATCACAGATGGCCGTTGAGAAGCAACAGAACGTACAGGATGTCTTCCTGAACCACATCAGGAAGAACCGGGTTCCGGTGACGATCTTTCTGGTGAACGGGGTGAAGCTGCAGGGCGTCATCACCTGGTTCGACAACTTCTCGGTCCTGCTGCGTCGCGATGCGCATTCGCAGCTGGTCTACAAGCACGCGATCTCGACGGTGATGCCGGCCACGCCGGTACAGCTGTTCGAGCCAGCCCGCGAAGAGGAGCCGGTAGAGGCTTGACCAGGCCTTGCCGGCGGTCCATCACCGTCGTCTATGAGTGAATTGGAGCAAACGGGCGGAGAGGCGGCCACGAAAGCGGCGCTGATCTGCCCTACACTACCGGACCGTCACGCCGCGGAAGGAGCTTCGCGCGACCGGGAGGCGCGCGCCGAGGAAGCCTTTGGCTTGGCCCAGGCGATCGGTCTGGATGTTGCGGTCAAGGCGCTACCGATGGTGCAGAAGCCGACGCCGGCGACACTGCTCGGGCGTGGCCAGGTGGCTGCCATCGGTGCCGAGCTGCATGAGAATGCGGTAGGTGTCGCTATAGTCGACAGCACCCTGTCGCCGATCCAGCAGCGCAATCTGGAGCGTGACTGGCAGTGCAAGGTGATTGATCGCACCGGCTTGATCCTGGAGATCTTCGGTGCGCGCGCGCAGACCAAGGAGGGCCAGCTTCAGGTCGAGCGCGCGGCGCTCTCCTACCAGCGCTCGCGCCTGGTGCGCTCTTGGACTCACCTTGAGCGGCAGCGCGGCGGCTTCGGCTTCCTGGGCGGTCCCGGCGAAAGCCAATTGGAGATCGATCGGCGCTTGATCGCCGAGCGGATCGAGCGCATCGACCGCGATCTCGGCAAGGTCGGACGCACACGCGCCGAACAGCGCAAAGGCCGCGCTCTGCCGGTGGTGGCCTTGGTCGGTTACACCAATGCCGGCAAGTCGACGCTCTTCAACCGCCTGACGGAAGCGGATGTGCGTGCGAAAGATCAGCTTTTCGCCACGCTGGATCCCACCATGCGCCGGGTGAGCTTGCCTGGCGGCCGGGAGTTGGTGCTGTCGGACACGGTGGGGTTCATTTCCGACCTGCCGACGCAGCTGGTAGCGGCGTTCCGCGCGACCCTGGAAGAGGTGATCGAAGCGGATTTGATCTTGCACGTGCGCGACATTGCCCACCCCGACAGCCTGG
>CAXXGD010000059.1:0-18280 GCA_963669385.2 Rhodospirillales bacterium
TAGAGACCGGGGAAGTCGGACAGGTTGTTCAGATCATAGACCTGACCCGTCGCCTCTATCGACGAGACGCCGATGCCGCCGACACCCAGGCCGCCAATCGAAAAATTGTAGGTCTTCCCACCGTAGTGGAGCTTGCCGCCGCCGAGCGATCCGCTCACCAACAGGGCCACTTGGGTCTGCGAGATCTCGATAGTCCCGCTCGGGGCAGGGTTTTCCGCCTGACTGGGGGCTGTGGTTGCGAGCATACTGCAGCAGGCGATTGCCACACCAAGTAGTAGAGGCAGTCTCATTTTGATCATTCCATACTATTGTCTCAGTTGTCCGTGAATTTGATCTTCGCAATTTATGGAAAATTTAGTCAAGATCCAAAGAAGCCAGTGCATTGGAAGGAATTTAGAATGAAATATAGCTTTCAGGTACTTGATTTGGGGTATGCAATGTCGACTAACGATAGCCTGGACCCTGTGTTGACGAGGCCTGCCGAACACATAGCAGCATTGGCAAGACGGTCTATCCTCAAGACGCGAGACTGTCAGAGAAGAGAGAGGATTGAAGAACAAGAGGGCGGGCTGCCGCCGCCTTAACCTCCGCTGCCCAGGTGTGGCGAGTCAAAACCCAGTGCCCGCTTTTCTACAAAGCAGGCACTGGGATTGTTGGGTGACGTGGCTGATGGCAAAAAAGTCCACTATACTGTGAAGCTGCCTTTTGTGCGATCGAGCACTAAGGGCAGTTTGAAACGACCTCACGCGGCCGGTCCGAGGCTTCATCGATCGGAGACTCCCGCACGTCCGGCGTCACTTCGCAAGTGCACCATTCGGTGCACATCGCGACGGCCTTTCTCGGTCGATCGAGGGCCTCGTCGGAAAGAGTGATGGGCCAGTTCGAGCGGGTGTTGATCGCATTCATTGGAATCGCCTCACTTTCGGTTGATGGTCGGCATCTCATGGATCAACATATGATCGTTCACATTATGATTTGAATGCTTGGCTATCAAACAACCCTACCAATGCTAAGACCGCGCCTCATTGTGTAAGTTTGGCAATGAATT
This sequence comes from Rhodospirillales bacterium, assembly GCA_963669385.2. Taxonomy (GTDB): domain Bacteria; phylum Pseudomonadota; class Alphaproteobacteria; order Kiloniellales; family JACOMY01; genus JACOMY01. The sequence continues at coordinate 1,049 of CAXXGD010000059.1, forward strand.
CGCACAGAATGTGGAGTTAGTCGATTCAGAGGAGCGCTTCGATGGGCAAGGCGATTGAACTTCGGCACGACTTTGATGCAGAAGAGCTCAGTGGTTTGGCGAAGCGGAGCCGTCACCTAGCCTAGGCGCTCCGGCTCTAAGCCTTGGCCGAGACTTGCGATGGTGGCAGGCGCAGTGCAGCCGCCAAGTTTGCTGGGGAGACGCAGGCGAGCAGCATGAGGAAGCCAGTGACGTGTTGACCCAAGAGCAGAGCATGGCGGTGTCGGTCTGGCGCGGCAAAGGCAAGCAAGGCGCGTTCCAAAGCTTTCAAGTGCCACTGCAGGAGAGCCAGACGATCTTGGATGTCGTCGCCTGGATCCAGCAGAACGAAGATCCGACCCTCGCCTACCGCTATGCCTGCCGGGTCGGCATGTGCGGCTCCTGCGCCATGATGGTGAACGGCAAGCCGCGCTGGACCTGTCGCACTCATGTGAACAAGGCATTGAAGAACGGTCGGCTCCAGATCGCACCCTTGCGGAACCTGCCGGTCATCAAGGACCTGGCGACCGACATGTCGGTCTTCTTCGACAAGTGGATCCAGGCGGAGGGTGTCTTTGCTCCGACCAAGACCCGTAGCGACCCTGTCGAGGCCATCGATCCCGCGAGCCCAATGCGGATCGATGCCAGCGCCGCAGTCGAGTGCATCAATTGCGGCGTCTGCTATGCCGCCTGTGATGCGGTCGCCGCCAATCCGGACTATCTGGGACCGGCCGCCCTCAACCGGGCCTGGAGCCTGGTGAACGATCAGCGGGACGGGGGTCAGGCTGCGAGGGCTGGCGGCCGTCTCCGGCAGGGGCGGCTGTCACAACTGCCATTCGCAGCAGGGCTGTGCCCAGTTCTGCCCGAACACGCTCAATCCCACGGCATCGATCGCGGGCCTGAAACGCGAGACCGTCAAAAGCATGCTGCGGCGCCGGAGGTAAGAAGGGTGCTGGATCTCAAGCTCTACATGCTGCAGCGGCTGTCTGCGCTGGTCTTGGCGCCGCTCGTGCTGGTCCATATCGCGGTGATGGTCTACGCCGTGCAGGGTGGGTTGAGCGCGGGCGAAATCCTGGGCCGGACGCAGGGAAGCCTCGCCTGGGCGCTCTTCTATGGCCTCTTCGTGCTCGCCGTCTCGGTCCATGCGGCGATTGGCTTGCGGGTGATCGTGGCCGAGACCCTGAAGCTCAGGGGGGTTGGCCTGGCGGCCTTTACCTGGCTGGTCTTTCTGGGATTGCTGTTCTTGGGGGCGCGTTGCGGTCTATGCCGTGACCGCAGTATGATCCGCCCGCATCGTTCGCACCCTCTTTGGTATGCCTTCCTGCTGCATCGCCTCTCCGGCCTGCTGTTGGCCCTCTATCTGCCGGTCCACTTCATGGTCTTGAGCATGGCGCTGACCGCACCTGAGACGCTGGACGGCTTTCTCGCCTGGACCGAACAGCCGCTGGTCAAGCTGGCGGAGTTCGCCCTGGTCTTCCTCTTGGCTTTGCATCTCTTCGGCGGCTTGCGCCTGCTGGCATTGGAGTTCCTGCCCTGGTCCCCCCGCCAGAAGACTTACGCGGCCGGGGCGGCTGCGCTTGCGCTCCTGGTCTCCGGAACCTTCTTGCTGAATGCGGTGTAGGCATGCTCGAGCGCCACGACACCGACATTCTGATCCTCGGCAGCGGCGGGGCCGGCCTCTTCGCGGCGCTGCATGCGCAGCAGACCGCTCCCGACCAGAAGGTCACCATCGCAGTCAAGGGCTTGCTCGGTAAATGCGGCTGCACCCGCATGGTGCAGGGTGGCTACAACGTGGCGCTGGGCAAGGGCGATTCCGTCGAGCGCCACTTCATGGATACCATCCAGGGCGGCAAGTGGCTACCGCATCAGGAGATGGCCTGGCGGCTTTGCGAGACGGCGGTGGAGCGCATCCGCGAGCTGGAGAACGAGGTCGGCTGCTTCTTCGACCGCAATGCGGACGGCACGCTGCACCAGAAGGCCTTTGCCGGGCAGACCGCCGATCGCACGGTGCACAAGGGCGATCTGACCGGCATCGAGATCATCAACCGCTTGATGGAACAGGTCTTGGCGCGGCCGGTCGAGCGGCTGGAGGAGCATCGCGCCGTCCGCGCTCGTCCCGGCCAAGGGCGGGGAGGGCCTTGCCGGCGTCCTCTTCATCGATATGCGACGCGGGTGTTTCCGTTTCCTGCGCGCCAAGGCCGTGCTGATGGCGACCGGCGGCGAGGCCCCACCATGTACCGCTATCACACGCCTTCCGGCGACAAGACCATGGACGGGCTGGCCATGGCCCTGCGCCTGGGCTTGCCGCTGCGCGACATGGAGATGGTGCAGTTCCATCCGACCGGCTTGCTGGGCGGCGAGGGCACCAAGATGACCGGCACCGTGCTGGAAGAGGGCTTGCGCGGCGCTGGCGGCCATCTGCTGAACGGCAAGGGCGAGCGTTTTCTGTTCAAACACGATCCTCTGGGCGAGCGTGCCACCCGAGACGTCGTCAGCCGCGCGATCTTCGCCGAGATGAGCGGCGGCGCGCCCTCGCCGAAGGGCGGCGTCTTTATCTCCATGAGCCATCTGGGGCCGGACGACGTGCGGCGAAAGTTTGCCGGGATGGTCAAACGCTGCGCCGACTGCGGCTTCGACCTGGCCGCCGGAAAGGTCGAGGTCGTGCCGACGGCGCACTATTTCATGGGCGGCGTGGTCGTGGATCCCGATACCCGCACGGAGCTGCCTGGCCTCTATGTCGCCGGCGAGGACGCAGGCGGGTGCCCACGGCTCCAACCGGCTGGGCGGCAATGGCGTCGCCAACTCCACGGTCTATGGCGGCATCGCCGGGGAGGTCATGGGCAGAGACGCGCAGGCCGCGAGGGTGCTCATGGACCCCGATGAGGCCGTCATCACGGCGGAGATCGATCGTGCCCGCACCCCTCTGGGCAAGAAGCATGCGAAGATCCACCCCTTGCGCACGGCCCTGATGGACGCAATGTGGGAAGACGTAGGCGTCATTCGCAGCGGCGAGAGCATCGAACGCGGGATCGCACGCGTCGCCGATATCGGCGAAAGCCTGAGAGAGTTCGGCGTTGCGGGCGAGGATCTGGCGTTCAACCTGACTTGGCACGACTGGCTCAACCTCAAGAGCCTGGTCGAGGTCTCGGAGGTGATCGCCAGGGCAGCGCTGTCGCGCGAGAACTCGCGCGGGGCCCACTTCCGCGACGACTTTCCGGAGTCCGGCGATCTGGAGAGCTCCTATTTCACGGTGGCGCGCCAAAGCGCAGGCGCTGTGACAGTGGACCGTCAGCCGGTGGCCTTTACCATCGTGAAGCCGGGTGAGACCCTGCTGCGCGACGATGAAGCGGAGAGCCTTGTGAAGGTGACGAGATGATCCCGATCCACAGAATCGAGAGCACGGCCGAGGTCCTGATGGACAAGGCGGCCATCGATATCCCGGAGGACTACCTCGAGGGGCTCAAGGCTACTGCGGCGGAGGAGGAGGGTGACCTCTCCTCCTTCGTGCTGCAGGCCATGCTGGAGAACTACGAGGCCGCCAAGGAGGATCGCCGCGCCATGTGCGGCGATACCGGCTGTCCGCGCTGGTACGTGAAGATGGGCAACGAAGCCCAGATCGAAGGCGGACCGATCGCCCTGGAAGCGGCGCTGAGGCGCGCCACGGCCACGGCCACGCGCCAGATTCCGCTGCGCCCCAACCGCGTGCACCCGCTGTGGCGCACCGACCACGACAACAATGTCGGCATCGCCGCGCCGGAGATCGAGTATGCCTTCGAGCCCGACGGTCGATGGATCGACCTCATCACCGTGCACAAGGGGGGCCTCTTCGGCACCGACTACCGCATGCTCTTCCCCAGTGACGGAATCCCCGGGATCAAGCGCTTTTTCCTCGACAGCCTGGTGGCGTTCGGCAAGCGCGGGCTTGCCTGTCAGCCGGCGATCATCGGCATCGGCCTCGGCGGGTCGAAGGATGCCTGCATGGTGCTGGGCAAGCGGGCGGCCTGCCTGCGCGTCGTCGGCGACCGCAACCCCGACCCCAAGATCGCCGCCTTGGAGGAGGAGTTCAAAGAGCTCGGCAACTCCATCGGCATGGGCGCGATGGGGTTCGTCGGCAAGTCGATGGTGATCGACTGCCATATCGAGGTGGGCTACTGCCACACCGGAGGCATGCAGATGAGCGTCCATGCCTTCTGCCTCTCCTCCCGCCGGGCCGTGGCGCGGGTCTACGAGGACGGAACGGTCCGCTATCGCACGGACCCTGCGTGGTTCACCGACTATCAACGCCGGGAGACGGTGGAATGGACAAGCCCGCAAGCACACGCAAAGTCCGCCTGAGCGCCAATCCGACGCGCGAGGCGCTGGCTGAGCTGCGCATTGGCGACGTCGTCTATCTGGACGGCGTGGTCTACACCGGCCGCGAAGGCGTCTACATTAGGGCGATCGAGGAGGGCCAGCCGCTGCCGCTCGACCTGCCTGCCGAGAGTGCCGCGAACTTCCACTGCTCGCCGGCAGCGACCCAGCGGGAGGACGGCAGCTTTGTCATGGGTGCGGTGACCGCCACCGCGTCTTTCCGTTTCTCCAAGTGGATCGGGGCTTGGCTGGAGAAGTCCGGTGCCAAGATCATCATCGGCAAAGGCGGGATGAACCCTGCCGACTATCGAACCCACTTCGTCCCCCATGGCGCCATCTACCTGACCACCGTGGGCTACGGCACTGGTGCCTTGCTGGGCCGCGGCGTGAAGCGCGTGCGCGGCCTCCACTGGCGCGAAGAGCTGGGCTTGGCGCAAGCCCTCTGGGTGATCGAGGTGGAGAACTTCGGCCCCTTCCTGGTGGAGAGCGATCTGGAGGGCAACAGCCTCTTCGAGCGCGAGAACGCGAAGATCGCGGCCAACCTCCACAAGGCCTACGAGGGCACCAAGCCAGCCGTACTGAAGCGCTTCGGCGAGACCGACGACCGCACGGACGAATTGATCTAGCGGTTCCCGGCCGCGGCTGCTTGCTCTGCCTGGTAGGGGTAGATCGGGTCCAGGTGCTGGGCGATGTAGTTGTCCAGATAGGCGATGTCTTCGGCCGAGAGGTAGTCCCGGTAACCGCCGACCTTGCCGCGGCGGACCTTGAAGGCGTTAGGGTCGCCGTTCTTTGGCGGCGCCAGGCGAAAGCTGTCGAAGACGTTGCCTTCCTCCATCTTGCGCATGTTCTCGAAGCTGCCGTAGGCAACGACCTGCTCGATGAGGCCCGGCGGCTTTTCCGGCCAGCCGAGGAAGGCGATTGTGCGTGCCAGTGTCTCGACGGGTGTTGCTGCCAGCTCTTCGTAAGTCACGAAATCCATCTGGGCGGGCACCTCTCGCTGACGTGCCCAGGCATTGTAGAAGGCGACGATGCTCTTGATTCCACCGATGTCCTGGCGGATGAAGTGCGGCAGCTTCCCGGTGAACTCGAAGCCCGGAATTTTGAGCCGGCCCGCGCTTCAGGAAGTGTAAGAAGTTCGAGATCAAGACGTCCCTGGGGTCGCGAACCAGGAAAAGGACCTTCTTCGTAGCATAGGCCCGCTTGTCCTCGGAGACTTCGGTATAGGGCTTCCACTGCGGATAGTCGTCGTGGGTGACGTCAAGCGTGGCGAAGTTGGGCGCGGCGTAAGAAAGCTTCTTGACGTCGAGCGGGTCGCTGTCTTGCTCGAAGCCCAGGATGTATTTGCCCAGCAGCAGGCGCAGCCAGGTGCGCCCGCACTTTGGATAGGAGATCAGGAAGGCGTCGGTCTGCAGGCTTTCCAGATAGAGGTGCAGGCGCGCCTCGGACAGCTGGACTTCGTCGCTGCGCTTCATCTGCTGACGGAAGGCACGCTGCGAATCGAAGTAGGCGATTTCCGGCAGCAGGGTCAGCGCATCGGCGATCTTGGCCTCGCCGCTGCCTGACCGGCCAGAGCGCATGAAGGTCAGCCCCAGAACATAGCTGGCCATGGCACTCTTGGGATTGGCCATGAGTATCGCTGCGCAGATGCGCTCGGTTGCAGCGTAGTCGCCCGCCCTGTAGGAGGTGAGCGCGTCTTTGATGGGTGCGTAGCTCTTGCCTTGCTGCATCTTTATCCTTTTGTTCAATAGGGCGACGTGTGTCCAGCGACCGAGTTTTTCAAGGGAAAGCAGGGTGCCGGTCGAAAGGTGTGGGTGCGCGCGGTCAAGTGACAGGCCTGCCGAGCAGAAAGGTGCGTTCCATGCGACTTCTCGTGACGGGCGGATGCGGGTTCATCGGATCGGCGGTCGTGCGCCGGGCTTTAGCCTTGGGGCACAGCGTCGTCAACGTCGACAAGCTCACCTATGCGGCAAGCCCCGACACGCTGTGCGGGGCCGACCTGGGCGAAGGCTATGTCATTGTGCACGCCGATATCTGCGATCGCGCGGCGATGGATGCCGTTTTCTCTAACCATAGACCCGATGCCGTCATGAATTTGGCCGCCGAGAGCCATGTCGACCGCTCGATCGACGGTCCGGCAGCTTTCATAGAAACCAACATCATCGGCACCTACACCTTGCTGGAATCCGCGTTTGCCTATTGGACAGGCTTGGATGCCGGGCGGCGTGCGGCCTTTCGCTTTCATCACGTCTCGACTGACGAGGTCTTCGGCTCGCTCGACTCCGAGGGGCGCTTCAATGAGGAGACGGCCTACAGGCCCCGCAGCCCCTATGCGGCGTCAAAGGCAGCATCCGACCACCTGGTCGGGTCTTGGGGGGTGACCTATGGCCTGCCGATCATCATCACCAATTCCTCCAACACCTACGGGCCCTTCCAGTTTCCCGAGAAGCTGATGCCGGTGGTGATCTTGAACGCGCTGACGGGCAAGCCGATACCCATCTATGGGCGCGGCGAGAATGTCCGGGACTGGCTCTACGTTGAAGATCATGCCGAGGCGCTTCTCTTGGCGCTGCACGAAGGGCGTGTCGGCGAGACCTATGCCATCGGCGGCAACGCCGAGGCGCGCAACATCGATATCGTGCGTGCGCTCTGCACCTTGATGGACCAGCGCCGGCCACAAGGTGCGCCGCATGAGCGCCTCATCTCCTTTGCCGCCGATCGGCCCGGCCACGACTTCCGCTACGCCATCGACGCGACAAAGATCGGAAGCGAGCTTGGCTGGTCGGCATCTCGCGCACTGGCCGATGGCTTGGCCGAAACGGTAGACTGGTATCTTGAGAACGAGGCCTGGTGGCGGCCACTGCTGGGCCGGCATGACATTGGAGAGCGCCTGGGCATCAAGCGTCTGAGCGACCACTAGTCTGGCAAGTAGCTGTGCGGCGCGCACCGGCTCACAGCAGCATGAAGGGCTCGAATACTTCCTCCAGCAAGGCGCCTCGCTTCACGACGTCGATGTTGGTCGGGTGGATGCCGCCGCCGTGCAGGATCTCGGCGAAGAAGACGTCTGCGTAGACTTTCTCTAGGTTTCTCGCACGAATAGTGGGTCAATCCGAGCTCGAAAATGGTCTTGAGAGCGCGCCTGGAGAGGTAGTAGCCGCAGCCTCCTTTGCAGTACTCGATCGGTGCATGCTCGGCGCGTCGGAGGGTGGGTTTTCGCTTGCCCGGCTCTGCCGTGGTGATAGACGCCATTATTGTAGAGGGCCACCTTTCCAATGTAGTCTTCCCGCGAAGAGACGAAGAAATGGTGGAGTTCCTTGAAACGTTCAAAATCCCAAACCGCATTGTCATCGTCGACCTTGAAGACGCCGGCGACATTCGTACAGGTATAGAGATAGCGGTAGACCAGCATAAGCTTGCGCGTAACAGTCAGATAATTGTTGTCGCAGGGCATCAAAAGGTCGTGCCCATAGGCCTGCCGCTCGACCGCGACCATCTCGAGGGACGGGTCGCCCTGAAAGGTCAGGACGGTCACGCCTGTCTCCTGATGGAGCTGGCGGGCCAGCATGCGCGCGCGCTTGACGTTGCCCTGCCAGGTGTGGATCAGGACCGGGGTGAGGCAGGGATCGGCCAGCTTGATGCAAGTCTGATGGGTGCGGAGCAGCCGGGCAAAGACCGAGATCAGGACCGGATCCTCCTTGTTCATCCAGATCGCGCGTTCCAGGAAGTTGGCGCTCGTGCCGAGACGCCCCAGCTTCGCGTTCAGACGCGCCGCCCTGAACAAGAGATTGCCGGCTCGCACCGGCACGGTTGTCCGCGCGATGACCAAGTCGATGTTGCCGTCGATCAGTGTTGCGGCCTGCTCCAGTTGGCCTTGCGATTCCAACTGCGTCAGTTCTCGCAGGAACGCGCCGGTATGACGGTCAATCGACGCATCTGCCTTTAGGAGATTCGGGGTGGTAACGATGCGCCTCAGAGTCTTGGCGATACGCAGGTAGCTGTCGTAATCCTCGCAGGTCTCGAGCTCTTCTTGAAGATGGCGAACCTGGCTTTGCAGGCCTTCCAGACACTGGGCGCCCCGCACCTTTCTTGCCGCGAAGACTTGAGGACGATCGGTGGCATAGGAAAGCATCGCCAAGGACGCCCCTTCGACATCCCCAACCTCCCATAGGACGTTGGTGAGGAGTCTCAGCAGGGGCCGTGGATGGGCCGCGCCCTGCCAGGCCTTGTCCAACCAAGCAAGCGCCTGCGAGGGCTCCTTTCCCTCCAGGGCGAGCTTGCCCAGCTCCAGAAATGCGACATGCGTGCTGCCAAAGGTCGCCTCGATCTCTTGACGCACGCGTCGGCCCATCGCCAAGCGGCCGCAAGCAAGCAGGATGCGGCAGAGCCCCGCCGCGTTCTCCAGGCTGGGGCAGAGGCGCATTGCGCTGCTCTGATGGCGGACTGCCCTAGGGCCGTCCCCGGCTGCCAGGGCCGCCTCGGCCTGCGCCCGCAAGAGAAGGTCGCAAGCCTCACCCCTACCGACAGCGTCCATCACACTGGCTGCCTCGCCGTGGCGACCGGCTCGTGACAGGCAAGCGGACGCCTTCGCCGCGGCATTAAGGTCGCTCGGCGTCTGTGCAAAGGCCTCAATGTAGGCGCCAGCGGCTCCTTCGAAGTCCCTGGTCGTTTCCAAGGACTGCGCTTGCTCCAGCAGCTGGGCCGCCGGTGGGCTCTCTGCGGCGTCTTGGAGGCCACTTTCAAGCTCTGTTGCAGCGATGATCTCTCCGGCCAACTGCAGCCGCCTGAGATGGCGCGCGGTGAGCTTTGGGTCGGCGGCGAACTTCTCGAAGATCTCCCGCGATTGATCCAGGCTGATCCAGTGTCCCGACAGGCTGGCACGAAGCTCGGCGAGCAAGTAGTGATCCGTCGGGCTGGCAGCCGCGCGCCGGCAGACCTTCTCCAGGGCATCAATTGCCGTCTTGCGGTCGCCGAGATCGATGCAGGTCTGTGCCAGGCGCCTCAGAATGCCATGGTCCTCGGGGAAGGTGTCCAAGGCACTCTCCCAGCATTGCCGAGCCGCCTCTAACCGGCCCTGTCTTGCCTCCAGTTTGGCCCGCGCGATCATCGCCGGCTTCGATTGAGGCCGCTTAGCCTGTGCAAGAGAGATCAGCGGTGCAGCTTGGCCGACATCGCCGAGCAGGATCAGCACATCTGCGAAGTGGATCATGAGAACGGGATCGTTCGGATGGCTGGCATGCGCAGACCGGCAGAGCTTGACCGCCAAGGTTGGCGGGAGCCCACCGCGCGCCTGCTTGCAGGCCTCTCGCCACTGCTGCGGTCTATCCGTCGCGGGGCGGACGAGCGCCTGGAAGCGGGCAAGAGCCGATGCCATGACTTCGTTCAGGAGACTGTCCGCCACTCGCCTTACCCTCTGCTGAAGACCCTTCGGCCCCAGGTCTGCCTGCCCACGCTCTCGTCCGAAACGGCAGCGACCTCCAGCCTCACCGCGTCCTGCGCTCTCCAAGCGACGCCGAGCGGACCAGGAGGGCTTGGCCCGGGCAGCCGGGAGAGGCTAGCCTAGATATGCCCAATCAACAATTTCCGATACGTGACTTCGGTGATGACATACATATCAGGCGTCATTGTTACGGACCTTAAGCTCCTGCCGAACGCCAAAGGCAGGCTGATGGAGGTTCAGCGCTGCGACGACCCGGAGTTTCCCGGCTTTGGCCAGGCCTACGTCACGCAGAGCTTTGCCGGGATCGTCAAGGCCTGGTACCGCCATCGCCTGCAGATCGATCAGATCGCCGCCATCACCGGACTGGTGAAGCTCGTGCTGTACGACGACCGCGAGGCCAGCAGCACCTGCGGTCAACTGGACGAGATCATCATGGGCGAGCTGCAGCCGCGGCTGGTCCAGATTCCACCGGGCGTGTGGCACGGGTTTCAGGCCATCGGCGACAGCAGCGCCTTTCTCTTGCATCTGAACAGCCGGCCTTTCGATGCCGTTGCGCCGGATGAAGAGCGTCTTGCCGCCGACGCCCCGACCATCCCCTATCGGTGGTGAAGCGATGGACTTCACGCTGACCCTCTGGACCAACTCCGTCGAGAGGATGCGGTGGGCGGATGCGGCCGGGGTGGATCGGATCGGCCTGGACCTGGAGCATCTGGGCAAAGCGGATCGCCAGGCCGGGCTGGGAACCTGGCTGTCGCCTCACAGCCTCGATGACCTGGGCAAGCTCGCACGGCATGTGAAGCGCGCGGCGCGCTTCGTGAGAAGCAATCCACTCAATCCGGAGACTGCCGCCGAGCTCGACATCCTGATTGGTGCCGGCGTCTCGGTGCTCATGTTGCCGAACTTCACTTCCCTGGACGAAGTGGCCCGCTACAGCGACATGGTCTCCGGCAGGGCTCAGGTCGTTCCCCTGGTTGAACGCCTGGGCGCGGTCGAAGCGATCGACGGCTTCAGGTCCATCGGCGTGGAGGAGTTTCACGTCGGCCTGAACGACCTCTCGATCGAGCTGGGTTTGACGCAGCGGCTTGGCGTCTTGGTCGCACCCGTGATGGATCGCATCGCAGGGAAGGCCGAGGCCCACGGCCTCACGTTTGGCGTCGGTGGCTTGGCGCGCGCCGGCGACCGCAGCCTGCCGGTGTGCGCCGATCTCCTCTATGCCCAGCAGGCGCGGCTTCGTTCGCGCGGTGCCTTGCTGGCGCGTGTTTTCTTCAATCGCCCGATGGACCAAGCCGCATTCGCCACGGAGATAGAGAGGCTGCGGGTTGCGCCTATCCGACTGGTTTCGGGCCTCCGACGAGGCGCTTCGACAGGCCAGGGATCAACTCGAGATCGCGCTCGACAGCCTGATGAAGCAGAAGGCGCCAGAATTGTGAGGGCCAAGGGGGCGACGCCGAAGACCCTGCGATACAGCGTGAATGGCGTGGAACTCTCTGCCGACGTTCACGGCGAGACTTTCATCGGCACGCAAGGGGTCCTCCTGGAAGGCGACGAAAACCTGATATCCGGAACAGCTTGGGAGGCCGAGGGCCACCACAACGTCGACCTCCTGTCGCCGCGTGATCTCGCCACGTTGCGCAGCGGAATAGCGGCCCTCTTGTCGGAAAGGCTGTCCGTTGCTCGACAGAGGCCGGTGACGACCACGCTGGAGGACTACCATTCGGTCGTCCTCTCAGATGAGGAACATCTCAGGGTGATGAAGTCCTTGCTAGGCGGCTTTCCAGCCGAGGCCTTGCCGATCCCGCTGGCACACATCGAGGAGAGACTCTCAGCCGCTTGCAGCCGGCCGCTCTGGTGCCGCAACCCCAGCCGTGGCAAGCGGACCTTTCAATTGCGGATCGTCCGTCCGCTCGCCGCGCTGGATCACAACCCGCCACACCGAGATGTCTGGGTCGATGCGCTGAGACATGCCGTCAACGCCTACATCCCGTTGGCCGGCAGCAACGCCAAGAGCGCCCTGCCGCTGATCCCCGGCAGTCACCTTTGGCCGGATTCCGAAATCGAGCGCACGCTGGTGGGCGCCAGAATCGCCGGTGTGACCTACCATGTTCCCTCAGTGGTTGCGGCCAAGCAGCCTTTGCGGCTGTTGCGACCCAACCCGGCGGCGGGCCAGGCGATGATCTTTTCGCCTTACCTCGTTCACGGCGGCGGCATAAACTTCAATCGCGACATGACGCGGGTCTCGCTCGAATTGCGGCTCTGGCGTCGGTCGAGGGCCTCCGCATCCGCAGGGTAGGGCTCCAGACGGCCAAGCAGGGAGGAGAGGTCATGACCCAGTTCAACCAGCCGCTCGGCGGCAATCAGATGCCGCGCTTCGGCGGGCCCGGCACCATGATGCGCCTACCCAGCCAGCCGACGGCGGAAGGCCTCGACATCTGCTTCGTCGGCGTGCCCTTCGATATCGGCACTTCCAACCGCTCCGGCGCGCGTTTCGGGCCCCGGCAGATACGCGCGGAATCGAGCCTCATCCGGCCCTACAACATGGCCACTCGCGCGGCCCCCTTCGATTCGCTGCAGATCGCCGACATCGGCGACGTGGCGATCAATACCTTCAACATCTTCGATTCCATGCGCATCATCGAAGAGGCCTATGACGAGATCCTGCGGCACGGCTGCAAGCCCATCACCTTGGGCGGCGACCACACCATTCCGCTGCCGATCCTGCGGGCCGTGCGCAAGGTTCACGGGCCGGTGGGCGTGGTGCACCTGGATGCTCATGCCGACGTCAACGACAAGATGTTCGGTGAGCCGATCGCCCACGGCACGCCCTTCCGCCGCGCCATCGAAGAGGGCCTGATCGAGCCCAAGCGAATGGTGCAGATCGGCCTGCGCGCCACCGGCTATGCGGCCGACGACTTCGACTGGCCACGTGAGCAGGGCGTGCGCGTGGTGCAGGCCGAGGAGTGCTGGCACAAGTCGCTGACGCCCTTGATGGCCGAGGTGCGCGAGCAACTGGGCGAGGGGGCCGGTCTACCTCACCTTCGACATCGACGCACTGGATCCGGCCTTTGCGCCGGGGACCGGCACGCCGGAGATCGGCGGGCTCACCACCATCCAGGGCATCGAAGTGATCCGCGGCTGCCGCGGCCTGGACCTGGTCGGGGCCGAGGTCATGGAGGTCGCACCCCCCTATGACACCAGCGGCAACACCGCGCTCACCGCGGCCAACCTGGCTTTCGAGATGCTCTGCGTCATGCCGGGCGTGATCTATCGCCAGTGAGCAGTACTGCAAAGTCCAGGCAGAACCGAAAGAGGAGGGCGCTGAATGAAGACCTGCGGCGAGGTGCTGGTCAGACTGCTAGAGAACTACGGGATCGACACGGTGTTCGGGATCCCCGGTGTGCACACGGTAGAGCTCTACCGCGGTCTGCCGGAGACGAAGATCGCCCATATCACGCCGCGTCACGAACAGGGTGCCGGCTTCATGGCCGACGGCTATGCGCGTGCCAGCGGCCGGCCGGCGGCCTGCTTCATCATCTCCGGGCCGGGCATGACCAACATCGCGACTGCCATGGGCCAGGCCTTGGCGGACTCCATTCCGATGCTGGTGATCTCCAGCGTCAACAACAGCCATGAATTGGGCTTGGGGGAGGGGCGCCTGCACGAGCTGCCGGACCAGAGCGCCCTGGTCGGCGGCGTCTCGCTTTTCAGCCATCGGGTCCTGCGCGCCCGAGAGCTGCCGCAGGTCCCTGTCGCGCGCCTTCGCCCTCTTCGACAGCGCGCGGCCCGGACCGGTGCACATCGAGCTGCCGCTCGACGTCATCGCCGCTGCGGGCGAGGGCATGGATCACCGGGCCTATCGCTCTGCCAACAAGGCGACTGCGAATCCCGCGGCCGTCGAGCGCGCTGCCAGCATGCTGCGCGCGGCGCGCAGTCCCATGGTGGTGCTGGGCGGCGGAGCTGTAGGCGCGCCTGCGGAAGCCCAGGCTTTGGTGAAGCGGCTTGGCGCGCCGACGCTGCTAACGATCAACGCGAAAGGCCTCTTGCCGCCCGGCCATCGCCTAAGTCTCGGCACTACCTTTCCCTTGCCGCCGGTGCTTGCTGCGGTCCGGCAAGGCCGATGTGGTTCTGGCGATCGGAACGGAGCTGGGAGAAACCGACACGCTGTTGTTCGAACGGCAACCTCGATCTCGAAGGCCAGGTGATAAGGATCGACATCGATCCCGGACAGCTAACGCGGAACGCCGCGCCCCGCCCTGGCGATCTGTGCGGATGCCGGGCGTGCCATGCAGGCGCTGACAGAGGCGCTCGAGGGCTTCACCCCCGATCGCGCGCAGGGCGAAGCCAAGGTTGCCGGCTTGCGTGGCAAGGCTCTTGGCGATGTGGCGCCGGCATACCGGCTGCACGGCCGCTTTCTCGATCAAGTGACAGACGCCTTGCCGGGGGTGATCGTGGTCGGCGATTCCACACAGCCGGTCTATGGCGGCAACCTCACCTACGAGCCGGCCGGACCGCGTTCCTTTTTCAACTCCTCCACCGGATATGGGACCTTGGGCTACGGCCTGCCGGCGGCGCTCGGCGCCAAGCTGGGGGCGCCGGAGCGGCCGGTGGTGGCGCTGATCGGCGACGGCGGCCTCCAGTTCACCATCGGCGAGCTGGCGACGGCCGTAGAGCTGGGGCTGTCGGTGCCGATCCTGCTGTGGAACAACCGAGGCTACGGCGAAATCAAGCAATACATGGCCGATCGAGACATCCCCGAAATAGGCGTCGACATCTACACGCCGGACTTCTTGACCATTGCCAAGGGCTTCGGCTGTGCTGCGGTCAAGGCTGAAGGCTTCGACCATCTGAAGGCGGAACTCGTGGATGCAAACGGCAGAGGCGGCCCGACGCTGATCGAGGTCGATCAGGCTGCCGTCGACAGGTGGTGACGGACCGGCCTGTCGGCTGTCGAAGCCAGGGGCCATTGAAATTGCTGTGGCGCTACTCGCTTTCCGGCGGTGTCCAGGCCCTCTTGACGAAGAGGCTCAGATAGACGGCAGCACAGATGGCGGCGACGATGACGCCGCCAATGGAGAAGGCCAAATGTGTGCCGCTGAATTTGAACTCGTTCAGCGGGTCGACGACGAAGAGCGGGGTCAGCACGGCGGCAGTCGCCACCATGACCACTTGAATGATGCGTCGAAAGAGATGCCGTGTGCGCACATGCGACGGCAGGATGACGCTTAGCAAAAAGCGCGAGCACGGCGCCGACGGCAATCGGCCCAAAGACTCCATTCAAGGTGCTGCAACATGTGGAAAGCATGACCGCAGTATCCCTAACGCGCAAGTGAAAGCCTCTCTATAGAAAGTGAATTATTGGCGTCTGCAGATAAAGGGTCGTGCAAGTAAGCTCGAAGAGATTCAAAAATTCATAGCTGAGCAATCACTGTCCTACTGAATTCAGAACGGACTACAAAAGATGATAGTGTTAACTTTGGGTGCCGCGGAGCCCTTGCCGTTAAGGCAGGAGCTACTCCGCTCGCCTTCCCCCCTGTCCATGCTTTACCTTCTGCACGTTGGCGCCAGCTGCTACTCGATATCCTCGAGACCCAGAAGCGTGTTCACGAAGTCGGTCTGCTTGGTGTCGCCGTCGTTGCGCCCCTCATGCACCAGCCGGCCGGCCGAGAGCACATAGACCTTGTCGGCATGCGCAAGGGCCTTGGCCGTGTTCTGCTCCACGATCAGGCAAGCCAGCCCGCGCGCCTTCAGGGCCTCGATCGCCTCGAAGCAGAGCTCGACCATGGCCGGCATGAGGCCCAGGGAGAGCTCGTCGACGACCAGAAGTTTCGGCCGTGCGACTAGGGCGCGGCCGATGGCCAGCATCTGCTGCTCGCCGCCCGAGAGCGTGCCGGCCAGCTGGCGGTAGCGCTCCCCCAAGGCGCGGAAAGAGACGAAGCGCGTCCGCTTCGCCGGCGTCTGCCTCCTGCTTTGACTTGGTGTAGCCGCCGACCAGCAGGTTCTCCGCGACCGTCAGGTCGGGAAAGAGGCGCCGGCCCTCCGGCACCAATCCGATCCCGGCGCGGGGTGCGCTGGGCCGGGCCGGCATGCGAAAGGTCAGCGCCATCGAAATGGATCGTCCCTTCGAAGAGCGTGACATGGCCGGCAATGGTCATGACCGTAGAGCTCTTGCCTGCCCCGTTGGGGCCCAGGAGCGCGACGATCTCTCCGGCCCGGACCTCCATCGTCAAGCGCTCGACGACCCGGGCATCGCCGTATCCGCAAGCGATCTCCTGCAAGCGCAGCATCAGCCGGCCTCTGCCTTGGTGCCGAGATAGGCCGCACGAACATCGGCTCGCCGTATCGTCTCCTGCGGATCGCCTTCCGCCAGAAGCCGGCCGTTGTCGAGGACAGCCAAACGCTCGGAGATACGCAGGACTTCGTTCAGATTGTGCTCGATCAGGACGATCGTCAGCCTCTCCTCGTGCAGCTGGCGAATGAGGTCGGCGATCTTGCGCGCTTCGGCGTGGTTGAGGCCGGCCAAGGGGCTCGTCCAGCAGCAGGATCCTGGGTTCGGCGGCGAGAGCCCGTGCGATTTGCAGGCGTTTGAGATAGCCCAGCGGGACTTGCCCTGCTTTATGTTCGGCCGCATCGGCGATGCCCAGCCGCTCTAGCAGACCGAAGGCCCGCTCATCGCTTGCCGTCTTGGGTCGGGTCAGCATCGCGGCGAGCGGCTTGTCGAAGAGGCCTGACGGCGTGGCGGCCACGACATTTCCCTTCAAGGTCATGCCGCGGAAGGGACGCACGATCTGATGGGTCATGATGATGCCGGCGCGCGCGCGGCGGTGGCCGGGCAGCGCCGTGATGTCGACACCACCCAACAGGATCTGCCCCTTGTCGGGCTTGAGCGTGCCGGTGATGAGCTTGAGCAAGGTGGTCTTGCCGGCGCCGTTTGGCCCAATGAGACCCAGCAGATCGTGCTCGCGCACGCTCAAGGTGACGTCGTGCGTGGCCTGTACGCCACCGAAGGACTTTGAAAGCTCTTTGATCTCGAGAAGGCTCATGGGTCAGCCGCTCCGGCCCAGAAGCCGGCGCGTGGCGCCGGCCAGGCCGCCAGGGCTGGCAAGCATCACCGCGATCATCAGGCTGCCGTAGATCAAGAGCTTATAGTCGTTGATGAAGCGCACCACCTCCGGCAGCAGGGTGAGAAGCAGCGCTCCGGCGACGACACCCCAGATCGAGCCGACGCCGCCGACCACCACCATCGCCAGGATGGTGACCGAGAGGATGAAGCCGAAGGCATCGGGCACGATTTAGTTGGACAAGGTGGGCGTAGACGACCCCCATGAGCCCTGCGCAGCCGGTGCCCAGCACGAAGGCCGCCAGCTTGTAGCGCGCGGTGTCGATCCCCAGCGATATGGCGGCATCCTCGTCCTGGGCGATCATGTCGAAGATCC